>CAWGAC010000008.1:0-451560 GCA_963820435.1 uncultured Spirochaetota bacterium | reverse complement strand
AGAATAATATTTTTTATGTTGAAAAAGAATTGGACGATGTCGGCGTTGAAATAGCTCTGCAATATGTAGATGATATTATAGACCGCATCATTCCTTTTGCCAACAATATTTATAACGGAGAAGGAGGAACACATATCACCGGTTTTAAGACAGCTCTTACCAGAACTTTAAATACTTACTGCAAAAAAAATAAAATGATCAAAGAATCCGAAGGTGGTTTTACTGGAGATGATGTTTTGGAAGGGTTGACTGCGGTTATTTCGGTAAAACTCCGAGAAATACAATTTGAAGGACAAACCAAAGCCAAACTTGGCAGTATGGAAGCTCAAGGAGCCGTGGCGACTGTTTTTGGGGAAGCTTTTGACCTTTCTTAGAAGAAAATCCTGATGATGCAAAAGCTATTATCAATAAGTCTATTCTTGGCCCTAAGAGCTCGAAAAGCGGCCAAAGCGGCCAAAGATTCAATTCTTCGAAAAGGAGCGCTGGAAGGCATGACTCTTCCGGGGAAACTGGCCGATTGTCAGAGCAAATGCAGCCGAAGAATCGGAATTATTTATTGTGGAGGGAGATTCAGCTGGTGGTTCCGCCAAAAAAGGCAGAGACAGGACGCACCCAAGCTATTTTGCCTCTGCGCGGAAAAATTTTGAATGTTGAAAGAGCGCGCATTGATAAAATGCTTGCTTCAAAAGAATTAAATATCTTGTTATTGCTCTGGGTACTTCCATCGGAGATACTTTTGATTTTGAAAAAATGCGTTATCATAAAATAATTATTGCGACCGATGCCGATGTTGACGGCGCACACATTCGTACGCTTATTTTGACTCTTTTCTATAGATATTTCAGGCCAGTTATTGATGCTGGATATATTTATATTGCCCAACCCCACTTTATAAAATAAAAAAAGGCAAAGAAATTTTTTATGCTTATACCGATGAGGAAAAAATTAAAATTATTGGCAAAGATGCTGATGTGAGTGAAATACAAAAAGTGGAAGCTGAAGATTTGACGAGCGAGGAAGCCGAAGGTGAATAGACGAAGGACAGAAATAAAGCTAAATCAAACAAAATTCATATTCAACGCTATAAAGGTCTCGGAGAAATGAATCCGGAAGAACTTTGGGAGACGACGATGGATCCTGCTCACCGAGTATTCAAAAAAGTAAATATTGATGATGCCGAAGAAGCCAATAAAATTTTTGATATTCTAATGGGCTCCGAAGTTCCTCCTCGAAAATCTTTCATTCAATCCAATGCAAAATTAGCCGAGATTGATATTTAAAAAACTATTTCTTATTTTTAATTTCCTCCAAGAGTTTTTTAAGCAATTCTTCTTTAGAGATTTGGCCAAACTGTCCAGCATCACGGGATTCCAATGTTACTTTTTTAGCTTCCATTTCTTTATCCCCGATAACAATCCAGTATGGAATTTTGTTATTTTTAGCATCACGGACTTTTCCGCCAAGATTTGAGTCTGCGTCATCCAATTCTGCGCGGATATTATTTTCTTTCAGTAATTCAAAAACCCCCTTCGCGTATTCATTATGATTTTCTCGAACTGGAATTACTTTCACTTGTATCGGCGAGAGCCAGAGAGGAAAATTTCCGGCTGTGTGTTCAATTAAAATGGATAAAAATCTGTCAATCGAGCCCATAATCGCGGCATGAAGCATTACAATTCGTTCTTTTTCTCCTTTTTTCATTTATCAAAACAAATCAAACCGCTCTGGCAGATTCATATCAATCTGGATTGTCGCTACTTGCCATTCTCTCCCAATCGCATCTTTAGCCATAAAGTCTAATTTAGGTCCATAAAATGCGGCCTCGCCTGCGGCTTGTACACCTCTGCCGCGTTCTGCTCGTCGGGGATGGGCTGGGGGGCAAGGTCCTTCCAGGCGAGTTTCTCCCCGCGGGCGGCGATGGCGGCTATCTCTTGCCGCAATACGCTGTCTGCCCAGAACCCCCAGATAAGCCGGGCAACCAAGACGGCCAGGAGAAGGCACGCCAGGACAATCAGCGCCTTCCTGCCCCGCCGCCGCTTCTTGGGTGGAATTGCCTCGTCCATGCCCTCAGTATTCGATGGCTCAATGCGAGATGTCAAGCTGTATTCGCGGAGCAATGGCCGCCCCGCCCTCACCCTACCCTCTCCCGCAGGGAGAGGGGTGAGAGAGCGGCTCTCGCGGTCACGTTCACGCCTGAACGATTGTCCGCGTGTCGCGGGCGATCATCAGTTCCTCGTCGGTGGGGATGATCCAGACCGGCAGCGCGGAGCCGTCGGTCGTGATCGGCCCGGCCTGGCCGCGGACGGTCGGCTCGTTGCGGGCGTCGTCCAGCACCGCGCCCAGGCGCTCGAGCCGCTGGCAGATCATCCGCCGCACCGGCACGGAGTTCTCGCCGATGCCGCCGGTCAGCACCACCGCGTCGCAGCCGGGCAGGATCGGCGAAGTACGCCGCCGATGTACTTGACCACGCGGTAGACGAACAGTTCCACGGCCAGCGCGGCGCGGTCGTTGCCGTCCTCGGCGGCCGCCAGGCAGTCGCGCATGTCGTTGCTGACCGCCCGACGACGCCCAGCAGCCCCGACTGCTTGTTCAGCGCCACGTCCACCTGCTCCAGCGACAGCCCGGCGTGCCGGGCCATGTAGAACACCACGGCCGGGTCGATGTCGCCGCTGCGCGTGCCCATGACCAGCCCCTCCAGCGGGGTCAGGCCCATGGAGTGGTCCACGGCCTTGCCGCCGGCGACGGCCGTCATCGAGCAGCCGTTGCCCAGGTGGCAGGTGATCAGGTTGACCTGGTCGAGCGTTCTTGCCCAGCAGTTCGGCCGCCCGCAGCGTGACGTAGCGGTGGCTGGTGCCGTGGAAGCCGTACCGGCGGACGTGGTAGTCCTTGTACCAGGCGTCGGGCACGGCGTAGCGGTAGGCCTGTGGGGCAGCGTGGAGAGGAAGGCGGTGTCACAGGATCAACTCCTCATCGTCAGGGTGCAGGGTGAGCCGGTCACGGTCGCCGCCGGTCAAGAATGCATCGGCCGGCTGTCCGGCCATGCCCTGCATGAACCCCTGGGCAATAGGCGCCTCCTCCGGGGCAGGAGGGGGAAACAGCGGAGCCAGGTCTTGCATCGTGTTCGGATCAAGAAACTCGCCTTCGTCGTTATGGGTGTAGCCCACCACCAGCACGACCGCGTCGGCGGCCCGGGCTGTGGCCGCGGCTCGCTCAAGATCGCTGCCGTCGTCGTGCAGCACGTCCGCCTGGCCCTTGAGCGCGGCCTGAATCCCGGCCAGCGGGGTCACCACGTACGCGGGGCGGGTGCTGCTGGAACCGGTGTCGCCGGTGTTGGGCGTATCGGCCAGCCGGCCAATCACGGCTATTTTCTTCAAATCCCGCAGCGGGAGCAGATCTCCCTTGTTTTGCAGCAGCACAATGGACTTGTCCGCCGCTTCCCGCGCCAGCGCGCGGTGGCTCTCGCTGCCGACCTGCGACTGCATCGTAGCCATTTGGCCGGACCAGGCGCAGTTGTTGGCGCAGCAGGCGTAACACGGCATCATCCACTCGCTCTAGCGGGACTTGGCCGTTCTCGACCAGGCGTTTCAGGTGTTGGTGATAGTGCATTTGAAAAGGCATTTCCAGGTCTTGCCCGGCCAGCGCCGCTTTTTTGGCATCGCGCATGCCAAACATAAAGTCGGACAACACGTACCCCGCAAAGCCCCACTGCTTCTTGAGGATGTCGGTCAGCAAGACCTTGTTCTGCCCGCACCATTCCCCGTTGACGCTGTTGTAGGCGCTCATCACCGCCGCCACCCCTTCGTCCACCACGCGCTTAAAGTGGGCCAGGTAAATCTCGTGGAGCGCCCTGGGGCTGATGCGCACATTGACCTTGAAACGGGCATTCTCCATTGAGTTGAGCGCATAGTGCTTCACACAGGCCATGGCGTGTTGCTGCACGCCCCGGGTGAGTGCGGCGCCCATCTCACCCAGATGGTACGGGTCCTCGCCATAGGTTTCCTGGGCGCGTCCCCAGGCCGGATGGCGGAGCAGGTTGATGCAGACCCCGCCGAACAGGGTGCCGCCCAGCGCGCGCAACTCGCGCCCGATGACGTCACCGATGCGTTCTTCCAGGGCCACGTCCCACGCCGCGCCTCGGGCCATGGAAACCGGGAAAGTGGTAGCTCCCTCCATTACCACGCCGCGGGGGCCGTCCGCAAAACGGATGCCGGGGATACCCAGGCGGGAAATGACGCCCGCATTCCACGGATGATCGGCGTATCCCCCGCCCATCATTTCCAGCAGCCCAGGCCAGAAAGCGCACATCGCCATCCATCATCTCGATTTTTTCATCCAACGTGAGCTGCGCCAGCAGTTCGTGCGCCTTGGCCTCAATCTGCTCGCTGGAGAGTTCCGCTCCCGGCTCACAACCAGGAGACGCTGCCTGCTTTTTCATCTTGGTCATCGAAGACCCTCCCAGGTTTGATGAGTGATAGGACGAACGAGAGTCCTAAGGCTCCTCCAGAATGTCGAGAACCCCTGTTCCTGTGCGAGAGAGCACGGCAATCGAGCTTTTCTTCGTTCGCCTCGAATGGTGATTCACTCTTCTCTCACGGGAACCTGATAGATCTTCCCCGGGTCGGTGCTCAGCTCTACGGACGGGAGACCAGGTCCGTGGATCCGGCACGGGCCACCGAGGGTCGAACGCACCTCACACTGGGTCAGCTTGCCGCGTTTCCACTGGAAGGACACCTCGAATCCTCCCCGCGCCCGAAGTCCCCTGACCCTGCCCTCGGTCCAGGACCCGGGAACGGCCGGGAGGAGCTCGACGGCCCCGTCATGGCTCTGGAGGAGCATCTCGGCGATGCCTGCACCAAGGCCGAAGGCGCAGTCCAGCTGCAGGTGCTGCTCCGTCATGAGGTTGGCACCGAGGCTCCGACAGCTCTCCCGGACCATCTGGCCGGCCTGCGCGCGCTCCTTGAGCCGGGCAAAGAGCGACACCGACCACGCTGCGGGCCAGCCCCACTTGAACGCGCCGTGGGCGAGGCGCCGGAACATGCTCTTCCTGCATGCCTCGTAGAGACTCCGGGTTGCGCTGGGGCGTGAACAGCTCTCCGGGAAACAGGCCGTACATGTGAGAGACGTGCCCCATGCCCGGCATGCATTCCGCGAAGTCGAAACACCACTCCTGGAGCTGGCCGTGGCGTCCCACCTTGAAGGGATAGAGACGCTCCAGGGACCGTTCGATCCTCCGGTGGAGCTCGCCGCGGCGTCCCAGCATGTCGGCCCCCCGGAGGCAGTGCTCGAAGACCTCGCGGATGATGCTGAGGTCCATGGTCGAGGACTTGGCCACCGCGCTCGTGCGTTGGTGGACTGCCATCCGGTTCTCCGGCGACATGGCAAGGAGGAAATCCGCCTCCAGGGCCGCCTGCTCGTCGACGAAGAAGTTGTTCTCCGGAGAGGTCGATGGCGCGGTGGAAAGGTACCCCTCCTCGTCCTCTACCAGGAGACCCAGGAAGAAACGGGCCGCCTCCTCGATGAGCGGGTAGGCCCGCCGGGCCAGGAACTCGGTATCTCCCGTGTACTCGACGTGCCTCCACAGGTGCTGGCACAGCCATCCGGCGGCCATGGGCCACCACGACCAGCTCGGGAGCCCGGCGCAGGGAGTGGTCTTCCGCCACAGGTCGATGTTGTGGTGCGCCACCCAGCCCTCCAGCCCGTACCACTCGCGCGCAGTGCGTTTGCCGCTCTCGGCTGCCTCTGCCACCATTTCGAAGAGCGGCTCATGGCACTCCGGCAGGCCCAGCACCTCGGCGCCCCAGTAGTTCATCTCCACGTTGATGTTCGTGGTGAGGTTGCTCGACCAGGGCGGCCGCACCCGGTCGTTCCAGATCCCCTGCAGGTTGGCGGCCTGCGTGCCCGGGCGTGAGCTGGCGATCAGGAGGTAGCGGGTGTACTGGAGAGCGAGGGCCGCGAAGGAGGGATCCTCCATGTCCCCTGCCTGGAAGGCGAGGCGCCTGCTGGTGGGCAGCACGGACGTGGTGGACGGGCCGATGGAAACGTCGACGCGGCGAAAGAGCGCGCGATGGTCCGCAACGTGCCGCTTCGCGCAGCTGGTCCCATGAGGGGCGCGCGCCCGGTCCAGCGTCCGGAGGCACCGCGACACCACGCGACCGACGTCGCGCGATCGTTCCTTTCCGTAGCCCTCGTAGTTCGTGTGTGCAGCCAGAAGCACGAGCGCATGGCGCGCGCCGGCGACCAGCAGCCGGTCAGGGCGTCGACGTCAACTCGCCGTCGGACTCCACCACCCGCACGGAGGCGGCGAACCGGATGCTCGCGGAGTCCTCCTCTGGAAGGTAGACGATGGACGGACGTGCCGTCGAGTAGTCCGGCTCGCTCCAGTCCGGCGCGCGGCCCGACAGGAGGAGCGTCGAACCCTGGGTGCTGACCGCGTGGCGAAGCTCGCTCTCCAGGATGAAGGCCAGGTCCATGGTACCGGAATCCACCGAGAGCCGGAGCGCCACCACCTGGTCCGGCGCGCTCACGAAGCATTCACGCCGGAACAGCCTCCCGCCCTCCCGGTACTCGACGGTAGCCACGGCGGAGTCGAGGTCGAGCGAGCGCCGGTACTCCCTGCGGCGGCTCGCGACGCATGCGCCTGGAGGAACTCGCTGCCGGCAGGGGACTCCAGGCTCACGGCTACGTGGAGCGTTCCCAGCGGCTCGTACGCCTGGCCCCAGCCTCCGAGCATGCGCTCCGCGACCAGGCGGTGCGCCTCCGCGAACTTGCGCTCGAACACCAGTCGGCGCGCCTCCGGAAGGAGCGCGCGGGTATCAGGGTTCAGGAAGAAGGATTCGCTGCCGGACCAGAGGGTGTCCTCGTTGATGACGATCCGCTCGTCCGGCAGTGCGCCGAAGACCGCCGCGCCGAGCCTGCCGTTTCCCAGCAGGTGCGCGTCCACGAGACGCTCGGCCGGCTCGGATTCCCACAGGAGCAGCGAGTCAGCACCCGTGTGCACTTCAGCCATGTCCTCTCGGCGTCTCCTTCCCCCCCTTCATCGGGCGCGGTCCGGTGGGCGCCGCGCTCCGCGCGCGGCGCCCACCCGGAAGGCGCCCTCGGGAAGTGACTACTTCTTCCCCAGCTTCTTGTTCATGTCGGCAAGGTGATTCGCCCACAGCGACCTTCCGCACGTCCTCCAGGCCGATGGCACGGATCTCGTCCATCGCCTTGGTGTAGAGCCCTTCGAACGTGGCGTCATCCGGCGCGATGATCATCTGCGCCATGGCCCTGTTCCATACGTCTTTGATCTTCTGGAACTGCGACCCCTTCCTTCGACGAGGGATTCGGCTCGATCGCCCCCCTCCTGGTCTGGCTGTCGATGCCGAGCTCGTAGATGTCCTTGGCGTACTTCCCGGTGGCCATGAGGTAGTCCGTGTACCCCTGGGGCGCGATAGCGAGCTTCTGGTAGGCGGCCGGCACCGAGCGCCACATGAGCAGGCGCCGCTCGAAGCCGTACTTGTCCCAGAAGGCGTCGCCCGTCTTGTTCAGCTCGTCGATGATCGCCGGGCGTGTACTTGGGAATGCCGTTCACGATCGTGTAGGTCTCGCCCAGCTTCCCGAAGAGGTTGTCCATCTGGCCCTCTTCGCTCCAGGAGTACTCGAAGTAGCGGATGATGCGGCCCGGGTTCTTCGCGTTCTTCGTGACCATCGATCCCACCCATCCCGTGCCCCGTCCGCCTGCGTACTGGGGGTCCTTGCCGCCGACGCGGAGGTACTCCAGCGGCATGTAGGTGTTCTTCTCGTCGCCCGTGGCCTTGCATGATCTGGGGGTTGTGCTGCTTGTAGATGTCGATGGGGTAGCGCGTCGTCACGGCGAAGATGCCGGCACTCACCTGATCCCCGAAGGTTTCCTGACGCGCGGTGAGCACGTCGACGCTCATCAGACCCTCTCGGACCAGGGTGTTGAGGAACTTGATGCTGTCCACCATGCCCTTGGACTCGAAGGCGAGCTTGATCGTGTTCCCATCCAGGTAGAACTCGTTGCCGTAGGTCTCCGGAGCGTAGGCGCCCAGCAAGTACGCAAGCGTGAAGCATCCGGTAAGGCCCCACTGGTTCGACGTCCAGGGGCGGCTCGATGGTGATGACCTTCTTGTCCGGGTACTTCTGCTTGATCGTCTTGCAGCATGGCGATGAACTTTTCCGGGCGTATCCACGGAGGGCTTGCCCAGGGCTTCGTAGATCCCCTTCTGGATGAAGAACGGGCCGGAAGGTCTGCTTCTCCAGCGACTTCTGGAACTCCTCCTTGGACGACATGAACGAAGGCAGGTAGTAGAGGTTGCCGTCGGCCTTGCGTATGGTAGGCCTTGACGTCCTGCGGGATCTGGTCCCAGAACTCCGGCGCGTACTTGTCCGTGAGCTCCTTGATCGGGTAGATCTTGCCGGCCTCGATGATCCTCTTCGTCATGTCGTCGTACCACTCCAGCACCATGGCGTCGGGAAACTTGCCCGACGCCACCATGACGCTCAGGTACTCCTTCTCGTCACCCGTGGGGACGATGATGTTGGGGTGCACGCCTGTCTTCTGCTCGATGACCTTCTCGACGTAGCTGCCCTTCCAGGGATAGAAGGTGCCCCACGCTCCGTAGAAGTAGAGATCGAACTGGAACGGCGAGGTGTCCTTCTGCCACGACAGCGCCGCCCCGGCCTTCCCCGGGCGCGCAGCGGCCGCTCCCTTTCCTGCCCCGCTGCGAAGCACAGCCGCGGCAGCAGCCACGAGGAGAACGAGCACGATCCCCGTTCTCAGAACCGCATTGCTCCTTTTCATAAGACCTCCTCCTGCGGACTGTATCCACACAACCGGGCCAACGGCCCGTTACTTGATGCGCTAACCCTTGATAGCACCGATCATCACCCCCTTCACGAAGTACCGCTGGAGAAAGGGATAGACGACCACGATGGGGAATGTCGTCAGCACCATCGTGGCAACGCGCAGCGACTGCGCTGGAAACGCTTTCGCTGCGGTAGTTCGCCGACATGACGCTGACGTTGACGCGACTGGATGGCCTTCACGAGGTACTGCTGCAGCGTCATGGAGCTTGCGCCCGCCGTAAAGCATGGCGTCGAACCAGGAGTTCCAGTGCCACACGCCGAAAAACAGCGCGATGGTGGCCAGCACCGCAGTGGAGAGCGGAAGGATGAGCTGACGAACACCCGGATCTCGTTCGCGCCGTCCATGAGCGCGGATTCCTCTATCTCCGGCGAGATCTCCCGGAAGAACGAGAGCATGATGAAGGCGAAGAACGCGTTGAACATGTTGGGGATGATGTAGACCAGGAAGTTGCCGTACAGGCGCAGCCCCTGGGCTATCAGCAGGTACGTAGGGATCAGCCCCCCGCTGAAGTAGATCGTCACCAGCGTCATGCCAACGATGACGTTGCGTCCCCAGAGCCTCTTCTTGGAGATCCCGTAGGCAAATGCCGCGGTGAAGAGCACGCCCACGACGCTGCCGACCACGGTCCGCGCCACCGTGACCCATATGGCGCGCAGGATCTCGGGATCCTTCAGCACGTACTGGAAGTTCACGATGGAGAACTTCCGCGGCCAGAAGTAGACCGGCCCCCTCAGAAGGTCGATGGGGTCGTTGAACGAGGAGATGATGATGTAGTAGAAGGGGTAGAGAGCACGATCACGATGACGAACAGATGGAACAGGGATGTTCAGCGTCAGAAGACCAGCTCTGCCCGACGTGAGGTCCGTCCCTTCTCATCGCGCATCCTCAGTACAGACTCTCCCCGGTGAGCCGCTTCGAGACGCCGAGTTGGCGATGGTGAGAAGGATCACGGCCGCGACCGACCGGAACATCCCGACGGCCGCAGCGTAGGAGTACCGCGTGAGCTGGATGCCCATCCGGTAGGTGTAGGTGTCGATGATCTCGGTGGCGTCCTGGATGATGGCGTTGCTCGAGCAGGTACATCTGCTCGAAGAACTCGAAATTGGCGCTGATCAGGCCCGGCCACGTTGAAGATCAGGAGCACGACGATCGTGGACTTGATCGAGGGGAGGGTGATGTGCCAGATCCGCGTCCACCGCGGCGCACCGTCCATCGCCGCGGCCTCGTACAGGGTCGGATCGACGCCGGTGATGGCGGCGATGTAGATGATCGAATTCCACCCGAAGGTCTTCCAGACGCTGCTCACGACCATGAGAGGAGGAACCGTACGTTTCCGACGCGAGAAACAGGATGGGCTTCTGGACGATGCCGAGCTGGAGGAGCATCCTGTTCACGATCCCGTCGTCCGTCGCCAGGATCACGTAGATGAAGCCGGACACGAAGACCCAGGAGATGAACTGCGGCAAATAGCTGACGGTCTGGACGAACTTCTTGAACCGAAGGTTTTGAAGCTCGTTCAGGAGGACGGCGAACACGATGGGGATGGGGAATCCGAATGCGAGCCTCAGGAGGCTGTAGGCGATCGGTGTTCCAGAGTGCGTGGAGGAAGTACCTGTCCGTGAAGGCCTCATGGAAGTGCGCGAGTCCCACCCAGGGACTCTGCGTGAATCCCTCTGATCGGACCCAGGAATGGATCGTACTCCTGGAAGGCAATGACCAGACCGCCCATGGGGACGTAGTTGAAGATCGAGCATCCAGAGGACTGCCGGAAGCACCAGGACCAGCAGGTATCGCTGGCGCGCGAACTCCTTGAGGAACGGCCGGGCGGCCGAGGATCGTGGTGCTGCGGGCGCTCCTCCGCGATCGCGTCGGGAGTCGCGCTGCTTCAGGGTGCTTGCAGAAACCCGCACGCGCGTATTGTGCGGGGTCTGCGGCGGAGAAGTAAAGTTACAGACGACACCAAAAGAGCGGAATATCCGGTACTTTTGTCACAACCGCGCCGCGTTCCCCTGCCTGCAAGCGGCCGCTCGCGCTTTCGTCCTCCTCACGGCCGCGCCAGCGGCCATGTTTCCTTGAGTTTCTGGATGAGCTCCATCCGGTCCCCCGCGTCAAAGGCGTCGTAGAGGGAATGGATGTAATTCCTCACGCTGCGCTCGGAGATCCCCAGCGCCTCCGCGATCTGCCGGTTGTTCCTGAGGCCCATGACGAGGTTCAGCACGTCCCGCTCGCGAGGCGTGAGCCGTTCCATGATGTCGTCCTGCGCGCCCAGCTCTCCCTCCTGGGTGCGGACTATCTTTTCCGTGACGGCCTTCGCAAAGAGCGTGGCCCCGCGCATGACCGCCTGCAGGGACAGGACGAGGTCCTCCGGGGTCATGTTCTTCAACAGGTAGCCCACCGCGCCGTACTTCACGGCGAAATGCACGTACTCGTCGTCGTCGAAGGTCGTGAGCATCACGATCTTGATCTCCGGAAAGCTGCGGTGGATCAGCTTCGTGGCCTCCACGCCATCCATGCGCGGCATGCGCACGTCCATGAGAATGATGTCCGGCCGCTTCGACTCCGCCATGTCGATGGCCATCTCTCCGTCGGTGGCGATGCCAACCAGCTCGATGCTCTCCGAGATCCCCTTCAGCACGTACTGGAGGCTTTCGGCGAAGAGCACCTGGTCATCCGCGATCAGGAGCCTGATCTTCTGTTCCACATGTCCTCTCCCCGTCGGCAGGTACATCGAGATCCTGAAGCCGGTTTCGGCCGGGTCCACGGATATCCTCCCGCCGGCAATCGCGGCCCTCTCCCGCATCCCCGCGATGCCGATCCCGGGCGTCACCCCGTTCGGGCACCCCACCCCGTCGTCGTCGAGCATGATCCTCAGCCAGTCTCCGTAGTCCCAGAACATGATCATCACCCGGGAGGCATGCCCGTGGCGGAACGCATTGATGAGCCCTTCCTGGATGAAATGGTAGACCGCATCCGGGAAGCGCTCCAGGTCCCCGATGTCGGCGTTGCCCATCTCGTAGCGCACCTTCAGGCCGGTGGAGATCGATGAAGACCTTCACCAGCTTCTTGACCGCCCAGTAGACGGACTCCTCCTCGTGCTCGCTGGCGCGGAACTCCCGCAGGATCTTCCTGATGTTCGCGAGTCCCTCCTCGATCTGGGCGCGAATGCGCTTGATGTGGTGCGGGCACCCGCTCGGGCTCGGTACGCACCATGACCTTGATCGCCTCCACCATCATGACCGTGTTGGTCAGCGTGTACCCGATGGCGTCATGGATGTCCCGCGTCAGCCGGTCCCGCTCCCGGACGCGGGACTCCAGCTCGATGTCCTTGGCATAGTCCTGGGACAGGATGTTGGCCCGCGTCAGGGAAGCGACGTTCTCCTCCAGCCGTGATGTAGCGCTGCAGCGCGATGGTCTTCTCCCGCGCCCGTATCAGGAGCAGAGCCCAGCGTCGCCGACAGCGCCCGCAGCCATCACCACGGCCGCGGCCGTGAGAACGCCGTATCCTTGCGCGAGCAGGCGGGCCGCCGGGAGCGCGACCGCGGCCGCGCAGCTCAGGACAATGCCGGTGGGATACGGCTCGTAGAGAAAGGCCCAGAGCACGTTCTGGCGAGCGTGAGCAGGGCCACCGTCTCCACGCGCAGCCGATAGCAGAGAATCAGGAACAGCGTCACGCAGAAGCTGAGCCCCCAGAAGGTAGCGGAAAGCGCTCTCTCGTGCGTCGATCACCATGCACCCGCGCATACCGGCAAGGCCGATGACCGCGAGTCTGTAGACGAGGGCGCCACCGCCCGCGGCGAGCAGCGGGGAAGCGGCCTGGGCGTCAGTGAGGACGAGCGCATAGGCCGGCAGCGAAAGCGCGTACGCGCCAAAGACGAATGGGGCGCGCCAGGACCCGATGCGCTGGGCGATCCGCATGAAGCGTTCCTTGGGTCGCATTGCGTCTCTATACTAGGCCTTTTTCCTTCGTGCAACAGCGGGTATCGGCGGCGCCTGCGTGGAAGGGTCCGCGTGAGGCTGGATTCGTTGACCTAACCGACAGGTTCGGCTATCTGAGCATGACGCCTTTCGAGGGGAGGCACTTGATCCGAACGCAGTGACATGAGCCATGCCTTCCTCTTCTTCGAGGCCCTTCTGCCCGCCGGGTCAGCGGACTCATTCCGTCGAGGAGGTTCTTGCCCTTCTTTGTGGCCTCCACCACCTTCTTGGCTTCCGCCACGCGAATGGCGAAGGCCCTGTCCGGGAAACGTCCTTCCCCACCTCCAGCGCCTCGACCACCATCGGTACGAGCATGTGGGACCGGGGCGGGGCGCTTCAGGAAGTGCTGAATGGCCAAGCGCATGCTCGGCGGCTCAGGACTGGAGGCGCCGGAGAGCTTGGCGTTTTCGCGGTCTGTGAGGTCCTCCGACAGGACGTCGGCGTAGAAACCCTCGGCCATGCCGGCCCGCCCTCCGCCTCCGCCGGTCCGCGGGCCGAGAAGCTCGTCGGGCACGAACCGTCGGTCGCCGGGCACCGGGAGCCTTCACGTAAATGAGCTCGCCGTCTGGATCCGGGAACTCAGTCAGGACGAGGGATAGGTCGGACGGCATCTACGGGGTACCACGCGCCCGGAGACCACGCCCGGAAGGATCGCCCTGCCGTCTCGCCGTAGCGCGCCGTCCTGCGCGGCCTCGTCGAGAGTGCCCGGCTCTACCACCACCAAGCGCAGGGCCTTTCCCTCGAGCCCCGTGTTTCGCTTCCGGCGGAGGCAAGGGCAACAATTTGCGGCCTCGCATCACCGCGACGCGAACGAATTGCGCGCCCCGTCCGGCCCGTGAAACGCGGCGCCACGGGTAGGCGCAGCTCGAGTCGGTCGCCCCGGCCCGGTTTCGGGAGACCCGGTGCACTGCGCCGGCGGCGGCGCGCGCCTTCGGCTTCGCCCGGCATGATCACTGAAGCCCCCGCGCACCAGCGCGGAATCCGCAGCTCCAGGTCTAAAAAGTTGGCCGCTCCGGGTCACTGAAATTCAAAATTGATAAGCGAGTTAGGGGGTATCCATTTAACCGGAGTAGGTGGTAGACTGGCGCGGTGAGCCAACCTCGCGCTGGCAGGCACTACCCGAGGTCCGTGGGCGAGTTCCAGGCTTGGTTCCGGACCGATGCGGACTGCCTGGACTACCTGGAGTGGCTGCGATGGCCGAGCGGGCTTCGTCTGCCCGGACTGCGGCCACGATGGGGGCTGGCGGCTGGGCGATGGCAGGTTCATGTGCTCCGGATGCGGCGGCCGTACCTCGGTGACGGCGGGCACGATCTTCGACCGGACGCGCACGCCGTTGACGGTGTGGTTCACCGCCTGCTGGCTGTTCGCCACCGGCAAGGACGGGATCTCGGCGCTGAGCCTGAAGCGGACGCTGGAGATCGGCTCCTACCAGACCGCGTGGGCGATGCTGCATCGGCTGCGGTCGGTGCTGGTGCGCCCGGGCCGGGACCGGCTGGCCGGAGCGGTGGAGGTGGACGAGACCTACATCGGCGGGCAGGAGCCGGGGCTGCCCGGCGGCCGGGCGCCGTGGCAAGAAGGTCCTGACCGGCATCGCGGTGGAGGTCCAGGAGCCGAAAGGGTTCGGCCGGTGCCGGATGCGCCGCTGGCCGATGCCTCGGCGACCTCGCTGCACGCCTTCGTGACAGATCACGTCGAGCCGGGCGCGAGGGTCATCACCGACGGCTGGCAGGGCTACCGCGGGCTGGAGAAGCTCGGCTACGTCCACGACCGGCGCAGCCAGCGGGCCGCCCGAGCCCGCGGGGAGGACCCCGGCGAGCTACTGCCCGCGGTGCACCGGGTCGCCTCGCTGGCCAAGCGGTGGCTGCTGGGCACCCACCAGGGCTCGGTGGATGATGCGCATCTGGCCAGCTACCTGGATGAGTTCGTGTTCCGCTTCAACCGCCGCCGCTCCCGCAGCCGCGGGATGGTGTTCTACCGGGTGCTCGAACTCGCCGTCGCCCACGCCCCGGTGCGCTACGAGGACCTCGTCGCCGCCAAGCGGCCCCGGGCAGTGCCGCCCGCACCGCCGCAAGCGCGCGGACACCCGCCGAGCCTGGAGCGCCCTCCAGCGAACCGCCCGTGGAGAACTGCTAACCTGGGTTCCTCCGGTTAAATGGATACCCCGAATTCCTCGTTATGCTGAGCTCAGCATAACAGGAAGAACTGGCTGTTTCTGGCGACCCCGCGAGGGGCTGCGGCCAGCCGGCGCTATTCTGGGTGATTGAGACGGCAAAGGCGAACGGTCATGAGCCGTACTGGTACCTGCGGTTCTTGTTCGATGGACTTGTTCGGGCGCGAACGGCCGCGGAGCTATCCGCCCTGCTGCCTCAGAATATCGACCCGAAGGCCCTGATCCCCGCCGGGAGGTAGGGGGCGGTTCCTCTAGCGCTTACGATGCATCGACCTATCACTTCACTTCGATCGAGGTGAAGTGCGCCGGGAGCCGCGGGGTGCTCCGGAACCGGTAATGAGGTCCTGCAGCGTCGAGAGGCCTTCTTCGAGGGGGATGACCTCGATGCCGTCCCGGTACTCGCGGCGGGAACCCCGGCGAGCAGGATGCACCGCGCCTGGGGGTAGTCGGCCCGGAACTGCGCGAGCCCGGCGTAATCGCTGGACGAGAGCCGCCGCGTCCGTTTCACCTCGATCGCGACGATGCCCCGCTGCCCGTAGAGCACGAAATCCACCTCGGCGCCTTCAGCCGTCCGCCAGTACGACAGGGCGTACTCGAGGCCGAGGTACTCGTTGAGCGCCGAAAGCTCCTGGTACACCAGCGTCTCGAGACAGGCGCCCTCGATCTCTTCGGGCGGGTCGAGCGGTCCGGCCGGCCGCATTGCCCGGTACACGCCGGCGTCGAAGAAGTAGAACTTCGGGTGCGACGCGAGGCGACGCTTCGCCCGCCGGTTGAAGACCGGAAGGGTGGCGGCGAGCAGCAGGTCGCCGAGAATCTCGAAATACCCGGTCGACCGTCTTGCGTTCGACCGAGCACTCGCGTGCCACTTCGGCCACGTTCAGAAGCGCGCCTTGCGAGAAGGACGCCGCCTCCAGGAACCTCGAGAACGACCCCATGTTCCTGACCAGCCGTTCCTGCTGTACCTCCTCGCGCAGGTACGTCTGCACGTAGGACTTGAGGAACGCACGGGATCCGGTGCGTTCACCGCGGGGGAAGCCGGCCGGTGAGGAGCGATCGATCCAGGCTGGCCGTGGTGCCGAGTTCGAGAGTCGTCAGGGGGTGCATGTGGAACGTGAGTGCGCGTCCGGCGAGCAGGTTCGTGCCTTTCCGACGGAGGCTTCGGGCGCTCGATCCCGTCAGCACGAATCGCTGGCCTCGTTCCACCATGAGCCGCTGGACCTCGTCGAGGACCTCGGGAACGCGCTGCACCTCGTCGATGACGATCCAGTCGGGGTTCCGTGGAGGGATGAGTTCGCGCAGACGGTCGGGATGCGCGAGAAGCTCCGTGTGCAGCGACGCGTCCAGGAAGTCGAGGTACAGGGCGTCGGGAAGCCGCTGTCGCAGCCAGGTGGTCTTTCCTGTTCCCCGGGGACCGAACAGGAAGAAGCTCTGGCCGAGGGTGAGCGGGCGGTTCAGCAATCTGGAAATACATGATTCCATTTTATCCTTCCGCTGCTGGCGCCCATCACGCTGTCGGCGATGATCATCCTCGGGCACATCAGCCTGAAGATCTTCGACCTCGTCTTCGCCATGGGCGGACCCGACAACACCAGCACGGACGTGCCGGCGCTCCTGATGTACCTCACGACGTTCCGCGGCAACCAGTTCGCCAAGGGCGCCGCCATCGGCACCATCCTGCTGCTCCTGGTGGCGATCATCATCCTCCCCTACCTCGCCACGCAGCTCAGGAAGGGGGACCGGTGATGAGCACGCTCGCCGTTTCGGGGCGCCGGTTCTCCTGGCGCTGGCTCATGTATGTGGTGCTCGTCGCGGGAGTAGCGGCGTTCCTCGTGCCCGTCTACATGGTGGTCGTGACCGCGCTGAAGCGGCCCATTGACATCAACCTCGACACGACCTGGAGCCTGCCGAAGGTCTGGAACTGGGCGAGCTTCCAGCAGGCCTGGGTGGCGTTCGCCCCCAAGCTCAAGAACAGCCTCGTCCTCACGGTCACCGCATCGCTGGTGTCGGCCATGATGGGGTCGCTGAACGGCTACGTGCTCTCGAAGTGGGAGTTCCGCGGCTCGCGCCTGATGTTCTCCCTCATGCTGTTCGGGATGTTCATCCCCTACCAGAGCATCCTGATCCCGCTCTTCAGCTTCATCAAGGCCATCGGGCTGTACGGCACGATCTGGGGCCTGGTCGTGGTGCACGTCATCTACGGCCTGCCCATCACCACGCTGATCTTCCGCAACTACTACGTCGACGTGCCGGATTCCCTGGTCGAGGCCACGAGCATCGACGGCGCGGGGTTCTTCGGGATCTACCGGTACGTGATCTTCCCGCTGTCGCTGCCGGGGTTCGTGGTGGTGATCATCTGGCAGTTCACGCAGATCTGGAACGAGTTCCTGTTCGCCGTCACCCTGTCGAAGCCGGACAGCCAGCCCATCACCGTCGCGCTCGCGCAGCTGGCGGGCGGGGAGGCCGTGAAGTGGAACCTCCCCATGGCGGGCGCCCTGCTGGCCGCCCTGCCGACACTGCTGGTCTACATCATCTTCGGCCGGTACTTCATCCGCGGCCTGCTGGCGGGCTCCGTGAAGGGGTGAGGTGCTTTCTCGAAGATCGGATTTTTAGAAGTGCTGAACGAGGAGATCTCCTCCATTCGCTCTTCGGAGGGTGGCTGGAGACCGCTGAGCGGACAACTCCTGCCCAATCGAGCGTGTTTCGCCTTGCCGAGCTCATGGTCAGGCAGAAGCTGTACGCCGGCAAGGTTCCTGAGCCGTCCCGAGATTCTTGCCAGGGCCTCGATGTTCTCCCTGCCATCATTTATCCAGGGAATCACGGGATTGCGAACCTCAATCGCAACGCTGGTGCGGTCGATGCGGCTGAGATTCTCCCAGGATGAGGTCATTGGGAACCTCGGTGCAGGAGCGATGGATGATGGTGTCCGCGTGCTTTAGAACTATGAAGAATCAGATTCTCGAATGGCAAGACATTTCGGAAGTCATCCCAGGAGGCGTAACCGGAGGTGTCGAGAGCCGTGTGAATGCCCTTCTCCCGACACCGTCGGAGGACCTCGGCGCTGAAACGGGCCTGCTGCATCGGTTCACCGCCCGAGAGCGTGACCCCGCCACCCGAGCGAATGTAGAAAGGTTCATCTCTGGAGAGTTCGGCCACCGCATCCTCGACGGATATCGTCCGCCCTTCCATTACGAGGGATCGCGGAGGACAAACGAGAGGCTTATCGTGTGCCCCGGGAGCGCACTATTTGATCGCGCCGCCGATCAGGCCGCGCACGAAACCCTTCTGGTTCACCATCGCCATGATCAGCACCGGCAGGATGATCATGAGCGAGGTGGCGGCCATCGGTCCCCACTGGATGCCTTCCGAGGACATGGTGAACCCCTGGATCAGGAGGGACACCGTCTTGGTGCCACGCCCGGTGACGATGAGCGCGAACAGGAACTCGTTCCAGGAATAGATGAAGGAGAAGATCATGCACGTGACGATCGCGGGAAGCGATACGGGCGCGGTAATCCGGAACAGGATCTGGAACCTGTTGCAGCCGTCGATCATTGCGGATTGCTCGATCTCCTCGGGAATCGTCCGGAAGTAGCTCGCCATCATCCAGGTCACGAAGGGCAGGGTGATGACCATGTAGGTGAAGATGATTCCGACGAATGTGCCGATCAGGTGAAGGGCCCGCAGCCCGATGTAGAAGGGCAGCAGGAAGATCATCGGCGGCGCCATGCGCGTCAGGATGATCCAGATTCCCATGTACTTCGTCATCCGGAAGTGACTGCGGGCCAGCGCGTATCCCGCGGTCATTCCCAGGTACAGGGAAATACCCGTCGTGAAGAAGGAGATGATGAGGCTGTTTTTGAATGCGGGGAGGAAGTACGGCATGTTGCGGAAGACGTGCACGAAGTTCTCGAAGGTGGGGACAAAGATGAACTTGGGCGGCATCGCCCACGCCAGGACCTGCGGCTTGAACGCGATGGGCGCGAACCACAGCAGCGGAACCAGTGCAATGAAGACCACGAACGCGGTCAAAGCGCCCAGTGCAACCTTGACGAATGCCGCCTTCAGTTTCGGCCCGCTCATCCGGCGCCCTCCGTTCACGCCTCGCCGCCGCGCTGCACCCTTCGGATCGTGAAGATGCTGACGAAGCCGATGAGCAGGAACAGCAGCACGGCGAGCGACGAGCCGTACCCGGCGTCCATCATGGTGAAGGCATTGCTGTAGGCGAAGAGATTGAGCGTCTCCGTCGCATTGCCGGGGCCGCCCGCCGTCATGATGACGATGGAGTCGAAGCGCTTGAGCGCGTCGATCAACCGGAACATCACGGCCACCCAGATCACGGGCGACAGCAGCGGCAGCGTGATGTAGAAGAAGGATTGCCAGGAAGAGGCGCCGTCCACGGTCGCCGCCTCGAAGGGTTCGATGGGAAGCGAGGAGATCCCCGCGATGAGGATGATCGTGACGAACGAGGTCGACAGCCACACGTCCGCCGCGATGATCGTCGCCATCGCAAGGCCCGGGTCTCCCCAGCCAGTCCGGACCCGGGATTCGCACGAGGGAGAGAAGGTAGTTGATGATGCCGAAATCGGGGTTCACCATGAACCGCCAGATGACGCCGATGACGACGGGGGTCGCCATCATGGGAATCATGAGGAGTCCCCGCGCGACGCCTATGCCCCGGACAGCGCGCGCGAAGAGCAGCGCGAGCAGGATCCCGATGACCACCTGCAGGCTGACCGTGCCGAACACCTGCACCGCGGTGTTGCGGATGATGGTCCAGAAATTCGGGTCCTCCGTCACCATATAGACGAAGTTGCGCAGCCCGACGAATCTCGTGTTCGCCCGGCATGGCGAAGTTCATCTTCCAGGTGCTCAGGTACACGCTGTAGAAGAACGGGACCACCGTCAGAACGAAGATGATGAGGAATGGCGGCCCGATCAGCAGGAGGAACGACAACCGATCCCGCCGGTAGAAGTTGCTCCTACTCGGCCGTTTCGTTTTCCGCACAGCTGTTCCCCGCATCACCAGCTAAGGCCTCGTTTCCTCGTCAGAATCGAGCGTCCACCGTCCCGTGGTGACAGGTTTCCTTCTTCCACAAGGGGGGCACCGTTTCGGTGCCCCCCTTGTGAGGTCTTTCAAGAATCAGACGCCCTGGACTACTTGTTTGCGAGCAGCTTCACTACGTTTGCGTTCGCCTCTTCCATTGCGTCCTTGGGCGTCATCTGCCCGGAGAGGGCCTTCGAGAGCGCGATCGCCAGGTATTCCCTGATCTGACCGCCCTGCGGGATCAGCGGAGTGTACTCCAGGTTGCCGTGCGCAAATGCTTCCTTGGTTGCGGCGGCCCATTCAGCGTTGTATTTGCTGCCGAACTCCTTGGAATCAAGGACCGAATTGCGGGTGGGATTGACGATGTCCTTTTCGACGACCTGCTTGATCTGGGCTTCCTTGCTGGTCAGGAACTGGATCGCGGCCCAGGCCGCCTTGTTGTTCTTCCCGGACTTCGGCGACGAGCCACGCGGCGATATTGCCGACCGTGTATTGATCGCCCGGACCCTTGATGCAGGCATACCCCAGGACATCACCAATCTTCGATTTTGTCGGATCGGTGAACGTCGGATAGTCCTTGGTCGTGCGCGATGACCATGGCGACCTTTTCCTGCTGCATGGCGAGGTAGAGCTCGTTCCAGCCGAAGTTCGAGATTCCCTTGGGGACCGTAGTTCGTCAACATGTCGGTCCAGATCTCGGCCGCCTGGATGGCTTCCGGGTTCGCCAGGACCGCGTAGGGTGTCTTGCCCGCCGGGACCCAGCTGCCGCCCATGCCCACCAGAGCATGATCCAGCCGTAGCCGTTCACGTTCCCTTCGCGGGTTCCGAGCATGGCGATGCCGGCATAGCCCTTGTCGGGATGGTTGAGCTTCTTTGCGTATTCGTAGACTTCCGCCATGGTCTTGGGCGGAGCCGTGTAGCCGTTGTCCTTCAAGCATCTTCTTGTTGTAATAGAGGATGTTGGACTCCGTGCGCGAACGGAATCCCCATGATCTTGCCGTTGTACATGACGTTCTGCGCGATCTTCGGAACGAAATCGGCGTAGTTGAAGTCCGCGTTTGTCAGCTTGGAATCCTTCAGGTAATCGTCCAACGGGAGGATCCAGCCCGAGGGGAACAGCACCGGATACATCTTGTTGTTGGCGTACATGATGTCGTATTCGCCAGACCCTGCCGCAAGCACAACCTGGAGCTTGGTCATGTAGGCGCTTTCCGGAATGTAGTCCATGGCTGAGCTCGATGCCGGTCTTTTCTTCCAACAGCGGAAGCAGGTTGTCCATCTTCCTGAAGATGGACGTATCAAGACATGAAAGAACCAGTTTGGCGCCCGCGTAGGGCTTCGCTTGGCCGAATACGCCTGTCACCACGAGCACGGCGATCGAAACAATCAGGAAAAGCCTCTTCATTCCTCTGCCTCCCTTTCTTCACCGTATGCTTTGAGCAGCGGTCGAGCCGATCGGAATCCTTTTATACACAAACTCACGATTAACGAGCAAATAAGTCAGCTTTGAGCATAGACTGGAATGTTTTCGTTGTCAAGCTTGCGGACTGAGACCGAAAATTCCCCAGCCGCGTGGACGAGCACGAACGATAATCTTCGCCTCAAAGCAGGAAGAACCCCGTGTTCAGTCGCCGGGGGAATCCCCCGCGAGAAAACCTTCAGAAAAGCTCTCGGCAAGTCGGGAAAAGACGTTGCTCCAGGTAATTTTGATCCCGTCCAGGATACGTTTGAAGGACTCCTCGGCCCGTTGTAGAATGGCGATCAGCATATCGAAGAGTGCCACCGCGGCACAGAACAGCCGCAGCAGCGCGTAGAAGCGCTTCGGATCTTTGAAACGGAACCGCTTAGTTCCCGACTGCTTCGACAGTCGTTTGAAGACGTTGTTCTCGACATGCCAGCGCAGATGAGCCGCTTCGCGGATCTCGGCAGGCCGAAGGCTGAAATCGGTGGTGACGATCCAGCACTCGAGGTGACGGTTGGACGTTCGTTTTGGGTAGTCCTCCACCAGGTGGGCGACCTGCAGCGGGAAGCCGGCGAACTCACCCGTGGTGATCTCGATGGACCAGCGGCAGCAGCGTTCGATGTCGAAACCGCTTTCCTCGATGATGTCACCGCGGAACGCGTCCTTCGATCGAAAGAGGAGTTGAGCATCCCAGTGGACCTCGCGGAAGGGCTGCTCGCTCTTGATCAGGAGGTGAGCGTTACAGGCGGCGACCTCGGTGAAGATGTTGCGGGTGAAGTACTCTCCGTCGAGCAGCAACAGATCGGGGAACTGGGCGCCCAGGGTGGTCTTGGCCAGCTGCAGCAAGCGTTGCGAGGTCGGGAGCTCCTTTCCCTGCTTGTCGTAGGGGAGGAACATCACGGGGTAATCAGTTTTCCCGCAGAGATCCAGCATGGACAGGTAATGGGTCCCCATGCAGGAGCCGTCGATGATGCCGATGCGGCGAGCCATTCCCTTGGGCACCAGTTCCCGTTTGGCCAGGTGGTGATGCTCGAAGGTGCCGAGGAAGGATCTCTGGAACTGCTGGAGTTCTCCGTCGTCCAGCCAGTTCAACACCCGTGCTACCGTTGAATCAGAGACCACCATTTTCCGTTGGGAGCGGAAGAGTCTCTTGAAGGAACCCGTGCGCGTCATGCGGTCGAGGCCCAACAGCGAGGTGAGGCTGAAGAAGGGCATGAACAGCACGGAGACGATGATGTCCTGCAACCTGATCTGGGGTTTCTTCCTGATATCGGCGAACTGAGCCGCTTTATCGAAGAGATGAGCTTCTCGGGTTAGGAAAAGCCCCATAGTTGATGGCATTTCCACATGATCCCCTCCCGTTTCATGAGGATGAAAGAAAAGAAGAGAGAAGAGAGAAGTTGTTATGATGCGCCCTGCAGTTTCCTGGAGGGCGTTGATGATCAAGGTGGTGGGCGGCTGTATACTAGATTCCTCGATGACCCGGGACCCCAAGAGGAGGACGGTAGATGGCCTTTCTCTTTCTTGTGGCACGAACCGTGACCACGTTAGACAAGTTTGGCAGGCCACCCACCGTCGTTCCGTACCGACAATTTAGTACGCCACCGCGGCGATGCTGAATAGTAGAATGGAGTCAACAGCGCCTTCCAGGAAGTCTCCTCGTTTGGACCCGAGGTTTTCGAGAAGGGAGGGTGCATGAGATATCACGGAGTGGATCTGCACAAAAAGTACGCCACGATCTCGGTGCGCGCTGAGACAGGAACGGAGGAGAAGTTCGTGCGAGCCCAGGCGGACATCAAGGGCTACGTCGCGAGCCTGGGCAGTGAGGACGCGGTCGTGCTGGAGGCCTCTGCAGGAGCCCTGTATTGGGCGGAGAAGATCCAGAACCAGGGAGCCAGCTGCGTGGTGATCGACGCCTACCGCTTCCGCATCATCCGCGACTCATGGCAGAAGACGGACAAGCGCGACGCGGCCAATCTGTCCCTGGCGCTGTGGCTGGCCTCACGCAGCGGGGAGATGAAGCTGCCGGAGGTCTGGCAGCCGGGACCGGTAGTGCGGGAATTGAGGAGACTCTTCGGGCTGTACGAGTTGCTGAACAAGCAAATCCGTCAACTGAAGAACGAGATCCACGGGGTACTGTTGGACAACGGGGTGAGGGATCGAACGCTGGGCAAGCATCTTGCGAACAATCCCGCCAAAGCAGAAGAGCTTCTGAAGACGGTGGAGCTCTCCGCAGCCAGTCGTGTCTGCATCCTCACGAGTCTGGCACTTCTGGCGAGCGTGGAGGACAGCAAGGAGACTCTCACGCGCCAGATCTACCAGGCAGGCCGGTCGCTGGAGGCCGAAGTGAAGCTGCTCATCAGCATCCGCGGGGTGACCCCACTCTTAGCCCTGGTCTTCCTCGCCGAGGTGGGAGACATCACAAGGTTCAGGAGCGCCCGGAGGCTGCACTCATATTTGGGGACGGTGCCCACGGTGCGCTCCAGCGGCGGAGTCATACACAACGGAGCGATCAACCGACGCAGCCGGGGACTTGCGCGCAGCCTCTTTACCCAGGCGGTGATCCACCTGGTGGACTCTTCTCCCGTGCTGGCTCACTTTTACCGCGAGTTGTCTGCTCGAAAAGGGTTCGGGCGCGCTCGGATCGCGCTACTTCGCAAGATCTTTGCCATGATGCGCCGAATGCTTTTGGCGGGCGAGCCCTATCGCTGGATTGAGCCAAAGCTCTACGAGAGGAAGCTCAGCCACTACGCGAAAGAGATCAATAAGGGGGAAAAGCGCGATGCGGCTTGACGCGCACTACAGTCGTCGTTTTCGCTCGCTCGTAAAAGGCCGCTAACGCGTGTTCGCACGGGTGGGTGGTGATTTTACATCCCCCCCGAAACGAGCTCGTACACCGAACCCGGACTGCGCGACGACGGTTGTCCACAGGTGCCCTGCGGCGGGTTTTTTATGACCCGCCTTCGGGCCCATGTGGACAACCTACTGGAGGGGCGGTTGATGTTGCGAGCAAACAAGCGGCGGAAAGGAGGTGAAGGGGGGCAGCGACTTGACGCGCATCATAGTAGAAAAGAAACCAAGGGCGGAATGGTGTCGCGTCTGCTGATGATGAAGTATCTGACAGTCTGAAGGTTTCCGGAACTTAACGTCTGTCCGGTAGTTTTGCCTTCAGCCGATCGTTCTCAATCCCGGTCGCGGCCGTTGGGGAATTTCTGGGTGACGGATGACGGGCGGATGGTCCTATTTCCTCCCCTGCAGCAGCTCGAGCACCCGCTCGAGGTCGTCCGCGGAGAAGTAGGCGATCTCGATGCGGCCCCTCGAGGGCCCGCCCCGGATCTGCACCTTGGTGCCGAACCGCTCCACCAGCCGCTCCTCCACCGCGCGCACGTTGGGGTCCCGCGCACTGCCCGCCGGCCGCTTGCGACCCGTGCCGCCCCGCTTGCCCTGGTTGAGCGCCGCGGCCGCCTGCTCGGTCTCGCGCACCGACAGGCCCCGCTCCACGACCCGCGTCGAAGAGCAGCTGCTGGTCCGACGGGCTGGTGACCGCGAGGAGCGCGCGCGCGTGCCCGGCGCTCACCTCGCCGCGATCGACGGCATCCTGCATCTTCTCGGGCAGCTTCAGCAGGCGCAGGCTGTTCGTCACGGTCGTGCGGTCCTTGCCGACCTTCGCGGCCACCTGCTCCTGGGTCAGGTCGCGGGTCTCCATCAGCTGTCGGAAGGCCTTCGCCTCCTCGATCGGCGTCAGGTCCTCGCGCTGGAGGTTCTCGATCAGGGCGATCTCGAGCCGTTCCTCGGGGCTGAAGGAGCGCACGATCACGGGCACCCGGTCGAGCCCGGCGAGCTTCGCGGCGCGCACCCGGCGCTCGCCCGCCACGATGATGTAGCTCCCCTCGCCCGCGGCCTCGACCAGCACGGGCTGCAGCACGCCCCGCTTGCGGATCGAGTCCGCCAGCTCCGCGAGCGGACGCGTTGCGGAACGAATGACGCGGCTGGGAGGGATTGGGCTTCAGTGACGCGAGCGGAACTTCGGCGGTTGCCGCGGTCTGGCGCCGGACGTCTTCGGTCTCGCCGATGAGGGCGCCGATGCCCTTGCCGAGCGCGCGCTTAGCCATTGGCGAGGACCTCCTCGGCGAGCTTCTGGTAGCTCTTCGCGCCGATGCACTCCGGGTCGTACCGGTTGATGGGCTTCGCGAACGACGGCGCCTCGCCGAGGCGCACGTTGCGCGGGATGATCGTCCGGAACACCTTCTCCTTGAAGTAGCCCGTGACCTCCTGCACCACCTCCTGGGCGAGGCGGGTGCGGGAGTCGTACATGGTGAAGAGGATGCCGCCCACCTTCAGCTGCGGGTTGACGCCCTTCTGCACCCGGTTGATCGTCTGCAGGAGCAGGCTCAGGCCCTCCAGGGCGAGGTACTCGCACTGCAGGGGGATGATCACGGAGTCCGCGGCCGCGAGGCCGTTCAGCGTGAGGATGCCCAGCGAGGGCGGGCAGTCGATGAAGATGAAGTCGAACCTGCCCGAGACGCGCTCGAGCACCCGCTTGAGGAAGAACTCCCGGTCGGCCTGGTCGACCAGCTCCACCGTGGCGCCGGTGAGGTTGATGCTGGAGGCGATGATCGAGAGGTTCGGCGCGGCGGGGCAGTCCTGGACGACCGAGGTCGGGTCGGCCGCGCCGGTCATGACCTCGTAGATGCCCGGCTGGTCCTTGTTCGCGCCCACGCTGCTCGACGTGTTGCTCTGGGGATCGAAATCGACGAGGAGCACCCGCTTGCCCGCTTCCGCGAGATACGCGCCGAGATTCACGGCGGTCGTCGTCTTGCCAACGCCCCCTTTCTGGTTCGCAAAGACGATGATCTTCGCCACGGAGGGAAGAATTACCCGATTTGCCCGGACGGTGGCAAGGGAATAAGATGGCATGGATTAATCGTCGCAATGGCATTACGTTGCCTTCGCCTAACGGTAAGACTTTCCGTGCCAACCCGGTCCGATTCACTTTCAACTTCCGATAATCAGGTATAAATATTCATTTTATGGAAAAAACTTAAAAAGTTCTTGCCGGCCCCGATCCGGTGCGGTATACCTGTCCCCTGCCGGATACAGCATAGGTCAGTCACCTGGGAGGGGAAGACATTGTTCGTCTCCATCAAAAAGCGCAACGGGACAATTGTCCCTTTCGCGCCCGGAGAAGATCACCGCGGCCATCCGCAAGGCCGGGGAAGCCACCGGCGAGTTCGGCGAGGAGACCGCGCACCGGCTGATGGTGCGCGTGCTCAACCTCGCGCAGCAGGCGCTGCCCGGCGAGGTCCCTCGGTCGAGCAGATCCAGGACATCGTGGAGGAGGTCCTGCTCTCCTCGCCGTACAAGCAGACCGCCAAGGCCTACATCATCTACCGGGACCAGCACGCCCGCATCCGGGAGATCGTCTCGCAGGCGGACGTCGACCTCATCGACCGCTACCTCGAGCGCGCGGACTGGCAGGTCAACGAGAACACCAACATGGCCTACTCGCTCCAGGGCCTGAACAACTACGTCTCCTCGGAGGTCAGCAAGGTCTACTGGCTCAACAAGATCTACCCGCCGAGGTCCGCGAGGCGCACACCGACGGCGACTTCCACATCCACGACCTGGGCATCCTCTCGGTCTACTGCGTGGGCTGGGACCTGGAGGACCTGCTGCTGCAGGGCTTCAAGGGCGCCGCGGGCAAGGTGGAGAGCCGGCCGGCCAAGCACCTGCGCAGCGCCCTCGGGCCAGATCGTCAACTTCTTCTACACCCTGCAGGGCGAGGCGGCCGGCGCGCAGGCCTTCTCCCACTTCGACACGCTGCTCGCGCCCTTCATCCGCTACGACGGCCTCGACCTACGACGGAGGTGAAGCAGGCCCTGCAGGAGTTCGTGTTCAACATCAACGTGCCCACGCGCGTCGGCTTCCAGACCCCCTTCACCAACATCACCCTGGACCTCACGTGCCCGCGCATCCTGCGCGGACAAGCCGGTGATCATCGGCGGCGAGTCCAGGACCGAGACCTACGGCGAGTTCCAGGAGGAGATGGACATCTTCAACCGGGCCTTCCTCGAGGTGCATGGCCGAGGGCGACGCCAAGGGCCGGGTCTTCACCTTCCCATCCCGACCTACAACATCACCAAGGATTTCCACTGGGACGACCCGGAGCTGGACGTGCTCTGGCGAGGTCACGGCCAAGTACGGCATCCCCTACTTCTCCAACTTCGTGAACTCCGACATGTCGCCCGACGACGCCCGCTCCATGTGCTGCCGGCTGCGCCTCGACCTGCGCAGCCTCGAGCAAGCGCGGCGGCGGCCTCTTCGGCGCCAATCCGCTCACCGGCTCGATCGGCGTGGTGACCATCAACATGCCGCGCCTCGGCTACCTGTCCGCGGACGAGGAGGAGTTCCTCGAGCCGGCTCGGCGAGCTGATGGACCTGGCGCGCGACTCGCCTGGAGATCAAGCGCAAGGTGCTCGAGCAGTTCACCGAGACAGAACCTCTATCCCTACACGAAGTTCTACCTGCGCGGCGTCCGCGAGCGCTTCGGCCAGTACTGGAACAACCACTTCTCCACCATCGGCCTGGTCGGCATGAACGAGGCCTGCGTAACCTCCTGGGCAGCGACATCGGCACCGAGAAGGGGCAGCTCTTCGCCCTGCGCGTCCTCGACTTCATGCGGGAGAAGCTCCTCGCCTTCCAGGAGGAGACGGGCAACAACTACAACCTCGAGGCCACGCCGGCCGAGGGCACCTCGTACCGCCTGGCGCGGCTCGACGCGGAGAAGTTCCCCGGCATCGTCTCGGCAACGAGCCGCGACGCCGAGCCGGCGGCAAGCCCTTCTACACGAACTCCTCGCAGCTGCCCGTGCAGTACTCCGACGACATCTTCGAGGTGCTCGATCTGCAGGACGAGCTGCAGACCAAGTACACCGGCGGCACGGTGCTGCACCTGTTCGTCGGCGAGGAGATCACCGACCCCGCGAGCGTCGCAGAGCTCGTGCAGCGTGATCTGCGAGCGCTACCACCTCCCCTACTTCACCATCACCCCGACCTTCAGCATCTGCCCGACCCACGGCTACCTCGTCGGGCAAGCAGGAGACCTGCCCGCGCTGCGGCGCGGCCTCCGAGGTCTACTCGCGCGTCGTCGGCTACCTGCGGCCCGTGAACCAGTGGAACGAGGGCAAGGTGGAGGAGTTCGAGCGGCGCCAGGACGTTCAAGATCGCGCAGGGGGTGCAGCTGACTACCTGATCCGCCCGGGGATTCCCGCGGCCATTCCTGTCCCCATGGAATCCGGCAGCACTACGTCGC
Organism: uncultured Spirochaetota bacterium; assembly: GCA_963820435.1. GTDB lineage: Bacteria > Spirochaetota > Spirochaetia > SZUA-6 > Fen-1364 > Fen-1364. The sequence continues at coordinate 422,729 of CAWGAC010000008.1, read as the reverse complement.
CCGACATGGTGCCCCATGATATAGATTGATATGGCTGAAAAGCGGCACCGCTGTCTGCCGCGTTGTCCCTTCTTGTGGCAACAGTGGCCGCCGTGCCTGCCCTCTCGGGCAGCAAGCCCCTCTACCGGCCCCGGGGCCCGGATCCCCTGCGCAGGCTCTTCTGCCTGCGCTTGCCTGCCTTTCAGTCCGCCTACGAGCAGCGCTACGCCCCCTCCTTCGGCAGGTTCCGCCTCCCGCTCATCACGTGCGCCGCCTCCGCGTTCCGCCTCTGCGGTGACTGGAGCCAGGGCATCACCCGCCTCCGGTGCCCTGAGTGCGGCTTCGACCGGGCCGTCTTCGCCGACATCGGCGGGATGCTCTTCGACACCCTCTCGCGCTTCTTCAGCCAGGCAGCGGGAAGGGCCATCCGCTCCGCCATGGTCTCGAGCCGCCATTTCAAATGTCCGACGCGGTTCTACGCGCTCCTGCGGCCTTGCTGTACCGCGGTGGCATTTTTTGATGTGCTGATCGCCATCCGACAACGGACCGAAGAGTCCTTCAAACGCATCTCGGATGGCTTTCTCGTGGGGGATTCCCCCGACGACTGAGCGCGGGGTTCTTCCTGGTTTGAAGCGAAAGCACGTTCCTTTCTCGTCGAACTGGCCCGTAGGCCCGGGCGGGGCCTCTGCCTCCATGTCAGCCCGCCCCGTGTTCCTCCCCCCGAAGGGTCATGCCAAGGTGTCCGGCTTCCTGTCCTCGACGCGGCTGGGGAACTTCTGGAGTCCTGCATTGAAACTTGCAATTCGAGTCGCTTTCAACCTATAATTGTGGGTAATTATCCTACCTCAGAAGCTTTGTGGCAGGGAGTGGCACAAATGAGAAGAAAATTATTCGTAGCGTTCGTTCTGTTCGCTGCCGTGCTCGTGAACTCCTATGGCATCGAGCAGGTGCTGCTCAACTCGGGAGATGTGTATTCCTGCACCTTTGTTCTCATGAACGCCGAAAAGGTGGTTGTCCTGCTCTACGACAATCGCGTGGAAATCAACGCGGCGGACGTCAAGAGGGTTTCTTTTGAAGACAGCGAGGACGAGATGGAGATCGTGCTGAAGGACGACACGATCATCAAAGGCCAGATCGTGGAACAGGATGCCGAGTTCTACACGATCGGCACGACCGCGGGACTCAATACGATCGAGAAAACCAAGATCAAGGAAATCCGAAACCCGAAATACATGTTCGTGAAAAAGGCGGACGCCATTCAGTTCCACGTCGGTCTTCTGCCCGCCTACTCCAGGGTGCTCGGCGGCTTCGCTTCATCGTACAACACATTCTGGAGCGGCGAGCTTTTCTTCGAAATCAGCCTCCTCAAGAACCTGTGGATCGGTGTGAGCGGCGACTTCCTCATGCTTTCGCCCCAGTTCGACAGTACGAACGAATCCCTCTTCCTCATCCCCGCGAATATTACCTTGAAATACGAACGCCCCTTCGTCGAATCCATGGACCCGAAGAATCTGCTGACTCGCTTGTACTGGCATTTCAAATTCGGCCTCGGCGCCTGCGCGATCATTCTCACCGAAAAGGCGGAGGCGAGGACCACGGCTGCCGTTGGCATGTGCACGGTCGCGGAATACGGCTTGAAATACGCGATCACGGAGACGTTTTCGATAGGGGTTGCGGGGAAAACATCGATCGTCATCCAATCGTCCACCCATGTCCTTGCCCAATCAGCAGGACTTTTGCTGGAAGCGAAGTTCTAAGCAAGGACGAGGAGGGATCGTGAGAAAGCATCCTTTCGCAATCATTGCACTGACCCTGTTTTTTTTGTCTTCCTGTTCCGATCTCTTGAGGATCGCGGCTGACATAGGGGAAACTCCCGAATCCGCCATGCTCGTAGCGGATTTCAGCGTCCAGCAGGGAAACGACAACAGAGAAAACCTGATGACGTGGACGAATCCTCTCTCGGGCGATTTCTCAGGCGTACGGCTCCTGCGGAAAACCGACGGATTCCCTGCAGGATGGAATGATGCGGACGCCGCGCTTCTCTACGAAGGCACGGGCATCAGATACAGGGACTCGCGGCTCGCGCCAGGCATCACGTACTACTACGGGATATATGTGAAATCCGGCGCCAGCTACTCGGAGGCGGGGGTTTTTGGATCCCGGCAGGTCACGGAGACAGCGCTCGATATACGAAAGCGCTCCTTCTTCCTGATCGGCGGCTCGAGCTCCTATCGCCGCTCCCACGACCAACCTTGTCGCGGGCGTCGACATGTACGATCCCCTTACCCAGCAGCTCACCGTCAATGTCACGACACTTCCCAATCCAAGGGTGTTTTGTGCGGTTGCGTCGGTGAATGGCAAGATCTACGTGTTCGGCGGCAAAGACGATGTAGGAGTCAGCAATAAGGTCGACATTCTCGATATCGCGACATTGATATGGACCTCGGGAACGGACATGACCCCGGCTCGATGCGGGCTCGTTGCCGTTCCGTATAATGGAAGGATCTATTGTCTCGGCGGCTCCAACCAGATTACTACAGCAGGGGTTCAAGCAACAAACTACATCTATGACATCGCCGGGGATTCCTGGGCATATAACACCAGCATCTGTGCCGATCTGCTGAGCGCCCGGTGTGCGTTCAATGGAGTTGCCTTCAGGAGCATGCTCTACTACTTCGGCGGGGTCAACGCGGCAGGAAGCTGGACGAATAACGGGCAGTACAGAAACCTGTTCACGAACCAGTCCGTCGCGCTGGGCGGGCTGCTCTATTACTTGGGGTGCACGCAGGCTTTCTACTACAAGGATTTCAGCGACGGAAGCGAGTTGGCCATTTTCTTTACCATGGGCGGAAGCTCATCGGAATACCCAGACCGCATTGCCTGCCGCATCGTCTCACCCTGGCAGGTAATTATCAAGTCTACGCGGCTTATATGCCCAATCCCACGGGTGGGGCTCCTGCCGGCTACAGGGTCATGCCGCCTTCTCCCGGCGGGTACGGTATAGAAAACTTCACCAACAGGGCCTACGCGGGCTGCGAATACTATGGTGATTACATCTATTTGTTCGGGGGGCTTGCCGGTGGGCCGACCCGCCGCATCGACCCTCATCGAACGACTGGATGTGAAAAACGGCGACCTGTACAATGGCGAATGGACGAGCACGGGCGTCGACGTGCTGCAGACCGCCCGCTACGGTTTCGGCATCACGCGGGTGAATGACTAGGAGTGCATGCAGGTGAAAACAAAGATGTTTCTGGCCATAGGCGCCGCGTGTCTCCTGCTGCTGTGTTCCTGCTCCGACGTCCTCAATTTGGCACTGGAAAAAACTCCCCGCCCGGACCCCGTGTCCAATTTCATTTCCACCGTGGGGGATGCGCAGGTGGCGCTTTCATGGACAAATCCGGCAAACCCTGATTTCAGCAATGTGATCATCCTGAGAAAGACCGGCGGTTTTCCCGACTCGTCACGACGATGCGGGTGCGACCACCGTGTATAACGATGCGGGAACTTCCTACACCGATACCGACGTCATCGTGGGCACGACGTACTATTACGCCATCTACAGCGTCAACACATCTGGCGAGTATTCCCAATACCCCGCAAGGGCGGTCAAATCGGTGGCAGCATTCACGGAAACGATCCGAAAGAGATGCTTCTACCTCATCGGCGGATCTTCTTCCACGACGGACCCCTTCAACAATCTCGTCGCCGCTGTCGATGCCTTCGATCCCCTCACGGACACGGTATACAACGACATCACCACGCTGCCCGTTCCCCGGTACTCCTGTGCCGTTGCTTCCGCGCACGGCAAGATATTCGTCTTTGGAGGGTCGGACTCCGCCAGGGCCCTCGTGTCGACCGTCGACGTCCTCGATGTTCTTTCTCCCACGTGGCCTTCAAACGTCTGGACGACCGCGACAAGCATGCCCTTCCCCCGGTATTCGATGCGCGCGGAAAACGTGGACGACAAGATCTACGTGTTCGGCGGCTCCACGAGCCTTTCCCCGTGGCCCTGGGCAGCGATGGTGGATTTCAATCATCGCTTCGATCCCATCTCGTACAACTGGATTGTCGACGAAGGCGAGGTGCCGAGGCTTTCGCTGAGCTTCATGAACTTCTGCAGCGGCGCTTTTTCAGGGAACCTCATTTATGGAGTTGGACAGTACTCGAACCAGTCGAGTTTCTACAGGTATGTCTATGTCCACAACATCTATGGGAATTATTCCCGGCAGATCGATGACGCGGACATAGTTCCGGTACGGGCCGCCCCTGCGGGCGTTCTCTATTCATAAGGCCTTGTCGGGGAATACCGACCTCTTCGCGTTTTTCATCATGGGCGGCTGCACCGATTCCGGCACATCGTATGAGCCCTTGAAAAACGCGTCAACGGGAGGAGACCTGACCGCGGTCCAATCCTGCTACTATCTGAAACTTCCGAATGCGACCCTGGACATCGTGCCAATGCTCACACGACCTCTCAACGTCGCACGGGCGTATGCGCAGGCGGAGACCTATGGTGACATACATCTACGTCTTCTGCGGGCTCACCCCGACCGTGACAGACTCTTATGAAAAACTTCAGGTCGATGATGCCCTTACTTTCCCCACAGCCTGGGCGCAAACAACCGCAACCGGTCTTCAATGCGCGGTACGCATTTGATATCACGAAAGTGAATCTGTGATGGCCTTCCCCGCTGTCATCCCGAAGCGCATCCGGTGCAAAGGAGCTCACACAACAATGCGGTCAAGCATGTTTCATCGCTTGCTCTTCTGTCTTGCGTTCCTCCTGGTGCTGCCCGCGGTTTCGTTTGCGGACGACAAGGAGGACTCCAAGAAATACTATGAAGAGGGCAAGGCGAAATACGACAGCGGCGACCTCGACGGCGCCATAGCCCTTCTGGACAAGGCATTCGAGCTTGATAACCGGAACTTCAAGGCCCAGAAACTCCTTGCGGAAAGCCTTGAGAGCAAGGGCAAGCAGCTCGTCGCGCCCAGTCTTTCGACCAGGCCCTGGAGGCTTACACAAAGGCGTACAAGCTCTGGCCAAATAACGCGGCAATAAAGGCCATGTACGAAGGCCTGAAGAACGGCACGACCCAGGCGGAGTATGCGAAGGCCGCCGCCGCGCAGGAACCCGCCCCTCAGCCGGTTGCCGCACGCCCGCACAACCGCCGCAGGAGGAAATCAACAAACAGCTCGACGAAGCGGAACAAGCCCTCACGGCGATTAGCAAAACGGAGACACCGGAAAAGGGAACCGCCAGTCCCCAGGAAACCCAAACAGAAAAGGCGCTGCAGGAAGAGCTGGAAAGGCAGAAACAGCTCATCGCGAAGATGAAGAGCGATTTCGAGAAAGGTAATGACGACCCCGGGCGATGAGACGGGCATGACGAAGAGTTCCCAGGATATAACCGACCTCCTGTTCATGTACCAGCAGATGCTTGCCCAGAAGAACACCGACGAAAAGACTCCGACCTTTCTGCGCTTCGTCGATGTGATGAAGCAGTACAGGATGGATATCGAAAACAAGGAGCGCTTCTCCCCTGACCGTCATTCTGCTCGCCGGGGGTTCCTCCCTGGGGCTCATCATCATCATCCTGCTCATCATCTCCTGCTGGCAAGAGCCCAGAAGAAGAGAGCGAGAGCGGCCGCGCCGGGCTACGCGGCGGCGCAACCGGGATACTACAAGGCCTTCCACAGGACCAAACTCAGCCCTACAGGATCCAGGAAGAAACCGGCCCGCGTTCCTCATAGGATCCGACGGCGGCGATCAGGGAGAAGCGGAACTGGTCGAACCCGCGGAGGATGTTTCCGACGCGATGTACCGGGACCTCCTGAAATACGAAAAGCTGAAAAACATGCACTCCCAGATGAGGACGGGGAACCTCAACTGGGATACGGTGAGGGAGAATATCGATATCCTTCACGACGATCTCCAGACCGAAATACTCAAAATCGTGGAAATGAAGCTGATGGCGGGAGATATCACCGACTACTCCGAGGTGCTGCCGTTCTCTTTCCTTTCCTCACTTCCGGAGACGACTATTTACGGAAGAAGTCCAATGTTCTGGCCTATAAGGTACTCGAATCGGAAAAGCAGAAGATCGACGAAGAAAAAGCATCGCTTGAAGGCAGGGAAGGGATGCGAACAAATACCCGAGCTGAAGGATCTGTCGGACATCAAGCTCCTGGCCAAATACTCGGAAACCCTCGACAGACAGCTCGGCCGGGAGAACCACTGCCTGAACGTGGCCAACTATGCGAAAAGGATTGGGGCAATCATCGGCCTCGAGAAACCAAGCCTTGATACGCTGTACAAGGCGGGGCTTGTGCACGACTTCGGGTTTTTCCTCTTCGATGAGGAGTTCTGCGGCGAATTGAGGAAATCGCCCAAATTGAGCCAGGGACGATTACATGAGATTTCACTTCATCCCGAAAAGGGCATTCAATTCTTCTCGTCGAAAAACATCGATCTCCCCAGGGATATTGGGGATGCGATACTTTTCCATCACGAGCGAAACGACGGCACGGGCTATCCCGAGGCATTGCTCGGCGAGCAGATCCCTCTCTTCGGTAAGATCATCGCCGTCGTCGACGTGTTCGAGTCGCTGATGAGCGACAGGCCATACCGCGAGAAGATGAACTTCAATTCCGCCTCCATTGTCATGCGGGACCTCGGGAGAAACAAGCTGGATCTGACCTACATCAATGCCCTCATCGAGTCCTTCAAGAAAGTTTAGGGACCGGAACACATGACACAGGGACAATCGAAGGTGTTTCTGGTGACGGGCAATGAAAACCTGAGGAACAAGGACGTTTTTCTCGAGTCCCTCGTGTATCATCAGAAGCTGAAAAAAGAAAACCCCTTCCTCATCAACGTTTTACCGAACCACAACTGTTTTTCCGGAAAGCCGAACAAAACCCGACAGGAAATCGACCTTGCCGGACTTCTTCGACTACTACACGGATCTCGATATCCCCTGCATTTCGCGGGAGCGGCTGCATCGCGGAACTGAAGGGGAAAAACCGGGAAGAGTTTATCACGCTCGGAAACTCCTTTTCGAACATTTTTCTCCTGGGTGTACTGCCCCAGCAAGGCAGTCAGTTCTACAGCTACCTCGATACGTGCATCGATCACATCATTTTTCATCATCAAGAATGATTACGAATCCTCCAGTTATCTCTTCGATTTCATCAATGGCCTGTACGACAAGATGATCGAAAAAAACATGTGCATCATCATTTCGGGCATCAAGCGGGTGGAAGATGCCGCACGGCTGTTCATCAAGATCAGGGACGAGATGAAGGAATTGATCGATTCCAGCCTGACGTTCGAGTTCATCGGACACCTCGATCTGATCATCAGCAGAATCACATTCGCGAAGAAGCGGAAGCTCGAGTCTACGTGAAGATATTCGAGAACGATTCGTTTCACGGAAACATCAAGTACATCAGCGAGAAACTCGCGGGTTTGGAGTATTCCAAGACGAAATCGTTTTTCCGGGCCGTTGCGGATTTGACGCAGGGATAAAAACGGCGAGGGCGTGGAAAAACGTTCAAGGTGAAACGACCCCACCGATGCTGAGCCCGCCTATCGAACGCGCTCCGCCAAATTCTCGATCGGATCTGCGGCTGTACACCAGGGATTGATCACCTTCAGCTTCCGGCGGCCTGCTCAGGCGCGAGCAGAACGCGAGGATCGTGCAGCAGCAGCAAGCGCAGCGACCAGGAGGCGCCGACCGCGGCCGCGCAGACGGCGCAGAACCGAGTCAGCGAGCGCGCCGACGAGCAGGGGGAACACCATGCCCCCCAGCGAGATGCCCCCGTAGAGGATGCCCGTCACCGCGCCGGACTGCTCGGGGAACTCCCGCGAGCCGCGGGCCATCAGCAGCGGAAACACCGGGCCGACGCCGAGCCCGTACAGCGGCGCACAGCGCCGCCTTCGCGCCCGGGCCCGGCACCAGGATGAAGAGCGAGGATGCCCCCGAGGGCGAGGGCGAGGCTCGCGGCGCAGGAGCGCCTCGGGACGCAGGCGCTTCAGCGCAAGCGGCATCAGCAGGCGTCCCGAGATGACGCCCATGAGGTACACGCCGACCACCGAGCTCGACAGGCGCAGGCTCACGCCGAGCTCCGCGGCGAAGTACTCCGCCAGCCAGTACACGAACCCGAGGTCGATCGCCACGGAGAAGAAGATCATCACGCCGGTGGCCAGCACGCGCCGGTTGGCGAGCATCGCGAGCGCCTTCGCGCGCTTCCGCGGCGCTCCCGCCGCCGGGATCGGCACGGCGAGGATCGCGACGAACAGCGCGAGGGCGAGCCCCGCGGTCTCGAGGAACGGCAATCGCCAGGCGAGCCCGGCCGTGAAGTTGGCCGACACGAGGATCGGCGCCACGAAGCTTCCCAGGGCCCCGAAGGTCGTGAACGGGAGAGGTTCCGCTCCCGCCGCTCGGGCGCCATGCCCAGCATGATGCTCTGGCCGATCGAGCCCAGCGGGCTTCCCGCCAGGCTGAGCAGGAACACGAGCAGGGCGACGAGGGCGTAGCCCGGCATGAAGCCCAGCACGCCGAGCCCGAGCGCGAGGCACAGGGCGCAGCCGGCGTACAGCATCTTGCGCGGCAGCCGGTCGCTGCCGAGGCGCCGAGGCTCGTGCCGAACAGCGAGCCGAGCGACAGGAGGGTGAAGAAGAGGCCGGCCTGCGCGTAGCTGATGCCCAGGTCCTCGACGATGGCGGGCAGGGACGGGCCGAGCAGCCCGATCACCATGACCCAGAGGAAGTTCGTCGCGAACGCGAGCGCCGGGACCGCGGCCCTACCCACGTGGGCGAGGGCCTGCGTCACCGTCCACCCCTCGTGGACGAGACCGACCATCGCCTCCACCATGCGCCGCGTCTTCCCGTGCTCCCAGATGTTGCGGCCGATCGCGATGCCCTTCCCCCCGGCCTGGATCGACGCGTGCACCAGCGGTGAACACCTGCTCCAGCGTCTCGGCCTTCTCGCCCCCGAGGATCACGATGGGCACGGGGCAGCCCTCCACGACCTTGCTGGAAGCTCTCGGGGTCGCCGGTGTAGTAGGTCTTCACGAAGTCGGCCCCGATCTCCTGGGCGGCGCGGGCGGCGAGCAGGATCCCCTTCGGGTCGCCGGACTTCATGTCCTTTCCCTTCGCCATGGCCTCGATCATCAAAGGGAGGCCCCAGCGCTCGCAGGCGTCGGCGACGAGGGAGGCCTGCCGGGTGAACTCCCCCTCGCGCTCGTGGCCGAACTTGACCGTGACCGCGACTCCCGCGGCCCCGAAGGCCAGGGCGGCCTCGGGGCTGGAGATGACCTCCTCCTCGAACTTCCCGCCCAGCACCGTGAACCCGCCCGTGAGGCGCAGGATCACGGAGAGCGTCCGGTCCCACTCCCCCGCCGCGGCGCTCACCACGCCCCGGGTGGCGAGGATCGCGTCCGCGCCCCCCCCGCAGGCCGGGAGGAGCATCGAATCGGGACGGAATCAGGGCCTGCGACGACGCGGGGGGCTATAATCACGCGTATCATTTCGAGGAGCAAAATCGTCAAGCCGTCGCGGATTGAAGCCTGATCCGGTCTTTCGGTCAAAAGCGGATGCCCCGGTATCCACATCTGGATAGCAGACTATCCATGTCGGATGGGGCCGGCAGCCTGCACCGATCGCCATGCATTCATATATCTGTACCACATCGAATTAGAATCCTTGTCTCCAGAGACTCGCGTGGCACGGCGATTGCATTATAGGTCGAGGTTGTTAACCATTTTCCAATTCAAACAGGAGGCTTGTATGAAGAAATCGCTCATCGTCCTGTTCGCCCTCGTGCTGGCGGTCGCCGATCGACGACGCCGGTCTTCGCCAGATCCCAGGTGGAATCGACGGCCAAGAAGACCTTCACGATCGGGTTCATGCCCGGCATTGCTGATCCGTTCTACTTACACGATGGAACGCGGCATCAAGGCCAAGGCGAAGGAGCTCGGCGTGAACGTGGTCGTCGGCGACTATCCCACCACGTGGGGCCCCGAGGCGCAGCTCCCCAACCTGCGAGGCCCTGATGGCGAAGGGCGGCATCGACCTTCTGCTCATCGCCCCGACGTCGACCACGGCGCTCGTCGCCCCCCTGAAGAAGATCTACGACAAGGGAATCCCCGTCATCACCGTGGACACCTACCTCGGCGACGGGGACTACTCCAAGGCGAGCGACTACAGCTTCCCCCTCGCCTACATCGGCACGGACAACAAGCTGGGCGGCAAGCAGGTGGCCGAGCAGCTGGCGAAGCTGATCGGGGAGAAGGGCAAGGTGTACGTGGTGCAACACCAACCCCGACACCTCCTCGGTCATCGACCGCGGCAATGGCTTCAAGGAAGGCATCGCGGAGTTCCCCAACATCAAGCTGGTCGGCATGGACTACTGCATGGACAACCAGCAGAAGGCCATGGAGCTGACGACCGCGGCCCTGCAGAAGAACCCTGACATCGTCGGCATCTTCGGCGTCAACGTGTTCAGCGCCCAGGGCGCCGCCCAGGCCGCCAAGAATGCCGGGCTCGCCGGCGCGGTGAAGATCGCCTCCTGGGACGCCACCCAGACCCTCATCGACGCGCTGAAGGCCGGGGACATCGACCTCGTGCTCGCGCAGCTTCCCGGCGAGATCGGCTCCCTCGGCGTCGACGCGGGCTACAAGTACCTCAGCCAGAAGACCGCCCCGCAGAAGAAGATCATCCCCGGGTTCCAGTTCTTCACCAAGGACAACGTGAACAACCCGGACATGCAGCAGTACGTCTACAGAAGTAGCGGTCTGTCTTCCAGGGGCCGGCGTCAGCGCGACGCCGGCCCTTCTTTCTCGCTCTGCGCATTCGATTGCGAGCGCTGCAATCGTGGGTGTACTATCCGGCCGAGGAAGAGGTGACCCCGCATGGGTGACAGGACTGTGGTCGTGACGGAACGGGAGGGCGCGGGCGCCCGTCGCTGCCGTGCTGGCGCGCAACTGGGCGTTTTTTTCTCCTGCTCTCCGCTCGTCGTCTTCTCCTTCACCGGGAAGAACTTCTTCGCGCTGAACAACTTCCAGAGCATCGTCCACCTCGCCACCACGTCGCTCCTCCTCGCCTGCGCGGAGACCTTCGTCATCATCACCGGCGGCATCGACCTGTCCGTGGGCTTCGTCATGGGGCTTTCCGCCGTGTCCGCCGCAAGCACGATGCAGGTCCTCTACGCGGCGCACTGGTCGGCCGCCGCGCAGCATCCTCGTCGGGCATCGGCGTGGGCATCGCGGCCGAGCCTCGCCTGCGGCTGGCTCGCCGGCATCCTCGTGGCGCGCTACCGCGTGCCGCCGTTCATCGCAACCCTGGGCACGCAGGGCATCGCCATCGGGGTCACCTACCACATCTGCGGCGGATTTCCCATCGGGTACCTTCCGCCCGGCCTCACGGAGATCGGCAACGCGTACCTCCTGTACATCCATCCCGCAACCGGAGCGTGGAGCTTCTTCGCGCGGCCCGCGGGCATCGCCGCATCGCCAGATCAAGGAGCTGCGTGCGCATCATCCCCGTCTCGTTCCTCCTCATCCTCGTCTTCCTCGTCGTGCTCTGGCACCTGCTGAAAAACACGCGGTTCGGCCAGCACACGTACGCCATCGGCGGCAGCATGGACGCCGCCGTGCGCGCCGGGATCAACACGCAGCGGCACCTCATGCTGGTCTACGTCGCTCTCCGCCTTCCTCGCGGGGCTCGCGGGGATCGTCGACCTGTTCCAGAGCGGGAACGGCAACTACACCACCTTCGGCGCCCAGCTCGAGCTGTTCGCCATCGCGGCGGTGATCATCGGCGGGGCGAGCCTCATGGGCGGCAAGGGGAGGATCATGGCGTCCGCCATCGGGGTGATCCTCCTGAAGGTGCTGGAGAACGGCCTGAACCTCTCCGGGGTGGAGCCCTTCTACCGCTACATCGCGGTCGGGCTCATCCTCATCGTGGCGGTCGTCATCGACCAGCTCTTCCCGGATCTGTTCTAGGCGGCCAAGGAGCGGCACATGACGCGGCGAGCAGGGCTGACATCATTCATCGGGCAGCGCTGGGCGGTCCTGTTCCTCCTCGTCGAGCTGGTCTTCTTCAGCTCGCTGGCGCGGCGGCTTCTTCACCCTGAACGGCGTGCAGATCGTGCTGTTCTACAGCACGACCCTCGCGCTCCTCGCCACGGCGGAGACCTTCGTCATCGTGACGGGCGGCATCGACCTCTCGGTGGGGTTCGTCATGGGCTTCGCCACCGTCGTCTCGGCGAAGCTCGTCGGGCAGCTTCACCGACATGGGCTTCGCCCGCGGGACTGGCCCTGCTGCTGGCCATCCTCATCACCCTGGCCATCGGCCTCCTGCCCGGGCTCGTGAACGGCCTGCTGGTCGCGCGGCTGAAGGTGCCGCCGTTCCTTGCCACCTTCGCCGTGCAGGGCATCACCTACGGGATCTCGCTCCTCCTCACGCAGGGATCGGCGGCGATCAACGTGCCCAACCTCGCCAACGTCATCGGCAACGGGTACTTCCTGTACCTGGTTCCCGGGCAGGGGTGTCGTTCTTCACTCCGGCCGCGAGGTCGCCCGGGGCACGCACGGTCATCGAGATCCTCCCGACCATGGTCGTCGTGACCGTCCTCGTCGTGGCCGTGGCCGCGTTCGTGCTGAAGCGCGACACGGTTCGGGCAGCACACCTACGCCATCGGCGGGAACATCGACGCGGCGATCCGGGCCGGGATCAACACGAAGCGCCACCTCGTGGTCGTCTACGTGATCTCCTCGTTCCTCGCCACGCTGTCGGGCATCATCTACATGCTGGAGTACGTCACGGGCAAGGCGGACGCGGGCTCCTCCTTCATGCTGGACTCGGTCGTGGCCGTGGTCATCGGCGGCGCGAGCCTCTTCGGCGGCACGGGGACGCGTGTGGAGGACGATCCTCGGGGTGCTCATCCTCTCCGTGCTGGAGATGGGGCTGAAGATGATGGGAGTGCAGACCTTCGACAAGTACATCGCGGTGGGGATCATCCTCATCTTCGCCGTGCTGATCGACCAGTTCTTCCCCGAGCTGATCCACAAGGAGGATTAGCGCGATGGGGTACGTGCTGGAGGTGCAGGAACATCACGAAGCGATTCGGCGGCCTGGTGGCCGTGAACAACGTGAGCATGGGCGTGAACGCCGGCGAGGTGGTCGGCCTGCTGGGGGACAACGGCGCGGGGAAGTCCACGCTCATCAAGGTGATCTCCGGCGTCTACCGGGCGGACGAGGGAACGATCCTCTTCCAGGGACAAGGAGGTGCAGATCGCCTCCCCCATGGACGCCCTGGCCATGGGGATCGAGACGATCTACCAGGACCTCGCGCTCGCGGAGAACCTCAACACCCCGGCGAACATCTTCCTCGGCCGGGAGAAGATGAAGAAGGCGCTGGGCTTCCTCAACGTGCTCGATCACCCGTACATGCAGGCGGAGAGCCGCAAGGTGCTGGAGAAGCTCGACATCCTCATCCCCTCGCTGCGCAACCGCATCCGGGCGCTCTCCGGCGGCCAGCGCCAGGCGGTGGCGATCTCCCGCTCCATCTACTGGGACGCGAAGTTCCTCATCATGGACGAGCCGACCGCGGCCCTCGGCGTGGCGGAGCAGAAGAAGGTCATCGCCACGATCAACCTCCTGAAGTCCCACGGGCATCGGGATCATCGTCATCAGCCACCAGATGCACGACGTGTTCCAGGTCGCCGACCGCATGGTGATCATGCGCCGCGGGAGAAGGTCGCGGAGCTGATCACCGAAGCAGACGAACCCCGACGAGGTGGTGAGCCTGATCGTCGGGGCGGAGACCGGTCGACGCGCCGAGCGGCGCGCATGAAGCTCTTCAGCAAGACGCTCCTCTTCTTCATCGGCGTCATCGCCTTCCAGTCCGTCCTCACGATCCTCCTCATCACCAATGTCACCCGCCGGGCGAACCTGGCCGATGCCCAGCGGGAGCTGGAGGACGAGGCGACGATCCTCTACGACGGGTTCAACGCCTGGAAGCGCCAGATCTGGATCAGCCTCATCGCCGATCGGCGAACGACGCGCAGCTCGCCGCGGCCAGTCGCGCGGGACCGCGGAGCGTCCCTCAGGGAGCTGCTCCTCGTGACCGAAGGTGGACGCGCTCGGCGCTGAAGGACGCGCGGGGCGACGGCATCGTCCAGCTTCGCGCAGACCTCGCCCGGGAGCCTGACGCTTCGCCGACCTGCAGACGCTCGCCAACGCGCGGACGCACCCCTACATCGAGCTGATCACCGTCGCGGGGCACCCTCTGCCTCGTCGGGGTGACGACGCTGGCCCTGCCCGGCGGGCGGCACGCGGACGTGTTCCTCATCAAGCGGGTGGACGCCGAGTTCTGCGCGCAGCTCACCCTGCAACAGGAACTCCCAGGTCGCATTCCTCCAGGGCACGCGGCTCCTCGCCTCGACCCTCCCCCCGGACATCGGCGCCTGTCCTTCTTCGATCCCCGCGCCATGCAGAGCGCCTACCGGGAGCTCTACGACCAGCGCATGGGCGGCGGCCGCTTCAACGCCGCCTTCCAGAGGCTCGGGCAGGCTCGATCACCAGCAGGAGGGCGACGAGCTGTTCCTCGGCACGTTCATCTCCAACGAGCCCGTACGACGAGAAGCTCCTCCTGCTCGACCGGACGATCCTCCTCGTGTCCCTGGCCGGGGCGCTGCTCACCGTCGCTCCTGAGCCTCTTCCTTTCCCGCAACATCACCCACCCCATCGCCGAGCTCCTCGGCGCCATGGGGCGCATCCGCGACGGCGCGCTGGAGACGCAGGTGCGCACCCGCGGCGGGCACGAGATCGGCCGGCTCTTCCGAGGGGTTCAACGACATGGCGCGCGAGCTCGCGCAGAGCCGGGCCGCCATGCACAACGCCCTGCACGAGACCGTGCTCCTGAAGGAATACAACGAAAAGATCGTGAACTCGATCCGCGCCGGGCATCGCGATCGTCAACAGCGACCTCGTGGTGGAGAAGGCGAACAACTGCCTTCCTCGATCCTTCGGCCTGGACGCCGCGCGGGCCATCGGGGCGCCGCTCACCTACCTCGACATCGACATCATCGACGAGACGGTCGTGGAGAAGATCTTCGCCGATCTTCCGGCGGGAGAGCGAGTTCCACTCGCAGATGTCAAGCGCTCGCGCGACGGGCAGGGTCTACGAGATCCGGCTGTACCCGTTCTACAGCGCCGAGGGCGGGTTCCAGCGAGGCTTCGGGCTGCGTGTTCATGGTCGGACGACATCAGCGCCAAGACGCGAGCTGGAGGAGAAGATCTTCCAGGCGGAGAAGCTCTCCACCATCAGCATGCTCTCCGCCGGCATGGCCCACGAGATCAACAACCCGCTGGGCTCCATCCTCACGAACGTGCAGAACCTCATCGACGAGGAGACGAACCCCGAGCGGCGCGTGTCGCTGAAATGGATCGAGCAGGAGACCCGGCGGATCGCGCGGATCGTGCAGGAGCTGCTGAACTTCGCCTCCGCCGACTCCGGGCACGCGCCCGGGCTCCGACGTCAACGGCGTCGTCCGGGAGGTGGTCGGCCTCATGGGCCATTCGCTGGGCGCGCGAGGAGCAGGATCCGCATCGACACGCGCCTGGCCCCCGGCCTTCCCGCCGTCGGTCGTGAGCACCGACGAGCTGAAGCAGGTGGTGATCAACCTCCTGCGCAACTCCATCCAGGCGATCACGGGCGCGGGGCGGATCCTCGTCAGCACCGCGGCTCGCGGCAGGAGCGGCGTGGATCGCCCTGGCGGTCGCCGACACGGGCGCCGGGATCCCCAAGGAGATCATCCCGCGGATCTTCGATCCCTTCTTCACGACCAAGGCCAACGGCGAGGGCACGGGCCTGGGGCTGTCCGTGGTCTACGGGATCGTCAGCAAGTACCGCGGCTCCATCGACGTGAAGAGCAGGGAGGGCCGGGGCACGCGCATCTCGCCTGCACCTGCCCTGCCTGGCCGCCTCGGGACGGAGCGTCGGCATGAAGGGCGCGTCGATCCTCATCGTCGACGACGAGGAGGGAATCCGCCACGGCCTCGATGACCATGTTCCGCAAGGAAGGGTTCACCGTGCACTGCGCCGGCGGACGCTGAAGCGGCGGCCGCGGCGGCAGGCCGCGATTCCCCGTGGACGTCGCCGTCGTGGACGTGCGCCTGCGCGGCGGGCAGATCCGGCATCGACCTGCTGCAGGAGCTGAAGCGGCTCGAGCCGGACATCGTGGTGATCGTCATCACGGGTTTCGGCAGCATCGACAACGCCGTCGCCTCCATGAAGGCCGGCGCCGCCGACTACTTCCTCAAGCCCATCGACAACGCCCGGCTCCTGGACGCGGTCCGCAGGAACCTCGCAGCTGCGCGCGCTCGCGACGGAGAACCGGTTCCTCCGCGACGAGCTCGCGCTGCCGCTCCCTGCCCCACCAGTTCGTCACGGACGACCCGGCCGTGCGCGCCCTGCTCGCCACCGCGGACAAGGTGAAGGACACGCCCGTCACGGTGCTCATCACCGGGGAGAGCGGGACCGGCAAGGAGGTGCTTGCCCGCTACATCCACTTCACGGGCGCGCGCAGGGACGGCACGTTCATCTCCATCAACTGCGCGGCCCTCAGCGAGAGCCTGCTCCTCTCCGAGCTCTTCGGGCACGAGCGCGGCGCCTTCACCGGCGCGGTGGAGCGCAAGACGGGGCAAGTTCGAGCTCGCCGACGGCGGCACGCTCTTCCTCGACGAGATCGGGGACATGTCCCTGGACACCCAGGCGAAGCTCCTGCGCGTCATCGAGGAGTCGCGCTTCGAGCGGCTGGGCGGGACGAAGAGCATCAGCGTGGACGCGCGGATCATCGCGGCCACGAACAAGGACCTTGCCGCGCCTCATCCGCGGAAGGGCGGTTCCGCGAGGACCTCTTCTACCGCATCAACGTCGTGTCCCTGCACCTCCCGCCTCTGCGCGAGCGCCGCGGCGACATCCCCGCGCTCGTCGAGCACTTCCTGGAGAAGTACAGCGAGAGATACACGCGCGAGCGCGTGCAGCCTCAGCCCGCGAGACGCTGGCGGCGCTGGAGGCGTGGGACTGGCCGGGCAACGTGCGCGAGCTGGAGAACACGGTGAACCAGATCGTGCTGCTCGGGGAAAAGAGCTTCATCGCGCCGGGCAGGCCGGGAGCCGTGCCACGGAGCCGCGCGCGCTCCTGCCGCCATGCAGGCCGGCTCCACACAAGCGGCCGTGCGTGCTCCCACCGCGGCGCATGGTCCCGACACGGTGCCCGCCCCTGCCGCCGCCACCCCTACGCACGGGGAGCGCATTTCCTCCCTGAAGCTGGGGCTAAGCGAGGTGGCCGCGGACTATGAGCGGCGGGCCATTCAGGAGTGCCTGGCGCGCAATGGCGGCAACAAGTCGAAGACCGCGCGAGATCTGGCTGTGACGCGCAAGACCCTGGCGCAAAAGATGGCGCGCTACGGATTATCCTGAACCTGTCTTGTGCTGCTGCCAGCGCCGCGCAGGCATGCCGTCGGTGTCGCCCGTACGCATACGGCGCATTCCATCTCATACACGGGCTCACCCCATCGGCTCTCGGGCTTCTGGCCGAAATCGAGGAGGTGTCTGCCCCTTAGACGACAGTAGGTCGTAGACCTGCGAGAGCCCCTTCTCCTGCAAGAGTTTTCTCCTCTGCCCCTCGTGCGCCCAGAAGCGAACCCTCCTGCTCGGCGAGTACCTCAGCGAGGACCTGCTGCTGCGCCTGCCCCACCGACAGTGTTCGTCTGGACGATTCCCAAGGTCCTGCGCGTCTTCCTCCGTCACGACCGGGATCTCTTCGCCGACATCGGCAGGCTGCTCTTCGACATCCTCTCGCGCTTCTTCAGCCAGGCCGCCGGCAGGGCCATCCGCTGCGCCATGGTCTCGAGCCACCAGACCTAGACAACCAACTACACCCGGTCATGACTCGTCACTCGTTGACACGGTGACGATCGCCCATCCGTTTCATCCCGAATGCGGCAAGCAATTCGAGCTGATCTCCGTCCAGCGCTGCTGGGGAGAGCCTCGGGTGACCTATCGCAACGAAGACGGCACGGCACGAACGGTACCGATCTCATGGACGACTCTCGAGCCGCCGGACCTGTTCCTGGAGGTATCCGCTGGGCGCTCGATTGTCCATCCCAAGGATCTGAGTAGCCTTCAGCAGCTTGTTCGCTCGTTGACGGTCTGGAAAAGCACGGAGGAGCGACCACGGGATGGCCCGAGGGGGGTGTAATGGTGATTCTGCCGCGTATGTTACTTTCATTATGACGCATTTCATCTCCCGATGGGCAAGGCGTCATGAAACATGGCCGTTTTTCTTTGTATTATGCGGTATTCTATTCCCCCTCTTGACAGTTCCAATGCTATGCGGCAATATAACAGTTACAATCCACGGGAGGGGAACCATGAAGATCCATCATCTGCCAGACGAGAAGTCCCGGGCACTGAAACAGCAGAACCTGCTCTACCCCAAAGCCTCCGCGGTCAGCGACGAGCTGTTCCAGACCCTCACGTTCTTCGACCCGCGCGACCTGCTGCAGGTCAAATACGAAATGGTGCGCCGGGTCCACAAGGACGGCTGGTCGGTGTCGCGCTCCGCCGCCGCCTTCGGCTTCTCGCGCATCTCCTATTACCGGATTCAGCATGCCTTTCAGAGCTCTGGGAGTCCTGGGTCTGATGCCCCAGAAACGCGGTCCTACCCATCCCACCAAGATCACCAAGGAGGTCCTCGTGTTCCTGCAGCAGCATCGTGAACAACAGCCCGCACTGAGCGCGGCGAAGCTCAAAGGGCTTCTTGCCGAGGAGTTGGGGGTGCAGGTGCACACCCGCACGATCGAACGGGCCCTGCGGGGTAAAAAAAAACATCCAGGAACCGTACCCACAATGCGCAGGGGAAAACCTTGATCACGCGTACGAAGGACTTCGAATGAAGGTGCTCGCCGCAGCTGACCGGGACAGACTCCAGAGCCAATCCCACCTGGTGTTCGTGAGCCAAGGAATGAACGAATGGCTGCACGCCGTGGGGGAAATGAAGGTCGTGGGTGTGCCACCAGACCCGGTCTGCTGTCCGCGCGTGCAGCCGCGAAGCGTGGAATCGGCCATGGTCGCGCTGCTGGCAGACATGGCCCTCAATACCTGGAAGGAGGCCAGTTCATGGTGACGGAGCCCGGCAAGAAGATCCGCGCGGACCACCTCCAGCGCAACGCCTACCTGTATGTCCGTCAGTCCTCGGTGCGGCAGGTCTACGAGCACGCCGAGAGCACCAAACGGCAATACGCGTTGGCTGACAGGGCCGTCGCGTTGGGGTGGCCCCGGCAGAACATCATCACCATCGACAGCGACCTGGGACAGTCGGGCTCCACGGTGGCCAACCGGGATGGGTTCAAGAAGCTTGTTGCCGAAGTCGGCATGGGGCATGCGGGCATCGTCATCGGCATCGAGGTCTCCCGCCTGGCGCGCAACTCTTCCGACTGGCATCGGCTGCTGGAGATCTGCGCCTTGAGTGAAACCCTCATCCTGGATGAAGACGGGGTGTATGACCCCAACGACTTCAACGACCGGCTGGTCCTGGGGCTGAAGGGCACGATGAGCGAGGCGGAGCTTCACTACCTGAAGGCCCGCATGTGGGGTGGCCGTCTGGCAAAGGCGAAACGGGGAGAACTGAAGACACCGCTGCCGGTGGGGTTCCGGTATGCGGACAACGATGCAGTGATTCTGGACCCGGATCGCCAGGTGCAGCAGGTGATGCGAACCTTCTTCGACACCTTCGAGAAGAAACGCTCTGCCCGCGGGGTGCTGCAGAGTTTCCGTGAGCAGCAGATCCTGTTTCCCAGCAAGGTCCTGACGGGATCTCATCGAGGCGAGGTGGTCTGGGGCCCGCTGCTGTACACGCGTGCCATCCAGGTGCTTCACAATCCCCACTACGCCGGCGTCTTCTCGTACGGCAGGATCAAGACGCGGCACACACCTGAGGGCAAGGCGAAGTACACGCACCTGCCCCCGGAGAAATGGCATGCATGCATTCGTGATGCGCATGCCGCCTACATCTCCTTTGAGCAGTGGGAGGAAAACCAAAAGATCATGGCAGGAAACGCCCAAGCCTATGGAGCCGACAGACGAAGCGGTCCCCCGCGGGAAGGACCCGCTCTGCTGCAAGGGCTGATCCTGTGCGGAAAGTGCGGACGACGGATGCAGGTGAACTACCGCAAACGGTTCCAGAGACTCGAAGGAAGCTACCGCTGTGAACTCGACGCGGAACTCCGGCGGGTCCCCCTGCCAATCCGTCAGCGGCAGAACGATAGATCAAGCGGTCGCCGAGCTGTTACTGCGCTCATTCACTCCCGTGGTCGGTGGAGCTGGCATTCCAGATCCAGCACGAGCTCAGGCAACGTGGTGATGCCATCGACCTCATGCGAAGACAACATCTGCAACGATTGGAATATGAGGCGACCTCCGCCCGAAGACGCTACATGCAGGTGGATCCGAATAACAGGCTTGTGGCGGATACGCTGGAGGCGGACTGGAACACGAAGCTCAGGGCAGTGCAGGAAGCCCAGGAAGACTACCAACGACAAAAAGAAACGGACGCTCACCTGCTGGGCGAGGAAGCGAAGAAACAGATCATCGCACTTGCAACTGACTTCCCGGGACTCTGGAGCAATCCCAACACATCGCACAAGGACAAAAAGAGGATCGTGCGGCATCTGATCGAGGATGTCACCGTCACGAAAGCAGCCGACCGGCGTATTCTCGTGCAGGTCCGATTCAGGGGCGGAGCAACGGAAACCATGCAGGTGGATGCCCCGCTACCGGCGCCCGAACTGTTTACCACCAGCAGGCAAACGATCGATCGGATCGACTCCTTGCTCGACTGCTACCATGACAGCGGTGTTGCCGCTGTGCTCAACTCCGAAGGGCACCGAAGCGCCCGGGGGATGGCGTTCAGCTGCGCCTCCATTGGAAACATCCGCCGCAAGCATGGCCTGAGAAGTTTCACCGATCGTCTTCATGCGCAGAACCTGCTGACGATCAACGAGATCGCGCGCAAACTCGATGTGTCTCTCAATACTGCATTCGTGTGGGCGAAGAAGGGAATACTGGAAGCGAAACTTCATCCCGCCAGGAAGTTCTATCTGTGCACGCTGGATCCTGATACCCTTCGACAGAGGCTCACGAGCGAGCGCGAAGAAAGAAGAATGACACGGCGGCTGTACGAGAAAATGATGAACCGTTTGAACGAGGCGCAGTATGAACTCTAGTTCCAGACCTTCGGCGAGTTCGCCCTCTGGCACCCCCACTGGCACACCATCGTGCTGGAAGGCGGTTTCGACCGCCATGACCGGTTCTTCTTCATTCCCCTCGGCGCCAACGCCGACCTGACGGAACTGTGGCGCCACCGGGTGATCGCGATGTTCCTCGACAAGGGTCTGTTGAATCCGGACTTCGCACGCAAACTTCTGCACGGGAGTCACTCCGGATTTTCCATCGACAGCGGGACACGAATCTATGACGAAAACGCGCGCAGGTCCTTGAGCCAGTACATCGTGCGCGCTCCGTTGTCGCTGACACGCATCCACTGGGATCAGGACCGGGATACCCTCACCTGGAAGGCGGCACAGAAGGGATACTTCAAAGGCAAGGAGCGCCACTTCTCTTGCCTGGACTTCATCGCCCAATTGACACTCCACATTCCGCCTCGGGGCAGACACCTGCTGCGCCGCTACCGTGGATCGCGTATGACGGCGATCAGGGACATACCCGCCGGGAAGCCTGAGAAACCGGCCTTGATTACGGCATTGCAGGGCATACTGCCTTCACGGCTCGGTGGGCACAACGCTCCTTGTGCGAAATGTACACGGGGAAGAACGATTTTGTACATCGACGCCCGGCCCGGGTCGTTCACTGTGGGTTCGAAGTCTCTTTTATTTATTCTTTTATTTATTTTCTAAGGAGGAAAATGATGAAGAGCGGCAAAACTCTCGTGCTCGCGCTGTGTGTGGTGCTGGTGGCGAGCCTCGCTCTCGTCGGCTGCGCCGGCGAGAAGAAGCCGAAGACGATTGGCTTCTCCGTCTTCGACATGCAGTACAGCTTCTTCCAGCAGATGGAGAAGGGAACCAGGGAAGCCGCCGAGGCTGCGGGGTACAAATACATCCTGCACGACCAGAAGGGCGACGAGGCGCAGATGATCGCCGGCTGCCAGGACCTGATCAACCAGGGGGTAGCGGCGCTGATCGTGTCGCCGATCAAGCCTGAGGTCATGGGGCCGATCGTCGAGGCCGCGCATAAGAAGAAGATCCCGGTCGTCATCGACGACATCGGCGGCGGCGGATCCAACTACGATGCCCTGGTCGTTTCCAACAACTACGAGGGCGGCTCCATTGCGGGCCAGTTCGCAGTGGACCAGCTCAAAGGCAAGACCACGTCCATGGAAGTCGCCATCATCAAGGTCGACCCCTCGCACGTGTTCGCAATCCGCAGGGGCGAAGGCTTCAAGACGACGGTGGAGAAGGCCGGCTTCAAGGTGGTGAAGGAGCTCACCGGTCACGACAAGGCTGAAGAGGGCTACACGGTGATGAAGGACATCCTCACCTCCAACCCCAAGATCGTGGCCGTCTTCGGGGAGAACGACCCCATGGCAGCCGCGGCCGCGCAGGCGGTGGCCGACGCGAAGCGCAAGAACATCATGGTCATCGGGTTCAACGCCGACAAGGTCGCCCTCGACGCGATCAAGGCCGGGACCATGGTCGCCACGGTGCAGCAGCTTCCCTATGACATGGGCAAGAAGACTGCGGTGCTCGCCGACCAGCTCATCAAGGGCCAGAAGCTCACCTTCGATGACAACGACAAGAAAGAGATCTACGTCTCCGTGAAGCTCATCACGAAGGACAACGTCGAGGAAGCCCTTGCGGCGCTGAAGTAGACCACGCGGCGCCGCGGGCACAGCCCGCGGCGCCATCCTTTCCCTCCCCTATGGCAGACGCGATAGAGATTCGGTCCATCACCAAGACGTTCCCCGGCGTCACCGCGCTCTCCGACGTGAGCTTCTCGATCCACGCGGGCGAGGTGCACGCCGTCGTGGGAGAGAACGGCGCGGGCAAGAGCACCCTGATGAAGATCCTGGGCGGGGTCTACCAGGCGGACCGCGGGGAGATCGTCATCGATGGCGCAGTCGCGCACCTGCGATCCGTGCAGGAAGCCGTCGCGCACCGCATCAGCGTGATCTACCAGGAGTTCAACCTGATGCCCGAGCTCACCGTAGCGGAGAACATCTTCGTCGCCGACCTGCCCACGCGACGGTTCCTCCCGCTGCTGCGCATGAAGGCGCTCAGAGAGCGCACCCGGGAGCTCATCGACCGCCTTTCCCTCGATCTCTCCCCTTCCGCGCTGGTGAAGAACCTGAGCGTCCCCCGCCGCCAGATGGTGGAGATCGCCAAGGCGCTGCACCTGGACGCCTCCATCATCATCATGGACGAACCCACGGCCGCGCTCGCCGGTGCCGAGGTGGACAAGCTCTACCAGATCATCCGCACCCTCAAGTCCCAGGGCAAGACGATCCTCTACATCTCCCACCGGCTGAAAGAAATCTTCGACGTGGCCGACCGGGTGACAGTGCTGCGCGACGGCCGTTTCATCGCCACCGAGGAGGTGTCCGGACTTACGCAGGACGCGGTGGTGCGGATGATGGTCGGCCGGGACGTGACGCATTTCTACCCGCACGCGCCGGCCTCCGAGGGCGCACTTCCCGCGGCAGCCGCGCTGAGCGTCCACGAGCTCACCCGTGAAGGTGCGTTCGAGCGCGTGAGCTTCTCTGTGAACAAGGGCGAGATCCTCGGGATCGCCGGCCTCATGGGATCGGGGCGCGAGGAGCTGCTGAAGGCCCTCTACGGGCTGGTGCCCTGCGACTCGGGTGAGATCCGCGTGGGCGGCAGACCGGTTCGGATCGCTAACCCGCAGGACGCCATCCGCCTGGGCATCGGGTTCGTCACCGAGGACCGCAAGGACTCGGGGATCTTCCCCCTCATGTCGGTCAAGGAGAACGTGAGCCTCAACGTCATCCGCAGGCTGACGCGCGCGGCGGGCGCCTACATCGACATCCGCAGGGAGCGCGCCCTGCTCGCCGAGTACACGCGCTTCCTGAACCTCCGTTTCGCCTCTGAGAGCCAGCAGGTGATGTACCTGAGCGGCGGCAACCAGCAGAAGATCGTGCTTTCCCGCGCCCTCGCCGCCGAGTGCGGGATCCTGCTGCTGCTGGAGCCGACCCGCGGCATTGACGTGGGGGCCAAGGCGGAGATCTACCAGCTGCTGGGCGAGCTCTCCCGCAAGGGAATTGCGCTGGTCATCGTCTCATCGGACCTGCCCGGAGCTCATCGCGGTGTCCAGCCGTGTCCTCGTGGTCTGGCAGGGGCGCATCACGGGGGAGCTCGGGGGGCGGACATCGAGGAGAACACCATCATGCAGTGCGCGACGGGGAGCCGGCAGCTCACCCGCGGGGAGCCGTAGATGCTCGGCAGGATCTGGGAACGGTACTTCATCTATCTTGTGGCGGCGGTCACGCTGGGCGTGTTCGCCATCCTCACCCCCAACATCCTTTCCGGGGCAAACATCATCAACGTGCTCACCAACGCGGCCACGGTAGCCATCGCGGCCGCCGGCATGACCTTCGCCATCACCGGTGGCGGGTTCGACCTTTCCATCGGGTCCACGCTCGCCATTACGACATGCGTGCTGGGCAAGCTCATCCCGGAGCTGGGGCTGTGGGGCTCCTTCGCGATCGCCCTCGCTGTCGGGACGCTCCTGGGCGCGGTGAACGGCATCATCATCACGAAGTTCCAGATCCAGACCTTCGTGGCCACCCTGTCCACCATGATCATCTACCGCGGCCTGGCGCTGATCTACACCCAGGGCCACGACGCGACGCTGTACTCCTACCTCGACATCAAGGTCTTCACGGGAGGCGACATCCTCGGGGTGCCGGTCCCCATCGTGCTGACCGCGTGCGTCTTTCTCCTGGCCTTCGCGGTCTACCGCTGGACGCCCTTCGGCGTGCAGGTGCGCAGCATCGGCTCGAATATCACCGCCTCCCGCGTCTCGGGCATCCCGGTGGACCGGACGCTGATCGCCATTTTCGTCGTCACCTCCGTCACCGCGGTGCTGTCGGGTACGCTGCTCACCTCCCAGCTGCTCACTGGCAACGGGCGGGTGGGGCAGGGATTCGAGCTGGAGGCCATCACCGCCACCATCCTGGGGGGCACGAGCCTTTCCGGCGGGCGGGGGAACATCTGGGGCACCCTCGTGGCCGCGCTCCTGCTGACGATCATCGCCAACGGGCTCAACCTCCTGGGCCTGCCCGACCAGTACCAGCGGCTGGCCAAAGGCCTCATCTTCATCCTCGCCCTTACCGCCGATTCCGTGGGCCGGCTCATCCGGGAGAGGAGGTCGTAAATGAAACTGAACGTCCCGGCGCGCGCGGCCCTGCTGGCGTGGTTCAACGCCCGCGAGCGCGGGATCCTCTTCGCACTGCTGATCTTCTGGGCGGTCTGCGCCGCCACCAACCCCATGTTCCGCGACATCTCCACCTACCTGAGCATCCTGCGCGAATCATCCTTCGTCGGCGTCGCGGCCATCGGTATGACCTTCTGCATCATCACGGGCGATTTCGACCTTTCCGTTGGCTCGATGCTCTCCCTGCTGGGGATTGCGATGGTCGCCATGGTCGGCAGGACGGGCCTGGTGCCCGGCATCCTCGCGGTGACCCTCCTCGGTGCCGCCTGCGGGGTGTTCAACGGGGTCCTGGTCTCGCGGCTGCGTATCCCCGCCTTTATCGCGACCCTCGCGATGTACTACATCTACCGCGCGGTGGCCTACATCGTGACCACCGGCAAGCCGGTCGAGTTCCAGGAGCCCTGGTTCACCGACATGGGCAACGGGAGCGTCGCGGGGATCCCTACCCCCTTCCTGTTCTTCGTCGTGCTCGTCGTGGTGGGCACCTACGTTCTCCGCCGCACCCCATTCGGTCGCGCGGCGCTCGCCATCGGCAACTCGGTGCGTGCAAGCCAGATCTCGGGGGTACGCATCGCGCGCATGCGCATGCTCATCTTCACGCTGGTCGGCGCGTTCACGGGCGTGGCGGCCATGCTCATCTCCTCGCGTATGTGGTCGGCCAATTCCGGCATGAAAGTCGGCTACGAGTTCGACGTCATCGCCGCGGTGGTGCTCGGGGGCACGAGCCTCTCCGGCGGCAAGGGCAGCGTCGTCAACACCTTCGTCGCGTCGATCTTCTTCGCCTCGCTGAACACGGCCATGAACATGTTCCACGTCGATTCCTACATGCAGCGAGTGGTGATCGGCATCGTGCTGCTGTTCGCCTTCTCCCTCACGGGCATCCGCGGGTTCGTGGCCGAGAGGGTGCGCCTGCGGCGCGAGCGCGCCGCCGTGGCATCGACGTGATCTTCACCGACTGCGACGGCGCTTCGGGCAGCGAGTGCTCCTCATCGCGAGCGTGCTGCGCTTCCGCACGCGTCTCGAATAGAGCCCCCTGCGGAGATGCAAGAAAAAGGAGAACCTTCTTTACTGGATTGGCATCTCTCCCACCAGCGGCTCAGACTTATAGATATTTCTCATCTTGAATGCCAGAGGATACCCCACAAGATGAACGATACAAAGCTTGAGGAAGGAAAGCCGGTCCACTCTTCCAAGAGGTAATTCCCCGCTTTTCTTCAGCTTGGACAGGAGATCACTGAACAGCGAACGGAAATAGCGGCGAAACGAATAAGACTTGAAGTACAGCCGCATAAATTGCTCATAAAAGTCTTTGCGGCTGAGCCGGGTGGGCAGCACAGAATGGACAAAGTCGAAGTAGGCGTAATCCTTGATCGCCAGACGGTCATATGTGTTTTGGTACAGGTCCGTCCCCGGAAGAGGCGTCAAGACGGTGAAGATCGGCTGAAAGAGCTCGCTCTCGCAGACATAACGGAAGAGCGCCTGAAAATCAGCCTCCTCATAATCCGGGTTGACAATAAAATTGGCGGCGTTGCCGATCCCCAGCCTCCGAAGAATCCGAATCGCTTCGTTGTTCATCTCGACCGAAGTCCGCTTATTGAGCTCCGAGAGTTCTTCTTCCCGGAATGACTCGACTCCAACAGTCAAATATGCCAGACCCGCTTCTTTCAGAGCTTCAATGAGGTCCGGATGCTTAACGATGGTATCGGCCCGAGCGTACATGGACAGCTTTTTCCTGATTTTTCTTTCCTTGATGAGCCGAGCCAGACGCCGGGCTCGCTCAACATTGTGCAGTGTGTTGTCGTCGGCGAATTGGACGGAATCGATATCCTCACCGAGAGAAGCCAGCTCTTCGACAATCGACTCCGGGCTGCGGGTGAGGTATTTGCCGTTCATGATTTTCCAGCACGCACAAAAGGTGCACCGGAAGGGGCAGCCCCGGCTTGACAGCACCTGGGCGGTCCGGCTCCAGGTCAGGTCCCGGTATTTTCCTCTGTATTTGGCCGTCAGATGCCGTGCCGGAAAGGGAATGCGGTCGAGATCCACTTCGAATGATTCTGGTTCTGTAAACTCCAGCCTGCCGTTCCGGACCAGCGCCAGATTGTGGACTTCCGACACATCTTTTCCCTCTTCGAGCCGGCTGACAAAATCTCTGAAGGTGATGTCCGCCATCCCCAGGAAAACGGCATCGACGGATGGCTCGGCAAAATCGACAGGAAGAAACGTCGCGTGATTTCCTCCGACGGCGGTTACTATGCTGCTGTCAAACTTCTTGACCTCTCGGATCACCTCTTGGGCCACGGGGACATCGCAGGTATAGGCCGTCACTCCTACCAGGCGCGGCCTGAACTTCTCCAGTTTGGCCTGAAGGTTATGGTCGATTCTCATGTCCAGGATCTCGACTGAATGGTCCGGCACGGCCGCGGCAAGATATTCCAGCTCCAAGGGCTCGCCCCGCGAGGGAGCGAAAATGTTCCGATTGAGGGGAGGCTTGATCAGAAGGATTTTCATGGTGAACCCCGACTTTGCAATCTTGCCTTATCGGTTCCCGCTGCACCGGTGCAGGAGATCTTTTTCATATTGCCTCCCGAAGGAGCCTTCCGTTGAACCACATGCTCTAAGACAGCAAGATCTATGCCAGGAGAGGTGGTTGCGCTATTTCTTTCTGGCTGAAAGAATTGGTCCTATAGTTGCCGAGCTGTCAGCTTGCATACCCCTGCAACGTAGATTGCTCCAGGCAACCGGAGTTGCAATGAGTTCGCGGAGCAGACCTAAACTTTGCGGGGAGACGAACGTGCGCACGCTGCAGGACGCGGGTGTCCATATCTGGGACGAGTGGGCGGACGCGCAGGGCGAGCTGGGTCCCGTCTACGGCCGGCAATGGCGGTCATGGCCCACCCCGGACGGCGCCGCGATCTACGCGCTTTTCCTGCCTCGGGCCGACCTGATGTACCTCACGCTGATCGATGCGGAAGTGCCGGGTGAAACGCTGTTCCCTGATGTGCGCTGGGAGGAGTGGCGTGTCCTCAGCGAAACACCCGGGCGAATCGATCCTCGCCGGCCGCTGCCCCACAGGTTTGTGGACCATGAGCGCATGACCTTGCTTGGGCCGCACGCCGTTCCCCGCTGACCGGCGATTTCGCCGCCTTCACTGCTCCTCCGACGCCGTGGAGCCGTAGCTCGCTTACGCACGCGTCGCCGACCGTGTTCGGGGGACCATCCTCCTATTTCTGCAGGAGGTGGACAGCGAACCCACAGAACTCCCTGTCCAGGTAGACCGCCACTGTCCTTCCGTCCTTTTGCTTCGCCGTTTCCGGCCGGACGCCTACGCCCTTCCCCGCCAGATAGGCGATGGCCCGGGGGATGCTGAGGGTGGAGATTGCGATGTGGCCATGAGCGCCAAGGTAGGGGCTCTTCATGATCTCAAGGCCGGCACCGGGAAAGACAGAGCTGTTCCCATCTTTGACGGGGAAGGAGAAGAGGCTCGAGAAAGATTCGGCCTGTGCCATGGCTTTCTCCGGGCTCGACTCGTTGAGGCCGAGGTGAACGACCTCGAAGCTCATTGCCGCGGCAATTGCTTCCCGGGCCAGTCGGGTGATCTCTTCGAACCTGCCCGCCGAAATCGCACCTTCCCGGGCGATCCATGTCCCGCCAACGGCATGGACGCGGTTGAAGGACAGGTACTCCTTCAGATTTGACGGCTCCACTCCGCCGGTCGGGATGAACTGCACGCCGCTGTACGGAGCGGCAATGGCCTTCAGGAACTCCAGTCCGCCTGAAGCGCCGGCGGGGAAGAACTTCAGGACTTCCAGCCCCCGCTCCAGGGCCATTTCGATGTCCGAGGGGGAGGAAATCCCCGGGGTCACCGGCACTTCGTGCTCGATGCAGTATTCAACGACCCGGGGATTGAACCCGGGGGAGACAATGAACTTCGCCCCGGCGCCGAGCGCCTTCTTCACCTGTTCAACCGTAAGCACGGTCCCGGCACCGACCAGCAGCGCGGGCAGCTCCTCGGCCAGGCTGCTGATCGCATCCTCCGCCGCGGGGGTGCGGAAGGTGATCTCTGCCACCGGCAAGTCCCCCGCAAGGAGGGCCTTGCCCAGGCTCACCGCGTCGGATGCCCTCTCGATCTTGACCACCGGGATGATTCCGATCTGACCCAGTCGCTCCAGGATTGCGTTCATAGATTCCTCCTTGGAAAAGAATGACGCGCCGGGACGCGCCGGCGGATCTTCCGCCGCGGCTTCACGCCACCGTCTCCCAGCCTCCGGACTTCTCCGACCTGAACAGGGCGTCAGTCACTTTAAGGTTTTTGACTGCATCACGCGGAGGCAGGGGGACCGGCCCCCCTGCGCGCACGGCGCGGGAGAAGGCCTCGAGCAGAAGCGCGTACTGATCACTGACAGGAAGCGTGATGGTCCGCGCGCCCAGCCAGTTGATGACGGTGATCTCGGCCGAAACGTCGGGGTGCGGATTGAACGGGATGAGAACGGAAAGCTGGCCGCCGGAACCGATTGCATCCACCCGTTGCCAGGCCTGGGACTGCGTGGCGACGGTGAACACCGCGCGGGCTTTGCCGAAGTCCATGACCGCCGTTGAAAGAATGTCGGTGCGCAGATTGGCATCTCGATGCACCAGGCTCATCACCCGGGCGGGCTCGGCGTCCAGGAGAAGCCGGGAGCAGGAGACCGCGTATCCCCCGATGTCCCTCAATCCGCCCCCTCCCACATCGAGGATGTTGCGGATATTGGCGGGATCCGGGATCATGTAGGAGAAGAAGGAGTGGACGGCATGGATCTCCCCCAGCTCTCCGGTCCGAACGATTTCCACGACCCTTTCCCATTGGGGGTGAAAACGGTACATGAGGCCTTCCATCACGAGCACTCCCTTGCTCTCCGCGTAGCGCATGGCCTCCTCGGCCTCCGCGGCGTTCAGGGCGAAAGGCTTCTCACAGAGCACGTGTTTGCCCGCGTCCGCCGCCTTCTTCACCCACTCCGCATGGAGATGGTTGGGAAGGGGGATGTACACGGCCTCGATTTCCCTGTCCGCCAGCAGCTCCTCATACGAGCCATAGGCCTTGGGAATACCCAGCTCCGCCGCGGCCTTCCGGGCCTTTTCCCGGGATCGTGACGCAATGCCTCTTATCTCGATGAGGGGAGATTTGCGTGCGTTCGTATGCACCCTGCCCACATAATGACTTGAAATGGACATTACGCCCCAAACGACAGGCTTCATTCGCTCACCTCCTGGCCGGGAATCCTTTTTCTTGCTTGACGGTGCCGGATTCTACCACCAGGCCGCAGGATGCTGTCAACTGAAGGTTTGAAGGCCCGTTTTCACTTTACGTTGACAAAGGCGGGATGTTCAGATAGCTTGAAATGAAATGGCGTTTCAGAAAGATGAACGCCGAAATCACGCCCTGCGAAAATCGGGGAGGGGCGTCAATCGCCTCCCTTCTTTTTCCGGGCACGGGAGCTTGCATGGGCGACCTGCTGTCCGTAGAGAACTTGAAGAAGAGCTTCCCCGGAGTGCTGGCCGTGGCCGACGTGAGCTTTTCCCTGCGCAAGGGGGAAATCCTGGCGCTCATTGGGGAGAATGGGGCCGGCAAGTCCACGCTGAGCCAACTCCTGGGCGGCGCCATCCGTCCCGACAGCGGGAGGATAGTTCTCGAAGGCCGGGAAGTGTCCTTTGCCTCCTCGCTGGACGCAATCCACTCCGGCATAGCCATGATGTTCCAGGAGCTCTCCCTTATCGGCGGACTCTCCATAGCGGAAAACATCTTCGCCAACCGCCAGCCCACCGGAGCGCTCAACGGAATCAAGTGGAAGAAGCTGTATGCCGAGACCGCAGACTTCCTGAAGCGGTTCAACGTGTCAATGGATCCACGGCAGGTGGTCAAGCGGCTCTACAAGGGGGATCAGCAGATCCTGGAGTTTCTCAAGGCGATGTCCACGAATCCCAAGCTTCTCATCCTGGACGAGCCGACCTCATCACTGACCGAAACCGAAACTGCCTATCTGCTGGAAAACATCCGCGCCCTTCGCTCACAGGGCATGTCCTTCCTCTACATCACCCACAAGCTCTCCGAGGTATTCAAAATGAGCGACCGGGTGATCGTGATGAGAGACGGCCGCTATGTCGGTGTGCGCAATACTTCCGAATGCACCGAGGGAGATCTCATTGCGATGATGGTCGGCCGGGAGATCACCAATATCTACACGAAACGCTCTGCCCCTCGCGGCAACGGGGAATGCCTGCGCGTTGAAGGATTCACGCGCCGGGATGCGTTCGTGGGCGCCTCCTTCCGTCTGGAGCACGGAGAGATCCTGGGTCTTTCGGGGCTGGTCGGATCGGGGAGGACGGAGCTGGCGCGGGCCATATTCGGCGTCGACCCCCGGGACGCGGGCACGGTGTTCCTCGAGGGCAGGGAGGTGCAGATATCCACCGCGCACGAAGCCATCCGCCGGGGGATCGCATACCTCACCGAGGACCGCAAAGACCTGGGACTGTTTCTCAATATGGCGATCCGGGACAACCTCATCGCCCCCTCCCTGGAGCGGTTCACCGCGCCCACCGGCTTCATGAAAAACAGGGCAATCGGGGATTTCGCCGCGGCACGGGTCAAGGAGTTCTCCATTGTCACGCCTTCCGTATACAAGAAACTGAACAAGCTGTCGGGAGGAAACCAGCAGAAGTGCCTGGTGGCAACGTGGGCAAGCACCGATCCCAAGGTCATTTTCCTGGATGAGCCGACACGCGGAGTCGACGTGGGCTCGCGGGCCGACATCTACGCCAAAATCGAGGAGCTGTCCGGGAGAGGCATCGGGATAGTCATCATCTCTTCGGATCTCCCGGAGCTGCTGGGAATGTGCGACCGCATACTCGTCATGCATCACGGCAGGATCGTCGGGGAGGTTCCCCGGGCGGATTTCTCCGAGGAGTTGATCCTCTCCTATGCCACCGGTGTGAAATCCAGCTGAGGGAAGCGCAGGTACCGCCATGAATTCCACAATCGAATCCAGATCCCGCAATCTCAGAGAAGCCGCCAGGTCCGTGCTGGCGTTTCGGGAATCGATCCTGATCCTGGTCCTCATCGTGGCGGGCATCGCCATGACCATCGCCTCCCCCGTTTTCCTGACGTGGCCCAACATCGAGGCAATCCTCCTCGGTTTGTCGGTGGAGGGCACAATCGCCGTCGGGATGGTGATTCTTCTTGTCTCCGGAGGCCTCGACCTCTCCGTCGGATCAACCCTCGCGTTCACCGGAGTCGTCTGCGGGCTGGCCCTCGTCGCAGGCATCCCGACGGCGCCGGCGATAGTCCTTGCCCTTGTCGCTGCTCTGGCGGTGGGCATGGTGAACGGGCTCATGATCGCGAAGCTGAAGATGAATCCTTTCATCATCACCCTCGGCATGATGATCACCATTCGCGGCTTGCTCCTCGTCATTGCCGGGGGCCGCGCGGTCCTCGACCTTCCGGCCTCGTTCAATGCGGTGGGACAGGGACGGCTGCTGAGCATCCAGTATCCGATCTTCGTCGTTGTCATCCTCGTGATCGTCGGAGACATACTCCTCAGAAACACGCGCTTTTTCCGGCAGAATTATTACGTGGGCGGGAAGGAGCAGGCGGCCCGGCTTTCGGGCATCAAGGTCGATTTCATCAAGATCTTCAACTACTGCCTGATCGCGGTCCTCTCAGGAGTGTCGGGGTTGATGCTCACGGCGCGCTTCGGATCCTCCTCGGTCACGGTGGGCTCGGGGGTGGAGCTCCGCGTGATCACCGCCGCAATCATCGGCGGCGCGAGCCTCAACGGGGGGGAGGGCTCGGTGCTCGGGGCCTTCCTTGGGGCACTATTCATGGGGGTGCTCGCCAACTCGTTGAACCTGCTCGGTGTGGACGTGTACTGGCAGAACCTGGTGACCGGGCTCATGCTGATCCTGGCCGTGGTCTTCGACATGATCAACGAGCAGCGCAAGGAGCGGGGAAGATAGAACCCCGTCCAGGTCAGAGCCTTCCGTACTTGGCAAGCAGCTCCTTTACCGAGAGGCCCTTGAGGATGTCCGCTCTCGTCTTCTCCTCCTTGTCCGCCTGCGCCCTGGCCCTCTCATAGACCTCTCCCGCATCGGCGGAGGGGACCACTGTCACCCCGATCTCATCAGCGACCACGATGTCGCCCGGATTCACCCGGAGACCACCGCAGACCACGGGGGTGTTGATCTCGATCGGCTCGAACCGCCCCGAATAGGCGCTGTGGGAGGCGCGCGGCGAAACGGACCGGGAGACCACGGGGAAACCGAGCATCCGCGCCTCATCGGTGTCGCGCGCCGAGCCGTCGATCACCACCCCGACCACGCCTGCAGCCCTGGCCAGGCCGGACATGAGGCCTCCCCAGATGGAGGTTTCACTTTCGCCGAATGCGTCGATAACCACGACATCCCCTTTCTGGGCGACCTGGAATATCTCCAGGCAATCCACGATATCGCCGGCGGTGAGCTTGACGGTGAGCGCCGGTCCTATGAAGGACTGCACGATGCTGCGCATTTTCATGGCGCTGTGCATGACGTTCTGGCGCTCCTGGGCGTCGCTCACGACGCAGGAAACGCTCATCACCTCGCGCAGCGACAGGAACTTTGCCAGAATCGCGGCGTCGGTACGCGCATGGTCCCCAATGATCTTCTTCATCCTTTTGCCTGCCTTGCAAGAGAATTGTCTCTGGGCGCGCGGGGCGAGCTACCTCTTCGGTTTCACCAGATCCGGCGGAGTCTTTCCCAGAAGGACCGCTTTTGCGTTCTCCGAGGCGACCCGGCGGCACTCCTGGAGGGAACCCACGGACACGTATGCCACGTGGGGTGTGATAACGCAGTTCTCCAGGGCGAACAGCGGATTGTCGGCTGGGTTCCATTTCTCCAGCTTTGCGGGTTCCTCCTCGGTGTCATCCATCCCTGCCGAGGCAATCCTGCCCTCTTTCAGGGCCGCGGCAAGGGCCGCGTTGTCGACGATCTTCCCTCGTGCGCAATTGATGAGCACCGCCGTGGTTTTCATTTTCGCAAGCGCTGCTCCATTGATCAGATGCTCGGTCTCGGGGGTGTAGGGGCACATGACGTTGACCACGTCGCTCTGCGCGAGCAGCGCATCCAGCTCCACCTTTTGCACGCCCAGGCTTGCCATGAATCCCTCGGACACGTAGGGGTCACAGGAGATGATCCGGAAATTGAACCCCCGCACCTTGCGCGCGATGTTCTGGGCAATCCGGCCGAAGCCGATGAGCCCCCACGTCGACTCCCTGAGGCGCGGGATGGGCCCGCCTGACTCGCTCCAGTGCCACTTCCCTGCCCGGGTGGCCCTGTCGTACCACGGGATCCGCCTCACGAGCATCAGGGCGAGGGTGATCGAGTGATCCGCCACCTCGTCGAGGGCGTAGTCGGGAACGTTGGTCACGACCATCCCGTGTTCGTACGCCGCATCCACGTCCACGATGTCCACCCCGGTCCCATACCGGCAGATGGCCTTGCACTTCTTCAGTTTCTCGATGGTAGCCCGCGGAATTTTCGCGTACTGCTGCAGGATAGCGTCCGCATCCGCGGCCTGCTCGGCCAGACCGGCGCCGGTCCTGCACTGCAACCCGATGACCTCCGCCCCGATCGGCTCGAGGATCGCTCTCTCGATGTCATTGTCGGGATAGTCGAAATCGCTTATGTAAACCCTGTATTTCGCCATGAAGTCTCCTGCATCCGGCACCCCAGGCTCCACGACGGCGCGCGGCCTTTCCCGGGGATCCGTTCAGCGGCGGTCCCTCTCCCCGGCTCGGTCCCTCGTCACCATGCGCCCCAGACGGGACACCGCAGACCACATTTCCACCCGCCACATGTCGATGAAGACGGCGAGCATTATAATGAGGCCGATCACGACCCCCTGCACCGAGGACTCCACCGCGTGGAGGTTGAGCCCGTTCTGCACTATGGTGATGGTGAGCGCGCCGAAGAGGGTCGAGATGACGTTGCCTTTGCCTCCCTGGAGGCTCGCTCCCCCGATGACCGCTGCGGCAATGGCGGAAAGCTCCATCCCGACCCCGTAGTTGGGCGACCCCGAGTTGAGCCGCGCGGCCATGAGGATGGAGCCGAATCCCGCCATCACACCGGCGAGGACGAAGGAAAGCATGATGATGCGCTTGACGTTGATACCGGAGAACCGAGCCGCGCCCGGGTTTCCTCCCACTGCCACCATCTGCCTTCCCAGCTCCGTGTAGTTCATCATGAATGCGGCAAGGGCAAAGAAGCCGATCACGTAGAACACCACGAAGGGGACCCCAAGGATTGTGTTGTAGAAGAGGGGAGTCAGGGAATTGGATATCGAAAAGATCGGGGAGCCGTTGTTGAACATGAAGGCGAAGCCCCGGAATATGCTGAGGGAAGCCACCGTGGTGATGAAAGCGGGAATTCGGAGGTAGGCCGTCAGCACCCCGTTCCACAGCCCGAGGACTGCCCCGACCAGGACAGTGGCGACTATGGCCACGGGGAGAGGAAAGTTCAGGAACTTAAGCATTGTGGCGAGCAGCATGGTGAGCAGCGTGATCGCCGAGCCAGGGGACAGGTCGATCCCACCGGCGAAGATGACCAGCGTGGACCCGACCCCCAGCAGGGCCACAATGCTCACCTGCATCGCGATGTTCCTGAGGTTGTCAACGAGGAAGAAACGGTCCGTGGTGAACCCGACGAGCAGAGTAACGACGACCGTCGCCACCACGGGACCCAGGATAGACGAACTGGTCACTCTTCTTGCCATTCTCCCCGCTCCCCTCCGCGCTGACCGCTCACACGGTCCGGCGAACGAAGACCTTTTCTACCAGGTCCTGCTTGTCCATGTCCTCGGCGTTCTTCACCTCGACGATCTCGCCGTCCCTGACAATCCCGATGGTGTCGCTGATCGCAAGCAGCTCCTCGAAATCCGAGCTGATGAGGATCACGCCTTTGCCCTCCCGCGTCAAGGCGTTGATGAGGTTGTACACTTCGACCTTTGCTCCGACATCGATCCCCTGGGTGGGCTCGTCCAGGATGAAGACGTCCGCCTCGGAGAATATCCACCGGGCAATGATGATCTTCTGCTGGTTCCCCCCGGAGAGGTACTGGACGGAGCTGTCGCTGGCGGCCGGCGTGATCCGCAGCTTCTCGAAGTGCTCCCGCGCGAGCTCCTGCTCCTTGCCGAGATTCAGGACCCCGAGGCGCGAAATCCGGGCCAGCTTCGCGATCGAGATGTTATGCACTCCGGTGAAGGCCATGAACAGGCCGGTGGCCTTGCGATCCTCGGTGAGCAAAGCAACGCCGTGGGCAATCGCTTCACGCGGGGACCGGAACAGAGACATCCGGCCGCCATCTCTGCCGGTGTAGGAACGCACGCTCCCGCCGGCCACCCTGTCGATGCCGAAGAGCGCATGGGCGATCGCGGTTCTTCCGGTGCCGATGAGGCCGGCCAGCCCGAATACCTCCCCCCGGTGCAGGATGAAGCTCGCGCCCGCCGCGCTCCGAGCCGTCCTGATACCCCTGACGTCCAGCAGCACGTCCGTCGTGATGTTGCGCTCCTTTGGATAGTGGCTGCGGAAATCCCCCCCTATCATGAGGCTCACGATCCGGGCCAGATCGATTCTGGCCCTCGGCTCGCTCGCGACGATCCTGCCGTCCTTCATGACGGTCACCGTGTCCACGAGGTCCACTACCTCGTCCAGGCGGTGGGAGATATAGATGACGGCGCAGCCCTGCCGGGCGAGATTGCGCACGAGCTCGTGGAGCCTGCGCACCTCGTCCATGCCGAGGGACGCGGTAGGCTCATCCATGATGAGCAGGCTCGCCTCCAGGGAGAGTGCCTTGGCGATCTCAACAAGCTGCTGTTCCGCCACGGAGAGCTCCGCAACGATCGCCACCGGATCCAGAGTGATGCCCAGGCGCTCCAGCAGGAGGCTGCTGCGCCGATGGACCTCCGCCCAGTCCACGACAATCCGGGCGCCCCTCCTCCTGGGGAGGTGTCCGAGGAATATGTTCTCTGAGACCGTCATGATGGGAACGAGAGAGAGCTCCTGGTAGATGGTGGCGACTCCCAGGGAACGGGCCGTCAATGGATCATGGACGATAGTAGGACGCTGCCTGAGATACATGCGGCCCGAGGTGGGCTGGTGGACTCCCGACAGGCACTTCACCAGGGTGGACTTGCCGCTGCCGTTCTCCCCGAGAAGCCCATGCACTTCCCCGGGATAGATTTTCAGGTCGATGCCGTCGATCGCCTTCACTCCCGGGAAATACTTCGTGAGGGACTCGATCTCCCACAGGGCTTTCATGCCGGCGGTCATGCTACTCCCTTCTCACGGCAAAATCTATGGACCGTCAGGAACCCGGAAGCCGGCCGCCGGCAACGGCAGGGCCCGGTGAAGGGCGCCCTCCGCAGGGCAGCGGTCCTGGGAGAGCGGTCCACCGGGCGTCCGAACGTCAACAGATCCGGATCAGTACTGTTTGGAGGGCTTCGGGTACAGGTTCTCCGGTTTCTTCAGGAAGGATACGGCGTTTTCCTTGTCCGTAATGGTCGTGGGCGTCTCCACGAATCCACCCTTGAAGTTTCCGTACAACCCGTCCAGCGCTACTTGCAGCACGATCTGCCCCATGACGAACGGCGTGGTATTGACGGTGCCCGTCACATTGCCCGCCGCGATCTCCTCGAGGCACGCTGTGTCGCCGTCGTTGCCCAGGAGCACGATGTCTTTCCTCCCGAGCGCGCTCGCCGCCTTCTCGGCACCCATGATCTCGTAGTCATTGGCCGCCATGATGAGCTGGATGTCCGGGTGGGCCTGCAGGATGTCCATCCCCGCCCTGTTGCCGCCTTCGACATTCCAGTCTCCCGGCAGGCTTGCGACGATCTTGAAGTTGGGCAGCTTGGAGATGATATCCACGAACCCGCCGATGCGCTCGGTCGAGTGATACCCCGGCTGGCCCTCGATCAGGCCGACGATCACCTGTTTCCCCGCCATGAGCTTCTCGGCGTATTGCCCGAGCTTCTGCGTGCCGTGCCGCTGGCTGTAGCCGACTACCCCATGAACCGGCGTGGGGAAATCGAGGATGTCAGAGTTGACAATGACCACCTCGATCCCCTTGTCCACCGCCTGCTTCACAAGAGGGGCCGCCGCATGCTCGTCATGCGTCGACAGGATGATTGCGTCCACCCCGCGGGTGATCACGTCCTGGATCATCCCCATCTGGCCGTTGATGTCCGCGCCGCTCTGCGGGGCGAGCATGAAGGTCGAGGCTCCCATGTCCTTCGCAATCGCCTTGATGCCCTCTCCGATGGCGATGTAGTAGTTGAACTCCGTGGCCGGCGGCATGTACGCGATTGTGGGGACGGCTCCCTTGGCGTACTTGAGGGCGGTGAACTGCGACTGTGCCGTGATGGGCACGGACGCGGGGTAGGTCATGACCTTTGAATAGCTGAATTGACCTTTCGGCGCTTCTTTTGCCCCGGTGGCGTAGGCACCGGCGACAAGGCCGAACACGAGAAGGAGCGCGACAGCGACCCTGACCGTGAATCTCATACCATTACCTCCTGCGAACTGGAAATTGACATCTGCCACAACTTGGCAGGTTCTCATGGCGCCAGCGCCGCGACGACCTCGCGGCATTTCTCCGTGAACAGACCGACATCCACGGAATAGGACAGATATCGGACTCCCGCGGCGCGCCATTTCTGCGCGTCGGCGATCGTGTCGACGAAGGTCCCGACGAGGACCTTCCGCCGCAGGCATTGGTCGACGACCTTCCGCATCGCATCCGTGACCTTCGGGTTGGTCACCTGCCCGGGGATGCCAAGGGATTGGGACAGGTCGTACGGTCCTATGAAAATGATATCCACGCCCTCCACCGAAAGTATCTCCTCCACGTTCTGCACGGCCTCGCTGCCTTCGAGCTGCAGGATGACGAGCGCCGTGTTGGCCTGCGCGAAGTAGGCGAATCGGTCAAGCGACGAGTAGTCGGCAGCCCTCACGAAGCGGCACACCCCGCGGGCGCCCTGCGGCGCGAACCGGGCCGCCTCGACAACCTTCTCCACGTCCTTCCTGCATCGAATCCTCGGGACCTGAATGCCTCCCGCTCCGATATCAAGCACCTCGCCGATGAGTGAGGGAGTGTCCTCCTTGACCCGGACCACGGGGAGAAGGTTTGAGACCTCCGCCGCTCGGATCAGGTTC
Source organism: uncultured Spirochaetota bacterium (assembly GCA_963820435.1). Lineage (GTDB taxonomy): Bacteria > Spirochaetota > Spirochaetia > SZUA-6 > Fen-1364 > Fen-1364. The sequence goes on along the minus strand of CAWGAC010000008.1, from coordinate 382,995 downwards.
TGCAGGGAGAGGACGCTGTTTGGCCCGTGTTCGAGATCCAGGACGACGAAATCGAAACCCGCGTGTCCCATTACCTCTACGAAGGCCGGATCGGTGGATTTGGAAAACGACCCCAGCACGGTCCCGTTTGCGAGCTTTGCCCTGAAACGCTCTATTTGCGCGGTGATCATATCTCTCCCCTGTTTAGGGAAATGAAATCATGTTTCAATAGCAAGAACTATATGGTCTCACCGGGGGCTTGTCAATAGAATAAAACAGCGTTTTATTTCTGTCAGCCAAGGAACTTGTCTTCCGGCAGACCACGGACTCCGGGCGTGATGGCGAAAAGGGAGCCAGAGAGAGGCCATTGCGTGAGCTGTTCGGCGCTCAGGGTGAGCCGGGAGGAAGTGACGTAGAGAGTGGCCAGATCAGGCCCCCCGAAAGCCACCGAAGTGGGGTTGGGGCAGGGCATCTCGAAGATCCGTTCGATCGAGCCATCCGGCCGGTAGCGGACAACGCGGGCCCCATTCCATTGGGCGTTCCAGAGGTGTCCTTCCTCGTCGATGACCGATCCATCAGGAGTACCCGGCTGACCGTGAAAGTCGCAGAAGACTCTTCTGTGAGCAGGCGCGCCCGATTGGATATCATAGTCGAACGCCCAGATTGCGGACTCAGGTGTATTGGCGTAGTACATTACCCTGCCGTCCGGGCTGAAGCAGGTGCTGTTCGCACTGCTCAATCCCCGAAAAAGCTCGTGGAGGCTGAGGTCGTGATCGAGCCTGTACGCGCCGGACCGATTCTGCCCACTGCTGTCGAACCCCCCCACGATGAATCGACCCTGACGATCGCACCTTCCATCGTTGAGGCGGGTAGTGGGAAGCTCTGATTCGATATTACAGATTCGCCGTTCGGCGCCAGTCTCGAGGTCATAGAAAGAAAGCCCGGACGCGAACGCTATGAGCAGCCCCCCTTGCGCGCGGAAGGCAAATGAGCAAACCTTCTCCGGCATCTTCCATTTCCGGGTCCGGCCGCCGGACGGATCGAGCTGCCAGAGAGTCGAGGTCTCGATGTCGGTCCAGTACAGCTTCTGCTCCGAGTCCGACCACACCGGACCTTCACCGTGGGTGTTGCCCGCATCAGCAGCCACAGTCACTTCCTGCCGTGCCATGCGCACCTCCTTTGCGATGATCCTGTCCCACGCTTTTCCTTCACTTCTCCACAATCCACCGGGGCTGTCAATAGAGTAAAACCATGTTTCATATTGGGATGGACACTTTCTCCCCTAACAAGTAGTATCTTGTCTTCGTCAGGAGATTGTCGTGAAAGAACCGGAGTTGACGAAAGCGGTCGTGAAGACCATGCGGATTCTGGAGAGTCTCTCCCAGGACCATAGCCTGGGGGTCACTGAGCTCTCGAACACCCTCCGCATGCACAAGAGCACTGTCTGCAGGTTCCTCAATTCATTGAAAGAGTTGGGATACGTCAGGCAGGATCCGGAGACCGAACAGTACAGCATGACGCTGAAGCTCTTCGAGATCGGAATGAAGGTTTTCGACAGGCTGGAACTGTGGAGGGAGGCGCAATCCATCATAAAGCGTATGGCGGAGGAGACCAGGGAAACCGTGCACCTCGCTTCGCTGGACGGGCACGCACTTGTCTACCTGGGCAAGATCGAGTCTGTCCAGACGCTCCGCGTATCCATGATGTCCCGCGTGGGACAGAGCGCACCGACCTACTGCACGGGCCTCGGGAAAACGCTCCTTGCGTACCTGCCCCCGCAAAGGGTAACGGAGATCCTGGACCGCGAGAAGGTGATACGCTTCACGGAGCGGACAATTACTGACCGTTCGCAGCTCGACACGGAGCTCGAGTCCATCCGGAGGAATGGCTACGCGGTAGACAATGAGGAGCACGAAATCGGCGTGCGCTGCGTCGCCGCCCCGGTGCGCGACAATATCGGTGCGGTGATTGCCGCCGTCAGCATCTCCGTGCCATCGGTGCGGCTGGCGGACAAGGACATCCCCCGGTACGGTGAAATCGTCGTCAAGGGCGCCGAGGAGATTTCGCGCCGCCTGGGGTATGGCAAAAGCGCGGAAATGCGGCTGGCCGTCGCGGCCGGGTGACCCGGGCGGTCCCGTGGTTCTGACAATCATTTCAGAGGAGAGGAGGTTGCAGGCATGGCACAGGCAAGAGCGTTTTCCCACGTAGGGATCACCGTTCCCGACCTCGACAGGGCTGTAGATTTCTACAGCAAAGTATTCGGCTGGTACGTGATCATGAAGCCGACCAAGGTCGTGGAGGACGACAGCGCCATCGGCATCATGTGCAAGGATGTCTTCGGAAGCGGATTCGGCACCTTCCGAATCGCGCACATGTCCACGTCCGACAAGATCGGAGTCGAGCTTTTCGAGTGGCCGGATACGGTGATGCCGAAGAACAACCTCGAGTACCGCAAGAGCGGCATTTTCCACTTCTGCGTGCAGGACCCGGAAATCGAGGAGACGGTCAAGAAAATCGTGGCCAACGGCGGGAAGCAGAGAATGCCGATCAGGGAGTACTATCCCGGCGAGCTGCCCTACCGGATGGTGTACGTTGAGGACCCCTTCGGGAACGTCTTCGAGCTCTACAGCCACAGCTACGAGCTCACCTATTCCCGCGGCGCCTACCAGGGCTGACGCCCGGGGCCGTCCTCCCACGGGCCGACCCGCTGTCTCAGAGGTGTGAGGCATGAAAGCCCTCCGTATCCACGGACCTCTCGACATGAGGCTGGAGGAAGTTCCGCTCCCGGAGATCCGGGAAAGCCAGGTCCTCATCCGTGTGCGGGCGGTGGGGATCTGCGCCACGGATATCGAGCTCTACGACGGCCGCATGCCGTACATCAGGCAGGGACTCTCGCGCCTCCCCCTCACGCCGGGACATGAGTGGTCCGGCACCGTGGAGCAGGTGGGCACGGCCGTGGGCACCCTGAAGACGGGGGACCGTGTCGTCGGCGACATCAGCCTTGGATGCGGCCAGTGCCTGAACTGCCTGCGCGGGGCGTATCACCTGTGCGACAGCCGTACGGAGCTGGGCGTGATCAACGAGCAAGGCGCCTTCGCCGAGTACATCCGGTCCTTCGGCCGGCACGTCTACCCTATACCGGATGGACTCTCCTTCGAAGAGGCGGCTTTCGCCGAACCCACGGCCACCTGCGTGAACGCTCTGTCCCGTACCGGAGTCAGACCGGGAGACCGGGCCGCTGTCTTCGGAGACGGGGTTATCGGATTCCTGGCTGCCCAGGTTTCCCGGTGCCTCGGCGCGTCCGCGGTCGTGCTCATAGCGCGCAAACCGGATCATGCCCCGGTGGCGGAGGCCCTGGGCATTCAGTTCGTAGACTCCTCACAGAAGGATATTCAGAGTGAAGTTCCGCGGCTTCTGGGAGGCCTCCCCGAGCTCGTTTCGGAATGCACGGGAAACCCCGATGCTCTGAACCAGGCGCTCCACCTCACGTGTCCGGGAGGCCGCTTCAACGCCCTCAGCATCACGGGCGCCCGGGAAGTACCCGTGGATGTGGACTATCTTGTGACCCGTGACATAGTAATGGTCGGCTCGCTGGCAAGCCCCAACGCCTTCCCGGCCGCTCTCAGGCTCCTGGCCTCAGGGGCGGTGAAGGTGAGCCCGCTGATCACAAAGACATATCCACTGGATCGAGGGGTGGAGGCCTTCGAATACGTGCGGCTCAAAAAGGGGCCGCGAATCAAGGTGCTGGTCAGCCCGGGCTGAATGATCGCAGCCTCTCATGACCACTTTTCGTTTGTTTTCATATTTTGTTGACAGCTCGCGGGGGCGTGATGTACGATATTGGAACGCTATTTCAAAAATGCTCAGAGGGACGTCGTCCCTCGTGCGGTGAAATACCGCTGACTCAAATGGCTATGGACGAAAAGGGGGGCATTATGAGATCCAAACCGAACCGCAAGCACTATTGGGCTTTGGCCTGGCTGGTCATCCTTGTGGCACTGCTGGCAGTGGCGGGATGCTCCAAGCCCGCGCAGGCTGGCGCGGGTGGAGGGCAGGCCAACGTTCTCCAGGCATCTGCAAATGAGGAGTACATAGCGGTTGCCTGCATGGGCAATCTCGAGTATTTCAGCGCGCACAAGTTCGCCTGGAAGTGGATGGGCGACAAGCTGGGGGTGAAGACCAGCTACATCGGCCCCGCCGAGTATGACGTGCCCGGTCAGATAGCGGCTTTTGACCAGGCCATTGCTCGCAAACCCGCTGGCATCGCCGTGTTCGGCGTCGAGGCAAGCCTCAAGCCGGAAATCGACAAAGCCGTGGCGGCGGGCATCCCGGTAGTGACATTCAGCGGGGATGTTCCTGACTCCAAGCGTTCCACCTTTGTCGGGACGAACCAGCATGACCTCGGGTATTTCGGCGGCAAGAAGATTGGCGAGGTGCTGGGGGGCAAAGGGGACGTGGCAATCCTGAGCATCCCGGGCGTCGGGATGTTTGATGCACGTGAGCAGGGATTCAAGGACGCCTTTGCCACCTTCCCTGGAATCAGGGTTGTGCAGACCGGTGACACGAAGGCGGATACGGTCACCGCCATCAATGCGGCCAAGGCGATCATGCAGCGCTTCCCGAACCTTCAGGCGTTCGCATGCACGGACTCAACGGGCGGAATTGCCGCCGCCACGGCGGTGAGCGAAGCCGGAAAATCCGGCAAGATCAAGATCGTCTCAATGGACCGGAACTCCGACGTGCTGGAGAAGGTCAAGGCCGGCACCGTGACCGGCACCATCGCGCAGGGAGACGTCCCCGAGATGGTCTGGTGCCTCATGGTTCTCTACAGCAGGCGCCACTTCGACCCGCCGCTTTCTTCCGACAACACGAAGGCAAACGTGCTGGCCGAGCCGGTGAACATCTTCACGTCAGTGAGCTGGGTGGACAAGTCCAACGTCCAGTACTTCCTGGACGCCAACAAGATGTACAAGCCCTAGCGCAGCTTCAGGGGGAAGGACTCACTCAGGGTCCTTCCCCCCAATCACGAAAGGTCCCCGCGCACGGCGCCTCCGGGACAAATGGTCGTACGTCCCAGAGGCAGGGAGGGATTAATTTGTGAAAACAGTAGAGACACGGACCAACATACTGTGGTCGGGGGAGAACTCGATCATTTTGCTGAAGGAATCCGCAGACGTCGTCGAGACAACAGCCATAGGATTTTTCAGAGTGGATTTTTCTCCCGGAAGCGGGCATGCAGCCTTTGTCATCAGCGACCTGGCGGGAGCCGGTCGAAAAGAAGACAAAGTCTTCGCTTGTTACACTGATAGAACGGAGATTGCTCAATGGATTCGAGATACCACTGTCGGCACTCTGCCTGAGTTTAAGAACCATGATTTGAGCAAGATTGCTATCAGGTCTGGTCGTTTCAATGCATTGGGAAACACTTTATCAAGTTGGACAGAGCTCATATCTACGGAAGAAGGAGAGTTTCGATTCACATGGTCAAAGCTCAAGTCTCCATTCAACTTGCGTGTTCCTGTTGGTGCCGTGCCATCAATACCGTATGAAATAGACACCATCATTTACCCGGCAGAACAAGCTGAAGTAGTCATCAACGGCAGGAAAGCACACGGCAAGGTTTTTCCGGATAAGCTTGGCGATCAGGTTCATAGCACAGCTTTCCTTGCAATGAGTGAGACCTGGTATCGTTAGCGTGGATGGCAGGCTGGGTCGGTCCATTTCCCCGCGTCGAGGCCGGCCCGGAGCAGGTCTGCGGCCCGCGGCTCCTCCTCCACAATAGTCTGAAAGAATCCTCCCCTGTGAGCGAGCCGGACAGCCTCATCCATTGCGCTCAACCCCTCTTGCAGTCCGACCCGGCGGAGCTTTGCCTCTGCCTGGAGCAGCAGGGTCTCGATAAGAAGACCGTTCCAACGACGATGTCGCGCAGAAGATGTCAGCTCTTCCAGCAGGTCGAGAGCGTGGTCAAGCTCGTCGTTCGACGCCGCTGCCGCCAGGCGCGGTTCCCTTCTGAGCAACGATTTCATTCCCTTCATGTAGGGCGGGCATAGAGTAGTCCTCACGTCGGTGACGATAGCAACAGAGCCAGCATAGGCCGGCGGAAGCAATGGATGGGATCGGAATCCGGCGCAGCGGAAAGCGGGAAGCTATGAAATCGCCTATCCCTTATGACTGCGTGAACGCGCTCGAATCCTTTCGAGGAAAAGACATTATAAAAAACGGGTACTTGTACCGGATCGAGTGACCCCGGGAGACCACGGCACGCTCATGAGCGGGGCGGGTACATCACGCGGTCCTGTTCCTGCCCCCCTTCTTGGCACGGTAGAGCGCCATGTCCGCGTTCCTCAGGAGCTCATCCGCGTTCATGCTCTCCTCGAGCTGCGCTACCCCGAGGCTGATCGTCACCTCCGGGATTTTCCCCACCGCGCTTTTCTGAACAGATTCGCGCAGACGCTCAGCGACCGCTGCGCCCCCCGCCGCATCGTTGCCGGGGAGAGCCATCACGAACTCATCCCCGCCGTAACGGCCGACGAAATCGTAGGCGCGGAGGCTTTGCTCGAGGCGCGCGAATATCTCCTTCAATACCGCGTCCCCCACCTGGTGACCGTGGGCGTCATTGATTCTCTTGAAGTGATCGATGTCGACGAACACCACGCTCAGCCGTGTGCCCAGCCGTGCGCAGCGATTAACTTCCGACTCGAGGCGCTCGAGAAACACCCGCCTGTTGGGAGATCCGGTGAGCTCATCGACAGTCGCGTAGCGCTCCAGGCTCTCCTGCTGCATCCTCAGGTGATGGATCACGCGCATGACGGTGAAGCTCATGATTCCTGCCGTGATGCTCCCTATGGGAAGGGCCGTAAGGAGCATTTCAAAACGCTCGGCGCGGAAAGCGATCAAACTCGCCGCCAGGGTGAGCAACTCCGCAAGGGCCAGTGTGCCGATGGTCAGGAGCCGGAACAGGGACCGCGGGGAAAGGCGGCTGAGCGCGTGAATCGCTTTCACCGGCATGCGAAGATGGCGATGCTCTTCACCCGCGCCGCGCGCCGCCCGATCAGTCGTGACTGTCGCCTGCTTCGACATTTTGTACCTCTTTAAATTGATAATATACATTATTTGGCTAATTGTCAAGTAATATTAGTAGATTATTTATGCTATAAATGGCCATGTGATTTGCAACTTATGTTGATACATTGTGTGGCACAAAAAGGTCTTGACGAGACTACTTTCAGGTCATAATATGACCACATGAAACATTCATCAGTTTCGTATCTCAAGGCGCATTTGAGCGCCGAGCTCAAAGCGGTACAGGCGGGCGAGACGGTGCTGGTCATGGATAGGGACCATCCGGTGGCTCGATTGGTGCCGCTTGAGAACGAAAATGGCATCGAAGTCCGCGAACCTCTCCAGGCTTTCAGTTTCGAGCGGCTGGCGCCCTTGATGTCAGGTGGATCGCTTGGGCCCTTGTTCGAGGACCGGGGACGGCGTTGATCAGCTTCGTAGACACTTCGGTCGTTCTGCGTTTTGTATTAGAGGGCGACATTTCGCTGCACCAGGCCTTTGCGGCCACTGTGACAGCCTGCAGCGAACTGCTGTGGATCGAGTCAATGCGGGTGGCGCAGCGGTTCCGGCTTGATGGTGCGTTGAGCGATCAGGGGCTGGCGGAGGCAGTCAGCCGCATCGCAACCTGCTATGCCAGTTTCCGGGTATACCTGCTCGATGACGAGATCAAGCAGGCGGCCGCAGGGCCATTTCCCACCGTCATCGGCACGCTGGATGCACTGCACCTTGTCTGTGCCCGTCGTTGCGCCAAACACCATCCCGGCGAAACTCTGCTCGTATACTCTTATGACAAACAGATGAACCTGTGCGCCCGGACGCTGGGCTTTTCTACGCCGTTGGCTGAGGAGTGACTCGCGAGTTTCGAGCTCAGCTGGACTTCCGACAATTCAATTCCTGAGGACGGTTCTGAGGCCATTCGTGGGTCCCTCCCTTCGGGCATTCCTTGCCGATCGCACATACGGGGGAATAATCAAGGATCTGCTGGCGAGACTCCGCCGCGGACAGGATCCGATATTCCACAATGCTCCGACTGTGATCCTGTTCCATTCCCGCGTGCTCAGCTCGGGACATGCCTTGTGACACTGGCCCAGAGCGCCGTGAATTCGAGCCGAGCATGCAAGAAGCTGCTCGGGCCTGTCGAGCAGGCACGCGGTGCACGCAGTGCTCCTGGTGGGTCACCCGGCGGTACGATTTCTCAGGGCTGCTCCCCGCCCGCCTTTGCCCGTGCGCACACATGGCGTCCCGATGAGAAGAAGTGCTGAGAATCGGGCTGCACTACCATGGTAGTCGACTTTTCAGTCCATCGCTTTCATTGCCTTCACTCCCCGGCAGCGCCGTGCTACAATCGAAGCGATGTCGGGAGAGACGATTCTCGTGGTCGAGGACGAGGCCTCGGTGGCTCGCGGCCTTGAATATGGCCTGAAGGCCGAGGGGTTCACCGTCCTCGTGGCCGGAACCGGCGCAAAGGCGCTCGAGATCACCCGTGCCGGCAAGGACAAGCCCCCGCAACTGATGCTCCTGGATATCCGGCTTCCGGACATGAGCGGCTTCGACGTCTGCAAGATCCTGCGCGAGGAAGGACGCGCCCTGCCCATCCTCATGGTGACAGCGCGGGACGAAGAGGTGGACAAGGTCCTCGGGCTGGAGCTTGGCGCCGATGACTACATCGTGAAGCCCTTCTCCCTGAGGGAGCTGCTCTCCCGCGTGCGCGCCGCATTGCGCAGGGCGTACGGTGAGCTGGCCTCCGCGGCGGCGGAACGCGTCGTCTTCGGCGACGTGGTGGTGGACCTCCAGCGGATGAGGGTCGATCGCGCGGGCCAGAACGTGCTCCTCACGCCGACCGAGTATCGGCTTCTCCGCCACTTCGTCACGCATCCCGAGCAGGTACTGACCCGCGACTCCCTCCTCGAGGTGGTCTGGGGCTATGACAACAGCGTGGATTCGCAGCGCACGGTGGATGTGCACGTGCGTCACCTCCGGGAGAAGCTCGAAGCGGACCCTGCCTCACCCCGCTACCTCGTGACGGTCCGCGGCACGGGCTATGTATTCACGGCGCAACCCCGGGAGTGAGCGTAGCGTGTTAACGAATCTTAATCGCGTCGTAAATAGACGCTAATGATGAGGGAGTAGCTTTGTACCCGGAGGTACAAGCAGCATGAGACTTCAATTCATTCTCGTCGGCGTGCTTTCTCTTGCGCTCGGCGCGACTCTGGGATTCGCCCAGCCCAAGGCGGAGAAACCAGCCGGCACGACCGAGGCGGTGAATCCGAACAACCAGCCGCCTGTCAGCGAGCCGGGGGTCCTTGTCGTGGCCGTCCAGAGCGACAGCCCCGCGCAGAAGGCGGGCATCGTCCGCGGCGACATCATCCTCGCTTTGAACGGTACCGCTGTGAATACACCTGCAGAGCTGATAAAGAGCATCGAGGCCCACAAAACGGGTGACTCGGTCGCAGTGAAACTTCGCCACGGCGACGCGGAGAAGACTGCGAACGTCGTCCTGGCCGAGCGGAACGGGCGTGCCTGGATGGGCACGGCATTGTTTCCGGGCGGTCGGGAGAGGGGCCGCGCGCTCGGAGATGACCAGGAGTTCGGGTACCAGTTCCCGTTCTCGGGCGCCTACGTGACGAGCGTCGTACCCGGAAGCCCCGCGGAGAAGGCGGGCCTGAAACAGGGCGACGTGATCCTTTCCGTGGACGGTACAAATGTCGACCCCCGGCACAGCCTGGCAGACCTGATCGGCGCGAAAAAGATCGGGGACACCGTCACCCTCTCCGTCGGGTCCTCTGCACCGGGCCAGGGGCAGTCTCCTCCTCGGGACGTCAAGGTCACCCTGGATAAGAACCCGACCAGCAACGTGCCCTACGCGGGAATCCAGTACACGGCAGCTCCTCCCCGATTCGGGCGCGGGCCGCGCGGCGGCGCTTTCACGGGGCCGGGCGTGTTTGTCGCGGATGTCGTCGCGGACGGCCCCGCATCAAAGGCCGGCATAAAGCCCCGGGACGTCATCACGAAAATACAGGGCGTCGCGGTGACCGACCCGAAGGAGGTCGCGGATGCGGTGGCCGCGCACAAACCGGGTGACACGCTGAGCGTCACGGTACGCAGCGGGGCGGATGACAAGGAAGCGGACATAAGCGTGACCCTCGGAGCGAACCCGAACGACGCCTCAAAGGCATACATGGGTATCTCAATGAGCGCTTTCATGGGACTGCCGGGGCCCGGTCAGAGAGGTTTTGGCGGGATGCCCCGTCGCATGACCCCGCCTGACAACGCGCCTCCGGGCATCTGAGCGTCGCAGGTGCGAAGCGTGCATTAACAGCACGGGGTACCGTGAAACAGCACGGGATACCGTGAAACAGCACGGGATACCGTGCTGGGGGGGGTGAAGTTGCTCCAGTCGATCCGGTGGAAGCTTGCGGCCAGCTATTCGGTGCTCGTCCTGCTCTCCGTGACATTGATGGGCGCGCTGGCGCTCTACATCGTGCAGCGCGACGTGGGAAGGCAGGAGGCGGGGTACCTGAAGGCGAACGCGCGCGCCGTTGCCGAGCAGGCCAGGCGCTTCATGGACCCGCACGTCCGCCGGATCGCGCTCGCGGAGCTGGCCTCCACCTCGGCGTTCCTGGGCGACGCGCGCGTGAGGATCATGGGGCCCGACCGCGAGCTCCTGGCCGACTCCGGCAGCCCCGGTCTGCCGGACGAGTTCCTCTGGCTCATCCCGTCGGGCCTCGCGGAAATCGATGCCGGGCGCGAAGGCTCGTTCCCCTTTATTCTCCCCATGCCGCCGCACCCCCACGGCGGGCAGATGATGAGCCCGCGCGAGCTCCTGCCCCTGCTCCGCGATCTCCCCCTGGGGACGTCGCACGTCTATGCCCGGCGCATGCTCACCCCGTGGGGAAGGCGGTTCGTGTTCGAAGGAGATCCGATTGTGCAGGAGGGGCCGCGCGAGACGACCGCGCCCCCCCGGCAGGTGGTCGCCACCACGGTGCCCGTCGGGCCCGAGGGCAGTCCCCTGGGGTATGTTGAAATGTCCAGCCCGCTCAGCCTGAGCGGCGTCGCGCTGGGGCCGATGAGGAGCGCCGTGCTCCTCTCCGGTCTGGGCTCTCTCGCCATCGCCGTCTGCGTCGGTCTGCTCATCGGGAGGACGCTGTCCGACCCGCTGCGCAGCCTGGCGGGCACGGCGCGCAGGATGGCGGAAGGAGACCTCTCCTCCCGGGCCGCAACCGGGCGCCGGGACGAGATCGGAGAGCTGGCACGGCAATTCAACGGGATGGCGGAAAGTCTCGAGGCAAGCTTTCGGGACCTGCGTTCCGAGCGTGATTCATTGAAGAGATTCGTGGCCGATGCCTCGCACGAGCTGCGCACGCCCATCACCGCCCTTGCGACCTTCAACGAGCTCCTGCAGGGAAGCGCGGCGGAGGATCCGGCCGCCCGACAGGAGTTTCTCCGAGAAAGCCAGACGCAGCTTGCGCGCCTGCAGTGGATCACCTCCAATCTCCTGGACCTTTCCCGCCTGGACGCGGGGATTGCGGCGTTGTCCCTGGGCAGTCACGCGGCGAGGGATATCGTCGAGTCGGCAATCACGGGGGCCCGGGAAAGGGCGCGGATGAAGAACATCTCGCTTTCGATCGACGTGCGCGACCCGGCTCTTGTCCTCTCCTGCGACAGGAACAGGGTGGAGATGGCCCTCTCCAACCTCGTTGTCAATGCGGTGAAGTTCACACAGGAAAACGGGCATGTAGCGGTGAGCGTGGCCGCGGAAAACGGTTTTGCCCGGTTTGAGGTGAAGGACGACGGCCCGGGGATTTCCACGGAAGAGCTGCCGTTGATCTTCGGACGGTTCTATCGCGGCAGGACCGCCGCGGGAGAAGGCGCCGGTCTCGGCCTCGCGATCGTGCAGAGTGTGGCCCGGGCCCACGGGGGATCGATCGAGGCACAGAGCGCTCCCGGCGCCGGGAGCGTTTTCACACTGGTGATTCCGCTCGTCGCGTGAACGCGTGCAATAATTCCATCACGGACTCGTCTTGCATGAACGAGGCCGGAATGCCACCGAGTACGGTGGCCGCAACCAACTGGGGAGGTACATATGAAAAGAACCATCATTGTGATGGTGATTTCCGCTGCGCTGGCCGCGGCCGTCTCCGCACAGGAGAGAGCGCCTGATCGCTTCGGATTCGAGCAGGAGTTGAGCGCGGCTCTTCAGGATATGTCCGGGACCCCGCTGGGGACTCTCACTGTCGGGGACCTCCAGAAGCTCGCGGGGCGCGTCTCGATCGTGGTGCAGAAGATTCAATACGTGCAGAAGGTGAGACGGGCGTCGTTCCTGCTCCCCGGCGCAGGGCAGTTCATGACCGGGGACGCACTCGGGGGCTCGCTCTTCCTTGCAGGGGACCTTGCCCTCATCACCGGCACCCTGATCGGCGCGTATTTCCTGCTTCCCGCGAACGTGCAATTCAGGGATCTGGACTACTTCCACGTGCCCCTGGGGTCGATCAGGACTGCCTGGGAGAGCAACAGCTTGACGGACTACCTGCCCTCCATCGGCCTGCTCGCGGGCGGGATGGTCCTCAAAGCAGTCCTGGGTCACTTCTCCGCAGTCAACGCGGAGCAGGAGGCGCGCACAAGCATCGCGGAGGGAAAGGTGACTTTCACACCGAACCTCGACGTGTTCGGCCGGGGCTTCGGCATAGGCGTGCGGATGGGCTTCTGATCATAAACACGGATGTCGAGGGGACGAAAGGCGTCGAAGCCCCAAAACCCACGGAATACCGTGGATGCGCTATATCCGCGCGCGGTACGTGAGCCGTCGGTAGTCCTCGACAAAACCGAACTCGAGGAGCCTCTCCTTGTAGGGGCTTTTCCCGACAGGCTCGGAGTTGATTGTCTCCACCCGGACCGCGCTCATGGGCCGCCATTCCCGTCCGGTCAGGACTTTGACAAAGGAGAGGTACTCCGGAATGCGAGGCGATTCAGGAGGCACTCTGAATTCGAGCTCCAGCCCCTTTCGACGCGACACGAGCACCACCGTGTCCCCCTGGAACACCACGTGGGTGGTCGGCAGCCGTGACGGCAGCACCTGCTTCAGGGACTCGATGTCCACGCCGCAGAGGCTCGCAGGATCCGCCGCATTCACCCACCACACCTGGTCGGCGTACGCTGCGCCGCCGTACTCGGCGGATTCTGCGCCGCCCCACTCCTCGATCAGCGAAGGGTCCGCGAACTGCAGACCCTTGATCCCCTCGAAGAACCTGCCCGCCACCACCTCTCCGGAGAACTCCATCAGGCGAAGGCTGCGGAACAGGCGGGACCAGCGAAGAAGAGGCAGCTCGTATTCCAATATCTCGCGAAAAAGCACGCCATAGCGCTGGAGGACCTGCCTGATCCTGTCGCGTACAATCTCCTCCTCGTCCAGCGCGTCGCGCCCCTCGCGCTCATGCGGCACGCGAAACCAGAAGCCCGCGCTCGGCCGGGCGGCCTGCCAGCGATCGAAGCCGGGCCGTCCACGGCCGGGCGCGCGGCGTCGTAGAATCCGCATCGCGGTACTCCGCAAAATCTGCGGAGTACCGCGGTGCGGGTCCGATCGCGGGGCCTCCTCGGCACGAAAGCCGCTGTCCACGCCTTTCCGCAAAGCCTGGAAGGAATCGCAGGAAACCATGCCCTTCCACGCAAGGTCCCACAGGCGATCGGCCAACTCTGCCGAGCTCAGCCGCAGCTTGTCCGCGAGATCCCAGAACGAGTACTTGCCCGCACCGGATTCAAAGAGAGCCTCCGCGCGGGTCTCCTCAGGGGATGATTCAAGAAAGAGCTCCGTGTCCTCGCGGAAACAGAAGGTGATTCGCTGCTTGCCGCATCCGAGCCAGAGAAGCCCGGCTTCCGCGAGCAGGCCATCCAGCCACCGGGTCCTGTACTCCCGCAATCGGGCGGGAAAAACTTCCTCCTCCCACGCCCGGGCCGGAAGCGGAAGCCCGAAGAGCTTTTCCCATTTGCCCTTCATGTCATCAGGCCCGCCGCCGCGCTCGATCAACCCCTGCCGCCGGGCAATGAAAAGAGGCAGGCGCTCGACAGGAAGGGTTCTCACCGCGGGCCGGGCCCGGGCCCGGGAGACTCGCAGAAGGATCTCGAGGTTCTCACGGTCGCAGAGCAGCAGGGCCTGGGAGCCTGCGGCCAGCTGATCCAGCACGACCTGTTCTTCTTCCGCGAGCTCCTGGATGAGAGCTTCCAGCCTGTCCTGCGTCAACCCGAAGATGCTTCGGACAAACGATGGCTCGATCGGGCCGTAGGAACGCAGCCACTCGCTCAACAATTCCGCCAGTGCATCGACGTACTCGGCGGATTTTGCATCGCCCTCTGATGCCTGGAGTGCCCGTTCAACCCGGGGAAGCGTCTCGCGCGCCAGGACACAGGGAAGCTCACCGAACGCCCGCGTGACGATCTTCGGCCCGAGCGTCTCTTCGAGCGCCTCCGGAGACGACCCATGATCACGCGCGCACGCATGGAGGAGCGCCTGCCACTCCTCGTGGGGAAGAATGATCCTCTCCTTGACCCAGTCCAGAAGCTCGCGCGCATCTCGCGGAGCATATCCCTCCCCGGTGCGCTGCAGCTTGGCCTGAAAGTCCGCAATGACGCGCGCGGCAAGCCGCGGACGCAGATCGGGAGAAAGGGCGAGCTCCCTGACGAGCTCGCCTCGCAGGGCGGTTCCCCCTGCTCCCGGCGGAGTGTCGTCCGCGTACATCAGGCTGTTCGTCTGCTTCCACAGCAGCCCATTGCAGAACGGAGAAGGCGCCGGAGTGGACACTTCCCCGACCTCGATGACACCCGAGTCGAGCTCCTCCAGGAGCATGCCCAGGTTGGGGAGGTCGAACTCGTCCCGCAGGCAGGTCCGCCATGCCTCGAGGAGCAAGGGGAAATCGTCGTAGCGCGATACCGCGGAGAACAGGGACTTTGCCCGCTGGCGCGTGAGCCAGAAAGGCATGCGTCTCCGCGCCGAAGGCCGCGGAAGGAGCAGAGCCCGGCCGGCGCTTTCGCGAAACCGGGCGCCGAAGAAGCCGCTGCCTTCCAGGCTCCTGCGCAGGAGCCTCTCCAGGCTGCCCGCCTGGACAAGGGAAAGGATCTCATGCGCGGAGCGCGCCTCGGGCAGGAAGAGAAGGATCGCATCGTTGTTCTGGAACATCTCGGGACGATAGCCGTACTTTTCCTCCCACGCGGCGGAGAGAGCGAGACCGAACGGCTTGTTGACCCTTCCGCCCCACAGGGTGTGCAGGACGACATTCTCCGCGCCGACGTACTCGGCGGATTTTGCGCCGACGTACCCGGCGGATTTCGCGCCCGCCTTGCCGTCGGGATCCCGCGTATGCTCGACGAGCAGATGATGGCGATGGGGAAGGTCTGCGCCGGTTGCCTCTCGCTGCCGGGCAAGGAACTCGGTCATCGCGCGCGCCGCATCAGGCTCCAGGCCGTGGGAGGCCTCCAGCGCGGCAGGGAAGGCCGTCGTCGTGATTTTCCCATTCCAGTCTTCCAGCGCACGAGAGATCCGGTCGGAGATGTGGAAATCCCTGTTGCGCTCCTCCGCTTTCCAGAAGGGGGACATGCCGATCCTGCGTTGCCACGGGCACGACCTCGACGTTCTGGTGATCGATCTTCTGGATCCGCCAGCCCTGCGTGCCGAACACGAAGCTGTCGCCAAGAGAGCGTTCCCAGACGAACTCCTCGTCCAGCTCGCCGATGAGAGCCTTGGAATCCGCGGCGCGCAGGCTGAAGTAGCCCCTGTCGGGAATGGTGCCCCCGCTGGTGGCCAGCCGGATCCGCGCGCCTTCCCTGGCGCGCACCGTGGAATCGATGCGGTCATAGGAAATCATGGGCGCGAGATCGCGCAGCCGTGTTTCCTCGTACTTGCCCGGCGAGCATGTCCAGCACGAGATCGAATTGCCGGCGGGGAAGCGTGTGGTAGGGAAAGCCGGCGCGAATGAAGTCGTACAGCTCATCCACCTTCCAGGTCTCCACCGAGGTCATGGAGACGATCACCTGGGCCAGAACGTCCAGCGGGCAGATCACGGGTGCGATCGTCGTCGATGTCCTGCTCCCGGACGCAGCGTGCGGTGACGGCCGCATCCACGATGTCCTTGCCGTGCAGAGGGAAAATGACGCCCCTGCTGGGCTGCCCGACCGAGTGACCGGCGCGGCCGAGACGCTGGACGGCGGAGGCCACGCGTGAAGGGGGTCTGCACGAGGATGACCTGGTCCAGGGAGCCGATGTCGATGCCCAGCTCCAGGGAGCTGGTGGCAACGATGGCCTTCAGCTCGCCGCGCTTCAGCCGCTGCTCGACCACCAGGCGAAGCTCCCGGGAGAGCGAGCCGTGGTGGGACCAGGCGAGCGGCTGCGGCTGGCCCTCGTTGATGAACCGGGCCAGCTTCTCCGCGTGGCGCCGGGAGTTCACGAAGAAGAGGGTGGATCGGTTCTCCGCAATGATCTGCCTGCATTCCCGGGCCAGGGCATCGAACAGCGGCTCCTCGCCGGGTGCGCTCGCCTGTGCAAAATCCGCCGAGTACGTCGGCGCAACGGCCGGGTACGAGATGCGGAGGTCGTAGTCCTTGGCCATCGGGCAGTGCACGATCTGCACGCGCCTCTTGCGATAGACCGGCTCCCCTGCCCGCCCGCGCTCCGGATCGTGAACCCGCCCACGAGGTCAGCCACGACGGACAGCGGCTTCACGGTCGCCGACAGGGCGATCCTCTGGAACTCTCCCGCCAGCCGCACCAGCCGGTCCACCGCGGTCACGAGATGCGTCCCCCGCTTCGTGGCGGCCACGGCGTGGATCTCGTCGAGGATCACGGCGGCAACCCCGTCGAGCATCAGGCGGCCGTTGGGCGAGGAGAGGATCAGGTTGAGGCTTTCCGGGGTGGTGATGAGGATCTCGGGGGGATGGCGCAGCATCCTCTGGCGCTCGCTGGACGAGGTGTCGCCGCTGCGCGTGAGAACGCGTATCGGGGGCAGCGAATGGCCCGCCTGCTGGAACACGGCGGCAAGCTCCTGCAGCGGAGAGAGCAGGTTGCGCTGAATGTCGTTGTTCAGCGCCTTCAGGGGCGAGACGTACAGGATCCGAACCTTTCCGGGAGACAGGACTCCGGTTGCAAGCTGGTTGATGCCCCAGAGGAACGCGGCAAAGGTCTTCCCGGTGCCCGTGGGCGCTGACACCAGAACGTGCGAGCCCCGCGCGATCTCCGGCCATGCGCGCTCCTGCACCTCGGTCGGCCTGCCCACAGACCTGAGAAACCAGGCCCTGATAAGGGGGTGGAAGAGGGAAAGTGCGCCCCCGGTCTCGTCGTTCATCGCCGGTGACAGCACCTGCTTGATTTTTTCCCAGTCGACCGGCAGCTTGCGAGGAACAACCTGTTCCCTCCCGGCCTGCTCCCTGGCCTTTTCGATCCGGCGATCGATCGGAGAATGCGGATCGATGTATTTCAGGAGCCCCGGCTCTTTCGCGCGCCGAATCCCTGATTCGCGCAAGCGCCTCGCCGAAGGAACCCGGGGGTATTCCGGCGCGTGCGAGGAGGTGCACGGAAAAGGCGTCTGCCAGGTCCTCCGCCTCCCGGCCGTAGTGAACATTCACCATTGTCTGAATGATTCTCTCCAGCACCGCCGCCCCCTGTCCCCCTGCTACGACATTTGCCAGAGTGGCCATCCCGATCTGCCGGCCGAGCAGCGCAAGAGGATCGCGGTGGACGACGTGCGAGAGCTCGTGCCCGAGCACGGCGGCCATCTCTTCCGCGGATTGCAATTCCCGGATCAGGCCCTTATCGACACAGATGACCCGGCCGGGAAGTGTGAAGGCATTGATTTCAGGCGAGTTGATGACCAGCACGTCGACCGTGATCCTGCGGTCTTCGACCGCGGAGGCGGGGATCGCGGGCAGCAATCTGCCCAGGATCGCCGAGAAGGCACTGCTGACTTCCCGATCATCGACCACTGCCGCCGTGGCCCGTATCTGCTCCTTCATGATCGGCCCCAGGGCGTCGTCAAGCGTCTGCGGGATATCCAGAGATGCCGCACGTCCAGGAAACAGGAGCCGCTGCGCGGCGAATGCCGCGAGGGCCAGAAGGAGAATGACCGCACATATTACGCCCAGCTCGCGGGCCAGGCGCCTTACCCTGCTCAAAAGCCCTCCGGAGGCTTGTTCTCCCACCGCCTCGGATCACGACGCTTCCCGGCATTCGGGCCGTAATACCGGCCGAAGCAGAATCGACCGATCAGCGGAAAGTAGATGAACCGTCCTTTGCGCGCGTGAACAAGCGCGACAATCGACCAGATTATGTACGTCAGATTAGCCAGAATGGTAAAGAACAAGTACCAGAAGAACCCGGGGGCAAATCCTGCGCGCGTGACAAGGTTGCCGATGAGCCAGCCGACCATCCCCGCGTTCAACAGCACGACCGGAATGTGGGTGAGCAGCGCCTGGAGGGAATGGAAAGCCGACGAAAAGGGAGTTTTTCCTGTTCACCAGGAAGTAGATCACCGAGGCCACCAGGTTGACGAGCGGAATGGGAAGCCCGATCGCGAGTGAGGCGAACATCATGAGGTACGCGCCCATGGCGTCCTCTTTTTCGCGCTCGGGAATCTCCTCCGGCTGCGGCAGCCGCACGCCGGCAGACGTATCGATCAGAGCTCATGAGTCACTCTCCATCGGTTGAAGATACAAGTGCGCCCGGGAACCTGGACGGCCCCCGGGCGCAGGGGAGAAGAGCCGGTTATTCCTTGCCCGAGAACTTCGGATACTCGTCGGTGAAGTAGCCGAGGTAAAGGCCGACGCGGGTGCATCCAGCGGTACGTGCCGACGTTGAACGCGTGCCAGCGGGAGGGATACGTCCCGGCAAAGAGGATTGCCCACCAGGCCAGGAAGCCCAGGACGCCGCGTTGCGATGAGGCGGAAGATGAGGCAGAAGCCGTGGGGAATCCCGACGTAGATGGCACCGAAGAGGAGCCGGAGAATGACAAGGCCGCGGCTGACCCTTTCCGGCCGGGGAACCTCGAGCGTCACCGTGTCGCTCGTTCCGCTCGGGAAGAAGGCAGGGTAGCCGTCAACGAGGTTCGCCAGCGATGGCTTCCACGCGCAGGCTCCAGTTGTGATACCCGATCTGGAATTTGAAAATGCTCTCGGGGAACTTCCCGGTGAAGAGCACGACCCAGAACGTGACAAAGGACAGGATGCCGGACCAGATCCCCACGATGCCGATGAGGAAAAAATGCGGGATGCCGATGTAGATCAACCCGAAGAATGTGCGCAGAAGCAGCTGGCCGCGGGAATACTTTTCCTGATGTGTGATCGTAAGCTTCATTTTGGCCTCCTGTAGGTGGAAATGTACGCCCTGTTCGGCGGTATTGCAACGATTTTTTTCCTGGCGAGACTGCCGGCATTGCTTTTGCTTCCTCCTCCCGTTAGCTTCTCCGTGGAAGGACACACCATGAGCGCCCACACGATCCTCCTGATTTTCATCGTCTTTTTCCTGGCAGAGCTCGGCTGGAACACCTTTCTCACTCTCCTCAATCTTGCGCATGTCAGGCGGCACGCGGCCGCGGTCCCTCGGCCCTTTGTCGACGTCGTGGACGCAGACACGTATGCGAGGTCCGTTTCCTACACCCTCACGCGCGGCAGGTTCGGGCTATTGGCCGGCAGCGTCTCTTCCGCCGCGCTCCTTGCCATCGTCCTCACGGGGGTGTTGGGCACCATCGACAATCTGATCCGCCTGGTTCCTCTTCATCTCTACCTGCAGGGGATCCTGTTCATCGCGGCCATCTCGCTCCTGTTCTGGCTGCTCGCGCTGCCTTTCTCCCTCTTTTCCACTTTCTCGATCGAAGCACGGTTCGGGTTCAACAAGACCACCCCGGGGCTTTACCTGGTGGACACCCTGAAAGGATTCGCGGTTTCCGCGGTCATCGGCATCCCCGTTCTGCTCGGCCTTTTCTGGTTCATGGATCGAACAGGTGACCTGTGGTGGATCTGGGCGTTCGGCGCCATGACCGGCTTCCAGCTCGTCATGAGCGTGCTCGGCCCGCTCGTCATCGCGCCCCTCTTCAACAAGTTCACCCCGCTTCCCGACGGCCCGCTGAAGGAGCGGATCCTCGCCCTGGCGCAGAAGCTGGGCTTCCGCACCAGGGGCATTTTCGTGGTGGACTCCAGCAAGCGCTCCCGGCACTCCAACGCCTACTTCACCGGCCTTGGCCGGGCAAAGCGTATCGTTCTCTTCGATACCCTCGTTCAGTCGAGCGGCGAAGAGGAGATCGTTTCAGTGCTCGCGCATGAAATAGGGCATGAAAAGCGCAACCACGTGAAAAAAGGTCTTGCGGTTTCGCTGGCCCTGTCCCTCGTCGGCTTTTTCCTGCTCAGCCTGCTCCTGCACTGGCTGCCTCTCTACCAGGCGTTCGGGTTCCGGCAGCCCGGCTATCACGCCCTGCTCGTCCTCATCGCCTTCTGCTCGGGTCCTTTCTCGTTCTTCCTGCAGCCGTTGTTCTCCGTGCGCTCGCGCAGATACGAGTACGAAGCGGACCGGTTCGCCGTGCAGGGGGTCGGTTCCGCGGCGGGCATGAAATCAGCCCTCCTGAGGCTGAGCAAGGACAATCTTTCGAATCTCGCTCCCCATCCCCTGTACAGTTTCTTCCATTATTCACACCCGACCCTGTCGGAGCGCCTTGCGGCGCTCGATCGGTTCGAGAAAGCGCTCGCATGAAAAACGATTCCCCCGCGTCGTCCGCCCCCACGGGGGCGGAGAACGTACTCTGGAATCTCGACGATCTTGTCTCTCCGCCGTTCGCGGAGAGGATTGACGCGGACCTGGAGGCGGCTGACCGCAGGATGGACGAGTTCGCCGCAAAGTACAGGGGCGGTGTGGCGCGTCTGGGAGCGTCCCGGATGCGCGAGCTTCTCGAGGAATACGAGGCGATCATCGACCTCTCGGGAAAAGTGGAAAGCTTCGCGTCCCTCTCCTGGACCTCGCAGAGCGACGACCCCGCGCGCGGAGCGCTTCTGCAGAAGGTGAGGGAGCGCCATTCGCGGCTTGCCCAGAAGGCCGTCTTCCTCGAGATCGAATGGGCCAACGCTCCCGAGGAGGACGCGCGGAAGCTCATCGACGATCCCCTGCTCTCCCGCTGGCGCCACTGGCTGGTTATTTCCCGGCGCTACAAGCCCCACCTCCTGTCGGAGCCTGAAGAAAAAATCCTCGCGGAGAAGTCGGTGAACGGCGCGCAGGCGTGGACGCGCTATTTCGATGAGACCCTTGCCTCCACCCTTTTCGAGTGGGAGGGGGGGACGGTCCCCGCGGAAGTCATCCTCCGACAGCTGTACGCGCCGGACCGCGAGATGAGGCGGCGCGCCGCGGCGTCCCTCACCCGCGGGCTGCGCGGCGTTCAGCGCACCACCACGTATGTTTTGAACACTCTCCTTGCGGAGAAGTCGTCGGATGACAGGCTTCGCAGATACCCCACGTGGATCTCCGCGCGCAACATGGACAACCAGGTCGACGACGCAACCGTGGATGCCCTGGTGCGCGCGGTTACCTCACGGTACGACATCGTGGCGCGCTACTACCGGCTGAAGAGGCGGCTCGCTCGGACTCGACGAGCTTTTCGACTACGACCGCTATGCGCCCCTGGCGGCTGCGGACAGGCGCTTCACGTGGAGCGAGGCGCGGGAGACGGTCCTTTCCGCCTACGCCCGATTCCACCCCCGCATGGCGGAGATCGCATCGTTGTTCTTCGAAAAGGGATGGATCGATGCCGCGATTCGCCCCGGCAAGCGGGGAGGCGCGTTCAGCAGCTCGACCGTCCCCTCCGTCCATCCTTATATCCTGGTGAACTTCCAAGGCACCGCGCAGGATGTCATGACCCTTGCCCATGAGCTGGGCCACGGCGTGCACCAGTTCCTGGCCCGGGACAGGGGAGTGCTATTACAAAACACGCCGCTCACGACGGCAGAGACGGCCTCCGTATTCGGTGAAACGCTGGTGTTCCAGGACCTTGTCTCACGGGAGAAGGACCCCAAAGTCGTCCTGTCCATGCTGGTGCGCGAGATCGAATCCTCGTTCGCAACGGTATTCCGCCAGGTGGCAATGAACAGGTTCGAGGAGGCCGTCCATGCCGCGCGCCGCGCGGAAGGTGAGCTCACGACGGCGCGGATTTCCGGGTTGTGGATGGAAACGCCAGCGCGCGATGTTCGCCGACAGCGTCACGCTCACCGACGACTACGGCCTCTGGTGGAGTTATGTCACGCACTTCATCCATGTGCCGGGGTACGTGTACGCATACGCCTTCGGCGACCTCCTCGTGCGGGCGCTGTACAGCCGCTATCTCGCGGAGGGCAGGGATTTCCCCGCAAAGTATCTGCAGATGCTCAGCGCCGGGCGGCTCCGACTGGCCTGTGGCCCTTGTGAAGCCTCTTGGCGTGGACCTGGCCGATCCCGGCTTCTGGGCCCAGGGCCTCGGCCTGCTGGAGGAGATGGTCCTCCAGGCAGAGGATCTCGCCAGGGCTTCCTGAGCGCGGCATGGTCAGCAGGATTGACACGGATTTCCGCGTACATCTTGATTTTCGCCGAAAAACGGGTAGGATAGAGGGAAAGGGTGCCGATCAGGGCAGGAGCATCTTTCGAGAGATCAAGGGATAAAGGAGCAGCATATGGCAAGAAACTATCTGGTGTTCATCTTCGGGCTCGTTCTCCTTCTCGTGTTCAGCTTCTTCTTCTGCTACGTGGCGATCTATAACGAGAATCTCCCGGCGGGGATCGCCGCCCTCGTCGGCTTCGTCGCGTCGCTCATCATGGCGATCATGATCGGCATTTCCAGTCGCGACGAAGGCGGCATCCTGTACATCTGGTTTTTCACAATCGCGGGGATCACCGCGATCATCCTGGTGTGGTTCCTGTCGCGTGGCGGGGTCGTGCTCAAGATCTGGTAGGCGCAGAAACAGGGCACTGCAGCCCCTGGCCGGACGGCCAGGGGTTTTTTTATGACCCGGCGCCGCTCTCCGAGAAGGCGTCCCTTCCCGCACGGCCCCGGCCGAGAGTGTTCACCAGGGCCACTCCCCCCATCGCCAGGACTCCGCCCGCGATGTCGAGGAGCGTAGGCGCCTCCCCCAGCCACACCCATCCAACCAGGAACGCCACGACAGGCACGGCGAACAGGAGGCTGGAGGCCCGCGATGCGGGAAGCCGGGAAAGCACGACCGCCCAGGTCGCATAGGCCAATGCGGCGGGCCCCGCTCCGAGGTACACAACGGCCAGGGTGTCGGCCAGCGGGGCAGCGCGCACCTGGCCGACGAGCCCTGGGAAAAAGGGCAGCAGCATAAGGGTGCCCGCCCAGATTGCCCACGTGGTGATGTCGACGGGGCGATAACGGACCAGCATGCTCTTCTGAATGATGTTGTACGCGCTGGCCGACAGGGAAGCGAGAAGGATCAAGCCCGCCCCCCAGTTCAACCCGAATCCGGAACCCTTCCCGAGACCGATCACCAGGACGCCGGCAAAGCTCACCCCGATGCCCGCCCATCCCCAGGGCCTGAGCCGTTCCCCGAGGAAGATAATTGCGGCAAGGGCCGTCCAGATCGGGAGGGTCTGAATGAGCACCGCGGCGGGTCCCGACGGTATCTTCAGCTCCCCGATGTTCAATGCGATGTTGTAGAATGCGAAACCCAGCAAGCCAAGGAGAAGGACGAGCGGAACATCGCGGAGGGCGGGCAGCCTCATCCGGGTGATCAGCGCGAAGACGGCGAGCACAGCGGAGGCGGAAAGGAACCGCAGCAGCGCGAGCTGCGCGGGGGCATATGAGTGAAGACCCGCGCGAATGCCGGCGAAAGCGGAGCCCCAGAAAAGCACGGTGATCAGCGCCGCGCTCGCCACTGGCAGGGTACGGGGGATTGCAGGCTTCATGGGATTTCCTGACGCATTGTACACGGGGCGCAGGGCGCGTCAACCGCATATCGCGCGTGAAGGCGCGACCAGGGAGACCATTGACACCATTGTGGTTTTCGACAAATTTAGAAGCCTGGCCGCAGCGAGGGAACCGTGATGTGGGAAGAGCTCCTGGAGGCGTGGCAAATCAACAACCGTATCAACCTCTTCCTCCTCGAACGCATCGATCAGAAGGGGTTGGCATGCACGCTTTCAAAGCGCGGGGGAAGAGACGTGGCGCGGCAGTTCGCGCACATGCACAACAACAGGATCGATCACCTGATGCGTTGGACGCCCGATCTGGCGAAGGGTGCGAGAGTTTTCGAGTCCAAGGAAGAGCCGGGCGGGGATGAGCTGATGAGCGCGTTCACAGAATCAGGCGAGCTTGTCAGCCGCTGCGTCCAGAAGGCCGCCTCCGGCGCCACCGTGAAGACCTTCAAGCGAGGGCTCGTCGTCGCCATTACCTATCTTATCTCCCACGACAGCCATCACCGTGGAAGCATCCTTCTCACCCTGAAAGAGTGCGGACAGAAAGTCGACCAGGACACCCGGTACGGCATCTGGGACTGGGAGCGGAGGTAGGCGCGCGGGGGAGGTGGACCCAGGCCTTACACGAGGTCGGCAAACAAAGCGCCGGCGGCACGGCATGCATCAGCCGGCGACAGGACGACCTGCATGCCGCGGGCGCCCGCATTGACATAAATCGCGTCGAATGTCGAAGCGATTTCGTCTATCCAGGTGGGATACTTCTTCTTCATTCCTATCGGGGAGCAGCCTCCCCGCACATACCCCGTCAGGGGCGTCAGGTCCTTCAGATTGACCAGCTCCACCTTCCGGGAACCAGTCGCCTTCGCCGCTTTCTTCAAATCCAGTGCCGCGGCGCCGGGGATGCAGAAGACGTGAATGGCGTGCGTCTCGTCGTGAGCGACAAGCGTCTTGAACACGATGTCCGGGCTCACGGCGAGCTCCCGCGCGACACTCGGCGCGTCAAGGTGCTCATCACCCACGGGGTAGGTCACGACGTGATAGCGGATTCCCATGGAGTCCAGGATACGGAGGACGTTGGTCTTCTGGCCGGAATTTGCATGAGGCATGAGTCATTCTCCCGTTCAAGCGTAGAGCCCATTCTTTGATTATATACCTGTTGATTGCTCGATTGAATGAAAAGAGGTAGTCTCGTGCGGATGAGTCAGGCCGATGTAACGCTATTCGATATCCCCCGCTCCAACGGGGAGGCCAACAAGGTTTCTCGAGAGGACCTCCCGGTACATGACTGGTACAGGTTCGTGCTTTCTTTTCCACCACACTTAGTGCGGAAATATCTGTCACAATTTGGAATGGGACCTGAATCGACCGTTCTTGATCCATTCTGTGGAACAGGTACCGCGATTGTTGAATGTCAGAAGGCCGGCATTAAGAGCGTTGGCATCGAGGCTCTGCCGATGCCGGCTTTCGCTTCAAGAGTGAAGACAACTTGGACAATAGATCCACAGGTGCTCCTGCAGAATGCCACAAGAGTCGCCGCGCGTACATTTGACATCCTTGGCAAGCAAGGCGTCCCCGATGACCCGGCTCTTCCCGTAGCTCTTGGCTCACAGAGCCTGAGGACATTGCCGGAAGAGACGTTTCGGCTCCTGCTCAAAGATTCCATCAGCCCACTTCCCCTCCATAAGACATTAGTTCTGCTTGATTGCATACGCGCTGACGCGGGAAACCCGATAAAAGAGCTTGAAATGCTCGCGCTCGCGAAGGCTCTTGTTGCAAGTATCAGCAATCTGAAGTTCGGTCCCGAGGTAGGACTAGGAAAGATAAAAGAGAATGTAAGTGTCATCCAACCCTGGATAATGAACGTCCAAGCAATGGCCGCTGATCTCGAAGCGCTTTCGCGACAGAGTTACCCTCAATCGGTTGTGCAAAACAACGATTCTCGGTTTCTCTCGCCACTCCTACCGCCTTCTTCGATCGATGGTGTTTTTACTTCACCTCCCTATCCGAACGAGAAGGACTATACTCGAACAACTCGATTGGAGACGGTCGTGCTTGGCCTTGCCCGCAGCATGGCCGACTTGCAACTATCCAAACGTACGCTTGTTCGCTCGAATACCCGAAGCGTTTACAAGAGCGATACTGATGATGAGCTGGTGAGACACAACACCACCATCCAAAAACTGGCGCGGGACATCGAAGATCGCCGCGTGCGCATGAAAAAAACATCAGGATTCGAACGTCTTTATCATCGTGTGACAAAGCTCTACTTCGGCGGCATGACGCAACACTTAGCTTCTCTCCGCGAAGTCTTGCGCCCTGGAGCCTCCCTGGGGTACGTTGTTGGCGACCAAGCATCCTATCTTCGTGTGATGATCCGAACTGGCAACATACTCGCGGAGATTGCCGAGTCTCTTGGCTATAAGGTGGAGGCAATAGACCTCTTCCGGACCCGACTGGCAACAGCAACTGGAGAACAGCTGCGAGAGGAAGTTCTCGTTCTTCGTTGGCCGGGAAGGCGAAAGGATTAAAAGTGATGGCCGGGCCTCGGAAATAAGAATCCCCGATGCGACGCCTGGAATCATAGCCATGTATGCGTTGCTCGTCGATCCTTCGCAATTGTCAGCAGAAGAGCTTCAACGATACGCGACGCAGACTTTCGACTGAAACGCATCCTGCCGTATCGACTCTGGCAAATGACACTCTTATGGCTTTGGGGTATCCTCCTGCCATGGACAGGTCGATCGATCGCGACAAGCTCTGCTTCTGCTGCGGGGCTGACAACAAGCGGGGACTGCATCTCGCCATCACGTATCCCGAAAAGGGAGCCGCGGAAACGAGCCTCGAGGTGCCCGACTGGTTCTCCGGGTGGAAACAGATGACGCATGGGGGGCTCCTCGCCACTCTGCTGGACGAAATCATGGCCCACGCCTGCGTCGGCATATCGCAGAAAGCGGTCACCGCGGAGATTACTGTCCGTTTCCAGAAGGCCGTGGCAACCGGATCGCAGATCAGGGCCGTGGGAAAGGTGGAGGAGGCAAGAGGCAGGATCCTCATCACCCGGGGCTGGATCTACGACGCGGAGGGCACCGTGGCGGCGGAAGCCACCGCACGCTTCATTGCGACAGGCCGTATTTCGCAATCTTCAGCGCCAGCGTCTTCCTCGTAACGCAAAGCTCGCGCGCCGTCCTGGATTTGTTCCCTACGTTGCGCGCGAGGCTCTCCGCGATCATGCGCCGCTCGAATTGCTCGATCACCGTCTCCAACCCTTCCTTCAAAGGCGTGCCGACGGGTGCGGGCGGGATACTGCTCGCGCCCGCGGAGACCTGCGCATCCCGTGCGGCCCCGGGGCGCGCGGGGGACAGGAAGCTTTTCTCCCCCAGGAGCACGATCTGGTTCACCGTGTTCTCCAGCTCGCGGACATTACCCGGCCAGTCCCACGCCTCCATTGCCGCGAGAGTCCCGGGGCTGAGCGGCGCCGGCTCCCGCGTGTAGCGCTCGCTGTACTTGGCCAGAAAATGCTCGACGAGCAGGGGGATGTCCCCCCTGCGCTCGCGCAGCGCAGTCAGGTGGAGTGAAACCACGTTGATGCGGTAGAAGAGATCCTCGCGGAATTTCCCTTCACGGATCAGGGAACCGAGGTCCTTGTTCGTCGCGGCGATCACGCGAACGTCCACGCTGATGCGCTTGACCCCGCCCAGTCTCTCGAAGCTGGCCTCCTCGATCACGCGCAGAACTTTTGCCTGGGTCTCGAGTGTCATGTCGCCGATCTCGTCCAGAAAAAGCGTGCCGCCGTCGGCGAGCTCGAACTTTCCCCTCCTGCGCTCGACCGCGCCGGTGAAAGCGCCCCGCTCGTGCCCGAACAGCTCGGAGAGAAGCAGGCTTTCGCTCAGCGCCGCGCAGTTGATGCAGATAAACTCGCTGTCCTTGCGCGTTCCCGTGAAGTGGATGTAGCGCGCGAGCACCTCTTTGCCCGTCCCGCTCTCCCCCGTGATGAGCACGGTGACCGGAGTGTTCTTCACCAGGTCCGCCGTGCCGATGAGCGCCCGAACCGAGGGATCATTCGTGACGAACTGGTGAGGAGGATAGCGCCGCGCAAGCTCGTCCCGCAGGAAGCGGTTCTCAGTGGCCAGCGTCCGCAGGGCGAGGCACCTGCGCACCGCGTCCAGCAGCTTCGCGTTGTCGATGGGCTTGAGGAAGTAGTCCGCCGCGCCGCCCTTCATCGAGGTAACCGCCGTATCGATGCTCCCGAAACCGGTGATGACGATCACGATGATGTCGGGTTCCAGGCGCTTGAGCTCCCGCAGGAGGTCGATGCCCGTCTTTCCGTCGCGGAGCCGGATGTCCACAACGGCCGCGTCCACGGGGTACTTTGCCGCCGCCGCCACCGCGGCCTCGAAGTCGGCCACGCTGTGCACGGTGAATCCTTCACGGCGGAACAGGTTCTCCAGGCCGTGCCGGATGCCCTCTTCGTCGTCAACGATCAGTATGGATGCGCCTTTCATGTCGCGCCGCCGAGGGGAGGCCTATGGTCGCCGCTGAGGCAGGGCAGGCTCAGCGAGAATCGTGCGCCGTGCCCCTCCCTGCTCTTCACGTCGATCGCGCCGACGTACTTCGTCACGATGCCATAGACCACCGACAGGCCCAGCCCCGTACCCGAGCCGTTGGCCTTGGTGGTGAAAAAAGGATCGAAGATCCTCGGAAGGATTTCCTTGGGTATGCCGGAACCCGTGTCCGCGACGACCAGGGAGATCCCGCCCGCACCGTTCGTCATCCGCGTGCTGATGAGGATCCTTCCCGGTCCGCTGATCGCGTGCACGGAGTTCTTCAGCAGATTGATCACCACCTGCTTCAGCTCGTCGTTGCTCACCACGGACAGGGGGAGATTCGGCGCCAGACGGGTGTCGATGCGGATCCGCCCTTCGCGCGCGATGGAATGGCTTACCAGCCCTATCACGTCGCGCACGACTTCGTTGACGTCCGAACCGGGCGCGTGACCGGATTCGGCGGAACCGAAGTTCAGCAGCTCCTGCACGATGCGGCCGATGCGGCGGGTTTCCTGTTCGATCCACCTGAGAGAGACCTTGCGTTCAGAGCTCGCCTCCTCGTCGATGAGGTTCTGCACATTGGAGAGGATGGAGCTCAGCGGGTTGTTGATCTCGTGGGCCATGCCCGCGGACAGTATGCTGAGCGTGGAAAGCTTCTCTGCCTGGAAAATCTTCTCCGCCAGCTCGGTCTTGGCGCTGATATCCTCCGCCATGAACACGCAGCCGGATGCCTCCCGCAGCTCGCCTTCCGAGCTGTAAAACGGGTACAGCCTGATCTCGTACACTCGTCCGCTCCGCGATCGCTTGACCTCGGAGTAGAACTCCCGCTCCCGCCGGAATATGGAGAAAATCTTGTCCGCGACCATCTCATCGATGATATCGATATCCAGGTAGGTCAGGGGGGCGCCCACCACGCGCGCCTCCTCCAGCTGGAAAGACTCGAGGAACGCGCTGTTGACCTTTTCCACCATGAGGTCCCGATTGACAATGGCGATCCCCGCGCGGATCGAGTTGACGACTTTTTCGTTGTATTCCTTCAGCAGCAGCGTCTCGTGCAGGGCCTGCTGGATGGCGGTGCGGTTCTGAGCGAGATCGCGGGCCATCTCGTTGAAGCTGCGGAAAAGGCGGCCGATTTCGTAGCCGCCCCGGGATCGCACCTGCGTGTCCCATGCGCCCGTCCTGATCCGTTCCATGCCTGCCAGCAGATCGGCGATCGGATGAGTGATGTTGCGCGACAGAAAGAGGCTCAGCACCAGCGTCAGGAAGGCGCCCGCAAGCGAAACGAGAAGGATGGTCCTGTCGAGAAGGAGCAACCGGGCGTTGTAAGGGGCATTCGATATGAACGTTCCTAGGAACAACTCGTCGCCATCCTGCTCGTGATCCAGCCGGCCGAGTCTCTGAAATGCCGCATTGTAGATTTCCCTTCCCATGCGCCGATCGTAGAGCTCCCCGTAGGCGCTTTGCAGGGCCTTCGGGTCGAAGAAGGCCGGCGCCATGTCGGGAGAGAGCGAGGCGGACAGAAGGACTTTGTTGCGCAAGAAAGCGACGAGGGACCTTCGGCCGAGCGTCAGTTGGACACAGAACTCGGAGTCTATGCGTTTGAGAAGGAACACGTCCGAGCGGCCTCCTCCCGGCAGGGGGAGACCCGTCACGCCGACCAAGCAGAGAGTGCCGCGCACGGAGTCAAGCTCGATGTAGGGATGCGCCCTGCTGTTCGTGAGAGATTGCAGATCGGACATGACCAGGGTGCCCGGCGAGGTCTGCACCACGTCCGAGATGAATCCCTGCGCGCTCTTCACCGCCAGGGCGTCGACCTTCGTCACCAGGAGAAGCTCCTTGAGGGATCGCTCCCTCTCCTCTGTGACCTGTCCGGGGAGCCCGCGCTCATTCGCAATGTCGATAAGGCTTTTCCAGATCTGCCGCTTCCACGTGTTGAAGCCGTCATACAGGACCGACGCCTCGTCTTCCAGCTCCCTCTGGGCGTCCGCGAGGTTCGCCCGGCGGGCGACGTTTGTAATGAGCAGGATCGTCAGGCCCGATTGAAAAAAGATGACGCCAATGAAGAACAGCAGGGTTTTTCTGAAAAGCTTCATGGACCCCTAGCGTATCACGGTTTCCGCTCCCACGATCAGGCTTACCACCTCGTCCGCATTGGTCTGCCTGGTGATGAGCTCGGCAACCTTCTCGCCGCGGCGCATGATGATCATCCGGTCCGCGACCTGGAAGATGTCATGCATCTGGTGGCTGATCACGATGATGCCGATGCCGTGGCTCTTCAACAGGTTGATGGTGTCGATGACTTTTTTCTGTTCCGCCACCCCAAGTGCCGCCGTGGGCTCGTCCATGATCAGAAACTTGGCATCCCAGTAGATCGAACGGGAGATCGCCACCGCCTGGCGCTGGCCGCCGGAGAGCGCCCGGATGCGGTTGCGCAGGGAGGGAATGAGAATATCGAGCTTTTCGAGGATCTTGCGGCTTTCCGACTGCATGTACGCGTGGTCCAGTACATTGAGAAACCCCAAGGCTTTCTTCATCTTCTCCCGGCCCGAGGAAAATGTTCGCAGGAGTGTTGAGGTTTTCCGCGAGGGCGAGGTCCTGGTAGATCGTTTCGATTCCCATCGCAAGGGCGTCCATGGGGGAGTCGATCACGACCTCCTTGTCCATGAAGAAAATCTTCCCCTCCTCCGCCTTGTAGACACCGGAGATGACCTTGATGAGGGTTGATTTGCCCGCACCGTTGTCCCCGAGCAGGCCGACGACCTCGCCCGCGCTCACGCCCATGCTCACGTTGTTCACCGCAACGAGACCCCCGAACCGTTTCGTGATATTCCTGACCTCCAGCACGTAACCCATGTCGCTAGTCCTCCTTGTGTATGAGCTCGGGGAAGAACTGGTCAATCAGCACGGCAAAAATGAGGATGACGCCCACAGCGATGAACTTGTCGAATGTCGGCACGCCCATCATCTTCAGGCCCATCTCCAGAATCGACAGAATGAGAACGCCCAGGATGGTCCTCCACACGCTGCCCACGCCGCCGAACAGGCTCGCCCCGCCGATGACCACGGCCACCACCGCATCCAGCATGAAGGCAGATCCCGCATCCGCTTTGCCTGTCACGTACTCCAGCATGTAGATGATCCCGGAAAGTGTGGCGAGGAATGAGGAGATGATGTAGACGATGACGAGATGCCTCTTCACGTTGATCCCTGCCCGAAGGGCCGCGTCGATGTTGCCGCCAATGGCATAGGTGTGCCGGCCGAACCGGGTGCGTTTGAGCACGAATGCCGCGACCGCCACGACGAGGACTGTGACCACGACCATTGTCGGGATGACTTCGAACACGTTCGCGCCTCTCGGCACGTCCGGCCGGGTAAAGAACGAGAAGCCCCTGCCTTTGACCCAGTACATGAAGTAGCCATTCCCTATGACATTGGCAAGGTTGGGAACATTGATGGCCGCCGATCCCGAGGAGAGGAGCAGCGCGACGCCATAAGTGATCCCCTGGACCGCGAATGTGGCCAGGAAGGGAGGAACCTTCAGACGCGCAACGAGCATCCCGTTCACGAGCCCCGGCAGCAATCCCATGGCCAGTGTGATCGATATCGCCAGGAGCAGCGACAGCTCGGGCGCCAGGCCCATGCGGTCGAATCCCGCCGCGAGCTTGGCCGATACCACCGTGGCAAATCCCATGACAAACCCGACCGAGAGGTCGATGCCCGGACCGCCGCTGACGATGACGAAGGTCTGAGCGGTGGCCAGGAGGGCGAGGGTGGTGCTGTAGAACAGGACGATCTGGAACCCGTTGAGGCTGAAGAAGCCGCCTCCAAGGATGCTGAAGAGAACCAGCTCGAGAAAAAGGAAGGCCATCGACCAGCGTTGTCCGAGGAATGAAGCAAGTCCCATGCGCCGTGTCATCTGCCGCTCCTTGGACGACTAGAATAGATCCGGGAAGAGCTGATCGATCACGATCGCCACGATGAGGATGAGCCCGACCGCGATGTAGCGATAGAAGGGATCCACGCCGGAGAGGTTGAGGCCATTTTCCAGCACCTTGAGGATGATCACGCCGACAGCCGACGCCGCGATCCTGCCTTTGCCGCCCGAGAGGCTCGCGCCGCCAATGATGACTGCGGCGATGGCGAAGAGCTCCGCCTGGGCACCGAAGGAAGTATAGTTTCCCGTCCCTGCCTGGAAGAGGTCGATGACTCCCGCAAGGCCTGCAAGCCCGGCTGAAAGGACATATACGAAAACGAGGTGCCGCTTGGTGTTGATCCCTGCACGCACGGCCGCGTCCATGCTCCCCCCGATGGCGTAGGTGTGCTGGCCGAAACGCGTGTTCTTCAAGAGGTGCCAGAGCACGGCCAGGGCGAGGATTATGAAAAAGAACGAAACGGGAAGGACTCTCACCATCTCCCGGATCTGCGTGGGCGCGATGCCGTCAGGTCGGGCGAAAAAGCTCCACGCTCCCGTGGGGGGATGAAGATAGAGGAGATAGCCGTTGCCGATCTCCGTGAGCCCAGGGGGAATGAACCCGACGGGAAAGCCGCCGCAGATGTGGTACGCCACCCCGATGGCGATGCCCTGGGTGCCCGAGTGTCGCGATGAACGGAGGGACCCTGAACCGGGCAACAAGCATGCCCGCGGTGAAGCCGAGCGCGAGGCTTGTCGCCATCGCCACCGCGATGCCGAGCAGTACGCACGCGATCGGAGACCAGCCGGCGGCATAGAGGACCTGCATCGTGCTGGCGGAGGATACGGCGGAAAGTCCGAGGATGAAGCCCACCGACATATCGATGCCGCCCGAGATGATGACGAACGTCTCCGCGCAGGCAAGGAGGAGGGAGGTGGTGGCAAGGTGGATGATGCTCTGGAAGTTGCTCAGCGCGAAGAAGTTTCTCCCCGTGAAAGAAAAAACGACGACGGAGAGCAGAAGGAAAAAGAAGGACCAGTTGCGCGCCAGCACGGCAAAGAATGTTCCCGGAGCTTTTGCGCTGGTGATGACCGCAGATCTATCCCCCATGCGAGATCACCTCTTCCTTTTGTCGACTCTACAACAGAACAAATGCGCCTGCAATGGAAATAGGAAAAGAAAGGGCCGGCTCCGAATGAAGCCGGCCCAAGAAAACCGGGGTCTACTTGTAGATGTACTGCTGCATGTCGGCGGCGTTCACGTTGTCCTTCGTGAAGAACTGGAATCCGGGGATGATCTTCTTCTGGGGAGCGGTCTTCGCGGACAGGTACTTGTAGCCCGCGTCCACTCCAAGGGACCCGATCTCTCCGGGAAGCTGGGCCAGCACCATGTCGATGTCGCCGGCCTTGAGCGCCGCGATGAGCGTCGATGTCGCGTCCCAGGAAGCGATCTTGACGGCGCCGGCCAGGCCGGCGTTCTTGACTGCCTGGGCAGAGCCCTGGGCGCTGAATACGTTGACACCGAATATCGCGACGATATCAGGGTCCTTCTGGAGAGCGGCCGTGGTCTGCTCCATGGCCGTCTTCTGGACGTCCATGCACCAGTCCATGCCCACCAGCTTCATGGCAGGGAATTCCGCAATCCCCTCTTTGAACCCTTCGCCACGGTCGACAACGGAGGAAGTGTCGGGATTGGTGTTGACCACGTAGACCTTGCCCTTTTCACCGACAAGCTTTGCCAGGTGCTCGGCGATCTGCTTGCCGCCCAGCTTGTTGTCCGTTCCGATGTAGGCGAGGGGGAAGTTGTAGTCGCTTGCCTTGGAGTAGTCGCCGTCTCCGAGGTAGGTGTCCACCGTGATGACAGGGATGCCCTTGTCATAAATCTTTTTCAGGGGCGCCACCAGGGCCTTCGTCGAGGTCGGGGCAATAAGAAGCAGGTCGATCCCGCCTTTGGCCATGAGCGCGTCCAGGTTGGGAAGCTGGGCTTCAGGTCCCCACGAAGTGGGATAGTCGCCCACGACCACGTTCACGCCGAGCTCTTTGGCCTTCGCCTTTATTCCCCGCTCCATCGTCGTATAGAACGGATCGGCGATGCCGGGCATGAAGGCGATGGTGAATGTTTTCTTCGATGTCTCACCGCCGCCGGAAGCGAAAATGGGCATCGCCATCAGCACTACGAGTGTGACGGCAAGGAACCAGATCAGAGATCTCTTCATACAAACCTCCTGTGACATTTAGAGAGTGGTTGACAACCAGCAATATGTCTGCAATCGACGTGCCATCTCAGGGCGAGCGGACTGGATTGCCGCTATTTCCTTGTCCTGCCAGACAATATCAGTTCCAGCGGAGCCTTGGGTTTCACTTCGGCGGATCGCGGTTGGATACGCCGCTATCCAGTCGATGGATACCCCGGGTACCCACCGCCAGACCCCCGCTCCCCATGCCTGCCGCATTCTGCTAATGTGGCGCGGTGAGTTTCCCCACCGCTATTCGGCGCGCCCTCAGGCGGCCGCTTTCGTCGTACATCGAGCGCGCGTGCGGGCCGCTCGGTCTTCGCCGGCTGTCAGGCTTGAAATGGTTCTGGCTCGACGGTGTGTTCAGCCAGGCCCAGGAAAGCTTTTCCGGCGACTACATCCCATTGTTTGCCCTTGCCGCCGGAGCTTCGGCGGGGAGCATCGGTCTCCTGGCAGCCGCGGCAAGCCTGCTGAGCATCGCCGGCTTCCTGCCGGGCGCAATCGTGGGGTCACGGCTGCGCGCGCGAAAACCATTTGTGCTTGCCAGCGGCGGGATAGCCGGGAGACTCTTCCTGCCGCTTCTCGCGCTCTCACCCCTCCTGGTGCCGTCAGGAGCCGGCCTCGTCTTCCTCATCATCGCGCTGAACGCATTGCGCATCCTGGCGGGGAGCTTTGCCAACGCGTCCTGGACCTCCCTGGTCGCCGACCTCGTGCCCAGCGCAAATCGGGGCAGGTACTTCGCCAACCGCAACATGGCAATCGGTGTCGCGGCCCTGGCCGCCTCTCCGCTGGCAGGGCTGATCATCGGAACGATCAATGGCCGTTCCGTGCACGCCTTTCCCGGGTACCAGGTGTCCCTGCTCACGGCATTTGCGCTCGGGATGGTTTCCACCGTGTCGTTCTCCCGGATCCCCGAGCCTCCCGCGAGAAAGCCCGCGCGGCTGCGCGAGAAGGCGCGCGGATTCCTCGACCTCGTGCGGCGCAACCCGCCCTTTGCGTGGCTGGCGGCGAGCAGTCTCGTGTGGGGAGTGTCCCTGACCATGGCTTCGCCATTCTTCAATGTGTATCTCATCACGGCGCTGGGGGGAAACGCCGCGGCCGTCGGCACCGCGGCGGGCGTGTTCGCCCTCGCCGGCCTTTTCGGCCAGGCCGCGTTCGGCAGGCTCACCGACCGCCGAGGCAGCCGCGCGATACTCGTTCTGACTGGTTTCCTCATCCCGATATTCCCGCTGCTCTGGGCATTGGCCCGGGCGCCGCTCCACGTGTACCTCATCAACGTGGGCTCAGGCTTCCTGTGGGCCGGATACAACCTCGCCAGCTTCAACATATTGCTGGAGATGAGCCCCGCTGAAGACAGGGAATCAGCGGTCGGTCTCTACCAGTCGGCCGTTGCGGCGAGCGCGGTTCTCGGACCCCTGCTCGGCGGGTACCTTGCGGGTGCGGTCGGTTTCAAGGTGGTGTTCGCGCTGAGCGGCGTTGGCCGACTGGCGGGCACGAGCCTGTTCCTCGCCATGGCGCGGCAGCGAAAAAAAACTCGCGCCGCATGAGAATTCGCCACTGAGTGCCGAAGGAAGGCACGATCATCTGGGTGGATTGCGATGACCATGCCTGCCCGGTCACCCAACCCCGACGGCGCGTACAAGTTCATCGATTTTGACTTCATTTTTATGCGTACTTCCGTTCCTCCATGTGATCGTGAATCGGCCCGCGGAGACACTCGGCGGCATTGAGGAATGATAACTTGAAATGGAGATCATAAAGAATATAACATCAATGGAGGTATAAATCCAATCGCGATATCATCCGATGGAGGGGTCATGAGCCGCGTCCAGTTCCTTACTCACAAGGGAAAGAAGATCCTGTATTTCGACTTATCGATGTGCAAGATCGCCGAGATTACCGCGGTCGTCGCGGAGGCCAAGCAGGCAGTCAGCAGCCAGCCGCCTGGGTCGGTGCTTGCCCTGACCAATGTCACTGAGACCGAGCTCAGCAAGGACAGCAGCGCGATCATCAAGGACTTCACTGCGCACAACAAGCCCTATATCAAGGCCTCTGCGGTTGTCGGAGTCGAGGGCCTTCGCAAAGTCATCTACAATGCCGCAATGGCTTTCAGTGGAAGACAAATCTCCGCGTTCGCGACACTGGATCAGGCAAAGGACTGGCTGGCCGCCCAGTAGCCGGCCGCGAAAGAGAATCCACGCCACACAACCGCTCGCTCAGTTCCCAGAGCCGCCGGGTATCCTCCTCCCGCCGCGAGGCCTGGGAGGAAGGGAGCGGTTGTTGCTCTTTCCAGTACATGCCGGTTTTGCCCGCAACGCCGGGGTCAGTCGCGAGATACGCAACTGACGCCGCGGCGATCCGACAGGCCCTGCGGGGCGAGGCCGCCCCGATTGTCTCGGATTCACTCGTGTGATTCAATCTCATGCGTGAAGAGATTGGCGGGAGCCGGGCAACCGGATGCACCGGCGGTGGAGGAAAGGATCGTCAATGCCGCAATCGCCTGCATCGAACGGGAAGGCCTGCACCATGTGACCATCCGCGGCATTGCGCATGAGGCCGGCGTGAACAGCGCAGCGATCAGCTACTACTTCCGGTCCAAGGAAAAGCTTGTCGAAAGGGCCCTCAGGACGACGCTTTCCAACGCCTTCGAGGACTGGGAAAAGCTCCTGGCGGACAAGGGCGGCGACCTGCGCAGCGTACTCCGCTCGGTGCTCGGAGAGATGTGCGAGGGAACCCGGCGCTACCCTGGGCTCGTGAAGGCGCACCTCTACGATACGTTCGTCGAAGGCGCGTCGCACACCCCCTTCATGCGCAGGTTCAACGACTTTCTCATTGCCCTGGCCGGGAAGATGAAAAGCAGCGCGTCCCGGGTCACTGATCGGGAAATCGGCATTGCGCTGACCCAGGTGACGTCCGCCATCCTGCTGCCCGGCATATTCCCCGGGCTGTTTCGCGCGAACATCGGCGTGGACCTGGGGGACGCCAGGTCCCGCGCGGCCTATGTGGACCGGCTGATCGATCGATATTTCCCCCCGAAGTCATCCAATGGATGACCTGATTGCCCGGCTCCCCAAGGCCGAGCTTCACCTCCATCTCGAAGGCACGATCGGGGCCGAGGCCCTCTGGGCAATGGCGCAGGCGAACCACGTCGCACTCCCCGTCGGTACTTTTGCCGAGCTCAAGCGGCTCTACGATTTCACGAGCTTCGACGCTTTCGTCCGCCTGTGGCTTCTCATGTGTGCGTGTCTGCGTACCGACGACGATTACCGGCGCATGGTCGACGGTTTCATCGCGGACTGCGCGCGCCAGAACATCCGTTATGCGGAGCTTCATTTCACCCCGTACAACCACGAGAGGCTCGGGATCGGCGGCAGGCGCGCACTTCGCATCGTGACGGAAAGGCTGCAGACCGCCGCGGCCTCCGGGGGCCCCACTGTGCGCCTGATCACGGACATCTCCGGCGAGTCGGCGGAGCAGAGCGGACCTTTCACCCTGGCGCTTCTGGAGGAGGAGGCAAACCCCCTGATCGTCGCCCTCGGGCTGGGAGGACCCGAGGAGGGGCTTCCCCGCTCGCAATTCGCGAAGTTGTTCGAGCAGGCGCGCAAGGCGGGCTACCACACCGTCGCCCACGCGGGAGAAACGGGAGGCTCGGATCACGTCCGCCAGGCTGTTGTGGATCTCGGCGCGCGCCGGGTCCAGCACGGCGTGCGCGCGGGACGAGCTCGGGCTGTCCCTGCGGGAGCTCTGGGAGCTGAACCTGAATGGCCTGCGCTACGGCCTCGCGGAGACGGGAGTCCGCAGGCGCCTCATGGGTGAGTTCCACGCGGCCGCCGCGGCCCTGGTCCCTGCGTGGGCGTGAGGCCGCTTTCCATGTACTCTTCCAGGCGTTGAAGCGCCTGCGGCATGTTCTTTCGGCCGAAGCCGATGCGGAAATGATTTCCCCGGTCGTCATATACCGTGCCGGGAAGGAGCAGAACGCTTTTCGCCTGCGCAAGCTGGTCGCAGAAGGTTTCCACCTCTCCGCGCAGGAGTCGCGGGAAGGCGATGGGCCCCGCCCGCGGATGCCGCCACGAGAAGCTGTCCGCATGCCGGTCGAAGAATGCATCCAGCAGAGCCAGATTGGCGCTGATGATTGCGCGGTTGCGCGCGGCGATTGTCTCCCCATGCCGGAGCGCAAGCTCGGCAAGGAACTCGCTGGGAGCGCTGCTGCAGATGGTCGTATAGTCTTTCATGGACGCCATCCGCGCGCGCACAGCCTCATCTCGGGTCGCGATCCATCCGACGCGTAGGCCGGCAAGGCCATAGGTTTTTGACATCACACCCAGGGATACCGCGCGCTCGCTCAACTCGCAGGCCGCGGGAAGCCTTTCCGACTCGGTTCGCTCCAGGCCCCGATACACTTCGTCGGAGAACAGGGTGATGCCCTTCGCATCCGCGAGGCGGACGAGCTCCCGAAACTGCTCGATCCGCATGTGAAAGCCGGTGGGGTTGTGCGGCGTATTGAAAATGATGACCTTTGTGCCCGGCCTCATGAGGGTTTTGAGCTCCCCGAGATCCGGGGACCAGCCGTTTTCCTCGCGCGCCTGCCACGCGGTGACCTCACACCCGATGCCTGCGGCCACCTCGAACAGGGACTGGTAGCAGGGCCGCTGCACGATCACGTGGTCACCCCTCTCGAGGGTCGCTTGCATGAAGAGGAAAATCGCCTCCTCCGCGCCTGCATGGACGAGGATCTGCTCCGGGTCGATCCCTCCATAGAGCCGGCTTATTTCCCTCCGCAGAGAGGGGCTGCCGCTGCTTTCCGTGTAACCGAGCCGATGACCAAGGAATCCTTCGTGCGCGCCGGGCTCGAGTGCGAGCAGCTCCTGGATGCTCATCGACTCGCAGTCCGAGCTGCACAGGAGGTACGCAACGGCAAACTCGTGCCGGGCAAAATATCTCTCCAGCGCAAAAGGCGGCAAGCGCATCTGGATCGTCCTCCCTCCGCATAGACTATGGCGTACCAGACCGAAAATCAAAACCGGAACCCGCAAGTATGCGAATGGGGGGGTGCAAAAAAAAGGTGCACAAAAAAAGGCTTGTGCTATCAGTTGACTAATGATATTCTGAGTTAGTAACTCTTGTTAGTGACACAAATTGTGCTCCGGAGCAACCTGATGTGGCTGGTTGTCTTCACCGGGAAGGGCATCCTCGCCGGAGTGGTCAAGGAATGAAAGGCATGTCAGCGTCCTCTCAGGATGTTGCGCGGCGCGCGGGCGTATCGCGCACAACGGTCTCGTTCGTGCTGAACAATACCCCGGGGAAGAGCATTCCCGAGGAAACGCGGCGAAAGGTTCTGGAAGCGGCGCACGCCCTTTCCTACATCCCGAATGAGAAAGCCCGCAGCGTGGCGATGATCAAGCACCATTCCATCGGCTTCTTCATCCCCCACTCCGGCTACCTCTCCTCGGATGCGTACATCACACGCG
Organism: uncultured Spirochaetota bacterium; assembly: GCA_963820435.1. Classification (GTDB taxonomy): domain Bacteria; phylum Spirochaetota; class Spirochaetia; order SZUA-6; family Fen-1364; genus Fen-1364. The sequence goes on along the minus strand of CAWGAC010000008.1, from coordinate 342,887 downwards.
TCATCGAGGGCATGACCCCGGTGCTCAACAAGGGCCGGTTCCAGCTGGTGCTCCAGCCGCTGAAGTTGAAGCAGATGAACTACCTGCAGCTTGCCCGGCAGGACAATGTGGACGGGATCATCCTCATGAACACGCACGATGGAGACTCGGGCCTTTCGGAGATCATCGACGAGGGCTATCCGCTCGTCGTGATCGGGTCGATTTCACGGCCGGATGTCTGCCAGATCGACATCGACAACGAGGCCGCCGCGTCCGCCGCGGTGCGGCACCTGATCTCACTTGGCCACCGGCACATCGGGATGATCATCCATGCGCCGCTCGTGTATTACGCGGCGCGCGACCGTTTCGCGGGGTTCCGCGCCGCGCTGAACGACGCGGACCTCCCCGTGCACGGCGAGTGGGTGCGGGAAGCGAACCTGACGGAGGAAAGCGGCTACCGCGCCGCGCGGGAGATCCTCGGGGAAAAGCACAGGCCGAGCGCCCTCTTCGCGGGAAATGACGTCGTCGCGTACGGTGCCATCCAGGCCATCAAGGACGCGAAGCTTCTTATCCCCGACGACATCTCGGTGGTCGGGTTCGACGACGATCTTCTCTCACGATACCTCAAGCCGCCTCTCACCACGGTCACCAACCCGGCTCCCGGCCTCGGCGCGGAAGCTGCGCGCCTGCTCATCAATATCCTGCGCGGCCGCGCAAATCACAGCGGCCGCACCGTTCTCCCGACTACCCTCGCCCTGCGGGGGAGCTGCAAGGCGCCCTGAAGGAGGCGGCAGGCAATGGCAGTCACCGGCACGGCCTACCCGGCCGAAGCGTGGAGAATTCGGGAGCTCGCGCCTGATCCCTCCCTGCTCGCGAGAAACGAGACCATATTTGCTCTCGGAAACGGGACCCTGGGAATGCGCGGCACATTCGAAGAGGGCTATCCCGGCGAGGTCTCCGGCACGTACGTCAACGGTTTCTATGAAGAGACCCCGATCATCTACGGGGAAATCGCTTACGCCTATGCGAAAAACAGGCAGGTGATGCTGAACGTCGCTGATGGAAGGCCCATCCGGCTGACGATCGGCGGGGACCGGCTCGATTTGAGCACCGGGACCATCCTCTCCTATGAGAGGACGCTGGAGCTGGCGCAGGGCGTGCTCGAGCGGGCGTTTCGGTGGCGCTCCCCGGCAGGGATTGAAATCGAGGTGCGCGTGCGCCGCCTCGTTTCGCTCGCGCGGCGTCACGTGGCGGCCATTGACTGGTCGGTGAGAGTTCTCAAGGGGACAGGCGCCCTGGTGGTCGATTCTCTGCTCGACGGCGGCGTGGGCAACAAGGCCTCAGGGGATGACCCCCGTGTCGGCGCGCATTTTCATGAACGGCCGCTTGCCGTCCTGGATGGGGAAGCGAGCGGGATGAGAGGTCTCCTCACGCAGGAAACGCGCAACACGCGGTTTGTGATCTCATGCGCAATGGATCACACCCTGGGTACCGAAGGCCGCATGCAGGACCCGGTCACCACGGCCTCCCGCGCCGCGCCGCGCGCAGCGATCAGCATCGCGGCGCACGCCGCCGAGGGCGCGACCCTGCGCCTTACCAAGTACCTCGGCTACTGCACGTCGTTGGAGCTGCCCCGGGAGTCGTGCGCCGCGCGCGCGAGGGAAGCGGCTGCGTCGGCACGGGAGGCGGGTTTCGGCGCGCTGATGGCGGAGCAGAAAGAGATCCTCGACGATTTCTGGCACGTGGCGGACGTGCAGCTCGACGGGGACGAGGCCCTGCAGCAGAGCCTGCGGTACAACCTGTTCAGTCTCTTCCAGTCAGCGGGACGGGACGGCCGCACGAGCATCGCCGCGAAGGGCCTCACCGGAGAGGGATACGAAGGGCACTACTTCTGGGACACGGAGATCTACGTGCTTCCCTTCTTCATCTACACCCGGCCTGAAATCGCCCGGGCGCTCCTGCGCTACCGCTGCGGCATCCTCGACAAGGCGCGCGCGCGTGCCGTGGAGATGAGCCAGCGCGGCGCGCTTTTCCCCTGGCGCACCATCGGGGGAGAGGAGACCTCGCCGTACTATCCTGCCGGCACCGCCCAGTACCATATCAACGCCGACATCGCCCACGCCTTTCGAAAGTACATGAGCGCGACGGAAGACAAGGCGCTCCTGCGGGAGCGCGGCGCGGAGATGCTCTTCGAAACAGCGCGCCTGTGGGCGGACCTGGGCGCCTACATCCCCCGCAAGGGCGGGGCGTTCTGCATCAACGAGGTGACCGGGCCAATGAATACACCGCCCTGGTCAACAACAACCTCTATACGAACCTCATGGCGCGAGAGAACCTTGCCTACGCGGCGTCGACTGCAGAGGAAATGCAGGCAACGGAGCCGGAAGAGTTCGGGCACATTGCGCGCGCAATCCGCCTTGAACAGGCGGAAATAGACGAATGGCGCCGCGCTGCCCGCTGCATGTATGTCCCGTACGACAGAGAGCGGGGCATCCACGCCCAGGACGACGCGTTTCTCGACAGGGCAGCGTGGGACTTCACGGGCACACCGGCGGAGAGCTACCCGCTGCTGCTGCACTACCATCCGCTGGTCATCTACCGGCACCAGGTCCTGAAGCAGCCGGACGTGGTGCTCGCGCAGGTGCTGCTCGGGAATCTCTTCACCCGATCGGACAAAAAGCGGAACTTCGACTACTATGATCCGTTGACCACCGGCGACTCCTCCCTTTCCCCCTGCATCCAGAGCGTCGCGGCCGCGGAGCTCGGCTATACGGAAATGGCGTACCGCTACTTCTCCCGCACGGCGCGGATGGACCTCGACGATGTGAACGGAAATGTGGCGGACGGAGTGCACACGGCAGCCATGGCAGGGACATGGATCTCCATCGTGTACGGGTTCGCGGGGATGCGGGACCACGACGGCGCTCTCTCGTTCAGCCCGAAGCTCCCCGACGCATGGAAACGCCTGCTCTTCCGGCTTCGGTTCAGGGGACGGCTGCTGGAGATCGAGATTACGCGCGAGACAGCGACATACCGGCTCAGCGAGGGCGGACCGATTGCGGTTTCCCATCGCGGCCGGGAGCTCCGCCTTGTGCCGGCCGGCCCGGTTTCGGTCAGCCTGATACCCAGGCTTGAATGCGTGATTTTCGACCTGGACGGCGTGCTCACCGATACGGCGGAGCTTCATTACCAGGCGTGGCAGCGTCTTGCGGCGGAGAAGGGACTGCCATTTGACCGGACAGTGAACGAGCACCTGAGAGGAGTGAGTCGGCGGAACAGCCTGGAAATAATCCTCCGCCATGCGGGGGTGGAATTGGCCGAGGAAGAGAAGGAAGGGCTTGCGAATCGGAAAAACGGGTACTATCGAGAGCTCATCTCCAGGCTCTCGCCCGCGGACCTCCTGCCGGGCATCGCGGATCTCCTGACGCAGCTCAAGGAAAGCGGGATCAAGACCGGGCTCGCCTCTGCCAGTCACAACGCGCGGGAGATCGTGCAGCGCCTGGAAATCGGGCGTTTCCTTGACCTCGTGGTGGACCCTTCGGCAATCGTCAAGGGAAAGCCGGATCCGGAGATCTTCTTCCGCGCCGCGGAGGGGCTCGGCATCCCGTACGAGAACTGCGCCGGCGTGGAAGACGCGCAGGTGGGGATCCAGGCCATCAGGGCGGCGGGGATGTTTGCCGTCGGGATAGGCAGCGGGCTCCTCGAAGCGGATTGGGTCCTTCCGGACACACGAGGCCTCACGCTCCCCGAGCTCGGGGAGCGATTCAGAAGGAGAAGCAGGACATGAGGTACGCGTACATGCATCCCCGTGAACAAATCGTCACCATCATGCGCCGCGTGTACGGGTACGGGATGACCACCACGTCCGGGGGAAACATTTCCATACTGGAGGAGAACGGGGACATCTGGATCACTCCCGGCGGCACGGATAAAGGCACGCTGGGTGAAGCCGATATCGTACGCATGCGGGGAGACAGGATCGAGGAAGGGGCTCATCCGCCCTCTTCCGAATACCCCTTTCACCGGGCCATCTACGAACGGCGCCCGGACATCCGCGCCGTGCTGCACGCGCACCCGGCCGCACTGGTGGCTTTCAGCCTCGTGCGAAGCATCCCCGACACGAGCATCATACCCCAGGCCCGCGCGGTGTGCGGAGCCGTGGGGTACGCTCCCTACGCCATCCCCGGCTCGGAAGAGCTCGGCCGCAACCTCGCGGAAGCCTTCGGGCAGGGATTCGACACGGTGCTGCTGGAGAACCACGGCGTCGCCACGGGCGGCACGACGCTCCTTGAAGCTTTCCAGCGGTTCGAAACGCTCGATTTCTGCGCGCGCACCCTCATCAACGCGAGCTCTCTCGGCCCGGGCCATGGCCTGGGACCGGAGCAGATCGCCCTCTCGCACCAGGGAAAGAACTACCAGCTTCCGGAATTCGATCCGCGGTCGCGCTCGTCGGCCGAGCGCAGCCTGCGCCGCGACATGCGCGAGCTGGTGCACCGCGCGTATCGACAGCGCCTCATGACCAGCACGGAAGGCACGGTCTCCGCCCGGGTGGACGCCGAGTCCTTCCTCATAAGCCCGTACGGGGTCGACCGCAGCTATCTCGAGGAAGCCGACATCGTGCTGATTTACCGCGGAATGCGCGAGCGCGGCGCCGTCCCCAGCAGGGCGGTCGTCCTGCACCAGGAAATCTACTCGGCCAATCCCGGTATCAGGGCCATTGCAAGCGCGCAATCTCCCGCGGTGACCGCCTTTTCCGTGACCGGCACGACTCTGGACAGCGCCATCATACCCGAGAGCTACATCGTGCTGCGGAACATCCCGCTCATCGCGTACGGAAGGCAATTCACCGACGAGCGCGCCCTTGCGCGGGAGATTTCCGCCCGCACCCCCGTCGTGCTTTTGCAGAACGATGCCGTGCTGACAACGGGAGAGAGTCTCACGCAGGCTTTCGACAGGCTGGAGGTGGCGGAGTTCAGCGCCAATGCGCTCATCGCGGCGATGAAGCTCGGGCCCATTGCGCGGATCGAGGCGGGATCACTCGAGGCCCTCTCCGAAAAGTTCGGGCTTGTGTGAGAAACGCCGTGGGCGCGCGGCGCGCGCTCACGCCGGAATCGACCCGTGCAGCCCCGCAGCTTTCACCTCCTCCGCGGCCCAGGCATCCAGAACATTCTGGGCGTCTTCGTGGGTGCGCGTCCGCATGACGGCATCCACGAGCTTGCCCGCACCCTCGAATGCCCGCACGTAGGTCTTGGCGAATTTCTTGAGGACGTCGAAGCTCTTCGCCATGCCCCACGTTTCACGATGGAGAGCGAGGTGGCGGCGGAAATACGCGATCTTCTCCGTCCGCTCCAGCCGGGAAAACTCGAGCGGAAGTGAGTCGGCGCCCGCCAGGGCGTCCCGGATGGACCTGAAGAGAAAGAGGTTCTCGAATATGCCCCTGCCGATCATCACGCCATCGGCACCTGTCTCCCGCACCCGGCGAAGAAAAGCCGCGGCTGTCTTGATGTCGCCATTGCCGATGATGCGCGTCGGCAGGCCCGCCTTGTCGCGCAGGCGCACCGCGAGCGCCACGGTGCTCCAGTCTGCCTCTCCTTCGGACTGCTGGGCCACGGTCCTCCCGTGCACGGTCAATGCGCTGATCCCCTGCGCGAGCAGGAAACCCAGCCACTCCTCCGCCTTTGACCGCACAACCCCGATCCGTGTCTTGACGCTCACCGGCAGGTCCCCCGCGCCCTCCCTGGCCGCGGCAATCAACTCTCCGGCAAGCGAGGGGTTGTTGATGAGAGCGCCGCAGGCGCCCCTGCCGGTGATCTTCTTCACGGGACAGCCCATGTTGATGTCCAGGCCGTCGAAACCCATTTCCCGGACCTCCGCGGCAACGCGGCGATAACGCTCCGGTACATTGCCCCAGATCTGCGCAACGATGGGCCGCTCATCCGCCGCGAATCTCAAGCGGGCGATCACCCTCGGTCGACCCTCGGTGCACAGCCCGTCGGTGCTCGTGAACTCGGTGAAGACCACGTCCGGTGGCCCTGCGTCACGCACAATCCTCCTGAAAACCGTATCGGTCACGTCTTCCATGGGGGCCAGGACCGAGAACGGTCGCGGCAGGGAGTTCCACAGGCTCGTGGCCCGGGTGTTCTCGAGGTTCATGGCAGTGTGAATATACTTCAGAATTTCAGCTTCAGGGTCAGCACTTCGAAAGGGCGCACCGGAAACGACAGGATCAGCGAGTCCCTGGATCGTACCCCGGGAAGGTCCTGCTGCTCATCCTCGAGCAGGGAGCAGCGGACAACCCTGGGCGCGGCCGCACCGGCGGGAACCCGAAACCGCAGGGTCCGGTTTCCGCCGCGACCCGTCGGTTCCTGGAGCCTCAGAATGATGCCGTCGCCCCCTTCAGCATGCTTGAGCGTCACTGTCTGCAGACCTTTGGCGGGTCTTTCAAGGAGCCCGCTGGCCAGCAGCTCGGCCGGGAGCATCGCGCCTCCTGCCATGCCGGGGGTGCTCACGCGATAACAGCCGGGGGGCTGGAGCGCTGCGGATGCGTGCTCCCAAGCGCGCGCCCGGCGCCAGCTCCCTTCGTGGGGAATGAGCCGGTACCGATAGGTAAAGTCGCCGCCGATCCATTGCGGGAAATTGGTGCCCCACTGGGTGTTGAAGAGATTGAAGTACAACGTCGGCGCGCCGGGAACGGCGGAACCGTTGAACCTCTCGATAGCCATGGATCCGATCGAAAAGAGCGGGCTGTCGTACGGAATCACAAGGAGGCCCGCGGCTCCGTCCCCGACGTCAACCCAGCGGTCGCAGCAGTGCAGCAGGCGGTTCGCGTCTCTGGCAATGTCGGAGGCAGGATCGATGACGCTGCCGGTTTTGTTGATCGCATAGCGCGGTTTCACCGCTTTCAGCGGAAAAACAACGTGGCCTGATTCCAGGAGCGGGCATTCCTGTTTGCCCTCCAGGCGGATGTCCATGTCCACCCACGGATGGTCATCGAACAGGGTGATCCTCTGCACGACGCCGGCCGGGTTCCCGAGACCGCTTGAGCTTTCCTCGTCGTAACGCCACAGGAGGCGGAGGCGCGTCCAGCCCGTGCCGCTCTGGCTTTCAACGCCTGCAAGCTCTCCGGAAAAAGTCCGATGCGCCCCTTCGGGATATCCCGGCTTTCCGAAGTCATCCAGGAACCATGACTCGAGGTCATACGCATAGCTCTTGAGGAAGGCCACGATCTCGGCTCGTGAGAAAACGTCATAGCGATACCCGCCGAACGGGACTCCCTGCTTCGCGTCGGCCCAGTTGCGGTCCGTGGCGCGATCGATAAGCGCGGTCATCCCGGCCGAGGGATCGACTTCCACACGGAGCTTTCCATTGTCGAGCACCAGGCGCCTGCTCGTCCCGCGCCGGCGCCCGGCACGCTCCATGGGCGGTTTTTCCTCTTCCCCCGCTTCAACTCGCAGGATTGTCGCGGACAGAGGAGGCAGATCCGTCAGGTTCACCCACGCGGCCCCGTCGACTACCATTGTACGGAGTGTTGCTTCCTCCGATTCCCGCACGACCTTGACCGGACGGTTGAAGCTGCCCAGCCTGAGAAGCCCGCTCCATTGCCAGAGATGGTGATTCACCGCTTCGAAACGAGCGGGCAGAGCCCGCGGCACATCCGGCTCCCCGCCCGCCAGAATGGACTCGGCACGGTGAAGATTCTCCTCCGCGTCCTTCACGAACCCGGCCTTGTCGCTCCAGGAACGGCGAATGCGGTCGTACTTTCCTGACGCGCGCACGTCACGAAAGTGCGCCTTGTCATAGACCCTGCCTCCGAACTCGGGAGGATTGAGCGCGATCTTCGTATCCATGCCCCACGTGTGCTCGCCGAAAAGGAGGATGCGCTCATAGGCCCCGGAGAGGGCCGTATGAAACTCTCCAGCGGGAGCCTGCTCCTCCCGGCGCGCAAGCCGGAGGATCGCCTCAGCGCTCTCCACCGAAACCAGCCGGTTGCGCACGCTGCGCAGCCGGGCAACCTCGGCAGGCATGGTGGCAACGCCGTGTATCCACGAATCCGCCAGGTCCTTCCGGACCACGGGGAGGTCCGGCTTCAACGCGGCGAGCGCCAGGGCGAAATCGTCGAGGCTGCCGACCGTGATCTCGGCCTCGGGGTACCGGACCCGGGCCTCGGAGAGGATCTGCTCGACCGCGGCTGCTGTTTGGGGTCCGGCGTTGTCCGACGTGTGCTGGAGGGCAAGCCAGACGGGCAGCTTCCAGTCGGGAGGCGGAAAGAGGCTCGTGCCATACCCGCCCCGGGAATACATCGTGATGACGCGAGAGCCGTCCGGCCCCTCCCAGTGGAAGAGAAACGGCACGTCGGGGGGAGTCGAACAGGCATTGCAGCCGAGGTGGAGGAAGAGGACTCCGGCGGAGGCGAGCAGAGTCGGGAGGATCCTCGTGTGGCCGGGCACGTCGGTCATTTTGGCGGCGACCGCGCGGCGGCCGAACCGCTCTCCCAGGGCGCGGCCCGTGTAGAGGCCGCGAATGAAGTCCTCGAGGCCGAAGAGCTCCGTGTGCGTGGTGAAGGGGAGCGCGTGCCATGCGATCCTCCCTTCCACAACGAGGTTCTCCAGCTCATCGCCGAGCGGGCTTCCCTGCAGCCTCGCCAGGGAATCGGTCAGGGGCCAGGCGGGAAGGGTCCAGGCAAATCGGCGCCCGGGCAGCTCCCCGGCTGTTTCGACAGGCATCGATTGCGCGCGGGATCATCACGCGCGCGTATGAGTCGAGCACCTCCTCGACCAGGCCGGTAAACCCGATGTCGACGTGCGTCTTGAAAACGACGAAGATCCTTCGGAGCCCCCGGCTCATCCCTTCACGGCTCCGGCGGTGAGCCCCTGCACGAAATACCTCTGGAGCAGGAAGAACACCAGGAGCGGTATGGACATGGAGATGAAGGCGCCCGAGGCCAGGAGATTCCATTCTGACCCGTACGAGCCGAGGAGGCTCTGGATGGCGACGGTAAGCGGGAACTTCTTCAGATCCTGGAGCAGGACCAGGGCATTCATCAGGTCGTTCCAGACCCACACGAACTGGAAGATGCCCAGCGACGCGAGGGCGGGGACGGAGAGAGGAAGGACGATTGAGCGGAAGATGCCATACTCGGTCACGCCGTCCACTTTTGCGGCCTCGAAGAGCTCGCGCGGAAGCTCCGCAAAGAAATTGCGCAGGAGAAAGATCGCGAAGGGCAGACCGTAAGCGGTGTGGGCAAGCCAGATGGCCAGGAAGTGCCCGGTGAGACCGAGCCTGCTGTGCATGCGAAGCACGGGCACCCATGTCTCCTGCAGGGGCAGAACAAGGAGCGCCACGATGATCAGGAAGACGAGGTTTCTCCCGCGGAAGTGCAGCCATGCGAAGGAGTACGCGGCGAGAGCGGCGATCATGATCGGCAGGATGGTAGAGGGTACCGTGATGATGAAGCTGTTGATGAAGTTCATGAAGAAGTGACGCGCCGTGAGAACGCCGGCGTAGTTGTCGAGTGTGAAGCGCGGGGCCGCCAGGATCCTCCACCAGCCGCTGGTGGCGATGTCGGCCTGAGGCCGCAGCGAAGTGACCAGCAGGCCCAGCGTCGGAACCAGCCATGCCAGGGCCAGCAGGATCACCAGGATGCTTCTGACAAGCTGCCCGGCGGGTCCGAGCGGCGGGGTCGATGCTTGTTCATTTTCCACTCTCCTGGCGGCGGATCCGCCTGACCTGGACCACCATGAGCGGGGCGAGCGGGATGAGCATGAGAATGGCCACTGCGCTGCCGTAGCCCACCAGGTTGTTGTTGAAAACTTCCCAGTAGAAGCTGAAGCCGATCACCCTGCTCGCTCCTGCGGGGCCTCCCGCGGTCATCACGAGCACGAGGTCGATCATCTTCAGGCTGTTGATGATCATGGTGATGGCCACGAAGCTGATCGGCTGGGCGAGCATCGGCAGGCTGATGCGCCAGAAGGTCTTCCATGGGCTGGCCCCGTCCACCCGCGCCGCTTCCAGGATCTGCGTGTCGATTGACTTGTACGCCGCGGAGAGCACGGTCATGGAAAGTCCAGTCCAGATCCACACGCCCGTGGCGATGAGCGCGTAGTTCACTACCTCGCTCGTGCCCAGCCATGAGACCGGAGTGAACCCGGGAACGAGCGCCTTCAGGATGGCGTTGAGCAGGCCGATGGAAGCATCAGGGCTGAACAGGAACCTGGCGATGACGGCTGCCGCGGTCGCGGAGATCACCATGGGCAGGAATACGGCCGATTTCACGATTCGTTCCAGCCGCGTACCATTGGCGATCACGGCGATCAGGAGGCCGAAGACGAGCGTTCCGCCGGAGAACAGGATCAGCCACAGGATGTTGTTGACCAGGGCGCCGGAAGGCGGCCAGCGAGTGATTTTCAGGAAGAGGGAGTCGTGGGTGAGGAGCTGGAGGTAGTTGCGAAGCCCCACGAAACGTGTCGGGTTGAACCCCGTCCCGCCGAACAAGCTCATTCGGAATGTCTGGATGGTCGGGTAGACCAGGTATGCGGCCAGGAGAACCAGGGCGGGCAGGACGAACAGCCACGCCCGAAGCTGCGCTCCGCGTTCTTTCATGATCCCTCCGGCGTACGGGCAGAGGAGGGCAGCCCGGATGCGGGCTGCCCCGGCATTATCACATCAATACGAGCGCGCGGCAACCTCCTCCAGGAAATTGAGCGCGTCCATGTAATTGTCGGGATCCTTGATGATCCTCTGCAGACGCGGTGAACTCCGCGTCGCCTCCCACTGCCGGCAGGCGCCATGTCCGACCCGTCGAAGACGAAGATCGCGGCCTGCGTGAGCTGCTTCGCCTCCTTTGCCGTGAGAACGGAGTACACGGAGAGGCTGACCTGCTTGTTCGGGGAAACGACCGCGCCCTTCTTGGCCGACGCCCAGATCGTGTTCGCCTGCTTTCCGGCGAGCCAGCGCATCAGCTTGGTGACCTCGGGGCCGCTTGGTGAACACCACCGCGAGATCCCCGCCGCCGACCACGGGCTTGCCGTACTGCGGATCGATGGACGGGAAATCGAAGAAGTCATAGTCCTTGCCCGGCACGAGCTTGGGGAAGTTCTGCTTGGCGAAGGAGCTCATGAATCCGCCCTCGTAGTACAGCTCGGCGGCCGGGTTCGGCCGGAGGATCAGGTTGAACCCGTCGATGAACGCCGTGGAGAGAGTGCCCGAGACTCCACCGGCGAGCTTCTTGTCCTGCGGCGTGAAGACCTGGATGAACTTCTGGATGGCCGCAACGACCGTCGGATCGGTCCACTTCACCTCGTGGGTCACGTGGAGCTTCATGTACATGTCGGCACCGACCATGCGCACGTAGATGTTCTCGAACCAGTCCGTGAGCGTCCAGCCGTCCTGCCCTCCGATGGACAGCGGCGTCTTTCCCGCCGCGATGTACTTGTCCTCCAGCGCAAGGAGATCGTCCCAGGTATCCGGAATCTTGGCGCCGATTGCCCGAAGCGATGCCGGCTTGTACCAGAATGTGCTCTTCGAGTTGGCCTTGGCGATCAGAGCCGTAGAACTTCCCGTCCACCGTGCCCAGGTCGATCCACGCCTTGCCGTAGTTGGCGTTCAGCAGGCTGGTGGGAAGCATGTCGTCGCTCTGGCCCTGGTTCAGGGGAACGAGGGAGCCCTGGCGGGCATATGCGGCAACTTCACCCGGCCGCGGGAGGAACGCGATATCCGGGGCGTTGTTCGCCGCAACGCGCGATTTCAGGACGACCGTCGAATCGCGGTTGCCTTCGTAGCTGTAGGCGACACCTTGCGAAGGCGTCCAGGACCGCCCGGAAGCCCGCCTCCTCGTCTCCGCCCCAGGTGGCGAGAATCGACACCGTTTTTGACTGGGCAGCAGCCTGCTGGCTTCCGGTCGTGACCAGGAATCCCAGGACCAGGAGCGGCAGAGAAACAATCAGCATCCGTCTCATGAGTACACCTCCTCGGACTGTCTTTTCTTCCAGTTCGACGAACTGGCTTGTGGCCTGTGAAAGCGCGGAAGGCGCCGCCCCGTGGATGAGGAGGCGCGCAGGACGAGCTGGAAGGGCGTGGTTTCATGGTGGGGGGCGCGGAGATTCCCGTTCATCAGGTCGTACAGGATCTCGGCGGACCGCCTGCCGTGCCCCTCGACGTTGAACCTCACGGTGCTCAACGGCGGGGACGTATACAGGGAATCCACGATGTCGTCAAAGCCGAAAACGGCGATATCCTGGGGGATCCGAAGCCCCCGCTCGGCGATGGCCCGAAGGGAGCCGATGGCGACCGTGTCGCTCGCGACAAAGACGGCTGTGGGAAGCTCCTTCTCCCTCAGCATCGAGTGCATCGCCGTGTACCCGCTTTCCGGATTGAAGTGGCCGAAGCGCACCAGGGAGGGCAGGTATGGAATGCCATGGCTTTGCAGCGCCTGGTGGTATCCCGCGAGCCTCGCCGTGGCCGCCGTGAACTGGGGAGGGGCATTCGTGATGCAGCCGATCCTGCTGTGCCCGGCGGCGATGAGGTGCTCCACGGCCCCGTGGGCGGCCTTCATGTTGTCGATGTCGATGGAGCACAGGTCCGTTCCCGGCAGCGTCCCGATAAGGACCACGGGAAAGCGGTCCCGGGCCAGGGCGAGGAGCTGCTGATCATCGTTCCGAGGCTCCAGCATGATCAAGCCGTCGATGTGGTTGGCGCGCGCCAGCTTCAGGATATTGTTGCCGCTCGTGCCTTCATCCACCGCGTCGATCATGAGGCGCAGGTTCCGCTCATGGGCCACCTGCATGAGACCGTCGATGAGACGGAGGAGGATGGAGTGGCAGGCGATATGGTGGTAGGACCGCGTGTAGACCAGGGCGATGTTCTCGGTCTTGCGCTGGGCGAGCGCCTTCCCCGAGGCGTTGGGAAAGTAGCCAAGCGCGCGCGCCGCCTTGAGCACCCGCGCGCGGGTCACCTTGCTGATCTTTGCGTCGACGACGTCGTTCATGACGAATGAGACGGTCGTGCGCGAGACTCGGGCCTTGCGCGCCACGTCGAAGCTCGTTACGGTCCTCTTGCCCCTGGGCAGCTCCGGCTGTCTCGACTGCGCCTTCGTCGCTTTTCCCCTTTTACTAACACGTGTCAGTAACGTAAAAACAGACTATCGCGTTCTCATGCTGCTGTCAAGCCCCTCCCTTACAATTATTACTCGCCACGGAAGCTCAGACGGAAAGGCACCGCTTGACGTCTGGCTTAAATGTCGATAGACGTGACCGCCTGGATGACCGGCGGCAGCAGACCCACGCGCGCCTTTGCGCGGGTGCGCATCGTCAGTATCTTTACCCCCATGATTCTCCGTATCGGCACCAGCGGCTACAGCTACAAAGAATGGAAGGGCAGCTTTTATCCCGGGAGCCTCACGCCGGCCGACATGCTCTCTTTCTACGCTGCGAGGCTCGGTACCGTAGAGATAAACAATACCTTCTACCACATGCCGACTCAAAAGGTGCTCGAGGGGTGGGCTTCCCAGGTGCCTGACACCTTCCGTTTTGTCTTGAAGGCTTCGCAGAAGATTACTCACTACAAGCGCCTCAAAGGAGTGGAAGAAGAGGCTGAATATCTGGTAAGGACGGCGCGCATGCTGGGCCCCAGGCTTGGCGCGCTTCTTGTCCAGATTCCGCCCAACCTGGCCAGGGATGACGAGCGTCTCTCTACCTTCCTCAACCTCGTCTCCGGCGTGCGGGTAGCATTCGAGGTCCGTCATCCCTCCTGGCTCGAACCCGACGTCTTTTCCCTTCTGGAAAAACATGAGGTTGCGCTGGTCGTCAGCCAGACGGATGAAGAGCCGGAGCCTCGACTCGTGCGCACCGCACCGTGGGGCTACCTGCGCCTTCGAAAAACATCCTACACGCCCGCGGAGCTTGCCGAATGGTCGAAGAAGATCGCCGAACAGGGGTGGGACGAAGCGTTCGTGTTCTTCAAGCATGAACAGATCGCCCCGGACCTCGCGCAGCAACTGTCTGAAGCGGCCGCCGGCACAACGAAGACCAGAGGAAAAAGCGCTCGCCTTTGATCCACGCGGAGGGCAACACTCAGATCGTTTTCACGACCAGGGGTGAAATCCTGACAAGGAGATCGTAGTCTCGATCCGTGTGGAGCACCGGGATGTCATGGCGCAAGGCGCAGGCTGCGATGAGGCAATCCACGGAGGACCTGATGGTCAAGCCCTGGCGGCGGGCCGCGCGATAGAGACCTGCTGCCTCGATGAAAAGCGACTCCTCCATCGGGGATTCGACGATCGGGAGGGCAGTCATGGCATCACGTGCGGTACGATACGCCCGCTCCTCTCGGAATCCCTGGAGCACTTCCTGGATCACGGGCAGGCAGGTGACTATTTCTTCGAACTCCACGACCCTTTCGATCCGCAGCGGACCTTTCGTCCGGAAGACCTCGATCCAGACCGACGTATCGACGAGGATCATCGCTTCCTCGGGCGTGCACGGGGAGGGTCCCCACGCATCTCCGCGAGGTCGGCATTCCAGAGCCCGGATCCAGCGAGGTCGAGAATGCGCCTCGCTCGTGCCCTGCGCACAAAATCATGAAGCGCCAGGTTCACGGTTCCCGAATAAGTCTTTCCTCCGGCAAGACGGGTCGCTTCTTTCAGCAGTGCTTCATCAAGCACAAGATTTGTACGTTTCATGTGTATAACATGTCATCGAGGCCCGCAATTGTCAAGACGGGTCGGCTGAGGGCAGCGATTCTCATTTTGCACGATCCGGAATCTGCAGAAGCCAGTTTCACGATTCGGAGCGGCCTCGCTTCAATCGGGCAAAATGAGAAGCGCTTCGCCCGCCTCAAAATGAGAATTGCTGGGCTGAGGGGTACTCCCTGCCGCCCTAAGGAACCACGAGCCCCACGCCCCTGAGATCCGCAAGAAAGGATGCGCCCTGCCCCGCTTGAACGGCCAGGGCCCCGAAAGGCAGGCCTGCAGGGCTTCGGGACAGAGCTTCGATAGCCCGGGCGAGACTCCCCGCGGCCGGCTCGGGAAGGTTCACCGCTTGCGCTTCGCCCCGACACATCCAGGAGAGCCTGGCCGGAAGACCAGGCTTCTCCGGTTGCTCCACGAGCGGGAGCCCGGCGACCCAGTAAGCCGTCTGGCCGGGCCGCGGCTGCGGAGCGACCGAATCGAGCTCATTCTCCGCCCGGGCGATCATTGCTTCGACATGGTCGCCCGGGATCGCGGAGCGTTGCCCCTTCCGGCCGGCGGACTTGAACCAGGAGGCGGCAGGGCGCTCGAGCTCCTCGCCGTCCATCCATGCGGCCAGCGCTGCCTCGAGAGGAGCGGCGAACTGGTCGAAGAACCGTTCGCCCTCGAACCCGAGGTCATTGTCGGCGAAGCTGCCCGCCAGGTCGATCGGCCGCAGGCCGGGGCGATTGCCTGCCTTCCATTCCGCGTACATTCTGGAATGCCGGCCGAGTATGAATCGATGCCAGAAGGCTGAATCCACCAGTCCGGAGGCAAAAAGCTGGCGCACTGTTTCGGCAGAATCGACGATGTCGCGCGCCGTCTGGCCGGGATACCCGTAGATGAGGTACGCGTGCACGAGCAATCCCGCACGCTTCATGGCGATGAGGGTCCTGACCAGACCTGGAAAGTCGAAGCCCTTGTCCGTCATCTCGAGACCTTTCTCCGTTGCGATCTCGATGCCCCCCGAGACCGCGACAAGCCCGGAGGCGGCGAGCAGCTCGCAACGATCTGCAGTCCACGAGGCATCGAACCGGACATTGCCCCAGAAGGAGAATGGCCGCTCACCAGCCGCCTTTCGCGCGCGGTTGATCCGCGCGAATTGGAGGAGCCTGGCGATAGGAAGCGCCTCGTCGACGAAATGAATGCCATAGATGCCGCTACGGGATGAGGCCGCATTGGCGGCGGCGGCAAGGGCCTCGAGATCCGCGGGTACGTACCGCGCCACGTAGTCCAGCTCTGTGTCGCAGAACGTGCACCGCCTCCAGTAGCAGCCGTGCGCGAGCCGGTACTTGAGCCAGGGTGTATCCGACCAGAGCCGGTGCATGGGATTCTCGGAATCGACTACACGAAGATAGGAGGTAAAATCCACGCTGCGGTAGTCGGGGAACACCCCGGCGAGCGCGTGTTGCTCAAGCACCTGGAATCGATTGGGGGCGGATGCCTGGGCTCCCTCGCCCGGCGGAAAGCCCGTCCGGCGTACGCGACCCTCCGCATCACGATACATAGTCCTGTAAAGCGATTCCTTCGGCGCTCCCGCCTCGACCTCGAGGATGGACGCGAGACTCCCGTAGCCGGCATCGAAGGAAAGATAATCGCAGTAGTCGAAAAGGCGCCCGTCAGTCAGTGAGCGCAGCTCGGTGGAGACATAGCCCCCTCCGAATACGACGCGGGTGCGCCCGCCGAACGCGGCGTGCGCTTCCCGGGCAGCGACAAGCGCGCCGGGGAGGCAGCCGGGGAAGGGGATGGAGAGCAGGACGAGGTCGGGATAGCCCGAGCTGCCCGTGGGGGCGCCTCCGGCAACCCCGGCCCCGGCAGGGCTTGCGGAGGTGAAAAATCGCTGCAGGTAAGGGCGATAGAAGGCCTGCATGAGATAGGCGCTTGAAAGCGACTGTTCGATAGCGTGGAAATCCTTCACTGAACGGGCAAGGCGTTCACCGTATCTGACGGTAGCGAACTCGGGATCGAGAGTGAACGAAATGAAATCTCCCAGGTCCTCGAGCACGCGGGTCGCCAAGGCGCGTGCATCATCCGGGCCGATGCGGCCTCCCGAGGCTTCGAGGAAGGCCTCGGCGCGCTGACCACGGGGAAACTCGGCCGCCTGGGCGAGCCGGTGGGCGAACCCGGGATCGCCTCCCGAGAGGTAGTCCACGATTCCGTCGATCCATTCGAGGTACAGGTCCCTGTAGGACATGTAGCGCGCAAGTTGTCTGCGGCTTTCCGCGTCCGGCGGCTGGCTGAGCACATCGGTGTGCGCGGCGTCCTGGAAAATCCGGGCAAGCCCGTCCCTGCTGAAGAGGGAACGGAAAAGCGCGATTGAATGGTCGAAGGAGAACGCCTCGACGCCTGTTCCTCTCAGAAAGGCTTCGAGGAAGTACACGGCGGGATAGGGCGCGTTCAATTGTACAAACGGGGGCTGTATGAGCATGACGCGCATCGTGGCCATCTTATACGGCGCGGGCGCTCCTGCCAACTTGAATCAGGTAGCAGCAGTAATTCTCATTTTGAGGCGGGCGAAGCGCTTCTCATTTTGCCCGATTGAAGCGAGGCCGCTCCGAATCGTAAAACTGGCTTCTGCAGATTCCGGATCGTGCAAAATGAGAATCGCTGAGGTAGCAGCGGAAGCATAGCCGCGACATTGGGCTTTTCGACGAATTTAGACGCGCCCCTTCCAAATTCGGCGTTTTCCCACAGGTCTAGTGAAGGTGCTGGTAATTTGAGGCGAGCACTGCATAATCGTTGATCGTATGGCGGAGATTCCAGTCAAGGTGCAATCCCTCGTGCTCGCAGGTGGAGCAAGCAAGAGGATGGGCATAGACAAAGCACTCCTGAGCTACCATGGAGAGCCGCAGGTGCACCGGCTGGCCGCTATGATGGAAGGTGTGGCGGGACCGGTTTATGTTTCTGTGCGCAAGAGTCAGCTCGGCGAGCCCGGCTTCCAGGGCCTGCGCCTGCTCTGCGACCAGGTGGAAAACATCGGCCCGCTGGCCGGTTTGCTGGCTGCATTCGCGCATGCGCCGGGCTGTGCGTGGCTCGTAGCGGCCGTGGACCTGCCATGGATCTCCACGGCCACCCTTGAAAGGCTTATCAAGGCGCGTGACCCGTCCTGCTTCGCCACCGCGTACAGAATTCCACAGACCGACCTGCCCGAGCCGGTGTGCGCAATCTACGAGCCTGCAATTCTGCCGGTGCTCGAGTCCAGACGACAGAATGGACGATACAGCCTCATGCTGTTGAGAGACGTTCCGCTCGCGATGGTGGATCCCGCGGATGAGCGCGAGCTGCGGGGCGTCAACGAACCAGATGAGTTCCGCCGAGGATGAGCGTTGGGAGCCGGGCACCCCGTCCCTCGTGCTCTCCGCAGCATTGAATTTTTAGAACTAATGGGGTAAATTAATATAATAGAGAGATTCACCATCATCTGCAGAAGGAATAAGAGATGAAAAAAAGGGCATCGGTTCTGAGATTGCTGCTTTTGTCAATTTTCTTCACCGCGATGTTCGCGGGCTGCTCCATGGGAGGGAATCATCTTTCGCCTCCTGGCTGGATCCAGGGCAGCTGGGCAGGCTCGGGTACTGTCTGGACTTTCACGGGAGATGACGCCATCGAAACGACCGGTGCCGTGACGCTTGATTTCAAGAATCTGCAGGGAGTAAAGCTCTCAGACTCTCAGACAGCAACGACCTATGCAATTTCGATGACTCAAAGCGGAGTATCGTTCACTTATTCTTTCGCGCAAGTCGACAGCCTGCACATCCTCTATATGGGCGTCATTCCGCTCAATAAGCAATAGGGATGACCGGCCCGTACAACGAACCGGCGCGTAAGGCCCGTCTCGACTCCTAAGCCAGAACGTCCACGGTCCGGGTGCCGTTCCCCTGCTGTTGTCCGGCAAGCTGATCCCGGGCAGAGGCTTCAGCCCGGTACGCCTCAGAGGCGGCCCTCGTGTCGGCCGGAGTGGGCTCGCCACCGGCGTAGGCGCGGGAGATCTGGGAGGCGGAGTTCTGGAGAGTGGTCTCGGTGTCTCTGGCTACCGGGGTCACGTTTTCCCGCGTGCCCACACCAGGGGCAGCGCGAGTATCCTCGGGTCCGGAGAGGTATGCCGGCGAGGCACTGCTGGAGGCGGCCGCGGTCCTCCGCGCGTCATTTTCCTGCGAGGCGGTCTGCACCGCATCAGGCGTGGTTTCCGGCGGCCTGCTGGATTGCATTGCCCGGTTGATAACGGGCGAGATCGATGAAACTGCTTCAATCGCCATATAGGTACCTCGTCTTCGGTTCCCTTCCAATGTACCACGAAACAGGGCGTGGTACAAACCGCGCACATGAGCGGCGGACGCTTTTCAGGGGCTCAGCCGGTTGTGCGCATCCCCGCGGCGACCCCCTCGATGGTCAAACGAAGGAGCTCGCGGCACTCAGTCTGCCGCGGGACATTCCCCTCCTGCTCGGCCTCCCTGAGCCTGCGCAGCCACTCCACCTGCACGAGGTTCAGCGGGTCGGTATTCGGGTTTCGCAGCGTAATGGACCGTTTCAGCCAGGGGATCTCTTCCAGCAGATCGGCGTGGCCGTTTGTTTTCAGCGCCGCCTCGCGGCTGCGCGCGTACTCCGCCGCTATCAGTCCCCAGATCCGTTCCCTGATCTCCCCGTCCTCCACGAGCTGCGCGTACATACGCCCGATTTCCATCTCCGACTTGGCGAGCGCGAGCACGGCGTTATCGAGGGTTGCGCGAAAAAACGGCCACCCCTCGTACATCTCCTGGAGCGTGCTCCACCCGTCCTCATGGGCGCGCGCAAAGCACTGGAACGCGGACCCGATGCCGTACCAGGCCGGGATCATGCACCTGTTCTGGGTCCAGGCGAAAACCCACGGGATGGCGCGCAGGTCGGCGAGACTGCGGATCCCCCGGCGATGCGCGGGCCGTGAGGCGATGGGCAGCGACTCGATCTCCCTGATGGGCGTTGCCTGCTCGAAAAAGGCAAGGAACCCCGGCTGGTCGATGAGACCTCGATACGCGGCCAGGGCCTCGGTGGCAAGCTCCTGCATCGCCTCGCGCCACCTGGCACGCGGCGGAGAGAGCGGCTTCACCGAGGCGGCAAGCGTGGCCCAGATGACCTGCTCGAGGTGACGGGCAGCGATATGGGGATCGTCATACCGGTCCGCAAGGACCTCTCCCTGTTCGGTCATGCGAAGCCCCGCCCCGAGGGATTCGGGTGGGAGCGCCAGGATGCTCCGGGCGGCAGGACCTCCTCCTCTGCCCAGCGAGCCGCCCCTGCCGTGAAAGAAGATCAACCGCACACCATGGTCCTGGGCTACCTGGGAAAGCACGCTCTGCGCCTTGTAAAGGGCCCAGCAGGCGGCCAGATAGCCCCCGTCCTTTGTGCTGTCCGAATAGCCGATCATCACGGTCTGAACGTTTTCCCTGCGCGCGAGGTGCCGCCTGTACACGGGATCCTGCAGCATTTCCCCTATGATCACCGGCGCATGTTCGAGGTCCTCGATGGTCTCGAAGAGCGGGATGATCTCCATGGCAGGTCCGGCGTGCAGCCGCATCAGCCACAGCGCGGCGAGTATGTCGCTGACCGAGTGAGTCATGCTGATGATATGTCCGCCAAGGGCTTCGTCCCCCAGGGTGGCCGCCGCACGTCCCAGCATGGAGAACACGGCCAGTGTTTCCCGTGCATCATCGCTCAGCTCCGAGTCCGGGGGAACCATGTCCCGGGAAAGTGCGCGATGAAAAAGCTCCCGCTTGCTCCCTTCTGGAAGGGACGCATAGTCCTCCGCCAGGCCGAGCGCCCGCATCATCTCCGCGACAACGGCCAGGTTCCTGCCCGACTCCTGACGAATGTCCAGGCGCGCAAAGTGCAGGCCGAACACCTCCGTCTGCCACAGCCAGCCCTGCAGGTCCCCTTCGAATATGGGTCCGCCCCGGTTCTGGCGCAGGCTGTCCCTGATGAGAACGAGGTCGCCCGCCAGCTCCTCTCCCGCGCAGTATGCGCCCTCGGGGAGCCGGTCAAGGCTGTCTGCCACGCGGGTGCGCTGCAGCCGCCACTCTACGATCTTCAGGAATCTGCGGTAGACCTCGTGCGGCGAAATCGGCTCCAGGAGGGGAACGACCTGAGGGGTATCATGCATGCGCGCTTCCAGCGCCCGCCGCAGCTCTTTGGAGACACCGACCTCCCGCTCTGAGGAGGTAAGCTCGTCGAACAGGAGCTTGCACTGTTCAAGGTGCGCGTCCACGGCCGCGGCCCGCATGCGCAAAAGAGTCTGGCCGGTCACCCAGGCGCTCACGTGCGGGTTGCCGTCACGGTCCCCGCCGATCCAGGATCCGAAGCTCAGGAAGGGAGGGAGACGGAACGCGGCGCCCGGAAAAGTTTTCCCCAGCGCGCGTTCGAGCTCCCCATAAATGACGGGTGTCACTTCCCAAAGAGTGGAAGCGAAGAACAATCCGACCTCGACCTCCTCCACGACGCTCGGCCGCCGCGGCCTGACCAGCTCCGTCTGCCAGAGGCCGGTCAACAGCGACTTCATGCGCGTGACCAGCCGCTCGCGCTCACGGGGGAGAAGCTGCTCGTCGTCGAGAAGCACCAGGCACTGGCGAAGGAGCCTGACCTTGACGCGCACCGACCGGCGTTTTGCCTCCGTGGGATGCGCGGTGAAAACGAGGCCGATGGAGAGGAGATCCAGGAGCGCCTGGCTCTTCATCGGGTCCAGCCCGGCGCCGCGCATGAGGAGCACCGCTTCCTCCATGGACTCCGATCGGGGCTCGGGGTATCGCGCGCGTTCCCTTTCCCTGAGCACGCGGATGCGCTCGCGGTCCTCTGCGAGATTCATGAGATCGAAAAACAGGGTGAACGCACGCACGACCGTGCGCGCCTCAGAGTCGCTCATGGAGGCGATCCGCGCCCGCAGGGCGCGCTCTGCGTCCGGCAGCCCTTCCCGGCGCGCGCGGGCCCCCAGGCGGATCTCTTCCTCCAGATCGTAGCGAGCGGCCCCGGCCTGTTCGCGGATTATCTCTCCAAGCAACCGGCCCAGAAATCGAATCTCCGCTCCGAGCTTTTCTCTTTTTTCCGTTTTTTCCATGCCGCCACGAATTTCAGATGGAAACTCCCGGATGTCAACCTCGCGGTCATGGTATTCAGTGACATCAGGCCATTTTTCCTTGACTTTTGCGGCCGTCGAGACGCAGAATTTCTCCTGGTATGGAACGCGTGGATCCGGACGACGAGGAGCTCATCAGACAGATCGGCCAGGCCCAGCCGGAAGCGGTCCGCGTGCTGTACCGACGCTACAGCCGGATGGTCTACAGCGTCGCCCTGCGCGCGGTAGGCGATCCGTCCGCTGCCGAGGAGATCACACAGGACGTGTTCCTTCGGATCTGGGAAAAAGCAAAGACCTATCGCGCGGACAAGGCAAAGGTCGTCACGTGGATCGCGCGGATCGCCCGCAACCGCGCAATCGACGTGTATCGTCAGCGAAGGTCCCGGGATGATCGGGCCAGCGCGGGATGGGAGGAGCTGAAGCAGGCCGCCTCCGCGCCGGCGCCGCACCCCGGTGAGCGGATGGAGATCGCGCGGCTGCAGGGGCGGGTAAGGGACGCGGTTGCCTCCCTTCCCCCCGATCAGAGGACCGCGCTGGCGCTCGCATTCTTCCAGGGCCGCACGCACAAGGAGATTGCTGAGCAGCTCGGTGAGCCCCTTGGCACGGTCAAGACCCGCATTCGGGCCGCCCTGCAGAAGCTTCGTTCGATCCTGGACGAAATCAGCGAGCTATGAGAATCTCACCGCGGCGGTTTTCCGTATACATTGGCGGGGGAGAGCGGGCTGAAACGAAAGCGCGAAAGTGGCCATTATGAAGGATAATCACGAAGAACTTGATCTCCTTCCCGCGTACGCGCTCGGAAGCCTCGATGCAGAGGATTCCGACCGGGTGAGGGAACACGTTGCGCGCTGCCGGGCGTGCAGGGAGGAGCTCGCTTCTTACGAGGAGGTCACCGGCCGGCTTGCCCTCGCCGTTCCCGAGCAGGAACCTCCGGCCTGGCTCGAATCGCGAATAATGGAAAAAGTCCTGTCGAACCGCCGCCGTCAGTCCTTCCCCGAGTTCCTGGGCTTGAGGCGTCCGATGCTGGCAGCGGTTGCCGCCCTGCTCATCATCGCGCTTGGCGCGGGAAACATTTACCTGTTGACCCGGCCTCTCCAGTCCCCGGCACAGGTCCCTGGTCTCGTCACGGTTGTTCTCACGGGAACCGGGGAAACGCCGCAGGCATACGGCACGATCGTCATCGATCGTGATGACAACCGGGGCGTGCTCGCCGTGCGCGGGCTGGCGCCGCTGGACGCGTCGAGCGCATATCAGCTCTGGATTATCAGAGAGGGTGAACGCAGGAGCGGCGGGGTCTTCAACGTGACGGCCGATGGGTATGGCTCTCTGCAGGTCACGGTACCTGCCGGGTTCACCGGGTTCACCAGGTTCGGAATCTCGATCGAGCCCGCGGGAGGAAGCGCGTCACCCACCGGCGCGCGCGTGATGAGCGGAAAGATATGAATCCGCGGAACTGCACGGAGTACCGTGCAAGGTACCGCGGCGATATGAATCCGCGGAACTGCACGGAGTACCGTACAAGGTACCGCGGCGATCTAAATCCGCGCTCTTCCCGGCTGCGTATGAAGGTTAAGAAGTAGTCTCCCTTCTCCAGTCCTCTGAAACGCCGCCTTGAAAGGCGGCGTTTCTTTGCGCCACGGTACTCCGTGGATTCCTGCTTCCCCGATGGCCCCGTGGAGTCGGCCTATGCGGCGGCTCGTCTAAACGAGCGCATCGCCCACCAGAACGCCAGCACGGCCAGGCCGCCCAGCATCACCACGCCCAGCAGGATCGCCGGGTCGCTGAAGTTCCCGCGGAAAAGCGCGCGTGAAGCCGTCACCTCGTACGCGAAGGGGTTGACCGACGCGAGGGAGCGGATGATCTTCGGCGCCAGCGTCAGGGGGAGAGTGATTCCCGACAGGAGGAGCAGCGGGGTGGCCACCGTATTGATCGTGGAGGCCAGGGAGTCCTCCTGCTTCAGGAGGAGCGCCAGCGCATACGAGCAGGACGCCATGATGGTGCCCGTGAGGACCATCATCGCAAATACGACGAGGAGACCGGGCAGGCTGACGCTCAGACCCATGGGAAGCGCGAGGAGGACCACAAGGACCGACTGGATGAGCAGGATCGAGATGTCCCTCAGGATGTAGGCGAGCAGGATCGCGAGCCTGCTCGAGGGTGTGACCAGGATGCGCTCGACGAATCCGTTGCGGATGTGGTCGACGAGACCGAAACCCGCGAAGGCGGTCGTGAAAAGCGCGAGCATGACGAGCAGCCCGGGCGTGAAGACGGTGATGGCGCCGCCTTGCGGGAAACCGGGCACGCTGCCCAGGTTGGAAAGCAGCGGCGCGAAGAGCAGGAGGTAAAGAATGGGCTGGAACAGCCCGATGAACAGCCAGACAGGGTTCCGCAGGCTGCCCCTGACGTTCCGCGCAAAAAGGACCCGAAGATCATTGAGGAATTTCATGTCGTGCTCCTTGTGGATGCCGCGAGGGCACCCTCATCTTTGAGTGAGTGGCCGGTCGCGCGGAGAAACACGTCGTCCAGCGACGGCCGCGAAAGGGCAATGTCCGCGACACCAATGCCCTTGCCTTCGAGAAGTCGAATGACAACGGGAAGCGCCTCTCCGCCGTGGGAGACGACGAGCCTCAGGTTTCCCCCCTCGGCTTTGATCTCCCGAACGAGCGGCAGGTCACGAAGCACCCCCATGGCAACCTGGGGAGCGTTCTCGACGTGGTTGACCGTAATGGAAAGGATGTCCCCCTCGATGCCGTGCTTGAGCTGCGTGGGGCTTCCTTCCGAGACGATGCGTCCATGGTCGATGATGGCGATCCTGTCGCAGAGCGCGTCCGCCTCTTCCATGTAGTGAGTGGTGAGGAATACGGTGGTGCCCAGCTTCCTGAGCAGGCGTATCTGCCCCCAGAGCTGAGACCGGCTCACCGGGTCGAGCCCGGTGGTCGGCTCGTCCAGGAACAGGATCTTCGGGCTGTGCACCATTCCCACGGCGATATCGATCTTCCTTCTTTGTCCGCCGGAGTAGGTTTTGGCAAAGCGGTCCACGAACGCGGACAGCGCGAGCGCATCGATCAGCTCTTCGCTGCGCCGCCGCGCTTCAGCAGTGGAAAGTCCGTAGAGACGCGCCTGAAGAATCATGTTCTCACGCCCCGAAGCCAGCGGATCGGTTCCCCCTGCCTGGCTCACGTATCCGATCTGTCGCCTCACCTCTCGTGGCTCGGCGCGCATGTCGAAACCCGCAATGGCCACGCTGCCGTCATCAGGCGACAGCAGAGTGGAAAGGATCCGCAGCGTCGTGCTCTTGCCCGCGCCGTTGGGGCCGAGAAACCCGAAGATCTCTCCGTCCTCGACCGACAGATCGATGCCGTCCACCGCATGAACGAGCTCCGGCCGTCCCTTTCCCCTGCGGGTCCTGAAGCTCTTGCGCAAACCCTTGATAGTTATGATGGCCATAACTGTTCTCTCCTTTGCCATTTTCATGGCTATTTATTTATTTCAGTAACATATTATGAAAATAATTGATTTGTGTCAATAGATATTATAATTTTTTTAATCTATAATTAATTTTATTAATAAAGCTGCGGCTTCGGGCCGCAGCCAGCAAGTATTTTAACATCAGCGCCTTGCAAGAGCCTCCAGGTCTTCGATTTTTTCTATGGTTCTGCCTGAAAAATCGACGCCGCGGAACCGGATGTCTTTCGCCTTGATGCCCTTGAGGGTAGTTTCACGAAACGTGCAGTCGACGAACTCCACATTTTCGAGCTCGCAATCGATCAGGGAGAGCTTCTCCGCGCTCTTCTGAAAATGGCCGAACGCCTTGTGAAACGGGTCCCGAAACGCCGTATTG
Organism: uncultured Spirochaetota bacterium; assembly: GCA_963820435.1. GTDB lineage: Bacteria > Spirochaetota > Spirochaetia > SZUA-6 > Fen-1364 > Fen-1364. The sequence goes on along the minus strand of CAWGAC010000008.1, from coordinate 317,252 downwards.
CTCATCCTGCAGTTCTCGATGCGGAGCCCTTCGAAGGCAATACCCTCGAATCGCGAATCCTTGAACCGCGAATTGCGGATCTCGCTGTCCTGAAGGTGCACGCCGCGGAGCGCGGAATCCTCGATCTCCGTTCCGACAAAGATGGCATTCGCAAGTGCACATCCGTAGATCCGCGCATTCTTGAACCTGCTTCCTTCCAGGGTGACCCGTGACACTGCGACGCCGTTCAACCTGCAGTCCTTCATGAGAGAGGCGTCCGTCAGGGAGAGCGTGTTCACCGCCGCACCCGAGAAGCGCGTGTCTTCTATCACGCTCCCTCCGCTCAAGGAGAGCGCCGTGAGACCTCCCCCGGCGATCCTGGTGTCCTTCAACGTCGACCTGCCGGCCAGGGACATGCGGCTCACCTTGGCGCCGGCGAGAGTCATGCCCTTCACCTCCGAATCCTCCATGCGAAGCTCGTGAACCGAGGCGCCGGCAAAAGAGGAGTCCTCCAGGGTGCTGTCAGTGAGCTCCGCATCCTTGAACGTGGAGGCAGAAAACGAATTGTCCTTTACCCGTGAGCGGACATAGCGCATGCCGGACAGCTTGCTGAATGCCACGCGGTTTCCCCGGAACTCGAATGAATCCCCTTCCGGAGCCTCGACACGCGAAGAGTCCTGCGCGTTCCCGCCCCGCCTACCTCCACGGCGCGGGTCCCACTCATAGTGGTAATCGTATGCATATTTCCCGGTGCCCGGATCCCAATTGCCGCGATCGGAGCTGATGCCAAGGCCGGATGTGATGCCCCCCACCATGTCATCCACCCACTCCATGTCGAAAAAGGAGCGGGATCGCCGCCGACCGCGCCGCCCGGGAGGCACATCGTCCTCCGACTCCTCCTGCACTCCGGCAGTCTCCGCGCTTGTCGCCTCAGCCTCGACGCCCGGCTCCTCGCGTACAGTGCCGGGTTCACCTTCAGGGTCCTCCGCAAGCGCTTTCAGGAGCTCCTCCGCCTGTTCGGGGGTGATCGTTCCCTTCTCCTGCATCGAGCGGATCCTGTCAGCCGCTGATCTGTTCATCGCCCTTGCCTCCCTTCTTTTTGCCCTTGAGGAGCCGCACCGCATCCTTGTAGCTGATCTCTCCGCTCTCCAGCCTGTCCAGGACGTCGTCCGCCGGGACCTCTTCCGGGGGGCCCTGGCTGCCCGGCGGTGTGCCACGCTCCTGAGCCTGCCCCTGGAAGCGAGGGCTGGAGAGGTTGAGCTTCTCCTTGATCGAGGCAAGATGCCCTTTTACCGTGGGATAACTCACCCCGAGCGCCGCCTCCATGTCCCTGATCCGACCTTCGCAGTAGATGAACACACGTAGAAAATGCAGCTCGTCAGGGGTGAGGGACCCGAACTCGTTCATCACGAAGTCTCCCTCGACCTTCAGCCCGCACGAGTCGCACACAAGGGTACGAGGGTACAATTGCCCATTGCATGATGGACACCTTACGTTTGCATCAATACGATTTCTTGGCATATTGAGAGTATAACTTAATTTAATTAATTGTCAATTGATTTTTTTAACTTTACTGCACGATTTCCGCAGCCTGGTGCCCGCAGATTATCGGCAGCATGGCGAGTGCTTCGCCCCGGGAAGCCCACCCATCGTTCGTGATACTCGAGACCCCTGTACCGAAGCTCTGCTTGAGAAACTGCACCATCCGGGGCCAACCCTTCCGGGTCGCTCTCAGGTTTGCCCCGGCCTGACCGTCCTGGGCACGGAAGAACGCGTGTCCCGCGCCGTCGAATATCTCGTAATCATATCGCTTGCCCAGCTTCTTCATCTCGGCCTCGGCCGCCGGTATGGTCGCGTCGACCCGTGCGTCGCTCCCGCCGTACAAGCCGAGCACGGGCGCCCTGATGCGGCCGAGGGCCTGCGCGTCAGGTGCCGTGCCGTAGCACACCACCGCCGCCTTCAGTGCCGGCTGCTCCGTGGCATATGAGAAACTGATGCCGCCGCCCCAGCAGAATCCCACCACCGCGTATTCCCCCGTCGAGGCAGGCAGGGCGGCTGCGTAGGCAGCAACGGCGTTGAGCCGGCGAACGATCTCACTGTTCTGCAGTTGGCTGATGAGCTGCCGCGCACTGTCGCTGTCAACCGCCGCGGACCCCTTGCCGCCCGGTGCCTTTCCGCTCAGCAGATCAGGGGCGATGGCAATAAATCCCTCGGCAGCGAACTGATCGGCTACCGCGCGGACCCAGTCGCTCAGGCCGAAGATCTCGTGAATGACGATGACAACGGGTGCCCGGTCGGGACGTTCAGGGTACACGACCCAGGCGTCCACGCTGTCCCCGGCTCCCGCATTCACGTGCGTCCATTCGCCGTCCCGGGGAGATGTCATAAGCCGGTCCTTCGCACCGCCCTCAGCGGGAGGCAGTCCGGCTGCCTGGGTGAATCCGAGGCCGGCCGTTCCGAACAGAATCACACAAATGAAAAGCGCCGTAGAGACGCCGGGTCGCCGTGTCATATCAACCCCCATACTCAAAGCAAATTACTCAGGTTTGCGGGCGCCGGCAACGCTGCGAAGAAAGAAGAACCCCACGACCAGGAACGTGGCGGCGGGAGAAACCCACTCGGGGATATGCAGCCCGAACCCGTCGGTTATCATGATGGCGCCGAGGACCAGGATGGAGTACATGGCGCCGTTCTTCAGATAGCGGTAGCGCTTGATCCGCTCGATATTGCCTATGGTGATCTGCCGCACGATTACGGCGCCGAGCCCGTTGCCGACGAGGATGAGGGGGACCGCGAGGGTGAAGGCGAAAGCGCCGAGCACCCCGTCAATGGAGAAGGTGAGGTCCAGAATCTCGAGGTAGAACAGCTTGCTCAAGTCCGACAGCGCTGAGGACCCTATGAGGCGCTTTTCCTGCTCCGCGGCATTGGACTTGAACCCCTGCGTGATAAAGAAGACCGTTGACCCGACAACCCCGGCAAATGCGATCATCCTCTCCCCGCCCAGCGTGAACCAGACAAGCGCGGCGAGGAATACAGAGGCGACCGCATAGAACCATACACCGTGCTCGGAAAAGAACCGCTCCCCGGACAGCCCGAAGTTCTTCGGTTCAAGGAAGAGCCAATAGAGGAAAAGCAGAACGAGGAAAACGCCGCCCCCCATCAGGAGCATCGGAGCGGACTTCTCCACAGCCTCGAGAACCAGCGGGTCGCTGGAAAAGGTTGCGGTGAGAGCGCCCAGGGGCCCGAACCCAGGGACGGCCAGCCACACGATCAGCCAGGGAAGCACGCCGCGCGGGATGAAAACCGCGAAAAGGATCCCCCAGGTGAGAAACCACCGGCGGGCTCTTTTCTGCATCCCGGTGAGCACTTCCGCGTTGATGATCGCGTTGTCGATGCTGGAGATAGTCTCGAACAGTGCGAGACCCAGCACGGTGAGGACGAGCCCGATGATGCTCATTGGATCGGAATATAGCATACGCCGCGGACTGAGGGCGCGCGGGTTATGCAGAACCCTTCTCCCTCATTCGACGAACGGCAAGCCGACGGTCGGGCGTCCGAGCCGGGCTTGTTCCCGCATTGGTTTGCATTGCCTTCCCGCACAAATAATACGTTTCACTCAGTTTCTGAGGTATACTTGAAAATACAGGAGTGGATATATATGAAACGATATCTATTGGCTGTCGCGGCGAAGCTGGCCGCGGCTGTCATATTGGGGGCGGCAAGCCTCTTATTTATGAGCTGCTTTTACATGCCGGGGGTATCCGGAGCCAAGGCCAGGGTCGGACTGGTCCTGCCCAGGTCCATTGCAGGCAATACAAGCTCAATCGTGCTTGTCGTGGGCGGGCCAGGCATGGGAACCATTACAGCTCAGTACTCCTATGGCACGACCTCGGCCACACTCTCTGTTCCGTCAGGAGCCGCGCGCACCTTCACGGTGCTGGCGAACACTCCGTCGGTGACATTTCGAGACGACGTCACGGTGGACCTTGCCCCGGATGAGACAAAGGAAATTGACCTTACTCCCACCCTGTTTGCCTCTCAGATCATCATCCCAGACAATGGCAATTCCCGCATCGTGCAAATCGCCGATATGAGCGGTACAGGATCGACCACGCTACCGGCCAGCTTCCCGTACGACGTAGATTTCGACGACCAGGGTCGAATCTACGTTGCAACCTCGAGCGGCATCAGTCAGATGGACGATATCACGGGTGCCAATTCAACTCCGCTCACAATCACCCCGACAAGTGTGCAGTCAATCGCGATGGACCGGGCACACGGTTTGCTTTATTACGTCGGCTACGACGCCAATGGCTCGTACAATCTCTGGAGGATGCAGGTTACCCCGAAGCTGGGCGCCGAAACGCCCATCATAGTGGGGAGCGCTTATTCACAAGGGATTGCAGTGGATTCAGATGGTTTTGTCTATATGGCGGCTAACACGCCCGCAGTACTGAAGATCGACCCTAATACGCCGAAGGTCGTGGCAAGCTACAGCGGAAATTTCATGGACCCGTGGGACGTCCTTGTGAACGGCGACTTCATATACGTCAGTGACTACACGGCCAAGCAGATCGTTCGTCTTACCAAGAACCTTGATTTCGTGGATTCTATCTCCGGCCATGGTTCGGATTCATTCCTGGGACCTGAACGATTTGTGGCAATTCTCAATAAGCCGATCACTGTCATTGATGAGGCGAATTTCGCGCAGGGAAACAGGCTTGTCTCCTTCGGCGACATGACCGGTGCGGGATGGACGACCTACGAGCCCCAAATCTCAGCAGGGGTGGACGCGTTCCAATTTTTCACCAACAACTCCGGTGGATAGAGCGGGCACCGCCTCTCGTTGGACGATGGACAGCATGTCACCGCACGTATCGCCGCACACAGAGGTGCCTTGTTGGAATGCGCTCTGATGCCGGCACACGCATAGCTCACCCGGTCTGAGGCCTCTTGCGCTTACAGCAGGTTTGCATTAATGATGACATATAAGGAAAGGAGCCGCAATGAAGAAATCAGGCGCATTTCTTGTCCTGCTTCTTTCGATGTCCCTTCCGCTCGCCGCCCAGTCAAACCAGCTTCTCGATCAGCTGCTGGACCAACCGGCGGCGCAATTCGGCGACGTGGTGTACATGACGCTGACAGCCGCGAAGCTCCTGCCGGAAACGGCTACTCCGGAGCAGGCCCTGGAGACACTCCAGCAGCAGGATTGGAAAGTCCAGATCCTGCCGGCAGAAGCACCGATCCCGCTCGGGGACTACGCGTACCTGCTGATGAAGGCATTCAAGCTCTCGGGGGGCCTCTTCTACAGCCTTTTCCCCGGGCCGCGCTATGCCTGCCGTGAGCTGGGATATCTCAAGATAATCACGGCGGACGCGCGACCAAATCGAAACGTCTCGGGAGAAGAGGCGGTGCGCATTCTGGGCAACGTGATGGCGCGCAAGGAGGGGGCATCATGAAAGCGTGGCGGACAATCGCAATCATCGCCGCCCTCGGCGTGTTTGGCGCGATGGGCCTGAGCGGGCTGGATTTCGATTTTGGCGGCTTTGTGGAAAACTCCAGCACTCCCTCAGTTGCCCTGGACTCGAAGAACCCGGTGTGGGCAATGGACCAGAGGGACAGGCTGGCCCTCTGGGCGGATATGCATTTCAGCCCGCAACTGTCTCTCACCGCCCAGGGAAGTTATGCCTTCGAGCTTGATCTGCCGTATCTTTTCGACGTTGATGTGCTGAAACTGGATTGGCAGGTACTTCCTTCCTTGCATGCCAGCCTGGGCAGGTTCGTCTTCACGGACTTCACGGGCCATGTGCTGAATCACAAGCTCGACGGGACGTTGCTTACCATGAACTTCCCCTTCATGGTGGTGACCGCGGGGGCGGGATTTTCGGGTCTCGAGCTCAAGCCATATTCCCTTATGCTCATGAGCCGATCAGATGTCGCCGATCAGTCTGACAATTCAGTCATTTTGGCCGCCCCAAGGCTTGTGGAGAAGCTGGAGGTGCTCTTCCCGAACCTTCTTCCCCGACAGGACCTGACCGTATCCGTCATCCTGCAGCAGGACTTCCGCTCCAGCGGATCGCTCATCCAGGCCGGCGAGCAACAGCAGTTCGTCACGGACCTTTCGGGAGGGCGACTCACCAGCGAGTATTTCGGTCTCGGGCTTTCCGGGGCCATTGTCTCCGCCTTCTACTATGACGCATTCTTCTATTTCAGCCTTGGCAGCACTCTCTCCTATGTGGCGGACAGCGCTTCACCCACGGGGTCCTCCTACCAGTACGAGGGAATCCAGGCTTTCCTGGGCGGCATAGGACTGCGCTACTACAGCGAGGCGCTTCTCTCCTCGCGCGTGGAGCTCAGTGCCATCGTCTCCAGTGGAGACGCGGACAACACCACATTCCTCGAAGGGAATACATCGGGAGCCTCCACGCTCTTCGTGCCAATCTCTCAGGAAACTCTCGGAATTGCCTATCAGCCTCAGTGGGGAAACCTGATCCAGATCAGTGCGGATTACTCCTTCAAGCCGGTCACCAATCTTCAGCTCATGATGAAGGTGCAGTCCTACCTCAGGCCGACAACCGGCGCGATATATACGCTCAACCTGGACCCGTCCTCTAGCAATCTCTACCTCGGGACTGAGATCGACGGGATCGCCAACTTCAGGCCTTTCTCCGATCTGGGCGTGGCCATGTCAATCGGATTCTTCCTTCCGAATGGCAATGCGTTCATTGGCCAGGGCGCCCTGCCGGTTCTCGCCGGGCGGCTGGAGGTTTCCCTTAGTTTCTGAGGTATACTTGGATGCAGGAGTGGGAAATATGAAACGATATCTATTGGCTGTTGCGATCGCCCTGGCGCTCGCGCCGGTTTTGTTTTCTCAAACCCAGGCAGTGGTCAAAGAGTTCAAGGGCAAGGTGGAGATCAAGGCCGGCGCAGGCGAGTGGCAGGCGGTGAAAGCGGGGATGACGCTGGACACGGGGGCCTCGATATCCACCGGCTTCAGCTCCACCGCTGTGCTGGACCTGGGCACATCGACGCTGAAGGTCGCGCCGCTGACCCGCATGCAGCTCGTGGAATTGATCGCCCGGCAGGGCAGCGTCTCCACGACCCTCGCGCTGAGGGTGGGAAAAGTGAACGCGGAAGTAAAGACCGCGCAGGGGCTCAGGCAGGACTTCACGCTGAAAGGGCCCCAGGCCACCGCGGCAGTGCGCGGCACGGAGTTCGAGTTCGACGGGGTCAGCGTGAAGGTGATCAACGGCCTGGTATTCTTCACCAACACACAGGGCCAGGGCCGGGGGGTTGGAGCTGGTGAGCAGAGCTCGACCAACGGCACTCAACTGCCGACCAGCGGTGACCAGGAGAATGAGTCAAACACGAATGTCGTGCCCTACACCTCCGCGGGGGGGACGGGTATTGCAACGTCGGGAGGGCCCCTGCCGACCGCCACAGTGACGATCAGCTGGCAGTAGCGGATCGGGGAGAAGGTATGAAGACACACTTGAAAACATCATTGGCGAGACTGGCTGCGGTTGTTTTGCTGTGCGCGGCAAGTCTGGCATTCATGAGCTGCTATTACGTTCCCGGGGGGTTGGGCGGCGGGCTGGCAAGGGCCACCATCAACGTCCCTTTGCCCCCGAACGTCACGTCGATCGCACTGATCGTGGGCGGGCCCGGAATGAATACAATCACGAACCAGTACCCCGTGGGTACCACCACGGCGACACTCACCGTTCCTTCAGGAATCGCGCGCACCTTCACCCTGCTGGAAAACACTCCATCGGTGACGCTGATCGGGAACGCCACGGTAGATCTGGCACCGGGAGAGACAAAGAGCATCGCCCTCACCCCCACCGCAGGTGCCTCACAGATCATCGTTCCTGACTATTACAATTATCGTCTCGTGCAGATCAGCGACATGAGCGGGACTGGATGGACCACGCTTTCGAGCGCCACTCCGTACGACATCGATTTCGACGATCAGGGCCGGATATATGTGGCTAATTCCAGTTCCATCGTTCAGATCATGGATATCTCGGGTGCCAATCCTGTTACGGTCGCCAGCGCCGCAGGAACATATAAGTCGATCGCCCTGGACAGGGCGCATGGCATGCTGTATTACGCCGGCACCGATGCGGCGGGCGCACCTACTCTTTTCAGAAAACAGGTTACGCCGACGCTGGGCACGATTGAAGAGTCAGTTGCACTGACCAGCATTGTCGCCAACCCTACAGTAACGGGGGTTGCTGTAGATTCGGATGGGTTCGTCTATATTGCGAACACCACACCCGCCACCATACTGAAAATCGACCCAAGTACATTCACAAGTCCGAAGATTGTGGCAAGCTACAGCGGCACGCTCAGCTACCCATGGGACATCCTGGTGAATGGCGATTATATCTACGTCAGTGACAACGGAGCCTTGAAGATCGTTCGTCTTTCCAAAAACCTTCAGTTCGTGGATTCCTTTTCCGGCCCTGCCTCGGACCCATTCCTGGGACCCGAGCGGTTTGTAGCGATCTTGAACAAGCCGATCACCCTCATCGACGAGAGCAGTTCCGGAAGCCCAGACAGGCTTGTCTCCTTCAACGATATGAGTGGAGCAGGCTGGACGACGATTGGATCCACAGGCACGGGGACGGACAATTTCAAGTTCTATATCGGTTCATAGAGAACGGGCACCAGGGCTCGATGGTCGATGAGCAGTATGTCGCCGCACATATCGCTGCGTACCCCGCAGACAAGGGGCGAGTTCTTGTCTCCAATCGAAGCACGAGCCATCCCGATCTGCTGTCGGAGCAGTTGTTCGGCATCCTGAGACAGGCGGATCGATTCGACACAATCGCCGGCCACGTGAAAAGGCTTTTGGCTGCTGGCTGGGAGGACGACGGATCCGGGTTCATCAAATCCGCGTTCCTCGAACTCATTGCCCGTGGGCTCCTGGTCCCGAAAAGCTCATTCCAGGCATCTCTCTTGGAAAAGGCCGACAGGCGGGAAACACCCCCGCTCATCAGCTCGGTAATCATTCCGACCCGCGACAGGATCCCGCAGCTCCAGCGATGTCTGGGAAGTTGGATCGAGAACAATAAGAAGCACGATCGCCATCCTGACTATATAGTCCTCGACGACTCCCGGCAGAAGAATCAGGACACGAATCTGCGGGAGATCCTCACGCCGTTCACAGCGGGGGGAACGAGAGTCTCCTTCGCGGGCATGGAAGAAAAAACCGGGTTCGTGGATGAGCTCGTCCGCGCGGCAATGGGTGATGGTCTCCCTGGAGAGGTCGTCACTTTCGCCTTGTTCGGCGATGAAGAGTACACGCAGACCTACGGAGCCAACCGGAATGCGCTCCTCCTGGACACCGCGGGAGAACTGATCGTGATGACCGATGATGACACTCTGCCCCAGCCGGCCGTCCTCGGAGAATCGGGGGCAACCCTCGCGCTCAGCTCGATGAAGGACCCAACGATCACCCGCTTCCATGCCGACCGAAGGCAATTGGTGCAGTCGGTGCGCACCACCGACGTCGATATTCTCTCCTGGCATGAGAAAGTGCTGGGGCGCTCGATCGCGGGATGCATGTCGGCCCTTGGACCGGATTCCGCGCTCGAAATGGAATGCATCACCCCCGAATCCGTGCATTTCTTTGGAAAAGCATCAAAGGTCGTGAAGGCCAGCGCGGCGGGACACTGGGGAGATTCGGGAATGGATTCACCCTACCTGCTCCTGGAGCTCGTGGGAAAATCCAGGGATCTTCTCCTGCGCTCGGAGAAGCTATACGCGCAGGCCAGGGAGAGCAGAGAGATTTTTCGGAGCGTCCCCTGCTATACAATCAGCGGCGGCTCGGTCTTCATGGCCATCAATGCCGGAATCGACAATCGTTCGCTCCTGCCCCCTTTCCTTCCTGTCGGCAGGAACGAAGACGGGCTTTTCGCAATGACCCTGCATCTCTGCGCAGAGGACGCGCTCATCGGCCACGTCCCCCTCGCCGTGCTTCACTCACCCCAGGAGGCGCGCCACTATGAGCAAGGCGCCAGCCCGATTGCTGCCCCCAGGCTGGCGGAAATCATGCAGACGATCCTCAACACCTTCAACCCTTCCCCCGGGCACGCGGGCATATCGGAAAGGCTCTCCGACCTCGGGGAGCTCTTCGTCGATGTCGGCTCGCTGAAGATCGAAGATTTCAGAGAATATATCGAAACGGTCTGGGTCGCCGCGGCAAGTCGCTACATCGGATATCTGGAATACCTTCTCGACCTGTACCATGGAGAGCCGGATTACTGGGCGGAGGATGTCCTGTCCTTTATCGAAAGGCTCACGGACTTCACCGTGCATCAGTCCGCGGCAGCTCCCCGCGAGCTCCTGGCAACGCAATCCCCCGAGCAGGCGATGGAAACCTGCCGTCGCGTGGTGCGCAAGTACGGTGAACTGCTGCAGTGGTGGCCGGTGATCTACGGCGCGGCGGGGGCACTCCGGGAAGCGGGCATTCGCCTGGCAAGGCCGATCTGAGCGTCCGGGCTGCTGGAGCTTTCCCTTGGCTTCTGAGGTATACTTGGAGATGCAGGAGTGGGAAATATGAAACGATACCTGTTGGCTGCCGCGATCGCCCTCGCGCTCGCGCCGGTTTTGTTTTCTCAATCCCCGGCAGTGGTCAAAGAGTTCAAGGGCAAGGTGGAGATCAAGGCCGGCGCAGGCGAGTGGCAGCCGGTGAAAGCTGGCATGACGCTGGACACGGGGGCCTCGATATCCACCGGCTTCAGCTCCACCGCCATGCTGGATCTGGGCACATCGACGCTGAAGGTCGCGCCGCTGACCCGCATGCAGCTCGTGGAGTTGATCGCCCGGCAGGGCAGCGTCTCCACGACCCTCGCGCTGAGGGTGGGAAAGGTGAACGCGGAGGTAAAGACCGCGCAGGGGCTCAGGCAGGACTTCACGCTGAAAGGGCCCCAGGCCACCGCGGCGGTGCGCGGCACGGAGTTCGAGTTCGACGGGGTCAGCGTGAAGGTGATCAACGGCCTGGTGTTCTTCACCAACACACAGGGCCAGGGTCGGGGGGTGGGAGCCGGTGAGCAGAGCTCGACAAACGGCACTCAACTGCCGACCAGCGGTGACCAGGAGAATGAGTCCAACACGAGTGTTGTCCCGTACACCTCCGCAGGGGGGACGGGCATTGCGACGTCGGGAGGGCCACTGCCGACGGCTACGGTGACGATCAGATGGCAGTAGAGCGGATCAGGGAGAACAGTATGAAAACACACATTTCGAAAACGTCCATGATGAAACTGGCCGCGGTTGTTCTGCTGGGAGCGCTGCAAGTCTTGTATTCACGGGCTGCTTTTACATGCCGGGCCTGCGCGGCGGGTCGGCAAAGGCAGGCATCAGCGTGAACAGGTCGTTGCTGCCCGCGAACGTGTCATCGGTTGCGCTGATCGTGGGTGGGCCCGGAATGGAAACGATCACGGCCCAGTACCCCGTGGGCACCACCACGGCGACGCTGACCGTTCCCTCAGGAGCCGCGCGCACCTTTACGATCCTGGCGAACACTCCGTCGGTGACGTTTGGAGACAACGTCACGGCAGACCTCGCACCGAATGAAACAAAGGTGGTTGACCTCACTCCCACCCTGACTGCATCCCAGATTATCGTCCCTGACTATCTCAATTATCAGATGGTGCAAATCTCCGACATGAAGGGGACTGGATGGACCGCGGTCACAGACGCAGTGAATGGTCTTTACCCGTACGACGTTGATTTCGACGCTCAGGGGCGAATCTATGTAGCGGACCCCAATCGAGGTATCGTGTGGACCGAAGATATCACCGGCCCATTTAGTCCGCTCGCCGGGGTTTCTTCGCCCTATAATATATATTCGATCGCCATGGACCGGGTGCGCGGCCTGCTCTACTACGTCTATTCGAGTGAAGGGTGTCAGCTCCGCAGAATACAGGTGACGTCGGGCCTGGACGAGCTTGTTGATCTGGGCAGCCAGGGCGTGTACCTGAATAATGTTCAAGGGATTGCCGTAGATTCGGATGGTTTTGTCTATATTGCAAACAACTACTCCCCGGGGGAAGTACTGAAGATCAATCCCAACCCGGACCCATTATATCCAACACTCATGCAGAGCTACAGCAGCACGCTCAGCTATCCATATGACGTCCTGGTGAATGGCAACTACATCTACGTGAGCGACCCGGGGGATATAAAAATCGTCCGCCTTACGAAAGACCTCACGCTCGTCGATAGCTTCTCCGGCCCGGCCTCGGATCCTCTCGGGGGACCCGAGCGGTTCGTGGCAATTCTGAACAAGCCAATAACTGTTATCGACGAGGGTGGCTCCGGAGGCGACAGGATCGTCTCTTTCAACGACATGACCGGCGCGGGCTGGACGACCTACGGATCTACAGGCTCGGGAGAGGGTCAGTTCGAGTTCTACAACTCGATGGCGTACTAAAGAGCAGGCACCAGGGCCTCGATGGTCGATGAGCAGTACATCGCGGCACATGTCACCGCGTACCCTGCGGACAAAGGGCATGTCCTCATCTCCAATCGGAACACGGGCCGTCCTGATCTCCTGTCGGAGCAGTTGTTCGGCATCCTGAGACAGGCTGATCGATTCGACACCATCGCCGGCCACACAAAAAGGCTTTTCGCTGCGGGCTGGGAGGATGACGGATCCGGATTCATCGAATCCGCGTTCCGGGAGCTGATCACCCATGGGCTCCTGGTGCCGAAAAGCGTTTTCCGGTCCTCTCTTTTCGAAAAGACCAGCGAGCAGGGACCGCCGCCGCCAATCACTTCCCTGATCGTCACGACACGCGATAGGATCCCTCAACTCCGGCGGTGTCTGGCAAGCTACATCGAAAGAAATGACACATTCGATCGCCGCCCCGAATATATCGTCCTCGACGATTCCCGGCAGAGGGAGCAGGCCGTGAAAATGGCGGAGATACTCATCCCGCTCGCAGCGCGGGGAACGCGGATTTCCTACGCGGGAATGGAAGAAAAGGCGCGCTTCGCGAATGAGCTTATCCGCGCTGCTAAGGGTGATGGTCTCCCAGGAGATGTTGTCTCTTTCGCCCTGTTCGGCGATGAAGCCTACACACGGACCCTTGGAGCCAATCGGAACGCGCTTCTCCTGGCAGCGCCGGGGGAGCTTTCCGTCATGACGGATGATGACATGGTGTGCCAGACGGCCGTCCTGGGGGAAACGGACGCAACCCTCGCGCTCAGCTCTTTGAAGGACCCGACGGTTTCCCGCTTTTATGCCGACGAAACCAATCTGGTCGAGTCAGTGCGCGCCACCGACGTCGATATTCTCTCCTGTCATGAAAAGCTGCTGGGACGCTCGATCGCCGGATGCATGTCGTGCCTTGGCCCCGATTCCGCTCTCGACCTGGAACGTATCAATCCCGAATCCGCGCATTTCTTCGGGAGCGCATCAAAGGTGGTGAAGGCCACCGCGTCGGGATTCTGGGGCGACTCGGGAATGGACTCGCCCCACCTTGTCCTGGAGCTGATGGGAGAATCGCGGGATATTCTGATGCACTCGAAGAAGCAATACGCGCAAGCCAAGGAGAGTCGAGAGGTCTTTCGGAGCGTCTCCTGCTACACAATCAGCAACGGCGCAGTGTTCATGGCAGGTAATTCAGGAATTGACAACCGCTCGCTCCTGCCCCCCTTCCTTCCGGTCGGCAGAAATGAGGACGGGATTTTTGCCATGACCTTGCGTATCTGCGCGGAGGACGCGCTCATCGGCCACGTCCCCTTCGCTGTCCTTCATTCGCCTCAAGAGGCGCGCCTCTACGCACAGAGCGCCGCTTCGATTGCGGCCCCGAGGCTGGCAGAAATCGTGCAAACGATCATCAACGCCTTCAACCCTTCCCCCGGGCACGCGGGCGTATCGGAAAGGCTCTCCGACCTCGGGGAGCTCTTTGTTGAAGTCGGCTCATTGAAGATCGAGGATTTCAAGGAATATGTCGAATCAGTGTGGGTTGCCGCGGCGAGCCGCTACATCGGCTACCTGGAATACCTTCTCGACCTGTACCACGGCGAGCCGGATTACTGGGCCGAGGATGTCCTGTCCTTCATTGAAAAGCTCACGGACTTCACCCTGCACCAGTCCGCGGCAGCTCCCCGCGAGCTGCTGGAAACACAATCCCCCGATCAGGCAATGGAAATCTGCCGTCGCGTGGTGCGCAAATATGGCGAGTTGCTGCAATGGTGGCCTGTCGTCCACGGCACCGCGGGGGCGCTCCGGGCAGAGGGCATACGCCTGGCAAGGCCCATCTGATGTCCCTTTCGCCGCGAACGGGCGGGTGCGCGGCAACCCGCCCGGTTCCCCCTACTTCGTCGTCAGGTTGAATACTCCGTCCCAGTTGGAGGCGGGCGGCTTTGCCTCGAACTCCTGGCATGACTTGATGTAGCGCTTGGCCGGGCCGTCCTCGGGCAGAAGCCGCAGCACCTCCCCGAAGGTCGCACGCGCTTCCCCCAGTCTTTTGCCTCGAATTGCTCCAACCCCTTATGAAAGATTCCCACGGCCTCTTCAAGGGAGCTCTCCGCCCTGCCGTTCTCCTCGATGAGCTCGAAGAGGCGGACGGGCTGGTTGATCCCTACCACCCGGACACGATCCAGCTTGCGCACAAGGAAGTCCTGCCCGAGTGCCTCCTGCGTGATCTCGCTGATCAGGATCCAGGTCCCGTATTGCTTGTTGACACCCTCGAGCCGGGCGGCGAGGTTCACCGCGCTGCCCATCATCGTGTAGTCCATTCTCTGCGGAGTCCCCATGTTTCCGACGGTCATCTCGCCGGAATTGATCCCGATGCGTGTATGGAGGGACGAAGGCGCCAGCTTCTCCGCCAGGAACCTTTCATTCAAGGCCACCTCCGCCCGCTTCATCCGGATTGCCGCCATGCAGGCGCGCCGGGCATGATCGGGGAGGTCGACCGGCGCTCCGAAGAACGAGATGATCGCATCACCCTCGTATTTATCGATCGTTCCCCGCAGCTCGAGGATGATGTCGCTCATCTCGGTGAGGTAGAGGTTGATGAGGTGCACGAGGGCCGTCGGGTCGAGAACCTCTGAGATCGAGGAAAAACCCCTCACGTCGGTGAACATGGCCGTCATGAACTTCTTCTCACCGCCCAGGTTGAGCTTCTCCGGGTTGGCCAGGAGATCGTTGATGACCTCGGAGGACAGGTAGTGTCCCCACGCGTTGCGTACGAAGCTCTTCTCCCGTTCCGTACGGAGAAACTTGACCGCCGTGAGGGAAATGAACGTGAGAAAGACCGCGCCGACCGGGGTCAGCGTGTCGATGTAAATGCCTGTGAGCAGGAAGAGCGCGAGGAACAGCCCGAAGAGCACGATGACGCCGGCAGCGCCTGCCACCAAAGAGCGCAGCGCGTCCATATTGAGAATCACGAAAGTCACGGCAAAGGAGAGGAGCAGGGCAAGAATGACGCCGTACCACCACGGCCATTGAGTGAGAAACCGGTCCTGGAGGATCGTGTTCACCACCGATGCGTGGGTGCCGACATTGACGTATCTACCGTCGAAGGGGTTGACGCCGATATCCGTGGTTGACGTGGCGGTGACGCCGATGATGCAGAATGCTCCGGGAAGTTTCTGCGCCAGGGTCTGGCGGGTCTTCATCAGGTTGGCGTAGATCCCTCGCGTGTCGGCGAAGACCTTCGGAACCTCCGCCTTCACTGCTTCCGCATTGGCACGCGCGTCCCTGGACAGGGCACGGCTTGCAAGCACCTTGTCCAGGTCCGCGATGATGCTTTTCTCCGCATCCCCGGCCAGGAACTGCCCGACTGCCTCGAAAAAAGCCGCGCGGGTCTTCACGTAGGTGTCCATCCTGGCAAGATCGCCTCCGCCCAGCATTTCGCTCTTGAGGCTCTCGCAGTAGCCGTACATGTCCAGCAGCGCAGTTTCACCCTTGTAATACGACAGGTACCCGGACTGGTTCATCAGCTTGAGATTGTACAGCAGGTCTTCCTCGCGCTGCCGGTGATACACCAGATCGTAGAAGCTGAGGTGATGGAAGCTGGTCACATAGGTGTGGGGGGACCAGTTGATCATGAACGAGCCGTCGGAGGAAAGAGGGATGGCAATATCTTTTTTTCCCTTCCCCGGCACCACGGCTCCCTTCAGCAATATCCCGCCCTGTCTCAGGACCACCTCGGGATTGCCGAGCCAGTCCAGGAGGGGCCGGAAAGCGAGCTGGGCGAAATACTTCCCGTTGTATGTCGTGATCAAGTCGATGCGCCGCCTCACCCCGTCAGGGTCGACGACCACGTTGGGGAACCCCGCGCCACGCGCGCCCTGGATGACGGGGAGAATGGCGGGAGAAAGAGAGGCCGCCTTGTGCACGGAATCGGACTGCACGGTCACGTTCTTCAGCGCCAGGTTGTCAAGAGCGAACTGGACGAGCTCAGGGCTCACGTTTTCGTCGGGCGTGTCCAGGGCTCTCACCGTGAGGAAAGCCGAGCCGAAGAACCGCGCCGCCTCGCCGAGAAATGTATCGTTGTCCCGTTCCACGCTCTTCACCGTGTCCAGAAGCCTCAGCTTGCCCTGGTCGGTGAGACCCTGGAGCTCCGAGACGTACTGTGGCGCATCCCTGACCTGAATGTTTCCCGACCGGATGGCCTCGAATAACTGCTGGATGCTCGTCTTGATCTGGGAGAACTCCTGGTTGAATGCATCCGGGACGTTCTGGCGCAGAACGAACGTATCCAATCCGCGCGGGCTTTTGTCGACGTACTCGACATCGAACACCGCATAGCGCGCGCCGAACTCCCTCATGAGAATGAGACCGTTGGCCATTATGTCTCGGCTCCAGGGCCAGCCCCCGACATTGGAAATTGCCGGGTCATCCACTTCGAGCAGAAGGATGGACGGGTTTTCCGCCAGCGCAGGCTTCACGTGCAGGAACGCGTCGTATAACCTCTGTTCGATCCTGTCCATGGCGCCGACTGCCGCCAGGACCGTGAACACGGCCACCACGATCGCCGGCACGATGAAATCGAATCGGTTCTTTGCGAACATGGCCACCTCCGCCGTTCATGCGCCTACGAGCAGCGCAGAACGATTTTTCCGGTATTCTTCCTGCTCTGCAGGTACATGTGCGCCGCCCCTGCGTCGGTGAGGGGAAAAACTTTTCCCACCGTCGCGCGGTACCACCCGTTCTCGAAACCCTCGAGGCTCCAGTCCAGCGCCTTCATCAGGAGCTCTATCCCCTGCGCGGTGTCGAAGAGCTTCAGCATGTTCAATCCGAATATTCCTTTGTTGCCCATTTGAAGCCCTATCGAGGTAAAAAGGGGTGTCTTGAGGAGGCGGAATACCGTCTTCGGGATCGAACGAGTGGTTCCCGATACCAGGGATGAGACCCCGTAGCACACTACCCTGCCGCCGGGCGCGAGGCGCCGCATGGAGTCCTTCAGATCGCTTCCTCCCCGCGCGTCGAGGATAACGTCGAAATCCCTGCCGCCCGGACCGTGCTGATCTCCGAACTCCTCATAGGTCAAAGCGTGCGCGGCGCCGAGTGAGCGCACCAGGTCCTTCTTTTCGGACGAGCCCACCAGCCCGATCACCTGCGCCCCGGCGTGCGCTGCCACCTGCACGATGGCGCTTCCCGCTCCACCGGCCGCGCCGGGAACCAGGACCCGGTCGCCATCCCTCACGCGTCCCATTTCCATCAGGGCTATCCAGGCGGTCATGAAGCTCACCGGAATCGAGGCTGCCTCCACATCGGAGAGGCGCCGCGGAGTCCGGCGGCAATGCTGGACGGGCAGCACGATCTCATCCGCGTAGCCGCCGAACCTGCAGGCGGCCAGGACCCGCTCTCCCGGTCTGAACAAGTGCACGTCTGCGCCAACCTCGGCGATCACACCCGCCACCTCGAAGCCGGGCGCGAACGGCAGCCGGGGCGCCTCGGGGGACAGACCCATGCGCATATGGACATCGGCGAAGTTGATGCCGGCCGCGCTTACCCGAATACGCACGTGGTCAGGCGGCAGGGGCGCGGCCGGCCGCTGAACGGCGCGGAAAACCTCGGGGCCTCCGAATCGTACCATCTGAATTTCAGTCATGAGGGCGCCAGCATATCACCAGTTGACGCGTGCAGTCCAACAGGTGTCGGGGGGGCCGCGATTGTCCTCCCCCGCAATATCCTCTATCTTCTCGGGCATGCGCAATCCTCAAGGCGGGCGGCAGCTCGACGGCGAGCTCCTGCGCGGTGTGGAGCCCCTGACCCGCCTGCCCTTCGGCGCGAGCAGATACTATGCCGGGCTTGCGCAAAGCGACGACCCGAACGCCGACCCCATTGCGGCCCAGTTCGTCCCGAGACCGGAGGAGCTCGTATCGCTCCCGTACGAATCCAGCGATCCCCTCAGCGACAGGCGGTTCCTCGTCACCAGCCGCCTGGTCCATCACTACCGCGACCGGGCGCTGCTCCTGGTGAACGACCGCTGCGCCACGTACTGCCGGCATTGCTTCCGCCGCCACTTCACCGGCCACGGCGGCGGGCGGCTTACCGACGACCAGCTCGCGGAAGCGTGCGCCTACCTTGCGCGCACGCCGTCCATCAGGGAGCTGCTTCTCTCCGGCGGAGATCCCCTCATGCTCGCCGACCGGGAGCTGGAGGGCGTGATTGCCCGGCTCAAGGAAATCGATCCCGACTACATCATCCGGGTCTGCACGCGGATGCCGGTGGTGCTTCCGTCCCGCATGACCGACTCGCTCGCCTCGATGCTCGGGGGCTTCGACTCCGTGTGGATGGTGATCCATACCAACCATCCGCGCGAGCTCACGAACGAATTCCGTGAGGGCGTCAGGCGCGTCATAAGGGCGGGCGTTCCCATTCTGAACCAGTCCGTGCTCCTGCGGGGAATCAACGACGATGCCGATACGCTGGAAGCGCTTTTCCGCGGCCTCGTTCGGGCAGGCGTCAAGCCGTACTACCTTTTCCAGGGAGACCTTGCCGCGGGGACGGCGCATTTCCGGGTCCCTGTCGAGCGCGGGATCGCACTGATGCACGAGCTTCGCGGCCGTCTGTCGGGAATGGCGCTCCCGACCTACGCAGTCGACCTGCCGGGCGGCGGCGGGAAAGTTCCTGTGGAGTCTGCCCTTGTGCGTACGGAAGCGGATGCATACGTCTTCAGCGGTCCCGATGGCGGAGAGTACCGATACCCTCGGGAGATCTGACGCGCCGCGGTAACTTGCACGGTACACCGTGCAGTTCCGCGGATTCAGCTTCGCAGGTATTGATCGATGGCCTTTGCCGCTTCCCTGCCGTGGAAGATGGCGCGCACGACCAGGGAGGCGCCCGTGTTGGCATCCCCCGCGGCGAACACGCCCTTGGCGGACGTGGAGTAGTCGGGATTGCAGCGGATATTCCCGCGCGGGTCGTATTCGACGCCCAGCTCCTCGATGATCTTGCCGTGCTTCACGTGGACAAATCCCATGGCCAGGAGCACGAGGTCCACCTTCAGGGAGAACGCCGACCCGGGCAGCTCTTCCATCTTCATGGCGCCGCCGTCCCGGCGGATTTGCGCCGGAGGCTTCTTCCACTCCACGCGCGCAAAGTGTCCCTCCGTCACGCAGCCGTCGGCGCCGGTGAACTTGTGCGTCGTGATGGACCAGTCGCGCTCGCAGCCCTCCTCGTGGGAGCTGGAGGTGCGCAGGATGTTCGGCCAGGCAGGCCAGCTCGGGTTCCAGGCTTCCTTCCACACCGGGGGCTTCGGCAGGATCTCGAACTGGTAGCACCTTCCTTGCGCCCATGCGGTTGGCGGTGCCCACGCAGTCCGAGCCCGTGTCCCCGCCGCCGATCACCAGCGACCACCTTGTCCCTCGCGTTGATGAGCTCCTCGTCGCCGATCTCTCCCGCCTGCAACCTGGTTGGAGCGGGTGAGGTAGTCCATGGCGAAGTGGATGCCGGCGAGCTCGCGCCCGGGTACCGGAAGGTCGCGGGGCTCGCCCGCGCCCATGGTCAGGAGGATCACGTCGAAGCGTGCCGCGCAGGTAGCGCGCGGAGATGTCCTCTCCGATCACCACCCCGGTCTCGAAGCGCACCCCTTCGGCCTCCATCTGGCGGATGCGCCGGTCGATGACGTGCTTCTCCAGCTTGAAGTCGGGGATGCCGTAGCGCAGGAGCCCGCCGATCTTCGGCGAGCGCTCGAACACGGTGACCTCGTGGCCTGCGCGGCGGAGCTGCTGCGCGGCGGCAAGCCCGGCGGGCCCGCTTCCGACAACCGCCACCCGGCGTCCCGTAAGGGCGGCGGGCGGCCGCGGCACGACCCACCCTTCGGCGAACCCGCGCTCCGACGATGGCCAGCTCGATCTGCTTGATCGTGACCGGGCTCGTGTTGATGGAGAGCGTGCAGGAGGCCTCGCAGGGCGCGGGGCAGAGCCGGCCCGTCACCTCGGGCAGGTTGTTCGTCATCTCCAGGCGCACGAGCGCTTCGCGCCAGTCGCCCCGGTAGACCAGGTCGTTCCACTCGGGGATCAGGTTGTACACGGGGCAGCCGGTGGCGTGGCAGAAGGGGATGCCGCAGTCCATGCAGCGCGAGCCCTGCCGGTCGCGAGCTCCGTCGTTCGCGAGCGGGGACGGTGAACTCTTTCCAGGTCTTCACCCGCTCGTCGACGGGGAGATAGCGAGTAGGACTCGCGTGCGTGATCGAGGAAACCGGACGGATGCCCCATCAGCGGTAGACCTCTTCGGTCATGCCGACGACCTCGGTCTCCCGGGACTCCTCCTTGGCGATCCTCTCCAGGGCCTTGCGGTAGTCGATGGGCATCACCTTCACGAACCGGGGCAGCATCTCGTCCCAGTCGCGGAGGATCCGCGTGGCGTGCTCGCTGCGCGTGTACATCACGTGGCGCTCCACCAGCTCGCGCAGTCGCCTCTTGTCCTTGGCCTCCGTGACGGGCTCGATGTCCACCATCTCGAGGTTGCACATCGTGTCGAAGAGCTGGTCCTCGTCGAGCACGTAGGCGATGCCGCCGCTCATGCCGGCGGCGAAGTTCACTCCCGTCCGCCCCAGCACGACGACCATGCCGCCGGTCATGTACTCGCAGCCATGGTCTCCCAGCCCCTCCACCACGGCGATGGCCCCGCTGTTGCGCACCGCGAAGCGCTCGCCGGCCATGCCGTTGATGTACACCTCGCCGCCGGTGGCGCCGAAGAGGTTGACGTTGCCCGTGATGATGTTGTCCCGGGCCCGGAAGGTCGCGGCGCGGGGCGGGTAGACGACGATCTTTCCGCCCGAGAGGCCCTTGGCGAAGTAGTCGTTGGCGTCCCCTTCCAGCTCGAAGGTGATGCCCGGCGCGAGGAAACCGCCGAAGCTCTGGCCCGCGGAGCCGGTGAAGGACGACGTTGATCGTGTCCGCCGGCAGTCCCTTTGCGCCGTAGCGCTTTGAGACCTCCGAGGAGAGAGTGGCCCCCACGGTCCTGTTGCAGTTCCGGATCGACATGAACAGGCGCACCTTCTCTCCCCGCTCCAGCGCGGGCTTGGCGCGCTGGATCAGCTCCCTGTCCAGGGAAAGGGAGAAGTCGTGCTGCGGCTCCGTCGTGCAGCGCAGCGACGTGCCCGGCGGGAACCTCGGGCTTGTGCGAGGAGGCGGGAGAAATCCAGCCCGCTGGGTCTTCCAGTGGTCGACCGCCGCGTGGGTTTCCAGCACCTCGACGTGCCCGACCATCTCGTCCATCGTGCGGAACCCGAGGGAGGCCATGATCTCGCGCACGTCCTGCGCGACGAAGCGCATGAAGTTCACCACGTGCTCGGGCTTGCCCGTGAAGCGCGCGCGCAGCCGCGGGTCCTGCGTGGCCACGCCCACGGGGCAGGTGTTGAGGTGGCACTTGCGCATCATGATGCAGCCGATGGTCACCAGGGAGATCGTGCCGAACCCGTACTCCTCCGCGCCCAGGAGCGCGGCGATCACGATGTCCCGGCCGGTGCGCATCTGGCCGTCCGCCTGCACCCGGATCCTGTCCCGCAGCCGGTTCATGACCAGCGTCTGCTGGGTGTCCGCCACGCCGATCTCCCACGGGATGCCGGCGTGCTTGATCGAGGAGATCGGGGAGTTGCCCGTGCCGCCGTCGTGGCCGGCGATCAGCACCATGTCCGCCTTGCCCTTGGCCACGCCCGCGGCGATGGTGCCCACGCCCACCTCCGCCACCAGCTTCACCGAGACACGCGGGCCTCGGGGTTCGCGCTCTTCAGGTCGAAGATGAGCTGCGCGAGGTCCTCGATGGAATAGATGTCGTGGTGCGGCGGCGGCGAGATGAGCGTGACCCCGGGGGTGGAATGCCGCACCTTCGCGATCTCTCACGTCCACCTTCAGGCCGGCGAGCTGCCCGCCCTCCCCCGGCTTTGCGCCCTGGGCCATCTTGATCTGCAGCTCCCGCGAGTTCACCAGGTAGTGCGATGTCACGCCGAACCGGGCCGAGGCCACCTGCTTGATGGCGCTGCGCGCGGAGTCGCCGTTGGGAAGCGGCGCGTAGCGCGCCTCGTCCTCTCCGCCCTCCCCCGAGTTGCTCGCCGCGCCCAGGCGGTTCATGGCGATGGCGAGGGTCTCGTGCGCCTCCTTGCTGATGGAGCCGAATGACATGGCGGAGGTGACGAAACGCTTCACGATCGTCTCCACCGGCTCCACCTCGTCCAGCGGCACCGGCGTCGCGCTTCGCGAAGCAGAAAAGGCCGCGCAGCGTGCACAGGCGTGCGTGCTCTCGTCGTTGATCGACGCGGCGTACTGCCGGTACAGCTCGTCGTCGTTCTCCCGCACGGCGCGCTGCAGGAGCGCGATGGCCTGGGGGGAGAGCCGGTGGCCCTCCGAGAAGCTGCGGAAGTGGATGGCGCCGCCCGAATCCAGGGCCTCGCGCTCCTCGGGCGTGCGGGAGTATGCGGCCGTGTGCCGGGCGAGGACCTCCCGCGCGATGGCCTCGATGCCGATGCCGCCGATGCGGGAGGGTGTGCCGGGGAAGTACTTCTGGACGAAATCGTCGGCCAGGCCCACCGCCTCGAAGATCTGCGCGCTCTTGTAGCTCCGGATCGTGGAGACGCCCATCTTGGACATGACCTTCAGCAGGCCCTTCTTGATGGAGGTGATGTACTGCTCGATTGCCGTTTCCACGGTGAGCGGGGCGGGGAGCCTTCCCCGCTCCTTCAGGTCCGCGATGGTCTCGATGGCGAGGTAGGGGTTGATGGCGCTCGCGCCGAACCCCATGAGGGTGGCGAAGTGCATCACCTCGCGCGCCTCGGCCGTCTCGATGACGAGGGCGGTGAGGTGGCGCTTCTTCACGCCGGGTGAGGTGGTGGTGCAGGGCCGAGGTGGCGAGGAGCGCGGGGATCGGCGCCCGCTTCATGCTCACCTCCCGGTCGGTGAGGATGAGCATCGTGTACCCGGCATCCACCCGGGCCTCCGCCTCGGCGCACAGGGCGGTCGAGGGCCTTCTCCAGCCCCTTCTCCCCGTCCGCCGCGGGGAAGGTCATGGGGATCACGCACGAGCGGTAGCCGCCCACGTCCAGCGTGCGCAGCTTGGCCATGTCGTCGTTGGACAGGATGGGGTGCGGCAGCTTCACCTGCCGGACGTGCTCGGGGGTCTCGTCCAGAAGGTTCTTCTCCCGGCCCACGTAGCTCATGAGCGACATGACGAGGTTTTCCCGGTACGGATCGATGGGCGGGTTGGTGACCTGGGCGAAGAGCTGCTTGAAGTAGTTGTACAGGAGCTGCGGCCGGTCGGAGAGCACGGCGAGGCTCTGGTCGTTGCCCATCGAGCTGATGGGCTCCTGCGAGTTCTCCACCATGGGCGTGATGACCATGTCGATGTCTTCCACCGTGTAGCCGAACACCCACTGCTTCTCCAGCAGGGTCTCCCGGTCCGTGCGCACGGGGCCGGAGACCTGGAACAGGCCCTTCAGCTCGATGCGGTTGGCCTCCAGCCAGCGCCGGTACGGCTTGCGCCGCGACACCGCCGCCTTCACCTCGTTGTCGTAGATGATCCGCTTCTGCGCCGTGTCCACCAGGAACATCTTGCCCGGGGCGAGCCGGCCCTTCTGCAGCACGTCCTCGGGCGGGATGTCCAGCACGCCGACCTCGGAGGCCAGGACCACCAGGCCGCTGCGCGTGACCACCCAGCGCGCGGGCCGCAGGCCGTTCCTGTCCAGGATGGAGCCGACCTTGATGCCGTCGCTGAAGGAGATGGCCGCGGGGCCGTCCCATGGCTCCATGATGGCCGCGTGGTACTCGTAGAAGGCGCGCTTGTCCTCGCTCATGTGGTAGCGCGCGCCGAAGGCCTCCGGCACCATCATCATCAGGGCGTGCTCGAGGGACCTGCCGCCGGTGACGAGCAGCTCCAGCACGTTGTCGAAGATGCCCGAGTCGCTCTGCCCCGGCAGGATCACGGGACGAAGCTTCGTCGATGTCATCGCCGAAAAGGGGCGAGGACATGGTCTTCTCCCGGGCGTTCATCTTGTTGATGTTGCCGCGCAGGGTGTTGATCTCGCCGTTGTGGGCGATGTAGCGGAAGGGCTGCGCGAGGGGCCAGGAGGGGAAGGTGTTCGTGCTGTAGCGCTGGTGGATCACGGCCAGCGCGCTCTCGAAGTCCGGGTCCGCCAGGTCGGGGTAGAAGCGCTCGAACTGCGGCGCGACGAACATCCCCTTGTACACGATGGTGCGGCAGGAGAAGGAGTTGACGTACAGCTCCTCCAGGGTGAAGCCCCTCGGCGGCGGCGACGGACTCCATGACCTTGCGGGTGACGTAGAGCCTGCGCTCCAGCGCGTCCCCGGCCAGGCTTCCGAACGAGACGAAGGCCTGGGAGATGTGCGGCATGGAGCTCGCGGCCAGCTCTCCGAGGAGCTCCGGGTTGACCGGCACGTCGCGCCAGCCGAGCAGGATGCCGCCTTCCGCGGCCACGACACGCTCGCACGAGCGCCCGCGCGGCGCTCCGCTTCTTCTCTTCGTCGGCAGGAAGAGCATGGCCACCCCGTAGGCGTCCGCCGCGGGCAGGGTGAACCCGAGACGCGCCGCCTCGCGGGCGAAGAACCGGTGCGGCATCTGCGTCATCATGCCCGCGCCATCGCCGGTGCGCGAATCCCCGCCCACCGCGCCGCGGTGCACGAGGTTCTTCAAGATGGTGATGCCGCTGGGAGACGATCTGGTGGGTGCGCCGGCCGTCCACGTTCACGACGAACCCCACCCCGCAGCTCGAGTGCTCGAAGAACGGGTCGTACAGCCCTTCCCGCTGCATTCGGATTCGTGGGTCGTCAGGACTGGCATTCGCGCCGACGGTACTCCGGCGGATTTTGCGCCGCGGTACTCCGCGGATTTTGCGCTGCGGTCTGTGTCCATCGCCGTTCGGCAGTTATCGCACAATGCTGTCAAGTGCGTCAACCCGCGGCCTGAACCGGGACGTTGACAACGCGGGCGCGGGCCCGGCGGATCTCATTCTGGTCACCCATCCGCACTCCGATCATTTCGACCGCAGGGCGATAGCGGGTTTGAGCAGGCCCGATACCGTGGTCGTTCTGCCCGTTTCCTGCGCTGAGCAGGTGCAGACAGGTGTTTCCGCCGGGCAAACCATCAGTTTCCGCGCGGCACGCATCACCGGAGTGCCCGCGTATAATATACAGAGCCCCAGAATTGTCACTTGACCGGAATCCGTGAAAACCGGGCGCCGGATGCATATAATATTGACGGGGGGGGGAAAGGAGCATAGGGATGTCGTTCAGGCTCAAGGATGCGGTTTTCAAGGTTCGGTGCAGGGAACCCGGGTGCCCGTTCAATAATGACTTCACGGTAACGGAAAACATCATGGGCGCCACCGAAGCGGATGTCGATACGGAGGCCTTGAAGATCGCCCGGAACATGGGATTCATCAAGCACGACGCGCTGTACGGCAGGAAGCACCAGCTGGTGAATCCGGAGGTGTACAAGGTCGATTCACGCTACGAGCGGATCGGAACGGCGCCGTACGCGCCGCAGTCAGCACCCCCTGCCTTCGGGCAGCAGGCGCCCCAGGGGCCGTCCGTGCCGACCCGGACCTACCGTCGCGGAGACGTCATCATACGGCGAGGGGAGAGCGCCGCAACGGTCTGTGAGGTGATCCGCGGAGTCGCTCTGAATGAGAAGCTGCCGGACCTGGCCTACAAAGCAGGAGCGACATTCGGTGCCGCTTCCATCTTCAAGCAGAAGAAGCGGATGGTCGACATCGTTGCCGGAGAAGACGGCACGACAATAGCCTTCTACAACCTCAGGGAGCTTGCAAGAACAAATCCGGCGAAGGCCCGCGCGCTCTACGACGAGTCCATGGAAGACATCTTCCACATTCTGAGCTACCTGGAGGGGTACGTCGCTTCATTGGAAAGGCAGGTGAGCAGGCTTCGGGCGGCAAAAAAGGGGCCAGCGGCCAGGAAGGGGCCCGCGGCGAAAAAGAAGACCCCTGCCAAGGCTGCGCGCAAGGCGGCGTCCAAGGCAAAGAAGCCGAAGGCGGGAAAGAAGAAAGCGAAACGGCCGGTCGCTTCCCGGAAGCGCTGAGCGCCGCGCCGCCGTACTCGGCGGATTTAGCGCCGCAGTACCTTGCACGGTACCCCGTGCAGTTCTGCGGATTCCCCGCGCCGCAGTACTCTGCGGATTCTCCGCGCCTCATCCCTCGCCGTCTCATCTCATCTTCGGGGCCGCACACCCGATATCGGCTCGGCATCCAGCGGGTTCTCGGGCCAGTAGTGCTTCGGATAGCGGCCCCGCATTTCCTTGCGCACATCGGCATAGGTCGTGCGCCAGAAGCTCGCCAGATCGCTGGTGATCTGCAGCGGCCGTCGAGCGGGAGAAAGCAGCCTGAAGGCGAGCGGAACGCCGCACACGCAGGGGCTTTCGGCCAGGCCGAAGACTTCCTGGATGCGCGCCTCCACCGCGGGCTCGGTCCCCTCATAGTCGATTGCGCGCCGCCCGCCGGTGGGAAGCGTGAGGGCCTCCGGCACGTCCGCCTCGAAAGCTCCGCGATCCGCCCCGAGCATTGCCTGCAGGGCGGCAAACAGCGGCCCCGCCGTGAGGACCTGCCCTCCGGTGAGCTTCAGATACGGCTCCAGCCATTCACCAGACCGGGCCGCAAGCCCCGGGTCCGACAGGTCGCCCAGGCCGCGCTCGGGCCGTTTCCGCGCGAAGAAGCGCATGCGCGCAAGGAGGCTGCGGGCCCGCGCGTTCCAGGGAAGGATCCCGATTCCCTGCCGCTGGAGGTGCGCGCCGAATGATGCGGCGATCTCCACGGCAGTCGGCCGGGCCGGCCGCTCGCTCAAAGAGAGCCTTCCCGCCCGTCTGACAAGGACCCCCTTTGGTACGAGTCCCTCCCAGCGGATCTCGAGGGATTCTTCCGCGGCGAGCGCGAGGATCCGGTCCGCTTCCTCCTCTTCCATGGGCGCGGCGAGCCTGATTATGCCCGATGTCTCCCCCGCATCGGCATCGGGCGCCGTGATCCAGTGGGCCGCTGCGCGGCTGGCCACGGCAATCTGCGCCGCGGTACTCCGCGGATTTTGCGCCGCCGGGCCCCGGCCGAATCCGGGAAACCGCGCGACGCGTCCCGTGACGAGCCGGTAGGACCCGTCCGGCTCCCTCCTGGCGATCCTGTCCGGGAAGGCATAGCCCAGCAGGTTGCCCACCCGTTCCTCCTGCGCGGCGGTCCAGCCGTTGTCCCTCTCCGCCGAGAGGGAGGAACGGCGAAGAATGCGCTCCATCTCGAGACCCACGGCCCTCCGCCAGGAGTCAGCTCCTCCCCTTCCCGTCCGTATCATTTCCAGCCGGACCCGGAAGTCCGGATCTCCGCCGGCCTCCGAGCCGTCTCTTTCCTCGAGGATCGCGGCGCATGCGGCTGCGAGGACGCGCGTGTTTCGATCAGCCCCCCGTATGACAAGGACCCCGAGCCGGGGCGCCAGCCCGAGCCGGGCCACGGATCGGCCGAGGTCCGTCGGACCGCTGTCCTCGAGCAGATCAAGCATGCGGAGAATCTCCCAGGCCTGGCTCCACGACGCGGCGGGAGGAAGATCGAGCCACTGGAGATCCGCGCTCTTCCTCGCGCCCCAGAGGGCACATTCGAGCACGAGCCCCGAAAGGTCCGACCTGAGAATCTCGGGATCCGGCCGGGGCGGAAGACGCTCCGATTCGGACCAGAAGCGTACACAAAGCCCGGGGCCCAGCCTGCCCGCCCTCCCGCGCCGCTGATCGGCGGAGGATGCGCTCTCGCGCTCCGTGACCAACCTGTCCAGACCGGTTGCGGGGTGAAAACGGGTGAGCCGCGCCCAACCTGAATCTGCCACGGTACGTATACCCGGCACGGTCAGGCTGGTCTCCGCGAGGGAAGTGGCGAGGATCACCCTTCGGGGGGTCGGGTCGACCCGGCCCCCTTCGGCAACTGCCTCCGTCGAGCGCCCGATCACCCTCTGCTGCTCCTCCAGGCGCATGGTCCCATGCAGGGGCAGGACCTCCGCCCGGCCGCCCAGCAGCCCGCCCAGCCTTGCCGCAACCCGGCGGATCTCCCCCGCCCCCGGAAGGAAGGCAAGGAGGTCGCCCTCTGTCTCACCGAACAACCGTGCGGTGCCGTCTGCAAAACCCTCCTCCCAGCGTCCTCCCTGTCCCAGTGCCCAGTAGCGCGTATCCACGGGATGCGAGGAGCCGGGACAATGCAGGGACGGCGCGGGGCGGGTGCCGGGGGTTCCCAGAAGAGCGGCCACGGCCGCCGTGTCCAGGGTGGCGGACATGACCAGGAGCGCGAGATCCCCCCGGGCGCGCCGCACTTCGAGGGCGAGGGCAAGCGCCAGATCGGCGTGGATCGAACGCTCGTGGAACTCGTCGAGGATCACCAGGCCCACGCCGGCAAGAAGCGGATCCTCCTGTATCTTGCGCGTGAGGAGCGCCTCCGTCACCACAAGGACGCGCGTGTCCCTGCTCACCCGCGAGGCGGTGCGCACCGTGTATCCCGCCCGCCGACCCAGCGGTTCGCCGAGGAGGTCCGCGATCCTGGCGGCCACCGCGACTGCGGCGAGGCGCCGCGGCTCGAGCATGACGATGGATCGGCCGGCAAGCCACGGCGCGTCCATGAGGTACGGGGGAACAAGCGTGGACTTGCCGGCGCCGGGCTCTGCCGTCAGTGCGAGCGCACGCTCACTCTCGAGCGCTTCGGAAATCCGGGGCAGGAAGGGAACGAGGGGCAGGCCGGTGTAAGAGAAGTCCCTCATGAGCGCGGCAGTACGTCCCGTGGAGGCACGGACCGGCTCAGGCGCGCTTTGCTCTCCGCCGCGTGGCACCCAGCACGAATAAGACGATCCCCACCACGGCAAGGATCGCCCCGATGACGGTCCACTGAGAGTGGCCTGCCATGCCGCCCTGGGTCAGGACGTTGGTCCCCTGGAGCATCCAGACGACTCCGACCAGGACGAACAATATGCCCACAATGATAAGTACCCACCTCATGTGAGCGAATATACTGAAGAATCGAGGCGCCCGGCATGAGGGTCACCGGTTCCGCGCGGGCGCGGCCATGCGCACGACCTCTTCCCTCATGCGCCGCGCGCGGTATCGCACCATCTTTCTGCCGGTTGCGTGCCGGCAGAAGTGGCAGTGCATGTGATAGTCGTGCATCGGGAATGACAACCTCGATTCAACTGGTGTAGCGGCGGCGCCTGGGAGTAGTATACTTGACAAGGGAAGGCATGGAAACACCCGTCGGCCGGCAGAATGTGGGCAAAACCGTCGGTCTCCGCGAGCGCCACTTCAGGACGCTCGTTGAAAACTCGCCCGACTTGATCACGCGATTCGACCGCGAATGCCGCACCCTTTATGCAAATCCGGCCGCCCTGAAGGCACTGGGCGCCAAGGCCGGGGCGTTCCTCAGCAAGACACACCGTGAGCTGGGTCTGCCGGAGAATATGGTGGCGAGCTCGGAAGCGACGATCCGGCGCGTATTCGAAACGGGCGAAGAGCAGGTCTTCGAAATGGCGGTCCCGGGGCCGGAAGGGATGAGGCACTATCTTGCCCGCGTCGTCCCCGAGTACGGGGAGGATGGCGTCATCGAATCAGCCCTCGTCATCCACAGGGACATCACTGCGCACAAAACGGCCGAGACCGCGCTGCGCGAAAGCGAACAGCACTATCAGGAGCTTCTTATTGCGGCCCGGCGGCAGGCCCAGGAGATAGAGCTCCTCGACCGGGTGCGCACAGCGCTTGCCGGGGAATTGGAGCTGCCTCTTGTATTTCGCACGGTCGTGGAGGGCACTGCTGCGGCGTTCGGATACACCCAGGTGAGTCTCTATCTCCTGCAGGGGGTTGTGCTGAAGTGCCAGTATCAGGTCGGCTACCCGCGCATCATTAAGGAGATACCGATTACGCGCGGCATAAGCGGCCGGGTCGTGCGTACGGGCGAAGCAGCGCTCGTAGAAGACGTGCGCGATGACCCGGACTTCATCGGGGCCATCGAGGGCATCGTCTCGGAAGTGTGCATCCCTCTGCGCGACGAGGGGAAGGTCGTCGGCACCTTCAATGTGGAAAGCACGGGCGGGGTCGTGATGGGTGAGGCCGATCTTCGGCTGATGACGGCGCTCGGGGAGCACGTGAGCATCGCGATGGCAAAGGCGCGCCTGTACACGGCGGCGCGTGCCAGCGAGGAGCGCTACCGGCAGCTCGTCGAGACCCTCGGCGAAGGGATCACGATCGTCGATTCGGAAGAAAACGTGCTGCTTGCGAATCCGGCGGCGGAATCAATATTCGGCGTGCCGCGGGGCACGCTTGCCGGGCGAAACCTCAGGGAGTTTCTCAGCGAGCGAGAGTTCGCCCGGATCCGCGCCGAATCCGGCAGACGCCGCCACGGAGAGAGCACCACGTACGAGGTCGAGCTTTCCCGCCCCGACGGCGGGGTCCGCCTGATCCAGGTGACCGCGACCCCGCATCATGATGAGGACGGAGTGTTCGCGGGAACCTTCGGCACTCTGCACGACATCACCGAGGTCCGAAAGACCGAAGAAGCGCTCCAACGGATCGAAGACAGGCTCGCCCAGGCGCAGAAGATGGAAGCGGTGGGGCGGCTGGCCGGCGGCATCGCGCATGATTTCAACAACCTTCTCACGGTCATCAGCGGCTACGCGGGTCTCATCGACGAAGGCCTGAACAGCTCCCACCCGATGAAACCCGACATCGGACAGATCAGGAAAGCGGCGGAGCGGGCCGCGGATCTGACCGCGCAGCTCCTTGCCTTCAGCAGGAAGCAGGTGCTTCAGCCGCGCATCATCGAGCTGAATGAAATCGTGCGGGGCATGGAGACGATGCTCCGCCGCGTCATCGGAGAGGACATCGAGCTGGTGACATCCCTGCGGCCGCAGACGGGCAATGTGAAGGCGGACAGGGGACAGATCGAGCAGGTGATCATCAATCTCGCTGCGAATGCGCGTGACGCGATGCCCGCCGGAGGAAAGCTCACCATCGAGACGGACAATCGATCCCTCGGCGATTCCCATTTGCGCGAGCATCCCGAGCTGATCCCTGGTGAATACGTCATGCTCGCGGTCCGGGATACGGGAGTGGGTATGAGCGCGGAAACGCTCTCCCGCATTTTCGAGCCTTTCTTCACCACGAAGGAGGTGGGCAAGGGGACCGGCCTGGGTCTGGCAATGGTCTACGGCATCGTCAAGCAGAGCGGAGGCTACGTGTACTGCGAGAGCGCGGTCGGGGCGGGCTCCACCTTCACGATGTTCTTCCCCCGCGTCCACGAGATGCTCTTTCCAGGGTTGAAAGACGAAGGCGCGCGGGCCCCCACGGGGGGTGATGAAACAATCCTTCTGGTCGAGGACGAAGAAGCGGTCCGACGGTTCACCCGGGCGATACTGGAAAGGTACGGGTACCGGGTGATAGAGGCGGCCGGCGGTGTGGAGGCGCTGGAGGCGCTCTCCGCCGCCGGATGCAGCATCCAGCTCCTTCTCTCCGACGTCATCATGCCGCAGATGAGCGGACCCGACCTCGGGCGCAAGGTGAAGAAAATCTGTCCGGAGGCCCGGATTCTCTACATGTCCGGATACGCAGAAAGCTCGATCGTCCACCGCGGGATACTGGACGCGGAAGTCGTGTTGCTCCAGAAACCCTTCGACGCGACGACGCTGCTGGGGAAAATCCGCGAAGTTCTGGACCGGTAAGCGCGGCGGAACACTGGGGGCGACAAATCGCGCACGGCGGACGGAGTCCGCGCGTGGCGATTTGAGCGGTACTCCGCATTAATCGCCCGGGACGGCCTTCAGTGCCTTCCGCGTCTGCCGCTTCTGCGGCCTCTCCGCCTCTATCTGCATGGTCTGCGGCGCTTCCAGCGTTTTTTGTTCCTCAGCCTTCATCACGCGTCTGCGCTCGAACAGGTAGAACGCGCAGGGCACCACGAAGAACGTCAGTATGGCGGAGAACAGGATCCCCCCCAGCATGACCACGCCCATGCGCTGACCGTACTCCGACCCCTGGCCCCGGCCGAGCATCAGGGGGAAGCTGATGACGAGAACGGTGAGTGTGGTCATGACGATCGGCCGGAAGCGAAGCTCCGCCGCCTCGAGCAGGGCGTCCATGAACGGCATCTTTCCGATCCTCTCCACGACGAAGTCCAGATACAGGATGGCGTTCTTGGCGGAGAGCCCGATCAGCATCAGCATGCCCATGAGACCGAAGATGTCCAGCCCGCCGCCGATGAGATACACCAGCCAGACGGCACCGACAAGCGCCAGCGGCACCGGCAGGAGCAGGTAGACGGGGTAGCGCCATGAGTTGAACTGGGCCGCCATGACGAGGTAGGCAAGAAACAGCGCAAGCAGGAAGATCACGGGGCCCGTGGATGCGAGCGAGCTCGCGAGGGCCGCCTGGGAGAATCTGCTGCCTGCCGTCAGGTTCACGTCGCCGCCAATGAGCCCGGCTTTCGTCAGATCGGCGGTGATCATGTTCTGCATTGTGAGCGCGGTGGGCGCGTCAGGCTTGAGGTTGATGGTGAGCTGTCCCGTGTATTGGCGGTTGTCGCGGCTGAGGGTCAACGGCGCCTGGTTCAGCACGAATTTTCCCAGCTGCCCGATCTGGATTGTGGTCTGGAGCGCGGGGGAATATATGGGAAGATTGAGAAGGGACTGACCGCCCGAGATGGTGGTCGGGTTGGCCTGCACCTGGATGGGGTAGCTGATGCCGCCCGTAATCACGTTCGACGCCTGTGTGCCCGGTTGTGTAGGTCTGCAGCGCCTGCGCCACTTCATTCGGGGTGATCCCCGTCCCTTTCATGCGGGAAGGGTCGGGAATGAAGTCGTTCTCCAGCGTCACCAGGGAAAGACTCGACGTGACGTCCGTGACATAGGGGTTGGCCTGCAGCTCCTGGATGATCGCGTTGTTGCGCGCGTTGAGCGTGTTGAAGTCCGCCGCAACCACATTGAGCTGGAGGGAGGGGCCGAAACCGCCTCCGAATCCGCTGCCCGCGCTCACGGAAAGGGTGGTCGATGGCTGGTCGCGGAAAAGCCTCAGGAGTTCCTGTCGGTAAAGAGTGGTCAGGGCGGAGACTCCCGGCCTCTTTCCAAGAGGCACGAGCTGAACGGTCACCTCCCCCCCGCCTCCCGCCACCGCCTGGATGGTCACCACCTCGGGTCTCTGCAGCAGGTACTTTTCGATTCTTTCAGTGCCCTGGTTGACGACGAAGGGCGGAGTTCCGCGCGGGAAACGGACATTCACCGTCATGACGCCGGAGTCGGTTGTGGGCACGAAATTGAAGGGCAGGCGCGGCACAACCACGACAGCGGAAACGACGAGGAAAACAACCGCGACGCCGAGAACCCAGGCGCTGCCTTTCAGGAGCGTGCCGAGGGAAGCCGTGTACCTGTCACGTACCCACTCCAGCCCCGCCTCGGTCCAGCCGTGGAGGGTGGTGGTCAGGGCCTGCAAGAGTGAAAGAACGATCCGGCCGAGGTAGTAGACGATTCCCAGAGCAAACGGATAGGCGACGATGGCACCCGCATAGATCCATTTGCCGCTCACCACCCGGATCACGACGATAGCGGCGATGCCGAGCAGTATCCCGAAACCCTTCCGACACGTCCTCCATCCCCATCGCAGCGCATCAGGCAGCTGAATCCAGCTTCGAAAGAAATCGCCATAGGTAAGGGTCTGGGACTCCGGGGTGTAGGCCAGCCGCACGGTGAGGAACAGGACCGCCTCCAAGAGCGAGAAGGCGACCGCGGCGGCGAGCCCGAGGGAGAACTGCTGCAGGTAGCGGCCGATGAACCCTCCGATGAAGCTCACGGGGAGGAGCACGGAGAGCAGGGAGAGGGAGGCCGCGACGACGGCGCTGAAGACCTCGCTCGCGCCCTTGAGGACGGACTCCTTGAGGCTGAACCCCATGGCGCGGTATCGCTCCACGTTCTCCGAGACGACGATCGAGTCGTCCACCACGATGCCGATGGCGATGATCAGCGCCAGAAGCGACACGAGGTTGAAGGAGAACCCGCCGAACCTGTACAGGATGGGCGACGCGGACAGGGCGATGGGAATCGCCAGGATGACGGAGATGGCCGTGTTCAGCTTGCCCAGGAACAGCAGGACGATCAGGGCCACCACGAGAGCCGTGACGAACAGCTCGTGGTAGGTTGCCTCGATGGACGCCTTGATCGGGCCGGTCGTGTCATTGCTGTAGGTGAGAGTGTAGCCCTTGGGCAGCAGCGTGCTTTTCATCAGATCACGCACGCCCTGGACAACCGCGACCGAGTTGGAATCCGTTGTCCTCTGGACGGAGACGAGCACCACGGGTTTCCCGTTCACCCGGGCATAATTCGTGTCGACCGGGACGTCACGGACGGTCCCGAGGTCGTCCACCGCGATGCCGCGCGCAGGGTCGACCAGGGTGTGCTCGATCTGGAGCAGGTTGACCGGCACGTTCTGCGTGGTGAAAGTCAGCGCGCTGTTCTGGCTGATGATGGTGCCGATGGGCGTGTTCACCGCGGAGTTGATGATTGCCGCCACGACCTGCTGGGGTATGAGGTTGAAGTACTGGAGCTTGTTCGGATCCAGGTAGACGATGAACTGCCGCGCGGGGGCGCCGTCAACGCCGACATTCGCGACGCCCGGGACGAGCTGAAGCGACGGGGTCAGGGTGTTCTGCACGTAGTCGCTGACATCGGCCGGGCTCGCCGCGCCTCCCGAAATCCCGAACTGGACGATGGGCTGTGAGTTGGGATCGAAGGTGCGGATCGTCGGCGGGTTGATCCCCGGCGGAAGGCTGCGGATTGCCGCTGCAACGAGCGTGGACACCTGGTTCGCGTCCGCGGTCTTGTCGGAGCTGGGATCGAAGCTGATGGCGACCCGGCTGATGCCAATGGAGCTGTTGGAGCTGATGTCCGTGATGCCGCTCAGGGACGACACCACGTTCTCGATGACCTGCGTGATCTGCTGGTCGACCACGCCGGGAGTGGCGCCGGGGAACGACGTGACAACCAGGACAACCGGGATGTTCACGGCAGGCAGGAGGTCGACGCCGAGACTGAACGTCGAGATAATGCCGAATACCACGACCGCGACGAAAATGCCGATGGCAAGCACGTAGCGCGTGATCGAGAAGTTGACCGCGGGGTTGATCTTGTTGAAGATCGTGGCCTCGAAGTCACGGAGGCTTTTCATTGCTTTCCTCCCGGGACGGGCCGGCCCGGCGGGCCTCCGCCCGGTGCCGATCCCGGGCCTGCGCCCTTGGTTGTTCTGGCGTGTCCCTTGTGCGCCCACCCCCTGCGGGCCCGCAGGCGCCGCCGCACCCTGGCTCTGGGCCGACGGCAGTGCAACCACCTGAACCGAGGAACCGGCGAGAAGTCCGGGAGGCGGATTGAGGATGACCTGCATGCCCGGCGTCAACCCCTTTTGCAACCGCCGCGGTGCCCCCCTCGGCAAGGATGGTGATCGGCTGCTCGGCCGCTTTCCCGCCGACGATCACGTAGACGAAGTTCAGATCCGCCCTGGTTTGCAGGGCTGCAATGGGTATCTGGGGACCCGTGGCCAGCGTGAGCTTGTAGGTGATGGTCCCTACCGCGCCATAGGACACCGGCACGGAAGAGGGGATCGCCGCCACCATGGGCACGACGCCGTTGATCGGTGCGGAGGGCGCCTGGGTGATCTTCACCGGGTAGCTCTTTCCCGCGTACGTGAACACGACAATATCACCCACCTTGAAATTCGGCGCATCGGAGGGGGGCTCGCTGAAGTTGATCTGCTTCTCCCCGCTCACCAGCGTGAAAACGGAAGTATTCAGGCTCACGTAGCTTCCCGGCGTCACGTTGACTGCGGCGATCTGTCCGGCAAAGGGGGCCGTGATTTTTGCGTTGCGCAGGTTGAGCTGCGC
Source organism: uncultured Spirochaetota bacterium (assembly GCA_963820435.1). Taxonomy (GTDB): domain Bacteria; phylum Spirochaetota; class Spirochaetia; order SZUA-6; family Fen-1364; genus Fen-1364. The sequence continues at coordinate 280,917 of CAWGAC010000008.1, read as the reverse complement.
GATCTCGAGCTGCGTCGACGCCTGGTCCACCGCGAGCTGCAACTGCGCGGTTGATTGCGTGTCGGACTGCTGATTCTGTTCGAGGGCAAACTGCGCCGCCTGCACATTTGCCTGGGCTTGCTGGAGCTGGCTCTGCGCGGTGTCCAGCTGCGAAGAGGAAATGCCTCCCAGGTCGAAGAGCTTCTTCTGTGAATCGTAGTTCTTTTGGGCCGCGGCGAACGCGGTCTTGGCCGAGTCGAGCTGACTGGAGAGCTTCGGGTTGGACTCGGTGGCGGTCTGCTGACCCATCGCGAGATTGATCTTTGCGTTCGCAAGAGCGGATTGCGCGTTCCTGACCGCCAGCTTCAGCGCCGAGTCGTCGAGCTGGACGACGGGCGCCCCTTGCTTCACCCAATCGCCGGCCATGCGATACACGGCCGACACGACACCCGCCACCTGCGCGGCGACCTGGCTCTGCGTGACCGGCACCACTGTTCCCGCCGTGTCATTGTCCGTGATCAACGGACCGACCTGCACGGCGACGGCTTGCACGGGAATGGAGGCGAACCTGCGGCCGCTCCCATTGCCCGTTCCGTTCGGGCCGCCGTTCCGCGCTCCCGCGCCCGCCTGCGCGCCCGCCGCCTGCCGGCGGCGGGCTTTGCGGCGCAACCGGCCAGCACGAGGAGCCCCGCGAAGCCGAGCATTGTCATCAAAGTCGTTGTTTTCATCTAGTACCCCATCACGTTCTGAAGCTGAAGTACCGCGAGCTCGACCGTGCTCTGCGCCGTGGCGAGCGCGTTCTGGGCATTCGCCAGATTCACGGCCGCGGTCAGCAGGTCCTGGTTCGATGCCGTGCCTGAATCACGCTGAGCGCTCACGATCTGGTACTGAAGGTCGTTCGCTTCCACGCCGAGCCTTGCGACCTCGAGCTTTTCCCCGTCAATCTGAACGGCCTGCCAGGCGCTTTGGATCGCCGTCGCAATGCTCTTTCGAAGTTGAGTCTCCTGCAGGGCATAGACATCGTTCTGCCTCAGAATCGAGTCGACCTGGTTTTTCACTGCCCCCGCGTCCAGGATGGGCATCGAAAGTTTCACCGCTGCGCCCGCCACTCCCGCGTGCATCACGCTGCTCCAGTCGTACAGCCAATTCACGCCGCCGCTGACACTCACCGTGGGTGTTGCCTGACCCCTGGTCACGGCAAGGTCGACGTTTGAGGATTTGATATTCAGCTCGACCAGCTTGATATCCACGCGCCTGCCCAATCCAGCCGACACGGCCTGCTCCACCGTGTCCACTTTGACCGACGGCTGCGGCGCGTCCGCTACCGTGAAATCCTTTTCCGCGGGGAACCCCATGAGAGTGGCCAGACCGAGCCTTGCGAAATGCAGATCATTGGCCGCGCTGTCAACGTCCACCTGGGCGCTGCGGGCGTTGAGCTGCGCGGTCTTGAGATCAGCGGTGCTGGCGAGCTTCAGCTCATAAATGGCCGTGATCTGCTTCAGGACGGAATCCTGCTGTTCGAATATCTGCTTCCTCAGGGCGAGGCTCCGCTGCGCCCCCAGCATGACGTAGTAGGCCTGCTTGACGTTGTAAATCAGGCCCAGCGTCCCTGACTCAGTTGCAAGCTCCTTGCCCTGGAGGGTCAACAGGCTCTTGTCCACCGTGGCCTGATTCTGCCCTCCCGGGTACCCGTTCCACAGGGTCTGGGTCACGCTCGCGCCGACGACGCCGGTTGTGTCCGTCCCTGGAACAGGAGGCACATAAGGGATGGCGCTCACGCTCACGTTCGTCATCGGGCCTGAGAGCGCAACCCCCGCCACGGCGCCTGGCGGGTTGGACAAGGGGCTGCTCACGGACTTGCTGAGGACGAGCGCCTCCGTGCCGAACGGCCAGACGGCCCCGTACCCCGCGGAGCCGGCAAGGGACAAGGAGTTTCGTGAAACGTTCAAGGCATGCTGCGCCCTGACGACATCGAGGCTCCTCTGGAGAATCTTGATGTCGTCCCCGTTGGTGAGAGTCGCGTCGATGCTCTGCGCCAGCGTGACCACGGGAACAGACTCCTGGGCAATCGCGGAGAGCAGCGGACAAAGAGCCGTTAGAAAAATGAGTGCGGTGAGTTTCACTGCGCGTTTCCTTGGGAAAAATAGTATGCTTTTCTGAAAGCGCAGTGCAATAGATCGGCCATGAACTCGGCATAACATTCTGTTATGCGCCAAGCCGGCGGGGCCTGCGGGCGCTTGACTGACTTCAATCAACCACCTACTTTTGAAGGCGGAGGTGGGTCATGCCGGAAAAGACGCACCACGCGGAAGAGGCCAGTCCCCCGTTGAAGGAAGCGCGCGCGCACGTGAAGGCGGCGCATGAATCCTTTCGGTTGAGCCTTCAAGACCTGATTCCGAAGGGCTTCATCGAGCACCGCAGGGCGGCGCGAAAGGAGATGCTTCTCGCCATGAGAAGCCTCCTGGACGCAGCCATCGAGCGAACTGAAAAAAAGCCCCCCGAGTAGTCTGGCCACGCTGGCCGCCGTTTCATCTCCCGAAGAGGATCCAGATCAGGAGAAGCAGCTCCGCTGCTCCGAGCCCCACGGCATATTCGACGTGTCCTCCCAGAAAAAGCTCGGTGCCCGCCAGCAGGCCGGCGGCGAATATGACGGAACCGGCGAGCTTTCGTACGCCATGCTCCAGCCTCGTCACCTGCTGCTTCAGCTCCGGCATCCGCACTTCCATCTTCCCCTGTTCCATCCGTGTGGCAAGCTCGTCCACCTTCCTGGGGAGCCCGAGGAGGAGACGGGCCACAAGCGTGAGCTCTTTCATGGCGAGCCTCGCGCCCGTCTGCCCGTCCTTTTCCATCAGCTTCTGCACGTACGGGGCCATCCCCTTCCATACACTGAAGTCCGGGTCCATCCCGGTCGCCATGCCGGAGAGAATGCTCACGCACCGGCCCAGGAGGATGAGATTTTCCGGCACCTGGAAGGGCATCTGGTAGAGCAGGTCGCCGAACTCGTCGATGAAAACCCGCAGCTCCTCATTGCTCATGCGCATGATTTCACGCATCGACTTGCCCCAGAGCGTATCGAATGCCTTCTTGCACGCGCGCTCCAGCAGGTCCAGGTCGGCTCCCGGCAGAAGGACCTGCAGGGACTGAAATGCGCGCACGAGCCGCACCGCGTCCCTCGTGCCCACGGCGAGCAGGGCTTCCCGCAGGCCGTTGAATGATTCCTCGGAGAGCGTGCCTGTCATGCCGAAATCGACGAACACGAGCTTCCAGCCTCGCCGCCGGGCGGGAAGGACAAAGAGATTCCCCGGGTGCGGGTCGGCGTGGAAAAACCCGTCCTCGAATACCTGCTTGAGGTACACATCGAGGAGCTTGTCGGCGACCTCCGCCCGCTTGATGCCGGCGGCCTCGATTGCCGCATAGTCGGTGATCTTGATGGCGCCGACGTCCTGGAGGGTGAGGACGCGCCGCGTCGTGTGGCTCCAGACCACCGAGGGCACGACCACGTCGGAGAGCTCCCTGAAATTCCGGGCGAATCTCTCCGCGTTCTTTCCCTCGTGCAGGTAGTCGATCTCCTCGTAGAGGGAGCGGCTGAACTCTTCGATTAAAGCCATGACGTTCACGTGCCGGCGGATCGACTTGAAGCGCTGCAGCCAGCGTCCGGCGGCGCGGATGGCGGCCAGGTCTGCCTCGACGATCTCCTGGATGTGCGGCCGCTGGACCTTCACCGCCACCTGGGAAGGGGGAGCGGATCCCTGCACCTCATCGGCCAGGCGCGCTTTGTGCACCTGGCCGATGGAAGCGGAGGCAACCGGCACCGGCTCGAAGTCCAGGAACTTGCGTGAAAGAGGCATGCCGAACTCCGCCTCGACCACCCCGCGGATGGCCTCGAAGCTCTCGGCGCCCACCTCGTCCTGCAGCCCTGCCAGCTCCGAGGTGATTTCCCTGGGCAGCACGTCCAGTCGGGAAGAGAGAAACTGGCCGACCTTGATGAGCACGCCCCCCATGCGGAGGGCGAGCGTGCGGAACTCAGTGGCGATTCGCTGCATTCTGGCGGAGCGCGTCCGCCGGGCGAGCCGGCCCAGTCCAGTCTTCGGCACCACGAGCTCCCACCAGAGCTCCCGCAGCATCACGCTCGTGAAGAAGCGCATCGTGCGTCGATATCGGGACCCGCGCATGAGTCATACTATAGCCGGGAGCGCGTGCATTGACGAGCGGCCCGGGCGCTGGTCGAGGCGGCGGGCAAAGTCGGATTTATCCACCTTTTCTACGCATCGGACACCTTGAAAGCGCGCCTTATAGAGCTGACATTGGTCCTTTAAGGAGGAAAGGTATGAGAAAACAGCTCTTTGCAATCCTGCTCTTCTGCCTGGTGCTTGCCGCGCCGGCCTTTGTGACCGCCGCGCCCCTGCCCATCGTGTCATGGGACTTCCTCGGAGGCGGTGACGGGGTGAAGTGGACTCAGCTTGTCAACGATTTCAATGCCAGCCAGAGCGCGTACAAGGTCTCCAGCACCACTCTTCCCTGGGGCGTGGAGTTCTATACCAGGGTCCATACCGGCGTGGTCGCGGGAGAGACCGCCGACGTCATGACGTACCACCTTTCGCATTTCCCGACCGGTATCAAGATGGGAGATCTGCGCCCCATCACCGACGCGGAGCTGAGGTCGGTCGGTCTTTCGTACAAGGACTTCAACCCCACGCTCGTCGCCTATTCGCAGGCCGACAGCGCGGCCTACGGAAAAGCCGGCGTCCTGTACGGCGTGCCTCTCGACACGCATACGGTCGTGGTCTACTACAACAAGGACTTGTTGACGAAGGCAGGCGTGCTGGGCGGGAACGGAAAGCCCACCGGCACGGCGGGAATCGATACTTTCACCGCCACCCTGAAAAAGATCAAGGACGCCACCGGAGTCCTTCCGATTACCACGTCTTCTGGAAACGACACGGGCGGCCCGTGGCGTCTCTGGTACACTCTCTTCTCCCAGATGGGAGGAACGCTGGTGAAGAACGGAAAGCTGGACCTCAGCGCGATGGACACGACAGGCAAGAAGGCCCTGCAGACATTCCACGACTGGGCCTCTCAGGGCCTGATCAACACTGATACTGACTACGGCGCCGCGGTCGCCCTTTTCACCTCCGGCAAGGCGGCGTTCATGATCAATGGAAACTGGGAAGTTCCCACCATGGTGGACCTGGCGAAGTCCGGCAAGCTCGGTTTCGACTACGGGGTCATGGCATTCCCGAAGCTCTTCACCATGGGCGCCTCGTTTGCCGATTCGCATGAGCTGGCCATTCCGAACAACACGAAGAACCCCCTCTCCGGCGCAAAACTGAAGGGTGTCCTCGCCTTTATCGCATACGTTGAAAAGCACGCGGACGTCTGGGCCGGCGGCGGTCACCTCCCCGCGTATCTGCCCGTGTTGAACGGCAAAGAGCTCGCGGCGATGTCGCCGAACAACCAGTACAGCGTCGATGCGGCAAAGATCGTTTCCTTCGAGCCGAATACGCCGGTCTTCGGAGTCGGCGGCACGATCTACACGGCGTTCACGAACTTCATGACCCCCGCGCTCACCGACCAGATCTCCATCGATGATGCGGTCAGCCAGTTCAAGAACGAGGTCACGAAGCTTTCCATGTAGCCTCATCATCTTGTTCCCGCAAGGGTCCCATCCGCGGGCGGGCGGATGGGACGCCTTCTTACCCGGCAACGACTTCGCAAGGGAGGGCACAATGAGCCATGCAGTGGAAATTACCGGCGTCCGTGCGGATGCGAGACGATCACGAAAGCTCCGCATGGGCAATCCGGCCGCGGCCATCCCGCTCCTCGCGCCGTTCCTCGTGCTCTTCCTCGCCTTCATCGTCTATCCCACGGTGCGGGTCATCATGCTCAGCTTCACCAATGCCGACATCGCCGGCGTGGGGAGCTATATCGGGGCCGCCAACTATGTGCGGCTGGTCCAGGACAAGGATTTCTGGCTGGCACTATGGCACACGGTCTATTTCGTCCTCCTGACCGTCGTTCCCAACACGCTGATCGGATTGCTCTTTGCCTTCCTCGTCATAAGGATGAAGCGGCTCCGTGGTCTCGCCCAGGCCCTGTTCTTTCTCTCCTACGTGCTGCCGGTCAGCGTGGTCACGCAGATCTGGTTGTGGGTCCTGGAGAAGAACTACGGCATCATCAACTTCATCTTCGACCTGAAGGTGAGCTGGTTCAGGACCGCCGTTCCCGCCATGCCGGCGACCGCTTTCGTGACCATCTGGTGGACCGTCGGGTTCAACGTGCTCATGTTCGTTGCGGGGCTCACCGCCATCCCCAGGGAATACTACGAAGCGGCCTCCCTTGACGGCGCAAAAGGGGGTTTCAAGCTCTTTCGATACATTACGTGGCCTCTCCTCTGGCCGGTCACGTCGCTCGTTCTCGTTCTCCAGCTCATCGCGCAGTGGCAGATATTCAACCAGGTCTATCTGCTCACATTCGGAGGGCCGTTCAACCGGACCCGGGTCGTCCTGCTGTATATGTATCAGCAGGCCTTCAATCAACAGCACGGCGGCTATGGCGCGACGATATCCATGGCGCTCTTCCTCATCATTCTCATCACGTCGATCGTGCAGATCCGCATCCTGAGAGTGAGGGCACTGTGATGAACAGGGTCTCGCGCGTGCTGACCATCCTCCTCGGCCTGGTATGGATCTTTCCCCTCTACTGGGCGATCAACACTTCGCTCATGGCCGAGCCGAACACCGTGATGAGGCCTCCTTCGTTCATTCCCCGGCCGCCCACGCTCGAGGAATTCGATTTCATCATCAACCATTCGCAGATCATCCGCTGGTACATCAACAGCGTCGTCACGACCCTGGCAATCGTGGTCTTCGTCCTGCTGCTGTCGCTGATGAGCGCGTACGCGCTCTCACAGATCAGGTTCCGAGGGAGGAGAGCGCTGTACATCTTCATCCTGGCGGGTTTCATGATCCCGTACGCCACGAACGTCATCCCGCTCTACATGCTGATGGTGAAGCTCAAGATGTCCAACACGTACTGGGGAATCATCCTGCCGCAGCTCGTCAATCCGATCGCGGTCGTGATCTACAAGCAGTTCTTCGACCAGATGCCGCTGGAGATGAGCGATGCCGCGAAAATGGACGGCGCGGGCGAGTTCCGCGTGCTGTTCAGCATCTTCGTGCCGTTGAACCTTGCCATCACCTGGGCGCTCGCCATCATCCTCTCCATCTGGACCTGGAACAACTTTTTCTGGCCCTATATCATCGAGAATACGACTCCGATGATGACGATACCGGTGGGGATCACCCAGACGCAATCTTCCTACGGCGTGCACTTCGGCAGGGATATGGCGACCGCCGTTCTCGCCGCAATCCCGACCGTTGTATTGTATCTTGTCTTCCAGCGGCGCGTGGCGCAGGGCGTCGCCATCACTTCCGGCATAAAATAAAGCGAGGAACAATGAAAGCCAGGCTGCACGTGGACAGGGAATATCATGTGGGGAAGGCGGAGGACCGGCTGTTCGGGTCGTTCATCGAGCACCTGGGACGCGCGATCTACGGCGGCATTTACGAACCGGGACATCCCGAGGCGGACGGACATGGTTTCCGAAGGGACGTGCTGCGCCTGGTGAGGGAGCTCGCCGTGCCGGTGGTGCGCTATCCCGGTGGCAACTACGTTTCAAGCTTCAACTGGGAGGACTCGATCGGGTCCTCCGCTGACCGCCCGCGCCGGCTGGACCTGGCCTGGCGGTCGGTGGAGCCGAACACGTTCGGCCTGGACGAGTTCGTACGGTGGGCCCGGGAGGCCGGTACGAAGCCGATGATGGCGCTCAATCTGGGCACGCGGGGGATCGACGCGGCGCGCAACCTCGTGGAGTACTGCAACCACCCGGGAGGTTCTTACTGGAGCGATAAACGGAAGGCCAACGGCGCGGCCGCACCGTACGGCATCACCATGTGGTGCCTGGGAAACGAGATGGACGGGCCCTGGCAGGTCGGCCAGAAGACCGCGGAAGAATACGGCCGGCTCGACCGGCGAGGTGGCGAAAGCCCTGAAGCTCTTCGACCCCGCCCTCGAGCTTGTCGCCTGCGGGAGCTCATTCGAGAAAATGCCCACATTCCCGTCATGGGAAGCCACCGTCCTGGAATCCTGCTATGAATCGGTGGATTACCTGTCGCTCCATTCGTATTTCGGCAACCGTGACGGAGATCTCCCCAGCTTCCTGGGAAGCTCGATCGGAATGGACAGCTTCATCAAGTCCGTCGTGGCCACCTGCGATTTCGTGAAGGCGAAGAAACGCAGCAAAAAGACGATGTACCTTTCCTTCGACGAATGGAACGTCTGGTTTCATTCGCTGGCCGCCGACAAGCGCGTGGAGCCCTGGTCCGTGGGGCCTCCCCTTCTGGAGGACGTCTACACCTTCGAGGACGCCCTGGTCGTGGGCTGTCTCCTCATGACTCTGCTGAAGAACGCCGGCAGGGTGAAGATCGCGTGCCTGGCACAGCTGGTGAACGCCATCGCGCCCATCATGACGGCGAACGGGGGTCCGGCCTGGAGGCAGACGATATTCTATCCTTTCCTCCATGCATCGAAGTTCGGCCGCGGGACCGTGCTGGACGTCCGCGTCCACTCCCCGGTCTACGAGTCGACCATGTACGGCACCGTGCCCTACCTGGAGACGGCCGCCGTGGCCGACGAATCGAAGGGGGCGCTCACGATTTTCGCCGTGAACCGGGCGACGACCGAAAAGCTCGAGCTGGAAGCGGACCTGCACGGGTTCGAGGGCGTGAAGCTCGTCGAGCACATCGAGCTCACCCACGCCGATCCGAAGGCGACGAACACGCGGGAGAAACCGAACGAGGTGATGCCGCGGACGCCCGCGGGAAAGACCCGGATGGACGGCGATGTTCTCAGCGTGCGCCTGGAGCCGCTTTCCTGGAACGTCCTGCGCCTGCAAACACGAGTCTAGCCGCACGGAGTACGGGTTGAATGAGAACGATTCCGACATCAGCCCTCCCGCCCGACTTGCTGCCCGTTGCTTCCGATACGCATATTCATCGGAAGACCGCCGTGAGGAGCGTGGACATGACCGGGCAGAAAACGCGGGCAAAGATAGAGGCAAAGATCGATGGGGGCTTCTGGCGCGATTACCAGTCGCTTGTGCGCGAAAAGGTGATTCCTTACCAGTGGAAAGCCATGAACGATGAAATCCCCGGCGCCCGAAAAGCCATTCGGTGGAAAACTTCAGGATTGCTGCGGGGCTCGCTCACGGCACCTACGACGGAATGGTCTTTCAGGACAGTGACCTTTCAAAGTGGCTGGAGGCGGCAGGCTACGTGCTCGGGCAGGGACTGGCGGGCGATGAGGCACTGCGGGCGTGGGCGGAAGAAGCCATTGATCTGATCGCGCGCGCACAGCAGCCGGACGGCTATGTGAATACCTACTTCACGGTGAAAGAGCCGGGCCGCAGGTGGAAGAACCTGAGGGAAGCGCACGAGCTCTACTGCTCCGGCCACCTGATCGAAGCCGGAGTCGCCATGCATCGCGGAACAGGCAACCAGAAGATACTCGAAATCGTGCGCCGCCTGGCGGACCTCATCGACGGACGATTCGGAGTGGAGAAGGGGAAGATCAGGGGATACCCGGGCCACGAAGAGGTGGAGCTGGCCCTCGTGAAGCTTTATCGGCTCACCGGGGAGCGGCGGTACCTCGAACGGGCGCGGTATTTCATCGACGAGCGCGGCCGGGCCCCCAACTTCTTCGACAAGGAGGCCGCGGCGCCTGACTTTGCGACGATCTATGGGCTCAAACCGCTCGACTACCACCAGGCACACGTGCCGGTGCGGGAACAGACCGACGCGGTAGGGCACGCCGTACGCGCAATGTACCTCTACACGGCCATGGCCGACCTTGTTCTGGAGGAGGGAGACGGGACGCTGCTCGCCGCATGCGACCGGCTCTGGGAAAGCACCACGGGGCGCCGCATGTACATGACGGGGGGTGTGGGATCCTCCGCGCATCTTGAATCCTTCAGCACCGACTTCGACCTGCCCAATGACACGGCCTACGCGGAAACCTGCGCCGCCATAGGGCTCTTCTTTTTCGCATCCCGCATGGCCCGGATACACAATCACGGGCGGTACGCCGATGTCATGGAGCGCGCACTGTACAACGGCATCATCAGCGGGCTCGCGCTCGACGGCGAGAGCTATTTCTACGTGAACCCGCTGGAGGTAGTGCCTGACGTCTGTGACGCCAATGGCACCTACCGCAGGGTGAAATACCGGCGCCAGCCATGGTACGGGTGCGCATGCTGCCCGCCGAACATCGCGCGGACACTGGCGTCCCTGGGCGAGTACCTGTACCACTTGAACGGAGATACCCTTTATGTCGATCTTTACCATGAGGGAGTGTGCACCTTTGGGGAGGGCGAAAGGGAAGTAACCCTCCGGCAGCGTACCCGTTATCCGTGGACGAAGAGCATCGAGTTCGAGCTCGAGACGGACGCGGGTGAGCTCACCCTGGCGCTTCGCATCCCGTCCTGGTGCAGGCAGGCAACGGTCAGGCTCAACGGAGAATCCGCCGAGCCCGCCGCGCCTCAAGACGGCTATGCGCGCATACGCAGGGCCTGGAAGAAGGGGGACAGGCTGGAGCTCACCCTTCAGATGAACGTCGAAAGGATTCATGCAGACCCCCGGGTCCGGGCCGACTATGGGAAGGTGGCGATCCAGCGGGGTCCCCTCGTCTACTGTCTCGAAGAGGTGGACAACGGCCCCGACCTCTACACGGTGAGCCTCCCCGCGGACGCGAAGCTGGAGACGATGAATCGGCCCGATCTTCTCGGCGGGGTGGTTGCAATCTCTGGACAGGGGAAGGCCCGGCGCGCATCCCGGCAGGCAGGGGCGCTTTATGAGAGCAAGGTCCTCGAGGACAGCATCGAGCAAAGACGGCTTCTCTTCATCCCCTACTATGCATGGGCCAACCGAGCGGCGGGAGAAATGATCCTATGGGTGGGCGAATGATTCTGTGCGGGACGGGAGACACGCAATCCATGCGGGACGGTCTCAGACTCGATTTCATACGGCCATTCGAACCAGTCGAAGCCAGTCACGTCGTGGCCGAACATCCCGGGAGCAGGGTGGTACGCCCCGGCAGATCCGCATGCCTCATTTTCAGCGTCCATGGGGGGCTTCTGGTCAAGGACGGCCACGCGGAGCTGGAGCTTCATGCAAACGCGGCGCTTCTGCTTGCGCCGCGCGGTGCCGGCACAATCACGCTCACCAACAGGGGCGAGGCGGATTTCTACCTGCTGCGCTTTCGTTGGGCGCAGAAGGCCGCTGCGGCCGCGGGCCGGGTTCTCAACGTGCCCGCGCACGTCAGCGTGCTCCGGCCCGGAAGGCTGACGCACCTCCTTCGCATGTACATCGAGAAAGCGAAGGCGGAGACGTCGGCGCCCAATCCGAGTACGTCGGCGCCAAATCCGCCGGATACGTCGGCGCCAAATCCGCCGGTACGTCGACGCCAAATCCGCCGGGTACGTCGGCGCGGCTCATGCTTCACCACCTCCTCGTTCTCGCCCTGTGCGAGCTGGCGCGCTCCTCCCAGGAAGGGATGCCGGTCCAGGCCCGGGAGCCCGGCCTCGCGAACATCGCCTCGCGGGTGGACGCTTTCATTGCCGCGCACTACCACGAGACAATCTCGACTCCCGACATCGCCGCGGAGCTGCGCTACAACCCTGACTATCTCGAGCGCGCCTATCGCCAGGAGCGCCGGATGTCCATCCGGGAGGCAATCCACGCGCGCAGGATCAAGGAGGCCCGGGCGCAGCTTCTTCTCCTGCGCAAGCAAGGCGTGGCCCAGATTGCCGCATTATGCGGGTACAACGACGCCGGCTACTTTCGCCGCCTCTTCAAGCGCGCCACCCACATGACGCCGCACGGCTATCGGGCCGTGAACACGGCCTTCTCCCGGACGGCGCCCCGCGCGCGGCCGAGAAAGCGCTGCACCCATGACCATCCCCGTCTCCGACACCATTGAATCTCTGAACGGCGGCCAGTTCGTTTCACCGGGATTCGGCTCGCACGCGGTGCGCGTGATCGATTCGTACGAGCTGATCTTCGTCACGCAGGGCCGGCTGGACATGTTCGAAGGGGAGCGCTCTTTCCACCTCGCGCGCAACCAGACGCTCCTGCTCTTCCCCGGAATCCGGCACGGGGGTCTCCTGCCGTATGCGCCGGACGTGAACTTCTACTGGGTGCACTTCCGGCTGGCCAACCCCGGGTCTCCCGGCGCCTCGCTCCGTGTCCCGAAGGTGGCGACGGTGAACGATCCCGAGGGGCTGACGGAGCTGTTCTGCCGCTTCATCTCTGACCAGGAATCGGGCATCCTCGATCCGCTCAGCGCGGCCCATCTTGTCGCGCTCATGATGTGCATGATCTGCGAAGAGGAGGAACAGGCCCGGCACTCCCGCTCTCGGGGCATCCGCAGGGAGCAGGAATCCCTGGCGGAAACTATTCATCGGCACATCGAGGCGAACTACGAGAAGCCGATCACCACCTCAACGATCGCGCGGGATCTTCACTACAACCCCGACTATCTCGAGCGCGTGTTTCACGGTCACTGGAACATGTCGATCATCGACGCCGTTCACCAGAAGCGCATCGGGCTCGCGCGCGCATCCCTGCACACCGAACCCGGCAAGAACATCAACGAGATCGCTTTCGAATGCGGCTATACCGACGCCGGGTACTTCCGCCGCATGTTCAAACGCCTCACCGGCCTGACGCCGCGGGAGTTCAGGACACTCTACGCGCGGACGCACATCAACACGCATTGAGTGCGAATGTCACGGAGTGACGCCGGCGCAGCCCGCCGGTGTTGAAACAATCATGAACAGCGGAAAGATCATAATCCTCGCCGCGGCCCTCGCGATTCTGCCCTTGTCGATGGCCTGTGCCGGCGGCGCGGGCGGGCTCACGTGGGGCCAGCAATTCTTCGACTCTCGACTTTCCAACTACGACTTTCAGGGCACCTGGTCGGGTGCGTACGGCTACGGCGTGACGCATCACGGCCAGCGAATAGGCGGCTTCGCGATGGCCGTCCACTCCTTGGCACCCAACGGGGCGCTCGATGGCGGATTTGCGGGCCTTATCACAGGCCAGGAAATGCACGCGGGGCCGTTTCTCATGGCAATAAATCTATGGACGGGTCTTGGCGGCTTGAGCGCCGACCCTGCGCTGCCCTCCGGGAGTTCGTTCGCGCTGTTCGGGGAGCTCGATCTCGAGCTGGGGCTGGGGTTCATCAGCTGGATGGAGGTGACGGGCTACGCAGGCATGCAGGCGATCACGAGAGTTTCCGGCGGCAGGCCGCTCTTCAGCAACGTCATGTATACGCCCGTTCTGGGCATGCGGGTTGCCTGGGGCTCGTTCTAGGACTGCGAATTACCCGGCCCGGCTTCCCGGCGAGTAGATCTTTTCCACGACCCAGGCCACGGTTGCCCGGGGTAGAAGCCGGAGAAGAAAGACAACGGTTTTGTACATGAGCCCGGGAATGGACCTTCGCTTTACCTTCTTGAACGATGCCAGCGCCTTGCGCGCGGCCCGGGCCGGATCCATGTAGACGCGGTCTGCCGTGCCGATCTTCCTGTCAAGCCCGGAATTGGTGATCATCTCCGTGGCCATGCCTCCGGGCACGAAAGTGCAGATGGCCACTCCCTTGCCCCGGTACTCGACCGCGAGCCCTTCCATGAAAGCCTGCATGCCATGCTTGGTCGCCGCATAGACGTTCTGATAGGGCGCCGGCACAAAGGCGGTCACGCTGGTGACCGTGAGAAGCGCGCCCCTTCCCCGATCGAGGAAATACTTCAGAAAGAGCATGCTTGCCCGCATTTCCGAGAGGAAGTTCACCGCGATGATCTGATCGTATTTCTCCGCCGGCATGTCGAGCGTCCTGCCGTAATACGTGAGTCCGGCGCAATTCACCAGGGCGTACACCTCGCCGATGGCGGTGGCTTCCCGAAAGAGGGTCTGCGCCCCGCCCGGCGAGGCCAGGTCAACGGAAACCACGTGCACGCGGGATGCGCACTGCGCCTCGGTTTCGGCCTTCAGCTCTTCCAGGCGGTCGCGTCTGCGCGCCGCCACCACCACGTGCGCCTGTTCTTTCAGCGCGAGAGTGCGTGCAATCTCCCGCCCAAGTCCGCTGGAGGCACCGGTCACGACAACAAGCTTCCCGTTGAAATCGAGTGCCTTCATGGAGTTTCGGGAATAGTATACCGCAGAGCGACACCGGCGCAAAGCGCTCGGGGCTCCTACTTCTGCGCTGCAAAAGATGGCGGCGGTTTTCGTGCGCGGGATCCTTGTTGTACTCCCTGGATTGCCCAGGTCCTCGTCATTGAGCGTCTGCAGCGCGCCTGAAAGGGTCTGCCATCCCTCTTCCCATTTCCGCACGAGCTCCGCCCGTGTCACTCCCCGGCGCGCAAACTCTTGCAGCGTTTGTATTCTCCCTCGATGGACGCCCCGACCTGTCTCATGCATTTCCTCCTTGACAGTCATTGGAATAATGTATAAGCTTCTGCCCGGACTTCAAAAAGATGGCTTCGTGAAGTCCGATACGAAGAAAAAGAAGCCGAATCATTCGGACCTTTCCTATTCTACCCCGAAGGAACATCCGACCGGACAGCGGTATCCATAAAAGATCCTGCCATGTTCTGCTCCTTAACCGGTATGAATCAAAGGGCGATGATGAAAAACACTCCAAGGAGGAGAACTTGAACAAGAAATTGTACGTCGGCGGGCTGTCCTATTCGGTGACAGATGAGCAGCTTCAGCAGCTTTTTGCCGGTCACGGGACCGTGGAATCGGCAAAGGTGGTCACGGACAGGGAAACCAGCCGCTCACGTGGTTTTGGGTTCGTCGAGATGAGCACCCAGGAAGAGGCCGAGAAGGCCATTGCGGCACTCAACGGCACGCAGCATGAAGGCAGGAGCCTCACGGTGAACATCTCCAAGCCCCGCGAAGATCGTCCCGCCAGGAGCGGAGGCGGCGGCGGGTACCGCGACCGCTACTAGAAAATACCGAAACAGAAAAATCCATGGGGGGCAGGTCGGCCCCCCTTTTTTTGTCCTTCCGGGTTCCATCACGTCTTGGGCCGTCAGGTCTCCCAGTGATATATTATCCGGGATGGATCGTGTTTCCTGCGGTCTCAGGATTGCCGCCCTCATACTCGGTCTTTTTCAGGCCTCTTTTTCCACGGCGGAGACGCGCCCCGACCCTCGGCTCGCCGCTCCCGCCGGCTCGGATGTCGATTTTCTTGCCGCGTTTTCCCAGGCCTCCGCGGACTGGGGCAGCGGCATCGAGGCAATCATGGAGGACGCGTATAGAAAATGCTTTCGCACCTACATCATTGCCGGGAAGGTAATGACGCTCCACCTCCCCTTTGCCGAGAACAATGAGCGCTCGGAGCTGGTCGGAAGCGAGCTGGCCGTGCGGGGAGGCGGCAAAGCAGATCCTCTTGCGCTCTGGGACCAGATCGATGAGCTCATCGCCTCCCCGGACTTCGCCGCCTACGTGGCCGCGCTGACCGACGAGCACGAGAAGATCGTCATATTCGATCTCACGGCGCGCAGCTGGTCCACGAGCAGGGACTGGTTCGACCTGTCCCAGATGAAGGCAGGCGCGTATCAAGGGCTCCCCCATCAGCCCTATGTCCTGTCCAGAGGAAAGGGAATCACGCCCCCTGACATCTACAATTACCTCTACGGGGTGGGCCGGCTGGGCATGGACTGTTCCGGTTTCGTGTGGTACGTGCTGAAGACGGTTGCGCGGACCGGAGGCCTCGACCTCGACCGCGCGCTCAGCCGCTACCTTGGCGCATCCAAGCCCGCCATTGCGTCCCTGTACGTCGGCACCTGGTTTTTCGACCCCCGCAACCGGAATCTCGAGGTGGTCAAGGACGAGGTGCGCAACCTCAGGCCGTGCGACGTGATCATGTTCAGGGGCGAGGACGGGATCACGAGTCACTCCGCGGTCATTCAGTCCGTCGACATGACCGCCGGCACGATCCGCTACCTGCAATCCACGGACGTGGCGGAGCAGAACGACAGGGGCGTGCACGAGTCATTCATCACCTTCGATCCGCACAGGCCCGAGACGAGCCTGAAGGATCCGACGCTCGTGTGGCACCAGAGGCGGTCCGCCCCGTTTGCCGGGGAGACGGGCGTTGAGTTCTGGGATGACGGCCAACGCTACCGCGCGTACCCCCAGTTCGGGGGGGGCGCCGTAGTCAGGCTCAAAGTGATGGAAAAGCTGATATCGCGCCAGCTCAGTCCGGGTCGGAAGTAGAGGGCCGGGCAGGGTTGGACGAGTGCTCGCGGCAGCGTTCGATGTAGACGGCCGCGGGCGCATCCGCCGGCAGCAGGGCAAGGACCCGGGAGAACAGGGTTTCTGCCTCCCGCCATTCCTTGCGCTCGAAGAGCGCAAGAGCTTCGTTGAAGCTCTCAATGGCCTGGAGCGTCGTTCCGTCCGCCCCGCCCTTTTCCGCCACCAGCTCGAAGGCGCGGAACCTCGCATCCGTGCCGGCAAAGCGCACCCGGTCGAGGCTCCGCACGAGGAAGTCCGCTCCCGCCGCGTCCCGCACGGCTTCCGAAATGAGAATGGTGGTGCCGAATCGCGAGTTCAGCGCTTCCAGCCGGGACGCGAGGTCGTTTGCGGGCCCCACAACGGCGTAGCCGGGCATGCCCTGGGAGCCGAGCGCGCCGACGATGCACTCTCCGGTTTCGATGCCGATCCGCGTGACGAACGGCGGGGAGACGGCGATATTCAATTCCTTTTCAACCGCCTTCATCCGGAGCGCGGCCAGGCATGCCCGGCGCGCGTGATCGGCGGAGGCGAGCGGCGCGCCGAAGCACGCGGTGAAAGCGTCTCCCCCCACCCTGCCGAGCATCCCCTCCAGGCTGAGAATCACTTCGTGCATGCCCGAGTGATAGGCATTGAGCGGACCCAGGTGATCCCCCGGGTTCGGGAGCGCATCAGCGGACAGCCTCTTCACCGCAGCGGACATGACCGTGACGTTTCTCCGCTCCCCCGCGGATGCGCGATCCCGGGGAGACGCCAGAAGCCTTTGCATGCTCTCCCGGGACAACCTGCCCGAGAACGCATTCCGCACACCGTGCGCCTCCCTGCGGGCCATGGAGACCTTGAGGCCCGCAAACGCCGCGCACGTGAGGACGGCGTCCGCGGCAGGGAGGAGGGGGTTCATGAAAACGCCGAACAGCAGGAAGACCGCCGAAGGAACAACGATGACGGCGCATCCCAGGCCGAGCCCGCAGAGAACAGTGAGCATCGGACGCATCCGGTTGACGGCCACGGCGGCGAGAACGGACAGCAATGCGGCCAGACCGAGGGGGTAGCGAAAGGGGACCTCGCGCGGAAAGCGTCCTGAAAGGGCCGTGCTCACGAGGGCCGCGGAAGCACCGGCATCCGTGGCAACAACACCAAAAGGCGTCCGCCCGGCCTTCGCGGCCTGCCCCGGATCCGAAAGCGAAATGATGCAGAACGATCCTTGCAGCGCTCCCTCCAGGGCGGCGCGCGTCTGCTGCAGCTCGGCGAATGCACGCCGTGCAGCCGCAAAGGCGTCGGGGACCCTGTCGCGTTCGCCCTGGATCGCCTTCCTTTCGCCTTCGGTGAGCGACTCCGATCGAAGTGCCCTGTCCGCATCCGCGATGATCCTCGCTTCCGCGTCTCCGCTCAGAAACTGGTCGGCCAGGCTGAAAAAACGGGCGCGCGCGTTCCGCCACACCCCCGCATTCCCCGGGTCTCCCGCGGCCAGCATCTCCGACTTGAGCCGGGATCCGTATTCGTACACGTCGAGCAGACCGGTTTCGCTGCGAAGGTATGAGAGATAGCCGTGGCCGTCCATGTCCCTGAGAGAGGCGATCAGCGCCTCCTCCAGCCGTTCGGAGCGGAAGAGCTCGGCCCACGACATGTGGCGGAAGCCGTCACCCGCAGTGGAACGGGGCCACTCGAGCAGCACCTTCCCTGCCTCCGTCAGCGGGATCGAGAGCGTGCGCGCGGCACGTCCGGGGCGCGCCTCAATGCGCAGGAGGACGCTTTTGGCTCCCAGCTCCACGCCGGGATTGCCGAGGAGATCGAGCAAAGCGGCGAAGGTGATCTGGCCGAAATGCGCACCGCCGTATTCCGCCGTGAGAGCAGCGCGTCGGCGCACGCCGTCAGAGTCGGGGAGAAGGTCCGTGAACCCTCCGCCCTGCGCTCCCCGGAGAACCGGAAGCACGGGGGGACTGATGCCGGGTATCCGCAATGAAGGGTCCGTGCCCTGTACGCGCATAGGAAGCGCGAGGTCCTTCAAAGCCTCTTCGGCCAGATCCCTGTCCGCCGCTTCGTCCGGTGCGGTCAGGAGCTCGAGGGGGACGTAGGTCCGGCCGAAGAACTTCGCCGCCTGGCCGAGAAGCGTGTCGTCGTCCCGTTCGATTCCCGTGGCCGTTTCCCGAAGGCGGATCTTCGCAAGGGCCACCAATCCGATGAGGTCGGAGACGTAGCGCGGCGAATCCTGCGGCCGGACCGAGCCGCGTCGTATCGCCTCAAAAAGAGATTGGATGTTCTCCTCCATTTGCAGGAACTCCCGATCAAGGGCGGCCGGAAGCGCCTGCCGCAGCGCGGAGGGATCGAGACCGGGCGCGCTCTTCCGGCCGAGAGGCAGGTCGAGCACGGCGTACGAAGCGTTCATCTCCTTCAATACGACCAGGCCATCTGCCAGCACGTCCCGGCTCCAGGGCCAGGGCCCCGCGGCCGCCGTTGCCTGCGGGTCCACGTCGATCAAGAGGACAGCGGGCGCCGCGGGTGCGGAAGGCTTCACCCGCAAGAGCGCGTCGTACATCCAGCCGCCCGCGTAGGAAAAGATCCCGGCAAGACCGAGCAGGACGCAGACGAGGGTGATGACCGGGGGCACGAGGAGGGAGTGGACTATGCGCGTTCTCCGCATGAGGTGAGGATACACGAAACACCGATTGCGCGCCGGGAGCCGTTCGTATATGCTGACTTTTCATCTTTCGGGGGTTTCTCATGGCCGGTTCACGCATCCTGATTGTCCGGTTGCCCTGTCACAAGCCTGCTTTTATCCGCTGGCTGTTCTTGCGCTTGCGGCCGTCCTTGGGGCATTCTGAGGCCGCGCCCGAGTGAGCAAGCGCAGGAACCGCATCGGAACCGTTTCGCTCCTGGCGGCGCTGGCGGGTTTTCTCTTCGTCATGTTCCAGCCCTGGATTCCGCTCGACAGGCTCATTCTGTACAACGCCCTGTCTCTCAAGGGCCTGCTGGCGGCTTTTTTCGACGCTTCCCTCGTGGGCGCCCTTGCGGACTGGTTCGCGGTGACGGCGCTGTTCAGGAACCCGCTGGGCGTCAAGCTGCGCCACACCGATATAATCGCGAAGAACAAGGACGCCATCGCGGATGCGGTGCCACGGTTCCTCACGAGCTTCGTGAGCGAGGAAAGGATTGCCGTCGAGCTTTCGAACGTGGATTTCGGAGGCAAGGTCCAGAAGCTGATCGGTGAAGGCGGCTCACGCGAGGAGATCCACGATTTCGTGCGCAAGCGGCTGTCCTCCCTGCTCGCCGGTTATAAGGAGGGTTCCGCCGCGGAAGGCCTCACGATGCTCATGAGGGAAGTCCTCGCTTTTGTCGGGAACAGGCTCGACTCAGCCTCCGCATTCGCGTCGCTCCTCAACTGGGCGCGCCGGGAGCGCCTCGATGAGCGGATCATTGAAAGCGTTTCGGAGCTGCTGCGGATCGAAATAGGAAAGAACATCGCGCGTCTCGCCGCCGCCCTGACTCCCATCATCAAGCGAAACGCGGGCTGGCAGGGCATCTTCGTCGGCCAGGGCACCGTCGAGCGGCTTCTCTCAGGGGTGCAGAATGAGCTGGCGCAGATACGGTCCAACCGGAACCACGAGCTGCGTCGTTTCCTGGACGTCACGCTCGATACGTACGCTGCCCGGCTCGCGGGAACCGCCCCGGACCCGGGCGGCGATCGCGGACGATTTCGCGCATGGGTCCGTGACGTGCTCGGCGATGAGGGGTTTCAAAAAAGCAGCGTGCAATTCGTGGCAAATCTCCTTGCGCGGCTCGACGTGGACCTTGCCCAGCCGCAAAGCAGGTTCATCGAAGGCCTCGCGCATATCGAACGCGCCCTGGAGGACAGGCTCGGCGGCAATACCGAGTTCAGATTGGGGTTCAATCGCGGGGTCGCGGGCCTCATCTCAGGGGCCATCGCAAAGAGCCGCCTGATCGAGGGCATAACCGGCTATCTCGCCACCCTCCTCAAGAGCACGGACGAAAGGGAATTCGTGCGCCGCATCGAAGATGCGGTCGGAAATGACCTCCAATACATCCGGCTGAACGGTGCCGTGGTCGGCGGCTGCGTCGGCCTGCTCCTGTCCCTTCTCGCGGCCCTGGTGCGCGGTTGATTTCGTATTTGCCGGACACACCTCGCCGCATTGGACCAAATCCCTCCCATATTAATGGTTGGGCGCCCAACCATTAATATGAACGTGCAAAACCCCAGGTTGCTTGCATGCTTGTGGGATTTCCAAACCACAGGGTGCCTGCATGCTTGCCTAGTTCGCGCCCCTGTTCCGCAGCCAGACACGCATGGGGCCCGGCCCCCGATTTGCCCACGCGAAATAGGGAATTGCCGTGAAGCCCTTTCCTCGCAACGCCGCGATGCCGCCAAAGAGCGCCGGCTCCTGATACGCGGTGAAGCTGGATTCCGCGCCAAGGGAAATCGAGTCCAGGGACCGATCAGCGTCCCGCTGCTCCACGCAGTACACGATCGGCCCCCGCTGGAGAGCAGCCTTGCCCCGGTTGTCGATGACCCGCGCATCGCAGACCACTTTTCGCACGGGCATCGGCAGGGCGAGCTCGACGATGTCTTCCCCATCCCACTCGCGATCGAGGACGGCGTAGCCCTTGTCCATCTCGAAGCTCACCGGCTCCCCGTTCAGGCGCAGCGATGGCGCTTCCGGGCAGGGCCGTTCGAACCGGTAGAGGCTCCCTCCCATGATCCGCTCGCGAGACCAGCCGGGGATCCGAATCCGCAGCTCCATGCGGGCCCTCTGTTCAGGGCTGATTTGCAGGCGGACCGCCCCGGCCCAGGGATAGTCCGTTTCCTGGACCACGTGGAAGCGGACGCCACCGACCTCGACATTCGCGCGGCCGGCAATGAAAAGGTTGACGTAGAGCGTTTTGTCGACCGTTGCATGCACATATCCCGGCAAAGAGGGAAAGAAGCGGCACAGACTTGTCGGGCAGCAGGAGACGTCGAACCAGGGCTGCCGGCCCGCGCTTCCGTGATTGAAACGGAACTCTCCGTCGGATTCGAGGGGGTTGGTATAGAAAAACTCGTCCCCTCCGAGGGAAACCCCGCAGAGGAGACTGTTGTACAAGGTCTGCTCCAGCACGTCGAAGTATTTCGCCTCCCCGGTGAGCAGGAAGAGGCGATGATTCCACATGACTGAGCCGATCGATGCGCAGGTCTCCGAGTAGGCGGTCCGGTTGGGAAGCTCCCAGGCGTTCCCGAAGGCCTCACCGGTGTGCCGCGCGCCGATCCCCCCGGTCAGGTAGATTTTTGACTCCACGACGTCTCGCCAGATCGCCTCTATTGCATCGGCGTACGCCCTGTCGGGAAGCAGCGCCGCCACGTCCGCCATTCCGCAGTACATGTAGGCAGCGCGCACCGCGTGCCCGACCGCCTCCCTCTGTTCCCGTACCGGCACATGATCCTGGCAGTACCCCGGATTGTCCGCGTACGCGTACAGCGGCCGCGACTGATGCCGGCCCCGCTCTTCCAGAAAACGCCGCGCGGCCTCCAGGTAGCCGCGATCCAGCGTGATGCGGTAAAGGCGCGCAAGGCCCATTTCCACGATCTGGTGACCGCACATGTCACGCCGCCCGTCAGGGCCGAAAACGCCGCGGATTAACGCGGCGCTCCGCAGGGCAACATCCAGCAGTGTCCGTTTCCCCGTGGAGAGGAAGTGCGCGCTGGCAGCCTCGTAGAGATGGCCGCAGTTGTAGAGCTCATGACTCATCACCAGGTTCGACCAGCGCGCGGGCCCGGCAAACGGCAGGACGTGCGCGGGATCGATGGTGCGGTTCGTGTAGAGGTAGCCGTCAGGCTCCTGCGCCCCTGCAATGAGGGCGATGAGCCCGTCGAGGTACTTTTCCAGCTCGGGATCGGCATGCTGTGCGAGGGAATAAGAGGCGCCCTCGATTGCCTTGTACACGTCCGTGTCTTCGAACGGCATTTTCCCGACGTAGGGCCCCTGCAGGATGCCCGCGGCCTTGCGGAAGTTGTCGACCCGTCCGGACTCTTCGCACTTGCGAAAGACCGCGGGAATGGACACGGTGCGGTTGGTCTCCAGCCGCGGGTGCCAGAAGCTGTCCTCCAGGGACACTGAACCGAAGGGCGTCGGGGCAATGGGATAGTCGATCATGGTGTGCAGCCTTTCGGTCACGGTCATGCCTTCAAGCCGGAGAGCACAATGCCCTCGATGAAGTATTTCTGCCCGACGAAGTACAGCAGGACCGGTGGAGTGATGGCCATGCAGGATGCAGCCATGATCGATTTCCAGTCCGTGCCGAATCCCGAGCGGAAATTGGCAAGCGCCTGCGAAATTGTGTTCTGCTCGTTCCGCGAGATGTAGATGAGAGGGCCGAGGATGTCGTTCCAGTACAGGATGAACGTAAACAGCCCGATTGCGATCAGGACCGGCCTGATGAGGGGCGCGAGGATCTGGAAAAGGACCCTGACGTGGCTGGCGCCATCAATGATCGCCGCCTCGTCGAGATCCCGGGGAATCGTCATCAGGAATTGACGGCAGAGGAAAATGTTGACGGCGAACCCGCCGAGAAAGGCCGGGACGATCAGCGGGACGTACCCATTGCTGAGGCCGACCGCGCTCCAGGCCACGAAGATCGGGATGATCGTGACGGCGCCCGGCATGAGCATGCTCCCGATGATCAGCGTGAACCAGAGTCTCTTCAAGGGAAAATCGAGCCTTGCGAACGCGTACGCCGCGAGCGTCGAGGTCAGGAGCACCCCGAGGATCGACGGGATCGTGATCGTCAGGGAGTTGACCATGTACCTCAAGGACGGGAAAACCGACAGGGTGTAAGGATAATTGTCCAGGCGCCAGGTCGTCGGCAGGATCAGCGGCGGATATTTGTGGATCTCGATGTTTGACATGAAGGAGGATCGCACCATCCAGAAGAATGGGAACAGCACCGCGAGACCGATCACGGCCACGATGAGGGCGACGAGAATATTCATTCCCTTATTCGAACGTGTCATGGTATGCCTCATTCTCCTTCGTAGAACATCCACTTCTTTGAAGTGGCAAAAATGACGGCGGTGAGCGCGGCTATGAATATGAAAAAGATGAGAGACAGCGCGCTGGCATGGCCGAAATTGTTCTGCATGAATCCCTCGCGATAAATGAGGAAGACCATGAAAAGGGATCTGCCGCTCGGTTCCCCCTTGGTCAGCGCATAGGCGGGAACGAACACCTGCAGGTTGGTGATCATGCTCATCAGGAAATTGTAGAAGATGACGGGAGTCATCATGGGGATCGTAATGTGGCGGAACTTGTGCCAGGTGTTCCCGCCGTCGATTTCCACGGCTTCCAGGTACGTGCGGGGCACATTCTGAAGCCCGGCAAGGAAAATGACGATCATGCTGCCCATCCCCCAGACCGTCATCACGATGAGAGACGGTACGGCGAATGTCCCGCTCTGCAGCCACTGAATCTTGTTGATCCCCACGAGGTGCAGGAAGTAATTGAAGACGCCGAAATTCGATTCGTACATCCATGACCACACGATGCAGGAGCCGATGGAAGGCACGATATAAGGAATGAAGAACACGGAACGCCAGAAGCCGCGCCCCGGGATCTTCCGGTTGAGCAGCAGGGCGACCGTGAAGGCGTAGATTATTCCCGAGATGACCGCCCCCAGGGCGAAATAGAGAGTCGCTGCCACGGACTTCGCAAAATAGAAGTCAGTCGTGAATATCTCCCTGAAATTACCCAGTCCGGTGAAAACGGGAGGCTCCAGCCCCGTCCAATTGGTCAAGCTGATCGCGATCACGCCGATCATCGGGAATATCGTGATGAAAAACAGGCCCAGGAGCGCGGGAGTGAGGAACAGGTACGCAGTGACAGTGGTCCCGCGGGTTCTTCTCGTTTTCATATTCGCTTCCTTGAATCAAGAATGCGGGGTTTCCCCGTCCGCGGATGCGGCCGGGGAAACCCCCTGGTTGTCGACACGTCCTACTTGGGCCTGTTCTCGTCGAAGAGCTTCTGCACCTGGGGCAGAATTCCGTTGATATAGTCCTTGGCAGTCACATTTCCGTTCCAGACGTCAGTGATCCCCGAGTTGATGAGAGTATCGAGCTTGTCGTAGCTGGGGAAATAGTACCAGGGGACCTGTACCGCGTTCTTCATTGCATAGTCAATGACCGCAGTCTTGTACTGCGCGAACGGGGGGTGGATATCATTGTCGGCCCATTTCCTCATGACCGTCTCGTTCGCGTACCACTTCGCCGAAACGGGCATCCAGATGCCGCCGGTGATGAGGTCCCAGCCGTTGGACTCGTCGCTCATCCATTTGACGAATGCCTTGGCCGCATCGAGGTTCTTGGATGAGCCGAAAGCGACGAAGGGCCCGCCGGTGTTGTACGTGACGGCCTTCTTCATCTTGGGGAGCACGCCCACGCCGTAGACCAGGCCGTCCTTGAGGGAGTTCTTCAGGGAGACGCCGATTTCCCATTGGCCGGAAGTCGCCATGGCAACCTTGCCGGTGAGGAGGTTGACGTCCAGGCTGGGCATATTGTTCTTGTCGCCGATTGAGGGAGCCACGTGATCCTTCACATACAGGTCGGCGATGGCCTGAAGGGCCTCGATGCTCTCCGGCGTGCCGATCAGAAGCCGCTGGCCGTCGGGGCTCATGACGCCCCCGCCGTTGGAAACCGCGAGGACCGGCCACATCCATGAGAGCCTGTTGAAATCAGCGCCGAAGGTGACGATGTTGTTCGGGTCGAAGCCCGCGTCGTTCGGGGTTTTGCCGTTCTGGTCCTTGGTGAGCTTCTTGGCTGCCGCGACGAACTCCTTCCAGGTCCATGCCTTGTCGGCGCTCGCCGGAGGATAGGCGACCTTTGCGTCGTCGAACATCTTCTTGTTGTAGTACACGAGCAGTACTTCGTCGGCGCAGCTGTAGCCCACCGTTTTTCCCTTATAGGTGAAAGCCAGTGACTTGAGCGGGGCTTCATCCGGCTTGTATACGCCGCCCATGTCGGCAAGCAGGCCGGCGGCGGCATACCTGATGGTCATGGGTTCTGCCATGATGCAGGTGTCAGGCAGCTGTTTCGCCGCGGCCATGGTATTCAGCTTTGTCTCATAGTCAGCGCGGCTGACCGCGATCATTGTGACGTGGATCTTGTCCTGCGACGTATTGAACTTGTCGAGCGTCTTCTGGATATCCGCGGCCTCGGACTCGGTCGTGTTGTACCAGGCCATGTACGTGATCTCGATTTTCGCCGCGAATGCAGAGGCGGCGATCAGTACGAAGGCCAGCGCCAGAACGTACTTCAGCTTCTTCATGAAATCTCTCCTTTGGTCGATACGACATCGTATCGCTGTTGTGCGACTGTACGTTCAATTGCCGGTCGGCTATATTTCGAACGTACCCAACGGCTTGCGGCACCGGGAACCAGCTGCTCAAGGCGGAACCCGGTGCCGCGGCTGTTCTTTCTCCTCTCCTCACTCCCCCGCTTTCACCTCCTTGCATGATTTCCTGACTACCAGGTCTATGGGAAACTCGATCCTTACCGACGGCAGGTTTCCGTTCTCCACCCTCTCGAGCAGCCTTCTGCCCGCCGTTCGTGCCATGTCCCTCGAATGGATCCGCATTGTCGTAAGGGGCGGCGACGCGTGCCGCGCGAGCTCTGAATCGTCGAATCCGATGACGGACACGTCATCCGGTACCCTGCGTGAGCGCTCGGAAAGTGCGGAAAGTGCCCCGATGGCCAACAGGTCGTTGGCGCAGAACACTGCCGTGAGATCCGGTCGGCGCTCCAGGAGGCGATTCATCGCCGCGTAGCCCGCTTCCGCGGACCAGCCTTCATCGCCGTCGACGAGCTCCTCATCCGGGACCCCACCTGCCTCTTCGATCGCTTCCTTCCATGCAAGAAAACGGACCCGCGCCGATTCCAGGCGCACCGGCCCATTGACGATGGCGATGCGCGAATGACCAAGATCATGGAGGTGATGAACCGCCCTCCGGGCGCCGGCGGCGAGATCCATGGTCACGAGGTCGAGCCCCTCAAGGGAAGCGGTCGGCGCCAGGAGCACGGTCGGGACGCCGCTCGCCTTGACCAGCTCGAGCAGGTCCCGATTTCTGGCCTCCTCCACGATGACGCCGTCCACCTTCTCGAGGAACGCGCGAAAGGCTTCGCGTTCTTCCGGGTCGTAGTCATCGAGATATGAAAAAAGGGTGTGCCGGCCCGACCGGGCCGTTTCTTCTTCGATTCCAAGGAAGACGTCGAAATAGAAAGCTTCGGAAGCTATAGGCTTGCGCTCGGACTTCTCCTTGCAGACCACGTAGCCCAGCGTGCCCGTCGTGGTGCGCGGCCCGGCCTTGGGTCCCTGCTTCCGCTTGACAAAGGTCCCCTGCCCGACGGAGCGCTCGAAAAGACCGCGGGCCGTCAGCGCAAGCACCGCGTTGCGGACGGTCGTACGGCTCACATCGAGCTCTACCGCGAGCTCACGCTCCGAGGGGATCTTTGTCCCGACGGTCCAGGCGTCAGATCCGATCCTGGCGAGCAGGAAGGATTCGACCTGTGCCTGCATCGAATCCCTGGCGTTCTTTTGAATAGTCTCTTTTGCTTCCATTACGGCTTTGCGTACCATTGGTTATAACCAATTGCAACCATTATTACACAGATGACCGATTTGTCAAGCGAAATTTTTGAATCCGGCGACGAACTGCTCTGCCGCGTCCAGTCCGCTTGACACTTTCTTGAGATCCTCGCCAGCTGTGCGACGGTATTGCCGCGCGGGGATATACAGACCGTGGTCACCGGCATGTCGGTGACAGCTCTCGGAGGGAGAGCGGCCGAACTCCGATACGCGCTCTGGCTAAGCGCAGGTAGCGGAGCGGTTCCTCATGAGATCGGTCCTCTGACAGGTCAGAGCCTTGCGATCGCTGCATCGCGCGCGATCTCCTTTTTTTCCGGCAGAGCGATTTCGACATGATCGGCATCGGGCCTTTCCTGCCGCATCCGCGGACGCGGCTGGGTGACCGGGAACCGGGAGATGTGACGCTGACCCTCAAAACGCTCGCCCTCACCCGGATCGTGACGAAAAACAGCCACCTTCCCGCTACCACCGCCCTCGGCAGCATGGGGGAGGATTACCGGCCGAAGGCCCTGCAAGCGGGAGCCAACGTGCTCATGCCGAACTTCACGCCGGCGGCGTTCAAGAAGCTGTATGAGATCTATCCCGGCAAACGCTGCGCAAGCGAGCCCACCGGAGCATGCGCGTTCTGCATGGAGGGCATGGCTTCCTCGATCGGCAGGTTCATAGACTACGGCCGGGGGGACTCCCTGAAAGGCATGAAAGCTTCACGAGCCCTTTGACGGCACGTGGATGATTTCTCTCGGTTTGCTTCCCTGCGCAGGGCCCACGATTCCGCGCATCTCCATCTCCTCCACCAGCCGCGCGGCGCGGTTGTAGCCGACCTTGAGCCTTCGCTGGAGGTAGGAAGCCGAGGCCTTGCCCTGTGAGACGATTATCTCCAGCGCCCGCTCGAAAAGCGGATCATTGCCCGGCTCGCCTTCGAAGTCGTTCGTCTCCTCGTCGTCGAAAAAGACCTCGTCCTCGATGTACTGCGGCGGCCCGAGCTTCTTCACGTACTCGGTGACCGCGTCCGTCTCGTCCTCGTCGATGTAGGCGCCCTGGATCCGGGTGGGGAACGGGTTCCACGCGGCGGAGAAGAGCATGTCGCCCTTGCCGAGGAGCTTCTCCGCGCCCACCGCGTCGATGATGATGCGGGAATCGAACTTGTTGGCCACCATGAAAGCGATGCGGGAGGGGATGTTCGCCTTGATGAGGCCCGTGATGACGTCGATGGAGGGACGCTGGGTGGCCAGCACCATGTGAATGCCTATCGCCCGCGCCATGGCGGCAAGCCGCGCGAGGGTGGATTCCAGCTCCTTGCCCGTGGTGGCCATCAGGTCGGCGAACTCGTCGATCACGATGACGATGTAGGGAAGCCTCTGCACCCGCTCCTTCTTCGCCTTCTTGTTGAATGAGCGGATGTCGCGCACGCCCATGGCGTCCAGCAGGGTGTAGCGGCGCTCCATTTCCGCAATGCAGTACTGCAGCGCCTGGAACGCCTTCTTGGGATCCGTGATCACGGGCGTGAGGAGGTGGGGACAGCCGTTGTAGAGCTTGAGCTCCACGATCTTCGGGTCGATGAGGAACATCCGTACCTCGTCGGGGGACTTGCGGAAAAGAATCGAGCAGATGATGGAGTTCACCAGCACGCTTTTGCCCGAATTGGTGGCGCCGCCGATCAGCAGATGCGGGGTCTGGATCAGGTCGATGACCTGCGCTTCACCCAGGATGTCCTTCCCGAGCGCGAGGGGGATTTCGTAAGGCGACTTCTGCATCACGTCCAGGGAGATCATTTCCTTGAATGAAACGATGGAGCGCACCCGGTTGGGCACCTCGATGCCTACCGCGTGCCGGCCGGGGATCGGCGCGACAATGCGCACGCTCGGCGCGGCAAGACGCAGCGCGATGTTGTCCGACAGGTTGGCGATCTTGGACACCCGGACCCCCTGCGCGGGCAGAACCTCGAAAAGGGTGATGACAGGGCCTTTTCGGATGCCGGTCACCTCGGCATCGATATTGAACTCTTTCAGCGCGTCGGTGAGGATCTTGGAGGCCCGCTTGGTCTCCTCGTCGATGATCCAGTACTCGTTGCCGCCGCGGCTCTTCAGGACGTCGTGCACGGGTATGTTGTAGGACCGGGGCCCGCTGCCGGTTTTCGGAAACGGGAGCTCCTCCTGCTCGGGGCCCGGGGTGAGCATCACAGAGGGCGCCTTCGGCCGTGTACGCAGGGGAAGTCCCCTTTCGACGGGTGTGAGCTCGATGGTGTCCGATTCGGCAGTCTCCTCTTCGGGCGCCGGTTCCTCCTCCCCCTGCCCCTCATCCACCTGCTCCTCGAGCGCTTCCGGCGCCGCCTCCGCCTCATTGACGGGAAGCGGCGCATCGGCGGTCGGCTCCGGCTTCAGATAAGGAAGGCCAAGCGGTGCGCGGGCAGACTTCCTCGTTGATGCCGCGGTGCGGGTCCCGCGCGGCAGGGTGAAAAGAAAGATGGTTTCCAGGGCAAGGAGCAGGAAGAGCAGAAGCGCGGAGGGGGCCATCCCGTAGGAGTCCAGAAGAAGCTGCGCCAGCGCGGAAGTGGATTTCGAAAGGACATGGAAAAGCAGGCTCAAAGTGACGAAAGGCACGATGGAAAACATGAGGAGAAGGGCGGAGCGCCTGCGGAAAACGGGCGCAAGGAGGAGCGCCACGCCGGCCAGCAGATAGGCGGGCACGAAGAACCCGGCCCAGGAAAAGCCTTCGATGAGAAACCTGCCCAGTGCACCGGCGGGGCCTGAGACTCCCGCCAGGTGGAGCCCCAGCGAAGTGACGCACACCAGGCAGAGAGACAGCAGGATGACGACGAGGGAAAAAACCGCAGGAGAGAGCCTCCTGCCGAAAGCAGTCACGTGAGCCCCCTGATTGATATATCGGTAGCCGGGGAGCCGGATTGACAAGAACCGTGCGCAGAAACAATAGCCGATGGTGTTCCGGATGGATATTATGAATTCGAGGCGCGCGTCACGGCGTCGACCCGGTCGGCGCGCGTCGAAGCGGCCGTCCAGGAGGTTCTCCCTCATGACCAGAATGTCTCGTTCGAGGATTGTGCCGGTCCTCACCCTCATGACTATCGCCATCCTTCCGGTCCGCGCGCAGCGAGCGGAAGTCCACAAGGTGCAGGATGCCCAGGATGTATTCCAGACTCTTACGCAGGTGCCTGAATACCAGGTACCTGCCGCTCTGATTCGGCAGGTGCACGGCATTGCGATCATCCCGGACGTGAAGCGGGCGGGGTTCATCATCGGCGGGCAGCATGGCAGGGGCGTGCTCGTCGTGCGCGGCGCGGATGGCTCCTGGAGCAGGCCCCTGTTCCTGACCTTGACCGGGGGAAGCGTGGGCTGGCAAATCGGCATCCAGTCCGCGGACATCGTGCTCTTTTTCCGAACGAAGGACAGCGTGGATCGGGTCCTGCGCGGGAAGTACACGATGGGGGTGGACGCTTCACTCTCGGCGGGCTCCCTGGGCAGGGAGGCGGGCGCGGTGACCGACCAGGACCTGCGCGCGGAGATCTATTCCTATTCCCGGACAAGGGGGCTATTCGCCGGTGTCGCGCTGCAGGGCGCGGCCCTCGAAGTGGATTACGACGCCAACGCCCTTTACTATGGAAAAGAGATTTCAAAGCCGACTGACGTGCTGTCGGGAAACGGCCTCCCGGATCCACAATCAGCCGTGCAGCTCCGCCAGGCAATCAGCGCCTGCATTGCGAATCTGAAATGAGAGGAGGCTGCGCATGAGAATTGGGTTCATCGGCCTGGGCATAATGGGAAGCAGGATGGCCCGCAACGTGCTTCGCGGCGGGCATGCGCTTTCGGTGTACAACCGCTCGCCGGGCAAATCGGACCTGCTGGCACGCGAGGGAGCGATTGTGGCGGCTTCCGCGGCGGAAGCAGGGAAGGGCGCCGCGATTCTCTTCACGATGCTCTCCCACCCGGACGCCGTCGCCGGCACCGCCATCGGAAAGAACGGGTTTCTCGACGTCATGACAAAGGGCAGCCTCTGGGTGGATTGCAGCACGGTCAATCCCTCATTCAGCCGGCAGATGGCAGCCGAGGCCGCTCGGCGGGGCATCCGTTTCGTAGACGCCCCGGTGACCGGCTCCCTGCCCTTTGCGGAAAAAGGGGAGCTCACTTTTCTTGTGGGCGCGGAGACAAAGGATCTCGAGGAGTGCACGCCGCTCCTCCAGCTCATGGGCAAGACCATCAAGCATATGGGCGGCACGGGCATGGGCGCCTCGATGAAAATGATCATCAACATGATGCTGGGAACGGCAATGGCGGCCTTCTCCGAAGCCCTGGCTTTCGGGGAGGCCCTCGGCTTCAGCCGAAAGGCGCTGCTGGACATGCTCGTCGGCGGGGCGGTGGCCGGGCCGTTCATTGCGGGGAAACGCTCCAACCTGGAATCGCACACCTTCAACCCGGAGTTTCCGCTGCGCTGGCAGCACAAGGACCTCCAGCTTGCCTGCGTCACCGCCTTCGAGAGCGGCGTCCCCATGCCGACGATCAATGCGGCGAAAGAGGTTTTCGCGCTGGCCTCCGCCGCCGGGCTCAAGGACCTGGATTTCTCGGCCGTGTCGGAGCTCTACGTCAGGAAGGGCTGACAGTTGCTGCACTGTTTGACACGGGTCGGTCCCGCCGCTAAGATGCGGACACAGGGAGCAATTCGAGGAGGCGATCCATGATCGATTCCCTCTACCAGTTTGTCACGAAGATCGGTTTCCCCGATCCTCTGCACGCCCCGATCACCCACATCCCGATAGGGCTGGTCATCGGCGCGTTCCTCTTCCTCGTGGTGGGGATTGTGTTCGCCCGAAAGAACGTGCTCACCACGGCGCGCCACGTCTCGATACTGGCCTTCCTCTTCGTCTTCCCCACGATCCTGTTCGGGGTATTCGACTGGCTGCACTTTTTCAAGGGCGCCATGATCCCGCCGATCAAAATGAAGATGATCCTGGCCAGCGCCGTGCTCGTGCTCCTTGCCATCGGCATCATTCTGGGAAGCGAAGTGAAGATGCATGCCGCGCCGATGCTCGTCATTTACGGGCTTGCGTTCGTTGCCGTGGTGGGGCTGGGCTGGTATGGCGCCCGGCTGGTCTACGGCGGGTGGTCCCCCGGTTCCGCGCAGGCGGCGCCCTCGCAGGCGGCGCCCTCGCAGGGAGGCAAGACCGCCGTTGTCGCCGCGCCGGCAGGTCAGAAGATCTTCGCGGACAACTGCTCCGCCTGCCATCCGAACGGCGGCAACGTGGTGGTTGCCGAGCTCCCCCTGAAGACCTCGAAGAAGCTCGCGAGCCTGGCCACATTCACGGCCTTCATCAGGTCCCCGAAAATGCCGGATGGCTCGGCGGGCGGCATGCCGTCTTTCCCGGCAGACCAGATCAACGACGACCAAGCGGGAGACCTCTTCACGTACATCTCCTCGGCCCTCGCCAGCTGGAAATAGGGAGGTGACTCCCATGGGGAGGCCGCGCGGGCTGCTCGCGGCCGCGTTGCTGCTCGCTATTGCGGGCGGCGCGGCCGTGCGGGCTGAGGAGAAATCACTGCCGGGTGTCTGGGGCGGAGTGGGCATCGAGGAGCACCTCGGCTCCTTCGTTCCGCTGGACGCAAGGTTCACGGCGGATGACGGCGCGCCGGTCACGCTGCGTGACCTGGTGCGCACGCCGACCATCCTCGCCCTCGTCTATTTCAGATGCCCGAACGCCTGCGACTATCTTCTCACCAGCATGGCGGGCGTCATACGGCTTCTGCCCGCAACACCCGTCCGGGACTACCAGGTCCTCACGATGACAATCGACGACCGTGAGACCCTGGCCGACGCCCGAAAGGCAAAGAAGCTCAGCCTCGAGTCCATCGAAGCCCCCTTCCCGCCTGAGGCGTGGCGGTTCCTGACGGGGAGCGCAGAGGACATACGGAAAGTGGCTGACGCGGTGGGATTCCACTACGTAAGAAATGGCGACGAGTTCGACCATCCCCTGGGTCTTGTGATCCTTTCCCCCCAGGGAAAGATCGTCCGCTACATGACGGGGACCGACTTCCTGCCCGTGGATTTGAAGATGTCCCTCATGGAGGCTTCCACTGGCACGGTGGGCCCGACAATTGCAAAAGTCATGCGGTTCTGCTTCAGTTACGATCCGCAGAATCACAAATTTGTCTTCAATATACTGAAAATCACCGCGAGCTTTACGCTCCTGGTCGCTCTTGGCCTGGTCTCCTATCTTCTCCTGGCAGGCAGGAAGCGCCGTACAGCAGGGAGGGTTTGACGAATGGCGTCTCACGCTGAGGCCGCCCACCACGCGGTGGGCCCTTGGTATCTGGATAACGGGAAGCGGCCGGGCATCCGGGGCTTCATCACTTCGACCAATCACAAGCGGATTGGAATACTGTACCTGGTGGCCGTGCTGAGCTTCTTCACCGTGGCCGTGATCCTGGGCGTTCTCATGCGCATCCAGATGCTGTCCCCGGACAGCAAATTCCTCACGGGGCAGATGTACAACTCGATATTCACCCTGCACGGGATCATCATGGTCTTCCTCGTAGTCATCCCCGGCATCCCGACGATCTTCGGCAATTTCTTCCTCCCCATCCTCATCGGAGGGGAAGATATGGCATTCCCCCGGTTGAACCTTTTTTCGTGGTACCTGTACATGACCGGCGCCGCCGTTGTCCTGGGATCGATTCTCTTTGCCAAGGGCGCGGTGGACACGGGCTGGACCTTCTACGTGCCCTACAGCATCCACACGACCGTCGATGTGCCGCTTGCCGTCTTCGGCGTGTTCCTCCTGGGCATGTCCTCCATACTCACCGGGCTCAACATCGTGACGACCACGCACATGATGCGCGCGCCCGGCATGACCTTCTTCCGCATGCCCCTCTCCGTGTGGGGCCTGTACTCCACCGCGTGGGTGCAGGTTCTGGCCACACCGGTCATCGGCATCACGATGGTGCTCATCCTCCTGGAGCGCGTGTTCGGCATAGGCGTATTCGACCCCTCCAAGGGCGGGGATCCCCTTCTCTATCAGCACCTCTTCTGGATCTACTCCCACCCGGCGGTCTACATCATGATCCTGCCCGCCATGGGGATCATCTCCGACCTGTTCCCCGTGTTCTCCCGCAAGAACATATTCGGCTACAAGACAATCGCATTCTCCAGCCTCGCCATCGCCAGCGTCGGCTCGCTCGTGTGGGGACACCACATGTACGTGAGCGGCCAGAGCGACACGGCAAGCATCGTCTTCTCCCTCCTCACATTCCTCGTGGCCATCCCCAGCGCCATCAAGGTGTTCAACTGGATCGCCACGATGTACAAGGGCTCGGTCAAGGTGGACCCGCCGTTCCTCTACGCGCTGGGTTTCATTGCCCTGTTTTCCATTGGAGGCCTCACCGGGCTGGTGCTGGGAGCGCTCTCCACGGACGTGCACACCCATGACACGTATTTCGTGGTCGGTCACTTCCATTACATCATCTTTGGCGGCATGGGATTCGGGCTGTTCGCCGCCCTGCACTACTGGTTCCCCAAGATGTTCGGCAAGACCTACAACTACAGAACCGCCACCGTGGCATTCATCGTGCTGTTTGTCGGCTTCAACCTCTTCTACATGACTCTGCTCATCCTGGGGTGGGCGGGCATGCCTCGACGCTACTACTCCTATCTCCCCCAATTCACCGATCTGCAGGTGATCGCCACGGTGGGCTCGTGGATCATGGTATCGGGGCTCGGCTTGATGTTCGGCAACCTGCTGTACGCGCTCTTCAGGGGAAAGAAGGCGGAGGCCGACCCGTGGGGCGGAAGCACCCTGGAGTGGCAGATCCCCTCTCCGCCCCACGCGGAAAACTTCGAGACCGTGCCGATCATCACCCATGGGCCGTACGTGTTTCCGGGCCGCAAGGAAAAAAAGGAGTAGCATGGAAATCCGCGATCACAGCGTCGGCGCACGGATAGGCATGTGGCTGTTCCTTCTCTCGGAGATCCTCCTCTTCGGAGGTCTGTTCCTGCTGTACGCCGTCTACAGGGCAAAGCATCCCGGGGACTTCCATGCGGCATCGATGGAGCTGAGCAGGTTCGACGGCACGCTCAACACGGCCATCCTCCTCACCTCGAGCCTTACCGCGGTGGCCGCGATCTTCTCCCTGCAGGAGCTGAACAAGCCGAAGCGCACGATATTCTTTCTCGGCGCCACTATCGCGTTCGGCGCCGCCTTCCTGGTGGTGAAGGCTTTCGAGTGGACCGCGAAGTTCGAGCATGGCCTGTACCCGAACGCGGCCGTGCTGATGAAGAGACCGCCGGGAGAGATCCTCTATTTCGGCCTGTATTTCACCATGACGGGTCTGCACGCGCTGCACGTGATCATCGGCATGACGGTCCTCTCCGTCATCCTCTCATTCGTCGTCCGGGGCAAGGCCACGCAGGAGACGCTCCGCGGCCCTGGAGAACGCGGGGCTGTACTGGCACCTTGTCGACATCATCTGGATATTCCTCTTCCCGTTGTTCTACCTGATCTCCTAGGAGGTGAGGATTTTGGCATACGCGCGCTATGTGTACATCTGGGCGGCCCTGATCGTGCTCACCGCGATCACGGTGACCACGGCAAGCCTGAACTTCGGACGTGTGGGCATCCTTGTGGTTCTCGCCATCGCCGCGATAAAATCCACGCTGGTGCTCTTATACTTCATGCACCTGAGCTCGGAGAAGCGGCTGCTCCTGAAGCTCCTGGTCCCGATCGCCATCTGCACCCTGGCCATTTTCATCGGGCTCACATTCACCGACGTCCTGTACAGGTAGCCAGGGAGGAGGAATAATGCCGGTGACCACCACCGCCGCGGTCGACAGCACGTTCATCTACATCATGGTGTTCTGCTTCCTGCTGTTCGCCGTGATCATGTTTCTCATGCTGTACTTCGTCGTGCGGTACCGCCGCAGCCGCAATCCGAATCCTTCGGACATCTCCGGCAATGCGGTCCTCGAAACCGTGTGGATTGCCGCGTCGGTGGTCCTGGCCCTCAGCATGTTTTTCTACGGCCTCACCTCGTTCAAGTTCCTTCGCACGGCGCCCGCTGATTCGATGAACGTAAAGGTCACGGCACGGCAGTGGTCATGGCTCTTCACCTACGAGAACGGAAGGAAAAGCACCGACCTCGTGGTGCCTCAGGGGAAGAACGTGGCACTCGACATGAAATCCGTGGACGTGATCCATGGCTTCTTCATACCCGCATACAGGATCAAGCAGGACGTCCTGCCGACCATGACCACGCATGCGTGGTTCAAGGCCGTTGACCTGGGCACCTTCGACATCCTGTGCACGCAGTACTGCGGGCTGCAGCACTCCAAGATGCTGAGCCAGGTCTTCGTGGTCCCGCCCCCGGATTTCGACAAGTGGTACGCGGGTCAGGATGTCGACATCCCGGGGCTCACTTCGCAGGCAGAAAAGGAAGAAGGAACGGGCGTCGCCCTCCTGCGCCAGTCCGGGTGCCTCGACTGTCACAGTCTCGACGGCACAAAGCTCGTGGGGCCGACATTCAAGGGCTTGTCCGGCAGCACGGTGGAGGTGCTGACAGGCGGCAAGAGGCGCAGCCTGCGGGCGGACGAGGCGTACATAATCCGCTCGATCGTTGACCCGGGCGCAGACATCGTGGCGGGATTCAGCGACATCATGCCGGCGGGCAGGGGGAAGTACAGCGACGCACAGCTTCACGAAATGGTCGAGTCCATTGCGGGAGCGGATTGAAAGCGGCCAGAGCGGTACTAACGGTCACTGCGAGCGAAGCGAGCGCCTGCCGCTGAGCGGTACGCCGCACTCCGCACCGCGGCGCCCCAAATCCGCGGAGTACCGCGGCGCTAGTTCGGCCGCGCCGGCGCACCCAGCCGCGGCTCCGGCGGGGCGTCGAGGGGTTTCTTCTGGATGCCGAAGAACGACAACGCCGCTTCCCGGGGGTCCGCGTCCCGGTAGAGAAACGCGTACATCACCGCTGAAACGAGGATCTTGCGTATGTATTGCCGCGTTTCGGCGATGGGCAATGATTCGACAAAAAGATCGGCGGAAAACCCCTTTGCCGCCCTTTCCCACTGACGCAGACGAGTGAGTCCCGCATTGTAGGAGACCAGCGCCTTTATCGGGCTGTCCACCCTGGACAGCAGGTCTTTCAAGTGACGCGCGCCGATCGTGAGGTTCGTCGAGGGATCGCGGAGGTCCGGATCCGTCATGCGCATCCTCACGGCAAGCGAGGCGGCCGTTGCGGGCATCAGCTGGGAAAGCCCGACCGCGCCGGCGCTCGACACGATGTCCGCGTCGAAATAGCTTTCCTCGCGCACGAGGCCGTAGAGAATGTGATCAGGGATGCCGGCCCCGGCGGCCAGGGGCTCGATAAGGCTTTCAAAGGCTTTCGGGTAGTAGAGTTGAAGCTCGACGAGCGTGAGCCTGCGCCTGCGGGCGAGGGCGCCCACGAAATACATCGAGCTCCTCGTGTCCCCCGCCTGGGCGAATCGGCGCGCCGCCTCCAGGAGCTGCGTTTCCGAGAGACTGTCACGGGCCGGCCAGATCCTGTTGTATGCCTGCTGCGTGAGGCCGAAGGGAAGGAACCCCATGACAATGGGATCGAACACCGCATTGCGCCCGGCTCTTCCGGAGGCGCTGCAGGAACGGCGCGTTCGGGAAGCTCGCCCAGAAAGCTCGAGGCCAGCAGGCCGTAGTAGCCCATGGGGTTCCTTCGCGCCGCGTCGAGAAAGAGCTCGCGCGCGGAAATGGGAGGCGCGCCCGGCAGCCTTGCCAGCTCGCCCTCCTGCCACGCGCGCGCCAGAATGTAGGAGAGCTGCGCGCGCACGTCGTCGGGCCCGGTCTTTTCCAGCACCCGCCAGAGCCCGATCAGCGTCTTCCAGCCTCTCGCGGCAACGAAGTCAGCAATCCTGTCTTCCAGCAGGGAGGAGAAGTAGGCAGGATCGCGCCAGGAGGCTGTCTCGGATCCGATCTGGGAGACGAGGTCCGGTTGGTCCGTCTCGAGCAGGGCGTCCAGGATGTACCAATGGGCGCGCTCGCGCTGCCCGGCAGCAGGCGCCTCGGCGGCCACTGCCTTGAAGCTCGAAAGCGCGCTGGTGAAGTCCCGGGCGCGCCGGTAAAGCCTGCCCGCCTGCTCCCGCGCATCCACCCTGGCCTGACCGGTGAGCCGCGCGGCAAGCGTCTCCATGAATTTCGCTCCCGGAGCCTGGCGGCCGGCGGAGCCATACGCGCCTCCAAGGTCGATCACGAGTGCCCCATCGGCGACTTTCGAGGGCTCGATGCTGCTCAGCACTCCCTCCATGAGAGGGAGTCCCGCGTCCCAGTCCCCCTGCGCGAATGCGTTTTTGGCGGCGAGCAGGTCGCGCTCCTGCGCGGAGAAAAGCTGCAGGAGCTCCGGTTCCGCGGTCAGGAAGGTATAGATCCTCCCGTGCAGCGGCGAAGCCTTTTCCCTGATAAAGAGCTGCATCACAAGGTCGCGCCCGGTGGGCAGCTGCAGGCGCAGGGAGCTCACGGCACGGAAGAGCAGGACCTCAGGATCCGGATTCTGAAGGCGCATGGCCTCCTGGAGCACGGCCGCGTCGTCCTTGTTCCAGTACAATCCTTCCACGAGAATCCTGCGCGCGCGCTGCTCCACGTCCGCTGACTTTGACGAGGAAAGAAGACGCCGCGCCACGGCGATGGCTTTGTCGTAGCTGTCCTGGGCGAGGTATCTCTCCCCAAGGAGAAGTCCCGCCTCCTCCTTCCAGGGACTCGGGCTTCGGCTCCACGCCAGCTCGAGCATCCGCAGCGCCTGGGAAGGCCGGGCGATGGAATCGAATACAAAGGAAAGGTAGTACGGCGCTTCCGGTGAAATGGAAAGGGCATCTGCGGGGTCCTGGGAAGCAAAGTCGATCGAGGCGAGGGCCTGGTAATCGGCCCGCGCAAGACCCGCCTTCAGCTCGTCCTCCGGCATGCCCCAGACCTCCCGCGCACCACATCCCGCGGTGAGAAGGGGGAGGGCGAGCAGGGCGATCAGGATTTCAATTCTCAGGTATGTTGATCCGTGTGCCCGCAAAAATCAGATCCGGATTCCTGATGGAATTGGCCTTGGCCAGCTTGGGATACAGCCATGGGTTTCGATAATAGGTGGCGGCAATGTCCCACAAGGTGTCGCCATTCTTGATCCGGTACGTCACCCCGCCCGTGCCCGCAGGCTTGGACGGGGTCTGCGCCGCGGGAGCGGCGGCCTGCGGGGCAGCGCGGCCTGCCGGCTGCTGCCGTGGAGGTTTGCGGCGCCTGCGCGGCGGGCGTGGGCTGCGCAGCGGGAGCGGTTGCCGCCCCCGTTGTGCCGAGCGGAGGCACGTGCGGTCCCGGAATGCTTCTGTAGACGAAGTAGGCGATTGCAGCCACGAGGAGCACGCCGAAGATCACGAAGAGAACCAGAAGCAGGATGTTGGGGCCCTTGGCGTGCACGCGCTCCCTTCTGCGGTCCTCTTCCGTCACCGGATAGCTTTCACCTGTGAGGGGCCGTTCCTCGAAATCGGTTCTTCCCGGCGGGGTATCCTCCACCTCGAACTCGGGCTCTTCGTACGTGTCTTCCGCGGAAAGCGTCGCAATGGTGGTTGAGAAGTCCTGCGTTTCACCGGTGCGGCTGTCGCTGGCCCGGGCGGAAAGCTGCCCGTTGTCGTCGATGCCAAGGAGAAGCTCGATCTCAGGCTCGCCCTTGGACGCCGGGGGGATGTTCTCAATAATGAGACTGCCGATATAGTGGGCCTCGGACAGGGTCGTGCCGTTTCCACGGTACAGGTCGATCTGGACTTTCCCTTGATTGTTCTTGGCGGTCGTCAGGGTGAGCTTCTTCGTGCCCGTGAAGCCGTGCTCGAGGACAGGGTAGTAAGATCCGTCTGCGACCTTGATTCCGATCGTCGAATCGCCCAAACCTCAAGCTCCCCCTAAGAAAAAAAGCCTACCCTGCCTCCAGCCGTTTGTCAATAACGGATCGGGGCAAGCACTGCCAGACAGCGCTCCTCGTCCAGGAACGGGGTGCGGAGCGGCCGCAGCGAAAGGCTGAAACGTCCGGGCATGAGGCGTTCAACCTCTTCGATTTCCTCCCTCGCGCGTTCTTGTTTTCCTTTATAAGCAACGATCGCGCGCCAGCGTATTGCGCTGCGCCCGATGTCCTCCAGCAGCCGCGCGAGCGGCGCAACTGCCCGGCACGTCACGACGTCGAACTCCCCCGTCATCACTGCCAGGTCGCTCTGGATCACCTTCACCCGCGAAAGCCCCAGGAGGATCGCGCAGGTCTCCAGAAATGCAGCCCTGCGCGCCATGCGCTCCAGGAGCGTGAAAGTGATGTCAGGCAGCGCGATTGCCAGCGGTATGCCCGGAAAACCGGCGCCCGAGCCCACGTCGAGCACGGCCCCCGCTCCGGACGCCGCCTCGCGCAGGGCTGTCCATGCGGACAGGGAATCCAGCACGTGTTTGACGATGAGCTCCTGCCTGCCGTCGTACTTCACCAGCCCGAACCGCGGGTTCCAGCGCTCGATCTCTGCGATGTATTTTTCCAGCAGGGCCTGCGCCGGTTCGGCCGGCATGATGCCGAGCTGCGCAAGGCCCTCGCGGAGCACCGCGGCAGGATCGGCGTCGGCCCTCATGATCTGCCTTTTCTGAGGTGGAGCATGAGAACCGCGATGTCCGGGGGCCGTACGCCGGGGATCCGCGAGGCCTGACCCACGGAGGCGGGTCGTATAGCCTTAAGCTTTTCCCCGGCCTCGGATGAGACCCCCGTCAGTGAGTCCCAGTTGAACCCCTGGGGAATGCGCTTTTCCTCCATGCCGCGGAACCGTCCCACCAGCTCGTCCTGCCGCCGGATATAGCCCTCGTATTTCACCTCGCATTCGGCCAGATCGAGCCATGCAGGCGGAGCGCCGGCAAGGGACTGGTCCCGAAGGGCCAGCGCGGCAATCGAAAGCTTCGGGTCCTTCAGCGCCTGCTCGAAGCTCCGTCCCCTGTGAGCCTCGAGGACGGGAAGAGCGGCGGCATCATCTCCCGCAACCCTGCGCGCGCGCAACAGCTCGCGGATCTCCTCGATTCCACGGATCTTGCGTTCCAGTTTTTCCATGGCCGCATCGGCCTGCAGGCCGATCCCGTGGCCCATGGGAAGAAGGCGGATATCAGCCGTGTCATGCCGCAGCGACAATCGGTATTCGGCCCGGGAGGTAAAAAGCCGGTACGGTTCCTCCGTTCCCCGCGTGACAAGGTCGTCGACCATGACCCCGATGTAGGCCTCCGCGCGGGAGAGCACCAGGGGCCCTTTTCCCTGAAGACGCAGGGCGGCGTTGATTCCCGCGAGAAGCCCCTGCGCGGCGGCCTCCTCGTATCCCGACGTGCCATTGGTCTGTCCCGCCACGAAAAGCCCGTCGAGACCCTTCGCCATCAGGCTGGGAAAAAGCTGGGTCGGCGGGAGGAAATCATACTCCACCGCGTAGCCGGGGCGCACGATCTGCAGGTTCTCCAGGCCGGGAATCGTGCGCAGGAACGCATCCTGCACCTCCTCGGGCAGCGAGGAGGAAACGCCGTTCAGGTATACCTCGTCGGTCCCGAGCCCTTCCGGTTCCACGAACACGTGATGGCGCGCCCTCTCAGGGAATCGGACGACCTTGTCCTCCAGGGAAGGGCAATAGCGCGGGCCTCGTCCGACGATTTTCCCTCCATAGAGAGGCGAGCGGTGAATGTTGTCCCGTATGATGCGGTGCGTGGCGTCGTTCGTATAGGTGATCCAGCAGGGCACGGCAGGGCGCTCCACTTTCTCGTTGGAGAATGAAAAAGGCAGAGCGCGCGGGTCAGGAAGCTGTCTCTCCATGCGCGCGTAGTCCAGGGATGCGCCGAGGGCCCGCGCGGAGGTGCCCGTCTTCAGCCTGCCGACGGTGAACCCCCTGCGGCGCAGGCTCGTGCCCAGGCCGAGCGCGGCAGGCTCTCCCAACCGGCCGCCCGGCGCGCTCCACTCCCCGATGAAGAGCATGCCCTCCATGAACGTGCCCGTCGTCAGCACCACGGTCCGGGCGAATATCCGCCTGCCGCGCTCGGTGACCACCCCTTCCACGCGCGCCGCGGCCGCATCCACGATCAGGTCGGTCACCGTGTCCTGGAAGAGCGCGAGACCCTTTTGCTCCTCGAGACTCCGTTTTGCAAGCGCCGCGTACGCCTGCTTGTCCGCCTGGGCCCGGGGTGCCTGCACCGCGGGGCCCCTGCTCGCGTTGAGCATCCGGAACTGGATCATCGTGGCGTCGATGAGCTTGCCCATCTGGCCGCCCAGCGCGTCGATCTCCCGCACGAGGTTCCCCTTGGCAATTCCCCCGATGGCGGGATTGCAGGACATCTTGCCGATGCAGTCGAGGCTTTGCGTGACCAGCAGCGTGGAGAAACCCAGCCGCGCCAGGGCGAGGGACGCCTCGATGCCGGCGTGTCCGGCTCCAATGACGATGGCATCATAGTCAGCAGCCGCGCGCGCGCCTTTTTCCACGTTATTTCCCCACGCAGAAAGCCGAGAACATCCGGTCGAGCACCTCGGCGCTGGTCACCTCGCCGGTAATCTCCCCCAGCGCTTCCAGCGCATCGGAGAGATCCACGGCCAGGAGGTCCGGCGTGATGCCGCGAGAGCGCGCTTCCCGAAACCGGGCAAGTGCCGCGAGCGCGCGCAGGATGAGGTCCCTCTGCCTCTGCGAGTCGATGAGAGGCTCTCCCGATTCCCGCGTCGGTCCGCCGAGCACCGCATCCGCGATCGCCTTTTCCAGCCCGTCCAGCCCCTGGCCGGTTGCGGCGCTTACCGCGACATAGCCCGGAGGGGCCGGCGGGACGCCGGGCAGGTCCGTTTTGTTCCAGACCGGGAGGAGCGGCGAGCCCTCCGCCCATCCAGCCGTGAACTCCCGGTCCTCCGCGGCAACGCCCCTGCGTGCGTCCACAAGATACACCACCGCGTCCGCGGCCCGGATCACCTCCTCGGTGCGGCGCATACCCTCGATCTCCAGCGGATCAGAGGACGGACGCAGTCCAGCGGTGTCGAACAGGCGTACGGGTATGCCCGACAGGCTGACCATGCCCTCCAGCCAATCCCGGGTGGTGCCGTGGATCTCCGACACGATCGCCCTCTCCTGGCGGAGCAGAAGATTGAAGAGGCTCGACTTGCCCGAGTTGGTTGCGCCCGCTATCGCGACGGCAACCCCTTCCTGGTATATCCTGCCGCGCCGGTACGTGCCGGTCAGGCTCTCCAGAAGCCCGACGGTCGTCGCCAGCTTTCCTTCGTCGATCACGTCCCCGGGTTCGTCCTCCGGGGAATCGATCATCACCTCGAGCGCCGCGCGGAGCTCCACCAGGGCATCACGGGCAGCCTTGATCCTCCCTTCGATCGCGCCGGCGAGGCGCTGCAGCGCAAGGGCGCGCGCCTTGTCCGTTTTCGCCCTCACGATCTCGTTCACCGCCTCGGCCCGCGTGAGATCCATTCGGCCGTTCAGGAACGCACGCTGCGTGAACTCTCCCGGTCCGGCGGGACGGAACCCCGAGCGGGTGAGAAGCGACAATACTCTCTGGATAACGGGCAGCCCGCCGTGGCAGAAGATCTCGGCGCTGTCCTGCCCCGTGTAGCTGCGCGGAGCCTTGTACACGGCCATGAGCACCTCGTCCACGTCCTCCTCACCGTCATGGAGGACCAGCCGGTGGATCGTATGACCTTTCATCCGGGCCGCGTCCCTTCCGCCCTTCACGAGCCCCGAGAGGAGCGAGAGGGAGCCCGGGCCGGAGACGCGGATCACCGCAAGTGCGCTGGAAACGGCGGCAGTGGCGAGAGCGGCAATCGGATCGTCGGGGGAATAAATCACGGCCAAAAGAGGATAGCGGTTCGCTCGGGGGTGTGCAAGTTCGGGCGGCCCGGGATGCGGGGCAGCGCTTCCAGGGCCTGCAGGATGTTGACCGGCCGCGGCGGTACGCATAGCATTTCCCTGCATGAGCGTGGTGTGGTTCATCCCCATCGGCATTTTCATCGGCGTCTACGGCACGCTCATCGGCGCCGGAGGGGGATTCATTCTCGTGCCGATCCTGGTATTCCTCTTCCCCCAGGACGGGCCGTCCATGATCACCGCGGCCTCTCTTGCCATCATCTGCGTCAACGCAGGGTCGG
This sequence comes from uncultured Spirochaetota bacterium, assembly GCA_963820435.1. Lineage (GTDB taxonomy): Bacteria > Spirochaetota > Spirochaetia > SZUA-6 > Fen-1364 > Fen-1364. The sequence continues at coordinate 236,823 of CAWGAC010000008.1, read as the reverse complement.
GCACCATTGCGTACGCCCGGATGAAGCGGATCAGCTACAAGACAGGGATTCTCTTTGCCGCGGCATCGATCCCCGGGGCGTTCCTCGGCTCCGCCCTCACGCGCTTCATTCCCAGGAAAGCGTTCGGAGTGCTTTTCGGCGGCCTGCTCATGGCGGTCGCAGTATTCCTCTCCGTTACGAGGGGCATCCGCCGACAGGGACAGGCAAGGGCGATGGCAGCAGACGGGCCCGTGCGCGCATGGGGGAGCATGCGCGATACTGTTGTCGACCGGGAAGGCAGGTCTCATCCCCTGTCATTCAACCTGCTCGTCGGCATGGGCCTCAGCCTGGTGATCGGATTCATCGCAACCCTGGTCGGCATCGGCGGCGGTCTCATCCACGTGCCCGTGCTCACGTACATATTCAATTTTCCCCTGCACATCGCGACGGCAACGTCCCATTTCGTGCTCTTCTTCACCGCGCTCGCCGGCGTGGTGGAGCACGTCCTCGACCACACCTGGCCCACCCACCTGCTGCGAGACGCGTGCCTGGCGGCCGGCGTGATCGGCGGCGCCCAGGTCGGCGCATTCCTGTCCCGAAAGATCTCCGCTCCGTGGATTGTCCTGGCTCTCGCGATAGCCCTCGGCTTTGTGGGAGTGCGCCTCGTGCTTACCGCGTTCTAGGATTCGTGCTACCCTTGCCCCGGAGAATCGCAATGCTGGATACCGATCTCGAAGGCCTCGGACCCAAGGAAGCGGCTGAGTACGTCCTGGCGTTCATTACCACGCTGAAGCAGACGGAGAAGGCGCTCGAGACTGCGCAGGAGGACACCAACCTCTGGACCCGCCGCGTCAGCCTGGCCCAGGCCAAGGGGGACGCGGGCCTCGCCGCGCAGGCAACGGCACGGTTGTCGGACGCCACAGCGAAACAGTCGAAACTGGAGGCGGAGCTGGCCGATCTGAAGGCCAAGATCTCTGTTCTCAAGGAGAAACTGACGCGGATCCGCACGGCCGGGGTCAAGCTTGTGGACGCGGACCTGCTCCTGGCGCAGCTTCAGATGGTGACGGGCAAGAAGGACGAGCTGGCCCACACGATGAAGCAGGAAGAGGCCGGCGCGGCGCTGGATGAGCTGAAAAAAAAGATGCAGGGACCACAGTGAGGCCTGCGAAACCAGGTGCATGAAACAACGGTGAACGAGGACCTCCTTGACCGCTACAAACAGACAGGAGTGCCCGTCTACCGGCTCTACGAACCGCCCACCCTCTGCGCCGTGCTCGGCGCTTCCGGCAAGCCCGCGCAGGACCTGCTCCTTGAAAACCTGGATGCTGACGGGGTGCCGTGGATGAAGAGAAGGGGGGGCGGCGGCACGGTGATCCTCGGTCCCGGCCAGGTGGTGCTCGCCCTTGTCACGGCGGTGGAGTCGCCTTTCAAGAACCGCGAGTACGCCGCAGAGATCAATTCATGGATCGTCGACTCCCTCGCGCTATTGGGAGTCAACGGCGTACATCCCGCGGGGATATCCGACCTGGCGATTGGAGAGAAAAAGATCGTGGGAACTTCCCTCTATCGCACCAGGCTGATCCTCTTCTACCAGGCGAGCCTCCTGGTCTCCAATGATATAGCGGTGTTCACGCGCTACCTTGCCATGCCGGTGAAGGTTCCGGAGTACCGCAAAGGCAGGAGCCACGAAGAGTTCTGCACCACCATCGCGCGGGAAGGCTACGCGGTCACCGTGCGGGACGTGATCGGTGCGATGGAAAGCGTGGTGAGCAAGCGCCTGCCACTGCTGAGGTGAGCGCCAAAGAGAAAGTCGAGCCGAGCCAGGAGGTGCCGAGATGAGCGAATTCACTTTGTCCTCAATCCCCCGCAGGCTGCAATGGCGGAACCGTCCGCTGGACTGGGACGCGGGGGACGGCACGCGGTTGACCATCACCGCTTCGGAGCTCACCGACTTGTTCATCGACCCATCGGGGAGCGGTGCGACCGACAATGTGCCCAGCGCACTTTTCGCGCCGCCGGATACGAGCTTCCTCCTGAGCGCCCGGGTCATGGTCGATTTTGCCTCGACCTACGACGCAGGGGTCCTCCAGCTCAGAGAGAAGGATGATCTGTGGGCAAAGCTCTGCTTCGAATATTCCCCGCAGCAGGAACCAACCGTGGTATCGGTTGTCACGCGCGGGACTTCCGACGATTGCAATTCGACTGTCATCGACGGTCGGGAGGTGTTTCTCCGCATCGCCCATACGCCCGAGGCAACCGCGTTTCACTATTCTCGGGACGGCCATTTCTGGCACATGGTCAGATTCTTCAGCCTCGGCAGGTTGAGCTACCCGAAGGTGGGATTTTCGTCACAATCGCCCACGGGAAAAAAATGCACCGCGGTTTTTTCGGATATCATCTACAGGCCGGGCGCGCTGAAAAACCGTAGAAACGGGGAGTGAGGGCGTCACGCGGGAAGAGCGAACCCGTACTCCTTCAGGACCCGCTTGGGGAACTCGAACCGCACCGTCTTCAGCGGATCCACCACCTGGCAGAACCTGAGCTGGCCCACCAGGCTCATCAGCATGCCCGCGTCGTTCAGGGGAATTCCCACCGCGTCCGTGAGGAACGCGGCCATCCGGTGGGTTGCCTGGGAAGCGGCCTCGTCGGCGGTCTTCGCGGCGACAATGACAGCGACAGACTCCTCGTTCTCCACGAAGGGCGTGGGCAGGCCGGGAAGATCGACGACCTGCGCGACGAACCGGATCGACCCCGCGGTCTCCGCGCCGCAGACCACGATCTCCCCGTCTCCCATTGCCGCGTGAAGGTCGCCGGCGCCGAAGAGCGCCCCCTCCACGCCGACGGTCAGGTAGAGGCGCGCGCCCTGCGCGATCATCGTGCAGTCCATATTTCCCCCGTGCGGACCCGGAGTCCCATTGGGGACCTCCCCGGCCGCGGGGGCAACGCCGATCACCCCGATCATGGGCTTGCGGGGAAACCGGAGGTGACGGAACAGGATCTCGTTGCCCTCCCGCTTGAGGACCACCGTCTCCATCTTCGTGATCACGTCCCCGAGCACGCCTTCTCCGGGAATCGTGACCATGCTCGACTGGTCGCCGATCACGATCTCCCGAAGCTCGATGCGGAGGACGTCCCCTGGTTTCGTTCCCTCGATGTACAGGGGGCCCGTTGCCGGGTTCACGTGGCTCCAGTCCAGCGTGCTGATCAGGTCCTTCTCCGTGCGGATCTGACCCTGGAAGCAGTCATGCGTTTCCAGGAGCACTTCCTCGCCCTGTTTCACGCGCGCAACCGGCCGCACGGCCGGACTGAATGCGAAGAAGACATTCTCTCGCGATATTCGGGTGGCCATGGTATCCCTCCTCTTCCTCTACGCAGGCATGCCCGTCAATCCTGCCGCTGAGTTCAGCAAGGCCCACATCCGGCAGTAGGCGGGATCCTGGAACGCGAGATCCGTCCGGGACCGAAGACGCTCAATCCAGGCGTCTGTTTCCTCCATGGCCCGCTGAAAGCAGTGAGTCATGAAATCCCGCTTTTCCGTGTCGGTGCCCCGGCGTACTGATTCGGCCTCGGCCAGGAACCCGGCTTCCATGCGGTCGAAATCGGAACGGATCTCCGGAACAAGGCCGTCGAAATCGGCCATGGCCCGGCGGTGCAGAAGCTCGTGCTTCCACCAGAGGGATCGGGGATCGAAATGCTCGGTGGGAACGGGTCCCATTTCCGGGAGATCCATGCGCGGGAAAACAGGTTTGAATATCGACAGGCAGTTGCTCGATGTGCCGGTGGCCCAGACGAGGATATCGTCCCCCCGCACATCCGCCACCATCGCCCCGTCCGCCTGCCACCAGCGGTCTTTCTGAGGCCCGGCGTGCATGCAGGTGTTGCCGTGCACGGGCGCGGTTGCCGGATGGTAGCCCGCGCCGTGCTGTCTCATCAATTCGAACATCGTGCGCGTGGTGATTCTGCCCTTGTTCTGCGCGAGCCCGTTGAATGTGATGCGCTGGCGTTCGGGCGCGCCGAGGGTGGGCGGCACCTCGGGAAGGCCGAAGGCCGCCGCCCAGTCCAGGGAGCTTCCGCCGCGGGCAGCCGAACACCGCTCCCAATCGGCGCGGATGCCGAGCATGTTGGAGATCGACCCGATGTCATCGATCCTGCGCACCGCCCATTTCCGGCCCGCGGTCTCCAGGATATACGCCTCGGAGGCGTCCGACATGAGAAAGCTGCTGTCGAAATGAGAATTGCCCTTCAGCTCCGCGCTGCCCCCCTGGCCCGTAGGTTTCCAGGAGGCCCGTCATGATGGCGATGGCCTCGCGGCAGGTGCGCGCCCGTTCCAGGCCGATGCGCATGAGGTCGGGGCCGATGATCCCGTCCCGCTCTTCCGCCATCTCGGTGGTGAACACGGCCTCCTCCCCCATGCACAGGCCGAACTCGTTCACACCGAGCTCGCAGCCGTAAGTCCAGAAAGCCTTGGTGAGGATGAGCTCGAAGGTCTCCTCAGCCTGGGGGATGACGAGGTGAGTCAGACGAACGGCTTCTCCATGGAGGTGCCGCGCGCGGGGTATGCGGACAAGGGCGTTTGCTTCGTTGACTTCGCAGTCGGCGCTTTTGGCGAACAGGACAGCACCGGAAAGGGTTGCCGGCCCGAGGGCCACGAATGTGTCACACATCGCCGTCCTTTGCCGGCGTCTCTCTTTTTCCGCGAAGACCGAAGAAGCCCGGGGGCCAGCGCAGCTCCCGGCCCCCCATGATACCCGCCGGGCGCAGGATGAGGATGACGATCAGCAGAATGGCCATGACGATCTCAGTGAACCCCACCAGGCCGCTGGGAAGGATCTTCGACATGTTCACGTTGTTCTCTATCGACCTCAATCCTTCCCGCAACAACGTGACCAGCACCGTGCCCACCACGGCACCCGAGATGCCGTTCGGGCCGCCGATCACGAGCATGGCGAGGAATACGAACATCGCGGAGAGGTAGAACGCGTACGGGGAGAATGAGGTGATGAAGTGGGCCCACAGGGCCCCGGCGAAACCCGCCATAAAGGCGCTCAATACGAAGGCGAGGTATCGCATCATGACGATGTTGATGCCGATGGACGCGGCCGCGAATGCGTCGTCCCGGGAGGCGCGCAGCTTGAGGCCGGTTGATGACTCCTTGAACCACCAGGCGACAGCGAGGAAAACGACGCAGAAGACGGTCGTCGTCCCCAGGTAGGTGAAACGATCCACGCCGAAGAGCGTGCGCGGTCCGTTGGTGAGCGCCGACCAGTGGACCAGCACCACGTTGATGATCACGAGGAGCGAGAAGATAGTGATGACCCCGGCCGCGTCCGAGAGCCGCATCAGCGGGTACGCCACAATGGCCGCCACAAGCGCGGCGATCAAACCGCCGATCAGCAGGGAGACGAGGAAGGGAAGCTGGATCTGGGTGAGAAAAGGGTAGAGGTCCGGGAGGGCCGCTGCTTTGGCCGCGGGTGTCATGGAAAAGAGCACCGAGCCATATGCGCCGATACCCATGAAGCCGGCCACGGCAAATGACAGGATCCCCGAATTGCCCATGAAAACCTGCAAGGCCAGGACAAGGATGACGTCGATGAAAAGGACCGTGATGATGCGCTCGATCAGCGTGTCCCCGATCAGGAAAGTGACCGCGGAAATCAGCAGGAGCGGCACGGCCAGGACGAAGAAGGTGGAGTTGCGAGAGATCCATGCAGCGGGCTTCATTCGCATCATACCCGTCTCGAGGAGTTCACTCCGCGTATGAGTCCCTCCGGGCGGAAGAGCAGTATCAGAATCACGATGAGGAACATGAACGCCTCACGAAACTCGAGCAACCCCTGCGGCAGGAGGACGCCGATGAGGCTGAAGACGATCCCGTAGATGTACCCTCCCACCACGGCACCGAGCAGGCTGCGCATGCCGCCGATCACGGTCGCCACAAAAGCCACCAGCAGAGGAGCCGCGCCGATGGTCGGCGTGACGGATGCCGTGCGGCCGACCCAGAAGAGCCCTACCACGCCGGCCAGCAGGCCGCTGATGGCAAAAGCGACCGAAATGACGAGATTCGCCGGCACACCGAGCATGCGCGTCATGCGGAAATTATCCGAGGCGGCCCGGAGGGCGATGCCCAGCACGGTCCGACGCAGGAGAAGCACGAGCAGGCCCAGGAGGAGGAGACTCGTCACGATGGCAAGAAGGCTTCGGATCGGCACTGACTGGCCCCATATCACCGCGCTCTCGCTGAAGACATCCGGCAGCGGCACGCCCCTGGCGCGGGGGGAAATGATGAGCAGGGCCGCGTTCTGCAGCAGGGTGCTCACCGCGAAAGAGGTGATCAGCATGGCGGTGAGCGAATTCGATCGCACCGGCCGGAAGGCCACCCGCTCGGTCAGGTAACTGGTGAGCACCGCCACCCCGACGGCCAGCACGGCCATGATGATCCAGGGCAGGTGAGGTCCGAGGGTGAGCACGAACAGGGAGTAGCCGGTGATCATGATCAGCTCGCCGTAGGCGAAGTTGACCAGCTTGAGAATGCCGTACACGATCACCATGCCCAGCGCGAGAAGGGCGTACGTGCTGCCGAGGCTGATCGCGTTGATGAGGAAATCGAGCGTGATCATTGGGTTCCTTCCTGCCGGTCCCGCCCGCGGTCCCCGAGATATACCCCTTCGACATTGCCGAACTCGCGGATGTGGGCTGGGGTACCCTCGACCTCGACCTGGCCCGTATGCAGCAGGTACGCCCTGTCCACGATGGCCAGGGTGCGCTCGACATTCTGCTCCACGAGCAGGATCGTCACCCCGCGCCGATGCAGGCGGTCGATCAGCTCGAAGATCTGGTCCACCAGGACCGGTGAAAGGCCCAGGGACGGCTCATCCAGCATGAGCAGCCGGGGATGCGACATCAGGGCCCGGGCCACGGCAAGCTGCTGCTGCTCGCCTCCGGAGAGCGTCCCGCCCGCCTGGCGGAGGCGCTCGCCGAGGATCGGGAAGAGCTCGACCATCTCCGCAACGTCACGCTGAAACTCGGCGCGGCTTCCGCGGACAAAGGCTCCCAGGCGCAGGTTCTCCGCCACGGTGAGGCTGGGGAATATCTCGCGCCCCTCCGGCACCAGGGCGATTCCCTTGCGGGTGATGTACTCCGGCGAACGTCCCTGGAGCTGCTCCCCCTGGAAGGTGATGCTGCCCTGGTGCGGCTTCAGCCCGCCCGCGATCGTTGCAAGCGTCGTGCTCTTGCCGGCGCCGTTCACGCCGATCAACGCGACCAGCTCGCCCTCCTTGACCGAGAGGGAAACGCCGCGCAACGCGGTTATTGCCCCGTAGCGGACGAATATGCCGTCGACGCTCAGGACGCTCATGTCTTTGATACCGCCGTGGATCCCAGGTAGGCCTCGACCACCGCCGGGATGGCTCTCACCTCTTCCGGTGTTCCCTCCCCGATGGTCCTCCCATAGCTCAGCACGTGCAGCCGATGGCAGAGACGCATGATCATCCGCATATCGTGCTCCACGATCAGCATTCCCAGGTCCTTCCGGGCCGGGATCGGCGCAAGGATCCTGAGCAACTCGTCGCTCTCATCCTCGTTCAGGCCGGCGGCGGGCTCGTCGAGGAGCAGGAACCTGGGCTCCATGGCCAGCGCGCGGGCAACTTCGACCCTCCGCTCCAGGCCGTAGGGCAGGGCTCCCGCCCTGTGCCCGGCCCAGTCGGAGAGCACCAGCTCTTCCAGCACGGCTTCCGCGCGCCGCAGGGCCGCTGCGCGGGTGAGGCCCATGCTGACCGCCGCGACCTGCACGTTCTCGATCACGGTCAGCTCGCGGAAGAGCCGGATGGTTTGAAATGTACGGGCAATGCCGTGCCGCGCGATGAGGTAGGCGGGCTTGTTCGTGATGTCGGTTCCTTCGACAAGGACGTGACCACCGGTGGCAGGCAGGAGCCCGGTGACCACGTTGATCAACGTGGTCTTCCCGGACCCGTTCGGACCGATCAACCCGAGGATCTCCCCCTCCGCAAGCGTGAGACTCACGTCGGCCAGGGCGCGCAGCCCGGCGAAATCCTTGGTGATGCCTTTCACGACCAGCTCACGCGTTCGTTCCATGGATAGATTGCTCCGCACGAATCAGGAAGGCGTGCAATGGGAAGAGAGGGGCGGAAAGCCCCTCTCTCCGTGAATGCCAGCTTCGGCGACTCCCTAGGGCGCCGGAATGTCGGTGGGCCGGACCCACCCGATGAACTTGGGCACGCTCTTTTCGAGCTGCACGAGCGGGGCCTCGATGTCGGGTTCATGTCCCTTGTCGGTGCCTGACCACTTCAGCTTACCGGTCAGAAGGGAGAACTCGGTCGTCTCCATGGCCTTTGCCATGGCGGCGCCATCAGTCGATTTGGCTTTCTCCATCGCCTGGGCCATGATCATCACGACGTCCCAGCCGGTTGCCACCCATACCGCATCGGGCTCGGTGTTGAACTTGGCCTTGTACAGCTTCAGGAAGTTTTCCATGTCCGGGGTAACCCCGGGGGTGAGGAAGCTGTGCGTATCGAAATAGATATCGCTCCCGTACTTCTCTCCGAGCGCCTTGAACAGGCCCGGGTCGTCATACGAGTCCCCCCCGACGATGGGCACGGAGATGCCGGCCTCCCTGATGGAGCGGATGATCGTGCCAAGGTCCGGGCATGTAGGATGAAATGAAGATGAAGTCGAACTTCTTGGACGCCTTGAGCCGGGCAAGCTGCGCCGAAAAATCCTGCGCCCCCTGCACATAAGTGTCCTCGAAGAGAATCGTGCCGCCCTGCTTCTTGAAATGAATAATGAAATAGCGGCTCAAAGACTTCGTATAGTCGATGAAGGTGTCAGTCACCACGTAGCCGGTCTTCCATCCCTTCTTCCAGGCAAACTCCGCCGTGGCGGCGCCCATCGTGGTGTTCCACATGGACATGGTGAACTGCTTGTCGCCGAGGGTCTTGGACCCGTACAGGGGGGAGGAGGCCGCAGGGGAAATGCAGACGATGCCGGCCTTCTGGGCCTCGCGGCTCGCCGGACCTCCGAAATCGAAATCGCTGGGCGCGATGATGGCCTTGGCGCCCTTCTTGATCAGCTCCACGGCAACGTTGCCGACTGTGACCGGGTCGCTCTTGCCGTCAAGGTTCACGAACTCGACCTTGCGGCCCAGGATGCCCCCCTTCTTGTTCAGCTCATCCACCGCGAGCTGCGCCCCGCGTACGGCAGGCTCGTCCAGCGGGGCCTGGATGCCGGTCAGGCAGAGGGCGCCACCGATCAGTATCGTCTGTGAGCTCTTTGCCGGGCCGCATGCAACGAGCGCCAGGCTCAGGATCACGGCAAGGCAGATCAGGATCGACCACTTAAAGCTTCGTAACATCGCATCCTCCTTCTTTTGAATGACTATCCGTCGATTAAATGAGAAATGCGCCGCCGCGTCAATGGCCGGGAGCAACGGCCGCAGGAGAGGGCCGGTGTGGATCGCCGTCCCGCGGTCACAAAACCCAGGAGAAGTTCAGGGACGCATCCAGGGCGTCGAAAGACGCGCCGGCGCCGTTTGTCGACTTTCCTGCCACCAGCCCGGGGGTATAGCCGGGGCCGATAACCACCTCATCGGTGTTTCCGATGAGCCGCTCGATGTGCCGGTAGGAGACATCGAATGAGAGCAAAGCCCTTTCGCTCGCCTGCCATTTGAGGGAAACCTTCGGCTCCAGGAGAACACCGGCCCACATATAGTCGTAGAAATCCAGACCGGCGAACTCGTGGTTGTCGACGTCATTGCAGAGCACCAGCGGAGAAAACGCGAATGAAACCGAGATGCCGAAATCTTTCCCCGATCTGAAGTCTGCCGCAATTCCCGCGGCGGGAATGAAGTAGGTCTGCTGGTAGATGATGCCCGTGCCGGACAGCGACGCCTTGGTATCTGTCGATGAGTCCGGGTAGGGCAGGATCGCGGTACCTTTCGTGTACCCGAGCGGGTATTGAAAATAGCCGTCACGGGCAGTCCATTTCCAATCCATGAATTCGAATGCGAGGAAGGGCTGGAGGGTCATCCAAGCGGCCAGCGGAAACTCCCAGCCGACCTTTGCGTCCAGGAGTATTGCCCGTTCGGTAAAACAGTCGCTCTGCGAGTAGTTGGTTTTATTTGTGGCGCCGTTATAGTCATAATTCAGCCAGTCCGAGTCGCTGATAAGCCCGGTTTTCGCCGGGACTCCCATCCGTACGTCGAGGGAGGCGACGAATCCCCCCAACCCGCTCAGCGCAAGCGCGGCCTTTGTATAGAAGAGAGGTCGGATGTCCCAATCGAGCTGGCTCTTGATATAGGATTGGTTGTTGTAAGCGCCGTAGACGAACTCGCGCGCCACCCCGTACATGATGCCGGCGCCCGTGGAGGCGGTGAGTGTGACGTCCGCGGCAAATCCAGGCACGGCGGCCAGTGCGGCAAGAATCAAAAGGCCGGGCACAAAGATGACCCTGGTCCGGTTGCGATGCTTGCGCATGAGTTCGCCTCCGTTTTGAAGCTTAGTCCATTCAGGGGCCGGGATCGAATGTCGCCCGGCCGCGCCGTCAAACCTGCCCATGGCGCGCAATTTGACGCCGAGACAGATGTGCTCTACTCTGCAGCTGAGAAGGCAAGGAAACAGTCATTGCGAAATCTGGTCACCACGCTCGGCAGGCTCAATGAGGATACGGCCGGCATCATCCTCCCGCACGAGCACGTCTTCGTCGACCTGCGGACACCGGATCATCCCGCACATGGCCGCGCGGAGACCGCGGAGGTCGTGCAGATCATGACGCCTGAGCTGCGCAGGGCGCACGCCGCGGGTGTCGGGGTAATCGTAGAGGCGAGCACTGTGGGCGTGGGGAGGCGCGCCGATATCCTTCGCGCCGTCTCTGAAGCAGCGCGGCTGGCGCTCGTGGTGCCGACCGGTGTGTATCGCGAGCCATGGATTCCCCTCTGGGTGCACCAGGCAAGCGAGGAAAAGCTCTTCCAATGGATGCGCCAGGAGCTAGTGGGCGAGATAGAGGCGAGCGGGATCGGCGCGGGCTGGATCAAGCTGAGCGCGGGGGACAATGGCCTTACCGAATGTGAAACAAAGGTCCTGCGCGCAGCCGGCAGGGCGGCAAAGGAGACTGGGGCGGTCATCGGGAGTCACACCATTCGGGGCCGGGTCGTGCGGGACCAGCTGCGCATCCTCCAGGGCCTCGGCCTGGATCCGGCCAGGTTCATCTGGATCCACACGCAGGCGGAGAACGACTTCGCCCTCCATCTCGAGGCCGCGCGCCAGGGTGCCTGGCTCGAATACGACGGGATCGGAAGCCCGGAATCGGATGCGTCATATGTGCGCAGCATCCTGAAGGCGCTGGAAGCAGGACTGGTGAAGCAGATCCTGCTCAGCCAGGACAGGGGCCAGTACGATCCGGCCAAACCACGGGGTGGTGAGCAGAAGCCCTACACGTACCTGACTGATGAGTTCCTGCCCAAGCTGAGAGCAGCGGGCGTGGATGAAAACACGATCAGGCAGCTCACACGCTCCAACCCGTTTGCCGCCTTTTCGCGCTGAGGGCCGGGAGTCGCCGTCAGTCCCCCGCGAGGCGTCGGAACAAGGCGATGGAATCACGGAGCTCCTGGATCGCATCTCCGCCGGGAATGAACTCCATGCCCCAGTACCCGTTGTAGCCGGCCTTCGTTACCCGGGGGATAATCCGATCGTAGCGGATCGTGCCGTTCGCGCGCGGCGCGTCCCGGCGAGGGCTCTCCGCCGCGTGGAGGTGCGCAATGCGGTCGAGGTGCCGCACGATGTCCCTCCCGCTGTCCTCCCCCATTCTCTCCATATGGTAGATGTCGTAGACCAGTTTCAGCCATGGGGAGTCGACCGCATCCGCCAGGGCAAAGCCGTAGCTGCCGTGGTCCCCCTGGTAGTCGGGGTGATCGATTGAATTGAGCATTTCGAACCCGAGCACGACCCCCGCCTTCCGCGCGTCGGGAAGGAGCGCTTCCACGCCGGCTCGACAGCCCGCAATTCCTTCCTCGTCCGGCTGGTGCGCCCGATTCCCACTGAAAATGATGACGAGCGGGATGCCGCCGGCCTTCGCCATTTCGATCGTATCGCGGATCTGGGGAAGGAGCTCGGCATGATTCTCCCGGCGGTTCAAGCCTGCCTGCATTCCCGGTGCAGCCGCATTCAAGATTTCCAATCCGGCGGAACGGGCCAGGGCGTGCCGCTCCGGCGCCGCCATCTCCACGCCATCCACGCCGATCTCTTTCAGGGCCGTGTAATAGCGAGCCCCTTCGCCGATCTTTCCATAAAAGCACCAATCAGGAACGCTGATCTTCATCCTCCGCATCATGACACAAAAAATCCGCGGTGTACTGGACGCCCGCGGCGGACGGAGTCCGCTCCGAGCGGCCAGAGCGGTACTCCGCACCGCGGCGCCAAATAATCCGCGGAGTACCGCGGCGCAGACGCACGGCATTTCGACACCCCGCTTTCCTGCCCGTTCGGCGAGTACCCGCTGCCCGCGTTCCCTGTGTACCTTGAATGCGGAAAGGGGATCGACATGGCGAATGCATTGAAGGAGTTGTCAACCTCCCTGCGGGAGGCGGTTCGGCGGGCAGGAGCATACACCGTCGGGCTGGAGCGCGAGCCCTACGCGGTGAGCGGCGTCCTGATAGGGGGAGACAGGGTGCTGAGCGCGAGCCACCTGGTCCCTGACGAGGGGATCAAGGTCATCATGCCGGATGGAAAGAAGCTCGAAGCGAAGGTGGGCGGCCGGGACCCGATACATGACCTTGTCCTGCTGCGCCTGGGCGCGGGTGCCAAAGCGGCGGCCCCGGCCTCTGCCGCGGTGGAGCTGGGCGATCTGGTGGTCACGCTGAAGCGCGACACCTTCGACGGGATCAACGCCGCGCTTGCCATGGTGAGCGCGGTGGGCGCGAAGCTGCGTCTCGGCCGGGCAGGTGTGCTGGAGCGCTATCTGCAGACCGATGCCGACCGTCTCACCGGGAGCACCGGAGGGCCGCTGGCGGACGCGGAGGGCGCCTTTGCCGGCATCCAGGTTTTCAATCGCCGCATGGGCGCGGAGGTGGCCATTCCCGCCGACCTCGCGCTTGCGCGCGCCCGCCTGCTCGAGGAGAAGGGGAGCATACCCCGACCCTATCTCGGCGTGAGGAGCCAGTCCGTCACGCTCTCGAAGGCCGCTCGTGACGGCGTGAAAGGCAGACAGGAGGCAGGGCTGCTCCTGGTCTGGGTGGAAGCGGGCAGCGCGGCCGAGCGCGCGGGTCTCGAGGTCGGGGACATCCTGGTGGGCTTTGCCGGCGCGCCGGTATCGGACCACGAGCAGCTTGTTTCCCTGATGGCGGAGCGCGGCGCGGGGGCCGCGGTGGAGGTGGAGGTCATCCGCGGCGGCACGCCGCGCACCGTATCCGTCTCCATCGGCAGCGCATGAATCGGCCGCGCCCCCGCGCGCGCGTCGTGGTGCGGGCGCGCGATCCTCTGCTGCGGTCTCTGATTGCCGAGCGCCTCTCAGGGCTGGAGGAGATCGCGGTGCAGGAGGACGGCGCCCGCACCCCCGGGGCGCGCGGGGAGGACGGAGGAATGGAAGCCGACGCGGTTGTCGAGGTCATGAGCGCCGCGCCGGGCCTCACCCCGCGGGAGATGGAGGTGCTCGGCCTCCTGGCAGACGGGCTGGCCAACAAGGAGATCGGAGCGCGGCTCGGCATCAGCGCCCACACCGCCAAGTTCCACGTGGAATCGCTGCTGCGGAAACTGGACGCGGCAAACAGGGCGGAGGCGGTGAGGGAGGGCATTGGCCGCGGACTGATCGGCGTGTGATGCGACTCCTCTTTAGATCACGAATCGGCCGCGGGTGATGATCGGCCGTTCGCCGCACGAGACCGCTGCGCCAGATCGGGCTTTCCGCATCGACAAGCGCAACCCCGCCCGGGGGCGCGGACGGCTCCTGGGCTCTCGCCGTTTCGCGCATTCGCGCTCCAACGGCTGCCGCCCCGTAGGCAAGGACGCCGAGGGCGAGCGAGTGCAGGGACGGCGTTCGCGCCGAACGGGTACTCCCGTATGCACGAAAGCGAGCCTAGGGGTGCTTGTTTTCCCGCAGGCAGACCCATATCTTGAAAACTGAGAACTCTTCATGAAAGAAAAAGAGTCGAAAGGCGGCAGCCGCGGCATAAGGAGTCTGTCGTCACTCCTCCCCTACATGGGAAGGCATTGGATTGCCCTGGCCCTGGGGTTTGCCTTCATGCTCGTTCAGAACTACGGCGCCGTGCGCGTGCCCGCGTACTTCCAGAAGATCCTCGACGAGCTCACCGGCGCAAACAGGGGGACGGTCATCGGAAGCCTGATCCTCACGGCCTGCCTGTATGCCGCGGTCACCGTGGTCGCGATGTACCTCATGCGGAGGCTCATCATCGGCGTCTCGCGCCAGGTCGAGTATCGGCTGCGAGAGCGCATCTATGATCGGCTTCTGCAGCTCGACTATACCTTCTTCCAGGCGCACGAAACCGGGGACCTGGTCTCCCGCACGACAAATGACCTGGACAACGTGCGCACCCTGCTCGGACCGGGGATCATGTACATTCCCAATTCCCTCAGCATGTTCGTCCTGTTCTTCCCCGTGCTGTTCAGGCTGAACGGCCTGCTCATGGTCCTCGTCTCCTCGGTCTTCGTGGCGGTGATCGCGCTGGTCTTCATCGTCCTCCCCCGGCTGCAGCCCTACTTCCTCAGGATCCAGGAGTCCACCGGCAGGATCAACAGCCGCGTGTGGCAGGTGGTGTCGGGAATCACGACGGTGAAGCTGCACACGATGGAAGCCGGTGAGGAGGAGCGGTTCGTCAAGCTGAACCAGGAGTTTCTCCAGCGCAACATGGCCACGGTGAAGATCCAGGAGTTTCTCTGGCCGACCTTCATATTCGTCTTCTCCCTCACCCAGCTCGTCATCATATTCGTCGGCGGCCGACAGGTGATCTCCGGCGCAATGAGCCTCGGGCAGCTCCTCCAGTTCAACGTGATGATCACCGCGCTCACCTTCCCCGTGCTTTCCCTGGGCTGGATCATGTCCCTGATCCAGCAGGGCATCAGCGCCATGGGCAGGATCAACACGATCCTCCAGGGACCTGTCGAGCAGCGCTCAGACTGGCAGAGGCTGCACGGCCCCACCGTGGCGTTCGAAGTGAAAGACCTCAGCTTCACCTACGCAGGGCACGAGAAACCCTGTCTCAGGAACGTGAGCCTGTCGATATCGCCGGGAGAGTTCATCGGCATCACGGGCACCATCGGCAGCGGAAAGACCACCCTCGTGAATGTGCTGACCGGACTCCTGAAGCCGGTGCGGGGCACCGTGTTCGTCAATGGCACGGACATCCGCGACATCGAGCCCGCCGCGCTCTTCGCAGAACTTCGGCATCGTGTCCCAGTCCCCGTTTCTTTTCTCGCGCACGCTGGCGGAGAACATCGCGATGGGAAAGGACGGTGCGCCGGACCATCCGCAGGTGAAGGATGCAGCCGAGCTCGCGGGCCTGGGCGGAGACGTGGCCTCGTTCCCGCAGGGCTACGGCCAGATGATCGGGGAGCGGGGAATCACGCTTTCAGGCGGCCAGAAGCAGCGGACCGCAATTGCGCGCGCGCTCATGAAAGACAGCCCCGTCGTCATCCTCGATGACTCGCTCTCCAGCGTGGACGCGCGCACCGAGTCCACCATCATCGACAACCTGCGGCGTCTCAAGGGCGAGAAGACGCTCATCGTCGTCTCCCACAGGATCTCTCCGTTGAAAGGCGCGGACCGTATCTACGTGCTGGACGACGGGAAAATCGTCGAGCAGGGATCCCACGCGGAGCTCGTGGCCCGGGGAGGGTTGTACGAGCGGCTCGTGCGCTACCAGCAGATGGAAAAGAGCCTGGCAGCCCCCGAGGCAGTGTAGGAGATGGCCGGCGTGACGGAAGCAAACAAGCTGCTGGAGCCGAAGCTGCTCCGAAGGCTCCTGCCCTACGTCGGCCGCTATGCGTGGCTGGGCATGGGCTCGCTTCTCTGCCTGGTGATCGTGGACATCGCCGGCGTGCTGCAGCCCTACCTCGTGAAGCATGCCATCGACGCCGACATCGTGCAAAGAGACCTGCAGGGCCTTGCGCACACCGGCGTCCTGCTCGCGCTCGTGCTGCTGGCCGCGTACGGTTTCCAGGTCCTCTCGGCATACGGCATCCAGTACCTCGGCCAGAGGCTCCTCCTCGATCTCCGGATGGACCTGTTCCGCAAGGTGCTCGGACTGTCCAACGACTATTTCGACAGAACGCCGGTGGGCAACACGCTCACCAACCTCTCCAACGACCTCGAGGCGCTGCGGGAGTTCATCGCCGAGGGCATCGTGAGCGTGGCAGGAGACCTGCTGAAGGTGGGCCTCATCCTCGTGGCCATGCTGCTGATCAATTTCACGCTGGCACTTGTGGCCTTCATCACGATTCCGCTGTTCGTCACGGCCGCGCTCCTTTTCCGCGCGGGGATACGCGCCGGTTTCCGCCAGGTCAGAAAGGCGAACGGGGAGATCAACGTGGCGCTGAGCGAGACGATCTCGGGCATCCGGGAGATCCACCAGTTCGGCTACGAGAAGGAAAGCCGTGAAGCATTCGCCCGCAACAACACGAGCTACCTCCGCGCCTACCTGAAGGTCGTCAATGCGTATGCCCTGTTCTTTCCCGCCATCGAGATCGTGACCAACGCGAGCATGATCCTGACCCTCCTCTTCGCCCATTTCTGGGTCGGGACGACGCTGCACATCGGCGAGATCTTTGCCTTCTTTGCCTACATCAACATGTTCTTCTGGCCCCTGCGGCAGCTCGCGGAGAAGTTCAACCTGCTGCAGTCCGCGGTGGCGGCCACGGAGCGGATCTTCAAGCTCATGGACGAGAAGGTGAGCATCGAATCCCCGCGCGTGAATCTCGGCCGCGCCCTGGCCTCCCCCGCCGAGCTCGTCTTCGAGGACGTCCGGTTCAGCTATGCGCCGGATGCCCCCGTGCTGCGCGGCATCTCGTTCCGCGTCGCCCCCGGGGAAAAGGTGGCCATCGTCGGGCCCACGGGAGCGGAAAGACGACCCTCATCAGCCTTGTCACGAGGTTGTACGACGTGCAGGAAGGACGCATCCTGCTGGACGGCGTGAACATACACGAAGATCCCCTTGCAGGTGCTTCGCCGGGCGGTGGCGCACGGTGCCCCAGGATGTTTTCCTCTTCACGGGCACCGTGGCGGAGAACATCTCCCTCTATCAGCCGACCGTCGACTGGCGCGCCGTGGAGCACGCGGCGCAGGAAGTGCGGGCCAACCATTTCATCGCCAAGCTTCCCCTGGGCTACGGCGAAAACGTGGGAGAGGAAGGAAAGCGCCTGTCGGAGGGCCAGAGGCAGCTCCTGGGGCTCTCACGGGCCTTTGCGCGGGACCCTTCCCTGGTGATTCTCGACGAGGCCACGTCCAACATCGATTCGGAAACCGAACACCTCATCGGCGAAGGCATTCACAGGCTGCTTGAAAACCGCACCGCACTGATCATCGCGCACAGGCTCTCGACGATCCGCTCGGTGGACCGCATTCTGGTCATGCACGGGGGTGAGCTCGTTCAGGAGGGAAGCCACGACGAGCTCATCACGCAGGACGGGCTCTACCGGCAGCTCTACGAGATGCAGTCGCTCATGCTCGCGGGCTGAGGACGGAATCCGCGGAATACCGCGATGCGACGGGTCAGTACCGCCAGCTCGGCTCGCTGCGAAAAAAGCTGTCCGCCGTGTTGGCCGAAAGTGCTTCTCCGGAGCTATCTTATCCCCATCCTGTATACAAGGAGGATGTAACGTGAGATTTCATTTCGTGATCGCAACGCTTGCGGCAAGCTGCGTAGTGGTCCTTTGGCCGCTTGCAGGATGCGCTTCTACCTCGGGAGGAGGGGGGGGCGCCACGTTCACCTTATCCACCACTGCCGTGCAGGGCGCGCCGGAAACCGGCTTTGACAGCGGCCTGGTCTCTGTCGGTCGCCTGGATGCCATGTACGGCGCCAAGGCGGGCGGCCCCGCCAATCCCCGGTCCTTTCCCTTCACATGGAAGAATCTTCCCGCCGGAACAAAGGCCCTTGCAGTTATCCTCGACGATCCTGACGCCCGGCTCGTCCTGGCCGCCTTCGGCATGGGCGGCGACTTCTTCCTGCACTGGATCGCCGCGGACATCGACCCGTCTTTGGGCGGCTTGCCCGACAATGCCGCGGCCACCATGTCGTTTCCGCAGGGCAAGAATGGCACGGGCAAGGCCGTATATACCGCACCCCAGCCGCCCGCGGATGTTCCCAAGAACACCAGCAAGGTGCGCATCCATGTCTACCGTCTGAAGGTATACGCTCTCTCCACCCCTACCGGCCTCCAGTCCGGATTCAGCCGCGAGGACCTGATGAAAGCGATAAAGGACACGACCCTCGCGATGGCACAGTTGAACGTCAGCTACAGCAACCAGTGATCGATAGTCCTTCGACTATCCGGCAGGGCATCGCGGTACGGGAGTACCCGTTCGGCGAGTACGCCGTAATCCGCGGATTCGGCATTGCGGTACTCCGTGCGATTTGCGGCGCACGGAAAAAACGCACGGAGTACCGTGCATGGGCTTCAGCGCGCGTTCGCTTCTTCCAGGATCATCGCCACCTGCTGAACATCCTCCTCGTGTTTTTCGTAAAGTCGCTTCTTTTTCAGGTTCTCCCTGAGGATCCATGCCATATCGGGATCCCGGACGGCGGCGCTTTTTCTCATGAGCGCGAATCCCTCTGCCGGGCAATGCTGGACAAATACGCTCAGGCAGTACCCGAGGCCCTGCCTGAGAATCTTGAACGCCTCGTCCTTCCTGCTCTTTGCGTCCAATCGCGACACGGAAGCGAGGATCGTGCGTGATACCTCCAGGCTGAAAAGGGCGAAATCAGGGTCCTTGAGGATGGGCGGGTGCGCGAGAGCGGCGGCGATCGCCCTTTTCTCGAGGAGAGACGACTCGGGAAGCCAGTCCGTGACGATCTCCCGCAACGCCGGCAGGTCCTTCTCCCCGATGAGCTGCAGTCCCTGCGCCACGGCCTCGCGGGTGCGCCACCGTTTGTCCGACGCAGCGGCCTTCAAAGCGGCCAGCGCCATGCGCCGCCGCGGACGGGGCAGCCCGGTTCCGTAGAGCGCGCCCAGGGCAAGCAGTCCGCAGAAAGGGAGGAATTCCTTCGGGGTATTGACAGGCGCCTTGGACGCGGAGGTCGACGCCAGCTCGAGAAGGAAATCCCATTGCCAGTCCTCCAGCCGCATATGCGCAACGGCGTCGGCGAAGGAATGGGCCAGCTCCAGGTTTCCCCGCGGCCCCGGAAGCCCCGAGTTCTTTTCCAGCAGCGCGCGCAGCTCTTCCCGCTGCCCGCGGGACCTGAGCATGATCCCGAACGCGGGGAAAGATTTCATTTTTCTCGCCTCCCTCGCAGCGGCCGCTGCTCGATTGTCTCCCAGTACAGCTCACGCCACCATGCGCCCCGGCCGAGGGCTGATTCGATGCTCACCAGGACAAGGTCGCTCGAGCTGAATGCAACCGGCGGAACAGCGGGCCGGATAGTGTCTCTTTGAGCAGGAGTCGCCTCGCCGCATCCCATGAAAAAACCTTCCCGTATCGGAAAAAGCTGCTTCGCCCCCGCGCCGCACTCCTGCAGGGTTCGCGCCCGGAGCGCCGCCCATGCGCCGCCCGAAACGATGCCTACGTAAAGATAATCCTCCGCCCATTCACATTCGGTCGTCCGGATGCTCCAGGGCGCGCGGACCGATTCATTCAGGCTTTCCAGAAGACCGCGCGTGGAGGCTTCCGCGGGCAGAAAGGCCACGGGGATCATGGGGGGCATGGCTTGAGCCGAGGCAAGACCGTATCGGGAGAATATCTCCGCCTGGAGCTTCCCAAAGCCGGCCTCGACCGAACCCGGGGCGGCAAGTGCGACGATTCGAAATCCCTCGATATCCACGGATCAGCGGCTCCCCGGCAGCAACACCCTTACTGTAGTTCCCTTGCCTTCCTCGCTCTGGATGTCCAGGGTCCCCCCCATTGCGTCCACCTCGGACTTGACCACCGCGAGCCCGAGGCCGGTCCCCGCTTCAGTGAACGAACGGGCATTCGACGCCCTGAAGAACTCGCTGAACAGCCGGCCTTTCTCCGCATCGGGAATGCCGATGCCCTGATCGCTCACTACGAGCAGCGCTCCCGCCACTCCGCGGGCCAGGGAGACGCTCACTTTCCCGTGGTGCGGTGAGTACTTGATTGCGTTGGACAGCAGGTTGCCGAGGATCGACTTGACCCCCTCGAAGGAGCCTGCCACGGGGCAGTGCTCGCACGGAGCGACAATGGCGAGGTCGATCATCCTTTCCCGTGCCGCGGGCTGGAAGAATGCCACCGTATCCGCCAGCGCGGCACAGAGGTCGACGCTCTCGCCAGCCAAGCCCGGGGCAGTTGCGGCCGGCTGCGCCCTGCCCCGCGCAAGCGCGAGAAGGTCACCCACCACCTCGGAAAGGCCTGCGGCCCGGGCGCGCATCCGTTCGATCTCTTCCTTCTGACGGTCCCCGAGGTCCCCGAGATAGCCATGAAGGAGATTCTGCGCCATGGACTGGATCACCCCCAGGGGTGACACGAGCTCGTGCGCCGCCTTGCGGAGGAACCAGGATTTGGCCTCGTCGAGCTTTTTGAGCGACTCGTACACCGAGGCATGCACGATCGACAAGACGGCAAGATCTCCCAGGCGCGAAAGGAAGGAAAGCATTTCAGGACTGAGCTTCTTCCCGATTTCCCCGTAGACGCACAAAGCGCCGATCACCTTCCCTTCGTGCCGCAAGGGGACGCAAATGAGCGACTCGGTGCCGCTGTCCAGCTCGGGGAAATCGCCGAGCACGGGACCTTCCACGAGGACCGGCCGACCCTCCATGAGGCTGCGGGTGGCAATGCTTTCTGCCGTCTCTGCGCGCAATTCGGAGACTTCCCGGCGCAGGCCCGCAAGGGAGCGGACGCTCATCGTTTTTCCGCCCGGGTCAAGGAGCTTTATCGAGCAGCCACGCACCCCGGTCACCTCGGTCGTGGACCGGGTAACGGCGTCCAGTACTTCCTGAAGCTCCATGGAGCTGCCGGCCTTTCCTATGACGATGGAAACCGCCTCGAGCTGCATGGCGAGGTTTTCAAACCTTCTTCTTCGGGGAAGCTCGCGGGCAAGGAGAATGCCGAGGCAGAAGGCGAGGACGAGACCGGCAAGGGCAAAAGGAAGCGCGGGCAGCGAGAAGGCCCCGAAGCTGGAGGCAACGGCAAGGACCAGACACCCGGCCAGGGGCGGGAGGAGAGCGATCCACAACCTGCCCGGGTGGGCCCGGAGAAAAGCCTCCTCTCTCATGGCCTCACAATCGTACCACGGCATAGACAGGGACGTCGAGGGCGAGCGAGCACAGGGATGTGCGAGAGCGAGCCTGCGTGTTCTTACGATTGCGCTTGCGGGCGCCTCCAGGGCCTGTTACAATGCGCGCATGAAGCGCAAGGTGCACAGGATCGCAGGGAGTCTCGCGGAGCGGCTGTCGCGGCTGGAAGGCGTGCAGGCCGTCCTCCTCGGGGACGCCGCCGACATAGAAGTCTTCGATCCGTATTTCACCATCGACCTGGACGTTTATACGGCCGGCGCGCCTCCCGGCATGGAAGCGCGGAGCAGCCTCCTGCCCGACATGCAGGCTTTCGAGACCTCACCCGTTGCGGCGATCGACCGCTTTCTCCTGGAAGAGCTGCCTGCCAGCGTGCACTACGTGCGGTCCGCGGACGTGGACAGGATGCTCCTGCGCATCGCGGAGCAGTCATGGGTGTTCCACGAGCCCGGCACGAACGCGCTCTACCGGATCGAGCGGGGGGAAGTGCTCTTCAGCCGTGACGGGTGGCTGGAAGAGGCGCGGTCGGTGCTCGCGCACGTGCCGCCCCAGTTCTGGTGGCAGGCCAGGCTGCGCGCGTTCTCCCTCGCCGAACGCGCCCTTTCCGACCTGGGAGCCGCCGCCCACAGGTCGGACGACCTTTTCTTCCTTGTCTCAGGCGCGCGCCTGATGCGCTGCGTCGCAAGTTTTCTGTTCGCCGCAAACCGGCAATTCGAGCCTTCGGACCGGATGCTGTCGGAACGGATTGCCGCGCTGCCCGTGCTGCCTGACGGCCTCACCGGCCAGATGGACAGCTTCATGAGACCCATCGGGGAGATTTCGAAGGACGCGCGCAGAGAGATCGCCGAGCATATCGTGCGCAGCCTCATGCCTCTGGCCGTGGAGGAGGGGTGAGCCGAGCGGCGCACGCCGGGCTCCTGGCGGCCGTCGCTCTCCTGGTCCTTGGGTGCTCGGGTCGATTCGAAAGCTTCCCGTTCCAGACCTCGGAGGGTGTCTCGATAGAGATCAGGGCGTCTCCGCCCAGGGCACGGGAACGGGAGTCGCACTTTCAGCCGACCCGTGCCCGGCCCGCCTCGCCCGTTTACAGCCTGTCGAATCCCCATGTGGTGCCCGCGGAAAACCAGTCGTTCCAGCTCGCATACACGAGCAGCATCGCGGACTGCACGCTCCGCATCTTCTCCGACCGCGCCACCCTGCTGAAAAGCGTCCCGCTCCCGCCCTCCAGCGGCACCCTGCTGCGCTACCTCGTTCCG
Source organism: uncultured Spirochaetota bacterium (assembly GCA_963820435.1). Lineage (GTDB taxonomy): Bacteria > Spirochaetota > Spirochaetia > SZUA-6 > Fen-1364 > Fen-1364. Next base: position 214,172 of record CAWGAC010000008.1, on the reverse strand, counting down.
CTTGCGAAAGGTGACAGGATCTGGGGTTTCCAGGTCGCGGAGAGCTCCGCGGGCACGGCGCAGGGGTCGCTTGACCTCGAGGGAGCCGGTACCGCCCCCTTTGTCCACGGATTCGCGATCAAAAGCGATGGATTGACGGTGGACGGGTCCGTGGCGGTCCTCGCGGCATCGCCGGGCGCCGTGTCTGCCCGGATATCCGCGGCCACAAGAGAGAAGATGATGCAGGGCACCTGGCTCATTTCCCTGGGGCTCGATCCGGATTCCGCGGGGGGAAGGGTAAGCTTTGCATCCCCTGATGGAAAGACCGCGATTTTCGATATAAGCCCCACGGCCGGGCTCTCCCGGCTGGTCTTTGCGAAAGGCTTCATCGAATTCCTCCCCCGCGACATCACATTCGAGGGTTCTCTTCAGAGCCTGACTATCTCCCAGCTACGCGTGGACGCCCCGATTCCCGCGGACCCGGGGGCCATCCTGACGTGGGACCGGGCCTCGTGGCGCAGACCGGACTTCGAGGTGTTCTCCTGGGATCGATTCCCGAGCGTTCTGATCCTCGATACGGCCAGTTACGCGGTGCAGGATGACCTCTTCAACAGGCTCGCCTTCTTCGTGGAGAAAGCCGGGCACGCCGGCGCCATCGAGAGCCCCGCTGCCCTGAGCGGGATCCACGGCTACAATGCGCACGATTACAGGGCAGACGATCTTGCCCGGTTCTTCACTACCGCGGAGAAACGGGGCATCGGACTGGCACCAGGGGAGGAGGAGCTGGCCAGGCTCCTCATACAAAACGCTATTCTCAGGAAAACGGATGCCGGCTTCGCCGCCGGAGACGGATCCGTGATCTCCATCGCCCGAACTTCAGCGCCGGTCCTGCGCAACCTCCTGCTCACCCACGAGTGCTTCCACGGCGCTTTTTTCGCGCTTTCCGGGTTCCGCAGCGCGACGCAGGCCGAATGGGCATCCCTCTCTGCGGTGGAAAAGCAGGTCTGGCTCCGTTTTCTGGCCTCCCGGGGCTACAACACGAGCGACATCTACCTGGTCGTGAACGAGTTCCAGAGCTATCTCCTCCAGCAGGAGCGAAAAGCAGTCGCGGGATTCCAGGCGCTCACCCTGTCACGGATGCGCGCCGGGTCTGCCCGGGGGCCGGCCTGGCGGCCCGGCTCCTTGCCGAGCATCCCGATTCCTTCCTTAAGTCATTCGACGTGCTCGACCAGGCCTTGCAGTCCGCGGGAGGACCTCCGGGGGGGGATGCGATCACTGTCAGGAGGGAAGAATGATTTTTCCACTTGCCTTATCAGAGCCGTTTCCGTTACACTAGTTATTCGTCTCGCCGAATTTCCAGGGGAGGGGAACTATGGAGATCCAGAGGCGCTTCACCCGATCCGGGGAAAGCCCCTATTCCGATATATCCTTTGAATCGCGAACGTCCGAGATTCGCAACCCCGACGGAAAGGTGATATTCCGCCAGGAGAATGTCGTCGTTCCGTCGTTCTGGTCGCAGATAGCGACCGATATCCTCGCACAGAAATACTTCCGCAAACGCGGCGTGCCCCGCCCGGACGGCACCACGGCCGGGGAGACGGACGCGCGCCAGGTATTCCACCGGCTCGCGTTCACGTGGACCGACTGGGGCAAGAGATACAAATACTTCACTACGGAGGAAGACGCCCAGGCTTTCTACGACGAGATGTGCTTCATGCTCGCCCGGCAGATGGGCTCGCCCAACTCGCCCCAATGGTTCAACACCGGCTTGTTCGCCGTCTACGGAATGAAAGGTCCGGCCCAGGGACATTACTTCGTCAATCCCGACACGGCTGAAGTGGAGAAAGCCACCAGCGCGTACGAGCGGCCGCAGCCGCACGCATGTTTCATCCTCTCCATCGATGACGACCTGGTGAACGAGGGCGGCATCATGGACCTCATCACCCGGGAAGCGCGCCTCTTCAAGTACGGCTCGGGCACAGGGACCAACTACTCGAAGCTGCGGGCCTCCAGCGAGCCGCTGAGCGGCGGCGGAGTGTCCTCGGGCCTCCTGTCGTTCCTCAAGGTGAGCGACAGGTCCGCGTCCTCGATCAAGAGCGGCGGCACCACGCGCCGCGCGGCGCGGATGGTGACCCTGGATGCCGACCATCCCGACGTCTTCCGCTACATCGACTGGAAGGCCGAAGAGGAGCGCAAGGTCGCCGCCATGGTCACCGGCGGCAAGATCCTCAAGCGGCATACGAAGAGCATCCTCGAAGCCTGCCGGCACCATCCCGAGAACGGCGGGAGCGCGGACGGCGCCGAGGATCTCGATCCCCGCAAGAACAAGGATCTGGAGCGCGCCATTCGCGCGGCGCTCCAGGACGAAGTGCCCGCCTCCTGGGTGCACCAGGTGATCCAGCTCGCCGGTCAGGGAATCTGGGACTTCGAGCCCGAGGAGTACACGACCGACTGGGACAGCGAAGCGTACAACACGGTGAGCGGCCAGTCCTCCAACAACTCGCTGCGCCTCACGGACGCGTTCATGCAGGCCGTGCTGGACGACGGTCCCTGGGAGCTGGTGGACCGCACGGACGGCAAGAGCCGCCAGAAGGTGAAGGCACGGGAGCTCTGGGAGCGTATCGCTACCGCTGCCTGGCTGTGCGCGGACCCGGGGCTGCAATTCCACACCACGATCAATGACTGGCACACCTGTCCGAAGGACGGGGATATACGCGCGTCCAATCCCTGCTCCGAGTACATGTTCCTGGATGACACGGCCTGCAATCTCGCCTCGCTCAATCTCATGACCTTTACGACGCGGAGAAGACGGAAATCCGGATCGACGAGTTCCGCCATGCCATCCGGCTCTGGACCATCGTGCTGGAGATCAGCGTTCTGATGGCCCAGTTCCCGGCCCGGGAAATCGCGCGCAAGAGCTACGACTTCCGCACCCTGGGGCTCGGCTATGCAAACCTCGGCACTCTCCTCATGGTCATGGGCATCCCGTATGACAGCGCGGAAGGCAGGGCCATCGCGGCCGCCATTTCCGCCATCCTCTCCGCGGAGGCGTATGCAACCTCCGCGGAAATGGCCGCCGAGCTGGGACCCTTCCCTCGGTTCCTGGCGAACCGGGACGACATGCTTCGCGTCATCAGCAACCACGGCAGGGCCGCATACGGCGCGGCCCCTGATGAGTACGAGGGCCTCTCCGTGGTCCCCCAGCCCATCGATGCCTTGTTCTGCCCGCCGGACCTGATGGCGGCGGCGCGCAGGGCGTGGGACAGGGCGCTCGCCCTGGGAGAAAAGTACGGCTACCGCAACGCGCAGGTCACCGCCATCGCGCCCACGGGCACGATCGGCCTCGTCATGGACTGCGACACGACGGGCGTGGAGCCGGATTTCAGCCTCGTGAAGTTCAAGAAGCTCGCCGGGGGCGGATACTTCAAGATCATCAACTCCTCCATGCCGCCGGCGCTCCGCAGGCTCGGCTACACGGATGAGCAGATCGAGGACATCGTCCGCTACTGCCTCGGCCACGGCACCCTGGACGGCGCCCCCGGTGTCTCCTCCGAGAGGCTCCGCGGCAAAGGGATTCACCGACGAGGCCATCGAGAAGGTGAACGCCTCCCTGGCCAACGCGTTCTCCACCGCCTTCTCCTTCATGCCCGCACGTCCTGGGAAAGGAGTTTCTCTGCCGACACCCTGGGCATCCCCGAAACCACCTTCTCCCAGACCGGCTTCAACCTGCTCGCCCACCTCGGCTTCTCGGCGGCGGACATCGAGGCGGCGGACCTGTACGCCTGCGGCACCATGACCATCGAGGGCGCCCCGCACCTGAAGCCCGAGCACTACGCGGTATTCGACACCGCCTCTCCCAACGGAAAGATCGGGAAGCGCTCCATCCCCTGGAAGGCGCACATCGAGATGATGGCCGCCGTGCAGCCCTTCATCTCCGGGGCCATCTCCAAGACCATCAACATGCCCTCCTCCGCGACCATCGACGACATCAAGGGCGCCTACCTGCTGTCGTGGAGGAAGATGCTCAAGTCCATCGCCCTGTACCGCGACGGGTCGAAGCTGAGCCAGCCGCTGTCCTCGCTCATGCCCGGGCTCCGACGCCGCGGCCGCGGCCGTGCTCGTCCATCATGCAAGGAATCCGGGGACGAGGGCATCGGCCTGGCGCTCTCCCCCACGGCGCGCGGCAAGAAGCGCAACCCGCTGCCCGCCAAGCGCTTCGGCTACACGCAGAAGGCGAAGATCGGCGGCCACAGCATCTTCCTGCGCACCGGCCAGTACGAGGACGGGACCCTGGGGGAGATCTTCCTCGACATGCACAAGGAAGGCGCGGCCTTCCGCTCCCTGCTGAACAGCTTCGCCATCGCCGTCTCCCTGGGCCTGCAGTACGGCGTGCCGCTGGAGGAGTACGTGGACGCCTTCACCTTCACGCGCTTCGAGCCCAACGGCATGGTGAGCGGCCACGACCACATCAAGATGACCACCTCGGTGCTGGACTTCATCTTCCGCGACCTCGCCCTCTCCTACCTGGGCAGGACCGACCTCGTGCAGGTGAAGCCCGACGACCTGATCGCCACGACCACGAACAGGAACGGCGAGCGCCGCACGCACGACAGCAACGGCCACGGCGAGGTGGTGGCGCTGGACAACGAGGTGCACGTGGCCAAGATGAAGGGCTACGAGGGGGACCCCTGCCCCGTCTGCGGCCACTTCACCCTCGTGCGCAGCGGCACCTGCATGCGCTGCGACACCTGCGGATCCACCACGGGCTGCAGCTGAGCAGCGTGCGAGCGCCGTGCCGGCGCGGGCTCGCGGCTGGCCGCGAGGCCGCTGCGCTTGCGCCCGCCAGCCCTGTTTGGTTATCTTCTCACTCGATGGCCGAGACGAACGCTCCCGCGCTGGGCCTTCGCAAGCCGCGGCTTGTGAATCGCATCTTCTACCGGCTCATGACCGGCCTCCTGCGCGGGTTCATCCTACGCTACTTCCAGCTCAGCCAGTGGACGTGGAGACGGTTCCCCGGTCGGGGGCAGGGATCATCCTTGCCAACCACCCGACCCTTTTCGACCCGATCTGGGTCTACGCCATGCTGCGGAGGCCCGTCTACTTCGCGGCCACGGAAGACCTCTTCCGCAAGCGCGCGCTGGGAATGCTCATCCGCTGGTTCGGCGCGTTCCCCAAGCGCAAGGCCGCTTCCGACCTCGCCGCGCTGCGCTCCATCTTCACCATCGTCGGAGAAGGGCGGCCTGATCGGGGTATTTCCCGAGGGGGTGCGCACGTGGGACGGGAGCAACCAGCCGCTGTACTACGGGATCGCCAAGCTCATCAGGAAGCTGGCGGTGCCGGTCTATGTCTGCCGGTTCGAAGGCGCCTACCTCGCCTATCCGCGCTGGGCCCGCACGCTGCGACGCGTGCCCGTGCGCGGCGTGTTTTCCCTCCTGTACGATCCTGCCGCGATTCCCTCGGATGACGACAGGATCCTTGCTGACATCGCGGCGGTCATCAAAACCCCTGACTTCGAGCTTCCCGTCGACGCCTCCCGCAACAACCAGAAGGGGCTTGCCGTCAATATCACGCGGGTGCTGTACCGATGTCCCAGCTGCGGCACGCAGGAAGGGCTGAAGCTCGTGCGGCCGTTCAGCACGAACATGATCGAATGCTCAAGCTGCTTCTCCACGTGGGTGATCGATATTGGCTGCCGGCTCGCCCTGGCGGACGAAAATGGCAAGGCAGAGGGCGGGTGGACGCCGCTGCCCGAGTACTACGCGCAGGATCCGCTGCATGCCGCTGAACCCCATCCGCAGCGAAGTGCGTCTCGGGCTTGCCGCGGATGAGCAGATCTACCTGATCTCACGGCCGCGTTTCCTCTTCACGCAGGAGAAGTTTCCCAACCTGCGCGTATTCGCGTTTGGACGTGCGTTCCTGACAAGCCGGCGGCTGGTATTCCGCACCCGGATCGGAATCCCGCTGGCCGCGCCGCTGCGCGCCATAGCGGCGCTGTCGGTGGACCCGGGGGACAAGCTGCATTTCACCTGCGGGGGCAAGCTGTACCGCATCCCTTTCCGCAATGAAAGCGCTCTGAAGTGGTACGACACCATCCACAGGCTCCAGGATGAAGAAAGAAGCAGGGCGGCGGCCGGGTGAGCCTGTCCCCGTTCCGCAGGCTCGTGCTTTCCCGCTCCAGCGTCCGCCGCTACGAGGAGCGCGCCATCCCGGACGCTGACATCCTCGCCATTGTCGAGGCCGCGCGCCGGGCGCCCTCCGCGCAGAACGCCCAGCCGTGGCGGTTCGTCGCGGTGAAGAGCCCCGCGGCGCGAGAGGCGCTTTCCCGCGCGTGTTTCTCCGGGATCTTCTCCCCCACGCGGTTCGCGGCCCGGGCCCCGCTTCTCGTCGCGCTGTGCGCGGAGAGAACGGGCCTCATCGAGGCCGGAAAATCGATCAAGGATCGGGCCATGTACCAGCTCGACTGCGGAATCGCGGGGGAACACCTCGTGCTGCAGGCCGCTGAGCTCGGTCTGGGGACGTGCTGGATCGGCTGGTTCAACCGCCGCGCGGCGCGAAGGGCGCTGGGAGTGCCGTGGCACGTGCAGGTGGTGTGCCTGATCGCGGTCGGCTATCCCCGGACGGGCGCATCGCCGCAACGGAGGCCGCGCAACCCTCTTCACTCGATGCTGTGGCTGGACGCATGGGGAAAAGCTTTTCCGGGTGCGGAGTCTTACGACGAGGAGAAATAGCTGACGATGTTGCCGTCAGGGTCCACGCCGGTTTCAGGATTGAACATGTCCAGTATCCTGCGGCCCTCGGTGAAAAAGAAGTACCAGTGTTCTCCCGCGGGGACCCGCAGGGTGATGCGGTACATCCCCGGGGTTGTTTCCACCAGGGTGTCGACAAAAGGATCCCAGAAATTGAAATCCCCCGCAATGGACACGCGCTTGCCGGGCGCTCCGCGGAAGAGGAAGGTGATTCCCCCGTCGATTTCCCTGCGCGGGTTGAGGATCAGCCGGACGGGCTCCTTCTCCAGCGTAAATACTGAAACCTCATTTCCTACCGCGTCGGTGTCGACACGTGGATTGGTCGGGTCTGCCATCCAGAGCCCGTCGACAACGATCTTGTAGCGAATCTCCCGCACGCCTTCCGGCACCGGGTAGTCCAGAACGAACACGCCGCTTTCGTTCACGGCGTAAGGATGAAGGACTTTCCAGGATTCGTGCGCGAACCGCGCACCCACGAATCGGGTCCGCGTCCCCGGCTTGAGGGTGAGAAGAAGAACGTCCTCCACCATGCGCGGCGCCTGGGCAGCGGCCAGAGACCTCACCGCGATGTCCAGGGTCTGGGGGTTCACTCCAAATACGGGGCCGGCGCACAGGAACATGCACGCCCACAGAGCGCAGCCCAAAAGCGACGCGCCCTTCCTGAATGCGCGTTTTGCCCGGACGAGTGCCGGAGTCCTCGATTCGCTGCGCGTACCTTCGCTCTTCACTGTGGACGTCCTGGTGCTTTTGCTTATAATAGGTTTCGGCTGGAATGGCGGGACGCTTGAGTTATGGTGCGTCCTCGTCCTACCGACATTTGATGCAGGAGAGGCATGCCGCGCCCCGAGGACATTGAAAAGTTTACGCAGGTGCTCAATTCCCTCGGCAACGAGCCCGCAATACGCGAGGCCAGGTCGGAAACCATAGAAGAGATCTCGGCTCCCGGCGAGGAAATCCCGGAGCCGGAGGGCGAGCCCCTCGATTCTCTCCCGATGGATGAGGAGGCACTTCCCGGCGAGCTGGCGGGGCCCGGACCCGTGGCGGCGGAGCCTCCGGCGGAAGAAGAGGCGGGGCTGCAGGACGTTTTCGGAGGCCTCTCTGAGCTGGCAGAAGAGCCGGAGCCGGGGGCAGCCTGACAGAGGAGCCGAGGGAGCCGGCAGCCGGGGAGCCGGCAGCGCCGGAGGCAGGCGACGCTCTCGACTTCGCATCCCTTTTCGCTGAAGAGACAGAGCCGAGCGCAATCGAGGATCTGGAGACGCCTGCACCCCAGGAGACTCCGCCCGCTGCCCCGCTCCCTGAGGAAGAAGCCTTCACCTTTCCCGAAGGCGAGCCCGAGGGGCTGCAAGCCGACATTTCCCAGATGGAGGTTGTTCCGGAAGAGATCGAGAGCGAAACCGCGCCGGGCGGTGAGCCCGCCGCCCCGGAAGCCGGTGCTGAATCCTTCGAAGACTTCGGCTCGTTCTCACTGGAAACACCTGAAAGCGCTGAGCCCGAAGCGCCCCCGCAGATCGAGCCCCCCGGTGCGCTCGGTGAAAGCATCGAGCTTCCCGACCTGGATGCGCTGAGCTTTGGCGAGCCGTCCGCGGAGCCCGCGCCCTCCGAACCATCATTCGAGGAGCCGCAGGCACCCTCCGAGCCGTCATTCGGCGAGCCGGAGCCGCAAGCGCCTGCCGAGATCCCTTCTGCCGGAGGCTTCGACCTCGATACCGCAACGGGATTCTCGGTCGCTCCTGGCGACATTTCAGAGATGCCGGAGCCTGGAGCGGAGCCCTTCGAGGCGCCGGCGGATTTGGCGCCGCCGCCTTCCATCGAGGCTCCGGAGGGAGCGGTGGAGCAGCCGGGCATGGAAAGCCTCGGGGAGGAGAGTCTCGGAGACCTCAACCTTGACGAGTTCAGTCTCCCCGAATCCGCCGAGCAGTTCGGCGCGCCCGGGCTTGCGCCGATCGCGCCCGCCGCGCCGGTGCGCGAGGAGCCCGCGCGACCGGCTCCGAAGCCGCGCCGCCCTGCTGCCGCGCGTCCTGCCGCGGCGCCCGAGGAGCTTCCGGGCGCCGAAGGGGAAATCGAGCTCACACCCGAACAGTTCGCCCGGCTGAAAAGGGCTCTCGAAGCGCTTCCCCGGAACCTGAAGGTCGCGGTACAGGACCTCATTGGGGAAGGCAAGGCGACGGGAGCCGATCTCTCGAAGCTCATTTCTCTCCTGCTCGAGGGCGCGAGCGCGCTTGAGATCGCCACGCTGGCGGGGCGCATTTCGGGAAAGCGAATCCGCATCCCCGCGGGGTATGAGAAGAAGACGGGGGTCGCGTTCGAAGCCGAGCAACGCACCTTTGCCTATGCCTTCCGGCAGAACATCTTCCCGCTCCTGCGCGTGGTCGCGCTGACCGCCCTCGTCGTCGGTCTGCTCTATCTTTTTGGCTCCCGCTTAGTCTACAGGCCCCTCTATGCGTTCACCAACTACCGGGCAGGCTACGTCCAGATCGTCAACGACAGGTTCACCCTTGCCAATGAAAGATTCGCGCGCGCGGCAAATGTCTGGCCAATGAAGGGCTGGTTCTACCGCTACGCGGAAGGCTTTGCCGACAAGCGACAGTACGTGCTGGCGGAAGAGAAATACGATGACCTCCTGCGCCGATTCGGGAACGACAGGAAGGGGATACTGGACTACGCGCGCATGGAATCCACCCGGCTCGCCGACTATGAGAAGGCCGACACGCTTCTCAAGCGCCTCCTCGACCGGAAGGTGTACGATTACGATGCGCTTCTCGCCACCGGCGACAACGACATGGAATGGGGAGAGAGGGCCCCGGTGAAGTTCGAGGCCGCGAGGCTCTCCTACGCGACGCTGATCGAGAAATACGGAGTCAAGGACGACCTGCTCTTCCGCATGCTGCGGTTCTTCATCCGCACGGACAACGCAGAGGAGGTGGAGAGGCTCCGCGTCTATTACGCCTCCCGGCCCGAAGTCAAGGTTGATCCAGAGGCATTCGCCGAGCTCGGCGGATACCTGGTGGACCACCGCCGGCTGGAGTACGCGCAGGACGTGCTCTTCAGGGCCGATAAGGTAAAACCGGGGCTTGCCGAGGTGCATTACAATCTTGCGCGATACTACAGGATCGTGAAAGCACCGGGGGACGAGAAGCTGGCGCTGGACGCGGTGGTGCGGAGCATGAAAAACACGGATCCGCTCACCCGCAAGAGACTGGCCATCGAGATCGACACGTACACCAGGAGGGGAGAGCTCTCTTACAGGAGCGGCGAGTTCATTGACGCGGAGAAAGACCTGCAGACGGCGATCAGCCTCGTCGAGCAGAACCAGAAGATGAAGCTCATCGGGCAAGACAAGCTGTTCGGCCGTCCCTACGCGGCGCTCGGAGATCTCTACTACTATGTCCAGGGCGATCTGGCGAACGCGGGCGTAGAGTATCAGAACGCGATTGCCAACCAATTCACGGACCCCGGGCTGAGCTACAAGATCGGCTATATCCAGTACAAGGGGCAGGACTACAAAGGAGCCCTGGCGAGCTTTGCGTCCACGGAGGATCAATCGGCCTATCCCAGCGGCAACGAAGAGCCGGCTTCCGCCGCTCCCGGTGAACCGGGTGCCGCCGCAGAAAGCGCTCCCGCGGGTCCCGCGCCGCCGCTTGCCCGGGTGCCCGTGAACCTCCTGTTTGCGCTCGGAAACTGCTTCTTCCAGCGGGGCGACTACTTCGCCGCGCAGGGGTACTACCTGGGGCTGCTGGACCGGCTGGAGACCAAAAAGACGGCGATCGGCAACCTGCTGCCGCTGGAGGTGCCGGAGCACCGCGCGCTGATGGACAATCTCGTGAAAGTGAACAACAACCTCGGGGTGACGATGATCAGGCTCTCGGAGAGGACGGGGGACCGGAAGAAGAGGTCGGAAGCCCTGGTCTATCTCACCGCGGCCGCACAGATCGCCGATTCACTGGCGCGTGCTCCGGACACGGTCCAGCGAAGCGAAACGCGGAGCCTTCCTTCATTCAATATGAAGGGCATTCTCTACCCTCTCACCGGCTTCGTGCTGCAGATCTTCAAGGAGCTTCCCAAGGACCTCCAGGCGCAAAGCCTGTGAGCCGCCAGGTCCGTAGGCAGGGATGCCGAGGGCGAGCGAGTCCAAGGATGGACGAAAGCGAGCCCCTAGCCCGCATTTCTCATACCGCGGCGCCCGTTGTCGGGTAAATATCTTTCAAGGGGCGCATTCGAGTCTGCATGGTTGCGAACGAACCTGCTCTGCCGGATTTGCTGGGAACTGAGGCTGTCGATTGCGTTTTCGAGCTTTCCTGCCGGTTTGAAGGCGGAATTATGACCGCCCAGGGACAGACGTTCCCTATCGTGTCCAGTTCTCCAACCCCGGTCGACTCTTTATCAGCACTGAAGCGGATGTGGACCGCGGAGTGCACGATAGGCGGTCATGAAGAGCTCCCGATACGGATAGCCGGTTGACAGGCTTACTGCAACCCGTCGAACGCTTACCCGCACCAAGCCACCAATTTTGAACAGCTTCAGCCTGATCGTCTGGCAGGTGGCCTCGGCAAACTCGGTGCCGCGCAACGCTCGTCGCCGCAGCTCGTTCATCAGCACATAGCCCATCGCCGAGAACCAAAGCCGCAACTGGTTGGCCCCGATCTTCATGCAGGAGCTGCGGTCCGCGAACAGGTACAGCTGTTGCTCCTTGATACGGTTTTCCATCTCGCCGCGGGGGCAGTACAGATCCTCGTAGAGCTCCCGCGCGGAGTATCGCAACTGGCGCGGGAGATTGGTCACGACAAAGCGTGGATTCTCCTTGCCTTCGGTGTACTCGGCCTTCGCGATGACGCGGCGGTTCCTGCTCCAGCTCCTTCGAGTCCGATAGTAGAAGCTGAGGTACCTGCGAGCAGCCAAGCCAGTTCGGGCATGCTCGGCGCAGCTACGGTGCAGGTGCTTCTTGATTCGTGCGACAAGGCGGGTATTTCTCGCCAGGCCAATGATATAGAACACTCCATGCTCTTCGCACCAGCGCATCAGCTCCTCGCGGCAGAATCCGCTGTCGCCCCGAATGACGATCTCAACGTGCTTCCACCGATTACGGATCAACCCCACGATCCGATCCAACTCTTCCGTTACCCCTTCGGCGGGATCCACATCGGCCGTGCGAAGCTTCGCGCACAACAGGTCGTCGCCGCAGTAGATATACAGCGGCAGGTAGCAGTAACAGTCATAGTGGCCGTGGAAGAACCGTCCCTCCTGTTTTCCATGCAGCTCGTTGTCCGTCACGTCCAGATCCAGCACGATCCTCTTGGGCCGACCGGGATGATTGTTCAGGAATGCTTTCACGAAAAACTGTTCGATCCCCCGGGTGTCTGCCACGATTTTCTTGGTCCCGTCGATACCCCAGAACCCTTCGCAGGTCTCCAGCCGATTCAGCGTGCTCTTGCCGGCACAGGCCTTGCCCTTGTCCCGCGCGTGGGTTCGGCTTTCACCGCTGGGATCTTCCTTGCCACACAGCGTGGCAAACAGCGGATCGAAGCGCAGCATGTCATGGTCGACAACATCTTCATATCCCAGGCACAGACCCAGAACCTTCTGGCTGACCAGTTCCTGCACGCTATGCTCGACGAAACGCTGATTGCGGTAATCCAGAAAGCAGCCGGAGAACTGACGAACGAGATCCGTCGTAATGGCGACTTCGCGAAGAAGCAATCCACCGGCATCCGAACTGATCATCCCGCCGTCAAAGCCAGCGACCACCTTTCTGGATCCCAGGTCTTGAAATCCGAACAGGTCCGCTGTACAGTCTGTCTGCATCGTTTGGCCTTTCTCTCTCGGTGTAATTTGTTGTTTGCACGACAACTATACCGGAGCGAAAGGCCTTTTCATAGTCGGAGTATGAGAAATGCGGGCTAAGACCGGGGGGAGTCGGAATCGCGGGAAACATCCAGCCGTGGGTGTCCGGCAGCGCGCCGTACTGGATCCCCTTCAGGGTCTTCAGGAGCACGCCGGTCACCTCGCCCATCGCGCGTCCCGCAGAACACGGCCTCTTTCCCCTCGTGCGTGATCGACTCGATGGAGGTGATCCCCGCGGCGGTGCCCGAGACAAAGCATTCCTTCGCGTTGGCGAACACCTCCTTCACCGACACGCGGCCGCTCCTCCGTCGTCATGCCCCTTCTCGTGCGCGAGGATGAGAATGCTCTTGCGCGTGATGCCGGGGAGGATCGTGTCCTCCAGGCTGGGGGTCACGAGGGTGCCGTCCTTCATGACGAAGAAGATGTTGCAGGAGGAGCCTTCCTCGAAGTAGGCGTGCTCCCGGGCGTCCAGGAAGACCGCCTCCATGTACCCGGCCAGCTCCGCTTCCTTCTTGGCGAGGGCGCTGGTGACGTAGTTGGAGTCCGCCTTGATCCACCCCGTGCCGCCGGGGTTCGCGCGGACCCTCCGCGTCGTCACGGCCTTGGTATTTCCCGGCTTGAAGTACGAGCCCACCGGCGTGGTGATGACGATCACCCAGGGACTCCTGCTGATCCCCACCCCGATCCCCGGCTCGGCGCAGGTGAAGGGACGGATGTACACGGCGCTGCCCTGCACGAAATCAGTCGGCGGCCCACGCGGGGTCGTACGACGGGGCAAAGCCGATGCACTTGTTCCTGCCGACCAGCGTGCGCACCGCGGTCAGGAACATGTCGGCGGGAAATCCGGGCATGAACAGCCCCTTCATGGAGGCCTCCATGCGCTTCCCGTTCTCATCCGGTCGGAACAGCTTCAGCGAGCCGTCGGGCTGGGGGAAGGCCTTCAGGCCTTCGAAGCACCCCATTCCGTACTGGGTCGTGTAGTTCACGAGGGGGAGGTCGGCGAAGTTGTTCCGTCTCAGCAGCAACTCGGCCTTCTCGGAAGCGGGCAGCGCGGCCTCCTCACTCGGGGCTGAGGTGCGGCTTTTCGACATACTCCTCCGTCCAGCCGCCGTCCTCCTGGAACTTGGCCCGGTAGACCCACGGATCGATCTCGAGACTGAATCCCTTCGCCATCACGGTCCTCCAGGGACAGTATAGCAGGAAAGCGCCGTCACGGTACACCGGGACATTTTGGGCGGCACGCGGGGGATTTTTCATTGGAGATTATCGGGTGGATATGTCGATCATAGAAGTGACCATGGAGCACACGCGGGACCACATCATCTTCTTCATGGCTCAGAAGATGTACTTCCTCGAGCGGGCGGGAAGTCGGGAGGTCTTCAACCGCCTGGTCGAGCATTTCGAGCAGATCAACCTCGACGGGCTCCTCGAATATCTCACCCGCTACTATTCGCTGGACGTGGAGAGGGAGCTGGACGACTTCTACCTCGCCGAGGGAGAGCTTGTGTTCATTTCCCGCAGAAAGGAGCTCCGGTTCAAGCACGTGTACCGCGACGGGCACCTGCGCCTGGTCGGCATCGAGGACGTCTGATCCATCCGCGGTAGTCCGCCAGCCCGGCTGCGGCACTCCGCTGGCTCCCGAGCCCCTACGCCGGCTCCTCCCGCCTGCCTTGTTTGTCCAGGATGGCCACGATCTCGTCGCGAAAGCCCGTTGCGACGGCGAGTGAGCACGCATCCAGATCATACTGCAGGGCCTGCTGGCAGATCCTGCGATAGACCTTGAGCTCCTCCTCGATCAGTTTCAGCACGGCCTGCCGCCCGTCATAGAGGCGCACGAGGACCTCGCGCGTCTTGTATTTTTCATCCCGCGCGTGCGCGAGCGTGGAACGAATGCGCGCGACCTCCCGGGCCTGGCTGGCAAGGAGGGGGGCGAGCTCCTTCAGGGGCAGCAGAGACCAGGTGAAAACCGTCACGGCTCCCTTTTTCCGTGTCCGCCTGCTCCTGCAGGAGGGAGGCGTAGTGACGCCGGATGCTTCCGATGATCTCCTCGAACGTCCGGGTGAAATTCGTCAGAAAGGATTTGCGCATCTCGGGCTTGATGGTGGGCACGAGCTCGCGCATCTTCTTGTTCTCCGCATTGTAGCGCTGCACCTGCATCAGGATGTTCTTGATGGCCGCGTGAGAGCGCAGCGCGGGATTTCTCTTGATCCGCGCATTCACGTCGGCGAGGATCGCCCCCACCTGCATCGACTCCACGCCGAAGCTGCGCTTCTCATCCGGTTCACGGCTGAGGGGAAGCACCTCCGTGCAGAGCAGCCGCTGGAGGAGGATGGCGAGCAGGAGCACGGCGAGGGATTTCTCATGCGTGGTCATCTCCTGGCCCGCGAGGGACTTGTAGCGGGCGGTTTCCAGGGCGACCAGGACCGGCATGAGCAGCGTACGCTTGAACTCGACGATCCCCTGCTCCACGGAATGCCGAAGCTTCTCCGCCGCCGCCTTGAGCTCGTACGACGGGATGCCCAGCATGTCGATCAGCGCGTGGAAATCGTTCGATTTTCCTTTGAGCTCGATCCAATCTCCGCTGATTCTTAGTTCCAGCTCCGCCATGGGGAAAACGTATGCGATTTTTCCCGCCAGATCAACCGAAAGGCGGTATGAATCAGCGGGCCCGTTGCCCTGTACTAGAGGACACGAGGAGGAAAGCATGAACAATCTCAATTCCATTCTCATCGAGGGCAACCTGGTGAGGGACCCCGAGCTCTCCTACACGCCCAAGGGAACGGCCGTCTGCAAATTCTCGGTCGGGTGCAACCGCTCCTGGAAGCAGGACGACGAGTTCCAGAAGGAGGTCTCCTTCTTCGACGTCTCCACGTGGACGCGGCTCGCGGAGGTGTGCGGGGAATACCTCAAGAAGGGCCGGGGCGTGCGAGTGGTCGGCCGCCTGAAGCAGGACCGCTGGACGGATCCCGGATGGCAAGCCACACTCGCGGGTGGAGATCGTCGCGGAGCACGTGGAGTTCAAGCCCCAGAAGAAGGCGGACCCCGACGGGAAGGACCAGGAAAGCGACGCGCAGGCGGAAGTCGCACCGGAGGAGCAGGAGGAAGACGGGAAGGAGGCTGTGAGCTTCTAAGACCGTGGCGGCGGGGGGCGCCTGGGCCGAGGGCGCCCTCACCGTTAGCAGCAGGCCCGCCGTGGATTCGAACGCCAAGGCATCAGCCGCGGAACGCAGTCGCATCCTTGCCGACGTTGTGGCTTGAACGACTTCAGAAAGTCCTCGGCGTCGTTCGTCCGCATTCTGGAAAGACTACATTGACCGGCACGATCGTGAATCCGGAGGCGATCACTTCTATGTCGCTGCTTCGTTTCACTGATGCGCAAAGATCAGCGTCTTGAGCCTGGTTCCCCTGGACTACAACGGTCTCTGGCAGGCCCATTCCGCCCGGCTGATCTTGGCGAGATCCAGGAAAACGGCTAAAGTCCCATGAAGGAGTTGACATGTCATTGACGGCCATTTTTCAGAGAGTGCCCCAAGGGTATATCGGATTCGTCGAGGAATTGCCCGGTGCCAATACTCAGGGCGCGACTTTGGAAGAGGTGAGAGACAATCTGAGAGAGGCCGTACGGCTTGTACTTGAAGCCAATCGTCAACTTGCCGAGGAAGACCTTGCCGGCCGCGATGTAATTCGGGAAGCATTTCAAATCATATCTGAGTGAACCGCAAAGATCTGATCCGCCACCTGGAAAAGAATGGGTGTGAGTTGCTTCGAGAAGGAGGGAAGCACTCAGTATTCGTAAACCGCAGCAAGAAGAAGATCTCGACTGTCCCCAGACACGGCGAGATCAACGACTTTCTCGCCAAGAAAATCTGCAAAGACCTGGAAACTCCACTTTCTTGACGGCAACTGAAAACAGATATCCACAGATGGGAACCGGCGAGTCTTCCGGGGCGGATTGCCCGTGAGACTTGACGCACCGCGAACGGGATCGCTCATGAGCCCGTATCAGATGTACCACGGATCAGCCGCGTGATGGTGCACAAAGGACCTGCAACAGTCGCACTTGCAGCGCATATTGCGAAAGATCCTGATCCCCTGCGCACCCCTCTTAGAGTCGGGTGATGAGACAGATGGTCGCCATCGTCGAGAAATTGAACGAGAATCTGGGCGAAGCGTTGGGCGCCCCTGCCGCACAGCACGCAAAGCTACGCAAACAGGCGATCGTGGCCAAGAGCAAGCTGGTGCAGTTGTGCGAAACAATGAGCAAACTGCTGCCGCAGATCCGCTACTGGATTCGCACGGGTTACGTGGCCAGCGGCAAGATTATCAGTCTGCATATCCCGCAACTCTACAGCATCGTGCGCGGCAAAGCCGGCAAGACGGTGGAGTTCGGGCTGAGCTGGGGCATCACGCGACTGTCGGGTGGCTACCTTCTGGCCAGGCTGGCCCAGGATCGCTACGAGTTGCAGGACACGAAGTTCGCATTGCGAGCCGTCGAGGACCACATCGCGTTATTTGGCGAGGCGCCGCTGGCCTACACCTACGACCGTGGTGGATACAGCGCACAGAATGTCTCCGACTTGAAGAAGCTGGGGGTCAAGGATGTGGGACTGGCCCCCCGTGGACGTACACAGTGGTCTGTGAACGGGGCGGTTCGCGACCGGCTGGTCAGGGAAAGGGCAATGGTGGAGGCGGGGATCGGCACCATCAAGAGCTCCAGGTATGGGTTCAACCGTCCCTCTGCACGCTCTGCCTCTATGAGGAGCGCCTGTGGGCAGCGCGCGCTGTTGGGATTCAACGCCACCAAACTTGTGCGCGAACTGGCCAACCGCAAGGGTATAACTCTCAGCGGCTAACGGCGGGGCGCCAAGCGACGAGGCTGACAGCGGGCCTGTGGCGGGTACGCCTGGAAATCACCTAGCACACCAGAGGGCGCGACATGATGACGTTGACCGCCGCACACCGAGCGGACGCGCACCTTAATTACCCAAGCTGTAGTTAGGAGGCTCGGGAACGCCCCCTAAGAACGAAGTTCGGGGGCGCACTCCGCAGTTGGCTGGGATTCTCACATTCATTACATTTGCTCGATGAAAGAAAAGACGTTCGCACGGCGTACAGAGGCAAGTTGTGAGCGATGAGGTAGGCGAGCTCCTTTCTCAGGTTGAGGCTGCAAGAAGCCTTGTGCTTCAATCGGTCGCTGACATGGCGGAAAGCCAGGCGGCGTTCAAGACTGCCGAAGAGAGTTGGTCGTGCACGGAGGTGCTGGAGCATCTCTACCTCGCAGAAATGTCAGGCATCGCGAAGATCTGGTCGGCGGCGGACGACCTGCGTGCAGGAAAGGGATGGACGGGCGACCGCCCGCACCGTGGGAAGAAGATCGAGCAGATCATCGAAGAAACCTGGAAACCCAAGGAGAAGGCCCCGTCTATTGCCACACCGCATATTGGCGGACCCATGCGTTTTTGGCGATCCGCGTTGCTTTCCCTGATCCCCTGCTCGCAGATCTCGGAGCGTGTCTGCGCGGGAAACCTCTTCAGGACATCCTGTTCCCCCACTTCATCTCAGGACCCTTGGACGCTCGACAGAGGCTGGAGTTTCTCCGCTACCACATGGAAAGGCATGTCGCACAGATCCAGCGGCTCAAGAGCCATCCCGCTTTCCCAAGGGCCAGTCGGTCAAACGCCTAGCGGCCGCCTACGGACGCCCTTCTTGTGCCGCCGCGCCCGCACTGGGGGTTTGACTTGGCCCACGGTGCTCAGTACGTGAACATGCGATCGTGTTCGAGGGATAGCCTGACAAGAACGTTGGGCATCGCGAACTCCGCGGGCTTGCCAGCGATCTCGGCCTCCGTCAGCCCTCGTGCCTTTGCTGACATGCCCGACATGTAGAATCGGGCGCCACCGGCGACAAGAGCATCGAAGTGCTCACGCAGTTTTCCGGTACCCAAGCCAACGAGGTTGTCGAGTACCGCTCCGCGGAACAGCTGTACTGACTCGCCTGCTAGGAATAGGCTGACCGAGTGGCCTTCTTCGAGGGCCGCCCTTGCTACGAGAAATCCGAGCGCCGCGCGCGTGGGGTCTTCGGGTCCCGCGGTCAGGTGAACAAGGATCTTGGCCATGTGTTCTCCTCTTTACGCTTGTTGAGAAAATCTGCGAAGAGGCGGCGACTCGCGCCGGCCGTCATCTGCAAGGCAACCAACTGCTTCACCGTTCGTAACGCTTAACGGGGCTCTTCGCTGTGTTCGGGGATTGATATCATTTCAAGAATATAGTGGCCAGGCAGATCCGCCTCAATTCACGTTACCCCTTTGCAGCACGAACCACCTGTAGTTGGGTGTAGCCCTCTAGCCCCCATGAGCCGAGTTCGTGGCCAATTCCAGACCATTTCGTTCCGCCAAACGGCACCGAGAAGTCCAGTGTGGAGTGCTGATTCACCCAGCCCGTTCCGCACTCAAGCTTTGCTGCAAGTTCTATCCCCCTGTCCAGGTCATTTGTCCAGATCGAACCGCCCAGTCCATAGTGAGTCGCGTTGGCTCGTTTCAGGGCATCTTCGATGTCTCGATAGGGAAGAACCGGGCAGCACAGGACCAAACTGCTCTTCATCAACTAGACGCGTGCCGTCACTGATATCCTTGACAATTGTCGGCTCGAAAAAATAGCCTGAACCAGGGCGCGGATTGCCGCCTATCGCCATCCGCGCGCCGCACCTTTTAGCGTCGTCGACCAGATCAAAAACGCGCTCGAACTGCATTCGATTGTTAAGCGGGCCAATCTGCACTGCAGGATCAAACCCATCTCCCATTTTTGCTTTTCTCGCCTGATTCACCAGCGCCTCCACCATCTTCGGATAGATGTCTTCATGCACATACACGCGTTTTATGGCAATGCAGGCCTGTCCGCAGTTGTTAAAAGCGTTCCAAAACACCTCTTCCGCGATGCGGTCGATATCGACGTCTGGCAGGACAATCGCCGGGTCGTTGCCTCCGAGTTCCAGCGTCACGTGTTTGAGATCAGCTGCTGCAGCCTGAGCGATTTTTTTGCCCGTTGCCACCGAACCCGTGAAGGAGATTTTTCGGACAAAGGGATTTGTGGTGATCACTGCGCCAAGATCATTGCCTCCCGAAATGATGTTGAGCACGCCATGAGGCAGCACGTCGAGCAAGAGCTCGCCCATCTTCAGTGTTGACAGAGGGGTGTAAGGGGACGGCTTCAACACAATCGTGTTCCCGGTGAGGAGCGCTTGTCCAATTTTCCAAGCAGCCATCATGAGAGGAAAGTTCCACGGAAGAATCGCCGCCACGACACCAAACGGCTTGCGCCGAACTTCTATTCTCTCCTGAGTGTCATCTTTTAGAATGTCGCACGGGATGGACTGGCCAGCTATTTCTTCGAAGAAGCTTGCAGTTTCTCCCACCTCCCCAATTGCTTTTTGAAGCGGTTTGCCTTGCTCACGGGTAAGTAGTTCTGGCCAAGAGGTCCGCTTGGTTGCGAATTGCTGGAGCGCAGTCGCGAAGAGCCTTTCTGCGTCGCGCTTCATCTTGTCGCCAGGAACCGAAGGCGCGTTCGGCAGCCTCGATAGCGTCATCGAGTTGCTGCGGTGTACACTCAGGCGCTTCAGCGAACGGAGAGCCTGTCGCAGGATTGATGACAGGGAAAAACTTCGCACCCTCGACGGCGTGACCGTCGACTGTCATGGCATATTCATGCATAAGTGCCTCCAGACGTGACTCCGTAGAATATAAGTCTTTCTATATAGTATTGCAGGCAATTTTTGCGTGTAGCGTTTGGCCTTGCTCACCACTGCTATCTCTCTGCACCCCCATAGGTATCTTACGAGGCCTTTTTAACGCTTACAGGAGGTCCAAATACGGCACGATCAAGGAGGTGTATTACTTTTTTGCCACTAACGCGCGTCGCGTTCGAGGGGTCCCCCTTCTGCAAACAACCGCTGCAGAGAGTCATGTCGCACACTCCGAGGGTGTGAGAGAATTCCAAAATGAACTGCCCCCAACATGCTTTAGATCAACGAAAGGGGCCCCCTGGAAATCTCCAGAATATCTATTTCTGCTCTCCCGGAGAGAAAAAAGTGATCCTACTGCGTATAAGATACTGAGCTCTCCTACACCCCCAAGGGAACGGCCGTCTGCAAATTCTCGGTCGGGTGCAATCGTTCCTGGAAGCAGGACGACGAGTTCCAGAAGGAGGTCTCGTTCTTCGACGTCTCCACGTGGATGAGGCTCGCGGAGGTGTGCGGTGAATACCTCAAGAAGGGCCGGGGCGTGCGAGTGGTCGGCTGTCTGAAGCAGGACAGGTGGACGGACCCGGACGGCAAGCCGCACTCGCGGGTGGAGATCGTCGCTGAGCACGTGGAGTTCAAGCCCCAGCAGAAGAAGACGGACGGGGAGCCGGCTATTGAGGAGGATAAGGAAAAGGAGGAAGCTGCCCCGGAGGAGCAGGAGGGAGTGAAGGAGGCGGCATCTTTCTAATCGAACAACGGCTGCGGGCGGTTGAAGGGTGCGGCCTTTCTCAAAGAGGAAGGCCGCTATCCGCCTTTGAGTAAGAAGCCTTCGTGGCTACTACCCTGCGCCTCGCCCATGTAGCTCCTGCACGCAGCGTTTTCAGCGAACGATGATCGCGCGCACTGCGTAGCCGACCGCGCAGCGCGAGGAAAAGTAGCAGGCCGCCAGCAAAACCACTGCATTCACGATGGAGGGAAGCAAGAACGCATCCATTCGACTATTTTAGCTTATTGCCAGTACTTGGCGAAGTGTGTTCACGCTATCTCACGGATCGACTTTTGTCCTTGACTCCGTGCAGCCGAAAAGGCCTGCCATATCAAGGAATCCGAGACGGTTGCGAGGGGATGAGAGCGCATCAGCCAGGACGGTCGTGCTCTCACTGTTCCCCACCTATTCCTAGCTCCAGGTAAAAAGCGCGGTTGTTCCTTCCCTGCTCATCCTGTTGTCGGAAATCCACGGCTGATTCACAGAGGGATTCCAATCGACCTGCGCGAAGCGACAGAGCTGCTCGACACGTTTTGATGAGCGGGAACCTGACCTTGCTCACTATGAACGTACCATTTCCAGCTTGGTCGCGAGATTCCACGGGCGTGATTCCTTCGGTGCTCTTGCAGCTCAGGGTCGACTGGTTTATTCTGGCCGCAATTCGAAGGTCGGGTCTGTAGAAAAGTGATGGATTCTATTACCGGCTCGCAAAAGCCAACCACCTTACCTGTCACGAAGCGTCTCCCGGCGCTCATCGGTATCAATCCCGGCGAAGGTGTGCGGGTGGCCTGGATGATCCTCTATTCTGTTGCGGCTATCGGCGGCTTTCTCACCGTCGGCCTTGCCGTGGGGAGCGCTCTATTCCTGAGCGCGCTACCAGCAGCGGCGACGCCTTTCGTATTCATCTACTCCGGCATCTCCAGCGTTGTGGTTTTCCTTCTCTACAGCCTCGCGGTTAGCCGCCTCCCTATGAGATGGATAGTGATCGGCTCAAATGTGCTCCTTCTTCTTATTGCGCTGGTCCTGCGCATTCTGCTGGGCATGAGCTTTGGCCACACGTTTCCCGTGCTTCTCGCTCTCTTCCTTTTCATAGACGCGGGGTCTACCCTTGTCATTGCCCAGTTCTGGGTCCAAGCTGCTAAAATTTTCGACCCCCGAGAAGCGAAGCGGCTTTTCGGTCTTATGTCGGCTGGGGGCACCGCTTCGGCGATGCTCGCCAGTCTGGGCCTGCGCACGGGAGTATCCCTTATCGGCGTGGACAACCTTCTGTTGGTCGTGGCAGGTGCACTCGCTCTCTGCATCCTCTGCGACTGGGCCCTTGGACGTTCGCAGCGAAAGACGCAGACGAAAGGAAGACCTTCCGAAGCCCTGCGACCTGATCCACCGGCAATAAAAGGGGAAAGGGCGTCACTCCTGCGGGATCTGCGCGCAATCCTTCGCTCTCCCCTCTTGTTGGCCATCAGCGCCTTTACAGTCCTGACTGCACTTCTGATCAATACCGGCGCGTACCAGTTCTTTCTGGCCTTGCAGGCGATTTATTCTGGTCGCAGCCGGGAGATGGTGGAATTCCTGGGTGCGTTCGGCGTCGTCATCGGCCTCGCTGCTCTGTTTGTGCAGCTCTACCTCACCCGCACGGTCATGCGACGCCTGGGTGTCTTCGGA
Source organism: uncultured Spirochaetota bacterium (assembly GCA_963820435.1). GTDB lineage: Bacteria > Spirochaetota > Spirochaetia > SZUA-6 > Fen-1364 > Fen-1364. The sequence continues at coordinate 191,447 of CAWGAC010000008.1, read as the reverse complement.
GCTCTGGTATTTTTCCCGCTCGCGATGGCCCTTGGAGCAGGCCTCGGAGTGGCGACCGGCGGCGCACTCCTGGCGATGGCGCTCGTGCGGGCCGCTGACCCGCTATTCCGCCAGACCATCAACTCATCCGCGATGGCTGTGCTGTATCTGCCGGTGCAAGCGGGCCTGCGCCAGCGAGCAAAAACGATTCTGGAGATCGTCTATGCGGTGAGCTTCGGGCTGTTGGGTTTCGTATTCCTCTTCTCGCAACGAGTGCAAGGCTGGTCCTACACAACGTGGTCGTTTCCCGTACTGGGTTTTGCAATACTTTGGATCCTCCTTCTGCGCTGGGGTCAGACACAGTACCGGCGAGCCCTGGCTGAGAATCTAAAGAAGAGACGCCTTGATTTCGCCAACTCCACATATGACATCTCAGACGAAACAACTATCCGGGTCTTGGCGACCGCCTTGCGCGGCACAGATGAACTGCTCGTCGTGCATACCCTTGATCTGATTTCGCAGGCGCCGAAGGTTGACTGGGTCCCTTATGTCGCGCCGCTGCTCGGACACCCGTCCGCCGAAGTCCGTTTGCAAGCGCTTCGCCATTTGTCTTTGGAAGGAACGGCTACCCTGACCGAACAGGTTACCCCCCTCTTGGACGCGCCCGAGAGCGAGGTTCGCGCCCAAGCCATTGGCACCTTGTGCACCCTCGAGGGAAGAGCGGCGCTCGACAGGATAGGACGTTTCTTACAAGACAAGAACCCGAAGGTGCGCGGCGCTGCACTCTCCGCCCTTGGTCGGCATGGCGGTGGCGAATGGGAGAAGACTGTCGCTTCCGCCCTCAAGGAACTCTTGGAATCCAACGATCCGGATCTCCGCATGGAAGGCGCGCGAGCCCTCGCTGCCCTCGGCAGGTCGGAAGATGCGCCACGACTAGGACCGCTATTCGACGTCAGCTGCCCCGCACGGGTTCGGGCCAGCGCCATACGCGCCGCGGGTGTCTTGCGCAACCGCGATCTGCTGCCCCATCTTATCGCAGCCCTCGGCCAGAGAGCGGTCGCAGCGGAAGCGTCTGAAGCCCTGGCTTGCTATGGCACCGAGATAGGGAGCGACCTCTGCGCGGCTCTGATCGATACGACGCTCGCTCCGACTGTGCGGGCATGGATTGCCTCCTTGCTGGGCCGACTCAGAGGCAAGATAGCAGCCGAGGCCCTAGGCTCGCGTATCCGGGAGCCGGATGCCATGGTTCGCGCCGCGGTTCTTGCAGCTATGGCTGGCATGGGCCCATTCTCCTCAACTGTTCATAAGGAGTTGCACGAGGAATTGATGGGGGAGATCCGCAACTACTACACCCTCGTTGTCTGGCACGCAGATCTGTGCCCAGAGGCTGATAGCTCATTGATCGATGAAGCTCTGCGATTGCGCGAGCGTGGTTGCCTCGACCGTATCTGTCTGGTTTTGGGTCTGCTTTACCCCGATGAAAGGATATCAAACCTGCGACAGGCACTCGACCCGGGGAATGGCAAGGCTCGCGCCATGGCTATTGAGTTGCTTGATACAATGCTTTCTGGTGAAACGAAGACTCTCCTGATACCCGCGCTCGAGGCACCGGAAGACCGAGTGCGGGCCATTGCGGGGAAACGATTCGGCATCGAGCGGCAGCCGGCTGAAATCCGGCTTGCCGAGGTCGCAGCGGGCAACGACCCGTGGCTGCGCACCTGTGCCAGACACCGTCTCGGAGGAACTATGGCCCTTCCAGTGATCGAACGTGTACTGTTTCTGAAGGGCGCTGAGCTCTTCAGCCAACTCGCCGGTGAAGACCTGCTGCCTCTGGCCCAAGTGGCGCAGGAGGTGCATTTTCAGGCCGGGGAGACATTCATTCATCAGGATGAGCCCGGCTCCTGCCTTTACCTGATCGTCGACGGGGAGGCCTCCATCGTTGTGCAAGGCATCGGTCAGATCGGGACGCGCGGACCGAAGGGGGCCATCGGGGAGATGGCGATCATCTGGCGCCGTCCGCGGTCGGCTGATTGCCTTGCTCTCACCGACGTCACCGCGCTGAGAATCGAACACGACGATTTCTGGGAACTCATGGACGAACGACCAGCTCTGGCCCAGGGTGTCATAAAAGTTCTGGCCCTGCGACTCGACCAGGTGATGGAGAATCTGCAACGGGCCGGCCAGAAACAGGGACAGTCCGGATCCAACATGGGTGAAGTCCTGCGCGTTTGAAGAACGACGGGGGAGTTCGCCGTGGAAGTCGGCAGAATGGTATGAATCCACTGCGGATCCCCTTGGGTAGGGGATCGCCATGCGTATTTGGAGGCAGACCATGAGCATACTGCCCGGCGGCACCGTCACTTTCCTTTTTACTGACATCGAAGGCAGCACCAGAATTGCCCAGGAACATCCAGACGCGCTGCCAGACCTCCTTTCACGCCACCATTCCATCCTGCGCGAAGCAATCCAAGCAAATGGAGGTCATTTGTTTCGCATCGCGGGTGATGCAACATGCGCCGCCTTCGATATGGCGCTGAGCGCTCTCAAGGCTTCAGTGCAGGCCCAACGCGTTCTTCAACAACAGGAGTGGCCAGCGGGGCCGATGCGCGTGCGCATGGGAATCACAACTGGCGCGGCGCAGCCTGGGATGATAGAGGATCTTTCGGGGGGGTACTCGGGGTACTCGACGCAAGCACTTGCCCAACGCGTCATGTCTGCCGCGTATGGCGGGCAGATACTTGTTTCACAATCAACAGCGGATCTGCTCCGGCCCGAGCTACCGAGTGGGGTGAGTCTCCGAGAGATGGGTTTGCATCGCTTGAAGGGCTTTCCCCATCCAGAGCCACTCTGGCAGGTAGTCGCCCCTGATCTGCCTCACGAGTTCCCCCCTCTTCAAACCCTCGCGGCAATCCCCAACAATCTACCTCTCCAGGTAACGAGTTTCGTCGGGAGAGAGCAGGAGATCGCTGAGATCGGGCAACTGCTCACGACCACGCCGCTTTTGACTCTGTGTGGACCAGGGGGCACCGGCAAGACTCGGCTCTCCCTTGAAGTTGCGAAAGCGCTATTGGATTTACATCGCGATGGCATATGGTTTGTCGAGCTCGCCTCGTTGTCGGATCCGTCACTCGTCCCTGTTGCCGTGGCTGGCGTTCTAGGCCTCCGAGAAGAGCAAGGACGCTCGCTCATGAGAACGATTCTGGATTACCTTCATGAAAAGCAGCTTCTCATTATTCTCGATAACTGCGAGCATCTGATTGCAGCCTGCGCTCAGTTTGCGGACTCTGTGATTCGTTCGTGCCGCGAGTCTCGGGTTCTTTGCACCAGCAGGGAGGCTCTCGGCATTTCGGGAGAACTCGTATGGCAGGTAGCGAGCCTGCAGGTTCCGAACACGATGACGCCTTTCGGCGAGCTGGAGCAATACTCGGCAATCCGTCTCTTCGTGGAGCGGGCAAGATCCCAAAGCCCGACATTCCGCCTGTCAGAGGCCACCTCGACTGCCGTCGTGCAGATCTGCAGGAAGCTTGATGGAATACCGCTCGCCATAGAGCTGGCTGCTGCTCGCGTCAGGCAGATTGGCCTTGAACAGATCGCCGTTCGGCTTGAAGACTGCTTCCGCCTGCTTTCAGTGGGAACCAGGACAGCGCTTCCGAGGCAACAAACACTCCACGCGCTCATCGAATGGAGCTACGCGCTCCTCACAGGCGAAGAGAAGCTCTTGTTTCGAAGGCTTTCGGTGTTTGTCGGCGGATTCACGATTGATGCGGCGGCAAAGGTGTGCGGAGGCGCAGAGCTGTCGGAAGACCAGGTGCTGGAGACGCTCAGCCGTCTCGTCGACAAGAACATGGTAACGACTACGGAAAAAGGAAATGCAATCCGATACGGGATGCTCGACACGATTCACTTCTTTGCAAAAGAGAAAAACACGGATGAACCCGACCATTCGACTCTGGAGCTGAGACACGCAAGATACTTCACGCAGCTTGTCGAAGGCATTGAGCCGAGACTGACCACAGCGGACCGTGTGGCCTGGCTCGAACACCTCGAGCTGGAGCGAGACAATATTCGTTCCGCAGTGAGCTGCCTTGTACGCTGCCGCTCTTCCGAAGGATTCAGGTTGGGAGGCTCGCTCTGGCGCTTCTGGCTTGCGCGTGGGCATTGGACGGAGGGACGACAATTGCTCGCGCAGATCTTCGAGAGCTGTGCGGACGGGGAACCTGCGGCGCGCGCAAAGGCGCTGCTTGGAGCTGGCGCTCTTGCGTTCAATCAGCGTGACCACGAGGCCGCGCTTGATTTCCTGAATCAGAGTCTGGCGTTGAACACGAAGCTGGGAGATCAAAAGAACCTGGCTTGGGACCTGTTTTACCTCGGATGGATGGCGAATGACCGCGGCAAGCCGAAAGAGGCACAAGACTTGCTGAAAGAGAGCCACACACTCTTCAAGTCGGTCGAAGACAGACAAGGAATAGCCTATTCTTTGGGGTTGCTGGGGCTTGTCAGTTTCTTTCAGGGAGTTACAACCGCGGCGCGCCCGCAAGTGGAAGAGAGCCTGGCTATCAGCCGCGAAATCCGCGATCCGTCGGGAATCGCCTGGTCCTTATTCCTCCGGCCTTGGTCTTCGCCCTTGAGGGCAAGATGCCTGAAGTCGGTCAGGATATCGAAGAAAGCATAACCCTCTGGAAGATGCTCGGCGATAGAAGAAATCTCGGGTATGCGCTTCAAATCAGAGGTCTTGCGAAAATGAGTAGTGGAGATGCAGGCGCCGCTGAGGCCGCAGCGAAAGAAAGCATCATCATCTTCAATGAGCTCGGCGATGGCTTTGGAATCGTAATGGCAATGGGCGGCCTCGCCGCCATTGCACTGCAGACAAAAAAGGGAGATATTGCATTTTGTCTGCTCGGCACTATAACATCCTTTCGAGAAAAAGCAGGGGTGGCGTTTCCTGCTTTGCTGGAATCGATGCTCACGCAAGTGGAGGAGGCTCGGGCTGCCTTCGGGGAAAGAGCGGAAGAATCGTTCAGGAGGGGCTACGCCATGGACTTGCAGCAGGCAGTTGCTCTTGCTCTGGAAGTGTGATCGGGAACCTGAGAGGCCGCACGGTCTCCATCCCCCTAGTATGACGACAAAATTGTCGTATTTCCTTGACGACTTTTGGGAACTGATGGACGAGCGGCCGGTACTTGCCCAAGGGGTCATTACTCTCCTGGCGCAGCGCCTCGAAGAAACAATGGACAACCTGCAGCGGCTTCGTCATGTATAGGATCGCCTGATTTCCCTCGCCCATGGCCCTCCTGCTTCGCAGCCGAGTCGCGCAACGCCGAGCGCGGCAACCGGGCCCCCAAAGCGACTACACTTTGATAGGAATGTCCGCGCGCGGTTCTACTGAAACCCTCTTCAGTTCTTGCAGTTCCTCAAGGTCCTTTTGCAGATTCATTTCTCTGAAGAGAATCTCAGCTCTGCACAAACAGTCTTCCTCGGTAAGGCCCAAATGTCTATTCGTCATCGCTCTGAGCATCTGCCTCTTCGTGGCAGAAAGGGAGCGTGACATGAGAGTGGAGGTCACGCGCCTGCCGATCTCAAAATACGTCCGAGAAAGCTCGAGCCTTGCCCCCAATTTGTCACCTTGGTCCAGAGATGCTTTCCACCATCCCAGGGCAACGCGAGTTCTGCCACTGAGCCAATGGTAATTGCCGGTGACTCGGTATGCCTCGGTTCGATCCGACGCGACTTTCGCCAAGAGCCTATGCTCCCTCCTCAAGCACTCAGAGAAAAGCCTTCTGTATTTCTCAGCGGCCTTCCGATCCGCCACTCTGACGCTTTGCTCCAGCCTGGCGAAATAATAGTGCAGGGCGCTCAGAAGAAAGCCGCTCCGGTAGTGAGCATATGCCTTTAGTTCCTTATCCATTCTCGTGGCGTCTGCGAGTGCCCGCTCTGCCCCTGCGGTATCGCCTCGCAGAGTATCGATCCGGACCTTAAGGTAATTTAACATAAAATGCAGCATCAGAAAATTCGTGTTCTTTATAAAATCAAGGCCGCGCGTTATCTCGGCATATGCACTTTCTATTCTGCGCATTTGCACCAATCGGTTCGTGCAAAGCAGATGCCTGATAGCTTGCGCGAAGTCACTCGCGTACGAACTCGAGATGTCAGCGAGCATGTTGCCGAGACTCTCAGCTTCCCGAAATCGGCCGCTCTGAAGGAATATTCTGCCAGCCCATGAAAGATAGTTGATTGTAAAAAAAAGCTCTCCCCGTTTCAGGTTTGCGACTATCAAGGCTTCATCGAAAAGCCAATCCGACCAGCTTCCTGCCAGATAGCTCTGTGTCGCCACGCTTTGCTCGTGGAGGAGACGGGACCTGATGTCATTGCTGTCAATCTTCTCAGCGAGGAACCGTAGTATTCTGTCGCTGACCCTGAGGGAGATGCCCGTTAGGCAAAAAGCCATTGCAACAGAAGAAAGCATTCCATAACCCGCAGACACGTAGGATAGATCGAAGCTCTTAATAAAGTAGAAGGCGTTGATGAGAAAGGATATGAAGCCCTTTGGGTCGACATTAAACAGCGACTCGCCTTTGAAAGCCATCAAATTGATTGTTTCAATATCCTTCTCGGAAGGTTTCCGCTTCCAGTTCCACAGAGGAATGTAAATCGATCTTAGGCAAGAGACAAGCTTGATCGGTAAGGTGACCATTCTAACCAGCAAAAGACTGCTTTCTGAGATGCCGTTCATCTTCAGCACTGCGGTGAAATGACCGATCGCTTCGGAATGCAGCCCTTTGTTCAAATACGCTATCGCAAGATTCTTTTCCAGCAGCGCCATCTCCCGCGCATTGATTTCAGAGCCATGGCTGTGATAGTAGATGTCGAGTGCTTCTTTGAAGTACCTGATCGCTTCACTGCTGGCTGAAGCCCTCATGGCCTCCTCGCCTGCCTTGATCATGAAGTCTTTTGCGCTGCTGAAGTCCTCTGCCTTGCAGTAGTGGTATGCAAGGACTCCGTAGAACGCCGAAAGCCTTTCCGCAAAGATGGTTTTTATGACCTGTGCGACACGCGCATGGAGCTTCTTTCTCTCCCGAACGAGTAGGGAGTCGTAGATGGCCTGCTGCACAAGAGCGTGTTTGAAGAGAAACTCGACCTCCTCCAATCTTCTTCTTTCGACGATGAGTTGGATCGCCTTCAGGTTCTCTATTTTCGAGTCCAACGATCCGACGTTCTCTGCCAGTTGAGCGATGATCCGATAGAAGAAGCTCCGTCCGATGACAGCGGCGATCCTCAGCACTTCCCTGGTTTCCTCTCCCAGCCTGTCGATCCGCGCCATGATCGCCTGGTTGATCGTGTACGGTATGTCTCCAGCGTGGACCTGTTCCGTGACCTGGAATCCCTCCTTGGACACCCTCACTGCCCCTTCATCGATCCATGACCTCACGATCTCCTCGATGAAGAAGGGGTTCCCCCGGTCCTCTCGATGAGTAGATCCAGAACGTTCTTCGACACGGCTCGATTTCTCAGCAGATGGGAGACCATTTCCTCCGAATCGGTTGCGCTCAGGGTGGGAAGATCGATGAGCACAGAGCGTTCCTTGTATAACTCCTGGGTCTTCTCCACCAGTTTTTCGGTATTCGGCTCTGAAGGCCGTAGAGCGGCAATGAAACACACCCTTTCCTTCCCAACCAGCCTGAAGAGCCCTTCTAAGAGTTCCAGAGAGCTCTGATCCGCCCAATGCAAGTCATCCAAGAACAGAATCACGGGTTTCTGCCTCGAGAGCGCCCTGATGAGGTCGCGAACGCTTTTTGCAATCAACTTGGCGAGCGCATCCCCCGGCAGGCCGTTCACTCTCTCCGCATACGCGCCCTCCAGTTTCAGCCCTCTCATGATGGCCACGAAAGGGAAGATCTCTCCCGCTTCTTCTCGAGTCGCCTCCTGGACGGCAGCTTCCAGCTTTCGACGAGTTTCATTCTCACAGTCCTCCTCCTTGATCCCCGCCCAACTGTTCAACATCTCGATGAAGGGGTGGAAACTGAGGTTCTTCCCGATGGACTGCGCACTCCCCTCCAGAAGGAGCGCACCTCCCATGCGCTCCTTCCTGCGAAGCTCTGTCAGAAGGCGCGACTTGCCAACACCCGCCTCTCCCCGCACGAAGACGATCGACCCCTCTCCAGCGATGAGGTTGAGAGCCTGCCGATCGAGCAGCTCCAGCTCCTTTTCCCGCCCGACAAGCGCCGAATGGACCTCTCGATCGAGCGCCCCTGCCTTGCTCCGAGCCTCCTTTGGCCTCCTCGACAGGAGCTCATAGGCCTGAACAGGCCTCTCCTTGCCTTTCAAGAAAAGAGGCTCCAGCGCCCTGTACTCGAACTCTTCCCGCGTATATCGCCAGCAGAGGGGCCCAACGAGGATCTGGCCTCCTCGGGCCGCGTCTTTCAACCGCGAGGCAAGGTTCACCGGGTCGCCAACCACCGTCTCAACCCCCGACTCAAGGTCTGTCTGCCCCGCCAGAACCGTTCCCGTGTTCACCCCTGTGTGCATCGCCAGCCGCCGGCCGATCCGCGCAACGAGATCTGCGGTGTTGAGCGATTCGACAAAGGCGTGAATCTCCGTCGCGGTCATGAGCGCACGGACCACGTCATCCTCGTGGAGGTGGGGGATACCGAAGAGCATCAAAGCGCAGTCACCAATCAGCCGGTCGAGGCAGCCGTCATTCTTCCTTGCGATCGCGGCGGCTTCACTGAAGATCTGAGAGGTGATTGCCTTGGTTTCCTCGGGCCCGAGATACTCCGACATCGCTGTATAGCCGGAGAGATCCGAAAAAATCACTGTAACCTTCCGAAGCTCCTCATCGCCTTGCGTTTCAGCGCGTATGACCTGTCCGGAAAGCATGGCTCCGCACTGAGAGCAGAACCTGTGAGTATCCGGATTTGCGCCACCACAGGCGGGACAGTTGACCGTAGACATTTTCAGCCTTTCGCGACTCGCCAGCTCAAAGCAGGGAACAACTCCGTGCCACGGTACTCGGGAACGTGAAGGCTACTACAGAAGACCAGAATACCAGAACTCCCTTTTCCATTCAAGGTTTGTGTGAAGCAAGAAGTCTGCATTGTGGCCGATTTGCATGGATCGGCTTGCTCACCAATCGGCCCGCAAAAAAAGTGACCCTACTGCGTGTAAAATACTGAGCTCTCCTACACGCCAAAGGGAACGGCCGTCTGCAAATTCATGAACTTGAGTGAACGGTGTGTCGGTCCTTTTATGTCCCCTACGGCCGACGTGAGCCCTGTCGACTGAGCAGATCCCCGAACTCCTCCATTCCCCAGGGCTTTTCCATGAGTCGCTGAAGGCGATTTCTTCCAAGCCCTTGCGCTGACGCGGGCCATGCTCGCGCATCCTCTGGCCTTCGTTCAGAAGGGCATCGTCCCCGGCTTTCCAACGATAATGAGGTTGAGGGGAACGAAATCTTCCGGAAGCCCTGCTGCCTTTGCCACTTTTGACGGCTGTCACCGGCAATGGGATGAGCGTACAGGCCTTCCCGCGTGGCCTGAAGCATGAGGGCCAGGGCAGCCATGCCCAGATCGAAGTAGGCGTAGTCCCGTCCCGCCTCAAGCCGCATGTCCAGGGAGGGCTTGGTTGCCATCACGACAATGAGGGGCGCCCGCGTGGCCCATTTGTTGCCTTCACTCAGAGCCTGACGAACGGCGGGCAGGCGCTCTCCGGTGATGGCGACGATGCGCCATGGCTGGGTGTTGGCGCAGGATGGGGCGAAGATCGAGGCGCAAAATAGCCGTTGTTTCTGCCGACGGGCAGCGGGTCTGCGGCGATGCTGCATCGGGCGCGACGCGCAACGCGATCGGGAAGGATATCCATGGAATGCTCCTGTCGTTGAAGGTATTGGTGTGACTTCGGGTCCTCATTTTCCATCCCGGTCCTGTTCCGATGCTATTCTGCAAAGTCAATTCCGTAAAGGCTCTCTGTCGTAGACTCTCCTCCGCGCGACATGCTACTTTTCGGGAAACAGGAGTAGTCGAATGAGAGCGGCGTTTCCTCGCACGACAGTCGGCGGAGTGTCTCTGCCCAGGATGATCATCGGCACGAACTGGATCCTCGGGTACAGCCACACAAGCCCTGCCGCCGACGAGTTGATACGGTCGCATCATCGCACCCGCGAGGCGATTGCGGAGCTGCTCGAGGCGTTCCTCGCTCACGGCGTGGATGCCGTGATGGGGCTCTTTCTCGGCAGGCAGACGGTTCTCGACGCCATGAAGCTCGCCGAGGACCGGACCGGAAAGGGCATAATCAGGATCGACACCCCGCTCCTGAATATGGACGATTCAGCCCTGGCGCGCAAAGAAGCGGAAGCAGCGATCACGGCAAGTGCGCGGCAGGGCGCGCGGTTCTGCTTCCCCCATCACTCCAGCGGCGAGCAGCTGGTGAACAAGAACGCGCGGGCAATGCCGCGGCTTCCGGACTATCTGAAAATGATCCGTGACCAGGGGATGATCCCCGGGCTCTCCGCGCACATGCCGGAGATGGTGGTCTTCACCGACCTGAACGGCTACGACGTGGAAACGTACATCTCAGATCTACAATTGCGCCGGCTTCCTCATGCAGGTGGAGGTGGAATACGTGCATTCGGTCATCTGGAACGCGAAAAAGCCGGTCATGACGATCAAGCCGATGGCAGCGGGAAGGGTCAGCCCGTTTGTCGGCCTGACGTTCGCTTACAGCACGGTGCGGCCGTGCGACATGGTGACGGTGGGGTGCCTCACACCGCAGGAGGCCGCCGAGGACATCGAGATCAGCCTCGCCGCGCTGGAGCGCCGCCCCCCCTGCCTCGAGGGTCGTGACAGTCCGAACAAGACGCCGATCATGACGGAGAAGGGCGATTGCGTGGAGCAGGCGTAGCGGCCTCTCTCCGCGGAGAGGCCGCATGATCATCGCCCCTATTTCACCAGCTTTGCGGTGAGAGAGATCTTCGGCCCGGCAAGGGCCTTGGAGACGGGACAATCCTTGCGGGCAGCTTCGGCATGTTTCAGGAACGCAGATTCCGTGAGGCCGGGCACCTGCGCTTCCGTCATCAGCTCGATGCGAGTGATTGTCGGACCTTCATCAAGGTGAACGGTGGCGGTAGTGCGTACGCGCGTCGGTATGAAACCTGCATCAGTCAGCAGCGCCGACAGGAACATTGAAAAGCATCCCGCGTGGGCTGCGCCGATGAGCTCCTCGGGGTTTGTTCCCCGCCCTGACTCGAACCGGGAGGCAAAGGTGTACGGCCCCTCGTAGGCGCCGCTGCCCAGCTTCATGCTCCCCGCGCCTTCCTTCAGAGACCCTTTCCACTCCGCGGACGAAGAACGGACTGCCATTATTTCCTCCCTGCCCGGGAATTGGATTGCCGGGACTCCTGCGTGATGATTGAAAAATACAAACGCGTCGTGCGGCGGTCAATTCTTGTGGAACAGCAGAATGACCGAATCCATGGCCCGGCGCAGGATGCCGCCCACTGGCACGTCGGTCTTCGCCGCCAGGGGGAACCGGGTGAGCTCCGCGCCATCCAGTTGTACGACAATGTGGCCCAGGACCTGGCCGGCGCGGACGGGAGCAATGACTTCCCGTTCCTGCTCGATGCGGGTATGTATGCCCTGCTCTTTGCTTCGAGGCACCACGACAAGGGGATCAGACGTCGGGCCGAGCAAAACCGAACGCTGCCCGCCTTTCCACACCCGCACGGGGAGGGGCTCGTTGTGGTCTGGCCGCAGCACGACGAAGTTCGCAAACCCATAATCGAGCAGCGCTTCGCTTTCCGTGTTGCGAAGAACCGCGCCGCTCACCCTGCCCACATCAGGGACGCCCAGCACAACTGCAATGAGGCGCATATCGCCCCGTTCCGCAGTTGCCGCGATATTGTATCCTGCCTCATCGATATACCCCGTCTTCAAACCATCGATCCCCTCGTACTTCCCAAGCAGCACATTCCGGTTCGCCTGGGTAATCGGCTTTTCGTTGTTGCCGTTTGTCAGGTTTTCCGGCAGGGGATAGGTGAGCTCTCTCAACGAGAAGAGGTCGCGGAGGGCGTCGGGGTGCGCGGCAACGAAATGGCGGCAGAAGTCGACGTATTCCCTTGCCGTGATCCGGTTCTCCGCGCTGATCCCCGCGGGCTCCACGAACCGCATTGCCGAGTAGCCCAGGCGCGCGGCCTCCCGGTTCATCAGGGCGGCAAATCCTTCAACAGAGCCGGCGATCTGGTCCGCGAGCTCCACCGCCGCGTCGTTTCCCGAATCGACCACCAGGCCCTGCAACAACTGGTGGACCGTCACAACCTGGTTCGGCCCCAGGTACATGAGCGAAGAACGGGGGGGCATATTCCGTGCCCAGGCATCAGAGCCGGGTACCACGCGGCGGGATGGATCGAGCCAGCCCGTTTCAACAAGGTCAAGGGCGATATGAAGCGTCATCAGCTTCGCGAGGCTCGCGGGCGGTATCTGTTCGTCGGCATGATCCTCGAAAAGCACGGCGCCGGTACGCGCCTCGATAAGAATTGCTGAACGTGCCCGCAGCACAGGTGGATCCGGCAGGGATGCGGTGAGAACCACGTGCAGGGGAGAAGCCGCATGCGCGCCCGCCGCAGAAAGAAGAAGGACGCATGCGGAGATAAAACGCATCAGGCCGCAGAATCCGCGGAATACCGCGATGCGATGAAGCATGCGTATAGGTACTCCGGCAGGCCTCCGTCTGGCAAGAGGAGAGGCGTCTCTATATAATGGGGGAGATCATGCTCCCGAGGCAAATGCTCTGAACCTTCGATCCAATTCACGACCTGAATGGAAAAGGACGCTTTACGCGATCGCGGCCGGCGAGCTGCTCGCGGTGGCAGGCTTCACGACCTCCACGCCGATCATCCCGTTTTACCTGCAGGACCTCGGGGTGAGCGATCCATCCAGGCTGAAGCTGCTGACCGGGCTGCTGCAGGCGCTTCCCTCGTTGAGCCTGGTGTTCTTTTCCCCGATCTGGGGAGGTCTCGCCGACAATTACGGCCGCAAGCCCATGCTGCTCCGCGCCCTGGTCGGCGGCGTCGTCATCATGTTGCTGCAGGGGCTGGTAACCGCCCCCTGGCAGCTTCTTGCGCTTCGCACCCTCCAGGGCTGCATCACGGGGACGATTGCCGCCGCGACGATCCTCGTCGCATCGGTAGCCCCGCGGGAAGAAGTAGGGTACGCGCTCGGCCTTCTGCAGATGGCGATATTCCTGGGCTCCTCTCTTGGTCCGCTGTTTGGCGGTGTCATCGCGGACCTGTTCGGCCGTCGCGTGAACTTCTTCGCCACGTCGGTCCTCCTGCTCGCCGCCGCGCTGATCGTCACCCGGTATGCAAGAGACAATTTCAAACCTCCGGCGAACCGCAAGTCGATTCTCAAGAGCATGGTTCCCGATTTCCGCCCGCTCGCATCCTCGAAGGCTCTCTTGTCGCTCCTGGCGGTCATTGCGGCGGACCAGGTGGCGGGCTCGATCCTCAACCCCTTCCTGCCGTTGATCATCCAGGGTTTGAGCGCGGGCAGCGCTCATGTCGGATCCACCACGGGCCTGATCCTCGGGTTGGGGGCCGTATCGAGCGCGCTCGCCGCGTTCAGCATCGGGAAGATCAGCTACCGCATAGGATACAAACGCGCGCTGATCATCTGCATGGTGGGGGCTTCGGTCTTCATGATACCACAGGCATTCGCCCGCACGCCGCTCGAGCTCCTGCTCTTGAGGATTGCAAGCTGCTTTTTCGTCGGCGGTAATCTCCCGTCCGCGAACGCCCTTATTGCGCAGAGGACGCAGTCCGGCAAGCAGGGAAGCATCTACGGCCTTTCCAGCGCCATTGCCTCGGGAAGCAATGCGCTGGGACCCGTCATCGGCGTGTCCATCGCGGTGAGCGCCGGCTATGGCTCGGTGTTCCTCAGCACGGCGGGCATCCTGGCGGCAGCAGGAATTGCCATCATGGTGTTTGTGAGGAATCAGCGCATTTCTTGACGAATGCATTGCTTTCATATTATGAAGAGGGATCGTGAATTCCAAGAAGTTGACCCCGGGCGAGATTTCTTCCAGCGTGGAGAAAATACGCAAGAGGTATGACGAATACATCAGCAAGTTTTTCAAACCCCGGTCTCTGCGGGATGCGTTCGAGGGCAGGTACATAAAGGCCTTGCGTGCGGGTATCGACGTCTCTTCCTTCCTCCTTGCGGAGATCAGTGCAATCGAGGAGCTCATTGCGCGGGAAGAGCAGCGCGTCATGGCAGGTCCGCCGCGCGCCAGCGCGGAGAAGGAGCCGAGCTTCGCGGACAAGATACTGGAAGAGAACCGCAAACGCATCGAAAAGTATCCCGACGTCCCGTTCCACAATGATGCGGGGGAAGAGGTGCGCAGACTGGTGGGTGCGCTCTCCGGTCTGGAGAAGGACCATTGGCCTGACCTGACCACCGCCCTTCGCGACACCATGTACGCAATGAGCTCCGCGGAGATGCTCTCACTCGATTCGCAGCTCCGCTTCCTCGCCTCCACGAATCGGGAGGAGATACCCCAATTCCTCACGCGCCTGGTGTCCCAACTCGGCAAGTTTCCGCGCAACTATGCCGCAATAGACAGGGAGGAGAAGGAGTACATCCTGGAGGCGGGCTTTTTCCTGAACGATCTTATTACCGTGCTGGAGAGGGTGCAGCGCGTCTACACCGAGATGGGCGCCCAGGAGAAGCGGATACTCGACGAAAAAAAGGCCATTATATGGGAAATCATAAACGATTTCCGGCTCAAGGATTTCAAGCGTCGGCGCCGCTGGGACCGGGAAGAGAGCTAGGCCGGCCACTGTAATCAGTGGCATTCATGGCTCCCGGGCGGGATTGCTTATTGCTCTCCCATGGACATATATTAGTCACTTCAAGCACAGGAAGGGAGACAGGGAATGGCCGACGAAGTAACAGTCACACACAGCAATTTCGACGCTGAAGTAGCAAAGTCCGCGGTTCCCGTGGTGGCCGATTTCTGGGCGGAGTGGTGCGGCCCGTGCAAGATGATTGCCCCTGTCCTCCGGGAGCTTGCAGCCCAGTACAAGGACAAGATCAAGATTGCGAAGATCGATGTGGACGCGGAGCTGGAGCTTGCTCAGCAGTTCAATATCGTGAGCATTCCGACCATCCTTGTGTTCAGCAAAGGCAAGGTGGTGAAGCAGCAGATCGGGGCCGTGCCACGCCAGGCTTTGGAAAAGATGATCAAGGAAGTGCTCTAGGGCGCGTATACCTCGTCGCTGTTCTCCGCGCCAAAGGTCGCCTTGCGCGTCGGCACGATATGCCAATCCTCTGCGCTGTCCGTGTCCGCTGAACTTGACGACCTGCAAATGGAGCGCGTACCCGTGGAGCCTTCCGGGTTCACGGCGTCCTCCGGGCTCACCCGGGCGCCAGCGGGCCTCCAGCCGCCGGCCAGAACGAGCTCCTCCGCACGGTTCAGCGTTTCCTCAGATCCGAAGCCCCGGTACAATTCATCCGATTGTGAAGTCCGGTTGCTGTACAACACGCCATCCAGGCATTTCCCTCCCGGTCTGTCGTAGAGGCTGAGAACGCCATTGTTGCCGGAAAGTCCTTTTCCGTCTGCAATCCACAGGTCCCAGGCGCTGTCCGAAGCATCGAAACCTTTCGACGCAGTCATATCCTCCGTCTCATTCATCTCTGCCGGGTCTCCTGACGGCCTGCAATGCACCAGGATGAAAGCGCCTTGCGCCACCTCCAACGGAGGGAAGACGATCCTGTTGTCGAAGCTGGAGGGTGTACCCTGAAAGAGAACCACTCCGCCCATACTGCCCGCAGTGAGCGCCTTCAGCTCCACGACGTCGGGATGATTGCCCGACCCCTGAGTGGTGAACTCGTTGATGAGGAGCCTCGGCACCCTTCCATTGTACCCGTAGAAGTCAGCCATGAATGAGGCGCGATTGCCCTTTGCGTCCTCAGCCTCGGCTTCAAGCGTATACAGCCTTCCGGGCGTCTGCGACTCCCCTCGGATCACTATCCGTTTGCCGGGACCCGTGATCTCCGTTATCGCGAGCGGCGGAGAGATTTTGGTTTTGTCCGGAACGAGTGTTGCATCTTCATCGAACTCGACACTGAGCTCGGAAGGACCCGTGGTGAATACTGCCTGGAGCTGCGGCGGGCAAAGATCAACCTCCGACGGCCGAGTGTCCTGAAACGGCCCGCAGGCCACAGCGACTCCGAGCAAGACGAGCAGCCCCAGCAACCCCGGTATGCGAACGATTTTCATAGTGCCCCCCACCATAAGACGGGCGTTTCCGCGCGGCGCTTGCGGCGTTTTGCTTTACCCGGAGGAAGAATTCCGTTAAACTTGCTCTGAAATGCCGGATGACCTACTGAAGAGATTCTCGCGGGCATATGCTCCGGGCGCCACGATCTGCCAGGAAGGCGAAGAGGGCGAGGAGATGTACATAATCCAGAAGGGCAAGGTCAAAGTCAGCAAGCGGTTCGGCGGCAAGACGCACGTGGTCTCCGTGCTGGAGAAAGGCGATTTTTTCGGCGAGATGGCCATCGTCAATCGTATCAGGCGCACCGCCACCGTGACCGCAATCGACGACGTGGAGCTGCTCGTCTTCGATAGGGAAGGCCTGCAGAACATGATCGCCCGCAATGCGCTGATTGCGCTCAGCATCATCGACAAGTTGTGCCGAAGGCTCCAGAACGCGCACCTCAAGATCCAGCACCTCGTGAAGAGAGATGCGTGGGGGCTGATCGCGCTGCACCTGCGTTACCTCTACCAGGAGCTTCCGGGCGGCCTGGAGGCGGTCCCGTTCGAAAAATGCCTCGAAGAGATCTCTCTCAGTCTCGAGCTCCCGATGGAGATCGTCCGCGGGGTGCTCGTCGAGATGCAGGGCGAGGGGATTCTTCTGAAAGTGGGAGACTCTCTGAGCCTTGTCGACCGGGAGAAGCTGCTCAAGCTGACCGAATCGGTGGGCAAGGAACAGGGACTCCGCCGGACGGCGCGCTGCCCTGAGCGCGGATGTCCGGCGCATGCCTGGATGCATCGAGCGCGGAACATCAGCTTCGAGCTGTGAAGGCTTGTAAAATAGCACATTGAAGCCTCTGTTCATCTTTCATTGTTTTGACTCTTCCCACCTCTTGCGGATGCCTTGTCGGATAAAGCATTGTCAACGTGAAAGGAGTTCAGAGTGTTTCGAAAGATCGAGGCAATCATCAGGGAAGAGGCGCTGGAAGGCGTACGGGAAGCGCTTGCGGCTATAGGGATCGTTGGAATGAACGTGTTCGAGATCCGCGGTCGTGGCCGGCAGGGAAGCCAGGAACACTCCTCGCAATATACCTACCGGCACAAAGACATGCTCCCCAAGCTCCAGCTCAATATCGTACTCAGCGAACGCAATGTTGAATCGACGGTTGCAGCGCTTATGAAAGCTGCGCGCACGGGCAAGGAGGGAGATGGCATCATCTTCATCTACCCGGTTGAGGACGTCGTTCGAGTGAGAACGGGTGAACGCGGGAGCGAGGCCTTGTCCTATCCCGATGACATCGACGTCCGCCGCACGCACACGGAGAGCTGAGCGGCTATGCTTCCCCTTCTTGCCGCAGACAGGCTGTGGGGGTGAGCGCGGCGGGTAGCTGTCTGTCTGAGGGACGCCGCGGCGCGACTGGCCTACATACAAATGTTATTTTCTTTTTATCTCCTGTTAATGGAAAACCTCCTGGCGAGCCGCTTAGATTCCATGCAGATGCACCGATTTGCAAGGAGGCATGGCATTGAAGGTGCGTAAAGTCAGGGGTGCAACATGAATCGAATATCAGTGCTGAGATCCGTGGTCGTCTTGATTTCTCTGAGCGCCGTCCCCGGCATCGCGCAGACGGCCGCCAATCCGGCGGCACCCGCGGCGCAGCCGGCGCCAGCCTCTGAGACGGCCGTCCCCCTGCCTGCCGTCACGCTGGAGGAAAGTGTGGCGGCGGCGAAGGCGGCAAGCCCGAATCTGAAACTGACGACCATTGCGCTGGACACGGCGCGTGCCGCCCTTGACCAGGCACGGGCAAAGAACGGATTGGCTCTGGGGGAGAGCGGCGACTATTCCCACCAGGGAACCATCAATGGCACGAGCACGGCGTCTCCGCCGAGCTCGATGGCCGCAGCCGCCGCGAGCGGAGGCGGATTGATCGGCGAAAACATCAAAGGGGGCCTTTCTCTTACGGGCCCTGCGACGAGCGTCGGCCTCTCCGCGCAGCATACCATCGCAGAAGGCGCCTCAAACGATCAGGTGAGCGCGCTCGTCCTTTCCGGCAGCCAGACGGTATTCGACGGCTATCCCGGGGGACAGGCGGCGGCAGCCGTTCAGCAGGCAGAGGCTGCCTACCGGATCGCCCAGGTCACCTATGAAGCGGCGCTCAAGAGCACCGTCTACCAGGTCAAGCAGGCTTACTATACGCTCCTTGGGGATCAGGATACCGTCATTCTGCGCCAGGCAATCGCCGAACAGGCCGCCCAGAACCTCGCCCTGTATCGGGGGCTGTACGCCGCACAGAAGGCCACGACACTTGACGTCCTGCAGGTGCAGGTCGCCCTGACCCAGGCGCAGCTGGATGTCCGCACCGCGCAGAATACCGTTGTGACTGACCGGAAGAAGCTTTCCCTGGCCATCGGATGGCCGCTGGAAAAGCAGTACAGCGTGGCCGACAGCCCGCTGCCCGACCTGCCGTCAATGGGGCAGGACGATGCACTGAAGACCGCCATGCAGAACAGGTCCGAGCTTCTGACCCTTGCGCAGAATATCACCGCCGCACGCATCGCTCTTGCCCTCCAGAAAAGCCAGGGCCTGCCGGTCGTTTCGCTCAACGCTTCTCTTGGGCTGGGACAGGATTGGACGGCGAATGTGAACAATGGCGCCTTTACGGCGGGAGTACATATCGCGCTGCCCCCGGTCTACGATGGAGGCCTGCGGAACGCGCAGGTGCAGCAGGCCGCGGACCAGATTTCCACCTACGAGGTGCAGCGGGGTCAACAGGAACAGAGCATCGCGATCGACGTTGAAAACGCCCTCTTCGGCGTGACGGACGCAAAAGACCGCAACGCGTTGGCGGTGCAGAACTTGCAGCAGGCGCAGGGACAGTACGATCTGCAAAAGGAGAAGCTCGCGGTGGGCCTGGGAACAACCCTTGATGAGTTGACGGCTTTTTCCACGCTCGCAACCGCGCGGGTCGGCCTCGAGCAGGCAAAGATCAATTACCTGCTGGCCGTTCTCAATCTCGACAATGTCATGGGACTGTGAGGAAATCGGAAATGAAGGTGCGAACGAAAACAGCAGTCATTATCGGCGTGGTCGTGGCGGCGGCCCTCGGAGGGTTCTTCATCCTGCGCGCGTTGTTCTCCAAGGGAGACGGCATCACGTACGTCACCCGGCCTGTCGCCTACGCGGATATTGCGGCGACGGTCAGTGAGACAGGGATCGTCAATCCCGTGACCCAGGTCCTGATCGGGAGCGAAGTCTCCGGGACTATCCGAACGCTCAACGTGGATTTCAACTCCAAGGTGCGCAAGGGGCAGGTCCTGGCCAACCTCGACCCGACGACCTACCAGGCAGCGGTGGACTCCGCCCAGGCAAACCTCATGCTGGCGCAGGCAAACGCGGACAGCGTAGTGGTGAACGTCGGCAAGATGAAAGCCGAGCTCGACCTGGCGAACCTGACGGTGCAGAGGGACGAACCCCTGCTCAAGCAGGGCCTGATCAACCAGAACCAGATGGACACGGATAAGACCGCGGCGGAGTCCGCCCAGCAGGACTACCTTGCCGCGCAGGCCCAGGTGCGCGTTGCCCAGGCGCAGATCGGGGTCGTGAGAGGTCAGCTGGAGCAGGCGCAGTACAACCTGTCCAAGACCGTGATCCTGAGTCCATTCAACGGGATCGTCATGGCGCGCAACGTCGAGCACGGGCAGACCGTGGCTGCATCTTTGCAGACACCGACCCTTTTCACCCTCGCGACGAACCTCACGGACATGCAGATAGACACCTCAGTGGACGAAGCTGACGTGGGCGGTCTTCTGCAAGGGGAAACCGCCGCGATAACGGTGACGGCTTTCCCGAACGTCGTCTTCTCCGGGACGGTGCTGCAGGTCCGTATAAATCCCACCACTGTCCAGAATGTCGTGACATACGATACAGTGGTGCAGGTCCATGACACTTCGGGCCGTCTCCTGCCCGGCATGACGGCCCAGGTGACGATCCAGGTGGGAAAAAAGACGCATGTGCTGGCCGTGCCCATCGCCGCCGTTCTCTACAGACCGCTCGCCGCGCCGACGGCGGGCGCCGCAGGCCCGGGGGGCGGTTTTGGCGGCGGGGGAGGTTTCGGCGCGGGGGTCGTGCAGTCCTCGGGCGGCGCGGCAGCCGCGCTGCCGGTCGCGGGCGCCCCGGGGTCCAAAGTCACGATCTGGAAGCTGATCGCGGGGAAACCGGTGCCGCAGCAGGTGGTGATCGGGCTTTCGGACGGCAAAAACCTCGAGATCACCAGTGACGGAGTGCAGGAAGGAGACCGGATCATCGTCGCCCAGCGCCGCGGCGGTGGAAACGGTCCGTCGGCAAGAAACGCAGCAGCAGACGGAAACGGCTCAACAGGTGGAAGCGGCAGCCGCGGCAGCGCAAGCGGGCAGGGGAACGGCTCAAGCGGAAACGCCCCGAGGCAGAGCCCGTAATGAACAATACCGTCGACAGGGAGCCGCTCATCGAAGTGCGGGATCTCACCAAGGTCTACGGCGAAGGACCTTACGCGGTCCAGGCGCTCAAGGGGGTGAGCCTCGCGATACACCGTGGTGAGTTCCTGGCGATCATGGGACCGTCCGGCTCCGGCAAATCCACCTTCATGCACCTCCTCGGGTGCCTGGACCACCCGACCTCGGGCTCCTACCGGCTTGCAGGACAGGAGGTGTCGGGCCTTTCACGCGACCAGCTTGCATTAGTGCGCGGGCGGCAGATCGGCTTCGTCTTCCAGAGCTTCAATCTCCTTTCGCGGACCAGCGCGCGGGAGAATGTCGAGCTGCCCATGCTCTATGCGGGGATCGCGCGCCGAGGCGCGTGACGAACGGGCGCGATCGATCCTGGAACAGGTCGGCCTCATCGATCGCATGGAGCATCGGCCGAACGAGCTCTCCGGAGGACAGCAGCAGCGCGTTGCCATTGCCCGGGCGCTCGCCAATGACGCGCCCCTGCTCATGGCCGACGAGCCCACGGGCAACCTCGACAGCGCGAGCAGCGTCGAGATCATGACCCTGTTCCAGCACCTGAACCAGGAGAACGGCATCACCGTCATCGTCGTGACCCACGCCACCGAGATCGCGGCATGGTCGGGCCGCATCGTCACCTTTCACGATGGATTGATCGTTGCTGATCACGGGTCGGCGGGAGGGCGCCGCATGAGCTTCATCGTTCTCGTACGCACCGCCTGGAAGGCGCTGCTGCGCAACGTCAGCAGGTCGCTCCTCACCATGCTGGGAATCATCATCGGCGTCGGCGCGGTCATCACTTCGGTTGCAATCGGCTCCGGCGCCCAGGCGGTCGTGCTGAAACAGATCGAGAGCCTCGGCGCCAACCTGATCGTCATTACCCCCGGCAGCGTTACCAGCGGAGGGGTGAGCCTGGGCAGCGGGGCGCGGACATCTCTCAAACAGGACGACGTCTCCGCCATCGAGGCCAATGTGCCGGAGGTTGCCGGGGCGGCGCCGTATTCCCAGACCAATGCACAGGTAGTGGCGGGCGGGGTGAACTGGTTCACGGTGATCGGCGGCACGACTCCTGCGTGGCTGAGCGTGGAAAACTGGAACATGGCTCAGGGGAGTTTTTTCACCCAGGATGACGTTTCCCGGGTCAGCAAGGTGGCCGTCCTGGGGAGCACGGTGGCGGCGAACCTTTTTCCCGCCGGTGGGGCAATCGGCAGCACGATCATCGTCAAGAGCGTGCCTTTTCGGGTCCTTGGCGTGCTCGCCACAAAGGGACAGACCGGTTTCGGCCGGGACCAGGACGACGTGGTGATCGTTCCGATCACCACGCACCAGGAACGGCTCACCGGACAGACATGGATCAGCAGCATCCTGGTGTCGGCCTCGACCGCGGACACGGTGTCGGGCGTGATCGATGCCGCCGAACGGCTCCTGCGGCTCGTGCATCATCTCTCCCCGATCCAGCCCGACGATTTCACTGTT
Source organism: uncultured Spirochaetota bacterium (assembly GCA_963820435.1). Lineage (GTDB taxonomy): Bacteria > Spirochaetota > Spirochaetia > SZUA-6 > Fen-1364 > Fen-1364. The sequence goes on along the minus strand of CAWGAC010000008.1, from coordinate 169,268 downwards.
CGCAATATCGCGAACGTCCAACAGGTGCGGATGGCTACCGCTGACACCCAGGCTCTTCTGCTGGCTGCCGTGGCGATTGTGTCCCTGGTGGTCGGCGGAATCGGCATCATGAACATCATGCTGGTGTCGGTGACCGAGCGCACGCGCGAGATAGGTCTGCGCATGGCGGTAGGAGCGCGCGGACGGGACATCCTGCTGCAATTCCTGATCGAAGCGCTCTCGATGGCCTCCGCGGGCGGGGTGATTGGAATCGGGCTCGGTATCGGCATTTCATTCCTGGCGTCCCGGTTCGCACACTGGCCGACGGTGATATCCGGTTTCTCAGTCTTCCTGGGTTTTGCCTCCGCGGCGCTCACCGGGGTCGTTTTCGGCTTCTATCCTGCGCGGCGCGCGGCGGCTCTGGATCCCATCGACGCCCTGCGCTATGAGTAAGATGCGCGGGCGTCTTGACGCCCCATTGCCGCTTGGGTCACGATTCCATCAAATTATAGCGAAGGTTGGTTATTCTATGCAGAAAATCTATTGGACGCGGCACCGCAAACAGGTCACGCGCCTCCTCGTCATCACGGCAATCCTCGCCGTGTCGATCTCCTGCGCCCCGGATCCCAGGCCGCAGCGGGCAGGCGCCCGCGCGGTGCCGGTGACCGTGGGGACCGTGACCCAGCAGAATCTTCCCGTTCTCCTGACCGCCATCGGTCACGCCGTGGCTTTCGAGACGGTGGCGGTGAAGCCGCAGGTGACCGGCCAGCTCGTCGAGGTGGCGTTCAAGGAAGGCCAGGAGGTGAGGAAGGGGCAGGTCCTCTTCCGGATCGATCCGCGGTCCTACCAGGACGCTCTGAACAAGTCCAGGTCAGTGCTCGCCCAGGCGCAGGCACAGGCGGCCCAGGCCGGACAGGATGAGCAGAGGACTCAAGCGCTGGTGACCCAGAAGCTCGCGCCGCAGGAGCAGCTTGACACGGCGCACAGCAGCACGGTCTCGCTGCAGGCGGCGGTCAATGCCGACGAGGCGCAGGTGGAGAGCGATCAGCTGCAGCTCACCTATTGCACCGTCATCTCCCCGATCGACGGCCGCACGGGGGACCTCCAGGTGGACGTCGGCAACATCGTCCAGGCAAACACGTCCGTGCTCGTCACCATCAATCGGCTCGCTCCGATCTTCGTGAGCTTTTCCCTGCCGGAACAGAACCTCTCCGATGTGAAGCGCTACATGGCCGCCGGAGACCTGAAAGTCCAGGCGACAGTCACTGGTGAGGAGAGCACACCGGTCAACGGCACCCTCACGTTCATTGACAACACCGTGGACAGCACCTCGGGCACATTCGCGCTGAAAGGGACCTTCGGCAACACGGACCGCAGGTTGTGGCCCGGGCAATACGTGAACGTGACTCTCACGGTCACCAATCAGAGCGACGCAATCGTGGTTCCCACCGCTGCGCTGCAATCGGGGCAGAACGGCCAGTATGTCTTCGTCGTCAAGTCGGACCGCACGGTGGAAATGCGACCGGTGACGGTTGCCCGACAGGTCGGCCCCGTCTCCGCTATTTCAGCGGGAGTGAAGCCCGGTGAGACGGTGGTGACGGACGGCCAGCTCCTGCTGGTCCCGGGCGCCACGGCGGACGTGAAGCCCGCCGCTGCTCAGGGGACGCAGCCCCCCGGCACCCAGCCTCAAGGGAAGCAGAAATGAACATCGCGGAGATTTTCATCAGAAGACCTGTCATGACGACCCTCGTCATGGGGGCGATCCTCCTGTTCGGCATCATCTCCTTCCGGCTCCTTCCGGTCAACGACCTCCCCACGGTTGATTTTCCGACCATCTCGGTAAGCGCGAGCCTCCCCGGGGCGAGCCCCGAGATCATGGCCTCTTCCGTCGCCACCCCGTTGGAACAGCAGTTCACCACTATCGCCGGGGTCTCCTCGATGACCTCGACGAACTACCTGGGCAACACCCGGATCACCCTCCAGTTCGACCTGGACCGCAACATCGACGCGGCCGCCCAGGACGTGAACTCCATGATCAGCAAGACGATCCGCCAGCTCCCCGCCAATCTTCCTGCGCCGCCCTCGTACCAGAAGGTGAACCCGGCCGCGGCGCCAATTCTCTTCCTGAGCATGAACTCACCCACGCTCCCTACCTCGGCGGTGGATGACTATGCGGAAAACGTAGTTGGCCCGCGCATCTCGATGCTGAACAACGTGGCGCAGGTGAACGTCTTCGGCGCGCAGAAATACGCCGTGCGGGTGCAGCTCAACCCGCTGGAGCTTGCCCGACGCCAGATATCCGTGGACCAGATTACGGGCGCGGTGGAAGCAGCAAACGTGAATCTGCCCACGGGCACCCTCATCGGCCCCCAGAGGTCGTTCGTGATCACCGCCACCGGCCAGCTCAGCGATGCCGCCGCGTTCCGTCCCGTGATCGTCGCCTACCAGAACGGAAACCCCGTCCGCCTGCAGGAGCTGGGCAACGTGATCGACAGCGTGCAGAACGACCAGACAGCGGCCTGGTTCGTGAACACCCGCTCGATCATTCTCGCCATCCAGCGCCAGCCGGGGACGAACACGGTCGCGGTGGTGGACTCGGTCCTCAAGGTGCTCCCGGAACTGCGCAGGCAGATCCCGGCCACGGTGAGCCTCGACGTCTTCTACGACCGGTCCCAGTCCATCCGCTCCTCGATCTCGGAGGTGGAGTTCACGCTCCTGCTCGCGGTGGTGCTGGTCATCCTCGTCATATTCGCGTTCCTCCGCAATGTGACGGCCACCATTATCCCGAGCCTCGCGCTCCCAATGGCGATCATCGGGACATTCGCCGCCATGTATGCACTGGGGTACAGCATCAACAATCTGTCGCTCATGGCCCTCATCCTTGCCGTGGGATTCGTCGTGGACGACGCCATCGTCATGCTGGAGAACATCTTCCGTCACATGGAGGGAGGCATCACTGCCCAGGAGGCGGCGCGCACGGGATCGAAGGAAATCAGCTTCACGATCCTCTCGATGACCCTCTCCCTCGTGGCGGTTTTCATCCCCGTGATCTTCATGGGCGGCATACTCGGCCGGATCCTGCACGAGTTCGCGGTGACGATCGGGGTGGCCATCCTCGTCTCCGGCGCCGTGTCGCTGTCCCTCACCCCCATGCTGTGCAGTCGATTCCTGCGCCCGGCCAGCTCGGCCCGTCACGGCCGCGTGTTCAACGCCATGGAGCGCTTCTTCGACGGGATGAGGAATGTGTACGAAAAGAGCCTCACCTTCGTGATGAAACATCGATTTGCAACCTTGATGACACTGGTCGTCATCATGGCGGCAACCATCTATCTTTTCGGACACATACCCTTGGACTTCCTGCCCAGCGATGACACGAACCAGCTCATCGCCTACACGCAGGCCGCCGAGGGGACCTCCTTCGAAGCGATGGTGACGCACCAGGCGCAGGTGGCCGCGATCATCGGCAAGGATCCCAACGTGGAGTCGTACATGTCCACGGTCGGCGGAGGCGGGCTCACGGCAGGGAGCAACGCCGGCTACCTGCAGATCAAGCTCAGACCGCGGGAGCAGCGCCGGTTCAACGCGGACCAGGTGCTGCAGGAGATGCGGGCCAAAGTGAGCTCGGTCCCCGGCCTGCGGGTGTTCATGCAGAACCCGCCCTCCCTTCCCCTCGGTGGAAGGGTGAGCGGGAGCCTCTACCAGTATACGCTGCAGGGCCCCAACACGGAGGACCTGTACAAGTATTCCTCCATCCTGCAGGAGAAGATCCGCCAGCTCCCCGGGCTGCAGGACGTGGGGACTGACCTGTACCTCAACAACCCGCAGATCACCCTGCAGATCGACAGGGACAAGGCGGCGGAGCTCGGCGTGACGGTCGCGGAGATAGAAAACTCGCTCTATACGGCATACGGGTCGAGCCAGATCTCGACGGTCTATACCTCCGCCAACCAGTATCAGGTGATCATGGAGCTGCTCCCCGCGTACCAGAACGATCCATCCGTTCTCTCCATGCTGTACATCCATTCGAACTCCGGCCGCCTGGTGCCGCTTTCCACACTGGCCCGGGCCGTGCGCACGACCGGCCCGCAGTCGGTCAATCACCAGTCGCAGTTCCCCGCTGTGACCCTCTCATTCAACCTTGCTCCGGGCGTCGCCCTCGGAGACGCTGTTGCCGCCGTCACGGAAGCGGCGCGGAGCACGCTCCCCGGCACGATCTCGGGAAGCTTCCAGGGAACGGCCCAGCAGTTCCAGTCGAGCTTTTCCGGCCTGATGATCCTCCTCGGAATCGCCCTGCTCGTGATCTATATCGTTCTCGGGATCCTCTACGAAAGCTTCATCCATCCCCTTACGATCCTGTCCGGGCTTCCGGCCGCAGGGTTCGGCGCGCTGATCACGCTTCTCATCTTCCACCAGTCCCTGAGCCTGTACGGGTTCGTCGGCGTGTTCATGCTCATTGGGATCGTGAAAAAGAACGCCATCATGATGATCGACTTCGCCTTGAACGCGCAGAGAAAGGAAGGAACGAGCGCGCGGGACGCCATCTTCCAGGGTGCCCTCATCAGGTTCCGCCCCATCATGATGACGACGATGAGCGCCCTTTTCGGCACACTCCCCATCGCCATCGGTTTCGGAAGCGGGGCCGCATCACGCAGGCCGCTCGGACTCGCTGTTGTCGGAGGATTGCTCTTCTCCCAGCTCCTGACTCTCTACTTCACGCCGGTCATCTATACATACCTGGACGGATTGCAGTCACGTCTGGGAGGGATCGGCATATTCCGCCGAAAGGTCGCCGCGGAGGCGGAGTAGGAACAGGCCCTCGACCCCGATCAGGTCTCCCCGCAGGGTCGCTCTCCTTCATTGCCCCATGGCGTTGAACAGGTTCAGGACGGCGATGTTGTAAGTGCTCCTTGCCTGCTCCAAACCCGTCTGTGCGGTTGTCAGGGTCGAAAACGCCGTGAGAACGTCCAGCGTGTCCGCCTGGCCGACAGCGAACTTTGCCTTCTGCAGATCGTATACGCCTTGCGCCTGCTTGACGTTTTGCCCGGCCAGGTCAAGACGGTCTCGAGCATCCTGGACCGCGAAGAGCGCGTTCTGCACTTCGATCGTGATGCTCTGCAGCTCCTTGTCCTGCTGGAGCAGGTACGCGGCCACCTGGCCCGCCGCCTGCTGCACCTGGGCGCTGGACTGTCCTCCGTCATACAGGGGCGGGAGCGCCACAGAGAGTCCGGCAGTGAAGGTCGTGCCCAGGTTCTTGTTCAGGGTCCAGTCCTGGATGGAGCCCAGGGATCCGTTTACGGAGACCACGGAGGATAGCTGGCTCTTCTGGAACGCGAGATTCACGTTCGCGCTCGCCAGGTTAAGGGCCAGCGTCCTAAGCTCAGGCCTGTCCCTGTAGGCGCTCTTCAACGCCTCTTCCGACGTATTTGTCGGCAGCTCCGGCACTGTGGCGTCTGCGACGGTGTACTGCTTGTCCAGAGGCCATCCGAGGGCGAGGGAAAGGTTCTTGCGGTCAGTTGCAAGGGTGTTCTGAGCAGTGCGCAGGTCAAGCCGGGCCTGGGTCAGGGTGACCTGCACCTGCAGGACGTCCAGCGGAGTTGCCCGCTGGACACTGAGCAATCCCTGATAGTACGCGAGGTTTCCCTCGGCCTGCGTCACAATTGCCTCACGCACGTGCAGGGTATTCTGGTCGCCCAGGAGGGTGTAGTATGCCTGCTTCACCTGATAGATGACGGATTTCATCGTGGAGTCATAAGCAACCTGCGCGGCCTGGTAGGCAAACTGAGCCTGCTTGACGGCGGCCTCTGCGCGACCTCCGGGATAGCCGTCGTACACCACCTGGCTGCCGGAAACGCTGACGGCGCTCGCCTGGTCCAGTTGCGTCCCCTCCACCACGCTGTGCTGCGCGGTGAGCCCGACGCTGGTCGAAGGGCCGGAAAGCGTCACACCGCCCTGGAAATTCTCGCCCACCGGTTGAGTCGTCTTGCCCTGGCTCAGAGCCAGAACGGAGGGAGCATAGCTGCCGGCCAGGTTGCCCGCGTGCACGTAAGCGCCGGTCCCGCTGAGAGAGAGACCGTTCTTCCCCTGCACCTGGGTGAGCTGCGCGCGCGAATTGTCCAGGGTGACCTTTGCGAGCTTGAGGTCGGGGCCCGCCGATTGCGCCGCGGAAACGCATTCATCGATCGTGACCACGGGCAGGGGGCCTGGAGATACGGCAGCGGTCTGCGCATTGCCCGCAGGAGCGGGCACCGCCGGCACCTGCTGCTGGCCGAACGCCGTGCTTGCAGTCACGAGGACCACGCCGATCGAGGCCCATCTCACCCAGCTCTTTCCACGCATTTTCACAACCACCATGTCCTCCATCCTCCTCACGCTCCTGTTCGGCATACTGATCCTGTCCAACTTTTTCATGATAGCCCGGCTGCCGGCCATTGGCTACAAGGGTCGCCTGTCATATGACCATTCACGGCAGGAAACAGCGGAGCACTGGTCAGGGCAGCTCGGATAACAGCACGTTCTCGATTTTTCATATCGGGTTAATGGACTCCAGGCGCGCGGAAATGCACTTTTTCTTTAGCGATTAAAGAAAGGCAGTACAAATATGAAAGCGAAATTCCTGCTCCCCCTCGCCCTGGGTTTTCTTGCATTCAGCATGCCGACCTGGGCGGAAGCCGCTGCGCCTGCCGGGGCCGTCATCGACAACTCGAATGCGCGCGCACCATCTGGTCCGGACGCACAGAGCATTGCATCGCTGCCGGTTTTCCTTACAGGAGAGTTTTCCGACACGATCCCGCTGTTCACGCTGTACCTGAGCCGACCCAACCTGACGATGGGCATCGCTTTCCTCGCGCAGGAAACCGTGGTGGGACCCAACTCCGTTGATGGAGCGGGCATGATGCTCACATTCAAAGCCGCCAATCCGTAGACATGGAGGAAATGTCGATCGGTATTTCTTGAAGGGCTCAAATGCCGTGCGGCCCCTGCCTTTCCGCAGGCGGGCTTACGCTCTCTGGCACAAGAAATATGACGGCGAGAACCGCGAGCCCCATGTACGCCCGGGACGGATCACGTGGGTTTGCTCCCAGCGTCATTGTGACGTCGGTGCGGGAACCGTCCGAAGCCCGGGCAACCGTCAACTCCATGGTGTCGCCGGGTTTATGCCGCGCCAGAGCTTCGAGGATCTGGTTCAAAGATTGTACAGCGGTTCCTTCAACGGCAGTGATGATGTCGTGAACCGAGATGCCCGCCTTCGCAGCCGGCCCATCTGCAGTCACTGAGTCCACCAACGCACCCTCCGGAGCCTTGGTACTGGGTATCGTAAGCCCGGGGGTGTTTTGTGCGAAGCACAGGGCGGCCGATAAAGCCAGGAACACCGCCATGATTGAAACCACGCGACGCAAAAACGATGAGGAGTGAGTCATGTCTTTAATGCTGCCTCCACGCTTCAAGATGCACCGAGCTTCCTGTCGCCATCACTCGCGACAGCCATTCGAAGATGGCGATGGCCCCGCGGTAGCAGTCCATGCCGTCTGAGGACCCTTCCAGGATCATGTCCAGCACCATGAGGGACACCGTCTCCCTCCGCAGCATGGCGATCGCCTCTCGCCCGTTCGCAGCCGTCACTACCGTGTAGCCCGCGTGTTGCAGAATCCGGCTGGTCACGATCCGTGCTTCGGGCCGACCATCCACGAGCATGACCGTCCTGGCTCCGCAGAACTCGGGAGGTATCATGGGCGTGCCTGCGGGCAGGCGAACATACATTCAGTCTTGCCTTACTGTCGTACGCTTCATTGGGTGCAGCCTCCAGTCATCAAGCTGCACCAATAGTCCCGTCCTTTCCATTAATGGGGAATAAAAAGGGAATAAAGAATGAGTTATATAACAGTTTTCCTCCGGCCTCGGCTTGGAAAACCGGGTGACTCGACTCTCAGGCGATCCGTCTTCCCCCGATGGGCCCCGCGGATTGATCGTAGATCGACTCGACAGATACCTTCACCACGTACTTGGGGGCGGGAAGATCGGGCGTCACCTTCTTCAAGCTCTCCACGGTCTGGTCATAGAGAGGCCCGCTCGCGAGCAGCTCCGCTGCCCCCTTGAACATATACATGCGCTGGCCTCCATCCTCGTACACCATGATCGCAACCTTGGGGTTTTCCTTGAGGTTGTTCCTGGTCTTCAAGGAGAAGAAGTCCGCGAATACGAGGTGCTCATCATCGAGCAGTCGCAGAGAGCCCTTGATCGAGACATTTGGCGTTCCGTCCCTGGCTGCCGTCGCAATCCACCCCTGTTTGCCCTGAAGGAATTCTTGAAGCACTGCCGGAATCTTTGCAGGCATGGTCAGAACATGCGCTGAATCGCCGTCCCGATCCATAAATGGAGGATAAAAATAAAATAACTTCCTGATATGGGTGCCGCTTACACCCTCGGGTCGCCCTCTGCGCGCATGGCAAGCGTACGCTTGAAAGCTTCGATCGCCCGAAGGTTGGCGGTGAAAGCGATTCCGTCAGGCAGCTCTGCCAGGGGAAACCATTCGGCGTCCCACACATCATCCATGGGCGTCAGCCGGGCGTCCGCTTTGATCTCACATACGTAGTACAGGCCAAGGACGAATCGGGCCTCTTCCGCAACATCCTCACGCGGGTACTCGTCGATCTCCACTGTCAGAAACTTCTGCCGTTCCAGGGACGTCCCAAGCTCCTCGCGAATCTCGCGCAGGAGCCCTTCCTCCGGGTGCTCGCCGTTGTTCAGATACCCCCCGGGCAGATCCCACATCCCCTTGTAGGGCTCGATGCCGCGCCTGCAGAGAAGCAGGTGCGGCTTGCCACCCACCGTCCTGACGATGATCGCGCCGACGGCGGGCTTGGAGTTCTGCCAGAATTCGAATTTGCACGATCCGCAGGTCAGAAGGTTCACGTGCGCCGCGCTCCCGGCCGGGCGCCCGAGCGCGGAGCCGCAGACCGGGCAGAACGCGTAGCGCTTCACGGTTTCTTCGGAATGCTCGCTTCCAGGCGTTCTTTCAGCTTTTGGGAGAGCAGCAGGGGTGCAGGCGGCACTGAGTCGCCTTGATTCCCGTATTCGGCCAGCAGCGCATTGATGAGCGTGGCCGCCCTGTCGTTTTTCCCCATCTTGTGATAAAGGAAGGCGATTTCATAGGCGGACCACACCATGTGGCCCTTGTCGTCGGGGTACCTCTGCTGGCACTCCGTGTAAAAGGTAATGCCCAGCGCGTAGTCGCCCCGATCGGCGGCATCCTGCGCCCGCTGGAAGATCTCGCCGGCCGTCAGCTCCTCCGGAAGCGTGCGCGACTGGGTGGCGCACGACACCAGGAGCGCGAAAGCCGATACGCAGAGAATGGGCAGAAGAGTGGTTTTCACGATCTTCATCATATATCCAGGTTCAAGATATATCCAGGTTCAAGTCAGGTCGAGTAGATCTCGTCTTTAATAGGAAGGTTTTTCTTGAGCTCTTTCAGGAAGATTTCCACCTCCCCCATCGGCTCATATGTATCGCACTGGTCGAGAGTCCGCCTGATGACGGTGAAGTACTTGTAGACCTTTTCCTCGCCGAGCTTCTTCCGCCATTTGCCCGCGTCACAGCGCACGCGCAATCCATACTGGCTGGCGTTGCCCATGGGGATTTTTATCAGCTTGCAGTGAATACAATTCGCGCAATAGACCCTGTCCGGGGAGAACCCGTCTTCGAATGACTGAAGGTCCGTGTCTGACATCGTCTGCACACTACCATGTTCGTCTTTTCGCGGTCAATAGTTTAGGCCGATCGTCGACCTTCCGCGGTACACCGCGGAGTTGTGCGCCGCCGTCGTTTGTATTGACATTTCACTAGGGCGAATCTATTGTGATTCCGCAATGGCAACCCCCGTCATCATGCCCAAGCAGGGACAATCGGTAGAATCGTGCGTCATTGTGGGCTGGAAGAAGAGACCCGGGGACACGGTGAAAACCGGTGAGGTCATCTGCGAGGTGGAGACCGACAAGGCGACATTCGAGGTCGAGTCTCCGGCGGAGGGAACGCTGCTGGCGATATTCCATGAAGCAGGCAGCGACGTTCCCGTTCTTGCCACCATAGCGGCCATTGGAAAACCGGGGGAGAATCTCGACGGCTTGAGGCCGGGAAACACGGCCCCCGCGGCAGTAATCCCGGCCCCTCCGCGCAGCGCGGCGCCTTCCGCCGTGCAGGCCGCTCCTCCCACGGCCGGACTCGCCGCGCCGGCAAAAATCATGGCTTCGCCGCGGGCAAAGGCGCTTGCCGCCTCCCGGGGAGTCATGTTGGCCGGGCTGCGGGGCACGGGCCCGGGCGGCCGCATCATCGAGCGTGATGTGAAAGCGGCCGTGGCCGACGGAGCTCCCCGCGCGGCCGCAGGAACGCGGCCGGCCGTGGCGGCCGCGGCGGTCCCAATGGCCGCGGGTGAGTTCAGGGAGATCAAGGTCACCGGCATCCGCAAGCTCATCTCGGAACGGATGCTCGCGTCGCTTCAGACCACCGCGCAGCTCACTCTGAATGCGGGCGCGGATGCGCGTTCACTGCAGGACATGCGCAGAAGATTCAAAGAAAGCCCCGAAGGGTTCGGGCTGCGCGACATCACGGTCAATGACATGGTCCTTTTCGCCGTGTCGCGCGTGCTCCTTTCACATCCCGAGCTGAATGCGCTGTATGCGGGCGACTCCCTGCGGCAGTATTCCGCCGTGCACCTGGCATTTGCCGTTGATACGCCGCGCGGCCTCATGGTCCCCGTGATCAGGAACGCGCACACCCTGCGGCCTGAGTGAGATCGCCCGGGAGGCGCGGCGCCTCGCGGAGGGCTGCCGCAGCGGCGGCATCACCCCGGACGAGCTCGCCGGAGGGACCTTCACCGTCACGAACCTCGGCGCCCTCGGCGTCCAGAGCTTCACCCCGGTCCTCAACGTGCCCCAGGTGGGAATCCTCGGCGTCGGGTCCATCGTTCCCGGGCCCGTGCTGGCCCCTGACGGCAGCGTGAGCTTCATCCCCCAGATCGGACTTTCCCTCACCATCAACCACCAGGTGGTGGACGGCGCGCCGGGCGCGCGCTTCCTGCAGACGCTGGCTGAAGGTCATCGCCCGGTTCGACCTGCTCCTCGCGCGGTAGCAAACGCCCGCGAGAAAAAGAACGGAGACAACACATATGCCGAAATCCATCGTCGTCGACCCGCAAGAGACACGCACAACGGGAAAGCTGAGCTTCACCGACATTCCTCTGAACGCGTACGTCTCCAATATGAAGAAGGAGCTGGAAAAGCACGGAAGGGACGCGCTCGTGCGCGCCTATCGGGACATGGTCCTGATCCGCGAGTTCGAGACCATGCTCAACACGATCAAGACCAAGGGCGCCTACCAGGGGATCGCCTACGACCACCTCGGCCCCGCGCACCTCTCCATCGGCCAGGAGTCAGCCGTGGTGGGCCAGTGCATGCCCCTGGGCATCGAGGACTTCATCTTCGGCTCCCACCGCAGCCACGGGGAGATCATCGCCAAGTGCCTCTCCGCTGCGGCGCAAGCTTCCCGAGGCGCAGCTCGCCGTCGATCATGGAAAGCTACTTCGGCGGCGCGCCCCTGCGCGTCGTGGAGAAAGGCGCCACGGGCCCGGTGAAGGACCTGGCGGTCGACTACGTCCTCTACGGCGTCCTGGCGGAGATCTTCGGCCGGGAGAACGGCTTCAACAAGGGCCTGGGCGGCTCGATGCACGCGTTCTTCGCGCCCTTCGGCAGCATGCCGAACAACGCCATCGTCGGCGGCTCCGCGGACATCGCCGTGGGCGCCGCGCTGTTCAAGAGGATCAACCGCAAGCCCGGCATCGTGATCGCGAACATCGGCGACGGCTCGTCCGGCTGCGGCCCGGTCTGGGAAGCCATGATGGTGGCGGCCATGGACCAGTACCGCACGCTCTGGCCGAAGGACGTCGGGCGGCGCGCCGCCCATCCTCTTCAACTTCTTCAACAACTTCTACGGCATGGGCGGCCAGACCTGGGCGAGACCATGGGCTTCAAGGTGCTCGCGCGCATCGGCGCGGGGGTGAACCCCGAGCAGATGCACGCCGAGCGCGTGGACGGCTACAACCCCCTGGCCGTCGCGGACGCGATCGAGCGCAAGAAGAAGGTCCTGCTCGAGGGACGCGGGCCCGGTGCTGCTCGACGTGGTCACCTACCGCTACTCGGGCCATTCGCCCTCGGACGCCTCGTCCTACCGCACAAAGGAAGAAGTCGCGCTCTGGCAGGACGTGGACTGCATCAAGAGCTTCGGCGAATACCTCGTGGCGGGCAAGATCGCAAAGAGCGACGAGCTGGAGGCCATCCAGAAGAAGTCCCTGGAGAGGATGCGCCGGATCACCGAGCTTGCCGTTTCCCTGGAGATCTCCCCGCGGATCCACGGTGGCGCCGGACGCCATCGGCGACCTGATGTTCTCCAACGGCAACGTGGAAAAGATGGACGACAGGAAGCCCGAGATGCTCCTGCCCGCGGCGCAGAACCCGCGCGTGCATCGCCAACGCCAAGAAGTCGCGCTCGGGCGTCGGGCCCGGACGGAAAGCCGCTGCCCAAGGCCCAGGTCATCTCCCTGCGCGACGCCATCTTCGAGGCCATGCTGCACCGCTTCTCCATCGACCCCACCATGGCCGCCTTCGGCGAGGAGAACCGCGACTGGGGCGGCGCGTTCGCCGTGTACCGCGGGCTGACCGAGGCCCTCCCCTACCATCGCCTGTTCAACACCCCGATCTCGGAGGGCGCCATCGTCGGGCGCCGCGGTCGGCTACGCGCTGTGCGGCGGACGGGCCGTGCCCGAGCTGATGTACTGCGACTTCCTCGGCCGGGCGGGCGACGAGGTCTTCAACCAGGTCTGCAAGTGGCAGGCGATGTCCGCGGGCGTGCTGAAGATGCCCCTGGTGCTGCGCGTGTCGGTGGGCAGCAAGTACGGCGCCCAGCATTCGCAGGACTGGACCTCGATCGTCGCGCACATCCCCGGGACTGAAGGTGATGTTCCCCGCCACCCCGTACGACGCCAAGGGCATGCTCAACCTCGCCCTTCGGGGCACCGACCCCGTGGTCTTCTTCGAGAGCCAGCGCATCTACGACATCGGCGAGCTGTTCGTGCCCGGCGGCGTGCCCGAAGGGTACTACGAGGTGGAGGAAGGCGAGCCGGCGGTCCGGCGCGACCGGCACCGACCTCACCATCGTCACCATCGGCGCCACGCTCTACAGGGCGCTGGAGGCCGCCGACGTGCTCGCAGGCGAAGCACGGCGTCTCCGCCGAGGTCATCGACGCGCGCTTCATCAACCCGCTGGACTACGACAAGATCCTGGAATCGGTGCGGAAGACCGGGCGCTGCGTGCTCGCCTCGGACGCCTGCGAGCGCGGCTCGTTCCTGCACACCATGGCGTCGAACATCTCGCAGATGGCCTTCGACTCCCTGGACGCTCCGGTTGCCGTGGTCGGCGCGCGCAACTGGATCACCCCGGCCGCGGAGATGGAGGACGTCTTCTTCCCGCAGAAGGAGTGGATCCTCGACACGATCCACGAGCGGGTTCTGCCGCTGCCCGGCCACGTGGTCACGACCGATCAGGGCGCGGCCGAGATGCTGCGGAGAAACCGCAGGGGCGTGTGAAGGCGCCATCGCACAGACGGCCGCGAGTGACCGCCTTGACCCCGTTGTTCACTCTTTCTTATACTAGAATCGATGAGAATCAGAAAAAGCATCCTTGCATGTACACTTGTCATTCTCTGTCAGGTTGCCGGCCACGCAACCGAGGTGCAATCCTGGAACTATTCCGCCTACCAGCGCGCCATGGAGAAGAGCGGGCGGAAGCTGGGAGCCCTTGATGAGAGCAGCTTCCTTGCCGCACAGCAGCGCAGGCAGCGCGTGCTCGACCAGATCAAGGCCATGCTCATCCACGATTTCGGCTCCGCAGACCCGGCCATCCTGAAAGCGTTCCAGGAAGTTCCCCGAGAGTATTACATGTACGACTACGAGGCCGACCACAACCTCGGAAAATCGGCCTACGAGCAACCGGCGCGCGAATGGAAGATCGGCTATGGCTCGGTGCTCACGGACTTCGTCATGCAGGCCTACATGACGGCAAAGTGCCGGCCAAAGCCCACGGACGTCTCCCTCGAGGTCGGGACCGGAAGCGGATTCCAGAGCTCCCTGCTGTCGCGGATCGTCAAGCGCGCCTATACCATCGAGATCATCACGTCCCTGGGAGAGAAGGTCAGGAACATCTTCTCCCCCCTGGGCTACGACAATATCGAATCGCGCGTCGGTGACGGCTTTTTCGGGTGGCCGGAGGTCCGGGGAGGCTTTGACATCATCGTCGTGACCGCCCAGGCGCCCTTCGTCCCGCCCGCTCTCCTTGCCCAGCTGAAAAAGGGCGGCCGAATGGTGATCCCGATCGGACAGCCCTGGAAGCCCCAGTTCCTCTACACGTTCACGAAGGACGAACAGGGCAAGGTGCATTCCCAGCGCGATGTTTCCACCCTGTTCATCCCGATGACGGGAACGATCCAGACTCCGCCTCCCAAGCCGACGCACTGATGAGCCAGCGCCGGAGCCTGGCGTCCCTTTTCCTGGTCTCGCTTTTCGGCCTCTCCTTCGAGACCTTCCTCAGCCGCTATTTCGCCGTCGCCCTTTTTTCCGACTACAGCTACTGGGTCATCTCCCTGGCCCTTCTGGGATACTCGTTCGGAGGGGTCTTCCTCACGCTCTTCCGCGATCACTTCCATCGCCACAGCGCGCTGTACCTCCTGCTCATTCCCCCGCTCCTCCTGGCCGCCAGCACGCTCGCGTTCGTCATGCTGAGGGCGAACCCCTTCAATCCGCTGGAGCTTCAAAACTCCGTGCTGTGGACAAGCCAGGTCAGGCACATTTTTTCGTACTACGCGGCGCTTTTCCCCGTCTTTTTCCTGACCGGTGGATTCATCGGCCTCATTTTCCTGGTTTGGAGCGATTCAATCCCGCGGGTCTATGCGGTGGATCTGCTGGGCGCGGCCGGCGGAGCAGCCCTGGTCCTGGCCGCGATGTTCTTCGTGCACCCCTATCACCTGCCGGCCGTGATGCTGCCGATCCTTTTCGTGGTCATCGTCCTGAACACGACGGGATACTTCGGGCATATGGTCGAAGCGCGGCCGCTCGGCCCTCATGGCCGCCGGCGCGCTCCTCCTGGGGCTCGGCATGTACATCGTGCTCTCCGTGAGCACGCTCTCCGTGCCGGACTTCAAGAAGCTGCATGCCATTCTCGGAATCCGCGACACCCGGATCATCAGCTCGCGGGTCTCCCCGGCGGGATCATGGCTGACAGTGGACAACTATACCGAGTTCGACGACGTCAGCATGACGAACAACTACGGCAGTCTCGCCACCGCGTCTCCGCCTCGGACGTGGGGGTTGTATCGGGATGCCGTCCGTGTCGCTCCTTTGCCTCGGGAGATTCCAACGGATTTTTCCTACCTTACGGGGTCGCTCTCATTCTTTCCCTATACGATCCGCCCTCATCCCGTCGTGCTCCTCGTGGGGACAAACGGCGGCCTCAAGATCATCGAGAGTGCGAAGAGCGGCGCGGCATCGGGGATTGCGCTGGAGCAGCCGGGTGACATTCACCGCATCGTCACGGAGCGGCTGCGCGCTCTTGACCCGCGGTTCGAGCAGACCTGGGGATTTCGCCTGCAGCGCGGCACTGTCTTTTCCCTCCCGGGGGGCTCGGGTCAGCGGTTCGACATCATCGAAGTCGCGAATGACTTTTTGTCGCAGGACAGCAACACCACCTGGTCATTCACGCGGGAGGCCATGGAGCTGTTCCTGCGCGCGCTCAGGCCGGGCGGCGTGATCTCGATTCCAATGGACATCTCCGAGTTCGACCTGTACAGCCTGAAGCTGGCCAACACCATAGTTGCCGCCCTCTCCCGGCGGGGCGTTACGGATCCTGCCCGTCATGTCATGGCGTATCGGACCGCGTGGACCTGCCAGCTCCTTGTTTCCAACCAGCCCTTCAGCGCTTCCGACATCGAACACCTTGTGAGGTGGTGCGGGGAACGCTCCTTCGACACCCCCTGGTATCCGGGCATCGATCCTGCGTCCATCAGCGTATGGAACGATCTTCCGCCTGTCTCCTTTGAGGAAGACCAGGTACAGGTTTCGGCCACGGCGCAGGATGCGCTCATGAACGACCTGGTATTGATCCTTGGGCATTCCGGCAGAGCGCCTGTGGCGGGCAGGTTCTTCAATCTGAGCCCCTCCACCATGGACAGGCCGGACTTCTTCTCGATTTCGCGCCTCTCGAAAGTGCGCGCGCTCCTGTCGAATATCCAGATTCTGCCCGAGAAAGAAATCGGCTACCTGCTCAACCTCGTGATCCTGGTCCAGGCGCTCGTGCTGGCTGTGCTCGTACTGTTCCTCCCGCTGGGCGCGGGCAGGAAAGTCGTACGACAATCGGCGGGGGCCGGCTCCTGCTCCCCCGGGTATTCCTCTACTTCAGCGCCCTGGGATTCGGATTCTTCTTCATCGAGCTCACGCTCGTGAACAAGCTTTCCTTCTTCCTGGAGAGCGCCACGCTGTCATTCGGGACCGTGCTGGCCGGCGTCCTCGTCTTCTCCGGCCTGGGAAGCTGGCGCGCCTCGCGCTTCAAGGAAAACCCCCGCCGCGGCCTGCTCGGAGGTCTTGTCGTGATCGCGGCCAGCCTTGCGTTTTTCCTCTTCGCACTGGATCCATTGATGCGGGCGTGCATCGGGCTCCCGCTGCCGCTGAAGATCGCAATCGCGGTCTGTCTGATCGCGCCGCTCTCTTTCGCCCTGGGCAGGCCATTCGCCCTGGGAACTTCGTCTCTCGCAGGTTATTCTGATTCCCTTGTTCCCTGGGCATGGGCAATAAACGGCGCGTTTTCGGTCGTTGCCACGCCCCTGGCGAACATCCTCTCCGTATCCACGGGGTGGAGCGCTGTTCTTGCAGCCGCGCTGCTGCTCTATCTCACCACGGCAATCAGCTTTCCGGCGCGGAACCGCGTCTAGGCTCACTGGTATGCCGCGGTGGCGGTTCAGTCGGACGTCACTTCGAGGATCATCTTCGTCCGCAGAGCTTCGAACAGCTCCCCGGCCGGGTAGTAGCGGTTCTTGCCGATCATGGTGACTTCATCGGCATAGCGCAGGCTGTTCGAATCCCAGTCCACAGGGTAGGGGTCGTAGACGACGAAATAGCTCTTGTCAAGGCTGTAACCCTTGACCAGCACGTAGTGGCCCAGGTCATCGCTATAGTACCTGCCCACGAGGTTCGTGCTCGGGTTGCCGTCAACCTTTTCAATGCCCCCGCTCTGAATGAGGACAAATGCGATATGCCCGCGGTCCAGCAGATCCTGCAGGTCCTGCGGCTCAGAAAGCGTGGGGCTTTTGAACGCAACGCCGTGCCTGCGCAGCGATTCCTTCAGGTCATCGAAGCTTGTGGCGCCGTCGTCGTAGGGGTAGCCGATTTCCGTCCGGATCTGTTGAACCGGCACGTCTTTCCCGTGCGCCCAAAGGATGGCCATGGAAACCAGCGCGGGCCCGCAGTTGGCGATGCCCGTGCCGAACTGAGTCCTGTACCAATCAAGGTCGTCCCGGCTCACCTGCCGGGACGGCAAGGGGGGGACGAAGACGTACACCGCACGCATTGCCTTGCCTGCGCCCACGTTGAGGATAGTGTGCCCCGAGACCTCCGCGCGGAACTTCCAGGAGGCGCCTACGCGGGAGAGAATGGCCGGATGCCCGTCGAAGCTTACCGGGCCGGGAGCAAAGTCGACAACGTCGCCGGGATTCAATGTGAGGTAGCGCTGGCGCGCCGGTTTTGCGGCCTGCAGTGTCTCCCGTGATGCGGGAGGTGTGAACCGCCTCTCATGGCTCGACGACCCTCCGCCCGTCGCGGTCGATGAAACAGTCGCGGACAGGGCGGACTCTGAAGGCACAACGAGGAACATCGAGGTCCCGATGAGAAGGAATGCGCACACGAGAAGCAGGAGAGATCTTCGTCCATGAAGAAAAGACATGAATCGTATGACCATATGTTTCATAGGAGGAGAATCATATCAAGTATATGGCATCAGGCAGAAATGTTCCAGCGTTCTTCGTTTGCTCAATGAACCGTGATTGACGGGGCTGTCAAACTGGGTTATACCAATGGTATGAAGACCGCAATATCCCTTCCCGAGAAAGTTTTCAGAGAAGCGGAGAGATTCGCCCGCAGACTCGGCAAATCAAGAAGCAGGCTATACTCTGAAGCAATTGCTGAATATCTCGCGCGGCATGCGCCGAGTGATGTCACTGAATCAATGAATCTGGTATGCGATCGACTAGGGAAAGTAGACGATAAGTTCCAAGCCAGGGCGGCGCGTCAGGTACTGGCAAAAGAATCATGGTAACAATTGCCTACGGAGAGATCTGGTGGGCGGATCTATCTGAACCAGTTGGGTCGGCACCAGGATTCAGGCGACCGGTCGTAATCGTACAGGGAGAACCGCTTAACAGGAGCAGGATCTCCACAGCGGTCTGTGTTCAATTGACAAGTAATATGGAATGGGCCGCAGCTCCGGGAAACGTTGTACTTCCATCCGACTTGACCGGCTTACCCAAGGATTCAGTGGCAAACGTATCGCAAATAACCACATTAGACAAACAAGCGCTCACAGAAAGGGTTGGGAAACTGCCTCAAAGCAAAATAGATCTTATTCTATCAGGCATAGATATCATTCTAGGCAGATAGGTATTCCGATCTGAGTCTTGGTCGGCAGCGCAGCTCCCACGCTATGGCGCAGCCGTGAACCTGTACCCCGTCCCGTGAACCGTGGTGAAATGCAGGGGGTGGGCGGGGTCGTCCTCGATCTTCTTGCGCAGGCCCGCCATGTGCTGGTCCAGGGTTCGCGTGGTGCCCTCGTAACGCACGCCCCACACCTCGTCCATCAGGGTGATCCGGTCCAGGGCCTCACCTTCGCGCGAGGTGAAAAGACGCAGGAGGGCGAGCTCGCGCCTGCTGATGTCGAACGCGCGGTCTCTCTTTGTCCCCCGCATGGTGCGGGGGTCGATCGAAACGTCGCCGAATCTGATGGGACGGTCGTCCCGTTCGCTCTCCCTGGGCTTGCCGCGGCGCAGAACGGCCCGGACACGGGCCAGAAGCTCCTTCGCGCTGAATGGCTTTACCACGTAGTCGTCGGCTCCCAGCTCGAGCCCGACCACCTTGTCCACCTCCTCGCCCTTGGCGGTGAGCATGATCACGGGAGTGGAGGCGTCCGTGCGTCTTATTTCCCGGCAGACCTCGTAGCCGCTTTTTTCCGGGATCATGACATCCAGCAGCACAAGGTCCGGTCTGGCCTCCGCGTGGCGCGCGAGGGCGGCTGCCCCGTCCAACGCCTGTTCGACGGCGAACCCCTCCCCTTGCAGCAGGTCGACGAGGCCCGTGAGGATGGCCGGATCGTCCTCCACAACGAGGATCCGTTTTTTCATGATTCCTCCCCCCGTCTCCGCTTCCCGCGGCAGGCAAGCGGACAATGAAGTCGCTGCCGCCTCCTGCACGGGGCATGCATGCAATATCGCCGCCGTGGTCGCGGGCGATTCTTCGCGCGATTGTCAGACCCAGTCCCGTGCCCCGCACCCGGCTGGAAAGAGAGTCGTCCACCCGGAAGAACTCGCGGAATATGCGCTCCCTGTCCTTCTCCGCGACTCCGATCCCCCGATCGCGCACGTGCACGGTGATAAGCTCGGACCCGCGTGAGGGAGGAGCGGCCCCACGCGAGCCTGCGTGGGCCGTCTGCGGGCCCGCGGCGGTGGTGCGCGTCACCTCCACTTCGATCTCTTTTTTGTCGGGAGAGTACTTCTCCGCGTTCGAGAGCAGGTTGAGGACGATCTGTTTCAACGCCTCAGGATCGGCACGCACGGAAGTGTCCCCTCCGTCGGCAGCCAGGGAAAGAGCGAACCCGCGGCCCTCCAGGCCGGTTCGCTGGCTTTCCACTATTTCCTTCGTGACACGGGCGGCGTCTATCAATCTCATCGCATATCTCTTCCCGCCGCGCTCGCTCGCCGAGAAATCGAGCACGTTGTTGATGAGCCGTGTCAGGCGCTCGGTTTCCGAGGCCATGAGGGACAGATACTGCGCGCGCTTCCGCGCGTCCGGCTGCCGCTTCCCCTGCAGCAGCTCAACGAAAAGGCTTATGGACGTGAGGGGCGTCTTGAGCTCGTGCGAAACATTGGTGACAAAAGTGGCCTTCTTCTGAGCGAGCCGTATCTCTCCGTACACGGAGTTGAGCACGAGGGTTCCCCCGCCGGCCACTGACACGAAGAGAATCAGCACCATGATCCAGACCACGAACGAGGATGAGCGGGCCTGGGCGGAGATGACGTCCGGACTCGTGAGATAGCCTGCCGCCTCCCATCGGGGAAGAGATTCCCCGATTTCTCGCGAAACGAAAGGCTGCCGCCAGTTGCGCGCGGCCGATTCGGGCGGGGTTGCAAGCGGCGCGCCGTTTTCATCGAGGATCGTGATGATCCGCACGGGCGTATAGGTCCCCGAGAGCACGCCCGCAATACGCTGGCGCAGCGCGCTTACGGAGAGCTCGCAGCCCGCGATCCTGCCGTCTTTCTGGCGTTCCCAGAAGAGGAACGTGAGCGTGTCACCGATGAACCGAGGAATGAGACCGTAGCTTCCCTGGGAGGCGATCTGGCTGAGAAGCCGGGAGGTGACGACGAACTGGGACTGCTGCGCGTCCGGGACGCGCGCGGCCCCGGCGGGGGCAGCCGCGGGCACCGTGGCGGGAGTCTCCTTTTTGTCGGCCGGTACAAGATCTGCCGCCCTCAGCTCCGTATCCATCGCGCCTGCTTCGGGAGCGGCTGCATTCGGCGCCGCGTTCTGGGCCATCTTCGACAAGGGCTGCGCGACGCGCGGGCTCACCGTGTCGCCCTTCTCGCGCGCCTGCTCATACACCTTGCTTTGGAGAGCCGGGTTTTGCGCAAATGCGTCCAGCGCCATTTGACGGGAGGTGCTGTCTGATGCTGCTCCGGCCTGGTTGTCAGCCGCGGCGCCCCTCCCGGTTTCGTCTTTCGTGAAAGACTGCGCCTCGACGGCAGATGTGTCCGTCGGGGCCGCGCTCTTCTGTGGGAGCGATGCCGAATCCGCGGAATACCGCGATGCTGGTCCTGCCGTCACGCGCTCCGCCTTGCGGGTTTCAGCGAGGATTTCCTGCCGGTATTTGACCGCGATATTCTGCAGCACAACGGTCGCTGCTTTGTCGCTCAGGAAATCGCCGTTCTGCAGCAGGAATCGCCTTTGCGCGGCATCGAGTCCAGTACTCTCGCGCGGCCAGAGAATTCCGTATCGAGGCGAAAGAAGAAAAGGCACTCCTACCAGGGGCGTCACGCGCTGCCAGCGTGAGAGGATTCGGACATAGTCACCCGCTTCAGGGACATCGATTCCCGCGCGCAGCTCATCCACGATCCGTCCCACCTCTGCGGACGCGAGACCCGCGGTCTGGGTGACCTCGGCGAGAAGGGTCGTCGTGAGCTGTTTCTCGACGAACGCCTCCTCTCTGCCCGCGGCGCGGATGGAGAGCACTGCCAGCAGGATGCTGGGCACGATAACGGCTGCGACGAAGATTATGCCGAGGGAGCGGGACTTCACCTGCTTGCTGCCCTCCGGGATTGTAGCAGGAAAGAGTGCTCCTGTCCCCGATGCATGCAATCAGCATATCAGCCCTGCCCGGTCGAGGGTGTCACGAGAGTGAAAAAGAACTGTAAGAAAAGTGTAAAACCCCATGCCATGACGCCGCGTCTCCTTGACCAGCATCCGGATTTGTCCTAGAAACAATCTATCGAATCTCGCCGAGGGAGGCGTTCTCATGGCAACGAAAATACGCGTGACCGTCTGGAACGAGTACCGGCACGAAAAGAGCGATCCTGCCGTGGCGGCAATCTATCCAAAGGGGATACATGGAGCCATTGCAGGAGCTTTGTCCGGTGAGCCCGACATGACGGTGCGCACCGCAACTCTGGACGATCCCGCGCACGGGCTCACCGATGATGCCCTGGCCTCCACCGACGTGCTCACCTGGTGGGGTCACATGGCGCACGATCAGGTCAGGGACGAAGTGGCGGAGAAGGTCCAGAAGAGGGTGCACGAGGGCATGGGCCTGATCGTGCTGCACTCCGGGCATTTGTCGAAGCCTTTCGTCCGGCTCATGGGCACAAGCTGCCTGCTGCGCTGGCGCGAGGCGGGAGAAAAGGAACGGCTCTGGGTGGTGGAACCGGGACACCCCATCGTGGACGGCCTGGGGCCATACTTCGAGATCCCCCATGAAGAGATGTACGGGGAGCGCTTTGACGTGCCTGCCCCGGACTCCACGGTATTCATAAGCTGGTTTGCCGGGGGGAACGTGTTCCGGTCGGGCTGCTGTTTTACGCGCGGCAAGGGGCGGATCTTCTACTTCAGGCCCGGCCACGAAACCTTTCCCACCTACCATCAGAAAGAAGTCCAGCTCGTGATCAGAAACGCGGTTCGATGGGCGGCGCCGGGGAACGGGCCCGTCATGAAGCTGGGCGATTCCGAGCAGGCTTTGGAAAGAATCTGAGTCAATGATGCGCCCCGGCGCGGGAGGACAGGCGATGTCGGACACAAAGGTAGGATGGATCGGAATCGGGGTCATGGGCCGCTCGATGTGCGGCCACCTGCTGAAAGCCGGCTATCCCGTCTCGCTCTTCACACGGACCCGGGAGAAAGCCGTCGAGCTTCTCGCGGGCGGCGCTTCCTGGTGCGCGACTCCGGGCGAGGTGGCGCGGCGAAGCGACATCATCTTTACCATGGTGGGATTCCCGTCGGACGTCGAACAGGTCTACCTGGCCGAGGACGGAATCCTTGCCGGCCTGCGCGAGGGGAGCATCGTCTGTGACATGACCACGTCGGAGCCGTCTCTCGCGGTGAAGATCGACAAGGAAGCGCGGGCCAGGTCGGCGGCCTCTCTGGATGCCCCTGTGTCAGGGGGAGATGTCGGCGCCCGGGAGGCGAAGCTTGCCATCATGGTGGGAGGCGACAAGCACGCGTTCGACGCCGTGCTCCCGCTGTTCCAGAAGATGGGGGAGACGATCGCGCTGATGGGCGGACCCGGGGCGGGCCAGCACACCAAGATGGCAAACCAGATCGTGATTGCAGGGAACATGATCGGGATGGTGGAAGCCCTGTTGTACACGCACAAAGCAGGGCTGGGGCTGGATGCGATGATCGACATCGTGGGCAAGGGCGCTGCCTCCTCGTTCTCTTTGAATAACCTGGGCAGGAGGATCGCCAAGGGCGACTTCAATCCCGGTTTCTACATCAAGCACTTCGTGAAGGACATGGGAATCGCGCTCCAGGAGGCGCGGCGGATGAACCTTGCCCTGCCCGGACTTGCGCTGGTGAACCAGTTCTATATCTCCGCGCAGGCGCTCGGCCTTGAAAACCTGGGCACGCAGGGTCTCTACAAGGTGCTTGCGAAGATGAACGCAATTAGTAGCTGAAACAAGGCCCGCAATATATGGAGATACTGGACATTTTAGCGATTCGCCGCGTTGAGCGGCAAATTGAACAAACAGGCGGATATTAGATCTTCGATGATTGGAAAACGCTCCGTAGCAAAGCTTGCTGAATCGCCGCGCGATTGAATCGTTTATATTTCGCCTGCAGATGACTTGCTTAGCATGATCGCCTTAAGTGAACAAACAACTTTGCTTGTCCTTGTTTTTATGTTTTCATTGATCGTGTCGATCCTAAAAATAACCAAAATAAATTGCTTGACAGCAAAAATGACGACAGATATAATGCCAGCATAAACTACTTTAGCGGGGTGATGATTCAGGGCCGTTGGCTTTTCATCCCCCCAAAAAACCTGGAGGAGGGACTGAATGAAGAAAGCGGTAGTTTTGGGAATGATCCTTCTAGCGCTCGGCTGCATGGCCTACGCTGATGGCGTCACGGTTGGACTGGATTTCGGACGCACGCAGTTTAACATCGCGTCTGGAAGCAGCGCGTCAGGCTCGCCCATCAATCAGGGCTGGGTCGGCCCCAGCGGCACGTTCCCGACTGGGCAGCGGTTGGACATGCAGTTTGCGTGGTCGAACGACAAGGTCGGAATCAACATCACCGATTACGTGACCAACGGCGGATCGGCCGCTGACACCATCGTCAACGCCTACGGCACCCTGAAGTTCGTGCCGGATCTGTTCACAGTTTACATTGGTGAGTTCAACGGTGATGGATGGGACCATTTCAGGTTGGACACTGCTCATCCTATCCACGACACGAACAACAACAACGTTGGCCGGTTCGGCGGATGGGGAGCAATCCTTGACATCATGCCGAAAGACACCGGGTTTGAGCTCGCAATGTTTGCACGGCTGAGGGATCCGAGCTCGCCTGGATACACCTTCGCGGACCAGACCATCCAGGAAGCGCTGAGCCAGTATGACGTTGCGGCGTCCTACACGGTTCCTAACACCGTGAAGGTGCAGGTGGGATCCACTACGTTCGCCAACGCTCCTTACAAGACCGAAGCTGCGGACGACGTAGCGGCCGTGATAGCTCTCCTCTTGAAGAACCCGGCTGCAACGCCCGCCGAGATTGCGGCTGCTGTGCTCCCCGCACAGTTCTCCGAGCGGAACATCTTCGGCAGCGTGCAGATCCTCATGGTTCCGAATCTCACGGCTTGGGACAACGTCTACTATGCAGGGTTTGATCAGTCAGCGAACAAGGTCACGATCGTTTCTAACCTTCTGGGCCTCTCCTATGATATGAAGCCCCTGACCTTGATTCTCGCGGGATACTTCGGCAAGAACGCGGTAATGGGCGCACCTGACTATTCAGGAGCGGACTACACTGCTTGGGCTCTTCAGCCCGAAGTTATCTACAACATGGGCGCCATGTCGCTTGGTCTCTATGCAAGCGTAGCGGGCGTCAGCACGTCGGGCTCCGGTATCGGCTACGTGGTTGAACCGTACGTGAAGCTCAACGACTTCGGCGTTCGGGTCAGCTTCCTGTATGCAGGCAACAGCAAGTCCGGCGCAATCTCCACTTGGGAAATCCCCGTTCTTATCGACTGGGGCTTCTAAGCTCTCTGTGATCAAAGAGGCGCGCTGCGAAGCGCGCCTCTTTTTTGCCTTTCTCCTGAGCCCGCATCCGCTGTGCTTGAATCAGTCCTTCGCCGCATGCGATAGTTGCTGGTGTTGAACTTGTATGCAGGAGGATAAAAGCATGCGCAAGGTGAAAGTCATATGTCTTTTTTTGGCTGCCGTGGTTCTGCTTTCAGGGTGCGCTTCCAAGCTTGGCTACCCCGCGAAAACCGTGGGTATCCCGACACCAGTGACCCTTTTTGCCCAGGTGGCCCAGAAAGGCATCATCACGAACACCATGAATTTCGGAGCCAAGGACCTATGGAACCTTCTCTATCAGAAGAAGTTCGAGGAGGTGCTGAGCACTGTTGCGGTGGACAAGCTGCAGAGACGATTGAACATCGCTTTTGCAAGAGATGCGGGCAAATCAAAAGACCTTTTCACACCGAGCTCATCGGAAATCCTGGACACGAGCATCCCTTACGCGAAAGCCAAGAGCGATCCCCCTGAATACTCCGGATTCGACTTCAGCCAGTACAAGGACACGATTCCCACGCAGTACATCCTGGCCCTCAGCATCGATGAATGGGGGCTCATTGCCGCGCAGAACAACAAGGACAACGGGCCCTACATTTCGCTCACGATGCAGCTCATCGACAAGGAAACGAACAACAGCCTGTGGAGATATAACTACCAGTTTCTGCGAGCAAGTGGACAAGGATGCCAATGAGCTGACGCGAGGCGGACCATCTCGAGGCTATCTATGACAGGCTGATCCCGAGATCAGTGGACGCATTCTTCATGTGGCTCGGGCTACTGAGAGGGCACGCCCGCATGGCGTTCTTCTACCCCGAGCCGTCGCACACCTTCAGCGAGTATCTCCTGATCCCCAACCTCACCAGGAAGGAGTGCTCCGGCGAGTCGGTCTCCCTTTCCACTCCGCTGGTCCGGTTCGGCAAGGGCCAGGAGCCGGCCATCCAGCTCAACATTCCTTTCAGCTCCGCGATCATGCAGTCCGTGTCCGACCACACCGATGGCCATCGCCCTGGCGCGCTGCGGCGGGATCGCCTTCATCTTCGTCTCCCAGCCCATCGAAGACCAGGCAGAGATGGTGGAGCGGGTCAAGAAGTTCAAGGCGGGGTTCGTGGTCAGCGACTCCAACATCCGTCCCGACGCCACCCTGAAGGACGTGCTTGCCCTGCGGGAGCGCACCGGACACACCACCATGGCCGTCACCGCCGACGGCACTCCCACGGGACAGCTTCTTGGCATGCTGACCAGCCGCGACTACCGGCTCAGCACCACTCCGCCCGACGCGCGCGTGGCGGACCTGATGACGAAGTTCCCCGACCTCGTCTACGGAGAAGAGGGCATCACGCTCTCCGAGGCCAACGACCTGATCTGGCGGCACAAGCTCAATTGCCTTCCCGTGATCGCAAAGACCGGCGCCCTGGCCAATCTCGTCTTCCGCAAGGACTACGCGGAGCACAAGGAGAACCCGAGCGAGCTCGTGGACGGGGACAAGCGCCTGGTGGTCGGCGCGGGCATCAACACCCGCGACTACGAGGAGCGCGTGCCTGCCCTCGTTGCCGCCGGGGCGGACGTGCTCTGCGTGGATTCCTCCGACGGCTTCTCCGAATGGCAGTCCGACACGATCACGTGGATCCGCAGGAAATACGGGGACAGCGTGAAAGTCGGGGGCGGGAACGTCGTGGACGCGGAAGGCTTCCGCTACCTCGCGGACGCGGGAGCGGATTTCGTGAAAGTGGGTGTCGGCGGCGGCTCGATCTGCATCACGCGGGAGCAGAAGGGCATCGGCCGCGGCCAGGCCACGGCGGTCATCGAGGTGGCGCAGGCCCGGGACGAGTATTTCCGCGACACGGGCGTCTACGTCCCCCTCTGCTCGGACGGGGGCATCGTGCAGGACTATCACATCGTGCTTGCCCTGGCCATGGGCGCGGACTTCGTCATGATGGGAAGGTTCTTCGCGCGCTTCGACGAGGCGCCCGGGCAGGCGCCTGCGCATCGGGGGCAACTACGTCAAGGAGTACTGGGGGGAAGGCTCCAACAGGGCACGGAACTGGCAGCGCTACCACGAGGGCGAAGGCCGTCAGGGCATGGGCTTCGAGGAAGGAGTGGATGGCTACGTCCCGTACGCGGGAAAGCTGAAGGACAACCTGGACTCTACGCTGGACAAGATCCGCAGCACGATGGTGAGCTGCGGGGCAGGCACCATCCCCGAGCTGCAGGCCAGGGCGCGCATCACGCTGGCCTCCGCTGTGAGCATCCGCGAAGGCAGCGCACACGATATCGTGGCCAAGGAGAACGAAATCATCCCGACCGCATGAGGAGGGCCCATGCGAATTGCAGTGGCCATTGCGGTTTTCATCTCTTTGCTTGTCGCGGCAGTGCCTTCGGTCAGGGGAGAAGTGCGGATCGATCCGCTGCGGAGCTCCGGACTCGGGCTGGATGGCCGCATGGGCTATCTCTCAGCCCAGGACAGCCAGGACCAGTTCGTCGTTTCCTCGGATGAGTCGCCCATCTACCTGCTTTTTTTCTGGGACTCAAGAGACCTCGCGCCGTTGCTGAAAGTGGAGAAGAAGGGAGCACCTCAGGTCGAGTTCGACCTGACGGCAGGCAACAGGGTCAGGCTCACCGGCGTCGGCGAGTTCGTCTGCACGATCTCTGCCCGCAAGGGAACCGGTCATTGGGCGTGTGTCGTTTTGAGCGGCAAGGAGTGGGATTCATAGGCATGGAATGCCGCCAGGAGCGGCCGCGACGCCGAGGGGCGCCGAGTACAGGGAGTACGGAAGGCGCCCGACTACAACTCACCCTCCAGCTCGACGCCGACAGGGCAGTGATCTGAGCCTGTTATCGAATCCAGGATAAAGGCGTCCCGCAGTCTCTCGCGCAGGGACTCGGAGACGCACACGTAGTCGATCCGCCATCCGATGTTCTTCTCCCGAGCGCGCATCGCAAGGCTCCACCACGTATAGCGCTCCCCCTCATCGTGATAGAGCCTGAAGGTATCGATAAAGCCCGCGCCGAGGAGCCGGGTAAAGCTCTTTCTTTCCTGGTCCGTGAACCCCGCGTTCATCCTGTTGTCTCGGGGCCGTGCAAGGTCGATCTCCTCGTGCGCAACGTTCATATCGCCGCAGAAGAGCACCGGTTTCTTCTCCGCCAGCGCCTTTGCGAATGAGCGAAACTTGCGGTCCCATTTCAGGCGGAAGTCGAGCCGCGGCAGGCCCCGCTGGCTGTTGGGCACATAGACGCTCACCACGTAGAGTGAGGGGAACTCCACCGTGACTACCCGGCCTTCCGCGTCGGAAACCCGATCTCCTATTCCCGCGGACCACGAGACGGGCTTGACCCGGGAGAGCACTGCCGTTCCCGAGTAGCCCGGCTTGAGCGCGGTGGAAAAAAACTGGAAAGGAAGGCTGGGAAGGACCTGGCCTGCCTGGTCCTCGCGGGCACGGACCTCCTGGAGGCACACGATGTCCGGTCTTCGCCGGCCGACCGCCTTCATGCCGCCCTTGGCGAGCACTGCGCGCAGCCCGTTCACGTTCCACGAGAGAAGCTTCACGATCGCTGCTCAGCGTTACAGCCCGACGATGTTGTAGCCGGTGTCCACGAAATGCATGTCGCCCGTCACGCCGCTTGCCAGGTCGGAAAGCAGGTAGAGGGCAGACTTTCCGACTTCATCCTGCGTCACGGAGCGATGCATGGGAGACCGGGCTCTCCATGATGCCGAAGATCTCGCTGATGTTGGAGATGCGCGCTCGCCGCAAGGGTGCGGATGGGCCCCGCCGAAATCGCGTTGACCCGCACCCCCTTCTCTCCCAGCTCGAGCGCGAGGTAGCGGACCGTGGCCTCGAGGGCGGCCTTGGCCACCCCCATGACGTTGTAGTTGGGGATCGCGCGCTGGGAGCCCAGATACGTGAGGGTGATGACGGATCCGCCGTTCTTCATGAGCGGCAGGGCCGCACGGGTGACCGCGATCAGTGAATACGCGCTGATGTCCAGGGCCGTCTTGAACCCTTCACGGGTGGTCTGGTGAAAGGACTGCTTCAGCTCCTCCCTGCCCGCATATGCAACGGAATGCACGACGAAATCCAGGGTGCCCCATTTCTGCTCGATTTCGGTATAGACCTCTTCGATCTCCGCATCCTTGGAGACGTCGCAGCGCAGGATGAGGTCTGAGTCGATGCTCTCCGCGAGCGGCCGCACCCGTTTCTCGAAAACCTCGTTCAGGTAGGTGAAGGCAAGGGCCGCCCCTTCCTCGTGCAGCTTGCGGGCGATGCCCCATGCGATGCTCCTGTCGTTGGCCACCCCGAAGATCACGCCCTTTTTGCCGGTCATCAGGCCCATTTCAGTGTACCTCCCGCGCTGTCGTGCGTTCGTACAAGATACTCCAGCACCGAACGAGAGTGAAGCGGGTCGCCGTCCTGGGCCCGGTCGCCTACTGGAAATCTCCCGCCTTTCCACGCTACGATCCTGCCCCATGGAACGCACTGTGGGAGCGGACATGCTGCGGGGTGTGCGGGCCGGCCTGCCGGTCGCGGTCGGGTACCTGCCAATGGCCATGGCTTTCGGCGTGCTGGCAACGCAGACCGGGCTGAGCTTCGGCCAGGCCGCGGCCATGTCGCTGTTCGTCTATGCAGGGGCCAGCCAGTTCGCATCCCTCGGGCTCCTGGCAGGGGGAGCATCCGCCCTCGCGATCGTCCTGGCAACCCTTGTGCTCAACTTCCGGCATTTTCTCATGAGCGTGGCTCTTTCGCGCAGGATTCCTCTCGCGCGCCGTCCGGGACGGGCTGCGTGGGCGGCGCCCATGGGGCTCGGGTTCGGCATCACCGACGAAACCTTTGTCGTGGCGTCACTGAATGAATCCCTCACTCCCCCATTTTTCATCGGGCTCGCTCTCACGGCGTACCTCGCGTGGCTCAGCGGCACCCTGATCGGCGCAGGCTTCTCCTCCCTGATCCCCGCGGTCATCGCGCGCGGCATGGGGGTGGCGCTGTACGCGATGTTCATCGCCATCCTGATCCCCGGCGTGAAGAAAGCCTGGATCAACGGCCTGGTGGCCATAGCGGGCGCCTCCCTTGCGTGGGGCGCCTCGCTTGCCGTCCCGGGACTTCCCTCGGGATGGAGAATCGTCATTGCGATCCTCGTGGCGTCCGCGGTCGGCGCAGCCGCCGGCGGGGAGGAGACAGCGTCCCCCGGCCGGGAGGAACCCGCATGATCTGGCTCATGATCGCGGGCATGTGCATGGTGACGTTTCTGCCGCGCGTGATTCCCCTGCTGCTCGGCAGGGACCTCGTGCTCCCGCGCTGGGTAAGGCGATGGCTTTCGTTTTTCCCCTACGCGGCGCTGGGCGCCCTGATATTCCCCGGCATCCTCACCGTGATCGAAGGACGGCCCTGGATCGGGCTTGCCGCGGGCGCATGCGCCGCGCTGCTGGCGCTGAAGGCGCGCAATGCCATCTTCCCCGTGCTCGCCGCCATCGCCGTCACCGTGGCTCCTGGATCTGATCGGCACTTGAACGGGAGGGCGGCGGCGCGCCTACACTGGCCGCATGCCCCTCCTCGCCGGCTCGAACAAGATCTTCGTCCTGGACACGAACGTCATCCTCCACGACCACGACTGCATCAACTCCTTCGAGGAGCACAACGTGGTGATCCCCATCACGGTGCTGGAGGAGATCGACAAGTTCAAGAAGGGCAACGAGATCATCAACTTCAACGCGCGCGAGTTCTCCCGCAAGCTCGACGGCATGGGCGGGGACAAGCTGCTCAACGAGGGCATCCGCCTGGACAGCGGCGGAATCGTGGTGGTGGAGACCAACGTCAAGCGCGACGAGCTGCTGGGCGAGATCTTCTGGGAGGACAAGCCCGACCACCGCATCATCTCCCTCGCGTTCAACCTCGCCAAGGAGTACGGCAAGGAGCGGGTGTTCCTGGTCTCCAAGGACATCAACATCCGCATGAAGGCCAAGAGCATCGGGATCAAGGCGGAGGACTACGAGACGGGAAAGATCAGCAACATCGACGAGCTGTACAAGGGCAAGGGCATCCTGGAGGACGTGGACGGCAGCGCTCATCGACGAGCTGTTCCAGGAGGGGTTGGTCGCCGCGGGAGAAGTTCCCCCTGGAGCGCGACCCCTACCCCAACGAGTACTTCATCATCCGGAACCAGAGCAAGAGCACCCTCGCCACCTACGTCGCGGACGGAGAAGGCATTCAAGCACATCCAGAAGCGGCGCGCGTACGGCATCGAGCCGCGCAACGCCGAGCAGACCTTCTCCCTGGACGCGCTGTTCAACGAGAACATCCCCCTGGTCACCATGGCGGGCAAGGCGGGAACGGGAAAGACGCTCATGGCGCTGGCCGCGGCGCTGGAGAAGCGCTCCAGCTACAAGCAGATCTACCTGGCCCGGCCCATCGTGCCCCTGTCCAACAGGGACATCGGCTTCCTCCCCGGCGACATCAAGAGCAAGCTCGATCCCTACATGCAGCCCCTGTTCGACAACCTCACCCTGATCCAGAACCAGTTCGAGGAGAACTTCACCCGAGTACAAGCGCATCCACGACATGCTGGAGAACGGGAAGCTGGTGATCACGCCGCTTGCCTACATCCGCGGCAGGCACCTGTCGAAGATCTACTTCATCATCGACGAGGCGCAGAACCTCACGCCGCACGAGGTGAAGACCATCATCACGCGGGCCGGGGAGGGAACGAAGGTCGTCTTCACGGGGGACCCCTACCAGATCGACACGCCCTACCTGGACTCGCGCTCCAACGGCCTCACGTGCCTCATCGACAGGATGAAGGGGGAGTCGCTCTACGCGCACGTCACCCTGGAGAAAGGGGAACGGTCGAAGCTGGCGGAGCTGGCGTCGAACATTTTGTAGAGGGCGCCGCTCTTAGAAATGCAGTCCGAATTCCACTTTGAAGTTTACGACGCTGCCGTCGGCATTCACGCCGGTGAGCCGGCGGGTCATGTAGGCCGCACCCCGGGCAATATCGAGGAAGTCAAGAAAGAGGCCGCCTCCTGCCGAGCTCACGACGCCGGCACCGGCCGAGCCGGTGTATCCCGACTCTCCCACCTGATTGTACCAGCCGAGGTCCCAGAAAACCACGAAGCCCGGGAACGACGTCGGGGCTCACGAATGCGGGGAGGTTTGCGCGAATCTCCAGGCTGTTCACCGCCTTGAGATTGGTGTCCAGGCTCCCGTCGTCCACGCCGCGCACGGCCCCGCCCAGACCGACTACCTGGTCCCCCCGGCCTCCGAATGTCTGGCGGATATACAGCGGAACTGGCGCGCGCAGCCCAAGGGCATAGTCGACGGAGAAACGTTCCCCCAGGTAGATGCTGAAGAAATTGACGGGCGTGTCGGGCTTCATATCGTAGAGCGGCAGGAACCAGCGAAACGTGGCGTTGAAACGAATGAAGTCCGAATCGCCCATGAACGTATTGAGGAAAAAGCGCGGACCCCACTCCGCGGACACCTCGCCGGAAATCCCGGAGCGCGTCTTGTGATGAACGTCCGACAAAAGGTCGTCGTATGCGAAGCCCGCGTTGATCGAGTTGAGGAGGAGCCCGGTCCTGTCGGAAAGAGTGGAGTCGTAGAGGAGCTGGCCCGGTTTGATCTGGTTGAAATCCACGCGCCCCCGGTAAAAAGCGAATGCTTCAACAAGATTCGTCTTCGTGCGCTCGTTCCACGCAAGGCCCTGGTCGATGCCCAGGCGCCATGCGCCCTCGATCCTGACGAACCCGGGGTCCTTGCCTGCAAGGGCACCCCCAGGGGCGAGATCCCGAGGGCCGACGAGCGCTCCCGATGAATCGCGGTAATAGGTCAGCCATTCATAGCCGCCGCCCAGGTATGCCCAGATTGTCGTATCGACACCGGGAAGGAGCGGAGTGCTGCGGTAGCCAATGCCCGCGTCTACGCCCAGGAGACGGGGGCCTATGTCGAACATGAACGGGCTCCGCTCATCGGCCGCCCCGCATGAAAGCGAGCCGCTGAGAATGAGCGACAGGGAAATAAGAAGACGCGTGACTCTGCTCACGACGTGCAAGCCTACATGTTTTGGCGCCTGCGTGCTATACTTGATTGCATGAGGCTCAAAGTCGCCGCCGTTCTGCTCGTGATTCTTGCCATCGCGACGCCCGGGTTCGCGCTCTCCCTCAATGAGCTGGATATAAACGCAAGCCTCATGGTGATCGGAAGCGTTCCACCGGCCGGACATGGAGACGTGAGCCCTGTCGCCCAGCTCTTCGGCGCCTCCCTCCCTCTCAAGCTCGCGGGCCCGTTCTATATAGAGCCAAAGCTCGAGTTCTTTGGCTTGCTCTACGAATGGGTCGATGCGGACGGGGTTGCTGTCCCGACGCAGATCGAGACAGCTTCCGGTTTCTGGACCCTGGGAACCCTGATCAGTATGCATGCCGGTGTGCGCTTCCCGCTCTCTCCACAGCTCTCTCTGGGCGGGTCGGTCGGCGCGGATTTCCTTCTCAGATTCCCCATAGAGCTCCAGAACAAGGACGCATCCGGGATGGGGCCCGCTCTGAACTACTTCTTCGCCAAGGGTAGATTCTTTTATCCCGAAACGACGTTTTCCGTGATCTGGCAGGTGTCAGAACCAATCGGCTTGATCTTCAACCTTCGGGCCCTCTTTCCCGTATTCCACCTTTGGGACGGCATGGGTCAGCCCTTCGTCGACCAGTTCATATTTGGGGCTGGCATCGGGATTGCGATCAGGCTGGGACCCGCGCCTTCGCCGGCCATCTGCACCAGAGACTCGCGCCGGCACCCCGCAGCAGCCTCCCCGCGCTCCTGCGGCCCCCGCGGAAGCCCCGGCCGCAGCCCCTCCGTCCGCACCTCCCTCGACGCCCACGCCCGCCGGCCCCTAAATAAAGTTCTCCGTTTCCACTTCCGTCCACACGTTTTCCTCGCGCGCGATCAGCAAAGACACGAATGAGGCGCTGAGCACGTCGATGAACGCGCCAAAGCTCACGAGGAGCGGCGCGATATTTCTGAGGATGAGATACCCTTCCTGCAATCCCTTGGCATAGATGCTGCACAGCATGAACAGGGAGAAAAATGCGCCGGTGCCGGGTGCCGCTCCCAGGATGAAGGACACGATGAATGAAAACAGCATGACCCAGAGAGTCTGCAGGAACGTGATCTCCAGGCTCGAGTAGGAACGCAGGATCAGGATGAAGGCAACGCTGGACACCATGGCAGTGCCCGCCCTGCCGAGCACGGCAAACAGGGGGT
The DNA here is from genome assembly GCA_963820435.1 of uncultured Spirochaetota bacterium. GTDB lineage: Bacteria > Spirochaetota > Spirochaetia > SZUA-6 > Fen-1364 > Fen-1364. The sequence continues at coordinate 134,912 of CAWGAC010000008.1, read as the reverse complement.
AGACTGCGGAGCCGACCATCCGCGGCACGCCCAGGCTTTCCTTCCCATGCTTGGTCAGGAACCCGAGGGACACGTACTGGTCGCCGCTGAACAGGCCCACAATGGCCGGCCCCACGGAGGCGTACAGCCAGCGGTACGGATTCTCCTTGAGGCCCAGCACGTACAATGCCCCGGGAAAAACCCCGAACGCGACCACACCGACATCAACGGCCAGAATAATGATGATCTGCTTGTACATGCCGAGGTCAGCGTGGGAGAGATGCGAGACCCGGGCGGCCGCAATGACGATCAGCGCGATGGCGAAAAGCTCAACGATCAGGGAGTTCAGGTGATAAAAGATGCGCGACAGCGAATCGAACATCTGCGCGACGGGGCGCGTCACCTGGCGATCGAAGTCCATGTTCACGCCCAGGAGGAAGGCGAGGATCATGAGGGGGAGAAGAAAGTCGCCGCTTCCAAAAAACACATTGAACAGGTTGCGGGGGAAAATGACCTTCAGGCCTTCCAGGACACCGACGGGCACGAACGCTCTCTCCGCCTCGATGGTGATGGGAATGCGCTCGGGCGGAAAAACGAGCACCGAGAGCGTGCCGATGACGATGAGCAGCGCCGCGGAGAGGGCAAGGTACTTGAACGCGGAGAGGTACACGCGCAACAGTCTCTTCTCCTGGACCAGCTCTGAAGTACCGATGCCCAGTGAAAAGAATATGAACGGGAACAGCACGTAGCGCCCGATTCCAAGGAGCAGGCCGGAAAGCGAATCGAAAAAGCCCTGGGACTGAACGGGAATCAGAAAACCGGCCACCAGACCGATGATCGAGCCGATGAATAGCTTAATCCAGATCTTCATAGCCCCCCCAAAAGAAAGGTATCCGGGCGCGGGAACGGTCAGCGCACACAGTATCGGATTCCTCCCGCCGCGTCAACGAAACGGGTGTTTTCCGAATGCACGCATCAACGCCGCGGCGGCGCATCAGCAGGCGCAGATCCGAACGTCGCAGGGTATTCTCGGAAGTAATGTGAGCCCCGCCAGCCCTTTTTTACCGCCTTATTGAACTTCCAGATCGCGACAAAGCTGCTCAACTTCCTGATGCCAAGCAGAGACTTGAGCATGCGGTACGGGTAGCGAGGGAATGAATAGATGTAATGCTTGATATAGTTATCACCACGGTAAATGGTGTCCGCATCCACGCCCCGTGACTTTCGCACGACGTACGACAACCTGTATTTGGCCCAATCTTCGGGAAACTTGACTGCCAGGAGGCGTTCTTCCTTCTTCATCCGCTCCATAAGTGCAGTCCCCGGAAGCGGAGTGAGAATGAACATCTGGACGATGTCCACACCCGCGGCAACGAGGAACCGGGCAAGGGCGCGATAATAGAGGGGGGACTCATTGTCATTGCCGATTATGAACGAGCCAATGACACCCATCCCGTGGCGGTGGAATGCCTTGATGACTTTTTTGTAGTTGGCGACGCCCACCTTGATGTTGATGCCCTTCTTCATCTCCGACAGGCTTTCATCACTGATGCTCTCGAACCCGATGAGCGCGAACATGCAGCCGGCGCGGCCCGCCAGGGAGAGAAGCTCCTCGTCATCCGCGGTGTTGATCGATGTCTGCATCCACCACCTTTTCTTCAAGCCCCTTTCGATCATCCCCCGGAACAGTTCCTTCGCCCTGTCCCGGCTCTCCACGGAATATCCGACCAGGTTGTCATCAAGAAAGAAAACGTATTTCCCCTCGATCTCCGCGAGCTCCGACAGTACGTCCCCGGGCTTTCTCTGTCGATACGTGGTGCCGAGGTATCGCGAGACGGAACAGAACTCGCAGTTGAACGGGCATCCCCGCGAGGTTTGAACGGACTGAAACACGTAACGCGGGCTCATGAGATCCCGCCGGGGCTTCACGGAGAAGCGCGACAGGTCCACCCGCGGGCCCGTGTAGATTCCCGAAAGCCGCCCCTGTGCGGCATCTTCGATCACCTTCCCCCAGATTCCTTCCGCTTCGCCGACCACGATGGCATCCGCGAACCGCAGCGCCTCCTCCGGGATCATCGACGCATGGATGCCGCCAAGGACCACCTTGACGTTCCTGTTCCGATATTCGGCCGCAAGCTCGTACGCCCTGTTGATGTTGCCCGTAAAAGCCGTGATGCCCACGAGGTCCGCATCTTCAGTGTCAATCGGGCCGAAGTTTTCATCCGCGATCTTCACCTCCCAGCCGGGAGGCGTGACCGCGGCGATGTAGGCGAGGCTCAGGGGTTGAAACGTGGAGAACCTGCTCAGCAGGCTTCCGCTCCTTTTCCCCACCGGATTTATCAGGAGCAGCTTTTTCATTCGCCCCATTGTACGGACAACGAGAATGCAGTGTCAACGAAGCCCGTTCTTTCGCAGTGGCCCAAGGCCGCGTTTTCGCTATACTTGCCATCATGAAAGGCGTCATCGTCGCTGCCGGGTACGGGACCCGCTTCCTTCCCGTCACCAAGACAATTCCCAAGGAGATGCTCCCCCTTGTCACGCGGCCCTCCATCGATTTTGTCGTGCAGGAGCTCATCGCCTCGGGAATCACGGAGATCCTTTTCATCACCTCACGCAGGAAAAAGGCGCTGGAAGACTACTTCGACCGCGAGGTCGAGCTGGAAAGCATTTTCCGCGCCGCGGGAGACGAAAAGATGCTGGCGCGGATCGCGCCCCCGAAGGCCGCCTGCTATTTCGTGAGGCAGACCGAAATGAAGGGAACGGGGCATGCGCTTCTGCTCGCCCGCTCATTCGTCGGGAACGAGCCTTTCGTCGTCGCCTACCCGGATGATCTTCACTTTGGAGAGAAGCCGCTTGCCCGACAACTGATCGAGACCTGGGAGAAAACCGGATGCACTGTCCTTGCCACCCTGCATGACCCGCCCGACATAAACCGCTACGGGGTGATCTCCATCGCGGCCGACGGGCTGCACGTGACGGGCATCACGGAAAAACCGCCTCGCGGCCAGGAACCCAGCCGCGAGGCATCAATCGGCCGATTCCTCTATGCACCTGATTTCCTCGACCAGCTTGCCGAAGAGTGGAAGAAACACGGCGAGGGCGAGTTCTTCCACACGCCGGCTGTGCTCGCCCTCGCGCGCAAGGGCCGGGTGGTGTACCGTCGCGTGGAAGGAGAGAGGTTGGACACGGGCGAGCCGGGCGGTTACCTGGAGGCTATTATCCGCTACGCGCGGAGCGTGCCGGAGCTCAAGCGGGAGCTCGAGCGGATCATCTCGAAAACCCAGTCGTGAAGACCCTGCCGGAGCGCATCATTCTGATCGGGTTCATGGGCTCGGGAAAGTCCTCCGTCGGGCGCATCCTTGCCGACAGGCTGGGCTACGAGCTCGTGGATACCGATGCCCTCCTCGAGGAGCGGGCGGGCGCGCCGATTGCTGAGATCTTCCGCGCGCAGGGCGAGCCGGCGTTCAGGGCCCTGGAATCCGAGGTCCTGCGGGCCGTGGCTGACCGCCGGAGGTCGGTGATCGCCACCGGAGGCGGCGCGCCCGCCCATCCACCGAACCGGGACTTCTTCACCCGTGGGGACGCCATATTCCACCTGAGAGTGTCCCTGGAGACCGCGCGGGAAAGAGCAGGGGAAAAAGCGGATCGCCCGCTCCTGGCCCAGGACCCGGAAGCCGTTCGCCGGCTGTACCAGGGCCGACAGCCCGTCTACGAGGAGCTCGGCCAATCCGTGGACACGGATGGAAAAACCCCGGCTGCCGTGGCGGCTGAGATCATGCGTCTCCTCAGGAGTCCCAGGAGGAATCTTCTTCCTGAGGAAAGCGGCTGATCAGCTTCGCGAGATCGACGCGCCCTTCGTACAGCGCCTTCCCGAGGATGACGCCGGCCACAAGAGGGTCCTTCTGCTCGGCGACCTGCTCCACATCGCGTTCGCTGCCGATACCGCCGGAGAGCATGGTGGGAAGACCAGCGGCGCGGGCCGCCGCGTTGGTGCGCGGAATGTCGGGACCGGAAAGGGTGCCATCCCTTTCGATGTTCGTGTAGACAAGCCACCTGATGCCCACGGCGGCAAGGCCTGCCGCGACATCGGTATCCCTTTGCCCGGCCTCCTCGGTCCATCCTGCCACGCGGACGCTCCCGTTGGTCGCATCGACCCCGGCAGCGAACCGTGGTCCATAGTCCCTCACCCATGCCGCGACGTCATCAGGAGATTTCACCAGAACCGTGCCCAGGACAATGCGCTGTACGCCGAGCGCGAGCAGCCGGGCCGCCTGGTCCGCGCGCCGCACCCCGCCGCCCACCTGCAGCCGGCAGGGAACGGCGGCGCGAATGCGCCCGATGACACCGAGATTGTCCCTGCCCTTCCCTTCCGCCGCGTCGAGATCAACGATATGGATCCAGCGCGCGCCATCCCGCGCGAAGCTTTGGGCGCACGCCACAGGATCCGATGAGTAGCTGATTGCTGTTGAAAAGCTTCCCCTCAACAGCCGCACGCATCGACCTCCGCGAAGGTCGATTGCGGGGAGGAGGAGCATGCGGGTCAGCCGGCCGCCCCGCAGGCTTGAGGGTCGGTGAGCGGGTCGTCGCAGCGCTCGACGCCGGTCATGAATGCCTGCCGGAGCTGCCTCTGGATCTCCCCCGCCTCGCGGGCGGCCAGGAGCCGGTCCCGCAGGGGCTGTTGCCTCAGACAGCGCACGAGCGTGGAGAGCGCGTGCAGATAGTCCAGCGACACCATGAGCGGGGAGGCAATGACAAAAAGAAGCCGCACCGGCTCGCCGTCAGGCGATTCAAAGGGGATGCCGGCCCGTGAGAGGCCCATTGCGATAAGGACGCGCTCCACGCCCGCCGCGCGGCCGTGTGCAACGGCCACCCCGTGTCCAAAGCCGGTGGATTGCAGCCGCTCGCGCGCGACGACGGCGTTCTCCAGCGCATCGAGGTTTCCGATTTCCTTGAAGACAGCCGCCCGCCTTATGAGCTCCCGAAGCGCCTCGAATTTGTCGGTGCTCTGAAGATCGGTGACGACTGTGCCCTGATCGAAACAATGCAGTATGCTCATCCCGGTATTACAATCGGCCATCCTATCGTCCGGCAGGAGCGGATGTCAATACGCATCGACGTACCTTGCACGGTACCCCGTGCAGTTAGGCGGATTTAGCGCGCCGCCGTACCCGGCGCCGCGCCTATAGACATTCCCCCTCCGCCGTTATATCTTGCATTGACCAAACGCGGCCGTGTGCCGCGGAAAAGTGTTTCAATGGGAGGGGATGACAGTGGCAAAAGCACCAGCGAAAAAGGCCATAGTGAAGGTGCCCGAGAAGCTCACCAGCGCCTCGATGATCGGCTACATCGCTGACAGAAGCGGCATGGCAAGGAAAGAGGCGAAGCAGCTCATGGAGGACCTCTTCGAGCTGATCAGCACGGGCGTGATGCGGGGCGAGCGGGTGGCCCTCGGCAAGATCGGCAAGATGTTCGTCCGGCGCAGGCCGGCGCGCGCGGCGCACCCCGGCCGCAACCCGACCACCGGCGAGACGATCATGATCGCGGCCAAGCCGGCAATCAAAGTGCCGCGATTCACCTTCAGCAAGACCTTCAAAGAGGCCGCGCTGAAAGCGAAGGTCAAGAAGTAAGAAATCGCCGCAGGTTTGGACGGCACACCAAATCCGCCGGGCCGTGCGCGGGGCCGGGGAGACGTCCCTGAATCTTTCCGGCCTCAGCGATACAGAGCCTCCACCACCATCCGATCCGAGTCCGCAAGGTCGTAGGACGCGAGCTGCTCCGGCCGACACCCAGCGTATCTCATCATGTTCGCGGAGCGACGGCTTGCCTTCGACCCGATCCACCCGATAGACGAGAAGCTCGAGGCTGACTCCGTCCGCCTCGAAGAACGCTGTGCAGAGGAACTTCCCGACGTGCGCGCGGACGGAGAGCTCCTCATCCAGCTCCCGTGCCAGTGACTGCTCGGGGCTTTCACCGGGCTCGACCTTGCCGCCGGGAAACTCCCACTTGCCCCCCATGTGCTTTCCCGGCTTCCTGCGCGCGATGAGCACCATTCCGTTCTCCTCGATGATGCCTGCCGTCACTTTCACCGCGACCTCCCGACACCGGCCCGCGCGCACCACCGCGACACCGGGCAGGCGCTGCACCAGGGAGAAACGGGCGTGCACACCGCCTGGCCATACCTCACCAGCAGCTCGTTGATCGAAATCCAATAGCGCCGAGGGAGGATTTCCATGAGGGCTTGCTCCGTCTGCGCGGGCTGGCGGGTGGAAACCCAGCCCATCCGATTGGAGATGCGGTGCACGTGCGTGTCCACGCAGATCCCGGGCAGCCCGAAGCCGAGGTTCCGCACGAGGTTGGCCGTCTTTCGTCCCACGCCCGGCAGGGCCAGCAGCTCGTCCATCTCCGCGGGCACTTTGCCCGCGTGCGCGTCCAGCAGGATCCGCGCGGCCGCGCGCAGATTCTTCGCCTTGGTGTGATAGAAACCCGCTGGATAGATAAGCCTTTCGATGCGGAGCGTGGAAAGGGCGGCGAGTGCCTCGGGTCCCGGTGCCGCGGAGAACAAGGCGTCTGACGCCTTGCGGGTCACCTCGTCCTTGGTCCGCAGGGAGATCATGGTTGCGACGAGCACGCGGAAAGGATCGCTGTTCTCCCGCGCAACCTCAGACACGGACGGCAGCGGCCGGACAGAACCCGCGCTGTCCAGCCGCGCGCTCATGGCATGATAGATTCGGGCCCAGGGAATGCGGCGGCCGTGGGCTGCCCTATTACCCGGGGAGGTCACTTTGCATTGACTTTGAGCCGGGAGAAAACCAGCTCTTCGATGTCCCCCTTGCTCTTGTCCAGGGAGAAGGAGATCTCGTCGATGAGGAGCTTGAGCGCGCTGTCATAGAGCTTGCGCTCGAGGATGGGCAGCTCCTTGATCCTGCTCCGGTGGTAGAGCGCACGGACGACATTTGCGATGTCGAGGATGCTGCCCTTCTTCAACAGGTCGAGGTTCATCTGGTAGCGGAGCTTCCAGTCCGCCGGTATGGGCTCGAACTCCTCCGCGATCAGCCGGAGCGCCTTCTGCGATTCCTTCTTGCCCACGATTGCGCGGATTCCCAGCTCGTCCGCCTTGTCCACGGGAACCATGATCGTCATGTCGGAGACTTCGAGGTAAACGATATAGTAGAGCAGTTTCTTGTCCCGGAAAGGCTTCTCCTCGATGGCGCGGATATGTCCGACGCCCTGGAGAGGGTATACGATCTCCTGGCCCACCTTGTACTTGGTCGGTGGATGTCGCGCTGGCTTGCGGGGGGATTTCATGAAAATCATTGTACCGCAGTTTCGCCGAAGGGTCAAATATCTCGAGCGCCCGGGGGAGCCCGCAAGCTCGCGGATGGAGCCCGCAAGCTCGCGGATGGACTGGCCGCTGCGGCCCGCCGCGCGATATAGTCCTCGGAATGAGGAAGCTGAACGCGAAGAAACTGCTGGTGCTCGCCGCCTTCCCTCTTCTTATCGCGGCTGTCGTCATTCCCGTGATAGTCTGGCACGACGCCCTCTGGAGCCTTTTTTCCTCGCCCCAGGTATTGCGGGACTGGGTGGAAGGATGGGGCGCCTGGGCGCCTGCGATTTTCATCGCGCTCCAGTCCCTCCAGGTTATCGTCTTCGCCATCCCGGGAGAAGTAGCGCAGATCGCGGGAGGATACCTCTTCGGCACCTGGCAGGGCACGCTCCTCTCGGTGGCAGGCATCCTCATCGGCTCCACCACGAGCTTCTTCCTGGCCCGGGCGCTCGGCAGGCCTTTCGTGGCAGCCATAGCCCCGGCCGCACAGGTCGAGAAGATCGAAAAGCTTCTGGGCTCGCGGAGCGCGCGGGTCGTCTTCTTCCTGCTTTTCCTCATCCCCGGCATTCCGAAGGACATCCTCTGCTACGTGGCGGGCCTTACACCGATGGGATTCCCCTTTTTTGTGGGGGCCTCAATGGTGGGAAGGCTTCCGGGCATCGTGGGGAGCTCGGTCATCGGCAGCGCGGCAGCGTCGAGCAAGTGGGTGCTGGCAGGGATCGTGGGGGCCGCGGCCGCCGCGCTCTTCGGCGCCGGGGTGATTCTTCGCCCGAGAATACAGAATTGGATCGAAAGGCTGGCGGGAAAAGGAGGCCCCCCTACGGGGTCTTGACGGCAGCCGCGAACCGCTCGCCGAACTCCTCTCCCTGTTTCAGCAGCTCCGCCGTGGGAGTCCCGCGGAATTCGAGCATATCCGTGACCTGCCATTTCAGCGGCTCCGCCAGCTTCTGGAACGCCGCCATTCCCCCCTTGCTCCAGCCATAGCTGCCAAAAATGGCCGCTTTCTTGTTCATGACCCGCTTGAGACCGGCCATGTCGATGACCTGCGCCACGGGCGGGAAAAGGGTTCCTTCGTAGGTGGGCGCCCCGATCATGATCCCCCGCTGGGTCCACAGCGAGGGAAGGATGAAGCTCACGTGCGTGCGCGCCGCATCGAAGATCTCCACGGGAATGCCGGCCCGGGAAATCCCCTGCGCCACCGCATTCATCATCTTTTCCGTGTTTCCGTACATCGAGCCGTACACGAGCGTGACTCCCATTTCCCCGCCGCCCGTGCTCAGCTCGGCCCACTTCCGATACAGTTCGACGACTCGCGCCGGGTCCCTGCGCCACACAAGGCCATGGGAGGGCGCGATGACCGAGAGGGGGACGCCGGACAGCTTCTCGATGGCCCTGAGCGTCGGGGCGCTGAACTTCGCCACGATGTTCACGAAATAGCGAAGGGCCTCCCGCTCGTAGTAGACGAGGTCGGAGCACTGGTCGTCGAAAATCGTCCCGGGGAGCGCTCCATACCCGCCGAAGGCATCGCAGGAAAACAGGATCTGGTCCGCGGCGTCATAGGTCACCATTGTCTCGGGCCAGTGCACGAACGGCGCGTGCACGAATTTCAAGGTTCGCCTGCCCAGGGACAGCTCCTCACCGTCCGCCACGACACGTACGTTTTCGGTGATCCCGTAGAATGCGGCAAGCATCTCCCGCGCCTTCTCCGTGGCGAGGATCGTCAGCCGCGGAGAGATGCGCGTAAAGGCGCGGATCGCGCCCGTATGGTCCGGCTCCATGTGGTTGACCACGAGGTAGTCGATTTCAGAGAGGGGCGCGATCGCCTCGATCTTCTCGATATACTCGTCCGTCTTGAAGCCCTTTGCCAGATCGATGATGACGCTCTTCCTGTCTCGAATCAGATAGGAGTTGTACGTCACCCCCGCATCCGTAACCGGCCAGATCCCCTCGAACAGATCGGTTGTTCTGTCGTTGAGCCCGATCCAATACACATCCGGACGTATCTGCACAGACGGCATTCCCCGCTCCTTTCCTCGGCGTGTTCAGACTTACGGAGGACCGTTCAAATCGCCTGCGGCGGATCTGGTCCGCCGCGGCGATCAGTTGATGGCCATCGTGATCCCCGGAGGGGTCGACCTGCCTTTGAACTTGATGAACTTGAACGGGTGGACATCCAGAGGGTTGGAGAACCACCCGTCGATGCTTTTCGTATTGATCAGGTTGATCGCGGGCCGATGGTCGAGGGGAAGGATCGCGGCCTTGGTGAGAAGGATCTGCTCCGCATCCGCAAGCCTGCGGTAGCGCTTCTTGCTGTCCACGAGGGAAAGGGAATCGTTCACCGCCGCGTCATAGTCCTTGTCGGAGAAGCGCGCATCGTTGAGATTGCTGCCCGATGTCCACAGCTGGAGGAAGGTCAGGGGATCGGCGTAGTCCCCGATCCACGTGGAAATCCCCAGCGCATAGTCGCGCTTCTTGGTCTCCGCGTAATATGCATCGGGATCCACGTCTTTGATCGTCACATCGAGACCGATGAGAGCCTTCCAGGCATCCGCCATGGTCTCCACGTACTTCTTCGCGTCCGAATCCTTGCCCAGCTTCACCACCAGCGCCGGGAGCCCCCTGCCATTGGGAAAGCCCGCGTCCGCCAGGAGCTTCTTCCCCTCGTCCACCTGCTGGGCGGCAATGCCCTGCACCTGCGGATATCCCGGTATCGCGGGTATCAGAAGCTCGGAGGGAAAGAAAAAGGCATCCTTGGTGCGCAGCTTGTCCCACGGCACCAGGAGGGCGAGGCCGCGGCGGACCCTCCAGTCGCTCCATGGGGCCTGATCGCAGGCGAAGAAGAAGTACGTGGTGCCGAACATGGGGAACACTTCGAGCCTGTCGGAGGCGATGAGCTTGTCCGAGCTGATGAGAGACTGGGTGACCCATTGAATCTTGCCCGTGATATACGCGTCCGTTGCGTCGGCGGCGTCATCCATGAAGCGCATGCGGAGCTTGTCCAGCGCCACGTTGCCCGCGTCCCAGTAGAAGGGATTCTTGTCCAGCAGGATCTCCGTGTCGCTGCGGCTCCTGATGACGAACGGGCCATTGCCGATCACCGTATTGGCGTTCTCCCAGCCGCTGGTCCGCAGGAGCGAAGGATGGAGGGGGAGAAAGCTGATGTGGGTGAGGAGCTTCAGGAAGTGGGGGGCAGGGTTTTCCAGCTCGACCTGCAGCACGTCGGGAGAAAGCGCCTTGATGCCCACGGTGGCGCGATTCTTCTCCGCGCCCGTACGAAAAGCGTGCGCGCCCTTGATCACGTCGAAGAGGAACGAGTATTCGGCGTTGTTGGCCGGGTCCATCATGCGCAGCCAGGCGTCCACGAAGTCCTGGGCGCGCACCTTGTCGCCGTTCGAGTACGCGGCGTCGGGGCGAAGGGTGAATTTCCATACGGTCCCGCTGTCGCTGGACTGCCACTCCGATGCGACCCCCGGCTCGGGCTCGAGGGTAAGGGGGTCCGCGATGACGAGGCCTTCGTATATCGCCGTGTAGAACTGGGACTCGAAAGAGGTGAAGGTGTGCAGCGGGTCGAGGCTCAGTTTCTGGGGAATGTCGGCAATGACGAACTCCCGGAGCTTCGGATCGCCGCGCGTATCCGCCGCCGGGAGAACGGCCACGCACGCAACAAGGAGAAATAGCGCGCACAGGGTGGCTCTTTTCAGCATGCACAGAAGATAGTGCTTCGCGTCAGAAAATTCTATAGGGGACGAGCTCTCGCACCAGCAGCTTCACCTTTGCGCTGGTGGAGTACGCACCCGAACGCACGAGTGTGATCGGGTCATCCCACAGGACGACTTCTCCGTCGATCTGCCGGGGCTTGTTGATGTAGCGGCTGTCGAGGCTGCGCCGGATGGCGTCCCGGACGGCGTCCTTCAGTGATGCCATCCTGGCCGACGCTCCCTCACTGACCTTCGCCTGCCCACGGCCGCTGGAGAGGGCGGCGGTGTTGCTCTCCCATGCAAGGCGTCTCTGTGATTCGTCGTCATTCAGCGCGTATGACATCCGTGCCCACAGCTTCGCTTCCACGATCTCCGTCTCCCGGACCTCCAGCCGCGCGCTGCCCCAGGGGATCTCCGCGACAGGTGTGAGGACGAAGCTCTCCTTGACCTGCCGCGACAGGTCCCCGGGGATATAGGTGAAGGTCCACCCGTAGATCATGGCGGAAAAAAGCACCCGGCCCTGTTCGAGCAGCTCCTGCTCCGCGGCCTTCATTGGCTTCTGGGGCTGGTCCGGCTCCAGGCGCCCGAGCGGCTGGAGCTCGATCCATGGACGGATGAAAAGCCGGTCAGCGGACTGGGCGCGGGCGGCTGTACCGACGAGAAGGAGGAAAAGGAGTGATGCAAGAAGTATGCGCATCCCGCTTCTATGAGTATCGGGAGCTATCTCCTGTGAAAGAAGAGGGCGATGGGATTCATGCCGTAGCGTACGACCAGGAACAGCCAGCCGAAAGCAAGCCCGGCAAGGTGGGTCAGGTGGGCGACTCCGGACTGAAGGTTCGTGAATTGTAAGACAATTTCGATGCCCGCGTACGCCAGCACTGCAATCGGCGCGCGGATCGGGAGGATGCCGAAGATGAAGATCCGCGCATCGGGAAAGAACGCGGCGAAGGCGAGGAGGAGGGCGAAGATCGCGCCGGAAGCGCCCACGATCGGAATCATACCCTGACCAGTGGCGCTGTTGATGAAGACGGTCGCGATCCCGGCGCCGATGCCGCACACGAAGTAGTACAGAAGGAAATCCGTGCTCCCCATCCTCTGCTCGAGCTGGATCCCGAAGAGAAAAAGGGCGAGCATATTGAAGAAAATGTGGCCCCATCCTCCGTGCACGAACATGTACGTGACGACCTGCCACCATCCGCCTTCCTGGAGCACGTACGCGGGGAACAGCCACAGGTAATGCAGCAATCCCCGCCGGTCTATGAACCCGAGGAGGAAGACGAGCACGTTCACCACGATGAGGATGATCGTCGCGTTGAAGTAACGGTAACGCACCTGGCGGCGCAGAAAGCTTGCCATGGCATCAAGTTACGCCGCGTCAGGTGGGGCGTCAAGGCTTGCCTCCTCCTCTTCCCTCTGCTACCTTCAGCGCACGATGAAGGGGAAGGCCGACTACTACTGGCGGAAATCCAAGGAGGAAGGATACCCCGCCCGGTCCGTGTTCAAGCTGCAGGAAATCCAGCAGAAATACGGGCCGCTCCGGCCGGGGAACCGGGTCCTGGACCTTGGAGCGTCACCGGGGAGCTGGAGCCTGTTCATCCTCGACCTGCTGGCGGGCGCGGGACGCGTCATCGGCGTGGACCTGAACCCGCCGGACGGCAAGCTGCTCTCGCGGAAGAACTTCCGTTTCTTTCACGGAGATTTCACAACAGAGGGGCTCGTCACGCAGATCGCGGAGGAGGGGCCCTTCGACGTGGTCGTTTCCGACGCCGCCCCGTCCACCACAGGAAACAGGACGCTGGACACGGCGCGCTCCACGGAGATCGCCCGAAACGTCCTTGCCATCTGCGAGAAGTGCCTGGCGCCGGGCGGGAACTGCGTGCTCAAGATTTTCCAGGGCGGGGAGGAGAAGGAGATTCTGGATCGCATGCGCGCGCGCTTTGCCGCCGCGCGCGCCTTCAAGCCCAAGGCAAGCCGGTCGGATTCCATGGAAACCTATTTCCTCGGGCTCGGCTTCACAGGACAACCCGGGCCCGGCTGAACTTCGCGAGCTTCTGCTCGTCCACCTCGAAGCCCATGCCGCTGCCTCGCACGATCTCCGCCCTCCCGCCGGGGCCGAACCCGAAGCTCCGCGTCGTGACGTTCCCTGCCAGGAGCACATCGTCGTACCCCCCTTCCAGGTAGACGGCACGGGGAAGAAGGGCTGCGGCCATCCGGCCCAGGGCGGACAGGATCCCCGTCTCCCCCACCATGCAGCCAAGCTGATAGGTGAGGCCGCTCGCCTCAGTTTCACGGGCAAGGGACAGGACCCGGTGCAGGCCACCATTCTTGGAGAGCCGCAGATTGAGCATCCGGCAGAGCCCGGACGCGGCGATCGAGCGCACATCGGCGGCATCAAGGATTCCCTCATCCGCCATGAGCGCAAACCCCCGTTCCCTCATGCGCGCGGATGCCGCGGTGTTTTGCCCCGAGGAGACGGGAAACGGCTGCTCGATGATGCGCACGCCATGACGACCGCAGATGTCCATCTGTGCATCGACATCCTCCGCGGCCCAGGCGCCATTGGCATCCACGCGCAGATCGCACGCATTGCCCAGCTTTTCCCTGCAGAGCGCGAGGATCGCCTCCGTGTATGCCTTGTCCCCGCCCACCTTCACCTTGACGTTTTCGAGACGCATGCCTGCGCATATGTCGAGGTATGTGCGCGCATGAGCGAAGGGGAGGATGGGAAGGACGCCGCCATAGACCAGGGTAGTTCTCAGCGGCGTCATGCCGAGGAACCTGTACGCGTCCACACCGGCTTCGGAAACGGCGAGCCCGAGCAGCGCCGTTTCCACCGCGCAGAGCAGGGGGAGCGAACGTGAGTCGCATTCCAGGCTGTTCAGGCAGGCCACTGCATCCTGCCAGGAAAGCTCTCTTTCACGCAAAGGCGCAAGAAGGGACGTGGTGATCCTCACCGCCTCGCGCTGGAAGTCCTCCCCGCTCCCCAGCGAACCCGATACGTATTCCCTGACCACCCCTTCCCCGTAACCGGTCCGCCCTCCACCCGACAGCCTCAGAACAAGCGAATCCGAGAAGGTTCTGGCCGCGCGCGCGCCATGAGTAATGCTCAATCGGAATGGTATTTCCAGGAAATGCAGCTCCGCGGCTTCCACTCTCATGACCGGCGCTCCTTGCTTGTCGGCCATGCTAACCGCCCCGATACCCAAAAACAAGTCAGCCCTTCCTTCTCCAGGCCATCTACGCCCGACAAGTATATGACTACGATACAATCATCTCAATATAATCGATTGCTTGCGTTCGCTATCATTTCCCACTTTCTATGTTACAATCACATGAGGGGCCCGCTACCCCACACGGTAAACCTGAAGGAAATCACGTGCCGCAGGAAGGCAATAATGTAAGCTGCCTGAACAGTCGGGCAATCATCGAATACATCAGGAGAAAAAGCCCTGAGCGGCTTCAGGATCTGTTCACCGGCCTGCCGGCGCCGTGGTCAGGCATGACCGGGCTCGATGCGTATCTCTCCGACGAGAACAACTGGATTCCCAGCGGGCTCATCGTGACGCTGTTCGAACGGGCGCGCGTAATCACCGGCGACCCCGACGTCGCGTTCGACATCGGCTACGAGTCCATTCTGAACAGGGAGTTCAGCTACTGGCAGAAGATCTTCCTCAAGATCTTCGGCTCGCCACGCAGCGTCCTGCGGCGAATGAACCAGCTCCACACAAAGCTCAACAGCACGAAAATCGTCGAGCTCATCTACGAAGCCCCGGGCCGCGCCGTGATCCGCTGGCACTGGCGGGAGGGCGTCGTCTCCTCGAAGGACATCTGCTCGTACAACAAGGGCATCTACTGCGCGATTCCGACCTTCTGGGGCCAGCCCCCCGCAAGCGTGGAAGAAAGCTCGTGCAGGTTCGAGGGACAGGCCTACTGCGAGGTCACTTTCACCTGGAGCGTCTCCTGGTGGGGATTCGGGAGCCTCCTGTCCAGGCTTCTCACGCGCAAGTCCACGCTCTACAACGCGCTGCAGGAGATCGATCAGGACAAGACCCTGCTCAAGCAGAAGTTCGACGAGCTTGCGCAGGTGAATCTCGAGCTCAGCCAGAAAGTGACGATGCTCAAGGCCATCAACAACGCCACGCGCGCCATCGTCTCCGTGGCGGACACGCAGAAGATTCTGGAGCAGACCATGACCCCGATCGTGGAAGTGTTCGGCTTCGACCGCGCCATGATCATGCTGGTGGACGAGAAAGGGGAGAACCTCGAGTACCGCTACGGCGTAGGCGAGTCCCCGACGGCCATGGAGAAGCTGAACTACTACCGCATCCCGCTCAGCCGGGACCAGAACCTCATGATCCGCGTGCTGAAGAGGAAACGACCCGTTCTCATCCGGGACGTGAAATCCGCGGGCTTGAACCCCACCAACAGGATCCTCGCCGATTTCCGGCCCAGCTCCTTCATCGTCTGTCCCCTGATCGCCGAGAACGAGACGATCGGCATCCTGGGGGCCGACAGGAGGGGAGACGGGAACAAGCTGACCCCGAGCGATGCCGAGCTTCTCTCGATCTTCGCCAACAACATCGCCACCGGCTTTCATGCGGGCGCGGCTGGACGAGGAGCTGAAATCGAGCTACGTGAGCTCCGTGCGCGCCCTCGTGAAGGCAATCGAGGAGAAGGACACGTACACGCGGGGCCACTCGGAGCGCGTGGCGTGGATGGTGGTCGAGATTGCAGAAGCTCTCGGATTGCCGGAATCGGAGATCGAGTACCTGCGCTTCGGCAGCATCCTGCACGACGTGGGCAAGATCGGGATCCCGGAATCCATCGTGAAGAGTCCCAAGCTGCTCAGTGAAGCCGAGTTCAGGATCATCAAGAAGCACCCGCTGAAGGGCGTGGAGATCCTGCAGCCCATCGCGTTCATCAAGAACCACATGTACCTCATCCGCAACCACCATGAGCGGTGGGACGGCAAGGGCTACCCGGACGGGCTTGCCGGGGATGAGATCCCGCTCGGGGCGCAGATCGTGGCCGTCGCAGACGCGTACGACGCCATGACCTCCTCCCGACCCTACAGAAAGAGGATGCCCCCGAAGGAAGCTGCGCGCGAAATTCAGAACAATACAGGGACCCAGTTCTCCAGCCAGGTATCGGAAGCGTTCCTGAAGGTCTTCGAAGAGGTTGTCCTTTCTCAGAATCTGGCCAATCTCCCAAAAAAGTTAAATTAATAAAATATAGCTTGCATCTCCATTCCTCCTGTGATGGAATTCCGGTCAGCAATGCGCAAGCTCGCGCAGTTGGATTCAGGAGGTCGGTATGAAGCTCAAGATCTCCGTGTTCTTTCAGTCTCCGGTCAACGTATTTCTCTTCCGGCACATGAGCCCGAGAATCGCGCAGCGATACCTTCATGCCATCGGATTTCTCTACTATCTGGTCAACCGGCAGCGAGAAGCGGGTGATCGAGCGAAACGTGCGCGAGGTTCTTGCGTGCGAGGACGAATGCCATATGCGCAAGCTCGTGCGGGAGACCTTCAAAGGCATCTTCACGCACTACTTCGAGAAGATGTTCTCGGCCTATCGGGACTATGGGAGCGTGAGGAGCTACGTAGAGGAGCACTTCAAAGTCCAGGGCGCCGAGCTCATCCGGGAAGCGCTGGCAAAGGGAAAGGGCTGCATCCTCGTGACGGCTCACTTCGGCGCGGTGGAGTTCATCCCCTGGGTTCTGCACCTGCTGGGCTTCCGCTCGAGCGTCATCCTCGAGTGCGCCACCGCGCGGCTGGCGAGGAGCCTGCAGGAAAAGGTCTCCACCGCATGACTCCGAGCTCATCTCTTCGATCTACGGCGGCTCCATCTTCCTCCGCGCGCTGCAGTCCCTGCAGTCGAACCGCGTCCTGATGACCCAGTGCGACGAGGTGGACGCCTGGCGGAAACGGAAGAGCCATACCATCCAGCTCTTCGGCCGCGACCTCTTCTTCGACAACACCATCGACGTGCTCTCCCACCGCTCGGGCGCGCCGGTGGTGGCCGCGTTCCTCAAGAGGTCGGAGGGGCACCGGTACACTCTGATCCTGGAGGACGTGTCGGTGCAGCGAAAGCCGGAAAGCAACGCGCGGGACTGCCTGGAGCTGTGGCAGAAGTACGTATCGCGCTACCCCGAGCAGTGGTACCAGTGGAAGAAATGGAGCGCGATGAAGACTGCGTAGCGCGGCCGAAGGCCGCGCGAAGGGGCCCCGGGCGGCAGCCGTTTCGTAGAAACGGCGGGAGCCCTGGGGACAGGACGAGCCGTAGGATGCGCACCGTAGACCTGCGGCCGCCTTACGGTGTATTTTCGCCTCACCCGGAGCCTTCAGATGAAGTTCCACACGGAGTACCTCACGTTCACCACCCGCAAAGAGCGGGAGTACATCAACATGACCGACAAGGTCGAGGAAGCCGTGCGGGCGAGCGGCTGCCGCGAAGGAATGGTCCTCGTGTCGGCCATGCACATCACCGCGGGAGTCTACGTGAACGACGCCGAGCAGGGCCTGATCCAGGACATCGACGAATGGCTGGAGACCCTCGCGCCGCGCGGGCCTGACTACCGCCACCACCGCACGGGAGAGAGCAACGGCGACAGTCATCTGAAAAACCTCCTCATCGGCCACGAGGTGATCCTTCCCGTCACGGCGGGAAGGCTCGACCTCGGTCCCTGGCAGCAGGTGTACTACGCGGAGTTCGACGGCAGACGCCCCAAGCGGGTGATCATCAAGGTCATGGGAGAGTAGGGAAAGGTGAAAGTACTCAAGTTCGGCGGAAGCTCGCTGGCGGACGGAGAACGCATCAAGAGCGTCACGGACATCATCGCGCGGGCGGCGCGGGAGGCCCGTGTCGCCGTGGTGCTCTCCGCCATGAAAGGCGTCACCGACCTCCTCATCTCGGCGGCACGCAAGGCGGAGGAAGGGTCGGACGACTTCAAGCTTGCCCTCGAGACGGTGCGCGCGCGGCACTTCGACGCGGTGCGCTTCCTGTTCGGCGCCGCGGACCAGGCGACCGCTCTCACTCCGCTGGCCATCATGTGCAACGAGCTGGAGGAAATCCTGCACGGCGTCGAGCTGATCAAGGAATGCTCGGCCCGGACCATGGACCTCGTCATGAGCTTCGGCGAACGGCTCTCCTGCCGGCTGGCCGCCGACTACATGAATACGCGCGGGCATGAACGCGGAGCTCGATGGACGCGCGGGAGATCGTCGTCACCGACGACCGGTTCGGCGCGGCAGCGGTGAGCTTCGACGCAAGCTACGCGCTCATCCGGGAGCGGCTGGCAGCGGCAAAGGGGCATCGCCGTGATCCCGGGGTTCATCGGGGCCACGCCGAAAGGTGTCACCACCACGCTGGGCAGGAACGGTTCGGATTACACGGCCTCGATCGTCGGGGCGGGCGTTCGGGCGGAGGTCATCGAGATCTGGACGGACGTCGATGGAGTCCTCTCGGCCGATCCCCGCATCGTGCCCGAGGCATTCGTCATCCCCGGAGATCAGCTACGAGGAGGCCATGGAGCTGTCCTATTTCGGGGCAAAGGTCATCCACCCGTACACCATGGTGCCTGCCGTCGAGAAGAACATCCCTCTCCTCATCAAGAACAGCCTCAACCCCGGCGCCCGGGAACACGGATCGCCGCGGGGAGCGTCATACGGCGGGATCGGGAACGGCCCATCACGGGCATCGCCTCCATCGAGGGAATCTCGCTGGTCAATATCGAGGGAGGCGGCATGATGGGCATCCCCGGCTTCGCGGCCAGGGTGTTTTCGGTCCTCGCCCGGGAGGGGATCAATATCATCATGATTTCCCAGGCTTCCTCCGAGCACACCATCTGTCTGGTGTTCCGCACGGAGGAAGGGGAGCGTGCGCTCGTCTCGCTCACCCACGAGCTCGCGCCCGAGCTGGGGAGCAGGCGCATCGAACGATTCGAGCTTCTCCGCGACCTCCTGGTCGTGTCGGTGATCGGGGAAAACATGCACGGAACGCCCGGGATGGCCGGACGCCTCTTCAGCGCCCTGGGTCAGGCGGGGATCAATGTGCTCGTGATCGCGCAGGGATCCTCGGAACGAAACATCTCCTGCGTGATCGAAGAAAAAAACCACGCGCTCGCGCTGCGCACCATCCACTCGGCCTTCCTGGACGGACGGGCCCCGCGCACCCGACAGGCCTCATGAGCGCGCTCCCCGACGCAAACGTAGGCACTTCCCCCTCTGCGCGCGTCTCCGTATTCGCCCCGGCCACCGTGGCGAACGTTGCCTCAGGCTTCGACGTGCTGGGGTTCGCGCTGGAGAATCCAGGGGATGCGGTCACCCTCGCGCGCGTGCCGGGCCGCGCGGTATCCGTTGTCTCCATCAAGGGAGACGGCGGCAAGCTCCCCCGGGATCCGCTGAAGAACACGGCCGCCGTGGCCGTGAGCGCCTTCCTGGCAAAGATCGGGTTCCCCTTCGGCGTGGAGATCTCCCTTGAGAAAAGGATGCCGCTGAGCTCGGGGCTCGGCAGCTCCGCGGCAAGCGCGGTTGCCGCGGTGTTCGCTGCGAATCTCCTCGCCGGCAGCCCGCTCTCCGCGCGTGCGCTCCTGCCCTTTACCATGGAAGCTGAAAAAGCGGCATGCGGATCGGCACACGCGGACAACGTGGCGCCGTCGCTCCTGGGCGGCTTCGTGCTCATAAGAAGCTATGAACCGCTGGACATCGTGCAGCTGCCGGTGCCCGCCGGGCTCTCCTGCGCGGTGGCCCACCCGCACGCGGAGCTCCGCACCGAGGATGCGCGGCGCATTCTGAAGAAGGAGATCCGGTTGTCCGACGCCATCCGGCAGTGGGGAAATCTCGCGGCCCTGGTGGCGGCGCTTTACAGCGGCGACCTTGGTCTCCTCGGCCGATCGCTTCAGGACGTGGTGGCCGAGCCCGCACGTTCCATGCTCATACCCGGGTTCGCCTCCGTAAAGGCGGCGGCGCTGTCAGCGGGAGCGCTGGGCTGCTCCATATCAGGGTCCGGCCCCTCGGTCTTTGCCCTGTGCACAACCACCGAGGTATCTTCGCGGGCAGGGGAAGCCATGGTCGGAGCATTCAAGAAGGCAGGCCTGGCCTGCGACCTCTACATCTCCGCGGTGAACACGAAGGGACCCGTGGTGATTGACCCGCAGGGTCCCCGGGAAGAATCGGCGTCATGAGGTTTTCCAGCAGGGGGCACCCGGAGATGAGCGTGAGCTTCCGCGACGCGCTGTTCGCCGGCCTCGCTCCCGACGGCGGTTTGTATCACCCGACGGAATCCCCGGACCTCGCTTCCCTCTTTGCCCGCTTCGATGACTCCACCCCCTTTCAGGCACTTGCGGCGGCCGTGTGCGCCGCTCTTGTGACGCCGGAGCTCGACGGAGAGCGCGCGCGGAGGATCACCGACCGCGCATTCACGTTCGCTCCGGCGCTGCGGCGCCTCGACGCTCACCTCCTCCTCCTGGAGCTGTTTCATGGCCCCACGTGCGCCTTTAAAGACTTCGGCGCCCAGTTCCAGGCCGCCATCATGGAAGACTTCCTCGGCGAGGACAACCAGCGCATCCAGATCCTCGTTGCCACCTCCGGCGACACGGGAAGCGCGGTGGCGCACGCCTTTCACGGCCGGGCCCGCATCGACGTGGTGATCCTGTACCCGTCCGGGCAGGGTAAGCGAGCTGCAGGAAAAGCAGCTGACGACCCTGGGCGGGAACGTGCACGCCCTGGAAGTGAAGGGAAGCTTCGACGACTGCCAGCGCCTGGTCAAGGAAGCCTTCAGGGACAAGACCCTTGGGGCGAGGCTCCACCTCACCTCGGCCAACTCCATCAACATCGGCCGGCTCCTTCCCCAGTGCATCTACTACGTGTTCGCCGCTACTCGCCGGGCGCAGATCGGCGGGGAGTCACCGACGATATGCGTTCCCAGCGGAAACTTCGGCAACCTGACCGCGGGCGTCTATGCGTGGCGGTGGGGCCTGCCCATACGAGGTTTTATCGCGGCCACCAACGTGAATGACGTCGTCCCCCTCTATCTGGCAAGCGGCAGATTCAGCCCACGCCCGTCGGCGCAAACCTTGTCCAATGCGATGGACGTGGGAAATCCGAGCAACTTCGAGAGGCTGGAGGCGCTTTTCCGAGGTGACTGGAAAGATATGGCCAATGTGATCGAGGGGCGTGCGGTGAGCGACGCGCGGACGGCGGAAACCATGCGCAGGATCTACACGGAGCACGGCCTTTTCGTCGATCCTCATACGGCGGTGGGATGCGCCGCTGCATGGGACCACCTGGCGGACCACCTGGACGAGCAGGTAATAGTCCTGTCAACCGCACACCCTGGCAAGTTCAGCGACAT
Source organism: uncultured Spirochaetota bacterium (assembly GCA_963820435.1). Taxonomy (GTDB): domain Bacteria; phylum Spirochaetota; class Spirochaetia; order SZUA-6; family Fen-1364; genus Fen-1364. The sequence continues at coordinate 113,558 of CAWGAC010000008.1, read as the reverse complement.
CGTTCTGCAGGCCACGGGAGCGACACCCCCTCTGCCCGGAAAGGCTCGCTCGTTGCCTTTCTCTTCCCAAGCAGTCGCATCCTGTGGGAAAGTCTCTCCCCGAGCTCTCGGAGTTCCTTCTGAATTCCTTCGGGTGATTTGCCGGGCCTCAGCGCCTGGCCCTGGCCCTCTGTCTGCGCAGCTTTTCCACTATGAAGGGATTGCCTCTGTCGCGCTGCCACGCTTTGTAGATGCGGCACGCTTCGTAATAGCCTTCCTCGCCCGCGTATGAGGAGGAAGCGTCCGCCCTGTAGAGCTCGAGGAGCAGCGGAAAAATCGGCGAGGCAAGGATCTTGTCGGTCCGGAACGAGGGAAGCGTTTTCAGCGCCGGGGGCATCATGTGATAGCGCACGAGGAATTCGACCGACTCGATCAGTGAATCGGGAAAGCCCAGCCGCCGCAGGAAGCGCACGGCGATCCTTGCCCCGATCTCGGCGTGTCCGTCAAAACGCTTTTCCCCCGCGCCCTCCGCGTCGGGTTTCCCGCAGTCGTGCAGGAGAAGGGCGAGCGACAAGGTCAGGTCGGGATGCTTCCTGTATTCCAGGGTGGCGAGGGTATGCTCCCAGACGTTTCCTTCGGGATGAAAGTCCTTTCCATGACGGACGGTGGACATGGCGGCAAGCTCCGGCCACGCTTCCGCAACGAATCCCGCCGAGTCCAGGAGCGCAAGCCCCTTTTCCGAGCGCCGCGAGCCGAGGAGCCCCATGAGGAGGTCCCTCTGGTAGGCAGGGGGCGGCAGCTCGTCGCCCCGGTCCCATCCCAGGGATGGCCCGTCCGCGCAGTAGTGATAGCGGGAGACCAGCCGTGCGGCCTCGCACAGCGGCAGCCAGCGGGGAGAGGAGTCCGAATGGCCGGAGAGGGTGGGCGCGCGCAGGTCAGGGTAAACGTCGAGCGTGTCGATAAAAGCGTTGCGTCCAGGATCGTACAGCAGCCTCAGGACAGTGAATGGCGCGGTGGGGGGGTCGGACAGGGAATCCACGCAGCGGAATACGAGCCGGTTGCCTCCGTTCTGGACAGCGGCATCCTCCAGGGGAAGGCCGGGGAATTGCAGGTCATCGAACGCCTTGGCAAGGGAAACGATTGAGGAGTCGGTGGCGAGGTACAGGGGTCCTGACTCCCGCACCCGGAAGTACCTGTCCAGCGAAGAATAACCGCAAAGAAGGTAGGGGATGTTCTCTTCCTTCAGCCTTTCAAGCGCGTTTGTCATTTCAATCCCCTCTCACCGGGAGCCGGAAACATATGGTACTCACAACAGGGGATTTCGTCCACTCGACAACTCCGGTTTTTTGAACTACAATGGGAAGTAGATCAGGCAAGGAGACAGAGAATGACAGCGATTGTGTGTGATATCTGCAAGAAGGCCGTTCCCGCTGCCCGCAGGGATCAAAATTACTTCTCGATCCTCGACAAGGATGTCTGCGAGTCCTGCCATGACGAGCTTCGGGACGCCACCAAGGCGCAGATGCGCGCCCGGCCTCCGTACCATTTCAAGGACTACCAGGATAATCTGGCGCGCAACCTCCACAGCATGGTAGGGCGCCGGTAGGCCGGTCGGCCCCCCCTGAACCCGCCGGGAGCCCCATCCCTTAGGCCGACCGCGGCTTTATTTCCTTGAATCCCGTGTAGGCGGCGAGTGCGTCAGGTATGTGCACGCCGCCATCCTCTCTCTGGAAGTTTTCCAGCAGCGCAATGAGTGTCCTCGAAACCGCCAGGGCGGTGCCGTTGAGGGTGTGCACGAAGGGGTTCCTGCCTCCCCCCTCCTTGTACCGAATTCCCAGGCGCCGCGCCTGGTAGTCCGTACAGTTCGAGGCGCTCGTGATCTCACCCCACTCACCCTTCTCTCCCCTGCCCGGCATCCACGCCTCTATGTCATACTTTCTGTAGGCCGCGCCCCCGAGGTCACCCGTGCAGGTGTCCACGATCCGGTAGGGTATCTCCAGCCCCTGGAAGATTTTCTCCTCGATTCCGATGAGCCGGTCCAGCATGGCTTCGGATTCCTCGGGGTGGCAATAGACGAACATTTCCACCTTCGTGAACTGGTGCACGCGGTAGAGTCCCTTGGAGAACTGGCCGGCAGCCCCTGCCTCGCGGCGGAAACAGTGTGAGAGGCCCGCGTAGCTGAGGGGGAGCTGCTCAACGGGCAGCACCCTGCCCGCGTGATAGCCGCCCAGGGTGATCTCAGCGGTGGCGATCAGGCACAGGTCCGTCCCCTCCACTGCGTAGATGTTGCTCTCGGGCCCCCGGGGATTGAACCCGTGCCCTGCCACGATCTCCTCGCGGGCCACATCAGGCGTGATCATCGGTGTGAAACCCTCCCGCATCAGCGCATCCAGCGCATAGCGCACGAGGGCGAGCTCCAGGATCACCGCATCATTCTTCAGATAGTAGAACTTCTGCCCCGCCACGCGCGCGCCGGTCTCGAAGTCGATGAGATCCAGGGACTGGCCGAGCTGCACGTGATCACGGGCCGCGAACGAAAAGGACGGCACACTGCCCCACGTGCGAAGCTGCCGGTTGCCCGTCTCCCCGACGGCAATGGGCGCATCCGGGTGGGCCATGTTGGGGATCTTGAGCGCCTCTTCAATGAGCTTCTTCTCCGTTTCCTCGTGACGCCCTTCCACTTCCGCGATGCTCTCCTTCAGCCTCTTCCCTTCCTCGATGAGGGGCGTACGCTCAGCCGGAGAAAGCTTGCCCTTCATGCGCTCCGCATTTGAGTTTCGGGAGGCGCGGAGCATTTCGAGCTCCTTCAGAAGCTGGTTTCTCTTGTCATAAAGCTCCACCACCAGGTCCGGGTCGGCGGACACGTGACGATTTCGAATGTTGTCCTTCACCGCATCCACATTGTCACGTATGAACTTCAAGTCGAGCATGCGCTACACCTCCATCTCGGCGGCTTTTCGCGCTGCAGCCTCCACGGCCTCCATCACCGCGGCGGTGAACCCGCCGCGCTCAAGTGCCCTGACCCCCTGGATGGTGGTGCCGGCGGGTGATATCACGCGGCTTCCGAGCTCGAGGGGATGCGCGCCGTCCTTCAGCAGGCTCGCCGCGCCTTCCAGCGCCGCAACGGCAACGGACAGCGCGGTCCGGTAGTCGAAGCCGGCCGCAACCCCGCCGAGGGCCATCGCGTGGACGAACGCGAACACGTAGGCGAGTCCCGACCCGGATACCCCGGTCATCGCGGACATGAGCTTCTCTTGAATCTCGAGGGACGCGCCGAGGGCCGCTGCGATGGCCAGGCAGTCTTCACGCATCTCGGGCCGCGCCGCCGGGTGGAACGACACTCCGACCAGCGACGCGCCTTTGACCGCGGCCAGGCTCGGCATGAACCGCGCCACCTGGTCCGTTGCAAGGGCATCCGCCACTGCCTGGATCTTCCTGCCTGCGAGGATGGAGATCACTCTCCTGCCGCGCGATGTCTCCTTCACCTCCGCCGCCAGCGCGGAGAAGTCCTGCGGCTTCACGCAGAGAATTGTGATGTCGCTGCCCTGCAGCACCTCGGCGGCGGTGTGCGCAACCGTGAGTTTCTGTATGCGCGCCGCGGCCTCGATCCTCTCTCTGCTCACGTCCTGAACAAGGAGCTCGACACGGGGCAGCTTCCGAGACAGGCCCAGCGCGAAAGCTTCTCCCATGGTCCCAAAGCCGACTATCCCGATCCGTTTCATGGAGGGCAGTGTAGCAGTCGGCCACCACGCTGTAAAGAAAGGCGGGGCGTGCCGATGCTGTAGCGAGGGAGAAAAATGAAGATCGGCGTGCTTTCAGATAGTCACGACAACCTGCCCAATATCCGCAGGGCGGTGGAAGTCTTTTCGAAAAACGGCGTGGAGGCGCTCATTCATGGCGGGGATTTCTGTTCCCCATTCACCATTGCCGAGTTCAAGCCGCTTTTCGACAAGGGCGTCAAGATGCACGCCGTGTTCGGAAACAACGACGGAGACAGAGTGCTTCTCGTGCGCAGGGGAGGCGACTCCTGCACGTTCAGCGACGGCACCTGCATCGTGACGCTGGACGGCAGGAAAATCGTGGTCATGCACTATCCCGAGCTCGGAGAAGATCTCTTCCGGCTGGGATCCTACGACCTGGTGATTTACGGCCATAACCACCAGGTCAGGGTGGAGGGAGGGGAAAAGAAACTGCTCAATCCGGGAACCTGCTCGGGCTACCTGGCGAAATCCGCCACAGTGGCTCTCGTGGAGACCCGGACGATGGACGTGGAGATCCTGGGGCTGTGAAAAAAGCCCTTGACGAACGGGGACCCCGGCCTTATAAAGAAGGAAAAGGGTTCAAGTTGGATTTCCAGGCTGTCGATAAGGGTATGTGAAAGGAAGGTCCTATGACCGTTGAGAGAATAGGCCCGCTCGATCCAGCATCGAACGTCAACAAGACCGAGAAGCCCGCGAAGCTGAAAGCGAAGAGCGATGTCGATTCCATCAACGTCTCCGAGGAGGCACGCTCCAAGGCGGAAGTATTCAAGGCCCTCGAGGCGGCAAAAGCCGCCCCCGACGTCCGCATGGACAGGGTGGAGGAGGTCAGGCGGAAGCTCCAGGATCCTTCTTATCCGTCGCAGGAAGTCATCGAGAAAGCGGCCGACGGAATACTCAAGTCCTTCGGCATATAGACCTGCGCTTAGCGGTCGCTTCTGGCGACATTTCATTTTGGGGTCAGGCGGAGGTATCCTTCGGGATTCTCCGCTTTTTTTTACAGCCGCACGGGGGAGAGTGAGTCATGCCGGACATCCTTTTCCACATTCCGACCCGGGTTGTCTTCGGCCTGGATACCATCAACAGGATCGGGCAACTGGTCACGGACTTCGGGGAGAGGGCCTTTCTCGTTACCGAGGCGATCCTCTACGAAGGCAAGGTGATCAACAAGGTCCAGGAGATCCTCGACAAAAAGGGCGTGCCCTATATCGTGTTCGACGAGGTCGTGCCCAATGCGACCAGCAGGACCGTTGATGACGGCGTGACGCTGGCCCGGGGATCCCACGCGGATGTCGTGATCGGACTGGGCGGCGTGCGCACTCTTTCGATCGCCAAGTCAATCGCCATGACTGCTCCGTCCGAGAACGACATGGACGATTTCCTCTCCGGCGTCCAGCCCCAGAGCCTGCCGCTCGCGTACATCGAAGTGCCCACCACGTGCCGGAACCCCTTCATGTTCAGCGACGAGTACCTTGTCGTGGACGGGCGGGACCGAACCGGCAAGATCGGCCGCACGCAGAAGGGGATCACAAAGGCGGCCCTCATCGACCCCAAGGTGAGCCTGACTCTGCCGGCCAAGTATACGGCGACCACGATCATGGACACCCTGCTCGGCTGCATCGAAGGTTTCCTTTCCGCAAAAGCCAATTTCCTTTCGGATACCTACCTTCAGCGGGCCATCGAAGTCATGGGAGGGGTGATCAAGGAAGGCATTCAAAACGTGGACGACATCCGCATGCGGATGAACGCCAGCACCGCGGGATTGCTGATGGGTCTTGGGCTTTCCACGAGCAGGCTCGGTATCGGGTCCGCCCTTGCATTCGCCATCAATGCGCGCTTCATGTCGCCCAAGTCGTGGGTGTCCACCATTTTCCTGCCCTATGTCATGGAGTTCGCGCTGAACGTGCGCGGGGACCGTATTGCCCAGGTGGCGCGGCTGCTCGGGGAGGACGTGAGCGACGCTTCCTCCGTGGAAGCGCCGGTGCGTGCCATCGACGCGGTGCGCAGGGTCATCTCCTCCCTGGGCCTGCCCACGCGGCTGCGCGAGTTCGACCTTTCCCTGGACGACATGATCGAGGTGGCAGGGGCCGCGCGCAGCTTCGACATGATGAACTACCTGCCCCGCGTGGTTTCCACGGAAGACATTTACGAGCTGATCAAGTCCGCGTTCTGATCCCGATGTTTTCCCTTTCAAAGCTCCGCGAGCTTTCTCCCCGGACCCGGCTTCGAAAGATCCTCCGCATACTCCAGGCAATCGAGGTCGACCATGCCGCGGCCGCAGACCCTGCATACATCGACGGCCTCCTTTCGCTTCTGTGCGCGCAGGCCCCCGCCGAAGTCGGCGCTCTTGCAGGCGCGCTTCGGACCCAGGCGGCACATGCCGCTGACCCGGATGCTCTTCTGCGCGGCCTCAACTCCCTTCGCCATGCCCTGCTGCGTGCGCTGAACGCGGAGCCGGCAGAATGGGACCTGGTGAGCCGGGAAAGCGGGCTGCTGGACAGAACCGGGGTGCGCGTGCTCCCCTTTTCCGTCTACCTGGAAGAGGTGCGGTCTCCCTTCAACGTCGGGTCGATATTCCGCACGGCCGAGGCGTTCGGCGCGGAGCGTATCCTTCTCTCCCCGCGCACGCCGCCGCCGACCCACCCGAGAGCGGCGAAGAGCGCGAGGGGAGCGGCCGGCGCCCTGCCCTGGGAGGTGGCCGAGCTGGATTCCTTACACGGGAAGAAGAATGTCTTTGCCCTTGAGCTGGGGGGAACCCCACTGGAGCAGTTCCGCTTTCCGTCCAGCGGAATTGTCCTGGTGGGCTCTGAGGAGCTGGGCTTGAGCCCCGAAGCTCTGGCGATTGCCGATGCGGGCGCGGGCAGAGTGACCATCCCGCTTGCCGGCGCCAAACGGTCCCTGAACGTTTCCGTGGCCTTTGGAATCCTCATGCAGGCGTGGCGCAGCGCGGTCGCTCCTGGCGACATTTAGCGCGGTCGCTCCTGGCGACATTCCGATATCACGCGGAGCGCGTTGATTCGGTATTCCCAAACCGCACGCCGCGCCAGGGTTGAAAAGAGAAGAACCATCTCTCCTTGTACTGCCAGACCCTCACGCGGCGTCCCTCCGTCATGCGGGCCAGGATGGGTGCCATAGTGTCCAAGAGCGAGGGATGCGCGGTTGCCCCTGATCCAAGGAGAATGGACCGGGGAAGGAGCGCCGCCAACTCGCGATCAGGCATATGCGCCTCCACGGTCTCCCCGGAATCTGTTCTGACGACAACGACGACCTTCAGCCGCTCCGCCTGGAGCTCCGGGCGGACACTGAGCACGACTCCTTTGGTTCCCTTCTTCATTGCGGCCTCCCCACCTACTAGAAGGGCTGAAGGAGCCGGCTGATTGCGTCCGCGGATTCTATCGCGCCGCGGTACTCCGCGGATTCTATCGCGCCGCGGTACCTTGCACGATACAACGTGCAGTTCCGCGGATTCTATCGCTTCAGTGCTCTCTCGATCTCGGGCCTGTTGAACCCGATGATGATTTTCCCGTGCACGTCTATCACGGGGACGCCCATCTGGCCGGATTTTCGCACCATCTCCTCTGCCTTGCGCTGGTCGGAGGCAACGTTGTATTCCGTGAATGGAACATGCGCGGCGCGGAAGAACTCCTTGGCGACCTTGCAGTATCCGCAGCTTGGTGTTGTGTAGATTGTGACGGCCATTGCATTCTCCATTTGTAACAGTGATATCAGTTACATATTGAAAATAATATATAGGTGATCTGTTGTCAAGGGGCGCCAGGTGCCTCGCCTCGGCTGACGGCGATCTGACGGAGGGGACCCGCCACAGTGGGGGTTTTCGACGAATTGAGAAGCATCGCGTCTAATTTCGGTGTTTCCCCCAAGTGGTGAGTGATGCCGTTGGAGAAATCGAGATGCAGCGAGCCCTGGCCCTTGGCGCCCCCGTGCAGGCGCGGGCCTACTGGAACTTCGAGCGCTGGTCCTCGAAGAGCTTCGCGAGCTTCTCCTGTATCTTGTTCAGCTGGTCTTCGGTCTCGATGCCGAAGTCCCTCAGCACGGGAACCTGCAGGTGCTCGAACCCGATCCGCTCCCGCTCGATGTCGAGGATGGCGTTGGCCAGGTACACGCAATACACGATGTCGCGATACGCCGCAGGTGCCTGGGTGGGCTCGTGATGGTAGCGAATAGCGGTGATCAGCTGCTCGGGAAAGTTCCACTTCTTCGCAATGAGGGCGCCCACCTCCGCGTGGTTGAGACCGACGGAGAAGTTCTCCAGCATCTGCGCGGGAATCCCCTTCTCCTTGCACACGCGCGTGATTCTCTCCAGCAGGTCGGGATGCAGGGAGGCAATGACGATCTGGCCGAGATCGTGGAGGATGCCGCCGACGTACACGTCGTCGAGCAGCTCCTTCTTCCGCTTGAAGCTCCGGGCGATATAGTAGGCATAGAATGCGCAGCGGTAGGAGTGCTGCCAGAGGTTGCGCATCTCGCTGTACTTCTCCCCGAGGACCTTCTGCGTGCCGTAGGAGTACAGCAGGTTGCGCACGCCCTTGGTGCCCACCAGCTTGACCGCCTCCACGATATTGTCGACGCGCTTGGGCAGCATGAACTGGGCCGAGTTGACCAGCTTCAGAAGGTCGGCAGTCATCGAGGGATCCACGCTGATCTCGCGCGCGATGTCCGTGATCTCCGCGTTGGGATCCGCCGTGAGCCTCTGCAGGTTGATGATGTTGTCCGGGAACTGCGGGAGGGTCTCGATTTCCCTGACGAGTGTGTGTGTGAGCGTCTCGAGCTGTTCCATGTGCACTTCGGAGAACGGTATGGTGAGGGTGGCCACTGTTTCACCGTCCTCGCTATCGATGGAGAAGCATTCCTCCGTGAGCCCTATCTTTTTCATCATCAGCACGAGGATGACGATGCCGAGACCCGCGCCCTCCGAGCTGTCAAGCACGGTGGAGAAGGCCTCTTCCAGCGAAGCGAACGCCCGCGAACGCGCCAGCCGGTCGAAGACCCTGATCTGTTCCTTTTTCGTTATCTCCACGTTGTTGCGCACGCCGATGCTGAGGGAAGTGCCCTTGGTTTGAAATATCACCTTGATATACATCCCCAGCTCTTTTTGCTTCTGGAGGTAAAACGCGATATTGTCGAACGTCTCCTGTTTGAAGTTCTTCATCCCGGACTCGTAATCCTGGTCATTATGGAGATCGAGTCCCTTTTCCATGAAATACACCCGCTTGGTGTTCGCCTTCTTGGCGTTTACCGCGAGCTCACGGAGGCAGTATGAAAGCGGTTCCTTGAGCTTCTCCTGGCCAAGCTCCGCGAGAAAGCTTTCGAGGACCTTGTCCAGATAGATCTCGGTCTCATGAGGAAGCGTATAAGTCTTGAATGTCAAGGGGATGGCGTTGTGGGCTGCTCTTTTTATCTGGGCAATATCAATTTCCGTGGACATGTAGCCCCCGTGTCGGTTTTCGTTGTCGCAGAAATGGTAGTGGATCGCCAGTACGCTGTCAAGGACGCCTGTCGTGCATACGGGATTACCCGTTCGGCGCTAACGCCGTCCCTGCACTCGGCGTCCCTCGAGGCTCCCGGCGCTTGCTCCGCAATCGCCTGCCGCCCTACGCGTCCCTGTCTAGGGGAGCGGGATTGTCGAAACGGGTGAAGGGCATATACTCTTGAGGAAGGACACAGATCGCTATGAAAAAAACAAAGGTCGCGCCCGGCATCTTCTGGGTTGAAATACCGGAGGCGGACCTCCGCATCGTATGCGGATGCCCCGCTGACACGGTCAAACACCTCGCCAAGCATGGCATGATCGTCTCCACGACCCGGGGCGGGTTCACATTCGAGACAGGACCGAATGCCATCCTCCTCTCCGACACTCCCATTCAGAAGGGAAGCTTCGCAAACCTTTCGGAGTTCCCCCTCCTGCAGATGTTCTACAAGCAGGGAATGCTGATCCCCGGCCACCCGAGCAATACCGGACGCAGGCCGCTTCTCATCGGGCTGGGCGACCAGGTGCGCGCGCAGGCGGACTACTTCTTCCGCGGCAACTATGGCCTGAGCTCCGAGGAGGAAATAATGGCGTGCGGGGTCCCTGCCGCGGCCGCGCGGGAGATGTTCCGAGTGAAAAAGTGGTTCGCATTCGGCGCCATCCGGGCCACCGCCGAGCTCGTGGAAACCCGGGCCCTGGACGCCGAAGCGGTGGAGCTCGCCCCCGGGGTTGTTCTGCACCGCAAGGGATTCAATCGCTATCAGTTCCTCTCGGGAGGCCAATCGATCCAGGTGGATCTCACACTCGGCCCCGGGGAGCAGTTCGAGCCGTCCTACAAGCTCCCGGCCCGCGGGGTCAGGCGGGAGCACTTCTCCGTCACGCACGTGGGTGAAGGGGACGGGTGGGACCCCGCGAGACCCTGCATGGGGAGCATTGTGAGCCACAATGGACTCCTCTATCTCGTGGATGCGGGCCCTCACATCACCTTCTCGCTGGACGCGCTGGGCATCGGCGCCGGGGACATCGAAGGCATTTTCCACTCCCACGCGCACGACGACCATTTCGCCGGCCTGACATCGCTGGTGCGCTCCGAACGGAGGATGAAATACTTCGCGGCGCCGTACGTGCGCGCCACCGCGCAGAAGAAGCTCGCAGCTCTCATGCGGTTCGACGAGGAGCGTTTCTCGCGCTTCTTCGAGGTGCATGACCTCGTTCCCGGCGAATGGAACTCCGTCGAAGGGATGGAGGTGAGGCCGTTGTATTCCCCGCATCCGGTGGAGACCACGGTGTTCTTTTTCCGTGCCCGCGCGGGGGCGGAGGCACGCACGTACGGTCACCTGGCGGACATCCCTTCCTTCGATGTACTGGGAAAGCTGGCCGAGGGGCGCGATGGAACGGGCGCGCTCACTGAGACCGGCCGTGCAGCCTTTGCGCGGGAGGCGCTCGCGACGGTCAACCTGAAGAAAATCGACGTGGGCGGCGGGCTCATCCACGGCAATGCCCTCGATTTCGCCTCTGACGCATCAGACAAGGTCCTGCTCAGCCATGGCATCGCGTCGATACCCGACTCGCTGAAGGGAGTCGCCATGACGGCATCGTTCGGCGATACGGACGTGCTTCTCCCCGGGGGAGCAGGCGACTACCTCCTCGGCATCGCGCGCACCTCCCTGGCCGCCTGCATTCCCGGGTTGACGGCCGCGGAGATCGAGCCCATGGCGCGCGGCCCCATCGTGGAGATCGCGCCCGGCGCGCCGGTGGGCGGGCCGCGTGTCGGGAAGGCTGAGGTGCATCTCATCCTCAGCGGCACGGTGGAGGAGACGGACGCTTCTTCCGGCGAGAGCCGGCGGCTCTCCACCGGAGCGCTCGTGGGCGTCCTGCCCGCGCGGCCGGAGCAGCTCGCCGCGACGACCTGCCGCGCCCTGAGCGCGGTGACCGTGCTGGGCATCCCGGCCGGGACGTACCGCGAGGTTGTCGGGCGCGCGGGAGTGGCCGAGGCGCTCAGGCGTTCGGCTGCAATACGCGGCTTCCTGTCCCTCTGCCCCCTGTTCAAGGGGATCCGCTCGGAGACGGTGTTGAATGGAATTGCGGCCGTCATGCAGGAGCGGCGCCTGGGCCCGGATCGCGGTTCTGAACCGGCGGAAAGCCCTGAGTTGTGCGTTCTTGCAGACGGGGAGATAGATCTCATGGTGGGCGCACGGCTGGTGGAGTCGATCGGCCCCGGGGGATTCTGGGGAGAGGAGCGCATTGTCAGCACCTCCCCCGTCATCTGCGAACCGCGCGCGGCAGGCAAATGCTCCTATTTCGCCATCCCCGCCGATGTTCTCTCCTCGATCCCCATGGTGCAGTGGGAGCTGCAGGAGACCTTCGAGCGACGCCTCAGAAGCTTCCGGTCGGAGTTCCGGTTCGAATGGTCCGACGCTTTCCGCGTGGGGGTGAAGGAGCTGGACGACCAGCACCGCCTGCTCTTCAGTCTCGTCAACGACTTGTCCCAGATCATCGGAAAGACGGGAAAGATCGGGGGCCACGACGAGCAGAAGAAGGAACTGCTTGCGTTTGCGCGGGTGCATTTCCAAAGCGAGGAAGCCCTCATGGAGGCCCACGACTACCCTCGTCGGGACGTACAGCGTAAAGAGCACGGCGACCTTCTTGCCCGGCTGGAGCGGTTTGCAGGGGAGGGAGAGCGGCGCGCGCGGCCACGCGCGCAGACGTCCGTGGACTACCTGAAAGACTGGCTCATCCGGCACGTCCTCCTTGAGGACCTCAAGTACCGCGATTTTTTCGAACAGAAGGGACTTCGCTGAGGGATTCGAGCACGCCTGCCATGAGGGCGTTGATCCGGTCAAATCTCTCCGTGGAGGCGAGTATCTCCTCCTCCGTCTGGATGAAGCGCCCCGGAACGAGATCGCTTCCGCAGGCGGCGATCATTGCGCGCGCAGCCATCGGAGTGGTTTCAAGGTGAAACTGGAATCCGACAACCCTCTCGCCGATGGCGAACGCCTGGTTCCGGCATGCTTCGCTCCCGGCAAACCCGAGCGCGCCCGGGGGAAGGTCGAACGTCTCCCCGTGCCAGTGGAAGACATCGGCGCGAGCCGGAAGCGCGAGACCGCCCGGCCTGGTCCGCTCGATGGGAAACCACCCGATTTCCGGCTGGGCATTGGGATACACCCTCGCTCCCAGGGCGCTCGCAATCAGCTGGGCGCCGAGGCAGATTCCCAGCACGACCTTTTCCCCCGCTACCGCTTCCGCGATGAATCTTTTCTCCACGCTGAGCCACGGGCGGGTCTCCTCGTCGTTGGCGCTCATCGGGCCGCCCAGAACGACGAGCCAGTCGATATCAGTCACCCCGGGGAGCCGGGAATCCTCGAAGAACCTGGTCGACGTGACGCGGGCAGACCTGGATTCCAGCCAGCCCGCGATGCTGCCAAGGCTTTCGAAGGGCACATGTTGAAAATAGTGAACCCTCATTGCCCGCATTCCCCCGTATCGCAAAAAGTCCGGATTGCCTTCAGGAAATCCCCGCCGTATACGGCGAGCTTGCGATCCCCCACGCCCGGGCAGCGCAGGAGCCCGGCAGGGTCCGTCGGCTGGTCTTTCGCCATCGCGCGAAGCGTCTTGTCGCTGAAGACGATGTAGGGCGGGACGTCTCGGCTTTCCGCGATCCGCCTGCGCACCTGCTTGAGACAGAGAAAGAGCTCTTCCGGGGACGCGGCCGGCGGCGCGGGCATGAGCGGCGTCTCTACGGCCGGCTCCCTGACAGTTCCCGCCGAGGCAAAGAAGCTTTCCTTCCCCCGCAGCAGAAGACGGCCACGGTCCGACAGGTGGAAGCCGGCCAGGCGGCCTTCGCCGCGGAGCAGGAAATCCCCTGCTTCCAGCTCCTGGATGAGCGAGAGCCACCAGCCTTTGTCCCTGTCCCTGCCGACACCGAACGTCGGCAGGGAGTGATGGCCCCTTTCCATGATCCTGTCCGTTGCATTGCCGATGAGTATGTCGGCCAGGTGGTGGGCGCCGAAGCGTTCGCCGGTGCGCGCCGCGGCTGACAGCACCTTCATCGCCGCCGTCGTCATGTCCGCTCTCGCGCTCTGCCCGGTGCACACGTCGCAGCGGCCGCAGTTGCCGGGGTAATTCTCGCCGAAGTGCGCAAGAAGCTGGATGCGCCGGCAGACCTGTCCGCCGACGTAGCGAAGGATCTCCCGCAGGCGCGTCTCGGCGCGGGCGCGTTCCTCGGGCGCTTCGATCTGCCCGATCTGCCAGCGGATCGACGCGATATCGGCCCGACCGTAGAAGAGCACGGTATCCGCCTCCTCGCCGTCGCGCGCCGCGCGGCCTGTTTCCTGGTAGTACCCCTCCACGCTGCGCGGAAGGTCGCCGTGCACCACCCATCGCACGTTTGATTTGTCGATGCCCATCCCGAAAGCGATCGTCGCCACCACGACGGTGGCCTCGTCCTTGACGAACGCCTCCTGCCGCAGGCGCCTGTCTTCGTCGTCGAGACCGGCGTGATACGCGACCGCCCGAACGCCGTGTCCGGAAAGGTACAGCGCCGTCTTCTCGACGGCCTTTCTCGTGCCGCGATAGACGATGCCGGGCTCGCCCTCGTGCTTCCGGATGAACTCCCGCACCTGGCTTTCTCCGGTCCCCTGTTTCGCGGCAACCCTGTAGAAGATTTCGGGACGGTCGAAGCTTGCCCGGACCACGAAGGGGTTTCTGAGCCCCAGAAGCCGCACCACGTCCTCCTGAACCTGGCGGGTGGCCGTGGCGGTGAAGGCGGCGATGGGAACCGCGGGAAACTCGGAGCGCAGTAGGCCGAGCGCGCGGTAGTCGGGGCGGAACTCGTGGCCCCATTCCGATATGCAATGCGCCTCGTCCACGGCGATCCCCGCGAGACCGAACCTCCTGAGCGACCCCCTGAAGTCCGGAATCGAAAGGCGCTCCGGTGAGACGTAGAGCAGCCTGATGCGACCCGCGGCCAGCTCCCGCCATGCCGACCGCGCCTCGTCCGCTGACAGGCTGCTGTTGAGGACTGCCGCCGGGATCCCATTCTCCCGGGCCGCGTCCACCTGGTCCTTCATGAGCGCGATGAGGGGGCTCACCACGATGGTGAGCCCTGCGCGCATGAGGGCGGGGAGCTGGTAGCACAGCGACTTGCCGCCGCCGGTCGGCAGGGCGGCGAAAACGTCTTTCCCTTCCAGAGTGGCGCGGATGATGGTCTCCTGGTTGGCGCGAAACGAGGAGAAGCCGAAGTAGTGCTTCAATGCCTGCGTGAGCTCGGATGCGGCCACTGTCCCCCTACTTCCCGGCACGCTCGGCAAGCTCCTGCCAGCGGGCCATCTTTCCGTCCAACAGGGCCAGCACCTCGCGGTAGCGGCTGTGACGCCGGCCCACCGCGGCGGCGTCCTGCACCGGCCTCTGAAACTCGGATTCAAGCTCACGCTGCTCCCTTTCGAGGGACGTGATCTCCTCCAGGAGTGCCTGGTATTCCTGCCGCTCCTTGTATGAAAGCCCGGATTTCTCCTGCCGGAGCGGCCTTTGCCCGGCGCGAGCTTGCGCATTTCTCTCGCCGCGGGGGTCCGCGCGGTCGGCGAGGGCCCGCTCCTCAGCGCGAGCTTGCGCATTTCTCTCAGCGCGAGCTTGCGCATTTCTCTCAGCGCGAGCTTGCGCATTCTCCTCCGCGCGCGCCTCCCGGTACTCCTCGTAGTTTCCCGTGAATCCGCGGATGCCGCCATTTCCGTCGAATAGGAACAGATAGTCGGTAAGCCTGTCCAGCATTGCCCTGTCGTGCGAGACGACCATCATGCAGCCGGAAAAATCGAGGAGATAGTTCTCCAGAAGCCTTATCGCATCGAGATCCAGGTCGTTCGTCGGCTCGTCAAGAAGGAGGAAGTTCGGGGCTGTAGCGAGCAGGCGTACGAAGTACAATCTGCGGAACTCTCCGCCTGACAGCCTTTCCAGGGGAAGAGCCTGCATCTCGCGGGGGAAAAGAAACCGCTCCAGGAATTGTTCGGCCGAGACCGTCGCGCCCTGCTCAACCGGCACGCGCTCGCCGAGCTCCTTGACGTATTCCAGGACCGAGAGCTTTCCGTTGCTGAAGCCCCCCCTCTGATTGAAGCTGGCGAACACGGTGGTTTCGCCCTTGATCACCGTCCCTTTATCCGGAATGACCGCCTGGGACACCAGGTTGAGAAAAGTCGTCTTGCCCGAGCCGTTGGGACCGATGATGCCGATGCGCTCGCCTCGTCTGAAGCTGTAGGTGAAAGGCCTGATGACCTCCTTCCCCCCGTAGCTTTTCGCGATGCCCTGCAGCTCGAGGACCTTTTTGCCCAATCGCCGGTGAGTGGAGGAGAACTGCCGAAGGGCATTCTCCTTCTGCATGCCCGCATCCAGAAGGTCCTGAATCCTTTCCTTGCGTCCCTTGTCCTTGCCGGTCCGTGCGCGCGGCCCCCGCTTCAGCCATTCCAGCTCGCCCCGCAGGATCGTTGTCCTTCGTTGTTCGGCGCGCTCGAGCGCCTCGGCCCGCTCCGCTTTGCGCTCCAGGTATTCCGAGTAGTTTCCGGGGTACTTGTAGATGCGGCGCGCGTCGATTTCCAGGATGGCCGTGCACACCGCATCCAGGAAGTAGCGATCGTGCGTGACCAGCAGGAAGCCGCAATCGGCGTTTTTCAAGAGGCTTTCCAGCCACTCTATCGTATCGAGGTCCAGGTGGTTGGTCGGCTCGTCGAGCGTCAGGAAGCCGGCGCCGAACGCGAAACAACGGGCAAGGGAGACCTTGCGTACCATGCCGCCGGAAAGCGTTCCCATTGCAGCGGCGCCGTCTGCAAGGCCGAGCTCCCGACAAAAGGACCGGAAGCGGGAGAGGATCGGGGAATCGTCCTCAACGCGCCCTCCGAGAAACTCGTCGATCGTCATTTCCGAAGCGAACCGGGGCGTCTGCTCGAGTGCGCTGAGCGTGAGGTCCCTGTTCCTCGAAACGCTGCCCGTGTCCGGTTCGATCTCGCCGTTCAGGATCCGCAGAAAAGTCGATTTGCCCGAGCCGTTCCTGCCGATGAAGCCGATTTTCTCTCCGGCATCGATTCCCACGGTCACCTGCTCGAAAAGGGGGGCGTCACCGAGGGTTTTGCTCACCCCGGCGAGTGAGATGATGTTCATCGGCAACGACTATGCCGTTCCAAGGCTCTTCAGGAAAATGCGCGATTTCCGCTGCAGGTTGTAGGAAAGTCGCTTCTTTTCCGGCAGGACCGACGGGTCGGATTCCACGAAGCCGAGCTTTTCAAACCAATCCGCGGTCTGGGTGGTCAGGACGAAGACGGAGGAAATGCCTTTGCGGCGGGCACGTTCGCAGAGGAACTCCACCAGCTTGGGTCCCACGCGCAGATGGAGATAGTGGTCGTCCACGGCGATGCCGGCGATCTCTCCCGTGCGCCCGGGAAACTCGTGCAACGCGGCGCAGGCATGAACGGAATCGTCCACCTCGAACACGATGAAGTCCTGCCACGTGTCCTCGAGCTGAGCCTCGGTGCGGGGCAGAAGGATGCCGCGCTCTACGAATGGGCGCATGATACGCAGCACGTCGGAGATGTCATTGAGGGTCATGGGCCGTATCCCGCCATAGCGGTTGGAGTAGACCATCGTACCGGAGCCAAGGTTGGAGAATGTCTCCTTGAGGATCACCCCTTCATTGCGCCCATCCAGGATGTGCACGCGCTCCACACCCGCATCGCACGCGCGGCGGGCACGGTGCAGGAGCTCGAGGTCGCTCTCCCGTCCCGGATTGGCGGCAAAGAACTGGTCCAGGTCCGCCAGGCTGAAATTGGCCAGCCTCCCCCGGGAGCCACCGACACCGTCTCAGGGACCTTGAAGGAGCCGGCCGCGTAGCCTTCACGAGACGTGATGAAGAACAGCTTCTCGGCTCCCAGCGTCGTGGCCACCACCACGGCCAGCTCGTTCGAGGATATATTGTAGGGCTTTCCCGTCGAGCTCCAGCCAATGCAGGGGAAGATGGGAATGACGCCGTCATCCATGACTTTGCGCACCGTATCGACGCGCACGCTCTCCACCACACCGGCGCTCTGGTAATCCACGCCGTCGATGACGCCGATGCCCCGTGCCCTGACCCAGTTTCCGATCACCGCCGTGATGCCGTTGGCGGAGAGCATCGTCATGACCCGGTTGGACACGTCGAATGCGGCCATCTTGATGAAGGGAATGGCTTCCTCGCTCGTGACCCGGATCCCCTTGATGAGCTCGTAGGGCACGGCGTAGGTGGCAAGGACCTCGTCGATCCGTTCCTTGGCGCTGGGCGCAATGGCAATGCGGATTCCCGCCTCGTGCAGCATGGCGAGGTCCTTCACCAGCACGGAGAACAGGGAATCATTGACCACGGTATAGTCGATCTTGACCACGAAGGTCGTGCCGCGGAACTGCTTCAGGTAACTGAAGACCTCGCGGATGGTGTCCACGTGCTCGCGCAGACGTTCGTTCTCCATGCCCCGAGGGTAACCGGCCGTGTCGGCGGCGTCAACGGTTGCGGCGCACGGGCAAAAACCATTGCCCGGGCGCCCACCTGCTTCATGCGCGCGAGGCGGCGCGCCTCCTGCTGATTGTCTCGATCAGGGCCACGGTCAGCGCGAACACCGCCGTGGAGACCGCCACGGCCCCAGGCGCGATGTCCCCCGACTTCGTCACGAGCCACGGCCAATGCGGATCGATATTGATGAAACAAATGATAGTCAGATTGTAGATACAGTGGGCGGTCATGGAGGCAAAGAGCGTCCCGCACCTTTCGAAAAGATAGCCGAGGTAGAAGCCGATGAACGCCAGCGCGACGATCGAGAGAGGACTCATGTGAAAGAGGGCGAAAAGAACGCCCTGGATGAGAATCGTGATCGGCGCGGACAATCGGCGTCGAAGCGTGCCCTGCAGCCAACCGCGAAAGAGGACCTCTTCACAGACGGCAGGAGTGATTGCAACGGCCCCTGTGACGAGCACGAGCTGGCCGGGGGATCTGATTGCCAGGAGCGACGCTCCCCCGCTGCGGAGCTCGCGCAGAATGGGGAACAGGACGTACGACCAGCTGTCCAGGAGCTCGGCCAGGGGCACGACCGTCGCCGCTCCCACCGCGGCAAGAACGAGGTCGAGGGCTGCCGGCCGGGTGTAGGCGAGGTAGCGCCCGGGCCGGCTGCTGTGCCACCGCTGGACGAGCATGAGTGTGAGACCGAAGAACACGGCGAACTCCGCGACTGCCGTGACAAGGAGAATGGGGATCTGAAACCTGTCGTAGTAGCCTTTGACGATTTCGATGAAGCTGTCCGACCTGATCCAGGAGTGATCGCGGGAAGTGGCCACGGCAACGGTGACGGACAGGCTCAGGCTCCCGAGCGCGGAATACAGGGCGCCGCACAACAGGACGCCGGCAAAGCCGGCGCCCAGAGGATTGCGGCCCGGCCGTTCCCAGGACCCATCGAGAACGATTCCCTCCCGATGGCTCACTGCGTCTCCCGCAGAGTGCCGGAGGCGTCCTGCGCAGGTACGGGGGACCCGGATTCCGGCTCGTGGCGCTTCTTGAGCTCCAGGAACAACAGGGTCATGAATACAGGAGTCACGAAGCTTCCGAGCAGGCTGCTCACGTACTGAAAGAGCCCCATCCTCCTCCCCATTCCCGCCAGCAGGCTCAAGAGGAGCGTGTTGCCTCCCTCCGTGCCGGATGTTCCCCTGAGGAGCGCCTCCACGAACTGGACGTATCTGCGCAGCCCGGAAAATAGCACGATCGGCGTTGCAATCAGTGAAGAGGCAAAGCTTACCATGAGGCCGAAAAGAAGCGTGTACCCGAACACGCGCCACCAATTGCCGCGAACAACCGACGCGCTGCGATCGAAGCTTTCCTCGACCTTCGCGCCGTCGATCACCAGTGACTCGAGCGTGACGGCAAACCGAACCGAGAGCCAGACTGTCAGGGCCAGCCCCGCGCAGCCGAGCAGGCCTCCAAGGAGTATGGCGAGGAGCGTCGCATGGAGGGCGACGGCAACCGCGGCCGCCGCCCCCGCGGCCATTGCCGCCGCCCCGAATGTGATCGAAAGAATGGTGAGCTGGAGAAGCCTCTGGCCGATGAGCCTGCCGTACTTCTTCCCGATGACATGGGTGATAAGCATCGCGCGGGCAGGGTTTTCTCCCCGTGCGGCGCGGCCCGCGTGCTCGGTCACGCAGGCCCGTACCAGGAGCTGCACCAGCCCCTGCGCAAGGACGCCGATCACGAGCCAGAGATAGGCCATGCCAAGGGTGGTAAGCAGGAGCGTCGGGTTGTCTCCCGCCATGCCGCCGACTTTGCCGAGCACTTCAAAGAGATGGCCGTAGGCCCACCCTATCAAGTAGGATGGGGGGACGAAGAGCACCCCTCCGAGAATGAGCGTGGTCACCCACGTGCGGGACATGATGTGGAATGTGCGGTCCAGCAGCTCGGCGAACATTGTGCAGACTATATCAGAGAAGGGAGATTGGAGCGAGCATCACGCCCTCAAAGGGCCGGAGCTCGATCGTGCCCGGGGCGAGGCCGGGCCCCCGTTCATGGGTGGAGAGGATCACCCGGCGGTAGATCGATCCCTCGAAACGCGCCGTCCTCCGTTTCTCGGTCAGATTGGCAAGGACCGCGATTCGCGCTTCGCCTGCCGTGCGCTCGAATCCGATCAGGCCGTCATCTCCCCGATGAAGCGCGCGCCAGCTTCCGACGGAGAGGCAGGGGTTCTCCCTGCGTATCCTGATCAGGGTCTTGTAGAAATGAAGAAGGGAGGACGGGTCCTGTTCCTCGCGCGCGGCGTTGCACGTGGCGTGGGACGACGGGATGGGCAGCCAGGGCTCGCCCGTGGTGAAGCCGGCATTCTTCCCGGGCGTCCACTGCATCGGAGTCCGGGCAGGGTCACGACCCTTGTTCAGGGGCCAGTAGCGCAGCCCGACCGGGTCGCGCAGCTCCCTGCGTGCCACCCGGCCGTCTTCCATCCCGATCTCCTCCCCATAGTAAATGAACGGCGTACCTCGGAGCGTCAGCAGGAGCAGGGCGACGATCCGGGCCTTTTCAGCTCTGTTCTCTCTTCCATAGCGGCTGAAGCTCCGTGGCACGTCGTGGTTGGAGAAAACGATCGTCGGCCACCCGCGCGCGGGCATGCAGGCGTACCATGCCTCTATCTGCCGGAACATGCGCGCGGGGTCCCACGGGAGATTCAGAAGAGTGAAGTCGAAGGTCATGTGGAGCTCGTCCGTGCCGTCTCCGAGGTAGCTCGCCGCAATTCGCGCGTTCCCCGGCGCCTTGACCAGAACCTCCCCGACCGTCGTTCTTTCGGGATAGGAATCCATGAGGGCGCGCAGCTCCCGCAGGATCCCATGCAGCTCGGGCCGGTCGCAGTCGTAGACGTGCTTCTGCATGTCGTAGGGCCTCGGGTACCGGCCGATCCCGAAGGGATTGCTGCGAAACTGCGCGTCTTTGACGTAGAGGTTGACCACGTCCAGGCGGAACCCGTCCACGCCCCGATCCAGCCAGAAGCGGATCTCGTCGAATACCGCGTTCCGCACCTCCGGGTTTCTCCAGTTGAGGTCCGGCTGCTCCTTGAGAAACGAGTGCAGGTAGAACTGGCCGGTCCCCGGGTCCCACTGCCAGGCCCTCCCGGCGAACACGCTCCTCCAGTTGTTCGGCGGCCGCCCCCGCTTTCCGTCGCGCCAGATGTACCAGTCCCGCCGGGCGCTGGACCGGGACGAGCGGGACTCCACGAACCACGGGTGCAGGCTGGACGTGTGGTTGACCACGAGATCCATCAGGACCCGAATGCCGTTTTCGTGCGCCTGTTGGAGAAACCGGTCGAAATCGGCCATGCCTCCGAAAATGGGATCGACGCCGCGATAGTCGCTGATGTCGTAGCCGAAGTCGTGCATGGGGGAAGGGTAAATAGGGGACAGCCAGACCGCATCGACGCCAAGCCCCGCAAGATAGGCGAGGGTGCGGGTAATCCCCGGGAGGTCGCCGACACCGTCTCCATTCGAATCGGCGAAGCTTCGAGGATAGATCTGATAGAAGACCCCGGACTTCCACCATTCAATGGACATGGCGACACGATTATACAACAATGATAAGGTGATGCCAGAGATGGCTCGGAACCCTGCACACGTCCTGGAGAAGAAACGCAACCATCTGGTCACGACGCTGTCTTCCGCGCTGTGCGACGCGGCATTCGACAACAGGTACGCGCTGCATCCCCGGCGCCTCGAGCAGCTCGGGCGCGAGATGGTGGATGATTTCCTCGGATTTCTCTCTTCCCAGGATATACGGGGCGCTTTCGCTGCCGGCCAGAGGCTGGCGCGGGAAGGTCTGGGGGAAAGGCCGCTTCTCATGCTCACGTCCTGCATAAGGAGCGTCTCCCGTGAGGCGATCGGCCCAGACTCCGCCGCGCCCGCCTTTCTGGACCTCGTCGAGTCTTTCACGTCCGCCGTCGTGGAGGGCTTCATCCGGGTCCGGGAGGAGCAGATTCTTTCAGACCAGGAGCAGCTCCGCCGTGCGCTTTCCAACGCGCTGCAGAGCCAGGGGCTCGAGCTGCGGATCAAGAATCACGCCATCAACACCGCCCTCGACGGCATCATGCTCGCCGACCTGGAGGGCAGGGTCACCTATGCGAACTCCTCCTTCCTCTCCCTGTGGGGCTTCGACTCGCCTGAAGAAGTAGTGGGCGCTCGCATCAGTGATTTCTGGAACGGAGAGGAGGCGCGGAGCATTCTCGAGATCCTTACCCGCACCGGGGGATGGAGGGGCGAGCTGGCCGTGCGCCGCAGGGACCGCCGCAGCCTCAATGTGGAGCTCTCCGCGTCACTGATCAAGGACGAGTATGGCCGGGCCACCGGCATCATGACCTCCTTCATGGACGTCACGGAAAGGAAGCGGCTGCAGACGCAGGTTCTCCAGGCCCAGAAGATGGACGCGCTCGGGCTCCTTGCCGGGGGGATCGCGCATGACTTCAACAATCTTCTTACGGCAATCAGCGCGAACCTCCAGCTCCTTCTTCTCGATGCCCCGAAAGAAACTGCAATGTACCACGACCTTATGCAGATCATGTCCACCGTGGAGAGGGGCACGGCCCTGACACGGCAGCTCCGATACTTCACCCGCCAGGCCACCGGCACGCGCCAGATCATTTCACTCAACGACACGGTCAAGGAGACCTGGGAGATTTTCAAGCATACATTCCCTCCTGCAATCGCCATCCAGCTCTCCCTGGCTCCTTCCCCGTGGACCATCGAGGCGGATCCCAACCAGATGAGCCAGGTGCTGGTGAACCTCTGCATGAACGCCCGCGACGCCATGAAGGATGCGCCCGGCGGGCCGGCCGGCAGCACGATCATGATCGAGACGGCGAACATCGAGCTGCGGGGCGAGGACGTGGGACGCTATGTCGGGGCCCGCCCCGGCCGCTACGTACGACTGACCGTGCGCGACACGGGGGTCGGGATGTCACCCGAGCTGCTCGAGCGACTGTTCATCCCCTTCGTCACCACCAAAGGCGCCAGCAGCGGCACGGGGCTCGGCCTGGCGGTGGTCTACGGGATCGTGGCCAGCCACCAGGGATTCATCGACGTGCAGAGCGAGCCGGGCAAGGGATCCACCTTCGAGATTTTCCTCCCGATGTCCGAGCGCCAGGGGGAGACGCAGGCTGAAACAGCGCCCGCCGCAGCTCTCGTGCACGGTCAGGGAACGATTCTCGTGGTGGATGACGAGCCCCAGGTGCGCGAAGTGATCTCCCGGGTGCTTGCGAGCTGCGGGTACACGGTGATCGCCGCGGCGGACGGGCGGGAGGCCCTCGCCAGGTTCGGCGACGGCAGTGGAATCGACCTCGTTGTCCTCGACATGGTGATGCCGGGCATGGGGGGAAGGGAGTGCCTGGCCCAGCTGCGCAAAGCAAATGCCGCGGTGCGCGTCGTCATTGCCACCGGCTATACCAGCGACGGCTCGGCGCAGGAGCTCCTTGGCGAGGGGGCCCTGGCAATCGTGGAAAAGCCCCTGGATATCGCGGCCTTCGCGGGCATCGTTCAGACAATCCTTGGAAAGGAGGCGTAAGCCTGCCATGAGCTTGAAGAGAATCATCGTCACCGGAGGAAGCGGAAAAGCGGGAAGAGCCATGGTGCGCGATCTGGTCGAAAGGAAATACGATGTTCTCAACCTCGACCTCACGCCGCCCGCGGAAAGGCTTTGTCCTTTTCTCAAGGTCGATCTCACGAAGCTCGGGGAAGTCTTCGAGGCGCTTCAGGGCTTCGACGGGATCATCCACATGGCGGCCATCCCCGCCCCGGGTCTCTTCACGGAAGAGGTGACCTTCCGGACGAACATGGAGAGCACGTTCAACGTGTTTGAAGCCGCCACGTCCCTGGGACTGAAAAGAATCGTGTGGGCATCGAGTGAAACCACCCTCGGACTTCCCTTCGAGAAGGAGCAGCCGTCTTACGCTCCCATCGACGAGAGTCATCCGCTTTACCCTCAATCGAGCTACGCATTGTCCAAGGTGCTCAGCGAAGAGATGGCGCGGCAATTCAATCGCAGGACCGGAATACCCATTGTGGGATTGCGGTTCTCCAATATCATGGAGCCCCATGACTACGCCGCGTTCCCGTCCTACTGGAAGGATTCCGCCCTGCGAAAATGGAATCTCTGGGGGTACGTGGATGCGCGCGACGTCGCGCAGGGTTGCCGACTTGCCCTGGAACGCCCGCTGGACGGAGCGCCGGTCTTCATCCTCGCCGCGGCCGACACGGTCATGGACAGGCCCAGCCGGCAGCTGATGGCGGAGCAGTACCGTCAGGTGCCGATGCGCAATGGGATCGGGGAGTTCGAAACGCTTCTCTCCATCGGCAGGGCCCGGGCGAGCCTCGGCTATGCGCCGCGTTTCTCCTGGCGCACGGAGCTCAAGTAGGTTTCACGGCCATGTGACTACGCCGCGGTCTTGACTTCCGCGCAGGACAGGACGAAACTGATCATACCTGTCGCATCCCTGGAGGCGGGGAATGAAAAAGAAACCGACCCTTCGGCGGACGTCTGTGAAACAACGAACGCATGCATCCGAGACTAAGGCATCCTCCGAACGAATTGAGGCGGAGGATACGTATCGGTCGTTGGTGGACAATTCCCCGCTGGGAATCGCGATTCTCCTGGACGGCAAAGTCGTGTTCTGCAACCGCTCACTGTGTACGCTCAGCGGCTATTCCAGGGAAGAGCTCCTTGCGATGACAGCGGAGCAGGCGGCGGCCGTCATTCACCCGGAAGACCGTTCCCGGGTGCTCTCGGTGATGCAAAACCGTCTCGATGGCAAGGATCTCCCCCCCGGGCAACTTCTGCGCTCCATGAAAAAAACTGGAGAGGTGCAGTGGGTCGAGACCCTTTCTCGACGTACGGAATTCAAGGGCAGACCTGCCCTCGAAATCAGCTACATGGATGTGACGGAGCGGATCATCGCCGAGGAAGCATATCCGTTCCCTCGTGGAAAACTCGATTCAAGGTTTCGCGATCATCCAGGAGGGCAGGATCGTTTTCTGCAACGAGGCCCTCTTGCGGATGAGCGGATTCACAAGGGAAGAGACCTATCGACTATCTCCTGAGCAGGTTGCCGCCACCGTGCATCAGGAGGATCGCAAGCGGGTGATGATCGCCCTGAACGATATCCTTTCAGGGAGGGACTCGCCCCCCGGCCAGCAAATCCGGATGTTCAACAGGCAACGCCTGGAAAGGTGGGTGGAGGTACTGGCGGCGCGCACGACGTACAATTGGCAGCCGCGCCGTTCAAATTTCCTACATTGATATCACCGAGCGCCACGAGGCGGAGGCTGCGCTTCGCCAGAGCGAATCCCGGTTCCGCGAGCTCATTGAAAATGCGCCGATCGCCATCGGCATCTCGCGGCAGGGCGAGGCCGTCTACCGCAACAGAGCCCATGTGCGGTTGTTCGGATTCGAGGATGCCAGCGAGCTCGTCGGCAAATCCTTTTCAGATCAGGTCGCCCCGCGCTTCCGCAAGGAAGCCACGGAACGCGCGCTTCGGCGCAAACAGAGTCTGCCGACAGAAACGAAATTCGAGAGCGTGGGATTGCGGAAAGACGGCACTGAGTTCCCATTCCGGTCGGCTGTCACGGTCTTTGATTTCGCGGATGGTCCGGCCAGCGTCGCGTTCATCACCGACATCACCGCGCAGAAGGACTTCGAGCAGAAGCTCGGCGATTCCCATCTCAAGCTTCGCAACCTCGCTATACACCTGCTCTCCGCGAGGGAATCGGAGCGCAAAAGCGTGGCAAGAGAAATACACGACGAGCTGGGACAGTTGCTCACGGCGCTCAAAATGGATTTGCACTGGATCGAGAAACGGCTCAGATCCGCCGACGCCGGAATTCTGGAAAAGATCCGCGCGACTTCCGGGCTCGCTGATCAGGCCATCGACATCGTGCATCGCATCGCATCGGACCTCCGCCCGGTGATGCTGGACGATCTGGGCCTCCCCGCGGCAATCGAGTGGCTGGGAGGAGAATTCTCGCGGCGCACCGGCATCGCGTGCGATACAAACGTCACGATTCATGAATCCCGCATAGCGGGGAATAGTGCCACCGCCTTGTTTCGTATCGTGCAGGAAAGCTTGAGCAATGTCGGCCTGCATTCACGCGCCTCGCACGTCTCCATCCTCCTGCGGGAAGCCGACGGTCGATTCGAAATCATCTTAGGAGACGACGGAATCGGGATCACCCCGGAGCAGGCTTCAGCCCCGACCTCCTTCGGCCTGATAGGAATACGCGAGCGCGTCGAAGGACTCGGCGGGGAGCTGACCGTCCAGGGACTCAAAGGAAAGGGAACGACCGTCCACGTGACCATCCCCATTGCGGCCGAAAGCGGGCCGGCATGATTCGACTCCTTATTGCGGACGACCATGCGATCGTACGCCAGGGCTTGAAACAGATCGTCTCCGAGTCCCCGGACATGATTGTGGCGGGAGAGGCCTCGAACGGCGAGGAGGTCCTTGCGCTTGCGCGCACCGCTCAGTTACGACGTCGCGATCATCGATATCACCATGCCCGGCAGGGGCGGGCTTGATATTCTGAAGGACCTCAAGACGGCGCGGCCTTCAGCAAAGATCGTCATCCTCAGCATGCACCCGGAAGAGCAATATGCCATCCGCTGCCTGCGTGACGGCGCCTCCGCCTACATCACCAAGGCAAATGCGACGGAGGAGCTTGTGCATGCCATCAACGCCGTCGCCTCGGGCAAACGCTATATCACGCCTGCGGTCGCGGAAAAGCTCGCGAGCTACATCGAACAGGACACGGGACACCTCCCCCACGAGAGCCTCTCCGATCGCGAGCTCCAGGTCTTTCTGCTCCTTGCCTCCGGTAAAACAGTGACCGACATATCGCGGGAGCTTTCCCTCAGCGTCAAGACCGTAAGCACATACCGCACACGTGTACTTGAAAAAATGCACATGGACTCCAACGCCCTGCTCATACGGTATGCAATCCAGCACAAGCTCATCGATTGATGTAGGACTCCCTCCTACACGGCGATTCTCGAAAAACTGAAACAAGTTCAGGCAGAACTCCAATAGCGCGCCATCCTCCCTGGCGTTAATCTGATTCCATCATGATGTGCATAAGAAAAACGTTGTCCCTCATCGGCGTCTTCTGCCTGGCCCTGTATCTCTCGGCCTGTTCGCACCCCGCGCCTTTTGCGGCAATAAGAACAGGAGTCTCCAACTCCGTCGACGTCCTTCCCTTTTTTGTGATGAAGGAGAAGGGCTTCGACCGGGCGCTCGGCCTTCGATTCTCAGAAAAGCCTTATGGGGGAGGAGCGGCAATCCTGGACGCCATGGTCAATAACGAGGTCGATCTGGCACCCAACATGGGGAGCGTGCCCCTGATCAGTTTTGCGGCCACGGGGCGCATCCCTTCAGTTGTCACGGTGGTCGCCAGCTTGAGCGTGTGCGATCTGAATCACCCGGGCACGGGGCTTGTTGTCTCAAAATCGATCTCCAGCTTCAAGCAGCTCGCGGGGCAGTACATCGCAAGCAACAGCAGGAACAGCGTTGTCGCAATGCTCATCGCGGGAAGGCTGAAACGTGAAAAGGTCTTCCCCTACACGATCCTGGAAATCCCCTTCCCCAACCAGGGGCTCGCCGTTGCGGGTGGAAACGTTGCCGCGGCGCCTCTGATAGAACCATACCTTACTCAATCCCTCATGCGGGGGGACGGCCATCTCCTTGCGTGGTTGACCGGTGAGCCGCCATTTGAGCGAATGGCATATACGGTGATTGCTTTTCGAACAGCTTTTCTGAAAGAGAATCCGGGAGCGGTCAAGGCGTACCTCCGCGCACATCTTCGAAGCGTCAGTTGGATCGGAAAACATGACAGGGAGGCGCGCGGCATTCTTGGCAAGACACTCAGCATAAACGACGACGTTGCGCAGAAAATGAATCTGGTTGACTGGCCAAAGGACGGGAGGAACGATCCGAAGCTTCTGCTTGCCCTGGAATCGGAAATGAAGGATCTCGGGCTGATCGACACTATTATTGCCCCGGAAAAACTGTATGACGAAACGCTCCTCAACGCAGTCCTGGGAAACGCACGGTGAGGAACTGACGCCATGCGCAAGCCGGGCATGACGCTCCGCGTCCCGTTGTTGATCGCGGCGGGATTCATGGTTTTCGCGGTGACGGTAACCTCGGTTCTGTTCATTATTGGCCGCGCCACCATCTCGAAAATCGAGATGGACCACCTTAACGCAAAGGCCGACATCTACGTCTCCGCTATTGGCTTCTATCTGAACAACGCGAGGAGCGAGCTTGAAGTGGCGGCGCAGCTGATCGCGCCGGTGGCCGAAGATTCCCTTGAAACTCGCCGGATCCTGGCCATCGCGGTGACCCACTCCACGGCGTTTGAATATATCGAGATGGTCAATCTGAATGGAACGGTGATTGTGATCGAGCCGGGAAATCTCGAAGGTAACTCGATTCGCAGAAATCGCAGTTTCAGGAAATGGTTTCAAGATGCCCTCCGGTCAAAGACTCCAACGGTAAGCGACCTGTTCATTTCCCTTGTCAGCAGCCACCCGACTGTCAATATCACCGTCCCGATCGTGGGCGCGGACGGCCGGATGGATGGGATTCTGGCCGGGTCACTCAAGCTCGAGGCGCTCTCTCACGCCGGTTCAGGAGCGACCGAGGCAGTTTCGACCGGTGATTCCGGCTATTTGACGGACAGCCGCGGACTCGTCCTTGCCCACCAGAGCAAGCCCCAGTACGTGGAAGATCAGACTGACTTCAGCTCCGAGCCGACGGTCCGGGAGGCGCTTGCCGGGAACACGGGCACCCTGAGTTTTTTCGACCCCGTGGAAAAGGAACTGATGCTCGGCGCCTACCGTCCCATCCACCTCACGGAGAGCTCCAATGGCCGCGCATGGGCCGTCGGATTCGTTATTCCTCAGCGTGTCGCATACAGGCCAATCGCCGCGTTCAGTCGTGCGGTCGGGGTGACGGCCGGCGCATTTGCGCTCGTGCTCGCGTATGTCGGTTTCGTGCTGATCCGTCGCTTTCTCAAACCTCTCGATCAGCTCATCCTGGCCGTGCAAAGAGCGGGCTCAGGGGACTTCTCCTTCAGGATCACGCACGAAAGAAATGATGAGTTCACCATCCTCACGCGTTCCTACAACGAGATGGCTGCCCAGCTCGGGGAAAAAGATTTGAAGCTCAGGGAGCATGAAGAGCTGCTGCGCGGCGTGAACAGGAAGCTGGAAAAGTCGAACAGCGAGCTGGAGGCTTTCAGTTACTCGGTATCTCATGACCTTCGAGCCCCCCTGCGCGCAATCGACGGGTTCAGCCACGCCCTGATTGAAGACTTTGGCCCGCTGCTCAACACGCAGGGCCAGGACTATCTCGGGAGAATTCGCCACGCCGTGCAGAAAATGGGAAATCTCATAGAAGATATGCTCAAGCTCTCACGGGTGAATAAGGCGGAATTGTTCCCCGAGCTGATCGATCTCAGCTCGATGGTACAGCGCCAGGCAGCGGAGCTCGCCGCGCGGGATCCCGGAAGGGAGTCGGAGTTTGTGATCGAGCCCGCCGTCAGGGTGACGGCGGACCGGCGACTGATGGAAATCCTCATCGGGAACCTCCTCGAGAATGCCTGGAAATTCACGAAGATCCGGCACAAGGCGCGGATCGAGTTCGGACAACGGGCAGACAGTGGGGCCCCGGCCTTCTTTGTCCGCGACAACGGCGTGGGGTTCGACATGAAGTACGCGGAAAAGTTGTTTCAGGTTTTTCAGCGTCTGCACGCCACCGCAGAATACGAGGGGACAGGAATTGGTCTCGCGATCGTGAAGAGAATTGCGAACCGGCATGGAGGACGCGCCTGGACAGAGGCAGCGGCGGGGGAAGGCGCGGTGTTCTTTTTTTCGCTCTCTGGAGGGGAGGTTTCCTGATATGCACGGTCATTTCGTATTGCTGGTGGAGGATAATCCGGATGACATCGCGCTCACAGTGCGCGCGTTCAAGAAGAGCGGCATCCTCAACGACCTCGTTATAGCCAAGGACGGGGAAGAAGCCCTCGCACTCCTCTTTTCCGACAGGGCGCTCCCCGAGCTGGTACTTCTGGATCTGAAACTGCCCAAGGTGGACGGGCTGGAAGTTCTCCGGAGGCTCCGCAGAGAAGAGAAGACACGATTGCTCCCCGTGGTGATTCTCACCAGCTCGCGGGAGGAAAAAGACCTCATGGAGGGATATACCCTCGGGGCCAACAGTTACATCCAGAAGCCCGTTGACTTCGAGCAGTTCGTCGAGGCATGCCACCAGCTCAGCCTTTACTGGCTCGTTCTCAACGTGCCCCCTCCTGTCAAGGGATCGCAATGAGCGAGAACATCCGACTCCTGCTGGTCGAGGACTCCGAGAATGACGCGCTGTTGCTGATCCGCGCCCTGGAGAAATACGGGTATACAACCCCCTACCGCCGCGTCGACACGCAAAGTGCTCTCCGCGAAGCGCTCGAAAAGGAGACCTGGGACGTCGTCCTCATCGACTACTCACTTTCAGGCTTCAGCGGTCTGGAGGCCTTGCACGCGATACTCTCCAGCCCGCAGCGGCCGGGACTGGTGATCGTATCAGGGACGATTTCCGAGGACATGGCGGTCGCAACGCTCAAGGCGGGGGCGCACGACTATGTCCTGAAGGACAACCTCAAGCGCCTCGGCCCCGCGGTAGATCACGCTCTTCGCGAAGCGCGACAGGATTTGCACCGTCAGCGGGCGGACGAGGAGCTTCGCCGCAGCGAGGACAAGTACCGCCGGCTCCATGAGAGCATGAGAGACTCATTCGTCAATGTCGATATGAGCGGCAGGATCCTTGAATCGAACAAAGCCTTTCAAGACATGCTTGGGTATGGCGCGGAAGAATTGATCATGCTCGCCAACGCGAGCCTCATTCCCGAAAGATGGCATGCGGGGGAAGCCGAAGTATTCCAGAGCCAGGTGCTCCAGAGGGAGTTTTCCGACATTTACGAGATCGAATACCGGAGAAAAGATGGGACGATCATTCCCGTGGAGCTGAGGCGGGTCCTTCTCAAGGACGATGAAGGCAATCCGGCCGGTGTATGGTCAACGATTCGGGAGATCAGCGGACGCAAGGACATGGAGAATCGACTTGAAGGAGAGAAAGCCCTCCTTCTGACATTGATCAACAACCTGCCGGATCTGATTTATCAGAAAGATCTCGAAAGCCGGTTTGTCATGGGAAACCGGGGACTTGCAGATTTCATGGGAGTGGCAGACCCCGCAAACCTTGTGGGCAAGACTGACCATGACTTTTGCGCAGGGGAGCTCGCGGATATTCTCAGAGCCGATGAGCAGATCGTCATGCAGACAGGCAGCGGACAAATCAACAAGGAGGAGCAGATCAAGTCGATTTCCAGCCCGCTGCGATGGTTGCTCACGACAAAGGTGCCTGTCTTCGACGAACGGGGAATCGTCAAAGGAATCGTCGGCATTGGGAGAGACATCACCGAACGCAAAGAAAAGGAGAGAGAGTGGCGAGAGCTCAGCGCGGCAATCGAGCATGCCCCGGATTCGATCCTCGTCACTGATACGAACGGCGCTATTACCTATGTGAACCCCGCCTTCGAAGGGATCACCGGGTACTCCCGCAGCGAGGTCCTCGGAAAGACCCCACGGATTCTCAAGAGTGGTGCTCAGGATGCCGTGCTCTATAGAGGCATGTGGGAGGCAATCGCATCCGGCAAAGTCTGGCGGGGGCAGCTGCTCAACATTCGAAAAGATGGATCTCGCTATCATGAGCACAAAACCATCGCTCCCATTACGGACGAAGCCGGCATCATCACTGGCTTTGTCGGGATCGGGAGGGATGTGTCGCAGGAGATTGCGCTGGAAGCACAGCTGAGGAGAGCCCAGCGCCTGGAGAGCCTCGGCACTCTGGCCAGCGGTATCGCACATGACTTGAACAACATTCTGACCCCCATTCTCATGGGCGTCGAAGGGCTCTCCCTCCAACACTCCGATGCGTACAGCAGGAAAATCCTGGATATCATCGCGACGACCGCGCAGCGGGGAGCGGACATCGTACGGCAGGTGCTGAGTTTTGCGCGCGGGGCGGAAGGGGAACAAGTCGAGGTCCAGATAAAACATGTATTTCGCGAGATCGAGGGGATCATGCGGGAGATCTTCCCTCGATCAATCGAAATACGGACCAATTTTGCAAAGGATCTCTGGACTGTCACGGGAGATGCGACACAGATGCACCAGGTACTCATGAACGTCTGCCTGAACGCTCGAGACGCGATGCCGGGCGGCGGGAAACTTGTACTCACAGCCGAAAATGTCCGAATGGACGAGACCTATGCGAGAGTCCACCTGGATGCGAAACCGATCTCATACGTGCTGCTGAAGGTGGAAGACACCGGCTCAGGCATGTCCCCTGAAGTCCAGGAGAAGGTGTTTGATCCATTCTTCACCACCAAGGAAGTGGACAAAGGAACGGGGCTGGGTCTTGCCACCTCGCGCTCGATCGTCAAAGCGCACGGAGGATTCATCAGCGTTTATAGCGAAGTGGGCAAGGGGAGCTCTTTCAAGATCTATCTTCCGGCCCGGGTGCAGAAGGCGCCCGACTTGGAAGAGGGGCCGCAACGGGCAAAACCGATGGGTGAGGGCGAGCTGATTCTCGTGGTAGACGACGAGTCGGCTGTGCGTGATATCACGAGACAAATCCTCGAGACCTATGGGTACCGCGTCATAACGGCAGGGAACGGGGGGGAGGCGCTTGCGCTGTACGCTGAGAGGAACGGTGAAATCCGGGTGATAATCACCGATATGATGATGCCCTATATGGACGGTGCCGCGATGATCCGTGCGATCAAAAAGATCGACCCGAAGGCAAGAATCATTGCATCAAGCGGGCTGGCGGCGAATGAGCAAGCGAGCGGGGCGCAGGGATTGGGCGTGGATGTGTTCATGGCAAAGCCCTACAAATCCGATGCCTTGCTGGAGGCATTGCGGGAAGTAATCGGCGCCGTTCCATGAGGGTTTTCCTGGTCGATGATGAGAACGAGGTACGGCCTCGACTCGCCCGCATGCTTTCCGAGATCCCCGGCCTGCTCGTCTCCGCCGTCGCGTCGCGCGCGGGCGACGTGCTCCCGCAGATTATCCTATTCCAGACCGACGCCGCAATTGTTGATATGCGCTTGCAAAAGGGCGGAGCGCTCGACTTGATCCGGAGCATCAAGGCCCTGCCGCGGCCGCCCGTGGTGATCGCGCTGTCGACCTCGCATTCCATTGCCTATCGCTCCTCCTGCCAAAAGGCCGGTGCGGACTTCTTCTTCGATAAGGTGCACGAGCAGGATCGACTGATCGAAGTCCTGACTCAGCTCGTAGAAGAGCTGCGCCGCAAAAGACAAAACTCCCACAGAACAAAAAAATGAAGAGGAGAAATCGCGCTTTGCTGGTATAATATATCTGATGCACATATGAGAGGTGGAAAACCTCTCGGGTGAAGAACTGAATGAGAAGCGCTACCGGAGGTTAAGCCAGCATTCCTCTGGAATAGATTGGAGGCAGGCATGAACAATCCTGCCAGTGGCAGGTCGAAATCTCGGACGCACATCCTTCTCAGATATTTCGTCACCTATGCCGCAGCGACGGCCTTGGTGGCAGTGGCTTTCATGATCCGCCAGGCTCTCTCGCTCGCTGTGGGTCCTGGCCTGCCGCCGTACATCACCTTCTATCCAGCGGTCATGCTCGTTGCGCTGATGGCAGGGGCGGGGCCCGGGCTTCTGGTGACAACGATCGCAGCATTCACTGCTCTGTATTGGATACTGCCTGTGCAGAGCCACTTTGCGCTCGCGCGGGCGGCCGACACTCTGGGGCTCGCGATTTTTCTGGGCATGGGCGTGTTCATGAGCGTTTTTGCCGAGCTCTATCGCCGCAAGCGGCAGGGGGCGGCAGCAATATCACCAAGAGCTCTCCCTGCGTGAAAGTGAGACTCGATTCTCCGCCGTGTTTCACAGCAATCCGATAGGAATGAGCATCACGCGCCTCGCCGATGGGCAATACCTTGATGTCAACCAGTCATTTCTCAGTCTGTTTGGTTATGCGCGGGAGGAAATCCTCCACCACACATCGCTCGAGCTGCAGACATGGGCGACGCCCGAGGACCGGGAACAACTGATCAGGACCCTGCACGAAAAAGGCAGTACGCGAAGCATAGAAACAAGACACCGACGGAAGTCCGGAGAAACCTTGACAGCGCTCGTCTCCGCAGAGGAGATCGAAGTATCAGGCGAGAGATGCATCCTGACGCTTCTACAAGATATCACCGAGAGGAAACGGGCGGAAACGATGTTGCAGGAAAGCGAGGAGCGATTTCGCGGCACGTTGGACAATATGCTGGAGGGCGCCCAGATCATCGGTTACGACTGGAAGTATCTCTACATCAATGGCACCGCGGCACGACACGGCATGCGCACAAGGGAGGAATTGCTGGGCCGCACGATGATGGAGGCATATCCCGGCATCGAGGAAACGGAAATGTTCCGCATGCTGCGCCGTTGCATGGAGGAGCGAACCTCCCAACGCATGGAGAATGAGTTTCGTTACGCGGACGGCTCTTCGGCGTGGTTTGATCTCAGTTTTCAACCTGTGCCGGAAGGGGTCTTCATACTTTCCTACGATATCAGCGAGCGCAAGCGCTCCGAGAGGGCGCTGCGGGACAGTCAACGCCTCCTGCAGGCGGTCATCGACCTCGTGCCGCCGTTCATTTTTGCCAAGGACCGCAGCAGCCGTCACCTCTTCGTGAACCGGGCCTGCGCGGAAGCCAACGGCATGAAACCCGACCAGATGATCGGCCTCTCTGACCTGGATTTGGTAGCTACTCGAGCCCAGGCGGAGAGCTTTATGCGTGACGACCGAAAGGTCATCGAAAGCGGCGAGCCGATCACTGGGGTCGAAGAGCGCCTGACCGACGTGAGGGGGAGAACTCGCGTTCTCCAGACGACAAAAATCCCCTTCACTCTCCCCGGAACCTCTGAACCGGCACTGCTGGGCGTAGCAGTGGACATCACTGAGCTCAAGCAGGCAGAGGAGGAAGTGCGAAAACTAAATGCGGAGCTGGAGCAACGAGTCGAAAGACGGACCGCGGAGCTCGAAGCAGCCAACAAGGAGCTGGAGGCCTTCTCCTACTCGGTTTCCCACGACCTGCGCGCCCCGCTCCGGCACATCAGCGGATTCCTCGAGCTGCTTCAAGAAGAGCGCGGGAGGAGCGCTCCGACCAGAACGCGCGAAGATACCTGGGGATAATCAAGGACTCCGCCAAGCAGATGGGTGTCCTCATAGACGATCTGCTCGCGTTCTCCCGGATCGCACGGGCCGAGCTGAACGTCGGGCCCGTCCCCCTGGACGCGGTGGTGGCCGAGGTGATCTCGGATCTTGCTCACGAGGCCTCCGGGCGGGACGTGAAGTGGATCGTGAAGGACCTGCCCCAAGTGCTGGGGGACAGGAACCTCCTGAAGCTCGCTATCACGAATCTCCTGGACAACGCGCTCAAGTATACCAGGCCGAGGGAAACCGCCGTTATCGAAGTCAGAAGCGAGAAGCGGGATGAGACAGTGGTGATCCAGGTACGAGACAATGGAGTGGGCTTCGATCCCCGCGGCGCCGAGAAGCTATTCGGCGTGTTCCAGCGGCTGCACAGCGTATCCGAGTTCGAGGGTACGGGGATAGGACTGGCCAACGTGAGACGGATCGTGAGCCGCCACGGTGGCGGGACATGGGCGGAGAGCGAGCCCGGCAAGGGAAGCACATTCTCCTTCTCATTGCCGGAGAAAGGGATGGCAGCCACATGAGCGGTTTGAAGGGAAATCCGATATTATATATCGAGGTGAAGTATCGTGCAGGGTAGGGGCATGGACAAAGGCGTTCGAGCGATTCCGCAGAAGAGGCCAGGGTGAATATCCCAGCGGATGGGAGCGGTGTTCCTCAATTCATTGCGGCGCAGCCACGTGCGGACCATTGGACCGGCCGGAGCATGCTTCGATACTTGAATACAATCGGCTTCTGCTTTTCCATTCTTCTGCTGCTCGTCATCGGGGCCGCCGTCTATCGCAACACGCAAGGGTTGATAAAGAGCGCTCGACGGGTTGCACATACTCAGGAGGTCCTCACCCAGCTCGTGAATGTACTTTCCGCGGTTTATGACCTCGAAGCGGGATCGCGCGGATACGCGCTGACGGGAGATATAAGTTATCTGGATCCTTTATTCACGTCGATGGGATCCGTCATGCAAGATGAGCAAAGGCTGCGTGACTTGACCTCGGACAACGCTTCGCAGCAAGAACGTCTGAACGTTCTGGAATCCCTCGTTACCCAGAGAATAGCGGCTGCGCGAAAAACCGTGAGCTCCCGCAATGAAGGGGGCCTGACAGCGGCGGCCGAGGTGGTCGCTACAGGAGAGGGCAAGAGCCTTACGGAAACCATCAGCACAACGATTCGCGCTATGACCCAGGAAGAACAGCGCCTGCTCGCACAACGCCGGGTAGAGGAGGAGGCGAGCACCGCCGCCACCCTGAGGTGGATGGGCATTGGATTGATCCTCGTTATGTGCGTGCTCGTGGGGGTCTACCTGCTTCTTCGAAGGGAGATCTCCCATCGAAGGCGCAATGAGCTCGCGTTGGAACGCAGCGAGGAGGAGAATCGTCTCCTGGTCCAGAACCTGAGCGCAGGCGTCATGGTTCACGGTCCCGACACGCGGGTACTGCTCTGCAACCAGCAAGCGCTCGAAATGTTGGGTCTCTCCGCCGACCAGGTGCTGGGCAAAACGACCGGGGAGCTTGGCTGCACCTTCGTGCATGAGGACGGCACACCACTCGCGGAAGAGGAGTATCCCGTGACCCGCGTGCTGGCCACCCGCGAGCCGCTTCAATGTCAGATTATTGGGGCCGAGCGTGCCGGCATCCGGGGTCGGGTATGGATGCTGGTGAGCGCGTTTGCGGATCTCGTGGCCCATCGACGGCACATGCAGGTCGTGGTGACTCTCGTCGACATCACCGCGTACCTGGAGGCCCGCAAGGATCGGGACCGGATCTTCACGCAGTCCATCGACATGTTGGTCGTTTCGTCCTTTGACGGCTTTTTCAAGGAATTCAGCCCCTCGGTAAAGCAGACCCTCGGATGGACTCCGGAGGAGATGCTTGAAAAGCCGTTTCTCGATTACGTCCATCCCGACGACAGGGAGTCCACGTTACAAGCGGTCAGCGATCAAAGCACGGGTCAAACGGTCCACGGATTCGACAATCGCTATCTGTGCAAAGACGGGACGTACAAATGGATTTCCTGGAACTCCTTTCCGAGCGTGGACGAACAACTGATGTTCGCCATCGCGCGGGATGTCACTGACAAGAAAAAAGCCGAAACGGAAATCAAGGAGCTCAATGCCAGCCTGGAAAGACGCGCCCGGGAAGCTCGAAGCAGCCAACAAGGAGCTGGAGGCTTTCTCCTACTCGGTTTCCCACGACCTGCGCGCCCCGCTCCGGCACATCAACGGCTTCCTCGAGTTGCTTCAAAAGAGCGCGGGGGGAGCGCTCCGAGAGGACGCGCAAAGGTTCCTGGGAATAATCAAGGACTCCGCCAAGCAGATGGGTGTCCTCATAGACGATCTGCTCGCGTTCTCCCGGATCGGGCGGGCCCCGCTGAACGCTGGGCCCGTCCCCCTGGGCGCGGTGGTGGCCGAGGTGATCTCGGACCTTGCTCACGAGGCCTCCGGGCGGGACGTGAAGTGGATCGTGAAGGACCTGCCCCAGGTGCAGGGGGACAGGAACCTCCTGAAGCTCGCTATCGCGAATCTCCTGGACAACGCGCTCAAGTACACCAGGCCGAGGGAAACCGCCGTTATCGAAGTGAGAAGCGAGAAACGGGATGAGACAGTGGTGATCCAGGTACGAGACAATGGGGTGGGTTTCGATCCCCGGGGCGCCGAGAAGCTGTTTGGCGTGTTCCAGAGGCTGCACAGCACATCCGAGTTCGAGGGTACGGGGATAGGACTGGCCAACGTGAGACGGATCGTGAGCCGCCACGGTGGCGAGACATGGGCGGAGAGCGAGCCCGGCACGGGAAGCACTTTCTTCTTCTCACTGCCGGAGAAAGGGATGGCAACCACATGAGCGGTTTGATGCGGATTCTGTACGCCGAGGACAACCCGAAAGACGTGGAGCTGACTCTGACGGCGTTCCAGGAATGCAACCTGGCCAACGAGGTGGACGTGGTGAATGACGGGCAGGCCGTGCTGGATTACCTGACCTTCCAGGGCGCTTATCGCATGCGCGCCAGGGAGTATCCCGCCCTGGTGCTTCTGGACATCAAGATGCCAAGGGTGGACGGGATCGAGGTGCTGAGACGGATCAAGGGTGATGAGAAGCTGAAGCTGATCCCCGTGGTGATGCTCACCTCCTCCCGGGAAGAAAAAGATCTCGCGGAGAGCTACAAGTTGGGTGTGAACGCCTACGTGGTGAAGCCCATCGATTTCAGGGATTTTCTCCGAGCGGTGAAAGAGCTTGGTGTCTTCTGGGCCGTCATCAATGAAAAACCACCGGTCGCCGCGTTCGGCGAAGGTTAGGCCTGTGCAGGACAGGATCCGTATCCTCCACCTGGAAGACAATCTCCGGGACGCGGAATTGATCGAAAGTGCGCTCGAAAACCAGGGCGTCAATGCGAGCTGGACCCGGGTTGAAACGCCCGAAGCTCTTGCCAAGGCCCTTCAGGAAGATCCCTTCGATCTCATCATTTCCGACTTCACCTTTCCGACCTTCAATGGTCTCAACGCCCTCGAGGTGGCCAAAAACTCCCGCCCGGATGTCCCCTTCATTTTCGTCTCCGGCACGATCGGGGAGGAGAGGGCGGTGGAGGCGATGAGGAAAGGCGCCACCGACTACGTGCTCAAGGACAAGATCTTCCGGCTCGGCGTTGTCGTGCGGAGGGCTTTGGCGGAAACATCGCTTCGCGTGCAGCGCAGGCTCGCGGAAGAGGAGCTTCATCGAGTCTCCGGGCAGCTCACGAGGCTGCTCGTCGCGAGCCCGGCGGTTATCTACTCGGGGGCGGCGGATGCCAGTTTCGGTGCGACCATCATCAGCACGAACGTCCACGATCAACTCGGGTATGAGCCGCACGAAATCGTGGAGGAATCGGGCTTCTGGCTGGATCACATCCATGATGAGGACAGGGAGCGCGTTCTTGAAGAGCATTCCCGACTCTTGGATAATCGGGAGCACGTATTCGTCTATCGTTTTCGTCACTACGACGGCACCTGGCGGTGGATCGAAGATCATCGGAAACTTGCCGGCGGTGAGGGAGGCGGTCCCCCGGAAATAATCGGTTTCCTCGTCGATATCACGGAGAGGAAGCTCGCGGAAGACAGGCGGAGGGAATCGGAACATCTTTTCAGGATCCTCCTGGAGTCAACGCCCGACATGGTGCTCCTTGTGGACCGGGGCCTGCGCTACCTGTACGCCAACCCGGAGGCCGCGCGGATATTGAACACTTCCGTGGGGGAGATCGTCGGGAAAAGCGTCTCGGAGGTGTTGCCGGCCGATGCGGTGGATCGAGCGGTGGCCGATCTTCGCCGCGTCTTCGAGACCGGCGAGCCATATTTCAGGAGTCCCTCCGAAGAAATATCGATCGGGGACATCTCCGTCGAAACGCGGATGGTTCCTATTAAGAACAAGGAAGGACAGGTCACCTCGGTGCTCGGGATCTCCCGTGACGTCACCGAAAGAAAGAATGCCGAACGCATTCTGCGGGAGTCAGAGGAGAAGTTCCGCACCTTCGCGGAAGGGTCGCCGAACATCATGTTCATCAGCAGGGAAGGCAGGGTCCTGTACGTGAACGATCGCTCCCTCGATATCCTGGGGTATTCGAAGGATGAGTTGCTCGAAGCCGCATTCCCGTGGCAATCGATCATCGCCCCAGAGTGCATGGAGAGGATGAGCCTGCACATTTCGCGCACCGTCGGTGGGGCGCAATTTCCCCCCGCCGAGTATGAAGGTCTGCGGAAGGACGGCAGCCACGCGCAGTTTGTATTCAACGCCACGCTGATATCCTATGAAGGCGCGCCGGCGCTCCTCGGAGTGATCACCGACATCTCCGAGCTCAAGAGGGTCGAAAGCGAGAACGCAAAGATCCAGGATCGTCTCCGGCAGGCGGAAAAAATGGAGGCCATCGGAAGCCTCGCGGGGGGGGTCGCGCACGACTTCAACAACATCCTCATGGTCATCCTGAGCTACAGCGACTTTCTCCTGGACAAACTGCCGGTGGGTGGTCCCCTGCGGCGCGAGGTGGAACAGATCAAGAAGGCGGGAAACAGGGCGACCGAGCTCACCAGCCACCTGCTCGCTTTCAGCAGGAAACAGGCGGTGGTCCCCATAGAGATCGACCCCAACGAAGCGGTGAGAAACCTTCACAAGATGATCGGCCGCCTTATCGGAGACAACATCCGGCTGACGCTGGACCTGCAACCTGACATCGGCTCCATCCTGTGCGATCCCTCGCAGTTCGACCAGATCCTCATCAACCTTGTCGTGAACTCGCGCGACGCGATGCCGGACGGCGGCGAGGTCACGGTGGAGACCTGCGGTGTCGAGCTTGACACGGGGGATCTGGTGGGAGATCCCGATGCCGCACCCGGCCATTACGTCCGGGTCTCCGTCACCGACACGGGCTCAGGCATTCCCGTTGAGATCATGGATAAGATCTTCGATCCTTTCTTCACCACCAAGCCCCCGGGAAAAGGCACGGGCCTGGGTTTATCCATGGTCTACGGAGCAATAAAACAGAACAAGGGACATCTCGATGTCGGGGGCACGCCGGGGGGCGGCACGACCTTCCACCTCTACTTCAACCGTATCGCGCCAGGGGCGACGCGTTCCTCCGCAGGCAAGGCGGACACGGAGCTTGACTTGAACGGCATCACGGTCCTCCTGGTGGAGGACGACGAGAGCGTCCGTGAGGCAACAAGGATTATGCTGGAAGCTTCAGGGTGCGCTGTCATCGAGGCGTCCGATGGGGTGGACGCGGTTCGCCTCTTCAAGGACAAAGCCCCGTTGATCGATATCGTCCTCTCAGATGTCGTCATGCCCAATATGGGCGGCGCCGAGCTCGGCAAAAAGCTGCGCGAGATAAAACCCGACATCAGGATCATATTCTGCACGGGGTATATCGACCACGTAAATGAGCTGGAGAAGGAGCTGGGGGAGACCCCGCCGATCATCTCCAAGCCATATGAGCGAGCCGAGCTCGTGCGCAAGATTCGATTGATCCTCGGGGACAGGAATGGAAACTGATCGCAAAGCGACGATCCTCATCGCCGACGACGACAGCGAGACCCGGCACATCCTCGAGCACCTGCTCCAGCAGCGGGGATACTCCACGCGCGCGGTTGACAGCGGTGAGGCGGCCCTGCGTTCCGTGTCGGAAGAGCCGCCTGACCTCATTCTCCTGGACGGTAATATGCCCGGCATGGATGGATTCGAGGTTGTAAAAAGGTTGAAATCCGAAGAGAGGACCAGGACGATCCCCACGATCATGGTCACCGGCATGAGCGACAGGGAGTCCCGGCTGCGCGCCCTGGAGAACGGGGCTGAGGACTTCCTGGTGAAGCCGGTGGACCGCAACGAGCTGTGGTCGCGAGTCCGCAACCACCTTCGCCTGAAGGAATACAGCGACCTATTGAAAAATCACAATGCTCTCCTTGAGTCTCAGGTTCGCGAGCGAACCGCGCAGCTTCGGGAAAGCTACCGTGAAACCATCCTCTTGTTGACGAGCGCG
Organism: uncultured Spirochaetota bacterium; assembly: GCA_963820435.1. GTDB lineage: Bacteria > Spirochaetota > Spirochaetia > SZUA-6 > Fen-1364 > Fen-1364. The sequence goes on along the minus strand of CAWGAC010000008.1, from coordinate 71,983 downwards.
GCCGAGCACCGGGACAACGATACGGGCGATCACGTACGCCGCATCAGCCACCTCACGTCCGAGCTCGCGCGTTTCATGGGCCTGGGAGCGGAGTACGTCGAGCGTATATTCTATGCCAGCCCCATGCACGACATCGGGAAAATCGGCGTGCCGGACTACGTGCTGCTGAAGCCCGGTCCCCTTGATGCGGCGGAATGGGAAGTGATGAAAACTCATTCCGTCCTTGGAAAGCGGATCCTCGAATCGGGAAACAACGAGTACCTGAGAATGGGCGCGGAAATCGCGCTCACGCATCACGAGCGGTGGGATGGATCCGGGTATCCGTCAGGCACAAGCGGAGATTCAGTTCCTCTGTGCGGCTACATCATGGGCATCTGCGATCAATACGACGCCCTGCGGAGCAAGCGCCCCTATAAGCCTGCCCTCAGTCACGACAGGGTCGTGGAGATCATCACTCAAGGAGATGGGCGAACGGATCCCGCGCACTTCCATCCCGCCGTGCTCTCCGCGTTCGAGGGTCATGCATCGAAGTTTGAGGAAATCTATTCGACAGTCGCCTGATGCCATGCAAGGACGGAGAGTGATCACGGGAGAGGAGCCATGAAAGATAAGGCCGCGAAGCAAGAGCGCCCGTCGCGGGAGCTTGCCCAAGCACTGAAGCGTATCAGGGAGCTGGAAGCGGCCCGCCAATCCCTTGAGCGCGAGCGGAGCGTGCTTCGCACATTGATCGACAACCTGCAGGACTGCGTCTACGCAAAAGATCTCCAGGGCAGATTCGTCGCTGCCAACCTTGCCGCGGCGCGCCAGCTCGGTTTTGCGACTTCCGAAGAACTCGTCGGAAAGTCCGATTTCGACCTGTTCCCTCCTGAGCGTGCGGAACGCTGCCATGCGGCCGAGCAGGACATGCTGCGGACGGGTGAAGAGTTGCACGATCATGAAGGCCCCACCGTGGATGAAAATAAGGACCCGCAGGAGCGGTGGGTATCGACGACCAAGACGCTGCTTCGAAACGCCCACGGCGATATCATCGGATTTGTCGGAGTCGGCCGGGACATCACGGAGAGAAAACGGGCCGAGCGGAAACTCGAGCAGGAGAGGGCTCTTTTCTCGACAGTGATCGACAATTTGCCCGACCACATCTATCTCAAGGACCGCGAGAGCAGGTTTGTTCTTGCAAACAAGCCTCTCGCATTGTGGATGGGTGCTGCGGCGCCGGAAGATCTGGTGGGCAAGACGGACCATGACCTATTCCCCCAGGAGCTGGCAGACAAGTTTCGAGGCGACGAGTTGCAAATCATCGAGTCGGGGCAAAGCAAGATCAACCTGGAAGAAACCACGCAATCCGCTTCCGGATCGATTCACTCGGTTCTCACGACAAAAATACCTATCATCGATCATGAAGGAATGGTCACCGGCATCGTGGGGATCGGGCGGGACATCACGGAGCGCAGGCAGACCGAGGAGAAAAATATCCGGCTGGCGACGCTCGTCGAATCCTCTCTGGACGCAATCGTGGGGTTGGACATGAACAGAATCGTCACCAGCTGGAACAAGGGGGCGGAGAATGTCTTCGGCTACACCGCGAAGGAAACCATCGGGAAACCCTCCTCCCTGTTTATGCCGCCCGAGCTCGACGATGAGGCCCGTGAGCTCAGGGGGAAGATTATGCGGGGAGAGCATATCGAGGGCTTCGAAACTCAGCGAAGACGAAAAGACGGCACGCTGATACATGTCTCCCTCGCCCTTTCGCCGATCCGAAATACGGACGGCGAGGTGGTGGGGACCGCTTCGATCGCTCGTGACATCACCGGTCAAAAAGCGATCCAGGCGCAGATCATGCGCGCCCAACGCCTGGAAAGCCTCGGCACGCTGGCGGGCGGGATCGCCCACCAATTCAACAACATCAATACCGTGGTGAAGGGGTACCTCGACGTCCTCCTTCAGTCGGGAGATCTTCCGGACAAGGCACGATTGTACGCGCGGGAAGCCTTGAAGGGCGTGCAGCGTGCGGTGGATATCACTGACCGTTTGCAGGGACTCTCGGGGACGGCGCAATCCGGGGAAGGGGCCTTCCGCCTCGATGACATCGTCCGTTCCCTGCTCCCGCTCTTCGAAAAGCGCATCGAGGCGCAGGGCGTTACGGTGATCCTCGACCTCCTCGAGACCCCTCCGCTCCGAATCAATCGGGCCCAGCTCGATTTCATCTTTGCAAGCCTGCTGACGAATTCTCTCGATGCGCTTCTCGACCGACCTCTTCGCGTCCTCACCCTCCGGTCGGGAAGCGTCCCCGGGTATGCCCTGCTGGAAGTGGAGGATACCGGTTGCGGCATCCCATCGGAGAATCTGTCCCGTCTCTTCACGCCGTTCTTTACAACCAAGGGTGAATGGGCCCCCATGCACACAAGCCAGTCCCAGATAAAAGGGGTCGGCCTGAGTCTTGCGGTCAGCCAGAGCACCGTTTCCCAATACGGGGGCAGGATCGAGGTTGAAAGCGAGGCGGGCACCGGGTCCACCTTCCGCCTCCTGCTGCCGTCACCCTAGCACCTCGCGGACCTTTTCGGCCAGGGCGTTCATCGAAAAAGGTTTCGACACGAAGCTCACCCCCTCCTCGAGAATGCCCTGGTGCGCGATGACGTCGGCCGTGTAGCCGGACATGAAAAGAATCTTCAGCCCGGGCTTCATCTCAGCGATAAGGTAGGCGAGAGCCGCCATTACCCGGACCCCGCGATAATCCTTCCCATAGAAGACGCCTTGTTTACCCATCACGGCGGCGACCGCCGGCGTGTCTTTCCGGCTCAAAGGGATGCGCAGCGAGAGCGCCGTATGTGCCTGGTGACGAAGATCGTTCAAATAGAGCACGTCGCCCCCGTCGCGTCTGACGAGCAGGGTTTCACCGCTCCTGCTGGGCAAGGGCCATGACTGGAGCAGAGGATAGAGAAAGTCCTTGGCGTCGCACCTCAGGATAACGGCGCCGACGTACTCGGCGGATTTGGCGCCGAGGGCTCTGGAGTCATTCCCGTTTCCGGCCCTCAACAGGGCAATTGCATCGAGATGAGGAACCCCCTCGCCGGTACCGGCGTACAGATCGCTGAGCAGGGGGCGCCGTTCGCGCAGGGAGTCACCAACGGCCTGAGATACTTCCTTGCCGAGGTTGCCAGTCTGGCCATTCAGGCTGAGCAGCATTCGGCCGCTGGGGTCGACAAGAATGATGTCGCTGTAGCGATAGTGCGCGCGCAGGGATCGGAACAAAGCGAGAACCTGCTCGGTTCCGTCGCCCCGGCTGCCCGAAATCCATCGTGCGAGCGCCTCGGAAGAGTAGGGATTCTCCATCAGCACCGCGGCATCGCCCAGCCGTTCGTTCCGCCACTGGACGATCTGGTCCACCTTCAATCGCGCGATGGCATCGAGGTTTTCTTCGGCTGCGGCCAGCACGCGATCCCTCTGAACCACATAGAGCCAGGCGCCTCCGGCGAAAAGTGCAAGAATGACAAGGGATATGGCGGGGATCAGCCACGAGGAAACCGTTTTGTTGTTATTCTTTGACCTGCTCATAGGTCCTTGTTGAAGATAATCACGCCGACGTGCTTTACATTTAATTCATTCATCTTTGCTCTTCCGCATATCAAATGTCAATAATGAAATTTCAATGTTCTCGATGCCAGAGCGGCGCGCATGTGCCTCCCTTGTAGCCGGCTTGCCAGATGGTCTTGCCATTTCCCGAATTCCCACCCACACTCGCCCCATGGAACTGATGGAAGCAATATCCCGCAGGCGCAGCATCCGCAGGTTCAAAAGTACGCCGGTGCCGCGGGAGCTCGTCGAGAAGGTCCTTGCCGCTGCCGTACTGGCGCCCTCGGCAAAAAATCGCCAGCCGTGGCGGTTCGTCGTGCTGCAGGGAGCGGCGAACGAAAAGCTCGCCCGGCTCATGAGGGAGGGCGCCGATCTTATGGAATCACGGGGCGAAAAGACAGGCAGTTGCAGAAACTCGGCTCGAATCGTGGCCGAGGCGCCCCTCACCATCGTGATATTCAATTCAGCGTACATGCATGACGACATCATCTCCGCGCATCCGACCTACAACGCTCCTGATATTCAATCCATCGGCGGGATGGTCCAGACAATGCTCCTGGCAGCGCACGACCTGGGCCTGGGCAGCCTGTGGATCTGTGATCTGCTCTACGCATACCCGGCCATCCGCAATTGGCTTGGTCGGCGCGAGGAGCTCGTGACCGCGGTCAGCATCGGGTATGCGGATGAATCACCCGCCGCGCGGCCTCGGACGCCGTGGCAGGAGCTGACGGTATGGCGGGAGGAGGAATAGCGGGGATGGCCCACGAAGGCCGATTCTGATATGCTCAGTTCATGGAATGGCGTGCAAGTCACATACTGGTGAGGGACAAGCGTCTGGCCGACGAGCTGTTGAGAAAAATCAAGCGGGGGGCGAGTTTCGAAGCAATGGCCCGGGAGCATTCCACCTGCCCGTCGAAATCCCGGGGCGGAGACCTGGGGTGGTTCGGGCCCGGCAAGATGGTGCCGGCATTCGAAGAGGCCTGCAAGAGGCTCTCATCGGGATCCCTCAGCGACACAGTCTCCACATCGTTCGGCTACCATATCATCAAGCTTACCGGCCGCAAGGAATGAAGGAAGGGAGCGGGAAATGACATTCGCAGAAAAAATGCAGGGCATCATCAACAAGGGCGTGGCGGCAACGAAAGACCTGGCCAGCAAAGCCGGCGAGAAGGCGAAAGACCTCGGCGCCATGGGCATGGTCAAGCTGGAAATCATGCAGCTCGAGTCTCACGCGGAAAAGGTCATCGCCCGGCTCGGCAACGAAGTCTACAGGGCCCTTGTGGAAAAGAACGGCACCTCGGTGAGCCGGGATACTCCGTTGATCAGCGACATGCTCAAGGAAATCGAGGGTCTCCGCGCGCGGATCGAGCTGAAGGAAAAGGAGTATCATTCGATCGGCGGCAAGGAAGATTTGTAGGAGCGCCTCGCGGATTCTTCATCCGTCCGGCGCCCCGCTGCCTGAACCGCCGCACCTCCGCGGTGTCAGTCCCTATTTTGCCTGCCAACCGATCACCTCAGGGCCGGCGGGGACGGGACTCCCTCCCCTTGGCTCCTGCGTTACTTTCACTTCCTCGGGAAGCTCCATGAACGCCTTTCCTTCGGCCACGAGCAGCCCCTCCCCCGCCGAATCCGGGGCGAACGTGCCCATGGAGGTCCACGTACCACGGTGAAGGACCCAGGCCTGGTACGTCCTTCCTGCCGGCGCCGGGGCGAAGTTGTGCAGCGCAATGATGCCCAGCGGGGTCCCGGGCCTGCCGCGGTATGAGCCGTGCGTGGCGGCCGGTATGCCGGGAACAGCCGGTATGTGCAGAGTGGTGATATCGCTTGCCGTGGCCATGGAGAGCGCGCGCTCATGACGCTGCGCGATGATGCGCTGCTGGTTGAACCGCACTCCGACGCCGATGAGCAGGGCGATGGCGACAGCGGCCACGCCAAGGGGCGCAAGGATGTAGCGCAGCTTCTGCACCCCTGCCCGGATCCGTGTCTTCACGGTGCCCAGGGGAAGATTCAGCGCAACGGCCACCTGGTCGTGGGTGAGCTCATCGAAAAACGCGAGGCTCAATGCCTGGCGTTGCGCGGGCGGCAGCCGTTCCACCGCCGCGCGGACCGCTTCCTGCCTGTACGCCTGCCAGGCCGCTTCCACGGGCTCCGCGGTCGTATCGGGAAGCTCGTCCACCACGTCCGGGTCAACGTCGGGGTCCAGCTGCGGCCTGCGGCTGCGGGCGCGAAGCTCATTGAGGATCCGAAAATGGGCGATCTGGAGAAGCCAGGGCCGCAGCGCGCCCCTTCGGGGATCGTATGTGTCCGCCTTGCGCCAGAGTCCGAGGAAGACGTCCTGCACGATATCCTCCGCGGACCCGGGATCGAGACTCTGGGAGGCAATGTGGAAAACAAGGGGCGCGTAGCGCGCAAAGAGCGGCTGGAGGGCCCCCGGCCTTTTTCGGGCGAGCTCCTGCATGAGCTCTTCGTCGCTCGGGCCTCCCTCAGCGGATGGGAGCGGATGTGTTTTCATGGCCTGCATTCCTCTCACGTAAAGTTACTACACCGGCAAAGCCCCGTTGGATTCAGCCCAGACGAACAACGCTGTCGACTATTGCCAGCTCGCGTTCACGGTGGGTGATGACAACGAGCGTCTTCCCCGGCAGCTTCCCGGCAAGCGTGTCGAGGAGCATGCCGGCCGTCCGATCATCGAGCCCTTCCGTGGGCTCATCGAGAATATAGACGGGCGCGTCCCGAAGCAGGGCCCGCGCAACGGCGATACGCTGCATCTCTCCGGTCGAGACCTCCCGGCCGGTCTCACCGACGATCGTATCCAGGCCGTCCGGCAGAGAGGCAACAAACTCCGACAATTGCGCGGCCCGCAGCGCCGACAGGAGCGCCTCGTCCCGCGCCGCCGGATCGAGAGAGGGCGGAAGCGCGATCAGCAGATTCTCGCGAATGCTTGCGTGAAAGAGGTACGGCGCCTGGGGCACCACGGCGAAGAGCCTCCGGACATCTTCAGGAGCCATCGCGCGCAGGTCATACCCGTCGGAACCCGTCCCGCCCTGTCCGTCGGCGGCGTTGAACACCCGGATGCTTCCGGCTTCAAAATCCCAGAAGCGCAGAAGGACATTGACGAGCGAGCTCTTTCCCGCTCCTGTGGGCCCGATGATGCCCAGCCGGGCGCCGGCGGGAATGTCGAAGGAGAGTCCATCGATTGCCCAGGGCTGCTCAGGAGAGTATCGAAAGCGAAGATCCCGGATCGACAGGGATACCGGGCCGGGAGTCTTCTTTCCCGGGGGAAAGAAGGCCCGGGCAGCGTCCCCCGGTTCCGCGGGCTCCTTGACCGCGGGGACCGCGTCGATGATCTGAAAAAGCCGGCGCGCCGCGGCGGTCATTTCCCCCGCCCTCTGCATCACGCCGGGCAGGGGCATGATGCTCTCGAAGCCGGCAAGGACGAGCACGGTCAGCATGGCCATGTCGGCGCGCGGCAGCCCGCCGCCGGCCACAACGGGCGCGAGCACAAAGGCGGCGGCCCACACGGCGAGGGCGCTCGCCGCGACAATGCCCGCGTCGCCGAGCCCCTGCAGCGAGGCGAGCGTGCGCTGCCGTCCGTCCATCTCCCGGCCTGCCGCCTCGATATGCGCGGCATGCGCGCCCGCTGCGCCGAGCGCGACGAGCTCCGCCATTCCCTGGACTTCCTCGACGATCGACGCGCGAAGCTCCGCGGCCCACGCGACGCGCTCGCGCCCCGGGCGCGCGGACAGCCGGTGCAGGAGCAGCGGAAGAAGGACGCCGGCGAATGCCAGGGCTGCTCCATCAATCAACGCGAGACGCGCGTCATAATGCGCGAGGAACGGGACAATGCAGGCGACGGCGAGCACGGCCACGATCGAAGGCACGACCCCGCGCACGTAGAAATCGTCCAGGGTGTCGATGTCGGCCCGGATGCGGCTCAACAGATCGCCGCTTCGATACGCGGACAGTCGCGCGGGGGCGAGAGGCTCGATGCGCTGGTAGAACCAGACGCGCAGCGCGGAGAGGATCCTGAACGTGACATCGTGATTGACGAGCCGCTCGGCATACCGCCCCGCGGCCCGGCCGAGGGCAAGAGCGCGTACGCCCGCGCCCGCGGTCGTGTAGTCCATCAATGTGCCGGCCAGGCCCGCAATCGCCATCGACGCGATGAACCAGCTGGAGAGCGCAAGCAGCCCGACATTGGCCAGGAGCGTCGCAAGGGAGAGAGCAAGCCCGAGCACCGCCAGCCGCCAGTGGGGACGCACCAGCTTTACCAGGCGAAACAGGTCTCTCATGAAGCCTCGCGTATCCGGCCGGCGGCGAGGGCGAGCACACGATCCACCCCGTCGGCCGGGCGATGGGTCACCAGGACCGTGGTGCGGCCCTCCGTCAGATTGCGGATTCCGGCATTCACCATGCGTTCACTTTCCGGGTCCAGGTGGGCCGTCGGCTCGTCGAGGAGGACCAGGCCCGGGTCACGGAGGAACAGGCGGGCCAGCGCAACGCGCTGGAGCTGTCCCATGGAAAGCCCTTGTCCCCCTTCCCCTACGCGGGTGTGGAGCCCGGCAGGCATTCTTTCGATGAACTCCGACGCGTGTGAAAGCCGAATGGCCTCCCGGATCTCGCGGTCGCCGGCTGACGGCCGGCCGAGAACGATGTTGTCCCGCAAGGTTCCGTGAAACAGGGTCGGCCGCTGCGGCAGCCAGGCGACCGTGTCGAGCCACGCGCGGCTGTCGAGGTCGCGCAGGTCATTCCCGTCGATGAGCAGCCGGCCGCTGTCGGGCGTGGCGAAGCCCAGGAGCAGGGAGAGGAGCGTCGACTTGCCTGCCCCGCTCGCTCCGAGGACGGCGACATGTTCCCCGGAGCTTACAGAGAATGTCACATCTTCCAGAATGGGCCGCGCTTCGTACGCGAAGGATACGCCTTCAAAAGCCACCCCGCGCGCATGCCGCGGGCGGGGAGCGATCCGCGCTGCGGGCCGGGCCGCCGCGCGCGTGGCGGGCGGGGAATCCGGGAGACGCCGCGGCGGGCCCGTCTGCAAAAGGGCCCGCACCTGGTCGGCGGCGCTTACCGCCTCCATGCGCGAATGATAGAAGGTTCCCAGCGCGCGCAGGGTGAGGAAATACTCGGGGGCAATCAACAGGATGAAATACCCCGGGGCGAACTCCATGGAAGCGGAGAGCAGACGCAGCCCCGAGAGAATGGCGACCAGGGCGATGCTGACGCTCGCAATCAGCTCGAGCATGAACGAAGACAGGAATGCTACCTTGAGAACCGACATCGTCATGCCGCGGTACTCTTCGGACGTCCGGGCGATCTCTCCCGCCTCCCTGCGGGCGGCGCCGAACATCTTCGTCGTCGCCAGTCCCTGGAGCGCGTCGAGAAAATGCCCGCTCATCCGGGCGAGCTTTCCCCACAGGCGCTGGTTGCGGGCGTGCGATTCTTCGCCGATGACGATCATGTTCAGGGGAAGGAATACCGCGGTGAGGACGAGGACGAGCCCCGAGATCCAGTCCAGTGGAAACACCACGGCAAGGATCGTGAACGGCAGCAGGGTGGCGATGGCCCGCTGGGGAAGGTATTTCGAGAAGTAGGCATCCAGGGCTTCCACCGCGTCGACCGTGGTGTGGGCGATCTCCCCCGCGCGCATGCCCGCGAGGGCAATCGGTCCGATGGCCTGGAGGTGCTCCGTGAGCTCCCTGCGCAGGGTCAGTTTCGCGCCGGACGCGCATTCGAAAGCGGCGCGCCGGGACCCCCACGCGGCGAGGGCGCGCAGAAGGATCACGCCCAGGAGCGCCGCAAAGACGGGCAGGAGCCGGGGAAGGCTGCTCCCTCGGAACATGACGCCATTGCCGATCTGGACGAGAAAAGAAGTCTGGAGGATCAGGAGGATTCCCGACAGCTCGCCCAGCGCGACCGTCAGGGCAAGGTTGCGCCGGGCAGGCCGGCTTCTGTCGCGCAGCCACGTGGAGGTGCTCATCATCGCAGTGACGAGTGTACGGAAAAGCTGTCACGATTGACAACCGGAGTGAGATATGTTAGAGCCGCTCCATGGGCGTCGAGGCACTCTCCCGGATACAGTTTGCCGCGGTTGCGATCTTCCACTTCCTGTTCGTCCCCCTCACCCTGGGTCTCAGCATGCTGGTGGCTTTCATGGAAACCCGCTACGCCAGGACCGGGGACGAGACCTGGCTGCGCATGACGAGGTATTGGAGCAGGCTGCTGCTCATCAACTTCGCCGTGGGCGTGGTCACGGGCCTCACGCTGGAGTTCCAGTTCGGAATGAACTGGGCGGAATACTCGAAGTTCGTCGGTGACATCTTCGGAGCGCCCCTCGCCATCGAGGCAACGGTGGCTTTTTTCCTGGAGTCCACCTTCATCGGTTTGTGGGTGTTCAGCTGGAAGAGGGTCTCACGCGGAGCCCATGCGGCGATCATGTGGGTGGTGGCCTCGGCGAGCACGTTTTCCGCATTGTGGATCCTGCTGGCCAACGGATGGATGCAGAAGCCGCGCGGCTATGTCCTGGCGGGCGGCAAGGCGCAGCTGGTCGATTTCGGGGCCCTCATCTGGAATCCGTACGCGTGGATCAAGTTCTTCCACGTGATCATGGCCGCGTACACCTTGAGCGCGTTTTTCATCATGGGGATCTCCGCGATCAATCTCCTCCGCGGGAGAAATCCCCAATTGTTCAAGAGATCTTTCCGGCTCGCCGCCACGTTCGCCGTCGCCTCCTCGGTGCTGATCATCGTTGCCGGAGACCTGTCGGGCCTGCAGGTGGCGAAGTTCCAGCCGACGAAGCTTGCCGCAATCGAATCGCAGTGGAAGACCGAGGCCGGCGCCCCCTTCTATCTGCTCCAGCTCCCCGACCCAGGGGCGCAGCGCAACATCATCGAGGCGCTGCCCATCGCCAAAGGACTCAGCTTTCTTGCCTACCACGACGTCAACGCCACGGTGAAGGGGCTGGAGGAGTTCCCTCCCGGCGACCGGCCACCGGTGATGGTGAGCTTCCTCGGATTCCGCCTGATGGTGGCCCTTGGTTTCCTCTTCGTGCTGCTGGCGGTGGTCGCCGCTGTTCTTTCCTGGAGGGACAGGCTCGCTTCGAAACGCTGGTTTCTCTGGATCATGACCGTTGCCCTTGTCCTGCCCTACCTGGCCAGCGAGCTGGGGTGGATCGTCGCGGAGATCGGCCGGCAGCCGTGGATCGTGTACGGGCTGCTCAAGACGGCGGACGCGGCCTCGCGGGCCATCACGCCGGGTGACGTCCTGGGCTCGCTCATCTGTTTCCTTGTCATCTACAGCGCCCTTGCCGTGGTGGACGTCTTTCTGCTCGCCAAGTACGCCCGCAGGACAGAGGACTGAGGAGGGAAGGAATGGCGCTGCAAACGCTCTGGTTCGTCCTGTGGGGTGTGCTGTGGGCCGTCTACTTCATGCTGGACGGCTTCGACTTCGGCGCGTGCATGCTGCGCAACTTCCTTTCCCGGGACGAGCTGGACAGGAAGGTCGCCCTCGCCGCCATCGGTCCGGTGTGGGACGGCAACGAAGTCTGGCTCATCACGGCCGGGGGCGCCACGTTCGCGGCCTTTCCCGCAACCTACGCGTCGATGTTCAGCTTCCTCTACCTCCCCATGCTGCTGATCCTCTTCTCACTCATCGCGCGCGGAGCGGCCATCGAGCTGCGCGGCAAGCACGACGCGCCGAGGTGGAGGTCCGTGTGGGACTGGGTGCTGGCCGTCTCCAGCTTCACGGCGCCGCTCGTGCTCGGGCTGGGATTCGGCAACATATTCAAAGGCCTGCCGATCGACCTCACCGGCTATCGGGGAAGCTTCTTCATGCTCTTCAACCCCTACGGCCTCCTCACGGCGCTTCTCTTCGTCCTCCTGTTTCTCCAGCACGGCGCCCTCTGGCTCAGATACAAGACGGACGGGGAGCTGGGCGAGCGGACCGGCAGGCTTGCGGGAATCCTCTGGTTCCTGGTTCTCGTTGTCGCGGCGGCATTCCTCGTGCTGACCGGATTCGCGACACGGCTGTATGACAACTACCTGGCCCGGCCGCTCTGGATCGTCGTGCCCGTGCTCGCCGTCGCGGCCCTGCTCGGGGTGCGGATCGCGCACTCCCGGGGCCGGCCCCTCGGGGCATTTGCCGCATCCTGCGCGACGATCCTGCTCGTGATCGCCACGGGGCTCGTCGGGTTGTTCCCGAATCTCATTCCCTCCAGCCTTGATGCCGCGGCGAGCCTCACGATCTACAACTCTTCATCAGGTCCTTACACCTTGAAGCTCATGAGCATCGTTGCCGCGATCTTCGTTCCCATAGTCATCGTCTACCAGTTCATCGTGTTCAGATTCTTCCGGGCAAAAGTGACGAGGACCCAGGTCGCCGAAGGGGCCGAAGGCTACTGAGAGGAAGCGGCGAGGACCCGCATGAGCTTGGGTATCGTGAAATGCGGGCGAAGGTAGTGACTCACGGTCTCGGCAAGGACCCGCTCCTCTTCGGTCAGACCCAGCGCCGCCACGCTCACCGGGCCTCCTGCGGCCTGGAGCAGCTCCGTGATGCGCGCGGGGCCGGGAACCTGCCGGGCGATTTCCTGGATTTCTCCCCACCGGTCCTGGATCTTCTGTTTCAACCGCGCGTAGTCCGGCTCGCCCATGTCCAGGAACGGCGCCTGGGAGGCAATGACGTCGGACGCCAGAGGTCCATAGGCCGAGCGAATGCGCTGCATCTCCTCTTCGCGCCCGGGCAGACGGGAGTCCTTCAATAACGCCGCGGCCTGCTCCCGTGATATCCGCCCGATCCTTTCGTAGAGTCCGGCCACGAGGATCGCGGCCACACCGACCTTCGCGCCGTGCAGGATCGCGGGCCGGCCCTCCCTCAGCAGCTTCATCTCCCAGTAGTGGGAATAATGATGCTCCGATCCGGAGGCCGGCAGGGAGCTCCCGAAATCCAGCATGCAGAACCCTGATTCGATCAGGGCCTCCATGAGGCTGCGCACGCCGTCCGCGGATGCCGCGGCTATCTCCCCTGCCCGCTCCTCGCATCCCCGCACGGCGCGGAGGGTCCTTTCCGCGATGGACTCGTCGAAGGGCAGGTCCCAGAGCAGGTGGGCCAGCCGCCAGTCCGCCACCGACGTGTGCTTCCCCAGCATGTCGCCGAATCCGGCCGCGATCATCCGCTGCGGCGCCGCACACAAGGTGGCGAGGTCGGCGAAAATGGCGAGGGGCGCCTGGGCATTCGCGGTGGTTTTCACCCCGTCGACGATCAAAGGCGCTCCCCTCGATGTATATCCGTCCACCGAGGGCGCCGTCGGAACAGAAATGAACGGGCAACCGGTCCTGTGACTGACGAACCGCGTGATGTCCGTGATCGTACCCGAGCCGACGGCGAGGAATGTCAGGTCGACGCCGTCGGCGGCAAGCAGGACGCGAAGCACGTGAGGGGCGTCCGCAACCACCTCGCCCCCCGTGAAGACGATCGCCCTTATCTCGCAGCCGATCCCGCGGAGCGCGCTCTCCACTGCCTCCCCTGCGGCGTGATACGTGCGGGAGTCCGCGACAAGGAGCAGACGACGGCGGCCCGTCTCCCGGCAGAATTGCTGCAGCCGGGGGAGGGCGTCCGTGCCGATGACGACCAGGGGTCTTGGCGGGGCGTGGTGAGCGCGCTCTGGCATATCCTGTGCTCCCACGGATGGTACCTCAAGGGGTTGAATTGTTGCTATAGTCCAACCCATGGACGAGGTGGATGTCCTCATCATTGGCGCCGGCGTGATCGGCCTGGCGATCGCCCAAAGGCTCGCCGATCCCTCCCGGGAGATCGTTGTCGTGGAAATGCACGACGGGTTCGGACGGGAGACGTCCTCCCGGAACAGCGAGGTCATCCACTGCGGCATGTACTATGCCGCGGAGCTCCTCAAGACCCGGCTGTGCGTGCGGGGCAATCCGCTCCTGTACGAGCTCTGCGCGCGCGAAGGAATCCCTCACCGCAAGACCGGCAAGATCGTCGTGGCAACCGATGAAACCGAGACGGACAAGCTCCAGGAGATCTTCACGCAGGGAAAGAAGAACGGCGTTCCTGGTCTCAGCCTGATCGACGGCAGGGAGATCGCCGCCCGGGAGCCCGATGTGCGCGGGATCCTCGGGTTGGTCAGCCGGGAGAGCGGGATCGCGGACAGCCATCGGCTGATGGAGTACCTCGCGCACGCGGCCGGCTCGCGGGGGGTGACGCTGGCGTACGGCTGCGAGGTTACCGCGATTGCAGGGACCGGTGCCGGCTACTCGGTCGAGATCCGCGAGCCCGACGGTACGCTCACCGCCTTGAGGGCAGCGTGCGTGATCAATTCCGCCGGTCTTCATGCGGACCGGATTGCCGGGATGGCAGGGATAGATATTGCGAAGGCCGGATATGAAATCCATCCCTGCAAGGGAGAGTATTTTCGGGTCTCCTCCCGGCACAATGGCAGGCTCCATACTCTTGTGTATCCGGTTCCTTCATCTGTTCACCTCGGCGCGCATGCCGTCCTCGGCCTGGACGACAGCTTGAAGATAGGTCCGAGCTCTTTCTACGTTGACACCCTTGACTACGCGGTCGACCCTGCCCACCAGTCGGTTTTCCACCGGAAGGCCCACCGTTTCCTTCCCTTCCTGGAGCGGGACGACCTGTCCCCGGACATGTCGGGAATCCGGCCGAAGCTCTACCGGCGGGGAGAGCCGTTCAGGGATTTCGTGATCCGAGAGGAGAGCGACCGCGGTCTTCCCGGGCTCGTCAATCTGGTCGGCATGGAGTCTCCCGGCCTGACCGCCTGCCTGGCCATCGCGGAAAAGGTGAAGAGTCTTCTCTAGAACGAGACTTTTGCGCCCAGGATCACGAAGAACATGTTGTTGCTCAGACCATATGTGCTCGTCGGAGAACTCGTGTATTCGCTGTTGTTCGGACCGAGATACGAGCCGAGCTGGAGAGACAGCTCGAAATTGTTGACGGGGTCATACGCGAGGCCGATCAACCCGATGCCGGAGGAGTCCGACAGGTTGGTCAAACCGTTCAGCGTGAGTGTCATGTTGCTGACGATGAACTTGCTCACCGTGATGAAGAACGCCGCGTAGTATTTCCCGTAGTAACCCGGCTGATAGTAGCTGCCGAGAAACGTGGCGAGCCCTGTCGGGTTGAGGCTGAGCTTCTGGAACATGTTCACGTCGTAGCCCGCTCCGTTATAGAAAAACTCGACCTCGACCATGATCCGGTCCTGCACGTCGAATGCGTCGAAGGACCTGGACAGCCCCACGTCGACCTTCGGGACGAGCTGGCCGCGAATGGTGGAGGTGGTCACGCCGTCCGCGTCCAGCATTTTCTGGTTGTCCCCCCAGGAGAAGCTCGCCTCGCCGGTGAGGTTCAGACTCCAGAAGAGCGGGGAGGTAAGGTCGACTCCGAAGACAGGGATCTTCCCTGACTTGAACCAGCCGGAAAAGCCGAACTCGAATGTGCCGACAAGAAATTCGCTGCGCGCGGCGAACGCGACATCGGTGATGTCCTGGATCGCATTGAGGTTGAGAAAAGTGTAGAGATGGAACTCACGCGCGAAAACTACGTCGCTGCGCAGGCCGAACACCCCATCAAGGAGCGCGGTCAGGTTCGTGAAGCTCTTGTGCTCGATATTGATCAGATCGGTCGGGTTCCAGAAATAGCCCGTTCCCCACTGGAGCACCTGTTTGCCTGCTCGAAAATAGACGGTATTGGCCGCATTGAAATCGACGAAAAACTCCTTCACGTCCAGAAAGGTGGTCTGGTTTTCAGAAAGGAGGAACGGCGTTGGCTTCGCCGGCGGCGTCGGCACGGTCATGAAATCGTGGACCAATGGCGCGCCGCCGGTGAGGTAACTCACATTGAGGTCCACGAATGCCCGAAAGCTCTTCTGCAGCCGCGCGTCCACCAGGAAGTCACCCATCATGACGTTGGAAAGGGTGTTGTCACTCGCGCCGGAAATCCCCTGCACGAAATCGCGCGTCATTGTATAGGAGCCCGTTCCCTGCAGAATGCCCGAAAGCCCCACCCGTTCCTTCTCGATGTCTTCCGCGCTGTTCTTTTTCTCCGCGGTCCCCTGGGTCGCCTCGACCGGGGCGGAGCCGAAGAACTCGTCCTCCCCATTGCCTGAGCCAGTGGGCGCCGCGGGCGCGGCGGTCCCGGTCTGGGCAAAGAGACCGGGAGAGAGAAGGAGCGCGGCCAGCAGGCCGAGCGCGCAACGTTTCAACATTCCAATCCCCTTACTTGCTCAAGCTCTCGAGATACGACTTGTCGAACTTGTAATCGTCCACCTTGCTGAAGGTAACGCCGTTGATTTCCAGCAGCGAGGTCCTCCCCTTTTCCACCTCATCCGTGAATTTCTGCAGAAGCGGCACGTAGCGGCCGTCGATCTCCTTGTAGTTGGTGTAGAGGTCCGTTTCCATGAGCGTGCCGGAGAGGGCATAGCACTCGCGCTTGAGCTCGAGGTACTTGTCCTGCGTCAGCCACATCACCAGCCGGGGGTACTTGACGTCATTGACCTTGGCCGTCACCTCGACCCTGTACACGGGGATCTTTCCGCCCCCCAGGGCCTGTATGGCGATGATCTCGTTGCCGTTTGCGTCAAGCGAGGGCTTGTACAGCTCCTTGAACTTCCGCGTCTCGAAATCTCCCGCGCTCGCGTTGGAGCCTCCGATCTTCTCGTCACGGCCTATGTGCGTGAAGGTGCGGGTGGTCCGGCGATACATCCACATGTTGTCCGCCACGCGAAGGTACCCATTGCCGCGGTCGGTTTCGGGATCAGCCATGACGATGAGAAACGCATCGTCGCGGTCCCGCCGGTACAGAACGCTCTCGATGACCTTGGTCCCCTGCTCAGGGTCCCGGGTGGTGATCTTGGCCTGCGCGGTGAAGTCGCTGCGGATTTCGTAATTGATGTCGATGTAGTCGATGATCTCCTGGACCGAGGGGGTCGCCCAGAGCGCCGGGGCCAGCACAAGAAGTCCCACGGCGATCCCCAAGAATCTCTGTCTCATATTCAGTCTCCTATTCAAAGTGCCGCAGCGCATCCGCAACCCGAAGCTTTGCGGCGCGGCGCGCGGTGAAAAACGCAATGAGGAAGGACACGATCACGATGATGAAGAAGTTGCCGATGATCGCCCCGACAGTCGGAACGAAGTAGATATGCTTGTTCACGAAGAACATGCTGAACGGATTGTCCTTGAGGTCGAACGTGGGCACGCCGAGCAGGGCCATGAGCCCGTATGACAGCCCGATGCCCGCGATGCACGCGAACACGGCGAGAAAAACGATTTCCATGACAAAGACCGAACGGACGTCGGACCTCTGCATCCCGATTGCCCGGTTGGTTCCAATCTCCCGGGTGCGTTCGCGGATGCTCATGCGCATGGTGTTCACGACCCCGATGAGGATCACGAAGAAGAGGATCAGGACGGCGACGATCGAGATTGTGTTCAGGCCTTTCTGCAGATCGACCACGGCGCTGGCATTCTCGAACATGGTCTGGACATCCACCCGCGCGCCCTTCCACGCCTCCCTGTTGAGGAGCCGTATCTTCTTTGTCGCCTCGTCCGTGTTCTTGCTTCGCGCCAGCATCTCCCATTCGGGAAGCAGGGCCTTGAAGAGCGGCGCATCCTCAGCCACCCGCGCGGGGTCCCGGGGGATATTCCAGAAGTAGGTCTTGTAGAAGGAGTCCTCGTGGGCGAAGGCGGTGGCCTCGGCAAACGGTGAAACGGTTTTCACTATCCCCGTCACGACAAACTGCGTCTCGACCGGATCGGGGGCATTGAGAGGGACATAGCGGTAATCGATCCGGGTGCCGACATCGGCTCCGAGAGACTGGGCCAGGGGCTGGGTCAGGATGATCCCGGTCTTGTCCTTCAAGAGGCCCCTGATGTCTCCCTTGACGAACTGGAGATTGTTCCGGACAAGTGCCAGGGCGTCCGGGCCGGTCTCCAGCCGCAGGGCAAAAACGTCGGCGTTAGCCTGCCGGCCTTGCGCGCGGAGAACCGCCTTGACCCCGGCAGCGCCCGGGGCGAGCGCTTTCTGCAGCTTGTTTGCCTGCTCAATCACCTTCTGCGCGTCCTGAGGATACGCCGTCACGACCTGAAGCCCGAGTGATTCATTGGGCTTCATGTTCAGCTGCTGGCGGAGCGTTTCCCTGTCCACGAATGCAGCCACGTCCATGTACATATTCGACGAGGGGATAAGCCCGACCACCTTGTACTTGGGCGCCTGCGACTGTCCGTAGACGGTCTGGAACCGCACGGTAACGATGTCGTTCAACCCGACGTTCAGCTCCCTGGCCGCGTTCTTGTACAGAAGGATGCCGGGAAAGATGTCCGGTTTGTATATGTCGCGCACATTGCCGGACTCGAGGTCCGTGTCCTGATAGAAATTCGAGTCTCGGGCAACGCCCACCAGGGCGACGAGTCCGGTTTTCCCATTGCCGACCGCCCGGCCGAAGGCGCTTACGGCCTGATCGATCTCCTTGATCCCGTCCACGTTCGCCTTGATGGCCTTGATGAACCGGTCGGTGTCCCTGATCACGTCGCTGCGCCGCGTGGTGTACTCGTCCATGACCACCTTGATGTGTCCGCTCATGTACACGAGCATCTTGTTGAAGAGAATGTCGGTGAGGCCGTTCGTGAACGAGGATGTCACGACCAGGATGCACATGCCGATGGCAATGCCCGCGGAAAGCAGCACGTTCCGCCGGAACTGCCGGATGAGGTTGCGGAAAGCGATCTTGGATACAACGCGCGCGCTGCGTATCCGGGTCATGAAAAATCGTCCAATGCGTTTCATTTCAGTTTCCTCGATTAGTGGCGGTTGATCGCGTCCAGCGGCGTGATCTTTCGCGCCACGACAACGGGGTAGACGACCGCCAGCACCGTGACGATGGCGAGCCCGATGATGCCGGTCACCAGCCCGGCAAAACCCAGGGTCGGCTGGAAGACTTCGCCGCCAAAAAGCAGCTCGAAGATTTCGTTTCCCCCCGAGCCGATGCGGAGAGGCCGGATGATCCAGGTGACGATGACGCCCGCGAAGATGCCGATGCCGCCGAAGATGCACGAGAGAGAGAATGTCTCTGCGAGGAACATCTTGGTGATGAAGCTCTTGCGCGCACCCACGGCGCGCATCATGCCGAACTCCTCGGTCCGTTCGAGCGCGTTCATGCTCAGCGTGTTCATGATGATGATGATGGCGACGAAGAAC
Source organism: uncultured Spirochaetota bacterium (assembly GCA_963820435.1). Lineage (GTDB taxonomy): Bacteria > Spirochaetota > Spirochaetia > SZUA-6 > Fen-1364 > Fen-1364. The sequence continues at coordinate 53,191 of CAWGAC010000008.1, read as the reverse complement.
AGGAGGATCACGAACACCGTGATGATCATCTGGAGTATGTCGGAGATCTGCGCGGCCTGGCCCGTGGCCTTTTTCCAGCTCAGGACCTTTACCGGCAGGTTGTCCTCCCGGGCGATCCTCTTCATTTTTTCCACAGAGGCGTTCAAGTCCTGGCCCGGCTTCAGGAGGATGGTGACATAGTTGTACGCCGCCGTGTCAAAGTCGATCACCCGTGTGACTTTCGGCTCAGTTTTGATCCTGTTTTCCAGCTCGGCAACCGACGTACCGCTGGTCCCGGCCGAGTAGATGTCACCGCCCCCGAAGAGCGCGTCCTCGCTGGCGCCCATCAGCGCTTCCTCTTTCGGAGGAAGCTTCTGGACGATATCCCGCGCGGTATAGTATCCGAAGATCTCCCGGAAAGTTTCGATGTCCATGAAGGTGGCTTCCTGCATGAGGGAGTTGAGCGATCTGAATCGCACGACCCCTTTTACCGGGATGTCTTTGTTCGTCGAGTTCGGCTCACCGAACCCTTCGAGCGCCAGGGAGCTTTTGACTTCGAGCCGGTCCTCCTCTTTCTTTGCTTCGTCCGTGAGGTTGTCCCTGTTCAGCCCGCCCCCCTCGGGAACGAGCCAGTAGCCCGCGTTCTTGTAGCGGGTCTTTCTGCCGTTCACGTTTATCAGGAGCCCGTGGTCACCATTGTGCAGCACCTTTCCCTCGACGGCCGTGACGGGGCTCCCAAACACCCTTTGGAACTCGTCGAAATTGCACCCGAAGGTGAGCATGAAATCCATCTCCTGGCCGCCCAGGATCGCGACACCACCCCTGGTCATGGGGAGGTAGCCCTTGATGAAGTCCTGCTTGTCCAGCACGGAACGGATCTTCTCGTAGTCCTTCAGGATCTTCAGCGGCTTTGCCAGCGGCGTGAAAAGGACATTGTCCTTCGTCTCCTCGTCGGAGACGAGGATGATGTGCCCGGTAAAGCTTTCGACCATGTTTTTTTCGACGCCGCGCTGCATGCCGATGGCGGTGGCATTGCCGAGCGTCATGATGAGCGCGCCGAGGAAAAGAATGGTGCCGATGATGATGCTCTTGGCCTTGTGCCGGAGGAGGCTCCTCCAGGCGATCTTCAGGATAAACATGATCCGTCCCTAGTTTGCCATGAGCCCGTCTTTGATCTTCACGACGCCATTTGCGTATTTCAATATGTCGGGGTCATGCGTCGAGAAGATGAAGGTGGTCTTTTCCAGGATGTTCAGCTCCTTCATGAGCTTCAGGATCATGTCTCCTGTTTCCGAGTCGAGGTTGGCCGTCGGCTCATCCGCAAGCACGATGGCCGGACGGGTGACCAGCGCGCGGGCAATGGCCACGCGCTGGCGCTGGCCGCCGGAGAGCTCGTACGGCTTGTGGTTGATCTGGTCCTTGAGCCCTACCTCTTCGATGAGCTTTTCCGCGCGCTCGCGGATCTCTCTTTTCCTGATGCTTTCCTTTTTCATGAGGAGAAGGGGAAACTCCACGTTTTCACGGGTGGTGAGCACCGGGATGAGATTGAACGTCTGGAAGATGAACCCGATCGTGTGCAGGCGCAGGTCGGTGAGCTCGCGATCCGAGTGCGTCGTGATGTCCTTCTCATGGATCTTCACTACTCCTTCGGTGGCGGAGTCGATGCATCCGATGATGTTGAGGAGCGTCGTCTTGCCGCTCCCTGACGGGCCGACAATGGAAATAAAATCCCCCTCCCGGATGGCCAGGTCAACGCCGCGCAGGGCATGGACGGTTGTGGCCCCCAGGGGGTAGTCCTTCTTCACAGCCTTCAGCTCGATAACGTTCATGACGCGCACTCCTTCTCGATTGGAGAGATACCGCGGAGCCGCCTGCATTTCTCTGCCGTCGGGGCTCCCTTCATTGAAACGAAGTCAATGAGCGTTTATTGCATTCATCTTGTCAATACTGGCCATTCAACACCACGCGCGCAAGAATGCGCACCACCAAAAAAGAGCCCGCTTCCGCGCGTATGCGCGAATGCGGGCTCTCCACGAGCGCTCGATGTATCAGCGACGCGTCACTTCTTGCTTTTCCCGCCCGATCCTTCCTGCCGCGCGTACCAGTCGCGCCACACGATCCTGTAGAAGCCGATCCAGCGCGGGAGCCTGTTGAGTATGGGAATGAAGGGCATGAAGAAAAGGATGAGGAAGAGAGCAAGCATCATGAGGCCCACGATCAGATCGGCGTTCGGATTCTTGGCGAACACGGGGATCTGGTACCAGATGGCATAGGGCCAGAGCCACCAGGGGCCCGGGCGGTTGCCTACTTCGTGTGTGATGCCCCACTGTTCGCCCTTCATGTCCTGGGTATCCGCCACGCTCGCGTCCACGTCTTCCTGGAAGAAAAGGAGCGCCCGGCTGTTATCGAGGGTGTAGGGCTGGCGCTCGTTGCTCATCAGAGCGCCTTCGAGCAGACCCGCCTTCCCCAGGTCGAGCATTCCGTTCATCATGACGGGCACCGGGCCATACTGGCCGGCAGCCATCTGGACCGCGCCGTCCTTGACGGTCGCCTTGTCAAGCGCATCGGCGTACGCCTTTGTCCAGGCAGCCTTGGAGTCATCCGAGGCGGCGTTCCAGGTCTTCAGCGCGCCCGCCACCTCCTTGTTCATCACTGCGACACGCGCCAGCGGCGCCAGGACGAAATCCTTGGAAGGATCCAGCTCCTGCCTCACGCCGAACCAGGAAATGGGAGCAATGCCCAGCACCTTCATCGAGTTGGTCGTGTCCGCATTGTACGGGGGGCCGTAGTCCTGCAGGCCGCTGTTTCCCGCCAGGATGTCGACGCAGGTCGCCAGGTAGGCGATGGGCTGGCGTGTGGCGACATCCTCACCCCGGACCGGGGGATAGTCCGGCGGGCGGAAGAGTATGGCCAGCACGACCACGACGACCGCCAGGAAACCTACCACGATCAAGCCTTCCCGGATCAGATCGTAGGGCTTCGTGGGAACCCCGCGCAAATTCTCGTCTGATGTTTTGCTCATTCTCATTTCCCCTTCGACGGATAGGGCTTCACAGGGCTCTCGTGCCTGATGAAGGCGAGGTGGATGACCACCAGGATGATGACCAGGAATGGGAGAAAGGCCACGTGGAGAGTGAGGGTCTGGCTGAAGTTGGTCGTGACGAAGAACGCGCCGATGCCCATTGCGTTCATGGCGTCCTTGGCCTGCACGGCGTGCCACTGGGAAGACCAGTTCGACGCGGACAGGTATCCGGTAAAGCCGCTGAAGATCGCGATGCCGAAGGTGAGGACGCCGATCATCCACGTCTTCCAGCGTCCGTCACGCCACGCGCCGAGCAGGAACTTGGTGGCCATGTGCAGGAGCATGGAGCCGAAAAATGCCTGGGCGCTCCAGAAATGAAGGGAGTTGAAAAAGCGTCCGGCCCGGGAAACGTGATACCAGTCCGGTCCGAAGATGGCCAGGATCATTCCCGTCACCACAAGAAGCACGAGCGCGGACAGGGTGGTCACGCCGAACATATAGGCGAGCGAATTGACGTACACCGGCATCTTTGTCGGCAGTGCGTCTTCCATTGTCAAGTTCTTCTGGATCGAGCGCTGCAGCTTTTTTGTCAGGTTCATCTCAATCTTCCTTCCCGGGGTCGCGGCCATGCTCGAGGAAACGCGGCAGGCGGCCCCACGCGGCCGCGAAAAAGATGACGATGAGCACGATCCCGACGATGAGATTTGGCAGGGCGATCTTGAAAATGGAAAAGTCCAGATGCAGGGTCACGGGCAGGAGCTGAGCGGGCAAATCCTCCATAGCGAACCTCCTCTAGGACATGTGGATCAAAGGCGATTGTCGTTGCGATAAAAGATACTAGCAACCTTCGCAGACTGACAATGCAATTTTATGCAGGTCGTGAATGAAAGGGAGAAGCGCAAAGGCAACGAAACGGGGTCGAGTAGACGGCTGACGGGATTGGGAGCTCCCGCCCCTGCTACGTTCCGTTCTCCAGCCTCTTCATCAGCTCCGGCACGACCTTGAACAGGTCTCCCACGATCCCGAAATGGGCCACGTCGAAGATCGGCGCACTGGGGTCGGAGTTGATGGCAACGATCATGTCGGCGCCCTTCATGCCGGCCAGGTGCTGGATTGCCCCGCTGATGCCGCAGGCGATATACACTTTGGGCTTCACGGTCTTCCCGGTCTGGCCCACCTGATGCGAGTAGGGAATCCAGCCCGCGTCCACCGCGGCGCGGGAGGCGCCCACGGCGCCGCCCGTGGCCAGGGCGAGCTTCTCGATGAGCTCGAAGTTCTTCGGGTCCTTGATGCCGCGGCCGCCCGACACGATCACGTCCGCCTCCACGAGGTTCACCGTTGCCGACTTCTCCTCCACGAACTCCAGGAACTCGAGCTTCGACGGAGGCACGGGAATGTGGTTGAGCTCGATCACCGTGCCCCTGGGGCTGGCGACCTTTTCCGCGGGCGTCATCACCTTGTGACGCACCGTGGCCATCTGGGGCCTGTGGTTCTGCGTGAGGATCGTGGCCATGATGTTTCCGCCGAACGCGGGCCGGGTCTGGCGCAGGAGCATGGTGGCCGGATCGATGCTGAGCTCCGTGCAGTCCGCCGTGAGCCCGGTGAGTATCTTTGCCGCCACCCGGGGCAGAAGGGAACGGCCCACCACCGTGCCGCCGCCGAGGAAGATCTCGGGCTTTTTCTCCATGAGGATCTCCGCAACAAGCTCGGCGTGCACGTCCTCGTCGAAATCCCCGATACCGGGGTTGTCGATCATCCACACCTCGTCCACGCCGTAGCGAGAGGAGCTCGTCGGTGAACTTCCTCACCCCGCTTCCCACCAGCACGGCGCTCACCGGCGCGGAGAGCTCCTTCTGCAGCTCGCGCGCGGCGCCGATGATCTCCGGCACGACGCTGCCGAGCTTTCCGCGCCGGTGCTCGGCCAGGATGGCAGATGCCCGGTATACTTCTTTATGTCCTGTCCCTTGAACGTCCGGCGCGTGATGACGATGGCCTGGTAGCGCTTGCACGCCTCCACGCAGGCGCCGCAAAGCGTGCACTTCGCCCAGGTCGATGACGGCGGTCGGCCTGTCCAGCTTCGCCCCGACCGGGCCCGACAAAGCGATGGCATCGTAGGGGCACGACTTGACGCAAAGGCTGCAGCCGACGCAGTTCTGAACGATGACGCGGATCGGGTCCATGTGCGTGTCCTTATTTCTTCCGGATGGTGATGCCGGCCGCGGCGAGCTCCGCGAGCAGGGCGCCCACGGTTTCAGCCGGTTCGCCGGTGAACTTCTTGCCTCCGGAAGGCTTGGGCGGCGTGAAGATCTTCATCACCTGGGTGGGCGAGCCGTTCAGGCCCGAGGCGCTCCGCGTCCGCGCCGATGTCGGCGGCCTTCAGCACCGGGATCTCCGCCTTCTTCGCCGCCATCTTGCCCTTGAGCGACGGCAGGCGCGGAATATTGATCTCCTTCACGACGGTCAGCACGACCGGGAGCCGGGCCGCCAGCCGTGCGTACCCCTCCTCCAGCAGCCGCTCGACGACGATACGGCCGTCGACGATCTCTTCGATCTTCCTGATGTCGGTGACGTGGGAGATGCCCAGGTTTTCCGCGACGCCCGGCCCCACCTGGCCCGTGTCGCCGTCGATGGCCTGCCTGCCCATGAGGATGATGTCCGCGCCGCCGAGCTTCCGGACCGCGCAGGCCAGCGCGTACGCCGTTGCCAGCGTGTCGGCGCCCGGCGAATGCCCTGTCGGACACGAGGAAGGCATTGTCCGCGCCGAGGCTGATCGACTCCCGCAGCGCCTCCGCGGCCTGGGGCGGCCCCATGGTGATCACCGTCACGGTGCCGCCGTGCTTCTCCCGGAGGCGCACGCGCCTCCTCGATGGCGTAGACGTCGAAGGGGTTGATGATGGACTGCACGCCCTCCCGCACGAGGGTGTTGGTCTCGGGGTTGATGCGCACATTGGTGGTGTCAGGCACCTGCTTGATGCAGACGATGACCTTCACGACGGGCTCCTCAGACCTTTGCCGCTCCGCGCACGCTTTCCTTGATCAGCCCGAGGGCGATCACCTCGCGCTGGATCTGGTTGGTGCCCTCGTAGATCTGGGTGATCTTCGCGTCCCGCATCATCTTCTCGACCGGGTACTCCTTCATGTAGCCGTAGCCGCCGAGGATCTGCACGGCGTCCGTGGTGACCCGCATGGCCGTGTCGGAGGCGAACACCTTGGCCATGGCGGACAGCCGCGACACGTCCTTCTCCCCGCGTCGATGCTGCGCGCCGCCGCATAGGTCAGGGCGCGCGCCGCCTCCACCTGCGTGGCCATGTCGGCGAGCATGAACTGGATGCCCTGGAAGGCGGAGATGGGCTTGCCGAACTGGCGCCGCTCCCGCGAGTATTCGACGGCCTTGTCCAGGGCGCCCTGCGGCGATGCCCAGCGCCTGGGAGGCCACGCCGGGCCGCGACTGGTCGAGCGTCTTCATGGCCACGAGGAAGCCCATGCCTTCCTTGGCGAGGAGGTTTGTCTTCGGCACGCGGCAGTCCTGGAACACGAGCTCGCGGGTGGCGGAGGCGCGGATGCCCATCTTGTTTTCCTTCTTGCCGAAGGTGAAACCCGGGTGGTCCTTTTCCACGAGGATGGTGGAGGAGCCGCGCACGCCCCGTGCGGGATCGGTCAGGGCGACGACGGTGTAGATGGACGCCTCGCCGCCGTTGGTGATCCACTGCTTGGTGCCGTTGATGACGTAGGAGTCGCCGTCCGGCTTCGCGGTGGTCTTGATGGCGGCGGCGTCGCTTCCCGCGCCGGACTCGGTGAGCCCGAAGGCGGCGAGGATCTCCCCGGCGGCGAGCCGCGGCAGGTATTTCTTCTTCTGCTCCTCGTTGCCGAACAGGATGATCGGGATGGTGCCCAGGCCCGAGGCCGCGTAGGCGAGCGCGATGCCGCTGCAGGCGCGGGAGAGCTCCTCCACGACGAGGCACATCTCGAACATGCCGCCGCCCAGCCCGTCGTACTCCGTGGGGATGAAGACGCGGAAGAGGTCGGACTTGGCGAGGGTCTTCACGACCTCCCAGGGGAACTCCCCTGACTCGTCCAGCTCGGCCGCGATGGGCGCGATCTTCTCACGCGCGATCTGCGCGGCCAGGTCCTTGATCATTTTCTGGTCTTCGGTCAGGAAATAGTTCACGGCTACCCCTCCTCTTTGGTTCTCTTGTCAGGCTTCAATTGATTGGTGACTAAAAAGGTATGCTATACATTGACATGGGGACGGTCGAGTCAGAGGCGCCTCGAGGCTCGGCGCTCAAGAGCCCGCTACGGGAAATCAGGCCGCACCGATCGGCTTGCCGTAGACGCTATAGCGCTTGTAGATTCGCGCGCCCATGCGCGTGGCGAGCTCGGGCGTGTAGGGGTTGTCGTCGGAGGTAAGGGAAAGGTCCGCCCACTGGTACCCCTTGGCGCGCGCCCGGCGCGCCATCTCGTCGATGAGAAGGAGCGCCGCGCCGCTTCCCCAGTATTCCGGCAGGATCAGGATGCTCTTGATCGCGATGCATCGCGGCTTGGAGCGCATCCAGCGCAGCGCGCGCAGCAGGTCCCATGGATACCTCAGCCCGTTGAGGTGGATCAGCACCTCGTTCATGTTCGCCACGCCGGCGAACCACCCGATGGTTTTCCCTTCGATTTCGGCAAAGAGCACGAGATCCGGATCCGCAATCGTCTTGAACGGCTCCAGCAGGCCTTCCACGGCCTCTCTTTCCCACCGGCGAAATCGGGAAGGTGGGCCATGGACCTGTTCATCAGCTCCTGCACCACCTCCACCTCGCTCTTCCACTGTCGGAGATCGGGGGTGCGGATGCGAATCCATCCCTTGCGCCTGATCCGCTCCGCGAGGACCGCGGTGCGCTGGAGCGCCGGAGAGCTTGTGTCGAGCGTGAGCTCGTACGCGAGATTGTCGCCCGCCAGCGGCCTGAAGCCGTTGTGCTCGAAAAAGTCCTGGTAGTACGGCGGGGTGTGACCGCACAGTATGACCGGCGGACGGTCTCTTCCCTCCACGAGAACTCCGTAGCTGTCCTCATAGTCGAGGTTGAAGGGCCCTCCGAGAGTGGCAAGTCCGCGCGCGGCCGCCCACTGCGACACCCGGTCGATCATGGCATGCGCAACTGCTTCTTCCTGCAGCGTACTCGAAAAATCCGAACATGCACTCGCGCTTGTGCATGCTCGCGTTGTCTGCCTTGTCCTCCGCGGCACAGATTGTGCCCACCGGGATGCCGTTCTTCCACGCGATGAACTGCTCGGCCTCTCCCCTCTTGAAGAACGCGCCGCGCCGGGGATCGAGGGTCTTCGCCCGCTCGGAGAGAAGGGGCGGAACCCACAGGGGGTCATCCGCGTAGATTCTCCAGGGAAACGTCAGGAAGAGTCTCCGTTCACGGCGGGTGCGTACAGGAAGGACCTCGATGCCCGGGGGCTGTGTCTGCGTCATGACGTCCCTTATTGTACGCCATCTGTCAATTCATTCCCTTGAAGGCGGCGGCGGGGAAAGCCTACACTTCCGCGGGGGGGATCGCATGACACTCGCAGAGCTCGATCAATGGCTTTCGACGTTCCTCGGCATTGGCGCGCTGGACGACATAGACAACAGTCAGAACGGACTGCAGGTCGGCAGCGCCGCGGCGGAAGTGCGGAAAGTCGCATTCGCCGTGGATGCGTCCATGGAAAGCTTTCGCCGGGCCGCCGAGGCGGGGGCGGACACGCTCTTCGTTCATCACGGAATTCTCTGGGGCAGGCCTGCCCGGATCACGGGCGCCTTTTATGAGCGTGTGCGGTTCCTCGTGGAGCACGGTCTGGCCCTGTACGCCGTGCACCTGCCCCTGGATCTGCACGCCGAGGTCGGCAACAACATCGGCATCGCCCGGCTTCTCGGGCTGACCGACATCCAGCCATTCTGCTCGTATCGGGGCCTGAAAATCGGGTGCAAAGGGATTCTGCCGGCCCCTGCGCGCCTCGAAGAGATCGTGCTGCGTCTTGGCGGCCGGCAGGGAGAGCAGATCCGGACTCTGCCCTTCGGCCCCCCGAGGATACAATCCGTCGGCATCGTATCGGGAGACGTGCCAAGAGAGTTCACGCAGGCGGTCGCTGAAGGTCTTGACCTGTATATCACCGGAGAATCCGCCCATGAGATCTATCATCATTGCCTCGAAAGCCGAATCCATGTTATCTTTGCTGGTCACTACCACACGGAATCCTTCGGCGTCCAGCTGCTTGCAGACAGGCTCGCGCGGGAAACAGGCGTGGAAACGACATATCTCGACATTCCCACGGGGTTGTAAATGATTCTGAACGTCGCAAAGAGGGACATCAAGTCCAGGCTCCTCCCGCTCGTGCTCTCCGCGGGCATCATCATCCTGGACCAGGTGTCGAAGCTCGTCGTTCTCTGGACGGTGCCGAAGGCCGGAGGGGTTTCCGTCATCGGCGACTTTTTCCGGATCATCCACGTGCAGAATCCCGCCATCGCATTCAGCATCGGCCACGGTATTGCCTCGGGCCCGCGCCGGACGCTTTTCAGCCTCCTTCCCCTCGCGGTGATCGCCCTCCTTTTCCTCTATTATCTTCTCACGCGTGACCCTCTCACCCGGCTTCAGAAGTGGACATTCGGCGCGCTCCTTGGCGGCGGGCTGGGAAACTACGTGGACCGGATCATCCGCCCGGAAGGAGTTGTGGATTTTCTGGATTTCAAGTTCTACGGATTTCTCGGGCTGGCCCGTTGGCCCACGTTCAACCTCGCCGATATGACAGTGGTGCTCGCCGGCATACTCCTGTTCGTGACTTTCCTCATCCCCGCCCGGCCAGCAGAGGAGAAAAAATGAGCTCGACCGGGAAGATGGTCCTCTTCTTCGTCGGCGCCACGGTGTTCAACGTCGTGCTGATGATCGGCCTGGCCGCGCTCTTCGGGGGGCTCATCCTGGTCATTCTCGGAGCCCACGCCAATCCCAACGTTGCAATGCCGTTGATCGTCGTCGGCCTCATCGCCGCCATGGTTCTCACCTTCCTGATTTACGGCAGAGTGATGAAGTGGATCACTGTGAAGTTCGATCTGCAGAAGCACATACCCCAGCTCTTCAAGGGCAGGAAGAAATAGACCATGGACTTCACGCGCGTTATCTGCGAAAGAGAAAGCATACGGAACTACGACCCGACGCGGCCCGTGGGGAAAGAGGTTCTGGGGAGGATCCTGGACGCCGGGCGCATCGCGCCCTCTGCGGCCAACCGGCAGCCCTGGAAGTTCCTCGTCGTCTCCTCACGGGAGATGCTCGCCCAGGTCCGCCGATGCTACACGAAACCCTGGTTTCAGGATGCGCCGCACGTGCTCGTCGTCACGGGCAGAACGGGGGATTCCTGGACACGGCAGGACGGATGGAACTCCATTGAAACCGACCTGATCATCGCCACGGACCATATGATCCTGGCGGCGGAGAACGAAGGGGTGGGCACCTGCTGGATCGCGACATTCGACCCGGTGGCGCTGCGCACGGCGCTGGGTCTCGGCGTGGAGGACCGCGTGTACGCAATCACGCCGCTGGGGTATCCGAAGCCCGGCTTCACGAAGAAAGGCCGGAAGCAGAGAAAGAGCCTCCAGGAAGTGGTGCGTTACATGTAGCGGCCGCGAATGCCACGGAACTGCACGGAGTACCGTGCAAGGTACCGTGGCTCAGTACCCGTCGGACTTGGCGATGTTGAGATCTTTCTTGTACAGGTCGTTGTACACGAATCCGCGGTTCTTCAGATTGTCCTTGATGTGCTGCGGGAACGGCATCATGCGCCAGAAGATCCCGCGCACGTCCTTGTCCAGCTTCTGCATTCCCTGGCTTTCCTTGTTTATCCACAGCGCATAGTCGCGTATGAAATACTCGCGCACGTCCCCGCGGAGCTTGTGCTCGGTGAACCACTGGTAGTACTTGCCCGTGATGCCTTCTTCCATCCAGTAGTACTGCGCCTTCTCCTTGGCCACCTGCCACCGCAGGTCCGCCAGGGCAGTGAGCACCGCAACGGCAAGGCTCTTGGGAAACATCGGGACGGCAATGCGGCCGCGGCTGGTGGCGCGATTGAACTTCTCGAACGGCTCCCAGCAGACTCCCGTATCCCCGTAGCTCGCCAGGAGGATCACGTTGGGCACGATCCTCGTGGTCTGGCTCTTGTAGGTCCTGAGAAAGAGGCCGGGATCCATGGCCTCCACCTGCGCCATCTCCCGGATCACGTTCTCACGGGTGCCGATCTCCTTGATGAGGGGGCGGACGAACTGCGAGAGAAAGATGGGAAAATGATTCCCCTGCCTGCCCACGCACATCTTGGCCATCTGGCGGATGCTGGCCCACTCCTCGACCACGGTTCTCCGGTCTACCGTGCTTTGCGCGTCTACTCCCTCGGACTTGCGTCCAAGTGATTCCAGGTCCTTGTCGATCCGCGCAAGGTCCCCATAAGAGGAAACGATCTGGCCGTCCAGGGTCGAAAGCTGCCGGAGCAGCTCCTGGATCTGCGCCAGCGCGGCCTTCTGAGTGGCGGAATACGCCGCTTTCAGGCCCCCGTACTCCTCGTTCCTGTCATGCCGGATCAGCAGGTCCACCTGGCCCCGCAGCTGGGATTCCCGTTCCTCGAGCTGGGAGATCTTGGCCTTCAGAATCGTGATCTCGCTGTCCCGCTGGCCCTTTTTCTTCTCAACGGCATCAAGGATCTTCTGCCCGGTGGCCTTTCCTTTCTGCTTGATCTCGTCGACGGTCGAAGGCCTGACCAGACCTTTCGAGATCCGCTCCAGCCATTCGTCGACGTACCAGACCGGCTCGCCCACCTGGTTGTCGAACACGATGCGGGAGACCATGTCCCGCAGCTCCGGTGTCAGGAAACCCGGGGAGAGAATTCCGAAACGGAGCAGCAGCCTCTTGGGCGTGAGCAGTCCCCTGCCCGCGCGATACGCAACCCGGGCTCCCAGCTCCCAGAAGGCGGATATGAGCTGGGCCCGGAAATGGGACTTCTCTTCCGGGTCCTCTGCCTTCATGTACTTGCCCAGCAGCTCGTGAAGCCGGGGCCCCTCCTCCCCCTCTCCGCCGAGCACCTGCTTGTAGTAGTCCTTGTCCTGGAAGAAGGGCTTTGGATCTTCCTGAATCTTGACGATGGTGGGGAAACGCGTGCGGGTAGTGTCGACTTCTTCCCCGTGTATCTTCTGTTTCCTTTCGTCGGTAAACAGGGTGTGAAAGTCGGGTTTGCCGGAGGTTTCCGGGCCGGGCTCAGGCTCCGGCTCGGGAGCAGGCCGCGGCTGCTCTATATTCAGGAGCTCAGCGATGTCGGGATCGAGGCCGTTTTGTGCAGGCGCCCCTTTTTTGTTATCCATGTGAGCCTTAGTGGAGGCGACGGGAATTGAACCCACGACCTCTTGAATGCCATTCAAGCGCTCTAGCCAACTGAGCTACGCCCCCGGAACACTCGAGCATAATAGAGAAATACTACTCCGCCTGTCAAGAACGGTCCGCCGCGGTCCGCCGCCGCGCGCACTCCGTTCGCCAGAATGCGAAGGCCTTCACCGCGCGCGCGGTCACGACCATGCCGTGGAGGCGTATCCGGCAATGTCCACTGCGGATGATTCTCCGCATGAAGGAACGCCTCGGGGTGGGGCATGAGGCCGAAGACCCTTCCCGTGGGGTCGCAGATACCGGCCACGTGCCCGTCGGAACCATTGGGATCGTCGGGGTATCTCACGTCATTCCCTCCTGCGACCCTGGAGGTGTAGCGCAAGGCAACCAGGCCGCGGGCCACAAGCGCATTCATGGCCTCATTCGTTTTCACCACGAACTTGCCTTCGCCATGCCGGACGGGCAGGTCCATGTCGGAAAGCCCCTTTGTCCACACGCAGCGGCTGTTCTCCTCGAACCGGACCCTGACCCAGCGATCCTCGTATTTTCCTGAATCGTTGTGGATCAGGGAAACCTCCTGAGCTCCGTTGCCTTCGAGATTGGGCAGAACCCCCATCTTGACGAGCACCTGGAAGCCGTTGCAGATCCCGAGAACGAGACCTCCACCCGTTATGAACTCCCCCAATTCACCGCCCAGCGTACGGCGGAAAAGAGTGGCAAAGACCTTCCCCGAGCCGAGATGGTCGCCGAATGAGAAGCCGCCGGGAAAAGCGAGAATCCGGAACGTGGACAGAAGACGCGGAGCGCCGATGAGGTCTCTCACATGCACCCGAACGGCCTCCCCGCCTGCCCGGTCGAAGGCGCATGCGAGCTCTTCATCCGCGTTGATACCAAGCCCGGTGATGATGCAGACCCGGGGCCTTCTCCCCTTCACGACGAGGTCCCTTCGCTCCGCGACCAGAGCGCGCGGATCTCATCGATTGTCAGGGACGCGACCTGCCGGCCTGCCGTTTCCACGCTGACCCGGGGCTCAGGCGTCACCTCGCCGATCCAGCCGCAGGCCGCGCCCTTCATGATGCGTCTCCATCGCTTGAGATTGCGCGGGGCCACGCTGACAAGAAATCGTGAAGGCGTCTCGCAGAAAAGCAGCCGCTCGGGTTCCCGGCCGCTCTCCCGGGACACGGGCAGCGCGTCCAGGAGGACCCTCGCCCCAAGATCCCCGCCCAGACAGCTTTCCGCGAGCGCCACCCAGAGCCCGCCGTCAGCCAGGTCGTGGCACGAGCGCACCATCCCCTGCCGGATTGCGCCATGCATTGCGCGATACGATTCGCGCGCAGGACCGAGCCGTACGGAGGGGCAGGGCCCGTGCGCGACTCCACTGATTCTCTCGAAGCAGGTGCCCCCGAGCTCACCGCGGGTCTCCCCTACGACAAACAGAAGGTCTCCCGGGCTTTTGAAATCCGTGGTCTGGGCCCTGCGCACGTCCTCGATGACTCCCATCAGGGAGATGAGGAGGGTGGGACGGATCGATATCTTCCTGCCGCCCACGCGCGCATCGTTCTTCATGGAGTCCTTCCCCGAAATGAGGGGAAGCTGATACGCCCGGCACGCGGCGGCAAGCCCGCGGCAGGCGCGCACGAGCTGGGCCAGCTTGAAGGGACCGTCCGGGGTCTCGGGGCTTTCCACGGGATCCGGCCAGCAGAAGTTGTCCAATGCGGACATCCGCTCGGGGTCGCCGCCGAGCGCCACGTGGGCACGCACCGCCTCATCCACCGCGCACTGGGCCATGTCGTATGTGTCGTGGTCGCCGTACCGCGGACAGATGCCGTGCGTGATGGTGATGCCGCGGCGGGAGTCATGCCGTACACGCATGACGCCCCCATCCGAGGGCGCGTCGCGGCGCCGTCCGACGAACGGCTTGACCACGGAGCGCGCCTGCACCTCGTGGTCGTACGCCCGCACCCACTCCTCCCGGGATGCGATATTCGGATCTGAGATCAGCGCGCGCATGACGCGCGGGATGTCGGCAACGGAAGCAGAAAGGGCCGCCGCGGCGGCATCTCCACCTTTGGTGGAGGGGGGAGTCCATTCGGCCCGCAGGTCCATCAGGGGAAGACCCTCGTGGAGGAAGCTCAGGGGAAGCAATCCGACCAGCGTGCCATGCGCGAGCACCTCTACGTCACCCGTATCCGTAAACTCCCCCACAACCGCGGCTTCGACGTCACGGCGCCTCGCCAGATCGAGAAACGCCTCTACCGTCGAGGGGGGCACGGCCAGGCTCATCCGCTCCTGAGACTCTGAGACGAGGATTTCCCAGGCAGCCAGGCCCGCGTATTTCAGCGGGCACGCATCCAGATCGACGCGCACCCCTCCGCTCAGGCCTGCCATTTCCCCCAGGGATGAGGAGAGCCCGCCGGCCCCATTGTCGGTGATCCCGCGGTAGAGTCCGAGGTCCCGCGCCTCCAGGAGCATGTCGAGCATCTTCTTCTGGGTGATCGGGTCGCCGATCTGCACCGCGGAGGTGGGTGAGGTCTCACTGAGCGCTTCAGAGGAGAACGTGGCGCCGTGGATGCCGTCCTTTCCGATCCTCCCGCCGGTCATGACCGCCAGGTCTCCCGGCCGCACGCGTTTCAGGCAGGAATCCCTGCCGCGCACACGCGCCGGCAGAACGCCCCCGGTTCCGCAGAACACCAGCGGCTTGCCGAGAAAGCTTTCGTCGAAGAGAAACGCGCCGGCAGCCGTCGGGATGCCGGACTGGTTGCCGCCATCCACAATGCCGCGGTGCACGCCGTCGAGGACCCGGCGCGGATGCAGCAATCCCGCGGGGACCTCGGCGGCCGGTGTATCCGGAAAACCGAAACACAGCACGTTCGTATTGAAGAGCGGACGGGCCCCCACGCCCGTTCCCATGATATCGCGGTTCACCCCGACGATTCCCGTGATCGCCCCGCCGTAGGGGTCCAGGGCGGACGGGGAGTTGTGCGTTTCCACCTTGAAGCAGACAAGCGTCCTGCGATCAAAGGCGATCACCCCGGAATTGTCATGAAAAACGGACCGGAGGAACCTCCGCCGTTTCGCAATGCTCTCCGTCGTGGCCCTGATATACGTGCGGAACAGGGAGTGGATGGTTTCCTCGCGCCCCTGTTCGCGATAGCGGATGGCGGCATTGAAGATCTTGTGCTTGCAGTGCTCCGACCACGTCTGGGCGATCATCTCCAGCTCCACGTCCGTTGCCGCAGTGGAAAGACCGCGCTTCCGACGTGCGCGCCGCGTCCCTTCGTCCATGAAGAACCGCTGCACGGCCTTCATCTCCTCGAGGGACAGGGCAAGGAGCCGAGTCCGGGAAAGCTCCATCAGCTCCTGGTCGCTCAGACCCGCAAGCTCGATGCTCAGGACGGCCGCCGGGCTCGCGGGCACCGTGTGCGGATAGAGCCGGGCCGGGCGCATCCCCTGGGCCCACTCCCGCTGCCGCATGCAGGCGGCGGACTGGATGAGGGGATTATGAAAAAAACGGGCGAGGAGATCGGAATCGACGGAGCCTGAAGGGTCAAGCGTGACAAGGTACTGGACAGCGGTCTGGATGACGGCATCCGGGGGCACGCCCCCGGGCAGACACGACCCAAGGGCCTCGCGGGCGGTGAGCGCGACAGGGTCGGTGACCCCCGGCTTTGCCGTCACTTCGACAAGGTGCTCCCAGGATCCTCCGAATGCCTTTTCCGCGGCGTATTCGTCCGCCAGAATCTCCTGTGCAACGGCGTCCTGGAAAACATCCGCGGCAACCGTATGGGTCAGGCCGGGAATACCGGAGAGCAGATAGACGTCCACGATTGCGATGTCGCTGATCGCCGGAGAGACCGCGCGCCGCAGGAGCGGAAGGATCCGCCGCGCCCTGCCGTCCGGGTAGCGCCTGCGGGTGAAGACCTCCAGTCGTACGGACGACATCTCCCCCGCAGGGGCCGCCGCGCTCACGGGGCGGAGTACTCCGGCCGGCTGAAAGCCATGGCGAGGAGGCAGATGTCATCCTGGGGAGGGTCGTCGCCGAGAAACGCGCGGACCGATCCCATGACCCGGTCCACGTCCAGGCTTCCCGTCTCCTGGATGATACGGGTCGCCTCGGCCTTCAGCCGCTCCATGCCGAAGGTCTCCTGCCCCCGGCTCGGCCTCGATCACCCCGTCGCTCACGAACAGCAGGGCGTCCCCCGGTGCGAAGCTTGCCCGCAGGGTCTCATACTCGTTATCCATCACGTGTCCGATGGGGTAATCCGAGTGATCGAACAATTCCCTGGCTTTGCCCGCGGAGAGCACGACAGGGGGGACGTGGATGCCCGCGGAGGCGTACTGGAACGCGAACCCGCGAAGGTCCAGCACGCCGAGAAAGAGCGTGAGATAGATCTCGGGGTCCCCCTGGTTGATCTCGGTGATGAAGCTGTGATTGATCGCGGTGACAACCGCGCCGGGAGGTTTCACGACGTACTGCCGGTTGAGCAGAATTCTCTTCACCGAGGTTTCGATGAGCTTCTTCACGTAGCTCATCACCATGGCCGCGTAGATGCCGTGACCGCACACGTCTCCGCCATACACGGCCAGGCGGTACTCATCGATCTGGAACACGCCGGTGATGTCCCCTCCGAGCTCGTCGCAGGGAATGTACTCCGAGGCGATGGAGACCCCGGGGTAGCTCTTGCGCTTTTCCGGCAGGAGGTTGCGCTGGATGTTCTGCGCCAGGAGCAGCTCGCGCCGCACCTTCTCTCCCACCGCCTCGAGCTGCTGCGTACGCTCGCGTACCTTCCGCTCCAGCACGTCTTTCTCCACGCGGAGAGTCTCCAGCCACTTGTAGTTCAACCCCTGGAGCTGGAGGATGATGTTGGAGAGAACGTTGCGGGTCGTCCCGGGATAGTCCTCGAGCAGCCGCGTGAATCCATCCGTCGTCAGGGAGAGCGTCGTGACCGGGCTGAGGGCTGTGACGCTGGCCGAATGCACCGATGCGCCGATGATCACCGCCATCTCGCCGAAGAAGTCCCCTGCCTCAAGCTCCGCAATCCCCATTTCCTCGGCGCCCGGCAGCCGCCGGCGCACCTCGACCCTTCCCGCCGCAAGGAGGTATACCCGATCGGGCGTCTCCGACTGCCGCACGATCACGGCCCCCGGGGGGAAAGTCTCACGGGTCACCAGGTCACTCACCTTGCGGAGCTGGTCTTCCGTCATTCCCTTCAGGAGCTTGTTGTGCGTGAGAAAACTGCGAAGCTCCGCGTCCATGACTGTTGCGCCAGAATTGCCCAGTGATCCGGCGTTGTCAAGTGCAGCCTGATACCGCGTCAGCCTGATACCGCATCCCGTCCTTTCCTTGACCGGCGTGCGCACGGCGCGTATCTTCTTGCTGATGGCGGATATACTGGTATTCGGCGCGCACCCCGACGATGCGGAGTTCGGGATGGGTGCAAGCATGGTCAAGTTCGCGCGGGCGGGAGCGTCCGTTGCGCTCTGCGTCCTCACGCGCGGCGAGGCGGGCACCTTCGGCACGCCGGAGCAGCGGGAAGGGGAGATGCGCGCGGCCGCTGAAATGCTGGGCGGAGAGCTGGAGATTCTTTCATTCCACGACTGCCAGATCTTCGACACCTACGAGGCCCGGCTGCGGCTGGCCGAGGCCATCCGCAAGTTCCGGCCCCGGCTCGTCTTTGCCCCCTATCACACGAATCCCAGCAATCACAAGGACGGCGGCGCCCACCCCGATCATACCGCCACGGGCACAATCGTGCGTTCCGCGACCCGCTATGCCCGGTTCGCCGGGCTGAAAGACGCGCGCGGGGAACCGTGGAATGCGGAGCACATTATCTACTACATGGTGCCCCGATCGCGCACGCCGACCCTCCTGAACGACGTGTCTCCTTACATGGCTGAATGGGAGTCGATTGCGCGCTGCCACCAGTCGCAGATGAGCCTCCGGGACGGCAAAGTGCTGGACGGCCTGCGCAGGTTCAGGGAAGCGTACGGGAACCTGCTCGGCGTGGCCCATGCGGAGGGCTTTCTCGTGGAGGAGCCGCTTGTCTTCGACCTCCCCTTTTTCATGAGCACATCCAGCCAGCCCGGTGGTGTCGCTACGGCCGGGGCCGAAAAAGCAGGAGCCCTGCCCTCCCCACGTTCGTGAACGCGGTTTCCTCCCACGCAACGATGAGGAGGTCCCCCACCTTCACGAAATCCGTATAGCGGAACGCGCGCGGCAGACCGGGAAGGTCGATGGGCCGGGACGATGCCGCAGAGGCAATCACCCGTCCGCCGGGAATGAGGGCAAGGCGCGCGCCTTCCTCCTCGAAGACGGGAATCATCACGGCGGAATCGCTCACCGGCTGAGATCGGTAGCTCCGGCGGACGGGGTTTTCCCTGGACCGCAACGCGAACTGGAGCGAGGCGGAGGGCGCGAGCCTCGGTATTGATTTTCGACAGGTCTCGAAGAACTCGCCGAGATCCGACGGCACCTGTGAGCCCGAGATGGAAGGCACCCCGAGTGCGGCGAGATAGGCGTCCCTGCTCGTGCCCTCCTCCACCTGCGTGTCGGCGCGGTAGCGCGTGTACGCAAAGCGCGTCTCCATGGCGTCCGTGTACTTCCATTCGAAGTCGAACTGGTTCTCCGATTCCGGCGCAAAACCCACGGCTTCCCAATCGGGATTCCTCCTCTGGAAGGGAGGAATGAGAAAGGAAAAATCGGACTGCGCGGGGAGAAAGCAGACGATGCTGATGCCCGAGATGGGCAGATCCCGCTGTCGTGCGTCGTTCAGCAGCGCGTTGAAGTAGAGGTGCACGGCGAGAGTTCCCTGCCGCGGGACGAGCGTGGTGATGGTGCGATGCGCGAAGATGAGGGGGTCCGCATGATAGGCAAATACAGGCGCGCCCGCCGCATCGAGCTCTATTGCGGCCAGGCCCGTTCCATTCACGGCGCAATAGAGCGTGCTTCCGAGGAACGCCATATCCGCCACCCGGGACTGGATTGTCCACGGCAGCTCGGACACCGAGGGCGACGATCCCGGCCCGGCAACGGGTTGAAAAGCCCCTGCCTGGAGCTGGAACCAGGAAGCGCGCGCCGGTGCCCCGGCTTTCCCCCCGAGCAGGAGGCAAGCGCGGCGAGCGCGCCGGCAGCCGCCAGAAGGGCGGCTAGTACGCGCGTCCGAAGACGGCGATGACTTGAGCGGTCTTTCCGCACACGATGCACGGAGCGCCTGCTGTTTCGATCTTTTGCATCGGGAGAAGGCGGATGGTCGCCTTGGTCTCCTCCTTCACTTTCGCCTCGCACGCCGGGTCCCCGCACCAGCCCGCTTCGATGAATCCCCCCGGATCGTCGAGCTTTGTCTTGAACTCGCCGTAGTCCGCGACTCGGAACGTATTGTCCTGGCGGAACTTCAGGGCGCGTTGGTAGAGCGATTCCTGGATCGTGTTCAACAGGGCGCGCAGTTTTTCACCCGCCTCGGCCACGGGAACAAAGGCTTTCTCACCCGTGTCGCGGCGCACGGCCACGAATTGCGCCTTTTCCATGTCCCGCGGACCGATTTCCACGCGCACCGGAATTCCCTGCAGCTCGTACTCGGAAAACTTCCACCCCGGCGTATTCTGATCATCCTCGTCCAGCGTGACCCTGAATGCCGCGGCCAGGGAGTCACGCAGCTTCCTCGCGAAAGCAAGCACCGCCTCCTTCGTGTCGTTCTTGAATATGGGAACGATCACGACCTCGATGGGAGCAAGCCGCGGCGGGAGGACGAGGCCCTTGTCGTCCGAGTGGGCCATGATGAGCGCGCCGATGAGCCGGGTGGACGCGCCCCAGGACGTTGCCCATACGTGGTCGAGGGTCTTCTCCCTTGTCTGAAAGGTGACGTCGAAGGCCCGCGCAAAGTTCTGGCCCAGGTTGTGGGACGTGCCCGCCTGCAGCGCCTTCCTGTCCTGCATCATGGCCTCGATGCAATACGTGCGCACGGCACCCGCGAACTTTTCCGAGTCCGTCTTCACGCCGTGCAGGACGGGCACCGCCATGTACTGCTCTGCGAACGTCTTGTACACGCCCACCATGCGCAGCGTCTCCTCCTCCGCCTCGGCCGCGGTGGCGTGGGCCGTGTGGCCCTCCTGCCAGAGGAACTCCGTGGTGCGCAGGAAAAGCCGTGTGCGCTTCTCCCAGCGGATGATGTTGCACCACTGGTTGATGAGGAGAGGCAGATCGCGATAGGACTGGATCCATTTCTTGTACATGGCCCAGATGATCGTCTCCGAGGTGGGCCGGATCACGAGCGGCTCTTCGAGTATCTCCCCACCCGCCTGGGTCACGACGGCCAGCTCGGGAGAAAAGCCCTCCACGTGCTCGGCCTCCTTCTTGATGAAGCTCTCAGGAATGAGGAGGGGAAAGTACGCGTTGACGTGGCCGGTTTCCTTGAAGAGGCCGTCCAGGCCCTGCTGGATCCTCTCCCAGAGCGCATAGCCGCGCGGGCGGATCACCATGCAGCCCTTCACCGGCGCGTAGTCTGCCAGCTTCGCATTGATGACGACGTCGATGTACCACTGAGAATAGTCCGTTGCCCGGGGCGTGATTTTCTCTGCCATTCCAGCCTCTTTGTGTGTGCGGCATTCTAAGGGCGCCATGGGCGGGTGTCAATAAGATTTCACTCGGGGCGCGCGCAAACAGCCCGGCGGAGCGCTCTGGGGGCCCCTCCCGGGGCGTCATTTCACCTTGACCGTCTCCACCATGTAGCGGACATTGCTCCCGTGAGAGTCCTGCTCCTCTTTCTGGATCAGGAAAACCAGGGAGTTGCCGTCAGGGGCGAGGATGATCTGCTTGATATGATACGCCTTTACGCCCGGTCTCCTGTACGAGGAGTTGCCTGCGGTGAGGGTTCGGGTCTTCCCGTCCTTCTCGATGATGGAGATGGCGAGGCTGAAAGAGGAGCTCGGGTAGGAGTCGGTTGTCCCGGTGCCCTGAATGAGGCTCACCTTGTAGGATCTGCCCGATGGGAAGTCCCTGAACTCGAGGGTATCGGCGGCCTGCTCACCGTCGATAAGGACGTAGAGCAGCCGCCCGGTGAGAAGGTGGTCGATCCGGTACTGCTTCTTCTGCGCAGTGCTGTCGTTGAGGGTGTTCAAGAGGGCTCCCACGGCGCTTGCGCCCGGCTCGACGGGCTGGGCGGAGGAGAACCGGTTCGTGCCCCGTGGAACATACGCATTGGCGCGCACGTCGATAATGTACGAATCCGCCCAGGGAGTGGAGTTCTTTTCGAGAATCCCGTACTGCCCGAACATGAAGTACTTCGAATCTGATGAGAATCCGAGATTCACGAACAAAGCGATGTCGCCCGTGGAAGCGAAGCTCGCCACCGCGAGAAACAGGGCCCCGACCAGGGCAAACCGTTTTGCCATAGGTGCTCCTGGTTATAGTATCGTACTACCTGCCGTATTCTATAGAGGAATTTGGCGCAGCCGCTACTGGACCGCGACCCCCAGGTGGGGCGCAAGCTCGCGCAGACGGGCCAGCAATGCCTCGAAATGGGCGAAATTGAGGCTCTGCTTGCCGTCTGACTTGGCCATTGCGGGATCAGGATGGATCTCTATGAGGATCCCGTCCGCACCCGCGGCAATGGCAGCGAGAGAGGCAGGGGCCACATAGTGCCAGTCACCCATCGCGTGGCTGGGATCCACGAGAATGGGGAGGTGACTGAGACGCTTGATGACCGGAACTGCCGCGATATCGAGCGTGTTGCGCGTCTGGGTTTCAAAGGTCCGGATGCCCCTTTCACAGAGGATGACGTGCGGGTTCCCGCCCTTCATGATGTATTCGGCGGACAGAAGCAGCTCCTCGATGGTGCCCATCATGCTCCTCTTGAGGAGAATGGGCGCGCGCGTTTCACCGAGGGCTTTCAGGAGCGCGAAGTTCTGCATGTTTCGTGCCCCGACCTGGAAAACGCCCGAGTAGCGTCCCACGAGCTCCACGTCGTGCTCCGACATGATTTCCGTGACAACGGTAAGCCCGTGCCGGCGCGCCGCGGCGCTGAGGATCTGAAGCCCCTGTTCGCCCAGACCCTGGAAGGAATACGGTGAAGACCGCGGCTTGAATGCGCCGCCCCGCAGGAGTTTCAGCCCGAGACCGCTCACCAGCTTCGCGATGGACTCGACCTGCTCCTCGGTTTCCACCGAGCAGGGGCCCGCGATCACCGCAAAGTTCCCGAGACCGACGCTGACCTCTCCCACCTCCACGCGCGTGGGTTCGGGGTGGAACTCCCGCGAGGCCAGCTTGTAGGGCTTGAGCACGCGCAGGACGCTTTCGACGCCCGGCATCTGGTCGAACTCGGATTCCGAGATCGCCCGGTCGTCGCCCGTGACACCGCAGATCGTCTTGACGGCACCCCTGCTCAGGTGCGGGGTATAGCCGAGGGTCCCTATCTTTCGCAGAGCGCTCTGGATCTGCTCTTCGGTGGCGTCCTTGCGGAAAATAATGATCATGGGAAAGTCTACAATGTTTTGACCTTTTGGCAAATAACATCGTAGTATGCCCGGATGCGAACGCCCGCAGGAATCGTCGCTTTCTACGTGGCGGCCGTCATCACGGTCCTGCTCATTGCCTCCGCGGCCCTGGCCCTGGCTCTCTTCCTGACAGTGCCGCGCACCGCCGAGCCCCTTCTCCCTCTTCCCGACAATACCTGGTGGTTCAGCTATCACGACCCGCCGCAGGGGGCTCTCCCGGCGCCCTCTGGCGCATCGGCGCAGCCATTGCCACGTCGTGCATCGCGGCTGCCGCGGCGTTTCGAGCCCTCGCTCTCTTTCGTCGGGGCGGTTCGATGCTTTTTCCGTCCCTGATGCTGTTTCTCTTTTCCCTCGGCCCGGAATGTCTGCGCGCCGGCACCGCGTACCTGTATGCAATGGACGGCTCTATTTCCACTGTTGTCGTTCTTACCCGGATGATCTACTGGGCCCGGTTCGTGGGCCTGCTGGGGCTGCTGCTGACGGGCCTGTACTGCATCGACTTCAAGTACAGAAGGTATGGCGTGCTCACTGCGGTCATTTTCCTCGTCTCATTTGCCATGGCCGCGTACATCCCCGTGGATCGGACCGTGTTCCTCATGCAGCTCACCTGGAAGCTGGGAGACGAGCAGGGGGTCTGGTTCGTGAGTCTCATCATAGGCGCCCTTGCGCTCTGCACCGCCGCGGCCGCTGCCCCTGCCAGACGGGAGGGAAGGTACCTCTGGCTCGCGGCCGGCCTCGCGCTTCTGCTTGTCTCGCGTGAGCTGCTCTTCTTCGGTGCAAATCCGGTGATCCTGGCGGCAGGCCTGGCCGCGTTGACCGGGGGAATCGTGTTGTGTCTGCGGATGATCTCGGCGCTCTACGTGACCGCGGCTGGAAAAAACGCCGATTGAGGGTGAAAAACGGCGCGTCTGCGCCGGCCCGCGCCTATGGCACGAGAAGCTTGGCGGCCACCATTCCCACGCCGAACGGGATGATGATGTTGTCGAAATTGCCCGCGGGGATCCCTTCCAGGAAGGTCGCGGCAGCGGCCACGATGAGCGAATCAGCGGGATTCGAGGTGATGCCGAACGTAACAATGAAGACCGCGGCGAAGCATGCGAAGCTGCCCGCCAGGGTTTTGCCGTTCAGGAATGGAATCCGCGGCCCCCTCACGACCGTGCCCACCAGGCCCGCAAAGCCGTCCCCGAAAGCGAGCGCAAAGATGGCAATGGAGGCAGCGGGAAGCGGATACAGCAGCAAGGAGAGCAATGCACCCAGACCGAGGGTGACAGGACCCAGCACGAAGCCGTCCATGTCCTTTTCACGGGCCGCGATGAGCGTCAGATCGCTCACCACAAGCACGGGGTTGCCCTGACGGCGCGAAGCTTCAGCAAGAGAGTAGAATATGGTTCCCATGGCCAGAAGGGCGATGGTAGCGGGAAGATTAACGGCTGCCAGAACAGGCACGAGCGCTATGAGGAGGTGGAGTGACTTCCTGACCATCTCCCCTTGAAACCTGGCGGCAACTTGAGTAACTTGTGTCTGTCGGCTTTCGGCTTGGCGAAGCAATTCCCGTCTCTCCTGCATGAAGTATGTGTTCGCTGCTATTCTCAATGCAATTTTGGTACCAACAACGGGCCGGGCGCACTGCTTCTAATTGCTTACAAGCAAATTAATTGAAATGCCGAATTCCTCCTGACCCCTGATCGCTCCGGGTTTGTCTACTTTCTTGCAACTTAAGCTCTGATTTTAATATAGCAGAATGAGCGCCTCCCTGTAGTTCGCGCGGGTATTCGCGAGACACGGGCTGCCAAGCCTGTCAGACTGATCAGGCTGGCCGGGCCGCCGCTGATTGACAGCAAACCCAGCGCCGATGTACTTTACCAGAGGATTTTTAGGGCGATTAACTCAGCGGCCCAGAGTGCTACCTTCACACGGTAGAAGTCACTGGTTCAAATCCAGTATCGCCCATATAAGTCCCTACGTTGTAGGGAATAGGAAGCCACCGGAAAACCGGCGCTTCCATGTAGCTCAGATGTGACCACGAGTATGACCACCTTAGGCGCTCGCGGGAAACGGAGTCAACATGGAACGCCGAACAGTCCGCCCTACACCTCCTTACAGCGTTCACAAAAGGCCGAGCCAACGGAAACCGATCTACTACGCTCGGTTCCGCGATCTGGATACTGGACAGAGGCGAAGCGCGATATCAACTGGCTGCACCCGCCGGGACGAGGCTGTGCGTTGGTGCGAGCGCTACTTGGCTCAAGCCGATAGGTCGGCAGCCGAAGCAAAGGAGCAGGCGGAGCACATCACCTTGGGCGAGTACGCAAAAGGCTTCTGGAGCGTCGACGGTGCATACGCTCAGTCACGCATGGCACACCTCTACTCTTGTTCCAGGGGCTATCTGGACATCGCCGAAAGCAACACCCGGAACCACATCCTCCCGGCCTGGGGCGAGCACAGACTGAAGGATCTCACGCCCGGAAGGATCGACGCGTGGGTAGTCAGGCTGTGTCGAGAAGGGGCGATCGCCCCGGCAACGGTGAACAAGCTGCTACAGACACTGCGGACCATTTTGGGGCGGGCCGTGGCAGACGGTTGGCTCACCGAAAATCCTGCAGCCTTTGTGAAACCTGTAAGGGCCCAGGGAGTCGAGCGCGGGATCCTCAGCCCAGAGGAGGTCTCCCGGCTACTTTCCGACCCAGCCGTGTGGGGCGACTACCGGCACTATACGATCAACCTCCTTGCTGTGACGACGGGCATGCGCATGGGAGAGATACGGGGCCTGTGCGTGGAGAACGTGAAGGCCGGCTACGTCGAGATCCGCCACTCGTGGGAACAGGGATATGGGCTAAAGCCCCCCAAGTTCGGTAGCGTCCGCGATGTGCCCATCTCAGCCCGCGTTGGGACCGCCCTGAGCCGGGTTATCGCAGAAACGAAACCCAACACGATCTTGTTCTATTGCGGCTCCAGGAAAGATACCCCTATCAGTAAGAATTGGATTGAGAAGAAACTCTATGCGGCGATGCGGCTGATCGGCATCCAGGAGGTCGAGCGAAAACAACGCGGCATAACATTCCACTCCCACCGGCACTTCCTGAACACCTTGCTCCTATCGAAAGGAGTTCCTGAGGCGAAAGTGAGAGAGATCACGGGGCACAGATCATCAAAGATGAGCCAACACTACACCCACTTCCGGGCAGCTGACTTCACGGAGGTGGTGGAGCTGCAGGGAAAAATGCTGGACCAGCCCGTCCACTTCCCTTCGGTCGCCGAATCACATAGCTCCAGTTTCTGCCTCATGCCGACCAATTCAATCGGATAAGGAGTCTGCCATGGCTGACCGAAAGCGGAAGCCTCCTGCCTGGCCCAACTACGATCCATTTGTCAGGATAGCGAAAGCAGCGGGCATTGATCTGCCCCCTTTGCAAGCAGCCAAATTCTTAGTGAATCACACCCTCTTCCTTTTGGCAAAGTGGGCGCCGTCGCACACTGACAAGAAAACGCGAAGACTATGGATAACACTCGCAAAAGACTGTCGTCGCTGCAGTGAAACGCTACGCCGTATCAATGGCCTTATACTTCGCGACGTCGGGCTCCTGTTCGGTGGTAGGGCCGCAGAGATGGCTGTGTTGCGACCGGATCGCTCTTTCATTCAGGAAGTCAGTAAGTTTCTAAAATTAGACGGTAAGGGCCGGGCCTCGAAGAAACCGCTGCCGTTACTTCCATTACTCGAGGATTGCAGCGACCTGATTCGACGTCTTGGGTTGTGGACAGGCTTCGCGGAGGATAGACTCGAAAAACTGCCGAAACGGAAATCCGGCCGCAGGCCGGACTACGATGTCAAATGGTACATCGCGAAACTCTATAGTATTTACCGAGCATCAGGCGGGAAAGGAACTGTGTACTGGAACGACTATATTGGTCACTTCGAAGGGCCTTTCTTGAATATGGTGGCAATGACCCTTGAGAATCAGACTCCCATCCGGAGTCGAGACGCTCTGGCACAGACAATCAAAGGCGTACTTTCTCGGCCAAAAGCACGCAGACCAGCCGAAAACTGACGCAGTCAGATTAGAACAGGATAGAAATACACCGCGTAGATCTACAATTCTTATCCTTATCCGGAGTGCGCTCCACTGGCCTACCATTTAGATGTGGGAGGACCAGCGACATGGAAAGCGTTGGACTACTTGACTATGGGGCGGCTGCGGACTTCTTGGGACTTTCTGAGCACACGCTCCGCCGCTACGTTTCATTGGGTAAACTGCCCTACCTAAAGTTAGGTTCAAAGCTCGTGCGTTTCGAGCCCGAGCGACTACGACACTGGGTGGAAAGCCGCAGAGTGGAGCCACGCGCCCGTGAGCGATGAAAAACTGATAGCCGAAATCGAACGAGCGGTCTCGTGGCTGGAGGAACAGGCCCGCCTTACCCAATTCGGCGAAGTTGCGGTAAAGCTCGTTCTCCATGGGGGAAAACTGTCCAGGGTCGAACGAACCCTGACATCAAAAATGCAGCCAGAGCAAAAAGGGCGGGATGAGTGACAGACAGCGAACCCCAACGAGAGGCTCGTGCTTGGCGGTACGCGAGGTCATTGGCTTTCCGATCCTTGATGCGCTGAAAGTTGGAATCCAAAACGGGAGCCGTGATGCTTCCGCCGCCCAGACCGAGAGTTGGAAGGACGAAAAGAGCTCAGTTCGACCCCGCTCTTGCACTGTCGAACGGCCGGGTCTTAAGCATGACGGCTTTGAATTCCTCGGTTAGCGATCGAGTGGCTGCCGATGTCCAGCAATAGAGACGCGCAGGCCCAACCGCCCGAAGGGGATTCTCTAAGAGTTCGATGCAAACACGCCTTCACCCAACTCGAAGATGACTGGTTTCTGGACGCCTCGCTCAGGCCTATAGACCGTGCCGTCATTTGGTGCCTGGCCTATCATGCAGGTAGGAACGACGATAACTCGTTTCCGAGTTTCGCCACAATAGCTGTGGAATCAGGATGTTCCCGCAGGTCGGCCATTCGGGCAGTAAAAAAACTAGAAGCACGCGGGCACATAATTAAGAGGCCGAGGCACGACAAGAAAGGTGATCCCACATCGAATTGCTACAAGATCGTGCGCAGGCGGAAATTCAGGGGTAGTGCACTACCGTCACCACCCCTACCACAGACCGAGCAAGGTAGTGACACACAGCCACTACCATGGTGTCCTCCGTTCACTACGGGTAGTGACTTACGGTCACCCAAACTAGAACCCTCTGAACCAAAGCCAATCAAGGAAGGGGCTCTTCACGAACTAGCTACAGCTTGTCGGGTAATTCAGACGCCCGTCCGCTCGGTGTGCGGCGGTCAGCGGGCTCATGTCGCGCCCTCTGGTGTGCTCGGTGTTTTCCAGGCGTACCCCCCACGGGTACACTGTCAGCCTCGTCGCTTGGCGCCCCGTCGTTAGCCGCTCAGTGTAATGGCTTTGCGCCCTGCCAATTCGCGCACAAGCTTGGTGGCGTTGAATCCCAACACCGCGCGCTGCCCACAGGCGCCCATCATAGGGGCAGAGCGTGCAGAGGGACGGTTGAATCCATACCTCGAGCCCTTGATGGTTCCGATACCCGCCTCCACCATTGCCCTCTCCCTGACCAGCCGGACGCGAACCGCCCCGCTCACAGACCACTGTGTACGTCCGCGGGGGGCCAGTCCCACCTCCTTGACCCCCAGCTTCTTCAAGTGGGAGACATTCTGTGCGCTGTATCCACCGCGATCGTAGGCGTAGGCCAGCGGCGCCTCGCCAAATAACGCGATGTGGTCCTTGACCGCTCGCACTGCGAACTTCGTATCCTGCAACTCGTGGCGATCCTGGGCCAGCGTGGCCAATAGGTAGCCACCCGACAGTCGCGTGATGCCCCAGCTCAGCCCAAACTCCACCGTCTTGCCCACTTTGCCGCGCACGATGCTGTAGAGTTGCGGGATATGCAGGCTGATAATCTTGCCGCTCGCCACGTAGCCCGTGCGAATCCAGTAGCGGATCTGCGGCAGCAGTTTGCTCATCGTTTCGCGCAACTGCACCAGCTTGCTCTTGGCCACGATCGCCTGTTTGCGTAGCTTTGCTTGTTGTGCGGCAGGGGCGCCCAACGCCTCCTCCAGATTCTCGTTCAACTTCTCGACGATGCTGGCCATCTGGCCCATCACCCGATCCTTGCTCTCCTTGGTCTTGGCAAACAGGCGGTATTCTCGCGCTTTCTGCCTGGCCGCTTTGAATCGACCGGCCGTCTGCTCCACAAATCCCTTCAGCCCTCGGCCGAGCTTCCGGGCTGCACTTGCCACCGAGGTCAGGAAGCCAGTCATGAGCCCCATCTCGTTGGGATAGGGGATCGCCGCTTCCTGCGCAGTCGTGTCGGCGACCGCAGTCCTGGGGTCCGCCAACTTCTGTTTCACCGCCATTTGCACCACGTATTGATTGATGAGTTTGATCCCTTCCTCGCCCATGAGCTGGGTGAAGTCCTGGATGGTGGTGAAGTCCGGGGTCCACTGCGTTTCGGTCAGCCCGCACAAGTACCGCGCGGGGGCGTAGTAGCGGATAAGGTCCTCGGCCTCCCGGTAGGTTAGCTTGCGGGTGGCCATCAGCAGCATGGCACCCAAGGAGGCACGCAAGTGCGGCGGCCGCCCAGCGGCGTTTTTGAGTTTTTGAGCTCGAACCTGCTGGGCTCGTTGCTCCAATTCGCTCCACTCCAGGGTGTCGGTCAGATGGACCAGTCGGTGGTCCTGCGCAAGGAGAATGGTCGGGCGCTTGGATCGGGGCAGAAGATCGCCTTGCCGGCTGGAAGGGCCGGATGTAATGTTCATGGACCTTGACCTCCTGAGGCTTGACGGAGAACATGTCTATCAGTATTTTAACTGTAGATGGATTTCTGTCAAGCTCTATGCCTATGAACAACACTCCTGCACAGCACTACCAAGACCTTCAGCGCGCCCTCAGCCACCTGGGCTACTTTCGCCGCGGCACCCTGCTGAAACGCTTCATGCCCTGCGGCAAGCCCGGCTGCGCCTGCCAGGCTTCTCCACCTCGCCTCCACGGTCCCTATTATCAGTGGACCCGCAAGGTCGCTGGCAAGACTGTTACCGTCCGCCTGACCCATGAACAGGCCGACCTTCTCGCAGGCTGGATTGCCACCGGCCGCGAAATGGACAAAATCATCGCTCAGATGGAGCGGCTGTCGTTGCGCGCCACCGATCGCCTTCTCAAGGAACTGCCGTCCCCAACACGCAAGGCGTCAGCTGCGCGCGCTCAGGGAAAGCGCGCACTGAAAAGCCAGAAATTACCCGACTAACTCTAGCTAGTTCGGAGGTGGCTCGAGACCAGGCTTCCCAGAATAGTTCATTCCCCTCATCTCTTCGGACAAAGATGGAAAAAGCCGCAGAGAAGGCACGCGTCGACATCAATCGAATGCCGCCTGACTTCTGGGCAAAGGGCGAGAGAATCCTCGCAGCAGCTGAAGGTCCGAAAATAGTTGAGAAGGCTTGGGAAGCTTGCCTAGAGCAGAAACCTGACAAGGCGCGATTCTTCTTCGACGAGGATGGCAAGGATTTTTCCAAATGGGCTCGCGTTGTGAATGGGAAAGCAATCACACAAATGAAGGCAGCGGGCCATGACGAGCCATTTCATCCTTCGGTGCTCGCAATCATAGCAAAAGCAGTTCTGGAGCGACTCTCTGATGAACAAATGACGGAGGAACATGCTGAGGCGCGGCGAGTGTCGACGGGGAAGCCATACAGCCTGCTCGAGGAGCAATGGAGCGAGTCCTATAGATTCTCCAGACCCGCGCCTCATTCAATGTGAGGAGGTTCAACAGCGACGGTGTGAAGAGAGGGAGGTAGCCGATGGGTGACCCTTACTTACTGACCGGTCCTAGTCTCCTCTCGTCTTCTCCGCGAAGAGCCGAAAAAGCGGCTGACCGAGGTCCAGGACTCGTAACGGCAACCGGCAATGGTCGCGCTCGGCAAAAACGAGAACCGGGTTGTTCGGTGGTTCTATGAGCACTTGGGGATACGAATGGTGGGCCGCGTATGAAGGGGAGAGGTTGACGCTGCGCGAGTGGCTTCAGCGTGTGCCGCCCGACCCCGAACGACTGAACTTGGAGAAGTGCGCGCCACTCTTCATAGAAGAAGTCTATCTCCGGAGGTCATATTTCGTAGACGCCCTCGGCATCCCAAAAGTTAAGCACCCGGGCGGAAGGCCATCGCGCTACTCCAGGGAGCTGGCGATCGACATTTGTTGTCGCTGGGCAAATACGGGAGGGGCTTGGCTAAAAGCACTCGATAGTTTCAAAATTGATAAAACAACAGCGTTACGCTGGCGCCGCCGACACAAGGAGTTCTACATGATGTTTCGCTTCATCCAAGACCTCCTGAGGCATTACCCAGATCGTTTTCCACCTCGTCGCTATAGACGGCGGCGGGTAGTTATGAACCCAGAATACGCGCGTAATAGTAGTTCGATAAGGAGGGAGCGAAGGCGTGGTCGGCCCTCAACTTACCATCCAGACTTTATTTTCAAAGTGTGGCCCTCACAGCGTCAGACTGCGCGTGCCATCGGCGTAAGCAAGGGCACGGTCGCAAAATGGTGCAAGCGCTACAAGGAGTTTGGTGACGTCCAAAAGGCCTGTTGGATTTTGAAGTGTAGATTCTGAACGCGCCTCCGAGCCGGGCCAAGACGTCCCCTTGATGATTTGCAGTAGTTCAACTATGGCCCAAGAGCGCCCAAATGAGACGTCGCCTACGACGTCAGGAACGACCCTCCGCAGGGCCGACCGAGCCAGGCGGTATTTCAGGGAAAAGTCTGAAAGCGAAAATCGACCAGAACCGACCGAAGGGGCCATCCCCGTACTGAAGACCGGCGAACTGCCCGAGGGCGCACCAATGGCCCGTGCGCAGGCTGCGCAGGCTATTCCAACGGAGGCTGCATCCGCCGCGGAAGCCCACTTTAAACGTGCCCAAGAAAAAACGAGAAGGGATCCACAATTCAATTCGGACTTCAACACAGAATTGTCCACGAGGTCCGTGGCGGAAGGGAGCGCCATCATCCCAGACGCCGACTGCCTTGACCAGCGAGAACCCGCCTCCGAGCCGGGTCGATCGTCCGCCCTTTATGCCCGACCGTCCGAGGAAGCCCTGGACAGCGCGTGAACTTAACGGCCCAATAAGCCAGGAAACAAGCCGACGTGAGCCCGCTTGCGTCAGTCCGTCAAAGAGTGCATTGTGAATCCATGAGGCCGGCGCAGCCATGGCTTGGTCAATAGAGGTCTATAGGAAAGCACTTGAATTTCGGTGCCATTGCGCACAAGAACCAAAAGGTTCCTGGCAACCCGTATGGGTATGCAGTGCATTTGGCGGCTGTGTGCGGCGAAGTTATTGCAGCCCTTCAATACCATTCCAAGGCCAAGGCGGAATTGGCAATAGCGTGTGCACTTCTACATGACACCTTGGAGGATACCAGCATAAAGCCCGTGGAAGTCCAGGAAGCGTTCGGACGAGAGGTCTATTTGGGCGTCTCAGCGCTAACAAAGAAAAAAGGACTATCAAAAGCTGCCGCTATGGCTGACAGCCTGGATCGAGTTCTTAAAGAACCGCCTGAGATTGGAATGGTCAAAATGGCAGATCGAATTGTCAACCTTGGACATCCGCCTTCCCACTGGACGGACGAGAAAATACAGGTGTACCGCGAAGAGGCAAAAAGCATATTGAAGGCTCTCAAGTCCCGCAGTAAATACCTTGCAAGGAGACTTGAAAGAAAAATTAAGGAATATGAGAGCTACGTGTGGATTTCAAAAAAGAATTGAGCGCGTATAACAAATCGCTGCAGATTGTTTTAGACATGTCAAGCAGTTTTATTCGTGACCGCTTGTTTTTTTCCTCCCCCCATTTGTTCTCCCATCCTGAGCCTTGCCGTTCTTGACCTTCTTGGTACTCTTCGATTTATTAGATCTTAGGGACGAGGGCGATATGTTGCTTTTGCGACCTTGATCGCCGCGGGTAACACCGCTAGCCATATCGCCTTCTCCCTCTTTCTGTCTCTTTTGGTCCAAATCGTTTGCCTTCGATTCATTGAGGGCAGAAAGCTCACGAAAGATCACACGGACAAGGGCTCGTGCCACCCTCTTGGTCGCCTCCAGGGGCTGCATTCCCGCCTTCACAAGGTTCCTGTGGTAGCCCGCCAGGTGAGAGTCGGGATCGTAGAGGACCACGTTGCGCGCCGCCTCGACATTCCGGTCTTCTGGGTTTCCCTATGTGGGAAGGTCAAGGTCGCATGGGGCGGGGCAACCTTAGAGCGAAGAACATGAGCACGTCTCGCCGACGATGGGCTTGCTTCGTTCAGTTTATCAACGCGGGCGGCGAACTTCGCCTTGATGAGGCTCGACTCAAGAATTAGGATAGAGGCAAACCAAATAAGAGGAAGTTCCTCCTCAGCCATGGCAGCACTGTCCAAGACAGGGAGGTATTGGATACGTGTCTTCTAAGGCATAGTTCGCCAGGCGGGAGGCGCACCTGCTCGATCCTGATTGGCACTAAAATTCCGCCGTCCATCCGCTGATGGACGCCGTCGGCAACTACTCTGACGCGCACACTTACGAGGCCATCACCAAAGAGCAGGAGGCGTCTCGCGAAGGGTCGGCTGGTGATACTGATGACGATCTTTTGACGCGGACAACGTGAACGTTGGCTAGCCCAGTTCGGTAGCCTTGGCCCAGAAGCCAGGCTGCGAGATCGTGCTGTCTATGTAAGGGTTGACATAGAAGAGATCTATGGTTGAAGCAGCAAGGGCTGATTTGTGATATGGTGAACTGAAGGAAGAACTGTTCAGGGAGGAGCCCGTTTGAGCATAGCGGTCGGAACCGAATGCTACACTGCGGATGTCTTGCCAGTGACTGCGAGAGGGGCGACCTTTACGGATACGGAGCTTGATGCCGCGTTAGGCGGCTCCGTTTCGAAGATTTTATGGGATGACGCCGGAACGGCTGACCTTCAGGCTATTATTGCGAGTCTCGTCACTACGGATTTCTCTGACGAGAGTTTTAAACGCATCCTGCGGGACCGGAACGCCCCGGAGAGCTGGCGTGTTGGGGAGGGCCTTGCAGAGGCGTTCCTTGTCGAGCATCGGCAATGCGAGTTCCCTTGGCCTTCAGGGCGCGATTTGAAGAATCCTTCCGCCAGTCCAGCGGGAACAGACCTAGTTGGGTTTCAGAGAACTGACGCAGTATCTCACTCCCACCGCTTCGCATTCGGTGAGGTGAAAACGTCCGAGGAAGAAAGATGGCCGCCGGGCGTGATGGCTGGGCGTCATGGCTTGAAAAGGCAGTTGGAGAATCTTCGCGACTTGACGGACGTCAAGGATTCCCTTTTGAGATACCTCGGCCACCATGCCAACGGAAGGGAATGGTTCCGGCGATATCAGAGCGCGGCGAGTCGCTATTTATACGATCCGACCGACATTTCCCTCTTCGGCGTCCTCGTCAGAGACGTGCAGCCGAAGCGGGAGGACTTAGCGGACCGTGCGGAGGCGTTAGCCTCCGGCTGCCCGGGCAAAGACGAGTATCGAACTTCGCGCGATGTACTTGCCGAGAAAAGCCATCAACTCACTTGCTCAACGCGCAACGAGGGCGCGGGAGGGCGGCCATGGCAAGAACTGACATGGTCATAAGCGAAGACGCCCTCAACCGCATTGACCAGCACTGGGCGGTAAAAGCCTTTGGCGACGAGCCGCTCGCACGAGCCTGGGAAGTGGCCAAGATTCGTGTAATGCGAGCCGCTGTTGGCCATCAGATGACGATTACCTTCGACGATGCCCCGACGGACAACGAAATAGTAGAGCGCGCAGCTATGGCTTACGAAATCGGCGCCATCGAAGGGCTGGATGCACTCCTGCATCCTTCGGACGAGGAAGCCCGTGTTCTACTGCGCCTGCAAGCGCAGGCCGGGGCGTACCGGGCATATTCGCTGCAGCGAATCTTGTCTATACCAACGGCAGCGGAAGGCAGGATATTCCATGTTCTGCATCTGGCGGCGCTCGCGTATTGTGGCGATCAATGGACCGACCTGCGACGCTGGCTCAGGGATCACGAGCGAGAAGTCAGGCCGCCGTCCGTTGCGGATGCGAGTTGGGAGGGCCGGGTCCTCTATCGGTTGTTTGACTGTTGGGTGCGCCTCCTACGCAAACAGGGCTGGGATGATCTGGACGGCGTTCGGGAAATAATTGCCGGCCTGCGCAAGGACCAGCAGCAGTACGAGACAGCCGCGCTTGCCAGCCCGGACAATGTCGCCGCGCAAGCCACGGCTCTTCGCCTCATTGCGTTGTACCACTGGGCCAAGGCGACGGAGCTTCTTGCAGTCTACACGTTGCAGGGAGATCCGCCTGCAATTGAGGCGGAGTTGGATAAGCATTTCGAGGCCGCACAAAAGGCCGCTGCTGCTGCACAGGACGCGGCGCTGGAGGTCATCCTCCGCTGGCTGCACGCTGCCTCTCGCAGAATGGTCTCGGGTTCTCTCTGGAAAGTGGCCCAAGCTGTAAACTCCCGCGTTACAAGTTTTGTTAAGAGCATTACTAAAGCTCGTTCGATGTTCGAACTCATGCCTCCACAGAGGGCCGCGATACAGGAACAGGGGCTTCTGGACCAAGCAAGCCGCGCGGTGATCGTGAACTTGCCGACCTCCGGCGGGAAAACCGCGTTGGCGCAGTTCCGAATCCTTCAGGCTTTGAACCAATTTGACGCTGACAAGGGATGGGTGGCCTATGTTGCGCCGACCCGCGCCCTCGTGTCGCAGATAACTCGCCGACTTCGAGAGGACTTCAGCCCGTTGGATATCCGGGTCGAGCAGCTGAGCGGGGCCATTGAGATAGACGCCTTCGAGGAAGCGATGCTCACCGCGGAGACCGATGCGGTCCCGTTCCACGTTTTAGTATCCACCCCGGAGAAGTTGCAACTGGTGATTCGGAATAAAGAAGTTGCGCGCCCCTTGGCGCTGGTGGTTATGGATGAGGCACACGGCATCGAAGACGAAGAACGGGGCCTTCGAATGGAGCTCCTGCTGGCGACTATCAAGCGCGAGTGCGGCCGTGCGAGCTTTCTCTTGCTGATGCCTTACGTCCCGAACGCCGGGGACCTCGCGAGATGGCTTGGCGCGGAGGCTGGCAAAACCATAAGTATCGGGACATCACCATGGCAACCGAATGAACGCGCCGTTGGGCTCTTCAAAGAAATAAGGGACAATTCGGTCCGCGGCGGCTGGACGCTTCAATTCGAAACGCTGATCACTACGCCGAAAACCATTCACCTTCAAGGCCAGCACCAAGTTGGAACGGTTAAACCGTTGGATATTTCTTTCTCAAAGGC
Organism: uncultured Spirochaetota bacterium; assembly: GCA_963820435.1. GTDB lineage: Bacteria > Spirochaetota > Spirochaetia > SZUA-6 > Fen-1364 > Fen-1364. The sequence continues at coordinate 16,969 of CAWGAC010000008.1, read as the reverse complement.
AAAGGGTGTGTCGGTTCAAGCCGGGGCTATGGCAAAGGTATTCTCCGAACGCGGGACCAGTATCGCGGTTGCCCAGAAAATAGACCATGTATGGGCTCTGGCGCGGGTCGTGAAGGATAGCTTCAGGGCGTTTGAGGACGTCCCTTCGGAAATCGCCCTAGTTCAGCGATTCCTCATGACAGAGATTAGCCCCCAGTTTGAACTCATAGACATGCTCAGCCGAGGAGTCGGGGTTCACCACACTGGGCTATCGGACGAGACGCGTACCCTCATGGAGTGGCTCGCGGAGATCGGAGCACTGCGGGTGCTCTGCACAACCACGACTCTTATCCACGGAATCAACTTCCCTGTTGCCTCCATTTTTCTTGCTACGCGGAAGTATCCATACGGAAGGGAAATGAATCCCAGGACGTTCTGGAACCTCGCGGGCCGGGCAGGACGCGTAAATCAGGAGAGCGTCGGCATCGTTGGCCTGGCAGCTGGCGACGACCCTGATGGTAATCGACGGTTCGTAAGCCAGACGACCGGAGCATTGGTTTCAAGGCTAATCGGACTGCTCGACGAAGTGGAGCGGCAGGGCAGGCTCAGCCAGTTGTCATTGGTCATTCAGGAAGACCAGTGGACTGATTTCAGGTGCTATATTGCTCACCTTTGGAACGAGAAAAAGAACCTCGACGCCGTGCTCGCTGAAACGGAACAACTGCTACGGAACACCTACGGCTATGGCGCGTTACAGCAACGCACGGATCTCAGCGCGAGGCAAAAGACTGAAGCCCTTGTTAGGGCTACTGGTGACTATGCGCGGAGGCTTGCGAACAATCCGGGGCCTGCAGCCCTGGCCGATGCAACTGGGTTTGCCCCGGAGAGTGTTGCCGCAGCGCTCGCAGGTTTGAACCAGTTGCAGCGTAAGCTTGACTACAGCAGACTGGGAACCCGCGAGCCTTTTCAAAGATGCAGCGTCATCTCCTCTTCCCAGCCTGATCGGGATAATGATGCGCATCCCCCAAATCAACGAGGCACTGTCAAAAATAAGCACGCGGGGACTTAGCCAGCAGCACATTGCGACATCACACGCGCCTGGGTAGATGGCCGCTCGATTCAGGAAATTGCCACACAATTCTTTGGCAACAAAGTGGACACGGATGCGATTACAAACACATGCAAGGCGATCTACCAGGCTTTGACCAATAGCGGCCCTTGGGGCCTTTCGGCATTATGCAAAGTGAGCGGAACAGACTTCGATCGGCTGTCCCCAGAAGAGAAGCGCCGAATCAACAGCCTGCCAGCTATGATTTACCATGGCGTCAAGACCGAGGCAGCAGTTCTCATGCGCATGAATTGCGTCCCGAGGAGCATTGCAGAATCTTTGGGGACTGAATTCGAACGAAAGACCGGCGTTCCCGCGGGCAATCAAAATGTCGGCGTTGCACGTACCTTTCTTCGGACCCTTAACGACAATGACTGGGGCAGGTTCGCCCCAAAGGGCGCCGCGATGTCAGGCCGAGATTATCGGGAAGTCTGGGGACGGCTGTCCGGCGAGGTATGGAGTAGCTAGATGAACGAAGACACCCCCACGGTCAGTCCATACGGGCTACTCACACTCCTTGGCTTGCGCGGGGTAAGACCTCTCAGCACATCGAATCGTGATGTAGATGTAATAGAAGCCTGTGGCAGCTCTCTGGAATCGACTGTATCCGGGCGTCCATTTGCTTCTCACATGCAGAAATGAAAATTCTTCTACGAGAGTAGTGCTGATCAATGGCTAGTGCCCTAGACTTAAGGATGGGTCGACTGCTTGAACGCACTCAAAGACGCTACTTTCGGCAGGCCCGATACGAATTCCAGCCGTATGCGTCAGTAGAATACCGTATGCCTGCTCCCGATAATGATCTCGTCCATGATGCCGCAGAGCCTATTCGGCCACTCGACCTCGATAGTGCAGTACGAGAACCCCCGGCTCATATCATAGTTGAAGAGCCTAACCCAGCCGCCCTCTCCATATGTCTGGACCTTGGGCCGGATATCGAGGAGGGGAAGGACACCCAGTTCCTCGTCCGAAAGCTTTGGTAGGTCGAACTCCCGGGCGTGCAGCCGCTCTGACCGTTCCTTGTCGTCAAGGATGTAGATCCGGTTGTTGTAGTTCGAGTGCCAGTAGAGCTGGAAACGCCTGGCCTTCATGCAGAACAGGGCGAACTGCAGGAAGCCGAGATCGGTCTTCTCGAACACCATGTGGTCGAGGTAGGGCCTGCTATCCTCATCCGTGGGCTCATCACCCAAAAGGAGCCTCGGCATCTCCAACTGGAATCGCTCGGAATACTCCTCCTTCGAGGCGACCCGTGCGCCATCGACCGGGCGCGCATAGAGAAACGGCTGCCCTCCGAGAGCGTCGACAAGGTAGATATAGTCCAGGACGTATCCAGGTTGCATGTGAACAAGGCCGAATACCTCAAGCACGCGGTTCACGTTGAAATCCAGCTCCAAGGAAGGCACGAATGGGCTCGGCCAGGATGACCCCATTTTCGTCGACGGGATGCTCTTCTCATAGTCCCTTAGCCTACGCATGAGGGCACTCACCGCGCTTGTCTCGATCTCTTTCCATTCGGTCATGCCAGTCTCACCTCCCGGCCTGCGCATGGCTGCCTTTCCTTCCACCAAGAAAGACGGCAACAATCGTGCCAAGGGTCTCTTAAGAAGAGCCAATCTGCGGGCCCTGAATCAGCAGCCGCGGCAAGAGAATCACTCGCTGCATCCATAACATTGTCCTCTATGAAGAGCTTACCATTAGGCGCAGAATGATCTAAGTCATATCCAAACCTTCCCATAACAGCCCAGTCGTCGCCACGATACAACAATGCATTCTCAATCTAGCAACCGAACAAACCCAGGGAGCAGTGATTTTCGCAAATAAAGCTCATCGGCCTCCGGCGGTAGAGCAGAGAAGCTGTGCCGCGCAGGTGTGCTGGCTGGCAGCTTCGCCCGAATGGCCATGGAGCAGGGGAAGGCGGAGCAACCCGGCCAGCCCCGGCAGATGATGAGGGACGAGTTCGAAAGGCAAAATGCACCAGAAGTAGGCCGCCACGGGGACAGCCGTACCGAGACCTGAAGAACCGCCCGCGGACGAGCCAGGGGCCCGTGCGCAGCCAGCGCAGGCCCTTCCCACAGAGGCCGTGAGGGAGGAGAATATCGTCAACCCGATCGATCGGACCCTTCCCAACGATCGAGAAGGCGCGAGCCCTCCAGCGCCTGAGCGAGGAGAACAAGCCATCTTTGGACGCCGCCCTCGAGAAAGTACGCCAGGCCATGGGATTGAGCCCCGAGCACGCCAAGACCAACCTGAAGCTGGAGGAGCGGATCATCGAGAAGGCAGCTAGGCCCGAGATTCTGGCTAGGAAGCCCTGGCATGACGTTGAGCACATCCGCGACGCGCTGCGCTTCAAGACGGTGAGCTCCACCTTCGAGGATTGTGGAAAGGCCCAGGGAATCGTTCTGAAGGAGACGGACGCCCAGGTCGTGAAGCTGGACGCCGAGGCCGTCCTTTCCGCGGCCAAGCAGAAGACCTATCAATACAACATCAGGGAGATGCTCTTGGACAATCAGAGCGCTACATCGAAGTGGGAGAGCTGAAACCGAAAGGCGCTGTTCCTCGCACCATTTCCCTTTGTTGGGCTTCTCATGATGCGTATTTGGTGGCGACTGTCTGAGGCAATCCAATGCAATTGGAATTGTGATATTCTACTCGAAAGAAACGTCCTTATGTGAGGCTACGGGCCACGGCACAGAAGAGGAGCGCAATCTCGGTGGTTCCTTGCACGACATTCTCATTGGGAGATCCAGCACGATGACTCGCCTATCACCCGTCAGCCCGGGCCAGATTCTGACGGGCGCCGTCTTCAACGAGCCCATGCGGGTCGAAACCGTGCAGGCCAACGGACCGGCGAGCTGGGTAGTCGGTCTGGTGGGTACGCAGTCAGAGCGGTTCCGAAAAGTGACGCTGACCGGAACCGATCTCGATCGCCTTACAGTTCTCGACGCGGAGCACTCCTTCGACGGCGACGGACGCCTGTTGCGGCTTGGACTCCAAGCCTATGCGCTCGGCATCGCCTACGAGTTCGATCCCTATTTCGGACTCTCAATCTCGCGCGTCGATCCGCTGCCGCATCAGCTCGAGGCGGTCTACGACTACCTGCTCAAGCTCGCGCGCGTACGCTTTTTGCTCGCCGACGACGCCGGCGCAGGCAAGACGATCATGTCGGGCCTGCTCATCCGCGAGCTGGAATTGCGCGGCCTCGCCGAGCGCATCCTGATCGTCTGCCCCGCGAACCTCGCCTTCCAGTGGCAGCGCGAGCTGAAGGAGAAGTTCGATACCAAGTTCCTTGTCCTCAAAGGCCAGGACATCCGCGACCAGTTCGGCGTGAATCAGTGGCTCGAGCGCAGCCGGGTCATCACCTCGCTCGACTTGGCGAAGCGCGCAGGACATCCTGCCCGGGTTGCGCCAGGTCCACTGGGACCTCGTCATTGTGGACGAGGCGCACCGCATGTCGGCCTCCGACGAGTCGCACAAGAGCATGCGCTACAGGCTGGGCGAGCTGCTGCGCGACACCTCGGACCACCTGCTCCTGCTTACGGCGACGCCGCACAAGGGCGATCCGGAGAACTTCAGCCTGTTCCTGCAGCTCCTCGACGCCGACGCTACGCCGACGTGAAATCGATCCGCGAGGCGATGGACCGCAGGCGGGCGCCCTTCTACCTGCGCCGCACCAAGGAGGCGATGGTCTACTTCCCCGAGCGGCGGGCGGACGGGACCTGGGCCGCCGAGCCGATCTTCACCAAGCGCATTCCGCACACGGTGGACTTCCAGATCGACGGGGCGGAGTTCGACCTCTACCGCGACGTGACGCGCTTCGTGAAGCGCGAGAGCGCCCGCGCCGCAGCGGAGGGTGAGGACCCGCGCGCGCGCGCGATCGGGTTCCTGATGTCGCTCTACCAGCGGCGGCTCGCGTCGAGCACCTACGCCATGCGGCATTCGCTCGAGAACCGCGCACGGCGCCTCGAAGAGGGTCTCAAGCGTGCGCAGGATCTCGCCCGCCAGGCGCCGCCAGATCTCCCCGATCCGGAAGAGCTGGAGGAGATGGAGGAGAGCGAGCGCGACCGGCTGGAGGCGCTGCTCGAGGCGATCACGCTCGCGGGAAGCGCCGACCTCGTGCGCCAGGAGGTCCAGGAGCTGCGACTCCTGGCAGTCCAGGCCCAGGCGGTCGAGGATGCGGGCACAGAGGCGAAGCTCTCGAAACTCAAGGCGCTGCTCCAGAAGGAAGGCTTTTTTGACCACGCGGACCAGCGCCTGCTCCTTTTCACCGAGTTCAAGGACACGCTGGACTACCTCATTGGGCTGCCTCAAGTCCTGGGGTTTCCGCGTCGGCTGCATCCACGGCGGCATGAAGTCGGGCTCGCGTGACGAGCCGGGCACGCGCCTCCACGCCGAGCAGCAGTTCCGCGAAGGCGAGATCCAGGTTCTGGTCGCCACCGAGGCCGCGGGCGAGGGCATCAACCTCCAAGTCTGCAACATCCTCTTCAACTACGACATCCCCTGGAACCCGAACCGCCTTGAGCAGCGGATGGGCCGCATCCACCGCTACGGGCAGCGCAAGGACTGCCTGATCTTCAACTTCGTGGCCACCAACACCATCGAAGGGCGCGTCCTGCAGCGGCTGCTGGAGAAGCTGCAGGAGATCCGCGACGCGCTCGACGACGACGCCGTATTCAACGTCGTCGGCGAGGTCCTGCCTGCGGCCCACGTCGAGCGCGTGCTGCGCGACTACTACGCCGGAAAGCTCGGCGACGCCGACCTCGAGGAGCGCATGCTCCGCGATGTCGACGAGGAGCAGTTCCGCGCCATCTGCCAGAACGCCCTCGAGGGGCTCGCGAGCAAGAAGCTCAACCTCGAGATGCTGATCGAGCGGCGCGCGCGGGCGCAGGAGCGGCGCGTCGTGCCGGAGACCATCGCGCGTTTCCTCCGTGAGGCGGCCGAGTTCGTGCCGCTCACCCTCAAGACCGTCCCGAGCGTGCCGCACGCCTTCGAGCCGGCGCGCACGCCCTCGATCCTCCGTCGCTACGAGAAGGACCCGGACTGGAAGCTCCCGGCCCTCGCGGACCGCTATCCGCGCTGCTCCACCGACCGCGAGACCGCCGAAACTGAGAAGCTGGAGTGGGTCACGCCCGGCCATCCGCTCTTCGAGGCGATCCGGCGGCACACCCACGCGCGGGCGCTCGACGTGCTCGGCAAGGGCGCGACCTTCCACTCGCTCCAGCACGAAAGCCCGGCGCGCATCGACTTCTACCGGGCGCGCGTGGTGGATGGACTCGGGCAGGTGGTCCACGAGCGGCTCTTCGCGGTGGAGATCCCCGAGGACGGCGAACCTCGGCTCCAGGAGCCCGGCCTGCTCGGCAACTTCGCGCCTGCGGACCCGCCGGCCCAGATGCCCGCGGTCGCGACCCTCCCCGAGGCGACGACTTGGCTTCACGAGCATGCGCTCGCACCGTTCCTCGAAGAGACACGCAAGGATCGCCTTTCCGAGGTCGAGCGGGTCAGCGCCCACGTCGAGCTTTCGCTCACCGAGCTGCTCCAGCGCGCGGACGAGGAGATCGGGCGCGCGGCGTCCGATGTGGAGCAGAAGCTCCCCGGCGCCGAGGGGCGGCTCGCGCAGGCCGAGACGCGCCATGCGGAGCTGCTTGCCCGCCGCGACCGCCGCAGGATCGACCTCGATCGCCAGCGGGCGCTCACGCTCCAGGCAGTCGAGCGGCTCGCGAGCGTCCTCGTGCTGCCACACCCCGAGCGCGAGGCGCCCGAGGTTCGGCGTCTCAAGCCGAACTTCGAGACCGAAGCCATCGCCATGCGCGTGGTCATGGAGCACGAGCAGGCGCAGGGGCGGCAGGTCTACGACGTCTCCGAGAAGAACCTGGGCTACGACGTCACGAGCCTGGACCTTGCTTCCGGAGAGCTGCGCCTCATCGAGGTGAAGGGCCTTGGCGCAGCGACCGGCACGATCCTGCTCACGCCCAATGAGCGGCGCGTGGCAGAAGACCGTCCCGACTGTTTCTGGCTCTACGTCGTCACCGACTGCGACAATGCTCCGCGACTCCAGGAGCCGATCCGCGACCCGGCGCGCCTCGACTGGAACGAGGTGACGAAGGTGGCGCACTACTACTCTGACGGTGAACGCGATGACGAAGCCGATGCAGGTGCGTGAAGACACGCCGCCTTACGGAACTGGAGGCTGACTTTATGGCCACTGCCCAACTTAATGAAACCGACCTGCGCCGCGAACTCGCCGAATTTCCGGGACCACTACCCGAAGCTCGCCGACGACGAGTTATTCGTCCTTTGGTTCCTACGCGCCTTCGTGGCGGAGGACGAGCCTGCGGCAACGGCGGGCTTGTGCGGCGGATCGCGTGACAAGGGAGTGGACGCCGTGCTGATCGACGATCCGGCGCGGATTGTGTTCGTCGTTCAAGGTAAGTACCGCCAGAAAGTCGCCGCGAAAAACGAACACCGGGCAGACGTGACCGGGTTCGCGCAACTCGCCTTGGATCTCTGTGGCGACGGAGCGAGCTTCGCGAGCCTCGCCAAGGATCTCTCCCCGGAGGTGCTCAGCCGACTCGAGGAGGCTCGCAGCCGAATCCGCAAGCGCGGATACGCGCTACACATGTTCTACGTGACACTGGGCAAATGCAGCAGCGCGCTCCATGACGAGGCGAGTCGTATCGTCCGCGCGGCAGACAGTACGGTCACCTTCCAGCTGTTCGACGGCAAACGCATCCTTTTGCTGCTTACTGACTATCTCGATGGTGTGGCGCCGCCCGTGCCATCGCTCGACCTCGAGATCGAATCGGGCGGCGGCGTGCGCACAGCTGGCGTCTTCAATCGCTACGACAGCAAAACCGACATCGAATCGTGGGTGTTTTCGATGACAGATCTCTCGGTGGCCGGGCTGTTCGAGCGGGCCGGCACTCGGCTTTTCGCCAGAAACGTTCGCGGCTTCCTTGGTAGCACCGCGATCAACCGAGGCATGGAAGCCACGCTCACACGCGAGTCCGAGTACTTCTGGTACTACAACAACGGAGTCACCATCGTTTGTGACGACGCGACGCAGGAGTCGAGCCGAGGAAGGAACATCCTGCGCGTCACCAATCCCCAGGTGATCAATGGCCAACAGACCACTCGCACTCTTGCTCGCAACGTCCGCAAGGGACCTCGCGCGAGCGTGCTCGTCCGGGTGATCGGGTTCCCCGGTCGCAGAATGAGAATGGCAACACCTTCGAGACGCTCGTATCCCGCATCGTTTCTGCTACGAACTGGCAGAACGCGATTCGCCCGTCGGACCTCATGTCCAACGATCGGCGCCAGATCGAAATCGAGCGTCAGTTCCGCAAGCTGAGCTACCTCTACCTCCGCAAACGGATGACAAAGAGGGAGGCGCGGCGGGCTGCAGGCACCCGACATCTGCGCCTTGTGAAGAAGGAGGAGATCGCGCAGTCCGTTGCCGGCTGCGACATGGATCCCTCGATCGTTCGCGAGGGCAAAGAGCGCCTCTTCGAGGAGCGCTGGTACGCGCAAATCTTCCCCACGGCCGATCCGAACTACTACCTGTCGCGTTACTGGCTCATGCGCGAAACGAGTTACGCCGCGCGCGGCTATCCGGAGCGAGCCTACGCGAAGTGGCTGGTGCTGAACTTCCTCTGGACGTTGCTCGAGTCAGTCTGTCGGAAGCGTGCTCAGGCTGAAACGTTTCGAAAAGCCTGTGAGCGCGACACCGCGGGCGTCGTGACTCCGCTGCTCCGGGCGATCAACACCGTGTTCGTAGCGGCCCTGCGGTTCTACCGCAGCAAACGCGGCTCCGGGCAGAAGGCCATCGACGTCTCGACGTTCTTCCAGCGCCGCAACCTGCACAAGGAGTTCGGCAAGCACTGGCCTGGTTCCGGAAATAGGTCGCAAACAGCGTTTAGTCGCGCATGGGCGAAGTTTCAAAAGGCACTCGACGAGGAGATGAATGCATGATCCCCAAGGACTGCAAGCGCCTTGCCGAGGTGGACTTCCCGATCGCCGAGGTGTCGCGGCACGCGGCGCGGGAGAAGTCGATCCGGCACGGGCATCCGAGCACGCTGCACCTGTGGTGGGCGCGGCGGCCGCTGGCGTCGAGCCGGGCGGTGCTGCTCGCGCTGCTGTGGCCGGACCCGTGCGATCCGCTCTGCCCGGGGGAGTTCAAGGCGAAGGCGCGGGAGATGTTGCCGCAGCTCTTGGGCAAGATCGGCCCCGCGGACGAGGACCTCCGCAAGGCGCTGCTCAAGTTCATCGCGGACTTCGCGAACTGGGATAACGCGGCGCAACGCACCTATCTCGAGGTGAGCCGAGCGCTGGTGAAGGCGGCGCACGGCGAGGAGCCGCCGCTGGTCGTGGACCCGTTCGCGGGGGGCGGCTCGATCCCGCTCGAGGCGCTGCGGCTCGGGTGCGAGGCGTTCGCGAGCGATCTGAACCCCGTCGCCTGCCTGATCCTCAAGGTGATGCTCGAGGACATCCCGCGCCACGGGCCGAAGCTCGCGGAGGAGCTGCGCCGCGTCGGGGCGGAGATCAAGCGGCAGGCGGAGAAGGAGCTGGCCGACCTCTATCCGAAGGACCCGGACGGCGCGACGCCCATCGCCTACCTCTGGGCGCGGACCGTGCGCTGCGAGTCGCCGAACTGCGGCGCGGAGATCCCGCTCGCGCGCTCGTTCTGGCTCTGCAAGAAGGCGAAGCGCAGGCGGGCGCTCAAGCATCGCGTCGTGCGGCCCGCGGGCGAGCCGCCGCGCGTCGAGTTCGAGGTCTTCGAGCCGAAGGCGGAGAAGGAAGTGCCCGGCGGCACGGTGACGCGCGCGAAGGCCACGTGCGTCGCTTGCGGCGCGGTGCTCCCGCCCGAGCGCGTGCGCGCGCAGCTCGCGGCGCAGCGCGGCGGGGCCGACGTCATCTTCGACGCGAAGGGCCGCCGCACGGGCGGGGCGCGGATGCTGGCGGTGGTGACGCTCAAGCCCGGCGAGCAGGGGCGGCACTACCGGCTGCCCACGGAGCGCGACTATGAGGCCGTCCGCAAGGCGCAGGAGCGGCTCGCGGCGATCCTCGCCGAGTGGGAGCGCGGCGGAAGGCAGGGCCTCTGCCCGGTGCCGGATGAGCCGACTGCCCGCCGGTGCGGCTCGGCGCTGGCCGCGCGTTCAGCGTGCAGCGGTACGGCATGCTCCAGTGGGGCGACCTCTTCACGGCGCGGCAGAAGGTGGCGCTGGTGACGCTGATCGCGATGCATGCGTCAGCTGTGACGCGACACGGTGCGGCAACGGAGCTTGCTGGCACTCGCGTTGAGTCGCCTAGCGGACATCTACTAACGCGCTGGCGTGTCTGGGAGACAACCAGGATGCAGGTGCGCACATCTGTTCGGCCGACAAGCGCTCCGATGGTCTGGGACTTTGCCGAAGCGAGTCCGTCTGCCGATGCAGTCGGCGGACTTTCGGACAGCGCTCGATGCAATGGTCACGAGGTCGTTGAGGCGTAGCCGGGCATCGGTGGCACTGGGCAAGTGCAGCAAGCCGACGCTGCGAGTCATCCGCTGCCCGATGAGACGTGCGCACGTCTGGTTCACCGACCCGCCCTACTACGACGCCATTCCGTACGCGGACCTCTCAGACTTCTTCTTCGTCTGGCTCAAGCGCGCGCTGCCGGAGCATCGCGCTCCTACGCGATCCGTTTGACCTCGCGAATCCGCTGACGCCCGAAGCGGCGCGAAGCTGTGCAGGACGAGACCAAGCACGACAATGGTCGGCACAAAGGATCGCGCCTGGTTCGAGGAGACGATGGCCCGAGCCTTCGCCGAAGGCCGCCGTGTTCTGCGCGAGGACGGCGTCGGCTGCGGTCGTCTTCGCCCACAAGACGACCGAAGGCTGGGAAGCGCTGCTCTCCGGCATGATCCGCGGCGGCTGGACGATCACCGGCTCCTGGCCAATTGCCACTGAGATGGCCGCACGGCTGCGTGCCCGCGAGTCCGCCGCCCTTGCCACGAGCGTCCACCTCATCTGCCGCCCGCGCCCCGACGATGCCGGGTGGGCGACTGGGCCGACGTCCTGCGCGAGCTGCCGAACCGCGTCGGCGACTGGATGGAGCGCCTGCAAGGCGAAGGGGTCCGCGGCGCCGACCTCGTCTTTGCCTGCATCGGGCCGGCGCTCGAGATCTTCAGCCGCTACGCGAAGGTCGAGACCGCCGACGGGCGCGAGGTCGCGCTCGCCGAGTACCTGGAGAAGGTCTGGGAGGTCGTGGGCCGGAGCGCCCTCGCCCAGGTGCTCGGCACCGCCGAGGCCAAGGCCCGCAACGGCGCCGCCGGCGCCGTCGAGGAGGACGCGCGGCTCACGGCGCTCTTCCTCTGGACGCTCCAGAGCACGAACGGCGAGCAGGCGGACGCCGCGAGCGACGAAGGCGAGGACGAGGAGCCGTCCGACGAGGACGACGACGAAGAGGGCTCCTCCCGCGGCAAGGCCAAGGGCTTCACGCTCGTCTTCGATGTCGTGCGCCGCTTCGCGCAGCCGCTCGGCATCGAGCTTCCCAAGTGGGAAGGCCGCGTGATCGAGACGAAGAAGGGCGTCGTGCGCCTGCTGCCGATCGCCGAGCGCGCGAAGCAGCTCTTCGGCGAGGACGGCGCGCAGGCCGTGGCCGCCCGGCTCGAGCAGGAGGCGACGACGACCAACCCGCTCCAGGGGATTGCTCTTCCCCGACCTGGAGCGCGGCTCCGAAGGTTCGCGGGCGCGGCCGGCCGCGGCACACTCGGAGGCGTCGAGGTTTCGGACGAGAGCCTGGCTGCCGCCCGCGAGGCCACGACCCTCGACCGCGTCCACGCGGCGATGCTCCTCCAGGCCGGCGGCCGCACCAACGCCCTGCGCGCGCTGCTCAAGGCCGAGCAGGAACGCGGCCCCGACTTCCTGCGCCTCGCCAACGCCTTCTCCGCGCTCTACCCGAAGGAGAGCGAAGAGAAGCGATTGATCGACGCGATGCTGCTGGCGGTCCCGAGGTAGCAGGATGCTTTATTTCGCTTACGGATCGAACATGGACTGGAACCAGATGCGCGAGCGGTGCCCATCGTCTCGCTTCGCGGGAATCGCCGTTCTGCAAGATCGCAAGCTCGCCTTCACGCGGAAATCGGTCGAGCGTGGCTGTGGAGTTGCAGATGTGGTCGCAGAAGACGGGGCGCACGTGTGGGGTGTCGTGTACGATATTGCCGATCTCGATGTCGGCAAGCTCGACCTCTCGGAGGGATTCAGGCCAGGACGGGACAAGAACTCGTACTACCGGCGCGAGTGCTTGGTCCTCCTCGGTGGAGACGAGCAGCGGCCAGTCACGGTGTTCGCCTACTTCGCTGACCCGCAGCCCAACCCGCCACTTCCAAACGCTGCGTACAAAAATCTCATCCTCACTGGGGGGAGATACTGGCACTTGCCAGAGGAATACATCCGCGAACTGGAAAAAATCGAGGTCAGCGAATGACAACCCCTGCCTTCGCTGTCTGGCAGATCTCGGGAGGGCCGGCATCGCGCGCGTATGCCGACGTCTTCCTGCGGCACGGCGTCGCGCTGATCGGCCCAGGGGACGCCGGACCGTGGAATCCCGAGCGCGACGATGACGAGTTCGAGGGCGGCTTCGTGCGGCGCTTCGCGAGCGAGGTCAAAGCCGGGGATGTGTTCCTGCTGCGCACGGGGATCGCAACAATCGCCGCCGTTGGCCTCGTGGCCGGCGACTACCTGTACGTGAACGCCTTCGACGACGTGAACGGCTGGGACCTGCAGCACGCCCGGCGCGTGCGCTGGTGCCGCTTGCCCGCGGAGCATGCGTTCGGGGGCGCGGTCTTCGGCGCCAACCCGCCGCGCTGCTCGCGGGTCGTGGAACGAGGAGGTCGTGGACTTCGCGGAGCGGTTCCTCAAGTCCCCCCCGACCCACTGGCAGACGGCTGCACTGCCGGAGCTGCCCGCCGAGGAGCCGCCGCTCGATCAGGTGCCCGGCGCCTTGCAGGGAATCGTCGCCCAGGCCGCCGATCTCGTGCCGCTGCTCCAGGACGGCCAAGCCTTCGGCGAGCACCCGAGCGAGGACGAGCTGATCGCGCACTTCGTGGTGCCGTTCCTGCGGGCGCTCGGCTGGCCGCCGGAACGGATCGCCATCAAATGGCGCTACATCGACGTGGCGGTGTTCCGGGCGCTGCCGCGCACGCCGGAGAACTGCCACTTCGTGATCGAGGCCAAGCGCCTGGGCGCGGGCGTGGAAGGCGCGCTCGATCAGGCCAAGGGATACGTGGAGGCGCTTGGGGTTACGCGCGACGTGATCGTCACCGACGGCATCCGCTACCGGATGTATGCCGGACAGCGCAACTTCGCGCCCGTGGCCTATGCCAACCTCGCGCGCCTAAAACAACCAGCGGCCGACCTGTTCGCCCGCATGCAGAGACCGTAGGAGGATCGCTATGGAACCCTGGTACAAGATCGCCACACCGCGCAAGGAAGTCCGCGAAGGCCGCTCGTTCAACCCGGACGAGTTCGCCATCGCCCTCGAGCAGGTCGTGGCCGGGACGGCGCCGGAGGACTATCGCGACCCTGCGCAGTTCTTCGCGCGCACCTGCTTCACGCGGGCGCTGCGCGAGCACGCGGGCATGGTGCTGCGCCGGCTCTCCGGGAGAACCGACAACACGTCGCCGGTGCTCACGCTCATCACCCAGTTCGGCGGCGGCAAGACGCACACGCTCACCACGCTGTACCACCTGGCGAAAAACGGAGACGCCGTGGCCGGCTACGACGGGGTCGCCGACGCTGGTGCGCGAAGCGGGCGTCGGTTCTGTGCCCAAGGCGAAGGTCGCCGTGTTCGTGGGCAACGCCTGGGACCCGCAGCCGGGGCGCGAGACGCCGTGGATCGACATCGCCCGCCAGCTCGCGGGCGACAAGGGCGTCGAGGCGCTTGGCCCCGCGGCAAAGACCACGCCCCCCGGCACCGATGCCATCGCGCGGGTCTTCCAGGCGGCCGGCGCGCCGGTGCTCCTGCTGTTCGATGAGGTGCTGAACTACCTGAACCGCCACCGCGGCAGCGCCGAATCGTTCTACGCCTTCATCCAGAACCTGACGGTCGCCACCACCGGCACCACGCATGGGGCGGCGGTGATCAGCCTGCCGCGCAGCCAGGTCGAGATGACCGCGACGGATCAGGAGTGGCAGGACAGGATCTCGAAGGTGGTGCGGCGCGTCGCCAAGGACCTGATCGCCAACGACGAGACCGAGATCAGCGAGGTCGTCCGGCGGCGGCTCTTCCAGGACCTGGGAAGCGAGAAGATCCGGAAGAACGTCGCCAAGGCCTACGGCGACTGGTGCTTCGAGCGGCGGGCGCAACTTCCGCCCGAGTGGACGGCGGTGGACTCGGCCGCGACCGAGGCCAAGGCGCGCGAGATTCCTGCAGCGCCGCTTCGAGGCCTGCTACCCGTTCCATCCGGCGACGCTGTCGGTGTTCCAGCGCAAGTGGCAGGCGCTGCCGCAGTACCAGCAGACGCGCGGCACGCTGGCGATGCTGGCGCAGTGGATCTCGATCGCAGCCCAGGACGGCTACCAGCAAGGCTCGCACCGAGCCGCTCATCACGCTCGGCTCGGCGCCGCTCGCGGAGCCCGGATTCCGAAGCGTCGTACTGGGTCAGCTCGGCGAGTCGCGGCTCGTCGCCGCGATCGACACGGACATCGCCGGCGAGCAGGCGCACAGCAAGGCGCTCGACGCCGACACCAAAGGACCGCTGCGGGACATCCACCGGCGCGTCGGCACCGCGATCCTCTTCGAGTCGTCGGGCGGGCAGACCGACAAGGTCGCGCATCTTCCCGAGCTGCGCTTCGCGCTCGGCGAGCCCGAGCTGGACACGACATCGATCGACAACGCCGCGTTGGTTCTCGAAGGCAGGTCGTACTTCATCCGCAAGACGGGCGCGGACGGCTTCCGCATCGGCTACCAGCCGACCATGAAGAAGGTGGTGAGCGACCGGCGCGCGTCGCTCGACGAGGAGACGGAGGTCAAGCCCGCGCTGCGCAAGCTCGTCGAGGAGGAGTTCCGGCGCGGCGCGAGCATCTCCGTCGTTGCCTTCCCGGGCGATGGGGCGGAGATCCCGGACACGCCGAGACTGACTCTCGTCGTAGCCGATCCGGAGGTGGAATGGTCGGGAGGCGGCTCGTTGCGCGCGCAGCTCGCCGAGTGGACGCGCCAGCGCGGAAAGTCGCCGCGGCTCTATCCGGGAGCGCTCGTCTGGTGCCTCAAGAAGCCGGGCCGGGACCTGCGCGACAAGGTGGAGCTGGGGCTCGCGTGGAAGCGGGTGGCGCGCGAGGTCGCCGAGGGCACGCTCGGCGGTGAGTTCGACAAGAGCGACCGGGCGGAGCTTCAGTCGAAGGTCAAGGACGCGGAAGAGGCGGCGAAGGACGAGGTCTGGGGCGACTATCGTTTCGCGGTCGTTGCCGACGGGCAGGAGACCGACGGCCTCAAGGTGATCGACCTCGGCGCGGGGCATTCTTCGAGCGGCGAGACCCTGTGCGGCCGGGTCATCGCCGCGCTCAAGTCCGAGGCGCTCCTCAACGAGTCCGTTGGCGCCGGATACATCGAGCGCAACTGGCCGCCGGCGCTTGAAGGAGTCCGGGGCGTGGCCGCTCGCGAGTCTGCGGCAGAGCTTCCTCAACGGCTCGCTCACCCGCCTCGTGGATCCCGATGCGATCCTTAGAGGCAAGATCGTCGAGTTCGTGAGCAGGGGCGACTTTGGCTTGGCGTCGGGCCGGAAGCCCGACGGCAGCTACGAGCGGGTGTGGTTCGAGGAGTTGGTTGCGCCGGACGAGGTCGCCTTCGACGCCGGCGTGTTCCTGCTGAGGAAGGATTCGGCGAAGGCGCTCAAGTCGGGTGCTCCACCCGAGCCTGGGCCGGGCCCGAGTCCCCAGCCTGGTCCCGAACCCATCATCGCGCCTGAGCCGAGCCCGGCACCGGGACCCGAGCCCGCGCCTGGCGCCACCACGAAGACGCTGCGCCTCGTCGGAACGGTTCCGCCCGAGGTCTGGAACCGTCTCGGGACGAAGATTCTGCCGAAGCTGCGGTCGGGCTCCGACCTCCGGATTGGCCTGGAGTTCACAGTCACAGTGAAGGCCGACACCGCGGGAAGTCTGGCGGCGGAGCTGCAACAGATTCTGCAGGAGCTGGGACTTGGTGAAGCAGTGCGGGTCGAAGAAGGCGGCCTGACAAGCCGATAAGCCTTCGGTTCCCGCCAGCCCTGGACCGCCGACACTCCCCATCGAAAACCCCCGGCCGCACTCTCTCCACGCCGATCCGCTGCGTTCACGCGCCTCACCGCTGGTTCGAGTCCGCCGGGGGAGCAGGATTGGACAGGCAGTCGGCACATCGCCGGCTGCCTTTTTTGTTTCCTGGGCGATCCTGTGGATGAAGTCGAAGGGAGGCTTGAAGGCCGGGACCACCTGGTCACCTTGAAGGATTGAGCCGGACAGGATGAAGCCCAGGAGGGCCGCGCGCTCGGCTTGGCCACGGGTCCGGTAGAACTCCTGGGCGTTCCGGGCGATCTCCAAGAGCCGGATCCCCTGCTCGATGTAGTTCTGGTCCGCCTTCTCATGCCGCTCGATCCGGGCCCGGATCTGCGCCTGCTCCTCACGCCACGCCGAGACGTTGCGGCGGTAGAACGCTTCCTCCACCTCTCCGTCCAGCTTGTCCAGGTAGATTTGGTCGATACGGTTCTGCAGCTTGGCGTACTGAGCGTTCAGCTTCTCGATGGCGCGGCGGTGGAACTCCGCCTTCTCCTTCTGGCTCTGCCGCAGCGCCTCCCGCATCCAGTCGAGCATGGCCTCGGAGAACTGGAGCTTCCCGAGGATGTCCTCAAAGTGACGCTCCAGCTCCTCCTCCCGCACG
>CAWGAC010000007.1:0-273141 GCA_963820435.1 uncultured Spirochaetota bacterium | reverse complement strand
CCGGAGGAGTTGTTTCACAGTCCGCTTCGGAACCGTGCCCGTCTCGGCTTCAGCCGATCGCTCCTTGAGGAAACGCTGCAGCAGCTCCATGACCGGAGCGTGGTCAGTGTGCACCATGAGATCAATGATCAGCTCGTCCTTCTCCTTGGTTACGAGCTTGCCGACCCACGTTCGGACCTCGTTCCGATCCAAATTCGTGTTTCCAAGCGACCTGCTGGTCTCAGCGGCGACGTGCAGCAGGTCGCCGTCAATGCGTAGGAACGAGGCCAGGCTTTCCAGCGAGGCGCTGAGCTGACCGAGGCCTGGCGGAACGGGCGGCTCGATATCTTCGTCGTCGAGCTCCCCGGCTTGCGCACGAAGGAGCCAACCCAGGTACAAGGCCCGCAGGTCGCCGCGCGCCAGCTCGGCCCGCACGGAGATCATCGAAGACAGTTGGCCTTCGCCCTCGCTCCACTCGTCGTCCTCCTCGTCGTCGGACAGGTAGGTCAGGATAACCTTGCCGGCTTTTTCGCGGATGAATGCGCGGTCGCCACCGCAATACTTAATGGCCATTGCCCGGGTCGAGCAGCCTCGAAGGTAGGCTCAGCTTGAGCATGTGCGTGCCCCAATTGGCGAGGTAGAGGAAAGCGTCGAAGTACTTTTCCATCCACACGTCGCCGTCGCCCTTGAAACTGCCCCACTCGTAGTGGTTGACGAAGCTCGTCGTCGTGATGCGGGCCCGCGTCGAGTACGACCGCAGCTCGCTCATCTCCTTCGCGCTGAGCGGCCGGTCGATCGCCTGGAACTCGTAATACTGGTACTCGCTCATGGTTTCCTTCCACGTGGTCGCTGACCTGCATTACGATCTACGATATCGGAAAGGCCTTGCGTTGCTGCGGTGTCCCCTTCCTGCGTGCGACGGAGAGCATCTTTTCGCTCTCGCTGTTGCAGTGGTGTTCCAGCAAAACAGTGATCCTCTCGGCGTACTCTTCGGGCCCGCAGTTGCTGAAAGCACTCTGAACCAGGAAGGCAGAACCTTGTTCCAATCGACGCCAACCTGCCAGGATCCCGCCTCGTCGGCGAAGAAGATGACGTCATCAAGACACTCGTCGATATGGTCCAACAACCCGAAGATGATTTCGAAGGCCTGACGCACATCGACAGGATCGCCCTTCTTTGCCTGGGTCGTGCAGCAGTCGAGAAGCCGGTGACAATCGGCGATCCACGCCCTGGTGCCGGTGGATTTCTCCGTGCAGTTCTTCGAGTTGACGTTGAAGCTCTCGTAGTACTCGCCGGACAAGCTCGCTTTCTCGAAAGCCTTCACGTCGGAGAGCAGGTTCCCTCTATCCTTGCCATCCGGTTCAAGCTCTGACGGATCGAGGTAACGCTTGACCAGCTTCAGGAGCTTAGGTCTCTGACCGCCTGAAAAGGTTCTATATCTCTGAGCCTCTGGCGCATCAGGATGGTCAAGAGGCTTTCCTGGTGCGATTGGCGAGTAGAGAATCCGATGCTCGGGGACTCCCGTCGCAGCATTTTCCAAGTCCTTTGCAGGCATTCGGAGATGGCAAGAGGCTGATGGGCAAAGCTGTGGCGTCGGCCGGTCAGCCTTTCCGGAAACGGGATCTAGTTCGCACGACCACGACGGGCCGGCTTCTCATAGCGAAACGTCTTGCGAGCCTTGCGCCGCGTAAACTTCCAGTTGATCGTCGTTCGCTTGCGGTCGGTTTGGCGATTCCATGCTCTGGTCTCCCGCTGCAGGAACCCCAGATCCAGGAACCTCCGGGTGCCCAGACATTGCCGAGAGTACAGGCTCAGTTCGATCTCCGCCTGATTGAGCCAGCTTCCATGTTTGGGTGTGTAGTGTATGGTGAACCGCTCCCAGAGGCGACGGCCCTCCTCCTGGCCGAAACAATCCATCAGCGACTTGGGGCCGTGCGTGTTCAGGTTGTCCATGACCAAGTGGATCGTGCGGGCCGAGGGATACCGCTCGGCGAGGTATCCGATCAGGCGGGCGAACTGCAGACCCGGACCGATCCGAGCGTGGCCGTGGTGAAGTGTCGACCGGCCTTGGGCTCTACGACGCCAAACACATTCGCCGTTCCGCAGCGTTCGTACTCGTTGTCGCGTTTGGCGGGCTTACCGGGCTTGGCCGGGGTCGGCGGGCGCACGTCGCGGTGTAGCGACACCGGCTTCTCGTCCAGGCACACCACCGGCTCAGATGCGATCGTAGGGCCTCTCATACACGGCCAGCACGTCTTCCATCTTTTGGATGTACTCTGGGGTCAGGTCTGCCACGCACCACATTTTTTTCCCGCCACGGCTTCAAGTCGTGGCTTTCCAAAAGGACCCGGATCGTTTCTCGACCCACGCGAGGAACCAGCTTACGCCTGACTGCCTCCTGAGCCACCAAGCGCACCGTCCAGCGAGCCCGGCCTTCCGGCGGCTGACTGCACACCATGGCAACAATGCGCTGCTTCTGAGAATCGTCGAGAATCTGTCTGGCTCCAGGTCGCTGCTTTTCGTACAGAGCGCCCTCCAAGCCGCCTCCGTTGTAGCGGTGGGCGATCTCTCGGATCGCCTTTGCAGTCAGAGGAACGGTCTGCGCAACCTGTGGCGCCGTCGTGACCCGCCGATAGCTGCCGCAGGGCAAGGGCGCGCAGGACAACGCGCACCTGCTGAACTCCGCCTCGCAACAGGGACTCGATCTCAGCGAGATCCTCAGCCCCGAGACTGATAGGGACCGGCCGACGAGCCATGCGCACAGTATAGCCCGAAAAGAGCTCCGATGGAAGATACTTTATAGAACTCTTTCAGGCGGTCATGAACTAGCCTGGGGCAAGAGGTCGATAGCCTCGTTCAACATGTAAAACACGTGATCATCGCCCAGCCTGCGGAGGGCAGCCCGAAGCTTGTCTGGATCGATCTGTCGATTGGCCATGGTTATTTCCCTCGCGCCCAGCGGCGATAGGCGTCGATCCACTCCGCGCCCGCGGGAGGTGGATCGGGCAACGGTAGGTCGAGGATGGGGACGCGCTGGCGCGACTTCCCGCGCGTACAGACAGCAACGATTTGTTCATAATCGGTCATGTCAATCCGCTCGACCGTGACTTCGACGCCAAGAATCTCGGTGTCGAAGGGCACTACAAGGTTGTCTTCGAGCATCGTGTAGAAGCCAACTATCTGCTCGGACTCCCCATAGGCGTCGACGACGGCCTCGGCGATCATCCGGTCGAGCCTCGCGCTGGATGGGGGCTTGCCGTGAGACTTCCTCTTGGGCGGTGTTCTCTCATTTCCGGCCATTGTTCTCCTCACGTATCATCCTCGGGGTTTCGAAGCCGCGAGGAGGCCCGTCTCCATGGCTCTTTGGGCCGAATCTTGTCATCTCCCTGCTATCTTTATCGCGTACCTTTTCGGCTTTCAAGACCGGTGGAGGAATAGAGGAGAGCGTCGTGACCCTCGTCGGGCTCTTGCCACGGTGTCTCAGAAGTGTTACACTTGGAGCTGGAGGTACGTAATGCCTACCAAGAATCCGCGCATCAACGTTGCTCTGGAGAAACCGATTTATTCTCTGATCGAGAGAATGGCTCAGGAGAGAGGATTGTCCCTGTCCATGGTGACTCGCGACTTGGTCCGGGAAGCTCTGGAAATCCATGAGGATGCTGTGCTTGTCCGCATCGCGGATGAGCGCGTTGCGGCACTGGCCGGTCGCAAAACCTTGACGCACACTGAAGTCTGGGAATAGAGGTGCCCTACCGCATCCGGTATCATCCGGACGTCAAAGCGAAGGACATTTCCAAACTCAACCGAACTATCCAGAAACGGATCAAGACCGCCATCGAGCAGAGGCTTCTAGTGTCCCCGGAGAAGTACTCGGAGCCATTGAGAAGAACACTCAAAGGCTATAGAAAGCTGAGGGTTGGGGACTATCGGATCGTTCTGAAAATTGAAGGCGCAGACATCCTGATTCTGGGTATTTGCCACCGAAAGGATGTCTACGAGAGAATGGAGTGGCGTAGTCAGTAGTTCCCCCGCAAGAGGCCGTGCGGTCTTGTGTTCGGTAGCACACCGCCCTCGTGGAAATGGGATCAGGCGCGCCTCTGATCGACCGAAAGTCCTCACCTGCTGTACGGCGTTCCGTCCAGCGGAAGGCTGGTCCTGAGCTTTCCGTCGCGAGCAAAGTAGGCGCCGGCCACGGCAGCGGCCGTGGGGATCGAGCTGATCTCCCCGATGCCCTTTGCGCCGTATGCGGCGCCGGTCGCCCCGCCGATTCAGCGGCAGCGCCCGCGGCCCCGGGTGCGGCCACGGCCTTTCTGATGATGATCGTCTGAACAGGCGGCACTTCCGTGGCCCTCAGCAGTCCGAGCTGTCCGAATTTCGCCGTGGGAACGCAATCGACAAGTGGAAAGCGCTCGGTGAGAGCGAACCCGAGCCCCATTACCACACCGCCCTCGACCTGGCCTTCGAATGCGAGAGGGTTCACCACTACGCCGGAGTCGTGGGCCGCCACCACGCGCTCGATCCGGCCGTCCTCACCGAGGACCACCACCTGGCAGGCGTAGCTATACGCCACGTCCCGGATGGGATTGGTCTTGTCTGACTCGAATGGATCGGTAATCGCCTCATACTCGCCGCGGAACTCCCCGCCTGCCAGCATCGCCAGAGGGAAGGCGCCTGCCTGTTCGCCACCCGCCCCCACCCCCCCCAGCGCCTCGCGCGCCGCGATGCACGCACGCCGACAGGCCTCTCCTGTCACCAGCGTCTGGCGGGATGCAGTTGTCGTGCCCGAGTCCGGGGTGTTGAAGGTGTCGGGAAGCGCAACGCGTACGCGCGCGGGATCGAGGGAGAGCACATCGCAGGCGATTTGCGTGAGGACCGTGGCAAGCCCCTGGCCGATGCATGCCGCGCCCGTGCGGACCTCGACATGATCGATCTCCACCTTCAGCACGCAGCGTCCCACGTCCTTGTGCCCCATGCCGAGACCGGTGTTCTTGAAGCCGCAGGCCACTCCCGCGCGGCCGCGCGCCGCCTCGAAATCCTGCTTCACGGCAAGGAGGCATTCTTCCAGGGCTGTGTCCGGACCTGCAATCTGCCCGTTGGGAAGCATGTCTCCGGGCCGGATCGCGTTGCGAAACCGTATCTCCCAGGGCGAGAGGCCGGCCTTCTTCGCCAGAAGATCCAGAGCGCTCTCGAATGCGAAATTGACCTGGGGCACCCCGAATCCCCTGAAGGCGCCCGCGGGCGGGTTGTTCGTGAACACGGCCATTCCCTCGACGTCGATTGTCTGATACGCATACGGCCCTCCGGAGTGAGCGACCGCGCGGTGAAGGACAGGTCCGCCGAGGGAGGCATAGGCGCCGGTGTCCGCCACGATGCGTGCACGATACCCGACAAGCTTGCCTTGCGCGTCACACCCCATGCTCAGGTTGATGGACATCGGGTGCCGCTTGACGTGCACGCGCATGCTCTCCGCCCTGCCCAGCGTGCATTTGACCGGCCGGTTCGAGAGCAAGGCAAGGAGAGCTGCGTGATGCTGAACCGTCTGGTCCTCTTTCCCGCCGAACCCTCCTCCTACATATGCCGAGACCACGCGCACCTTGTCCGGGGAAAGACCGAGGGTATCGGCCACGTACCTCCGCCCGTCGTAGACGTTCTGCTCCCCAGTAAGAACCAGAACGACCCCGTCCTGGTCAGGAGGATACGCGAGGGCGCTTTCCGGCTCCATGAATGCGTGGTCCGTGAAAGGGGTCGTAAAGCTGGCATGCACGACATGCGCGGCAGACGCAAGAGCCTTTTCCGCATCGCCTCGTTTGAGCGCGAGCCGGGTAAGCACATTTCCCCGCGGATGAATTGCCGGGGCACCAGGGGCGAGCGCGGCTTCGGGGGATCGCAGCGGCTCCAGTATTTCGTATTCCGCTTTGATGAGGGCAAGGGCCTCCCCCGCAACTTCGGGAGACTCCGCGGCAACGAGGGCTATCGCATCTCCGACGTAGCGGGTCACTTCTCCCACGGCAACGAGCGTGGGCCAGTCAGCGACCACGTGCCCTGTGAAGCGGTTGCCGGGGATCTCTTTCCAGGTCGCGACCGCGGCCACGCCGGCGAGCGCGCGCGCCGCGGAAACATCCAGCGAAAGCAGGCGGGCGCGCGGAGAAGGCGTCCTGAGAGCAGCGCCGAAGAGCATGCCCGGCTCGGCAAAATCGTCCACGTACATGGCTGTTCCGCGCGCCTTGGCCGCGGCGTCCACGCGGCGCACCCGCGCCCCGATGCCGACGGCCGCAGGCGGTGCCGCGCCCGGCGCCGCGGTGGCCGCGGCATCGACGCCGGCGCGCTCGGCAGCGTTCCTGTAGCGCGCCGCAAGAAGCACGCCTGCAACGATCTTCCCGTAGCCTGTGCAGCGGCAAAGATTGCGGCGCAGGCCGGCGCGCACCTGGGCCGGGGTGGGGCTCGGGTTCTTGTCCAGGAGGGCCTTTGCGGCAATCACCATGCCCGGCGTGCAGAAGCCGCACTGGACCGCCCCGGCTTCGGAGAACGCGCGCACGTACGCGTCCATTTCCGATGTCTGGATTCCTTCCACCGTGGTGATCGACTTGCCCGGCCATCTTTGCCAGGGGGATTGTGCACGATGTGAGCAGAGACCCGTCCACGATGACCGAGCAGGCTCCGCACGTCCCTTCGCCGCAGGCATTCTTTGCCCCGGTGAGGAGTGCCTCGCCGCGCAGCCAGGAAAGGAGCGTCCGCTCACCTTCCGCCTCGACAATGTCGCCGTTCAACGTGAATCGGACCATCCCGGGAAATCCTGTTGCGCAGGATACTCTCGGGAGTGTATCGTGTCACGTGCCGCCCGCGTCTTCATCCGCAGACTTACAACAATCGCGACGGCCCGCGACTGACTGGAGCGGCCTCGCCCTCAAGGTCCTGCTGCCCATGGCAGGAGTGGTCGTGGCGCTGGCCATCGGCGCGATCATGCTGGTGGTCCTCAAGGCGGATCCCATTGCCGCCTATGCGGCGCTGGTCAGGGGCGCGGTCGGCACCAGGTTCGGGCTGACGCAGACCCTGGTGAAGGCCACTCCTCTCCTGCTGGTCGGCCTTGGAATCTGCATCGCGTTCCGCGCCAACGTGATCAACATCGGCGGCGAAGGGCAGATCATCGCCGGCGCGCTGATGGCCGCCTGGTTCCCGCTGACATTCCCTTCCTGGCCCGGGTGGCTGCTCATACCCGTCGACCATGATCGCCGGCTTCCTGGCCGGGTCTGCGTGGGGATTCGTTCCCGGAATCCTCAAAGCACGGCTGAGGGTGAACGAGATCCTCAGCACGATCATGATGAACTCGATCGCCCTGCAGCTCATGAACCTTCTCCTGCAGGGCCCGCTCATGGATCCCGAGGGCGTCAAGGCAAGGACATTCCTGGCGCAATCGGCGCAATTGCCCGGCGCAAGTCTGGCTTCCGCGGCTGGTGCCGCGCACGCTCCTTCACGCGGGGGCGATAGTCGCAGTCGTGCTTGCCGTGGTCGTGTACATTTTTCTCTGGCGAACGACGATCGGTTACAATATCCGGGCAGTGGGTCTGAATCCTGACGCCTCGCGGTACTCCGGCATCAACGTGCCCACCTACCAGGCGCTCTCCCTGACCCTGGCCGGGGGTTTCGCCGGACTTGCGGGGGTGCTGGAGGTCATCGGCGTCCAGCATCGTCTGCTGGAAGGGCTCACCAGCGGCTATGGATTCACGGGAATCGTGGCCGCCCTCCTCGGCAGCCTGCATCCGCTGGGCCTGATCCCCGCCTCCATCCTCTTCGGCGGGCTGCTCGTGGGCGCGGACACGATGCAGCGCGCCGTCCAGGTCCCCTCCTCCCTGGTGATGGCGCTCCTTGGCCTGGTCGTGCTGTTCGTCTCCGGCTCGGCGCTCTGGTCCCGGAAATGGGCGGCCGCGGCAGAGGACGCGCGGAGGACGCATGAAGAGCGTCTTCTCCCTCACCGTGGTGATCGGGAATCCTCAACACGATGGTCAGCCTGGCCACTCCGTTCCTGTATGCGGCCCTCGGAGAGACCATCGCGCAGAGCTCCGGCGTGGTGAACCTCGGCGTGGACGGCATCATGCTGCTCAGCGCGTTCGCCGCGTTCTACGTGGCGCTGACAACGGGGAGCCTGTGGCTGGGCCTGCTTGCCGCGGCCATCGTCGGGCC
The DNA here is from genome assembly GCA_963820435.1 of uncultured Spirochaetota bacterium. Taxonomy (GTDB): domain Bacteria; phylum Spirochaetota; class Spirochaetia; order SZUA-6; family Fen-1364; genus Fen-1364. The sequence continues at coordinate 264,984 of CAWGAC010000007.1, read as the reverse complement.
TGTTGATGGGACTGCTGATGTCCTTCGTGAGCGTCACCCTCAAGGCCGAGCAGGGCGTGAGCGGCATCGGGCTGTACATGTTCGGTCTGGGCATGTCGAGCCTGCTCTTCAAGATCCTGATCGGAACGGTGAAGACGGTGCAGGGTTTCCCGCCGGTCGCGATCCCGCTTCTGGGGGACATCCCGTTCGTCGGGCCGATCCTCTTCCGCAACAGCATTCCCGTCTACGGTGCCTTCCTCCTCGTGCCCCTGGTCTGGTGGATGCTCGAAAAGACGACCCTGGGGCTGCGGATCAAATCGGTGGGCCAGAATCCCGCCGCGGCCGACTCCCTGGGGATCAGCGTCGACCGCATCCGCTATCTCAGCGTCTGCCTGGGCTCCACTCTGGCGGGAATCGCAGGCGCCTCTCTTTCCATCTCGCCTGCTCAATCTTTTCCAGGACAACCTGACCGCGGGTCAGGGCTTCATCGCCGTGGCGCTCGTCTACTTTGGCGGCTGGAACCCGATCGGGGTGATGGGCGGTGCGCTTCTTTTCAGCGTGGTCAATTCGATTGCAGCTCTGGATGCAGGTCCTGGGCGTCAAGATTCCCTCCAGCGTCGCGGTCATGCTGCCCTACCTGCTGACCATCGCGGCCCTGACCATTACGGTCAACCGGATGCGTCAGCCTGCCGCCTTGAACAAGCCCTTCGAGAGAGGGGAGAATTAGCAGAGAAAAGAAAAGCGGCCGTCGGCCGTCCTGGTATCCGTTCAGGTTCTGAAAGGAGAATCGGAATGAAGAGGAGAGTCTTATTCATCGCAGTGGTGCTGGGGGTCGCAATTGCCGCGGCCGTCACCGCCGCGCCGTTCCGCATCGCCGTCGTGATGCCCAGCGCGACAACGGACATGGCATTCAGCCAGTCCATGTGGAGCGCCCTGCAGGCGATACAGAAAGAGATGGGGGGCGCTTCGGCGCTCGATCTCAAGTTCTCTGAAAACATGTACAACGTGCCGGACGCCGCGGCGGCTGTCCGCGACTATGCAAGCCAGGGCTTTGACATCGTCATTGCCCACGGATCGCAGTACGGCTCCTCGGTGCAGGAGATCGCGAAGGACTTTCCCGACGTGACATTCGCCTGGGGCACGGACGTCAACACGTTCGGGCTTCCGAACGTCTACGCCTACACCGCGGCAGCCGAGCAGGGCGGATACGTGAACGGCGTGATCGCAGCCAAGGTGACCAAGAGCAGGAAAATCGGGGTCACCGGTCCGGTAGAGGTCGGGGATGCCAAGACGTACATCGATGGATTCCTGCAGGGCGTGCAGTCGGTGGACAAGAGCATCACGATTTCCAAGACGTGGACCGGCTCGTTCTCCGACGTCGCCCTCATGGCGGCTGCCGCGAAGACCCACATTGCAAGCGGCGCGGACGTGCTGACAGGATCCTCGCAGTCGGTGGTCGGCTCCATCGGCGCGGCAAAGGACAAGGGAAGCGTTCTCTGGTTCGGCACCCAATCCGACCAGGCCGCGCTTGCCTCCGCGCTGGTCGTCGCGAGCCAGGTGTACGACTGGACGGGAATGCTCCGGGACATAATCGCCAAGCACAAGGCAGGCGTCCTGGGCGGCACCCAGTACACGCTCACGCTGGCAAACGGCGGCCTGAAGATCGCGTACAACCCTGCCTACAAGCTCCCGGCGAGCGTGAAGTCGGCCGGTGACGCGGCATCCAGGGCATCACCAAGGGCTCGATTGTAGTTCAACCGTAAGCATAGATTTCAATTCGTGTTCCCTTCTCCATCGCAGATGGAGAAGGGACACGATTGAAGGCGGAGTGAGAATGCGTCACGCGGAAATGCGCGACATAGTGAAGTGCTTCCCCGGCGTGGTAGCCAATTCCCGGGTCTGTTTCGACGTCGAGCCCGGAGAGGTGCACGCCCTCCTCGGTGAAAACGGCGCGGGAAAGAGCACGCTGATGCGGCAGCTCTACGGCCTGTACCAGCCGGACGAGGGTGAAATCTTCATCGACGGCAAGAAGCTCATGTTTCATTCGCCGGCAGACGCAATCCGGGCGGGCATCGGCATGATTCACCAGCACTTCATGCTCGTGCCGACCATGACCGTGGCGCAGAATGTGGCCCTTGGCCAGCGCTCCTCCCGCGGGCCGCTTCTGGACCTGAAAAAAGTCGCTGCCCGGATCCGCGCGCTCTCTGAGGAATACGGGCTTGCGATGGATCCTCACGCGTACGTCTGGCAGCTTTCCGTCGGAGAGCAGCAGCGCGTGGAGATCATGAAGGCGCTGTACCGGGGGGCGCGCCTGATCATCCTGGACGAACCGACTGCCGTGCTCACTCCACAGGAGGTCAAAGACCTCTTCGCCACCCTTAAGCGCATGGTGGCGGAGGGCCATTCACTCGTATTCATCTCCCACAAGCTGCACGAAGTCATGGCAATCAGCGACCGTGTGACGGTCCTGCGGGACGGCAAGGTGATCGGCACCCGGCCCACGCAGTCGGTAAGCCGCTCCGAGCTCGTCACGATGATGGTGGGCCGCGAGCTCAAGGAGCTTGTCCCGCGGCCTCGCGAGCCCGGACAGGCGCGCCTGCAAGTCCAGGGGCTGCGGGCCCAGGGGGACCGGGGCACCGAGGCATTACGCGGCATCGATCTCACCATTCTGGGGGGAGAAATCGTGGGACTCGCGGGCGTCTCGGGCAACGGACAGCGCGAGCTTGCCGAGTGCCTGGCCGGCATGCGCCGGCCGACAGCCGGGACTGTCACGATCGAGGGGCGCGACATCACCCTGGCAACTCTCAACCAGAGGGTGGATGCCGGCATGGCCTACATCCCCGAGGAGCGCATGCGGGACGGCGCAATACGCGAGTTCTCCGTGCGCGACAACGTGTTTCTCCACGACCACTCCTCCCCGCCGTACGCGCGCGGCATTTTCCTCAGCCTGGCGCGCATGCAGGAGCACGCCTCCGCGCTGGTGAAGGAGTATGCCGTGAAAACCCCGAGCCTCGAAACTCCGCTGAAAAACCTTTCCGGAGGAAACATTCAAAAGCTGATCATGGCCCGCGAGCTCTCCCGGCACCCGTCGGTCCTGGTTGCCGCGCAGCCGACCCGCGGCGTGGATATCAGCGCCACGGGCTATATTCACGAGCGCCTGCTTGCCCAGCGAGAGGCCGGAGTCGGAATCCTCCTCATTTCGGAAGACTTGGACGAGATCCAGGCCCTTTCGGACCGGATTGCGGTCATGTATGAGGGCCGGATCACCGGAGTGCTGGCCCGTGGCCAGGCCAGCGTCGAGCAGATCGGCCTGATGATGGCCGGCATCTCCATGGACGAGGCCCTCCGGTCATAATTTTCTTGACTCTCGCCGCGCACAAAATATCTTTCAAACAGAATTCCATTTCAAGGAGGTACGGGATGAAACGATCAATCTTCATCCTTTTCATTTTGTTCCTAGCTGTTGGGTTGTTCGCTGAAGGAAAGTGGCGGATCGCCTTCAGCAACGACTATGCGGCCAATTCGTGGCGCCAGCAGATGCTGCGGGACTGGCAATTTGTCGTGGATAAGGCAAAGGGGGAGGGGCTCATCGCCGACGCTCAAGCGTTCACGACGAACGAGAGCTCGGCCGCCGAACAGGCTGCCCAGATCCAGAACCTCATCCTCGAGGGCTATAACGCCATCGTGCTGGATGCGTCGTCTCCGACGGCCTTGAACGGAGCGGTCGAACAGGCGGCCGCCGCCGGGATTCCGGTCATCTCATTCGACAACGTGGTGACCAGTCCCAAGGCCTATAACCTCGTCATCGATTTCGAATGGTATGGACGGAACGAGGTGGAGTACATCGCCAAAAACCTGACGAAGACAGGGAACATCCTGGAAATCCGCGGGCTGCCGGGGACATTCGTCAACGATGCGATCCACAAGGGGATCGCTGAGGGGCTGAAGAACTACCCCGGCCTGAAGGTCGTGGGAGAGGTCTACGGCAACTGGGACGAAGCGACCGCGCAGAAGGCTGTGGCGGGCATCCTTCCCTCACTTCCCAAGATCGACGCTGTCGTCGACCAGGGCGGAGACGGCTACGGCGCTGTTCAGGCCTTCCAGGCCGCGGGGCGCCCCGTTCCGATGGTGATGATGGGCAACCGCTACGACGAGCTCGCCATCTGGAAGCAGCTGAAGGACTCGCAGGGGTTCCACTCGTGGTCGGCATGCAGTCAGCCGGCATCGGTACAGATGGCATTCTGGGTTGCCCTCGAGGTGCTGAACGGAAAGAAGGTTCCGCACGAGATGAAGGTCAACCCCCTGGTGATTCCTGAGAGCAAGCTCGACTGGTTCCTGGCGCACACGGAGAAGGGTGGCGTTGCGTCGCTCTTCTACCCGCAGGACTGGGTACAGACCCTCATCAAGAACGAGACGTCGGGAATGCCTGCCCCGTCTGATCCGATCGGGAGCTGAGCGGACTCCCGCCTGACGCAATAGGGGAAGCGGCTTCGCATCTGAAATGGCGTGAAGCCGCCCCCTCAAAACCATTGCACAGTGCAAGAGAAAATGGCCGCAGCACGTACGCTTTTCCAGCTCGAGGACGTCAACAAGCTCTTCGTTCACTCCCAGGCCCTGAACAACCTCACTCTTTCGATTCTCGAGGGCGAGACACTGGGGATCGTCGGACACAACGGCGCCGGTAAGTCCACCCTGGTCAACATACTCATAGGCGCGCTCCGCCCGAGCTCGGGGAGCGTGCTCATGAATGGCGCGCCGCTGCGGTCGGACTACAGCGTGAGCGCCGCAAACAGTCTGGGCATAAGGGCGGTATTCCAGGAGCTGAGTCTCTGCCCGAACCTGTCGGTCGTGGAAAACATGAAGGTCTTCCATCCCGCCGCTCAGGGGCATTCGGGTGGGCAGAAGAAAGCGGGCGGAAATGATCCATGTGCACGATGGACCGGATTTTCCCGGGCCATGGCGTCCGCGCGGCAGATATCGTGGAGAATCTCTCCCTCGGCCAGCGCCAGGTCGTGGAGATCGCGAAGGCCTTCTGCGCCGCGGACAGCGCCCTCAGGCTGGTGATACTGGACGAACCCACGAGCGCCCTGGACCATCACACCTCCCGGCAGCTCATCGACTACATCAACTCCCTGCACGGCGAGACCCTCAGCGTGATCTACATCTCGCATCTGCTCGACGAAGTGCTCGCCTGCACGACCGGGTGGCGGTCCTGAAGGACGGGTCGAACGTGGGGACCCTCGAAACAGCGAAGGCCTCCCGGCAGACCGATCATCGAGTCGATGGGTGAAGCGAAGCTCATCAGGGACAGGGTCGGGCACGGCGACGCGGGCCATCGACGGCGAAGGGAAGCTCGACACGGCTCCTTTTGTCGTCGCAGCCGACCGGGGCCGAAGGGCAGCTTCCGGGTGCAGGTGCGGGCGGGAGAGATCGTCGGACTGGCCGGCCTGGCGGGTCACGGCCAGACCGAGCTGCTGCGCCGGCTCTTCGACTATCGCAAGCACCCGGGGGTACCGCATCAAGGGTCCCACGACCTTCATACCCGGGGATCGCCAGTCGGACGGCATATTCCCGGTCTGGTCGATCGCAAAGAACATGACGCGTGCAGGTCTACGACAGGCTCAAGAAGCTCTTCCTGATCGATCCTGGAAAGGAGAAAGCCGTCGCCGACAGGTGGAGGGCAGCGATCGACATCAGGACCGACTCCGTCGCGCGGGGGATCCTGAGCCTCAGCGGCGGGAACCAGCAGAAGGTTCTCTTTGCCCGGTGCCTGGAGTCGAGCTCGCCCCTCGTGCTCATGGACGATCCGACCCGGGGCGTGGACGTCGGCACAAAGGACGAGATCTACCGGCTCATCATCGAGGAGAGCCGGAAGGGGAGGAGCTTCGTCTGGTACACGACCGAGATGAGCGAGCTGAAGTACTGCGACCGGATCTACGTGTTCAAGTCCGGCGAAATACTCGCGGAGCTGGCGGGGGACAAGGCCACCGAGGAAGACATCCTGAAGTCCTCGTTCTGACGTGGGAAGGGGAGCATAGTGAACGCGTTCACCGCCTTCAGCGCAGAGGGGGCAGCCTCCAGCTTCTCCTCCTGCCCGTGCTTTCCGCCCTGGTGGTCTTCATTCCGCTCGCCGCCCTTCGTCCGATCGTGCTTTCGTACCTGGGGCTGCAGCTCCTGCTCAACATGGCCATCCCCCTCAGCCTTGCCACGGCAGGGCAGATGTTCGCCATGGCCGATCGGCGAGATCGATTTCTCCATCGGCAACCTGGTGAGCCTTGTCACCTGCATCGTCGGCACCGTCGATCCCGGGCAATCCCGGCCTGGGGCTCGCTCTGCTCGCCGGCATTCTCGGGGTCTATCTCTGCGTCGGCGCCTTCCTCCATCTCCGCGGCCTTTCCTCCATCGTGTGACCATCGGAATGTCCTTCATCTGGACGGGGCTGGCCGTCACGATCCAGCCCACGCCGGGCGGGAACATCCCGGCCGTTCTCCAGACCCTCCTCTCCGCGACGCCCCCGCTCGTTCCTCTGCCTGTCTACTTTCTTCTCGCCCTCGCCGTCCTCGGTCACCTGTTCCTGTTCAGAACCAGCTTCGGCGTTCTCGTGCGGGGAACCGGCGGCAACATGAAGGCAATTGCGCAGTCAGGCCACTCGATCGCGAAAATCAAGGCTGCGGTTTTCGGCCTGGTCGGCCTCCTGGGCATCCTGTCCGGCACGGCGCTGGCCGGGATCACGACGAGCGCGGACGCCAACATCGCATCCAACTACACGCTCCTGAGCGTGGCAGGGGTCATGCTCGGAGGCGGGTCCTTTGCGGGAGGAAAGGTCTCTGCCGTCGGGGCCGTGCTTGGCGCGTGCACGATGACGCTCGTCGGGACCTTGTTGACATTTCTCCGGATCTCTCCGGATTGGCAGATAGGGTCCCAGGGGTTCATCCTCCTGGCCGTCCTGGTTCTCAACGGGTTCGTCCAATCACACGGGGAAGGCCCGGCATGCATAGCAGTCGGCGCTCCATGAGCTCTCCACGACCTGGCTCTGGTCCTATGTCGGCGCGGTCCTCGTGTTCATCGCCATCGCCCTCGTCTCCGCCAACGCCCTGGGCACACTGACGGCCTCCGCCGAGCTTTGCATCGTTCTTCATGCTCGTCGGTCTCGGCCAGATGCTCGTCATCACCCTCGGGCCCGGGAACATCGATCTGTCCATCCCCTATGCCATCGGGCTGACGGGCTTTATCGCCATGAAGACCATGAATGCCGCGGACGGCAATATCGCGGTGGGAATCCTGGCCGGGCTCGCCGTGGGCGCCGCCATCGGGGCTTTCAATTTCGGGCTCATCCGTATGCTGCGCGTGCCTCCCATGATCGCCACCCTTGCCTCAGGTTTCATCGTGCAGACCTTCTCGATCGTTTTCTTCCGCGGGCTCCAGATCAAGCCGCCCCCGGGTCTGGCCGCTTTCGTGGACATCAAGCTCGGGCCCCTCCCCCTCCTGTTCGTGCTTGTTGCGGCAATCGCAGTCGTCATGCATTTCGTCCTCACACGCTCGCCGCTACGGACGCCACATCCAGGCAACAGGCCAGAACGTCAAAGCGGCCTCGCTCGCCGGGATCAATCTGGACACGACCAGGCTCGCCACCTATGTGCTGTGCGGAGTGTTCAGCGGGCTTACGGGGATTCTCCTTTCGGCTTTCGGCGGCGGCGTGACCCTGGGCATGGGCCGTGAGTACCTGCTGAACTCCATTGCGGTTCCGGTCATCGGCGGCAGCAGCATTGCCGGCGGGAACTCGAATGTTCCCGGCATCCTCGGCGCCTCCCTGCTGCTCCTTCTGATCCTCTACCTGCTCGACATTCTCGGGTTCACCGTCGGCCTTCGCTACATCCTGACCGGGGTCGTCATACTGGGGATCATCTTCGCAAGCGGCCAGACGCGCACGCTCACTTCCTGAGGCCGACTCCGGTCATAGTACGGGCAGCACTCCCAGCAGCCATTCTCTTAGATCAGCCACCTCTGCCGTGCTCACGCTGTGCAACATCGGGTATGTCAGCCATGTCACCGCATAACCATTCGCGCGCAGAAGATCTCTCGAGCCCTCGGCCAGGTCCAGCGGCACAGTTTGATCCATTGTCCCGTTCGCCATGAAGACGGGAACCGCCGAATTCGCCCGGTGCGCTTCTGCGTGCAGGGTGCCGGCAAGCGGCAGCCAGCATGACAAGGCAGCCACTCCGGCAAGGCGCTCAGGCCAGCGCAGCGCCGTGAAGAGCGCCATTGCGCCGCCTTGTGAAAACCCTGCAAGGATGATCCGGTCCGGGGCGATCCCGTCTTCCCGCTCCGCGCGCACAAGCGCGCCTATGGCGGCTGCCGATTCGTGGATACCGGTCTCATCTTCGGCGGCCCGGCTGTCGATTGCCGTTATGTCGAACCACGCGCGCATGCGGTACCCGCCGTTGATCGTGACGGGGCGGACCTGCGCGTGCGGGAAGATCCAACGGATGGAGGGCGCGGGAGGCAGGCGCAGCTCGGGGACCAGGGATTCAAAATCGTGACCGTCGGCTCCGAGGCCATGCATGAGGATGACGGCGCTGTCGGGTTTCTCCTTCGGCTCGATGCGAACGGATTCAAGGGTTATACTCCCCACGTGCCCCTCCAGATCTTCGGCACAAGGAAATCCAGCGATACGAGAAAGGCCGAACGCTTTTTCAAGGAGCGCCGGGTCACGTACCAGTTCATCGACCTCTCCTGCGGACTCCTGTGGTTCGCGATGGCCGAAAGGCCGTTGTCGGTGCGGATCCGAAGGCATGGGAATCGCTCATAAAGGACTGAAAGGCCTTTCGGCGCCCTGAGACATGTGGACGTCAACTCATCGCCGTGGTTCTGGCGCCTTTCTCTTCGGCATGCTGCTCGGCCCACGCCTTCTCCAGGGCTTCGAGGAAAAGCGCGCTTGGCTGCGCCCCGGAAACCGCAAAGACCCGGTTGAAGACAAAGAAGGGAACGCCGTCGGCCCCCAGGGATTCCGCTTCGCGCGCCTCCTTTCGGACCTCTCCTGCGAAGCGCGTGCCCGCCAGCATCCGCTGCACCTCGGCCGGGTCGAGACCGGCCTCGGCTCCGAGGCCCCCAAGGGTGTCGTGATCACCGATATTCCTGCCTTCGGTGAAGTATGCGGCGAACAGGCGCTCCTCGATCTTGTCCTGTACTCCACGCTCTCGGGCCAGGTGGGTCAGGCGATGAGCGTCGAAGGAGTTGGCAACGATGGCCGCATCGAAGTTGTAGCGGAGGCCCACTTCTGCCGCAGCCGCAGTCAGCCTTTCATGCATGCGACGTGACGCCTCCGGAGTGAGACCTTTGCGCTCAGCCAGGTACTCGTAAAGGGTCCGCCCCGACTTGAACTGAACCGCCGGGTCGAGTTGGAAGCTGCGCCACGTCACCTGGACGCCGTCCCTCTGTTCAAACCGCTGCAGCGCCGCCTCGAACTTCCTTTTGCCAATGTAGCAGAAGGGACACATCACGTCGGACCAGATCTCTACGAGCACCATTTATTCCTCCGGGAGGAATATACTGAATCTGGCGCGAGCTGGCGGACTCGGTTGCCACTCCTCATCCTGGCGGCCGTGCTCACCGCTTTCTCATCAGCGCATAAGGCCGGTGCTCCTCCCGATGATTCGATCGATGACGCGCTTGGGGAGGAGCCTCGGAATCACCCAGCCCCGCAGCGCATGAGGCACAACAGCATACCGGACGCGCGGCCGGGCAGCCGACAGCGCACGCCACACCACGGCACCGACGCGCTCGGGCGGGTAGCCCGCTCTTCCTGCTTTCAGGAAGTAATCCCCGAACTTTCGAAGCGGGGCGGCATATTCCGTGCCGTCGAATTGACTCGTACCTGCCTGTTCGGCTTTGTCCCAGATCGGCGTTGCCACGGCGCCCGGGCCGATCACGATGACGTCGATCCCGAAGAGCATCAGCTCACGGCGCAGGCTCTCGGAAAGGCCTTCCAGGGCGAACTTGGACGCGGAATACGGTCCAAGAAATGGCGCGGCAATCTTTCCGCCCACTGAACCCATGTTGACGATTCTCCCAGGGGCGCCCTTCAGGGACCGGTCCGCACCGAGAAGCGGAACGAACGCCTGGGTCACGGCAAGCACGGCCACGAGATTCACCTCGAGCTGCCTGCGGAGCTCGTCGAGAGGTATGTGCATCAAAGGCCCGAACACGGGGATGCCGGCATTATTGACAAGGCCCAGGAGGGTGGCACCTGAAAGGCGCTCCCGGACAACGCCTGCCGCCGCGGCAATGGCGCGCGCGTCTGTCACGTCGAACAGGAGCGGGGTGAACCCGTCGTGGAACTCCGCGGAAAGACGCGCGGCGTCTTCCGGCTTGCGCACGCTTCCGAACACATGGACGCCGTGCTTGATCAGCACGCTGGTTATCCCGTGGCCGATGCCGGTGGAAACCCCTGTGACAACAACGCTTCTGCCCATGGTGGCGCGACTCATGTGAGCGCCCTACCCCACCTGTTCCCAGGTCCCGGATTTCTCCGACCGGAACAGGGCGTCGAGCACCTTCATGTTGTCAATCGCATCCTGCGGAGGCGTGGGGACGGGACCGCCTTCCCGCACTGCACGAGAGAACGGCTCGAACATCTCGACGTACTGGTCTGACGGGGGAGAGAAATAATGCCTCGGCCCCACCCCCGTGGTGACGCTCACCTGCATGGGCACGTCGGGGAATGCGTTGAAGGGGATATGAACCGCAAGCTCGCCGCCGGAGCCCAGGACGTCCACCCGCTGCCAGGGGTAGCTCTGCGTGCCCACGGTGAATACCGACCGGGCAACGCCGAAATCCAGGATGCCGGATGCGAGGATGTCCGTCTTGAGCTGACGGTCACGGTGCACGAGGCTCACCACGCGGATGGGCTCCCGGCCCATCAGGAACCGCGCGCTGGAGACGACATAGCACCCGATGTCCGGAATGCCCCCGCCGCCCGCGGCAAGGACGTTCCTGATATTTGTCGGGTCTGTCAGCATGTAGGAGAAGATCGTGTTCACCGATTGCACTTCCCCGATCTCACCCGAGCGGACGATCTCCCGCGCCCTTTTCCACTGGGGATGGAATCGGTACATGAAGGCCTCCATCACGAGCACCCCCTTGCGCTCGGCGTGACGGATGGCCTGTTCCGCCTCTTTTGCATCCATGGCAAAGGGCTTTTCGCAGAGCACGTGCTTGCCCGCATCCGCTGCCTTCTTCACCCACTCCGCGTGCATGTGGTTGGGAAGCGGGATATAGACAGCCTCGATCTCCCGATCGGCGAGCAGCTCCTCGTAGGACCCATAAGCCTTCTGAAGCCCGAGATCGCGTGCTGCTTCGCTTGCTCTTTCCCGCGAGCGTGATGCGATGCCGCGAATATCCACGAGCGGAGATTTCCTCAGGTAGGTATGCACGCGTTGTTTGTAATGCGTTGACACTGAAAGTATGCCCCAGACAACTGGCTTCATTTTCCCTCTCCTTCTCCAGACACTAAAATAACCTTCGCCGTGCGGCGGTCAAGTCCTTCTCGGTTCGCCACTTCCGCATGCACAATCGCACAATCGCGCCCTCGCCGTTTTCTTGACAGCGGGCAGCGAGCGGCCTATACGTAAGGCATGATTTCACGCGCAGTTCCCTCCTTGCAGCTCATGGATCGTGCCCAGTGTGAAAAGATTCACCACGCCTCCCTGGAGATATTGAGAAGAACCGGCGTCCGAGTGCACCACGAAGAAGCCCTTGCCCTGCTTCGAGACTCAGGCTGTCCGGTTACCGACGGCAACCTGGTGCGGATCCCCCCGGCCTTGCCGAGTGGGCGCTGAAGCAGGCCCCTTCCGAGATCGCCCTCTGTGAGCGCGGCACGGACAGGGCCACCGTGGCGCTGCGCCCCGGTGAGACGAGCTTCGGTCCCGGCTCCGACTGTCCCAACTACCTCGATCCCCGCACCGGGCAGCGGCGGCCGTTCACTCTCGCGGACCTGAAAGCCTGTGTGCGCCTCGTCGACGCGCTGCCCCAGCTTTCGTTCCTCATGTCCATGGGCATACCGCGGGACTTCACCGGCAATACGTACCGCAGGCAGTATGCCACTCTCATAGAGAACAGCGTGAAGCCGGTGGTATTCGTGTGCGATGACGGCGCCGATTGCCGCGCTATCGCGGAGGCCGCGGCGGTGGTGGCGGGAGGAATGGAGAAGCTGAGGCTCAACCCCACCCTGCTCCTGTACTCGGAGCCCACTACGCCGCTGCAGCAGAGCCGCACCGCCACTGAGAAGCTTCTCTACATGGCGCAGCAGGGCCTGCCTGTGGTGCACTCGCCGGCCCCCATGATGGGCAGCACCGCCCCCGTGACGCTGGCAGGGGGACTTGCCCTGGGAAATGCCGAGGTCCTGAGCAGCCTGGTCATTCAGCAGAGAAAACGCGCCGGTGCGCCCTTTCTGTACGGGAGCGGGCTGCACCACCTGGACATGAAGACTTCGATCAGCGTGTACGGAGCGCCGGAGTTCCAGCTTGCGCGGCTCGCCGTGGCGTGCATGGGCCGATACTACGGGCTTCCCACCTGGGGCTATGCGGGGCACACGGACGGAATCCTGTTCGACGAGCAGGCAGCGGCGGACGCCATCTTCTCGGTCCAGACGGCCATGCTGGGCGGGACCAACCTGGTCCATGACGTGGGATACCTCGAGGCCGGGCTCATCACCTCACCGGAGATGATGGTCTTCACCGCGGACATGATCGGGATGATGCGGCACTTTGCCGCGGGGTTCTCCATCGATGAAGAATCCCTTGCCCTGGACGTGGTGCACGCCGTGGGGCCCGGGGGGAACTTCCTGGCGGAGGATCACACGCTGAATCACTTCCGCGAGCTCTGGCAGCCGACCCTTTTCGACCGGCAGCGTTTTGACGGCTGGCAGTCCTCGGGCTCGAAGAAGCTCGGGGCCAGGCTGCGGGAGAAGACGCTGGCCATCATGGAAGGTCACCCGGGATCGCCCCTGCCGGACAAGATGACCCGGGAAGTGGAGAAGGTTCTCGGGCTTTAGCTGGTTTTGCGCACGTCGCAAAGAAGCGCTTTGTAAACCGGAAAGCCGGAGAGCGGGTCCCGATTCTCGCTGTCAGTCAGCTTGTTCACGTTGGCCTCCCTCCAGGATTGGGGGCCCAGGGGGCCGCCCCCGGAGGCGTCTGCTTCCACTGCTCCCGGAATAATGTCCTCCGTTACCAGAGCCTCATATCGAACCCGGCCTCTCGGTGTCACAATCTCCACGGCGTCGCCGCTCGCTATGCCGCGGGGCAGTGCATCGTGGGGATTCATCCATACCAGGGGGTTTGGCCTTTGATCGGCGAGGGGCGCAATGTTGTGGTGCTGCGAATTGAAGAAAGTCTTGTTGCGCGAGCCTGAGTTGAACACGAGCGGAAAATCCCTGGCAAGCGCAGGGGCCGCGGCCGGCCCTTCCCGGGGCGGTGCGTACACCGGGCAGGGCATCGTATCCGTTTTCTTTCAGAATGCGTGAGGCTATCTCGAACTTGCCGGACGGTGTCTCGAAGCCGGGTTTCCCGTCCCGGCGCAGGAGGCCCGACTCCCACTTGCGGTATCCAATGGGAGAAACCGGGAGAACCACTTCTCCAGTCTTCTCCAGCTCCTCCAGGTCGATCCCGGTGCCCTCGAATGCCCAGCGGAGCATCTCCCGGGACGAGCGCGGAAAGAGGTGACCGTATCCGAGCCTGCCGGCAATCGCCGCCACGATGTCCCAGTCGCTCCGCGACTCCCCCAGCGGCTCGATGACCTTGCGGCGCAGCTCCACGCGGCGGCCCGAGACAAGGTAGGAATCCTCCTCGAAGGAGGTTGCGGCGGGCAGGATGATGTCCGCGTAGCGCGAATCCTCGGTGGGAAAACGATCGACCACAAGAAGAAAATCGAGCGCGGAGAATGCGCGCCGCCAGAGGCCGGGGTTGGGATAGCCGGTGATGATCGACGCCCCCCACACCACCATTGCGCGCACGGGATAAGGATCGTCGTGGAGGATGGCCCGGGGAAGCTCCGTGGCATGGGCTTCCTTTCTGTACAGGTGGTAGAGGGGAAAGGTGCCCTTCCCGATCGGATCGATGCCGGACGGCGGCTCGAGGCGCCGACTCGCGTTTACCTTGAAATCCGTGTCCGGGCATCTTGATAAGGTTTCCGCCCGGAGCATCGAGGTTGCCCGACAAGGCCCAGAGCGTCATGACCGCGCGTATGTTCTGCACGCCGCTGTTCGTGTACTCCAGCCCGGTATAAGAGAGAAGCGCTGCGCCGACGTACCTTGCACGGTACTCCGTGCAGTTGGCGGATTTGGCGCCGCCGGATCCCGCAATGGCCCGCGCAACCTCGCGTATTGCTTCCGCGGGAATGCCCGTCATCTCCTCTGCCTTTTCCGGGGGAAAACCAGCAACATATGCCCGAAGCTCGTCGAAGCCGACTGTCCAGCGCTCGGCGAACTCCCGATCGTACAGCCCCTCTTCGATAAGCACGTGGATCATTGAAAGGGCCAGCGCGCCGTCCGTGCCGGGCCGGATTGCCAGCCACCGTGCGCCCGTGCGCCGGGCGGTTTCCGTGCGCCGATGATCGATCACCACGACCTTCGCTCCCCGCTGCACCGCCTGTTCGATCTGCCGCATCTGCGCGGGAGGGGAAGCATTGGCGGGGTTTGTGCCCCAGACCACGATGAGCCGGGCCCTGTCCAGATCGGGGAATGTGTCTATCCCCCAGACGCCGAACGTGACGGCAGGGGCGAGAACCGCGTGGCTCACGTAGCAGTTGGAACCGGCCCCGGTGGTATTAGGGGAGCCGAACGGAAAGAGCAGGCTCCAGGCGCTTGTTTCACGCACGCCGGCAGGGGAAAGCATCTCCCAGAGCGATCTCTCGAAGGTTCCGCGGCCCGTGTACATGCAGACCGCGCGCGGGCCCTGCCGGCGCGCCACAGCGTGAAGCCCGTCGGCAATCGCGTCGAGGGCCTCTTCCCAGCCGATCCGCTCGAATCGGTTTTCCCCCCGGGCGCCCGCCCTTTTCAATGGAAACAGGAGCCGGTCGGGCGAATGAACGATGTCGGCCGCGCGGCCGACCCTGGCGCAGCTCACCGCGTCCGGGCGGCGCGTGTCGCCGTCACGGCGCGCACGGTATCCCGTGCGATTTCCCGTGACATTTCTCGGCACGACCTTGCCGATCCGGTTGCCTTCCACCGAAATCCGAACGGCGCACCCGGACGGGCAAAGTCCGCAGTGCCCTGATACAACCCTTGCGTCCTCCGGCACGATTTCCCCTTTCTTCCATTCTACCTCTCTTCGCTTGCATTAGGAAAGTGTTCATGGCTACTATTAGGGCAACGAAGGAGGCGTTTCCATGGCACGGAAGGTATTTCCCGGATTCTTGATCGCGGTTCTCCTCTTCTCGGTGACCTCTCTCTGGGCCGCGCCCGCGGTGCCCGGGGGCATCCTGAAGGTGGGAAGCCAGCCCATCGGCAACCTGGACCCGCACTTCGCGACGTCCATCGCCGATATCACGCTTCTCGAGCAGGTGTACCAGCACCTGACGTTCATCGATCCGAGCAACAGGCCGGTGCCGGACCTTGCCACCAAATGGCAGTCGGCCGACGGGAAGGTGTGGGTCTTCACGCTGCAGAGCGGCGCCCGATTCAACAACGGGAAGCCCGTCACCGTGGATGACGTGATCTTCAGCTTCAACCGCCTGCGGGACCCCAAGGTCGGCAGCCCCGCGGCAAGCCTCTTCAAGGGGATCCAGGACATCAAGGGCCTTGACGCATCACGCGTGCAGTTCACCCTTGCGGACACCAATCCCGAGTTCGCCAGCGACGTGGGCGACTATCATGCGTGCATCATTCCCAGCGGCAGCACGGATCCCGGCAAGGAGCGGGTGGGAAGCGGGCCGTTCATGATCGCCTCCTACTCTCCCGAAGACAGGCTCGTATTGAAGAAGAACCCCCACTTCAAGCAGAAGGATGCAAACGGCATCGCCCTGCCTTACCTGGACGAGATCGACATGATTTTCTCCCCTGACCTGGGCGGACAGGTGGAAGCCCTGCGCGGGGACCAGCTCAACTACGTGCCCGGCCTGAGCACGCAGTTCGCGGACGCCGTGAAAGCGGATGCGCACACGAAGATCATCACGAACATGTCCAACATGCATTGGGTCCTGCACATGCGCTCCGACGCAGGCCACCTCGCCGCGGACAATCGCGTGCGCCAGGCCTTGAAACTGGCCACCGATCAGCAGGCGCTGATCGACGCCGTGCGCCCGGGCCTCGCGTCGGTCGGCAATGGCTTCACGCCGGTCGGACCGGGGTTTGCAGACTACTATCTCAACCAGCCCCCGAAGATGGACCTCGCAAAGGCAAAGAAGCTGCTCGCCGATGCCGGGTATCCCAACGGGCTGAAGATATCGCTCGCCGCACAGAACCAGCTCGACGTCGTGCCCGTCGCCACGGTATGGAAGGAACAGATGGCGAAAATCGGCGTCGATGTGGACATCCAGATCGTTCCCTCCGACGTGTATTACGGGGAAGGAGATCAGAGCTGGCTGAAGGCCGATTTCGGAATCACTGACTGGGGGACCCGGGCCACGCCCGTCACCTACTTCAAGCTCGCCTACACGAGCGAGAGTCAGTGGAACGAAAGCCACTGGTCGGATGCGGAGTTCGACGCGCTCACCTCCAAAGTGGACAAGGAGATGGACCGGGCGAAGCGCGCCGCGCTGTACAAGCAGGCGCAGCAGATCCTGATCGACCGGGGCCCGGTCATCGTGACCTATTTCGAGAAGGCGGTCGCGGGGCTCAGCGCCAACCTCGAGGGCGTGGTCCTTGCGTCGGACTGGGCCAGGACCCGGTTCACGAACGCGTACTTCAAGAAATAGCGGTTTGCCGGTCGTGTTGAATCGGAATACCCCCGGGCGGTCGGGGGTATTCCAATGAAAGTCTCTGAAAGCTCCCGCCGTCTCCGTGTGCTCCTCCGCTCCTGGGCAAGGCTGCGTCGGAACCCCGCGGCGCTGGCCGGCACGATCATCTTTCTTTTCTTTCTCCTCATGGCGATTTTCGGGAGCCTGGTGGCTCCCTATGGATTCCAGGCCCAGAATATCGCGGCCCGGCTCACGCCGCCGGGCGCCGCGCACTTCTTCGGCACCGACCAGTACGGAAGGGATATCTTCAGCCGCGTCCTCGCGGGAAGCCGCACGATCTTTCTCCTGAGCGGCACGGGGACCCTTCTTGCCGCGCTGATCGGCGTCAGCATCGGCCTGCTGTCCGGCTACTACGGGCGGCTCTGGGATGAAGCGCTCATGAGGGTCCTGGACGTTCTGCTCTCGTTCCCGCCTCTGCTCTTCGCGCTGCTCCTGCTCGCCACGGTGGGCCCGTCCGTGCTGAACCTGCTCCTCGTGGTGACGGTCCTCTACGTGCCCATGCTCGCGCGCCTGGCGCGCAGCATGGTGCTGGACCTCAAGACAAAGGAGTTCGTCGAGGCGGCCAGGATCCGGGGTGAGGGGGATTTCGTCATCCTCTTCCGGGAGATACTCCCTAATGCAATGGCTCCCCTCCTCGTGGAAATGTCGGTGCGCTTCTCCTATTCGATCTTCCTCGTCGCTTCGCTCGGGTTCCTCGGTCTGGGGGTCCAGCCGCCGTCCCCGGACTGGGGCCTGCAGATCAACGAAGCGCGAAGCTACTTCGCCACCGCGCCGTGGATCCTTCTCTTTCCCGCCGGGGCGATCTCGCTCCTCGTCGTGGCCACCAACCTGATGACGGACGGGCTGCGCCAGGTCCTGCAGCCGGGGACGGGAAGGTAGCGGCCGTGGCAGATCACCCGCCGGTATTCCACACCCAGGGACTCTCCATCGGGTACGAAACGGAATCCGGGCTCCTGGGGGCCGTACGGGATGCAACCCTGAGCATCGCGGAGAAAGAATGCTTCGGACTGGTCGGTGAATCGGGTTCGGGCAAGACCACGCTGGCCATGGGGGCCATCGGCTACCTGAGCGGCAACGGCCGGGTCACCGCGGGCTTCTCCCGGCTGCGGGACCAGCAGCTCACGGGATTGTCCCGGCGGCGGATGCGGAGGATCTGGGGAAGCCGCATTGGCATGGTCTACCAGAACCCGTCCACGGCGCTCAATCCTTCGATGAGGATCGGCGGTCAGCTTGCGGAGATCGCCCGGCGGCACCTCGGGCTGTCCCGAGTGGAGGCGGGCAGGAAGGCGCGGGACATGCTGGCCCGGGTGGCCATGCCTGATCCCGAGTCGGTTCTCCGCCGCTACCCTCACCAGCTCTCCGGCGGCATGCTGCAGCGCTCCGTCATCGCCATGGCGCTGATCACGGACCCCGAGCTGCTGATCCTGGACGAGCCGACCACGGCGCTGGACGTGACCACGCAGGCCGTTGTCCTCGATCTCGTCCTTCGTCTCAAAAGGCAATTCGATTCTTCCATCCTGTACATCACCCATGACCTTGCCGTGGTCTCCAAGCTCTGCGACCGGGTGGGAGTGATGTACGCGGGGGAGTTCTGCGAGCAGGCGGACATGCGCACCCTCTACAAGCGCCCCCTCCATCCCTACACGCTGAGCCTGCTCGGCTGCGTCCCGCGCTTTGAGCGTGAAGCCGGGAAGCGGCTGCTCACGAGCATTCCCGGCATGATACCGAGGCTGGACGAGCTTCCCCAGGGCTGCGTCTTTGCCCCCCGGTGCGCCTTTGTGCGAGAGGAGTGCACAATACGGCGGCCGCCGCTGGTCGAGGTGCAGCCCGGTCATTTCAGCGCGTGCATCCGCTGGAGCGAGCTCCCCACCGCGGCGGAATACGCCAGGGCTGCCCAGGTCATCCCGCCGCATCCCGAAGAGCGGCGCGAGGTGCTTCGGATCCAGGACCTGAAAAAAAGCTACCCGGCCGTGGAGCGTCTCTTTGGCGTGGCGGGCGGCGAGCAGAGGACCGTGAAAGCAGTGGACGGCGTGACGCTCTGGGTCATGCAGGGAAATACCCTTGGCGTCGTGGGGGAAAGCGGGTGCGGAAAGACCACGATGCTGCGCGCGGTCATCGGGCTCGCGCCGAAGAGCAGCGGGCAGATCACGCTGGGCGGCGCGGGCCTGGATCCGGGCGTGGCCGAGCGCCCCCGGTCCATCCTGAAAAAAATGCAGATGGTCTTTCAGAATCCCGAGGCTTCCCTCAACCCCCGTCACACGGTGGGCCGGGCCATCGGGCGCCCCCTCTCGCTTCTTTCCGCTGTCCCGCGCGGGGAGCTCAAGAGCCGGGTCCTCGCTCTCCTGCGGGCGGTCAACCTGTCTGAAAGCTATTACCATCGGCTTCCCGAGGAGCTGAGCGGGGGCGAAAAGCAAAGAGTGGCGATTGCGCGCGCGTTTGCGGCAGACCCTGAGGTGATTCTTCTCGATGAGCCGCTTTCCTCCCTTGACGTGTCCGTCCAGGCTTCCCTGGTCAACCTCCTCACCGAGCTCCAGGAGAAAAACGGCGTTTCCTACCTTTTCATTTCCCACGACCTTGCCGCCGTGCAGCACCTTTCCCATTGGATCGCGGTCATGTATCTGGGCGCCCTGATGGAGTGGGGCGATGCCGCCGAGGTCTTCGCGCCGCCCTACCATCCCTACACGGAGGCCCTGCTTTCGGCCATTCCGGTGGCCGACCCTGACGTCGTGCAGCGTCCCCTTCGTCTTGAAGGGAACGTGCCGAGCGCGCTGAACGTGCCCGGAGGCTGCCGCTTCCACACGCGATGCCCGCGCAAGCTGGGCAGGATCTGCGAGACCCAGACGCCGCCATGGCGCGAAGGAAAGAACAACCATCAGATCTACTGCCACATTCCGCTGGACGAGCTTGCCCGGCTGCAGGCGGAGAAACCCGAATGATCTCCTATATCGCCCGGCGTCTCGGTCTCGTGCTCCTCACGCTGTTGATTTCATCCGTGTTGATCTTCGTCGTGACGCAGATCCTCCCGGGGGACGTGGCAAAAGCCATCCTCGGACGGTTTGCCACCCCGGAGGCTCTCCAGGGACTGCGGGCAAAGCTCGGTCTCGACCGGTCCCTCCCGATGCAATACGGAAGCTGGCTGGTGCATTATGTCCAGGGCGATTGGGGAGTTTCGTTGAGCACGGGGGAGCCGGTCCTGAACCTTGTCGCGGCCCGGCTGCGGAACTCCGGCATGCTCGCCCTCGTGGCGTTCGTCATGTATGTGCCGCTGGGGATCCTGCTCGGCCTGCTCGCCGCGCTGCGCCGGAACAAGGCCGCCGACCAGATCATCTCGATCGCCTCACTGGCGTTCATCGGGCTTCCCGAGTTCGTCACGGGGGTCGTCCTTATCGCGGTGTTCGCCCTCAAGCTGAACTGGCTGCCCGCGAGCTCGGCCATCACCCCGGAGGCGGGGCTCCTGGAAGCGCTTCCCCGGCTCATCCTGCCGGGCATCACCGTTTCCCTGGTGAGTCTCGCCTATATCACCCGCATGACCCGGTCAGCCACCGTGGAGGTGCTGTCAACGGATTACGTGCGCAGCGCGTACCTGAAGGGACTCCACCCGGCCCGCGTGCTTTTCACCCACGTGCTGCGCAATTCGCTCCTGCCCACCGTGACGGTGATCGCAATCGGCATCGGCTGGCTTATTGGCGGGCTGATCGTGACCGAGTCTCTCTTCAGCTACCCCGGCCTGGGCCGGCTCCTGCTGTTCGCCATCCAGCGCAGGGACATCCCCCTGCTGCAGGCAATCACGCTCCTGCTCGTCATCGTGTTCAGCGTCTCCAACCTGCTGGCAGATCTGCTTTACGCGGTGTTGAATCCCCGCATCCGCTACAACTGATCAGCGCGAGCGGAAAGACCCCCGCCTCTGCGGACCGTGCGAGTTGGGCAAAGGGCTTGCGTGTCTGCTGGCCGGTCTCTGCCGGGGGGCGCTTTTCTGCGCCGGCGTCGGCTTCGAAGTGTAGTCAAACCCTTCGACTCTCTGCCGGGGCAGGCGGCGTCCGAGCGCGCGCTCGATGGCGCCGAAATCCCTCTCCTCCTCGGGAGAAACGAGAGTCAGGGCGTCGCCTTTGAGCTGGGCCCTTGCCGTGCGGCCGACCCTGTGGATGTAGTCCTCGGGCTGGTGGGGAACGTCGAAGTTCACGACCGAGCCCAGCGCTTCCACGTCGATGCCGCGCGCGGCGATATCCGTGGCCACCAGGACCTGGAACTTACCCTGCTTGAAGCCGGCAAGAGCCGCGGTGCGCTGTGATTGGCTGCGGTTCCCGTGGATCCGCGCGCACTGCACGCCGTTGTGGTCCAGGAAATCCGCCAGCCTGTTGGCCCGGTGCTTGGTGCGGGTGAACACGAGAACGCTTCCCGTGATCCCCTTGCCCAGCAGCTCGAGGAACAGGTTGGACTTTCGGTCCGAAGGAACGGGAAACACCGAGTGCGTGATGCCGGTGGCGGGAGCCGGCTTCCTGTCGATATTCAGCCGGACCGGGTCCCGCAGCAGCTCCCGGGACAGGGTGACGATGGCGGGGGGGAGCGTGGCGGAGAAGAAGAAGGTCTGACGGTCCTTCGGCACCGCGGCGAGGACGCGCTTGATGTCGGGCAGGAAGCCCATGTCGAGCATCCTGTCCGCCTCGTCGATCACGAGGAACTGGACGCTGGACAGGTCCACGTAGCTGTTTCGCATGTGGTCCAGGAGCCTGCCGGGGCAGGCAACCACCATGTCCACGCCTTTGCGGAACGCGCGCTCCTGCGCCCCCATTGCCACTCCGCCGTGAACGGCGGCGCAGGTCAGGCGGGTGCCGGAAGCAAGCTCGCGGAAATGATCGGCGATCTGGGCGGCAAGCTCCCGTGTCGGGGCAACGACCAGGGCGCGCGTGGCGCCGCGCTGCATGGGCAGAAGCTTGTGCATGATCGGGAGCAGGAAGGCGGCGGTCTTGCCGCTGCCCGTTTCCGCGCTGGCCAGGACGTCGCGTCCCTCCATGCCGGGCGGAATAGCCGTCATCTGGATGGGCGTGGGCTGTTCGAAGCCCATGCGCCGCGCAGCGGCCTGAAGCTCCTTTGCGAGGGAAAAGCTTGAGAAATTCATTGAGATCCTTCTACCGGGAATTCTTATGAAGAGGTCCGGTTACGTATCCGGCTTGTTTGAGTGTGAATTCGGTGGGATCGCCGGTGAGGCCGCCGCGAGGACTAGTAAGGCCCTGTTCACTCGTTGAATGCCGTCAGGCCCCGTGACACGGCGCGCTGATGTGAGATGAATGTACACGCATCGGCGGGCAGTGTCAACACGCGCGCGATCACGGTATACCGCGGTCACGGTACACCGTGACATTCGTGACCGCGCCCTCCTATCCGTTCTGCCGGGATGGCTTTGTCGAAAGATCCAGCTTCATGCGGTCCCGCATCTGGCGGAAAGCGGAAAGAGTCTTCTGGACGTCTTCCTCGGTGTGCGCGGCGGTGGGGATCATGCGGCAGAGGAACACGCCGTGGGGCACGACCGGGAATGTCACGCCGGACACGAATATGCCGTAGTCCTCGCGCAGCATGGTCATCAGCGCCATGCCGGTCTTCTTGTCACCCGCCACAACATATACCGGCGTGATCGGAGACTCGGGTTCCCCGATGTCGAACCCCAGGTCCACAAGCCCTGATTGCAGCATGTGCGCGATGTGCCACATCTTCTTGCGCAGCCCGGGCTCCCCTTCAACTATCGAGAGCGCTTTTTCCACGGTCTTCACGTACACCATGGGCAGTGCCTTGGCAAAGACGTTTGTCCGCGCATTGTAGCGCACCCACTCCACCACGTCGGAGTCCCCGGCCGTCACCCCGCCGATTGCCGCAAACGCTTTGGCGAACGTGCCGAAGTACAGATCGATCTTGTCCTGCACGCCGAAGTGCTCACCCGTTCCGCGGCCCTCCGCGCCCATGACGCCGAACCCGTGGGCGTCGTCCACGAACAGGCGCGCGCCGTAGCGCTCCTTGAGCGCGCAGATATCGGCGAGCCGGGCGCAGTTGCCTTTCATCCCGAACACGCCCTCGGTCACGATGAGGATCCCTCCCCTGCGGTCCTTTTCCGCCGCGCGAAGGTGGGACTCGAGGTCGTCCATGTTGTTGTGCTTGTACGGCCGAAAGCGCCGTCCGGCCGACGCGAGCAGCGTGGCGTCGATCATGGAGGCGTGGGAGAGAGAGTCGATGACGATGATGTCCTCAGGGCCCACCAGCGCCGAGACGGTGCCCAGCACGCCAAGGTACCCGTAGTTGAAGACAATGGAGGCCGGCTTGCGGCAGAACGCGGCCAGCTTCCTCTCCAGCTCGATGTGCTCCTGCGTGTTGCCGGTGAGCAGGCGCGAGCCCATGGGGGCGCTGGGACCGAAGCGCCTGATGGCCTCGGCGGCCGCGGCAGTGAGCTCGGGCCTGCCCGAGATGCCGAGATAGTTGTTGATGGCCCAGACGATGACGTCCTTGCCCTGGAATTTCATCCGGGGGCCCGGCTCTCCTTCGAGAATCGGCTGGGAGAAGTACATGTCTTTGGCGACGCGGAGATCGCCGAAGTAGCCGCCGTCGGTCCGGCACTTCTGGAAGATATCGTTCATGCAAGTGCCTCACGGAGCAGCCGCAGGCCGCGCGCGGGGCCGTCCGTGCGCAGCTCCTCGATCGTAAAAGTCGCGTCTTCCCGCAGCGCCGCCGTTCTGCGCGAGGCAAGAAACCTGCGCCGTCCGCCCCCCGTGATGTTGAGCAGAACGGCGTCTTTGGGCCTGATGCGTCCCGCGCGCGCGGCATCCAGCAGCGATGCCACGGCCACTTCCGCCGCGGGATCGATGTCGCTGCCTTCGCTCTCCTCGAAAAGAATGCCCGCGCTGCGCGCTTCCTCGTTCGTCACCCGGTACATGAACCCGTCCGTGTCGCGGAGCGCGTCGTAGAGGCCGCCCGTCACAGAATAGGGCGGGTTCCTGTTGCCGAGCACCTGCGCGCGCATGGCCTGGGAGCGGTGCCGCGCTTCGGGGACGGACTCGGCGGCAAGGGTGCGCGATCCTGCCTCCCACGCATCCGTCATGGGGGTGAAGGGGGCGTTCTGCGCGAGGTGGAGCCTCATCTTCCTGCTGCCGAATCGTCCGTCCTCCAGCAGCCTCAGATTCATTTCCCATGCCGCGATGGCGCCTGTCCCGCTCCCGACAGCCTGGAAGTAGTGATCCGGGATTTGTCCGACCGCTTCGACGGCGGCGAGCACGGTCGTGCCCATTCCGTCACGGCGCGCCGCATTGCGCGCGCCGCCCTCCGGGTAGTAGCCCTCGGTGCCGGCTATTCCGTTGCCCAGCTCGACGGCATCGGCATAATCGGCGCCCCCCTCGATCACCGCCAGCCGCACCGTCGGGCGGCGCGCCCCGGTGCCCCAGAGCATCGACATGCCGCGGCGGGGGACCACGATCAGCGCGGGCACGTCGTAGCGGCTGCAGGCGTGGTGGAACGCGCGCGCCGTGTTGCCCGCCGAGGAGACCACAAGGGCGGACTCCCAGCCGTCCATGACCCTGCCGCACACGGCCTGGGCTTCGAGCTCCTTGAACGTGCAGGTTTCCATCCGGGCGCCCTTCTCGGGCCACCAGCCGCTGAACACGACGAACAGGTTTTCGAGCCCCAGGAGCGCGCCCAGGCCGGTGCTGCGGTACACCGCCGGCCCTGCCGCGCCGGGGAGCCGCCGCCTGATCGGCAGCCAGTCGAAGAAGCGGAAGACCCCTGAATGCTCGGGATGCGCCCTGAACTTCTTTTCCCGGTAGACCGCCCTCAGCAACGCGGGGGGATGCGGCGCGGGACAGGAAAGAAGAAAGTCATGAGGAGAGTCTTCGTACGTCCCGCCGCAGACAGGACACGCCAGCACGTAGTGGGGTTCGGTTGCTTGTCTTTTTTCCCGCGCTTTCATACTCTCGCACACGAGACTGTTTTCCGCGCGGGGAAGTGTCAACGGCCGCGGCGCCGGAAGTGCTCAAAACGCGGGTTTCCCGAGGCATCGGGTTCCCGGTGGTCTCATGGAGACTGCTGAAAACAGGAAGAAACCGGATATTTGACCGCGGCATCCGGTCCGTGACCAGGGGAGATTCATGGAGAAAAACCGCAAGGACACCCTGCTGAGGATCGGCGAGAGGCTCTTTGCCCAGCACGGCTACCGTGATGTCAGCATCAGGGATATCACGGATGCGGCGGGCCTCGGCATGGGCAGCTTCTATACCTACTTCCCCAGCAAGGAAGGCTTCTACTCCTCCATCCTGGACACAATCGAGCAGCGGGGCGTTCGGGACATGGAGAAGCACGTGAACAGCCTCCACTCGCCCCTTTTCCGGTTGAAAGCCCTCTTTCGCTACACGACGCTCAGCCTGCGCAGCAACGAGATCCTGCGGGGCATCTACACCGGGGAGAGGCGGTACCTCTACCCGGGTCTCGAGGACAGGGTGAGCAGCGGCAGCACTCTCTTCGACCGCATCGAAGAGCTCATAGAGGAGATTCTGGCGGAGGGCACGCGCAGAGGAGTGTTTCGCACGAGCCTTTTCCGCAACCCGAAGAGGATGCTCATTGCGATCTTCACGACCCTGCCCCTCAATATGCCCGGGCCCTACACGGAAGACCTTACCGACGACGTGATGATGCTGATCGAGCGGGGGCTGAAGAGGTGGCTCCGCTTTCGCCAGCGCGACGAGAGGCTGGACTCGAGGGCGCGCCGCAGGGCGCGACCGCAAACGCCATAACGCGAACCGGATAAATTGTTCATTTGTTCGGCGCAGCCGCTCATTTTCGGCCGCGCGGCCCCTCCGGGAACCATAAAACCCCTGATTCAGGCGTGCGCGTGTTGACGGGCAGCCCTGGTATGCAAAGAATCCCCGACCAGGAGGATGCCATGGAACCGAAGAAGGAAAACCGCTTGTCCCTGGACTGGTGGACGGTCATCGTGGCCTTCACCCTTGCCGCCCTCGTGCTGGTGGGCCTGCCGGCCATCCCCTGGTAGGAGCATGCCGATGAAAAAGTTCGTGGATGCAACTCTGCGGCTGCTGCCCGGCATCGCCCTCGTTGTGGCGCTGGCAATCGGGGGCAAGCTCCTCTCCAACTGGCTCCAGACGGTCATCGCCGTCGCGTGGATTCGCTCCCTGGCATCGAGTGTCATCATCGCAATCGTGGGCGGAATGCTCATCGGCAATCTCGTGCCCCTTCCCCGGTTCTTCGCGCCCGGCATCGGCACGTACGAGTTTTTCCTGAAAGTGGGCATCGTCCTGATGGGCGCCCGGTTCCTCCTGACCGACATCGCGCGTCTGGGCGGCATCGGGCTTGCCGTGGTGGTGGTGGAGATCCTTTTCTCCATCGCCTTTGTGGGGCTTTTCGCGCGCATGTTCGGCCTTTCCGGGAAGCTGGGGAGCCTCCTCTCCGTAGGGGTCGGTATCTGCGGGGTGTCCGCAATCATGGGCGCCGCGGGCAGCATTGACGCGAAAAAAGAGGATACGAGCTACGCCATTGCGGTCATCCTTGTCTTCGGCGCGGCCGCCCTCATCGTGTACCCCCTCATCGGCAGGCTCCTTTCGATGTCGGACAAGGTCTTCGGTGTCTGGGCCGGCCTTGCGGTGGACAACACGGCGGAAGCCGTTGCGACCGGTGCCATCTACTCGAAGGCGGCCGTCGCCTATACGACGCTTGCCAAGTTGTGCCGCAACGCCCTCATGGGATTCGTCATATTGGGGTTTGCCGTGTATTACTCCCGGCGGGGAATGGCCAAAGAGGTGACGCACAAGGGGCTCTTCCTCTGGCAGAAGTTCCCCAAGTTCGTGCTCGGCTTTCTCGCGCTTTCCCTCCTCTTCAGTCTTCTGCTCGCCGTCTTCCCTTCCCAGGAATCGCGCGCGTTCCTCTCATCCAAGACCGGCGCATTGAAGAACCTTTCCGAATGGGCATTCCAGCTCACATTCATCGGCGTGGGCCTGCGCACGAGCTTCAAGGACATGGTCCGCACCGGGGCAAAGCCCCTGGTGGTCGGGGTCGTGGCGGAAGCTGCCGTGGCAGTGTTCACGATCGGCGTTGTCTATGCCGTGGCGGGTTTTCTGCCGACGCTCTGAAATCCGACGCGGCTGTCAACGGCCCGGCCGGCGCGGGTAGAGGAATCGCTTGATCTTCTGCGAAGGGGTCCTCTCGAACGGCTCGCTCTGCAGCTCCATCCGGTGCACGCTGCTGAAGCCGGGAAGCCGGGTGTTCACCTCTTCCTTGATGCGTTCCAGCAGGACGGCAAAAGGAGTCTTTCCCGGTCCGTCAGATGCGGCCGGCGTGGGCGCGGGCAGGCCGGGCTTGAGCTGCACCAGCGCGATGACGCTCGCCCCTTCGCCGTACACGAGGCTGTCCTCCACGTACGGCGACTGATTGATGACCGCCTCGATCTCCTCGGGGTAGATGTTCTCTCCCGAGGCGCCGAGAATCATGTTCTTCAGGCGTCCGCGTATGGAAAGCCGGCCCTTGGAGTCGAGGGTCCCCAGATCGCCGGTCCGCAGCCAGCCGTCCTCCGTGAACACCTCGCGGGTGCGCGCATCATCACGGTAATAGCCGCTCATCACATTGGGTCCCCGCACCTGGATCTCCCCTTCACCCGTGTCGGGGCGCGGGTCCGCGATGCGCACCTGCACTCCCGGCATGGCGCGCCCTGTCCCTCCCGGGCGCGTCCTGAAGGGCGGAGCCCCCGCAATCACGGGAGCAGTTTCGGTGAGGCCGTAGCCGACCGCATAGGGAAATCGGGCGGCCCGGAGGAACCGCTCCACGTCGGGGGCGAGGGCAGCGCCGCCGATCGGCATGGCACGGAGCCTGCCGCCGAAGGTCTTCCTCAACTTTCGCCCGGCAAGCAGAGTGAGGAGCCGGCGAAAAACGGGAATCCGATAGAGACGGATCTTCTCCAGCTCGGGCTGCACTTTTGTGCGGTAGATCTTTTCAATGACGAGCGGCACGGACAGCACGATGGTCGGCCGCACGCGCTGCAGCGCGGGAATGAGGGCGGTCGCCGAGGGCGGCTTGTCCAGATAGTACACGGCGGCGCCGCACGAGAGGGCGGCCACAAGGCCGAGGGTGCACTCGTAGGCGTGCGCGAGCGTGAGAATCGAGAGCAGCCGATCCGTGCGCCGCACGTGAACGAGCGGGTGCGTGGCCAGCGCATCGAAGACGATGTTGCGATGGGTGAGCATGACCCCTTTCGAATGCCCGGTGGTGCCGGAGGTGTAGATGATGGCTGCCAGGTCCTCCTCCGCAACCGCGGGCAGCTCGAAAGGCGCTTCGGGCAGAGAGGAAAACTCCTCGATGCCGATGGCCGGGCCTGCCCCTGCCGCGCGCGCCACCTTGTCCCGAAGCCGCGCGGAGACGATGACGGCCCTGCAGCCGGCGTGGTCAATGATGTTCTCGATCTGGGCGGGCTGGAACTCCGTCATGATGGGAACGGCAACCGCGCCCATGCCCGTGACGGCAAAATAGGCGATGCCCCACTGGGTCATGTTTTCCGACAGGATCGCGACCCTGTCTCCCCGGCGCACGCCCCGGCCGTCGAGCAGGGACGCTACGGTCTGCACCCGGGTGAGAAGCGCTTTATAGGTGAGGGGCTCGCCGTTCACCATCGAAAGCGCGGGACGGCCGGCGTGCGCGCGGGCGCTTGCTTCGAGCACCGCGGGAAGGGTGAGGCTCACCATGCCGGATCAGGCCTGGTCCATTTTCTGCCAGAGAGAGCGCGCGGCGGACTGGGCTGCCGCGTAGACGGGCGCCGTATCCCATCGAAACGTTCTGCTCTCCATGATGATCCTGCCGTTCACGATCACCGTGTCCACGTCCCTGCTTCCCATGCCGAAGATCGCATGGCCTGCGACATTCTCCCGCACGAGAGGGGTCGGCGCGTCGTAGTCCAGGATGAGGAGATCCGCCTTGTAGCCCTCCTCCACCCTGCCGAAGCTCTCACCAAAGCAGCGATGGAGGATCTCGTTTCCGCTCTGGAGGAACCGCATGAAGGCGCCCGGTGTGAGAGGGCCTCCCGCGTCACGGTGGCGGAAATAGGCGAACTTGGTCTCCAGGAGCATATCGGAGCCGATCCCATCGGTGCCCAGCGCGACGTTTTTCACCCGGGGCAGCTCGGCATTGTAGCCGACGTGGTTGTTCATGTTCGAGCGGCAGTTGTGGGCGAGAAATGCCCCGCGCACGTTGAGGATCTCCCGGTCCGCGGCGGTGAGGTACAGGCCGTGCGCCACCAGGGACTTTTCGGAGAGAAGGCCGAACTCATCCAGCCTGCGCAGCGGATCCTTTCCATATGCGCCGTGGGAGAAGGAAACGTCAAAGGCATCTTCCGCCGCGTGCACGTGGAATCCGCGTCCGGTGGCCGACACGACATCCGCGAGCGCCGCAAGACCGTCATTGGAAAGTGTGAAGGGCGCATGGCCCCCGATCATCGCTTCCACCAGGCGCTCTTTGCCCTTGCTCTTTTTCTCCTCCTCCACCCGCCGCGCAAAAACCCGGTTCTCTTCCACCCCCTGCTTCAGGCCCTCCGGACCGTTCCTGTCCGTGGTCTCGTAGCAGAGGATGCCGCGGAGGCCCACCTTCTCGAAACACCCCTTCAGCATTTCCAGGGAGCCGGCAATAAAGGAAGGAGATGCGTGATGATCGATCACGGCCGTGCAGCCCGCCTTGACCGCGTCCAGCGCGCAGATCATCCCGCTGGACAGGAGTGCATCGGCGTCCAGCGCCTTGTCCAGTCGCCACCAGAGGTTCTGCAGCGTGGAGACGAAGTCGGTGCTCGAGGGGATTCGGGCCATGATGCCGCGGGAAAGACCGGAGTAGAAATGGTCATGACTGCACACGAGGCCCGGCATGACGATGCGTCCCGCCAGGTCGAGGGTCCTTTCCGGCTTGAGCCCCTCCGCGGCGGCCCGTCCCACCGCCTGTATCTCCGTGCCCTCGATCACCACATCGACGCCGGGAATCACCTCGGCGGGATGCAGGTGCACGAGCGTGGCGTTCTTCAATACGATCATTGCTTTTCTCCGAGAAGGTAGGGGTAGTGGCGCACGATCGTGCTCACCACCGCTTTGGCCGAACCCTCGTCAATGCCGTCCGTCACGTTTCCCGCGGCGTCCACGATCAAGTCGCGGACCCGGCCCTCCAACCGGACCATCCCCCTGCCCTTTCGGAGGAAGAAACCCGGGTTGGTGCTGTCGCGGAAGTCCGCTTCGTTATCAAACACGGTCAACTTGTCCTTGTACGGCCGCCCCTCCCACGGGCAGAAGGTGGCGCAGTTCCCGCATTCATTGCAGAAGGCATCCAGGTGGACGATCTGCGCCTCGTCGCTGAAGCCCTCCACGCGAATGAATGTATTGGCCCTGTTCGGACATACTTCGACGCACTTGAGGCACAACGCCCTGCAGCCGAGACAGCGCCGCGATTCGGTGTCCCGGACCTCGTCGTCATCGGCGCCCGCGGCAGACACGGGGACCAGACGGTCGCGCAGGGTGCGCAGTCGGGTGGTATCTTCGGCAGGTACGTCCCAGGCCGGGGCCCCGCGGGCGCCCGCGCTCCCAGGCGCGCGACCAGGCGCGCGACCTTGCGCGATTTGCGTGATTTGCGCGGCTTCCTGCGCGCAGATGGCATCCACCGCCCTGCGCGCCGAGGCAATTGCGCGAACGATGGTCTCTGCTCCCGCTGCCGCGTCCCCGATGAGATACAGTCCGGGCACGCCGGTTTCCTGCGTGCGTGCGTCGATTGAGGGCTTGCCGGGAGGCAGCCCGAGACTTACAAGTGCCCTGCTGTCCACCTCGGCGCCCAGCGCGGTGATAAGGGTGTCGGCCTGAAAGGTCTCTCGCGCCTCCGTGGCCACCGGGCGGGCGCGGCCGGTCTGATCTTCGGCGCCCAGCTCCATCACGCGGCACACAAGGCCGGCTTTCGGTGTCCAGCTCTCCGGCGCGCGCAGGAAATGAAAGAGTATCCCCTCCTCCCGCGCGGAGGCATACTCCTCCGCGGAGGCAGGCATTTCCCGCTCCGACCTGCGATAAACGATCCGCACCGCCTTCACGCCCTTGCAGCGCTTTGCGGCGCGCGCCGCGTCCATTGCAGTGTCTCCCGCGCCGATAACAACAACCGACCGTCCGAGACGAAGTGAGGACGGGTCTTTCCTGAACTGCCTGAGGAACGCGGACGCCTCGCGCGCCCCCTCGATGCCGATGCTCTTGTCCGCCTCCGCGCCGATGCCGGCAAGCACGTAGCGGTATCCTTCCGCGTTCAACTGCCCGACGCCCGGCTTTTCTTTCACTCCGAAGTGGAACTGGACGCCCAGGTCGGTCAGGAAAGACACGTCCTTTTCCACCGCGGAGGCGGGCAGACGGAACCCGGGCAGAAGCCAGCGAACGATCCCTCCCGGCTCGCTCTCCCGCTCGAACACGTGCGCCTCGAATCCCTCGCGTGCCAGGAACGACGCGGCAGCAAGACCGGCGGGCCTGCGCCTACCACGGCTGCTTTCACTCCCCTCGGCGCCGCCTTCCGCGCGGCCAGCCTGCCGCTTGAACGACAGGCGTCATAGCCTCTCTCTGCGGCGATCCTTTTCACTTCCCTTATCCGAACAGACCCTTCCCAGTCCAGGCGCGTGCAGTTCTCCGTGCATTGATGGTCGCAGAGATAGCCTGTCATGAAGGGAAGCGGGTTGCGCCTGTAGATGACCTCGAAGGCTTCCTCGTATCTTCCCGCGCCGGCAAGGTGCACGTATTCGGGAACGTCCTGGCAGATCGGGCAGGCATGCATGCACGGAGCGACGAAACAGTCGAACAGGGGAAGCGGCCCTTCCACGTGGACCTTGCCGGAGCCGCGAAAGTCCTTTCTGACGTAAGGGGCGCCGCGCGCGGCTTCCGCTGCGCGTCCAAGCCTCCGTGCATCGACGCGCGGGGAGCTCCATGCCGCCGCGTGTCTGTCCGCGGTCTCCGCAAGCTCCTTCAGCCTTCCATATCCGCCCGGCTTCAACAGCTCAGTGGCAAGGGTGATGGGGCGTATGCCGGCTTCAAGCACCTCGCCGATATTCCAGGCGGACACACCGCCGGAAAACGAGAGGGGAAGCCCTCCCTTGAAATCTGCCGCAAGGCTGGCCGCGAGGGTGATTGTCAGCGGGTAGAGAGCCCTGCCCGACATGTACATCTCGTCCCCGGGCAGGACGCCCTTGCTGTTGGCCGCCGCAAGGGTGTTGGAAAGCTTGGCCCCGAAATGCCTGCCTTCCTGCTTCCCCAGGCCGAGAAGCCGGGTCAGCATGGGGACCGCGTCCGTATATTGAAGATCCTTGCGGAAGCCTTCCGGATTCAGTTTCACGTAGCCAAAGCCCAGCCCGGAGAGTATCTCTTTCGCGCGTTCGTGCCCCAGGAGCGTGGGGTTGAGCTTCACGAGCGTGTCCAGTTTCTTCTCCCGAAGCAGATATGCGCAGATCGATTCTATCTCACCGGGGGGACAGCCGTGCATCGTGGAGAGGGTGACGGAAGCGCAGATCCGGCCGGGGACCCGGGACGGAAGCTCGCGAAGAAGGGGCGCGCGCGCTATCCACGGCGTGCCCTGCAGAAGGCGCGCGTCCGCAGCCAGGGCTGCAAGCTCTTCCCGGTAGCGCGTGAAGAGCGGCTCTTGCGAGGAGTCGATGAGCCGATCGATGATCCGGTCCATCTTCTCCGTTTTGATGCCTTCAAGGTCGTAACCGACGCTCATGTTGAAAAGCGTTCCCGGGTCGCGGGGCTCCGCGCCCGTGAGCGTGTGAATGGCGTGGACAAGCAGCCACGCCTTGAGGTACTCATCATAGGCCTCGTCGAGGCTGAGCTCGGTGGACCACTCGACATTGTAGCCTTCGTCCGCGGCGTCGATGCAGGGCTTGGCAACGGTGAGCGCGTCGAGCTTCTGCACGGTCTTCAGCTCGATGTAGCGCCCCCCTGCCAGCCAGGCGGCGATGATATTCTGGCTGAGCTGCGTATGAGGGCCCGCTGCCGGCCCCACGGGATTGGCGGCGTGGGAGGTGAAGAGGGGGGCTGTCCGAGTGCCGGCAGACCGCCAGAAATGGGCACCGGGAATGTCGAATATCGATCCCTTGGCGCGGAACTCCGCCACTGCCCTGAGAAAAAGCTCCCGGAAGGGCACGGGGCGCATGCGATCGCTCATGGGGAACGATCTTACTCCCAAACACCCCTGCTGTCCAATTCCACCGGGAGCGGGGTATATTTCTAGCCGTGGAGGAAGTATGAGAAAACTCTTTCTTCTTGCAGCCGTTGCGTTGTCCGTGAGCGCGTGCGTGACCGTCCTGCCTGCGCCGAAAGATAACGTCCTGCTTGGCGAGCGGGTGGTGAACTTCAAGGCTGATCACGACACCATCGCGGTCGGCAACTATGAGGGATCGTTCAAGTCTCTCTTCTTCAAGGTGGAAAAGAATGACATCGAGCTTTTCAACCTTGTGATACTCTACGGCAACGGCGACAAGCAGAAGCTGGAGACCCGGCTCATATTCAAAGAGGGCTCGCGCTCCCGTCTGATCGACTTCAGCGGGGGAAAGCGCAGGATCAAGACGATCCAGTTTACCTACAAGACAGTAGGCAGCTGGCAGGACGGCAAAGCGCGCGTGGTGGTGTACGGGGTAAAATAGCCGGCGGCCGTCCCTCAGAGTTGATCCGGGCCGCGCCGGGATGAACGAACCGAGCCGCGTATCGAATATCGATGCCCTGGCGTATCCGCTGTCCAATTCCGGCGTGTGCGCTGGCGCACAGACATTCCGGCCCGCTTTTTTTATTTTGGCCCTGGAGGACATATGAAAAAAATCCTTTTTCTTGCAGCCATTGCGCTGTCAGTGACAGCATGCGCGGGCACCCCTTGGTTCATTACCGCCTCTTCGGACAGGACTCCCCGTTCGGACAGGGCCGTCCCGCCGAGGGATTCCGTCATGCTTGGGGAGCAGGAGGTGGACTACAGGGTCGATCACGACACGATCGATGTCCGCAACCACGAGGGATCTTTCAGGGCTCTCTACTTTTATGTGGAAAACAACGACATCGAGCTTTACAACCTCGTCGTGGAATTTGGGAACGGTGAAAGGCAGACGATTAGCACGCGGCTCGTGTTCAAAGAGGGCTCGCGATCCCAGCTGATCGATCTGAACGGAGCAGAGCGCCGAATCAAATCGATTCAGTTCACCTATAAGACCGTGGGCACCTGGCAGGAGGGAAAGGCCCGGGTAACGGTGTATGGAGTGAAGTAGCGCACGCTCGGCTTCTTCATCGCAGCTCCCGTCCTTGACATCCGGCTCGGGCCGGGATTCCATCGATGGATGATCAGCCTCACAATCAACAAGGAAATCCGCGCCCGCAACATCAATCGCTGCAGGGAGAGAGGGATCGTGCTCCCCACGTTCGCCGGGATGAAAGAGCCGGGCCGGGTTTCGCGCAGCCTCCAGGAAGCCCTGCGGAAGGTGGGGCTCTGGGACGTGAACCCTCTGAATCTTCAGCGCATTACGTGGCGGAACCAGCCTCAGGCCAGCGGCGGGCTTTTCGGGGAGGTCAATTACCTCGAAATCCCCCGTGAGCTCACCGGTGTGCCGGCAAGGATCGTCGCGCTGGTGGGGAAATGGTTTCCCACCGGGGCGCACAAGGTGGGCGCCACCTATGGGTGCCTGGCTCCCGCGCTGGTGACGGGCGCGTTCGACTCGACACGGCAGAAGGCAGCCTGGCCCTCCACGGGCAATTACTGCCGGGGGGGCGCCTTCAACTCCGCCCTCCTGGGCTGCCAGTCCATCGCCATACTCCCCGAAGGGATGAGCAGGGAAAGGTTCGAGTGGCTCTCGAAAATCGCCGGGGAGGTCATCACCACGCCGGGAAGCGAGAGCAACGTGAAGGAGATCTTCGACAAGTGCCACGAGCTTGCCCGGGACCGGGGTGATGACATCGTGATCTTCAACCAGTTCGAAGAGTTCGGGAACTACCTCTGGCATTACGAGGTGACCGGCGCCGCCGTGGACAGGCTTTTCCAGGAGGTGCTGGGCGGAAAAGGGGCGCTCAAGGGCTTTGTGTCTTCCACCGGGTCCGCGGGAACAATTGCGGCCGGGGACTTCCTGAAAAAAAGGCACCCCGGGATGAAGATCGCCGCGGCCGAGGCGCTGCAGTGCCCCACGCTGCTCTGCAACGGCTTTGGCGCCCACAGAATCGAAGGCATCGGAGACAAGCACGTGCCCTGGATCCACAACGTCAGGAACACGGACGCGGTGATCGCGGTGGATGACCGGGACTGCATGGAGCTCCTGCGGCTGTTCAACGAGAAACCGGGAAAGGCGCTCCTGGCACGGCAGGGAGCAGCGGACGCGTTCATCGAGAGTCTCCCCCTCCTCGGGATCTCGGGCATCGCGAATGTCCTGGCCTCGATCAAGCTCGCCAGATGGTATGAGCTTTCGGAGGAGGACGTCGTGGTCACCATCCTGACGGATTCCATGGAGCTCTACGGCTCGCGCGTGCAGGAGCTCGCGAAGAAGGACGGGGAGCTGGATGCCGCGCACGCCAACGGAATATTCCGGGAGAGCCTCGCCGGCCAGCGCACGGACAATGTCCTGGAGCTCACGCATCCCGAGAAAAAGCGCATCCACAACCTCAAGTACTACACGTGGGTCGAGCAGCAGGGAAAGAAGCTGGACGAGCTGAACGCGCAGTGGGCCGACCCGGGCTATTGGACGGCGGTGCAGGGGCAGGCGCCGCGGATCGACGAGCTGATCGAGGATTTCAACCGCGAGGCGGGAACCGCAAGGTGAAGATTCGCTACGCGTGCGTGACGTGCGGCCGCCCGCTCGAGTCGGAAGAGATCGTCTACGAATGTCCCTGGTGCGCGGCCGCGATGAAGAAGGAGGGCCCGGCCGAAGGATTCAACAGGGGATACCTGTCCGTGGTGTGGAGCCCTTCGGCGCGGATGGCGGCGGGAAGCCCGGTGGATCCGCTTCAGTTCATGCCGTTTCCCATTCGCGACCTGGCCAGC
Source organism: uncultured Spirochaetota bacterium (assembly GCA_963820435.1). Lineage (GTDB taxonomy): Bacteria > Spirochaetota > Spirochaetia > SZUA-6 > Fen-1364 > Fen-1364. The sequence continues at coordinate 229,029 of CAWGAC010000007.1, read as the reverse complement.
TATCCTGCAGGCGGCACCCCGCTGGTGTACCCGGCAATTCTGCAGAAGAAAACCGGCTTCCCCCACCTCGCTTTCAAGAACGACACGCTGAATCCATCCGGCTCGCTCAAGGATCGGGCCTCCCTTCTGGTGGCGGCGCAGGCGTGGGCGCACGGGGAAAAGCGCGTGGCGCTGGCCTCGACGGGCAATGCCGGCGCTTCCATGGCAGGCGCGGGCGCGGCCTTCGGCCTCGACGTGGTGCTCTTTGTGCCCGGCTCCGCGCCGCGCGCCAAGCTCCTGCAGTCGCTGCTCTACGGCGCCCGGGTCGTGCCTGTGAAAGGCACGTATGACGACGCCTTTTCCCTTTCCATGGCCTATACGAGGGAATACGGCGGCATCAACCGCAATACCGCCTACAACCCGTTCACCGTCGAAGGGAAAAAGACCGTCTCCCTCGAGCTGTACAATCAGCTCGGATGCCGCGTGCCCGACGTGGTGTACGTGCCCACGGGGGACGGAGTCATCTTCTCCGGCGCGTGCAAGGGATTCGCGGACCTCGTGGAGGCAGGGTGTGCGGACAGGATGCCCGTCATGGTCGCCGTGCAGGCGGAGGGGAGCAACGCCCTTGCGCGGAGCTGGAGGGATGCCCGGGAGACGGTCCTCCTTCGCACATCGACCATCGCGGATTCACTTGCCGTATGCCGGCCGGCGAGCGGTCACATGGCCCTCGCCTTTCTTCGGCAGACCCGGGGCAGGGCCGTGGAGGTGAGTGACGCGGAGATCAGCGCGCGCCCAGGCGGAGCTGTGCCGGGAGGCGGGCATGTTCGTGGAGCCGTCCTCCGCGGCGGCATGGGCGGGATTCCTGAAGGACCGGCACCAGGTCGATCCCGGATCCCGGGTCGTCGTGCTCCTGACCGGCACGGGCTTCAAGGACACCGGCGCCGCGGAAAAGCTCGTGTCGCTGCCGGCCGCCTGCGAGGCGAACCTGGAGGCTGCAACGAGGCTGCTGGCGGACGCGTACGGGCTGCGCCCGGCCCTGACCTGCAGTCCCGCGGATTCCGGATCGCGCCGCGCTCACTCGCGGATGGCTGCCTCGATTCCCTCCATCAGCGTCTTTATGTATCCGGGGAAGTCGCTGATCTCGGAACGCGGGACCCTGAATCCGATTGCTCCCTCGTGGCCTCCCCCGTTCGCAATGGAGAAGCGCTCGAGAAGCCTCCGCAAGTCGTACTGCTTCCACCCGCTGGAGCGGCGCAGGCGGAACTGCACCAGGTCCCCGTGCTCGGGGTTGTCGTAGTAGGCCACGAGCCCGAGCTTGCCGCTCTCCTCCGCCAGCCGGTCGGCGATCACGCGCGCGCGTGGACACGATGGTGTCGTCGTCGCATCTCGGCGAACAGCGGCGCCATCTCTTCCAGCGTCAGCGCCACGACGGCGAGCGAGCCGGAGAGCCGCTTGCGGCTCATCATGTAGCTGAAGCAGTCCTCCTCGCGGTTGGAAAGCTTCTGCAGCTCGCTGAACACCTGGTCCATCGTTGAAGAAATTCGTCTTTTTCGTGGTGCGGCGGGAGAGCATTTCGTTGAACATCGCCGGAGAAGATCTGGTAGTACCTCTTCTCCCTGCGGGACTTCAGGTACTGGCCCATGTTCGAGTCGCCGATGATGCCGGTGAGAATGGCGAGCACGAGATTGCGGGGGAAGAGCTCAGCCACCTGGTGGCGCTCCAGCAGGTCCGGGCGCCCTTCGAGCTTCAGCAATATGTGCCCGATCAGCTCGCGCGGCGGAAGAGGCCTCGGTGACGAGGCGGTAGCCCTCGTCGCCGAAATACTCGCTGTCCGCGCCCAGATGATGGTCGATCTCGATGCGCAGCACCCCCGGGCTCGCGCAGAACTCGCGTTCACCGCGGGGCTCGCCTCGATCATCGAGGGCTTCGGAGTGTCGCAGAGCACGACCGTGTCCGTCTCCGCCGGCGGGGGCATCGTCGGGAGAGAGAAGGCGGATGGAGTTGTAGCGGCAGATGTCGAGCAGATACTTGAAACGTTCATGCACCTGGCCGCCGAGGTACAGTGCGACATCCTTGTAGAACATGTGGAGCAGGAGGGCGAATGAGATCATCGAGGAAATGCAGTCGTCGTCGGGGCTCTGGTGGCCGAGCACCAGGAAATGATGCCGCCCGACGATCGCCTCGATGATCCGGGCGATGATCGTGTTCTTCGCCTTGATGCTCCGGATGGCGGTTTTCGCGGCCCGCCTGGCTGCGCGGCCTGCGCCGGCATCGGCGCGCAGACGGCTCGATTCCTGCCCTCCTCCTTGGCCCTGTAGAGCGCGGCATCCGCCGCCGCGCGCAGCCCGGAGAGATCCGACGCGTGCAGAGGGAACCCGGCCACGCCCATGCTCGAGGTCACGGTGGTGATGGCGCCTTTCATGTCCTTGAGGATTTCCAGCCGCGCCACCTCCGCGCACACCCGGGACATGAGCTCCGTTGCATGGGCGGGCTCCGTGCGGGGCATGATGATCACGAACTCGTCCCCGCCGTAGCGGGCAATGACGTCCGTCTCCCGCAGGAGGGAGCGGAACAGCTGGGCCGCGCTGCGGACCGTGGCATCCCCCTTCGGCGTGCCCGTAGAGCTCATTGATCTGGCGGAAGTGGTCGAGGTCCACCATCACGAGTGAGAGCGGTTCCCCCTTCTCCTGCGCCTCCGCCACATAGTTGCCGAGGGAATCCTCGAGGAAACGCCTGTTGTATACCCCTGTCAGCTCGTCGGTCACGGCGCGCTTGCGGGCGCCTTCTCCCCAGAGCACCATCTCGGAGACGAACTCGCTCGTGCCGCGCAGACGCTGCGTGGTCACATTCAACATGCGGTACATGAGCTTGAGGGCGAGCTCGGGGTGGTCGGTGATGATGTCGGTAAAGGCGTCCTTGGAGAGGCTGTACAGGACGCTCTTCTCCAGCGCCCGGCAGCTCGCCGAACGCGGGGCATTGTCGAAAATGGACATCTCCCCGAAGAAATCTCCCGGGGCGAAGCGCGCAATCTCCTTGTCCCCGCCGTCGGGAAGCTTGATGCTGACGGCGGCCGCGCCGTCCGCAATGATGTACAGATCGTTGCCCTGGTCTCCCTCGTGGAAAAGGGTCTGCCCGGCGGTGAGCTTGACCGTGGCGAGGTGCTCCGCCACCTGATCGATCTCATCCCGGGACAGGAGCGAGAAGACCCCCACTTTTGCGAGCAGCTCCGGTGACTGGCGCTTCATGCGTCGCCTTCCACGCGCACCCGGTCCCCTCCCTCGTTGCGCGCCTCCCACATCCGCTCGAATGCGCGCCCCACGAGCGTCTTGGCATCAGTGGCGGGCGCGGGATGCGCGGAAGCGCCCACGCTCCCCGTGAGGGAGACCGCGTCACCCCCGGTGACCTGTCGGAGATCGATGGCGCTGACCGCCGCGCGCAGCGCTTCCGCGGCGGCCGCCGCGTCCCGGGCGCCCCTGCCCGGGCAGGATCACGCAGTATTCGTCTCCCCGGTAGCGCGCGCCCATGTCCCCGTCCTTCAGCCGGGATTTGACGGCCTCGGCAAGGAGCATGAGCGTCTTGTCGCCCGCCTCATGGCCGAAGGTGTCATTGATGACCTTGAAATTGTCCGGCTTCACCACGAGGAGACTCGTGCAGGGATGAGCCGCCACGATCCGCGGAAGCTCCTCCTCGAGAAATGCCCGGTTGTAAAGACCGGTCAGCCGATCGCGAAGAAGCTGCTTTTTCAGCTCCTCGATCCACGGAGTTTTCTCCGATATCAGCCTGTCGATGGCGCGTATCCTTCCCGCGATCTCTCCAAGCAGCTTCCTCAAGACCCGGGCAAAAACGTCCGGGTGTTTTTCCAGCAGCCTGCTGAACTCGAGGCCGTCAGGAAACACCAGGAGCGTCGCGGGACCTTCCGCGACGGCCGATGCGCTGCGCGGCGCGGTATCCAGGAGGTCCATTTCCCCGAAAACCTCTCCGCCGACGAATTGCGCGATTTCCTTGTCACCGTCATCCTCGGCATGGCGGCGGATGGCAACGGTACCTTCCTTAATAAGGTACAGCTCCTCTCGGTGACTCCCTTCCTGAAAAATCACCTCTCCCGCGCCGTAGGTCCGGTACCCGCTGTAGCGCGCAATCGTACCGAGCTCCTCCGGGCTGAGCTGCGCAAAAAGCGAAGCTTTGCCCAGGAGGGCAATCTTCTGCGCTTTTTGCGACGGGCTTTTCTTCATGGCGGGCTTCATCTTCGCTGCCGGCTTTTTCTTCGTGATGGGCTTTTTCTTCGTAATGGGCTTTTTCGCGGGGGCCGACCTTTTCTTTACTGTCGGCCTTTTCGTCGGAGCTGGCCGCTTCTTCAGTGCGGGCTTTTTATTCATGGCTGGCCACTAAAATAACGCCAATTCGGGGCTCTCTTCAAGGCGTCGGCGCAACGTTCGGAAAGAAGGCGCGCGCGGGCCCGCGCCTACCTGCGCCGCACGCGGGGCGCAAGGGAAGCCGCGAAGAGGGGGATCTGGGACACGAGCATGCCCAGGAACATTATTGCGCAGCCGCTCACACCCCGCGCGCCGAGGCGCTCGCCGAGCACGACGCTGCCGCCGATGGCCGCGAACACGCTTTCAAGGCTGAGCAGGATCGCCGCATGCGCCGGCGGCGCGCTGCGCTGCGCCACTACCTGCAGGGTGAAGGCGATGCCGGCGGACATGACCCCGCCGTAGAGGATCGGCCAGGCGGCGGCACGGATGCCGTCGACGGCAGGCCGCTCGAAGAGGAGCGCGCCGCCGGCGCACAGCAGCGAACAGACGACGAACTGGACGCAAGAGAGGCGGAAAGGGTCGACGCGCGGGGACAGCCATCCCACGACCTGGACGTGAGCCGCCCAGAGGAACGCGCTCACGAGCACGAGGAGGTCCCCGCGCTCGATGGTGAGGCTGTCAGTCACGCTGAGCAGGAAAAGTCCGACCACTGACATGAACGCCCCGGCCCATGCGCTTGCCCCCGCGCGCTGGCCCCAGAGCAGCCCTGCCAGGGGGACGAGGACCACGTACAGCCCTGTGATGAACCCCGCCTTGCCGGCGGTCGTCGATACGATCCCTGCCTGCTGAAAGGAGGCGCCGAAGAAAAGCACCCCCCCGGCGAGCAGCCCCGCAGGAATCGCGCGCCATGCGCGCTCGGGGATGCTCGCGGGGGGCCGCGGGGGCGCTGCAGGGGCGCCGCGGATCAGGATGATCGGCACGAGTGAAAGAGCGCCAAGCGCGAATCTGAGTGCGTTGTAGGTGAAGGGCCCGACGTGCTCCATGCCGGCCCGCTGCGCCACGAACGCCATGCCCCAGATCGCGGCCGTGAGGAGGAGCAGGGAATCGTTGGCAAAGACCGAAGCCGTGCGGCGCATGTGCGACACCCTACCGTCCGCGGCCGTTCGGGGCAAGGGGGCGAGCCGATTTGCCTCCCAAGAGCGGTCACCTGAACTATCATGGATACGCAGGGCATTCCACGACCTTGTCCCTCACGCCTGTTCTGACTATCATGGCGGCCATATGAATACGGGAAAGCTCGTGCGCCTCAACAGGCTTTTTGCCCACGCAAGCGGCCGGCTCTGCTCGGTTGCCGTCGATCATTTCATAATCTACCCGGGGGGCCTGCCGGCGGGGCTCCGCGATATGGCGGCGACTCTGAAAGCAGTGGTCAAAGGAAAACCCGACGCCGTCACAATGCAGATCGGGATGGCAAAGACCGTCTGGCAGCCGCACGCAGGGGCTGTGCCCCTGATCCTGCAAAGCTCGCTGGTGAGATACGACGATTCGGCAATGGGACAGGCAGCCACGCCCGAGGACGCTGTGCGCGTGGGGGCGGACGCTTTCGCCATCGTCTGCTTTGTGCGGGGGCCCACCGAGTGGCGCTACATGCAGGCAGTGGCCGATGCGGTGCGCGAAGCGGATCGTTTCGAGATGCCTGTGATCTGCCATGTCTACCCGCGGACTTTTGCGGGAGGCACGGCTGAGGTCTCCTTCACGCCGGAGGACATAGCGTGGGCGGCGCGCTGCGCGGCGGAGGTGGGCGTGGACGTGATCAAGGTTCCGTACTGCGGGGATGTGACGGCATACCGGCAGATCGTGGCCGAAAGCCCCGTGCGGCTCGTGGCCGCGGGCGGACCAAAGGCGAAGGACATGCGCGGAGCCCTCTCGATGATGGCTGACGTGGTACAAAGCGGCGCGGCCGGAGCCACGATCGGACGCAATATCTGGGGCTTCGACAACGTGACGGCCAATGTGAAGGCCTTCAAGGCCGTGATCCACGAAGGTATGAGCGCCGAGGATGCCATCCGAAAAGCGGGGCTCTAGCGAGCCTCAACGGGGCTCTAGCGAGCCTCAACGGGGCTCTCAGCGAGCCTGCCGACGAGCTGACCACGCGCTTCAGGTTCCCTCATGCGAGCAGCAGCGATGCGGACGGCTTCCTCGCCGTGGGGGGTGATCTGAAACCCGGCACGCTCCTTCTTGCATACGGCAACGGCATATTCCCCTGGACCACACATCCCATTACCTGGTGGTCTCCCGATCCCCGGGCCATCATCCCCATCGGGGGCCTGCATGTTTCCCACAGCCTGCGAAAGGTACTCCGCTCGTCCCCCTTTTCCGTCAGCTTCGATCGGGCTTTCCGCCGTGTCATGGAAGGCTGCGCCGCGCCGCGCCCTCATCGCAAGGAGACCTGGATAAGCCGTCAGTTCATCACGGCCTATACGCGGCTGCACGAGCGGGGACACGCTCACTCGGTGGAGGTCTGGAGAGAGGAGCATCTGGTGGGAGGTCTGTACGGCGTCTCCATCGGCGGGTTCTTTGCCGGGGAGTCTATGTACTCCGAGGAGGAGAACGCGTCGAAGGTTGCCCTGGTCGCCATGGAGAAGAAGCTGAGGGAGTGCCGGTACATCCTCTTCGATGTACAGATGATGACGCCACACCTGCGCTCAATGGGCGCGGTCGAAATACCGCGCAGCGAGTACCTTCAACGGCTGCGGCAAGCGGTGGACACGAAGACGCAATTCGCCCCGGACCCCCTCTCTGCTAGAGCGCCGCGGTACCTTGCACGGTAAGCCGTGCAGTTTCGCGGATTCATAGCTTCTCGTCCAGAGTGATTTTAGAGATACCGTCCATTTCCCCCGCCTCGCGATAGAACCTGTTCCACTCGATGCCCTCCGGCACCTGCACGGTCAGCTTCACGCGAATCGTTTTTGCCTGGTAGGATTGCGAGATGCCCACTGACTTGATCTCGATGCCGTGCTGTTCCAGAAGGGGAAATATCCCGGCAGTGTTCACCTTTTCTCCCCGCATGACGATCTCCAGCTTGCGCAGCGGGCGGGCCGGAAACACTTTCTTCTCAAAGCGCACCATAAAGAACAGCGCGAACAGCACCAATCCCGTGCCGATGAGGGCGGCGTCGTACATTCCGGCGCCCACCGTCATGCCTATGCCCGCAACGATCCAGATGGACGCCGCCGTGGTCAGCCCGCGCACGTTCGCCCCCAGCCGGAAGATTGCGCCTCCGCCCAAGAAGCCGATGCCCGTGATCACCTGTGCCGCGATCCTGCCGGGGTCTCCGCCCTGGAAGTTCCTGTGCGTCTGCGGGATGTAGATCGAGAGCAGTGTCAGCAGGGTCGCGCCAAGACAGATGAGGATGTGGGTGCGAAGCCCGGCTGATTGCCGATGCCATTCCCTTTCCAGGCCGATGAGCCCTCCGAGGATGAAGCTCAGGAAGAGCCGGAAGAGAGTGACCGGCAGGTCGACGGAGGTTTGTCCAAGGAAGCTCGCAATCGTATCCATCGGTCGACCCACCCCCGTTACGTGAGAACGCTTAAGGCTACCTCGTCGCCGTCTACATCGGCCTTTGCCCGGCCTCCGCCGATGAGCCGCCCGAAGAGGATCTCATCCACGAAGAAGTCCTTCAGCTTCGTGGAGACCAGTCGAGCGATCTCCCGCGCGCCGAACTCCGTGGAGTACCCCTTGCGGGCAAGCCATTCCATGCAGGCGGGAGTGACCTCCAGGGAGACGTTTTTCACTGTGAGCTCGTCCTGGAACTCTCGGACGACTTTCCCCACCACCTGGAGCACGACCGCCGGATCCAGACCGTTGAACTTGACCACCGCGTCCAGCCGGTTTCTGAACTCGGGAGAGAAGACCCTCTCCACCGCGTCGAACACTGCGTCGTCCCTGACGGATCTGTCCCCGAAGCCCACGAGCGGCTTTCCAAGCTCACGTGCGCCGGCATTGGAGGTCATGATGAGAATCACGTTGCGGAAGTCGGCCTTCTTTCCATTGTTGTCCGTAAGAGTGGCATAGTCCATGATCTGCAGGAGCATGTTGTAGATGTCCTGGTGGGCCTTCTCGATCTCGTCCAGAAGCAGGACCGCGTGCGGCGTCTTTCGAACCGCGTCGGTGAGCAGGCCGCCGTCATCGTAGCCGACGTATCCGGGAGGCGCCCCGATCAGGCGTGACACGGTGTGCCTCTCCTGGTACTCGCTCATGTCGAACCGCAGGAGACCGACTCCCAGGAGCTCGGCAAGCTGCCGTGCCAGCTCGGTCTTTCCCACGCCGGTGGGTCCGGCAAACAGCAGCGAAGCCACCGGCTTGCCCCGCTCGCCGAAGCCTGCCCGCGCCTTGCGGATGGCGCGCACGACCAGCCCGACCGCGTGGTCCTGGCCGAACACCCTGCGCTTCAGCTCGAACTCGAGATTCTTCAGCTTCTCCCGCTCATCGGAGGAAACGCTGGCCTCGGGAATCTTCGCGATCCGCGCCACCACCTGCTCCACGACCTTTGCGGAAACCTCCCGCGGGCCGGGCGCGCTGCCGGCCTCCGGGCCATAGACCCGCACCCACGCCCCGGCCTCGTCCAGCACGTCGATGGCCTTGTCGGGAAGGTGGCGGTCGTTGATGAACTTGGCGGAAAGCTCCGCGGCCGCCTTCAACGCTTCCTCGGTGAATCGGACCTCGTGGTAGCTCTCGTACTTCTCCCGAAGCCCGAGAAGGATCCTGTACGCTTCATCCGTGGTGGGTTCGGGCACCTCGATCTTCTGGAACCTTCGTGAGAGGGCACGGTCCTTGTCGAAGAACTTGCGATAATCCTCGTAGGTGGTGGAACCGATGCAGCGCACCTTCCCCGAGGTGAGAACCGGCTTGAGGATATTGGACGCGTCCATGGAGCCGCCGGACACGGAGCCGGCGCCGACCACCGTGTGGATCTCATCTATGAAGAGGATGGCCTTTTCCTGCTTCTCCAGCTCCTTGATCACCTTCTTCATCCGTTCCTCGAAGTCGCCCCGGAACTTCGTGCCGGCCAGGAGAGACCCCATGTCCAGCGCGTAGATGCGGTAGTCGCGAAGCGCCTTCGGCACCTTCGCCGCCACGATCATCTGGGCAAGACCTTCCGTGATGGCGGTCTTGCCCACCCCGGGCTCCCCCACATGCAGAGGATTGTTCTTCAGCCGGCGGCACAACACCTGGATGGTGCGCTGGAGGATGTCGTCCCTTCCGATCAACGGATCGATCCCGCCCGCGCGCGCCTTCTCGGTGAGGTCGACCGCGTACGCCTGCAGAGCGCGGCTTGCCTTCGGCTTTTCCCTCGGCTCAGCGACCTCCTCTCCGACCTCCCCATCCGCATCCTCCGCCTCGCGCTGCTCATCCCCTGATTCGGGGTAGAGGGTGACGCCGTGAGAGATGTAGGAAAGAAGCGCCAACCGGTCGATGCCCTGCCGCGTGAGAAAATGCGCCGCGAAGGATTCCTTCTCCTCCAGCATTGAGGCCAGTATGTCATCGATCTCGACCGATCCCTTTTCTGAGGAAACCGTATGGAGGATGGCGTTCTCCATGATGGACTGGAAGCCCGCGGACTGGATGGGTTTCGAGTTTTCCGCAACCGGTACCCGGGTGAGAAAGAAGCCCTCGAGATCCCTGGCCAGGGTATCCACGTTCCCCCCGCAGGCGAGAATGATCTCCCTTCCCCGGTCGAAGAACAGGGCTGCGTAGAGAACGTGCTCCGGGGTGAGGTATTCGTGGCCCCGGGACTCCGCTTCCCGGTAAGCCGCCACAATGATTTCGTTCAACTCGGCGGAAATGTCCATTCAGGCCTCTTCACAGCTCGCGCGGAGAGGGAACTCGCTCTGGCGCGCCATCTCGTGCACCTGGGACACTTTTGTCGCCGCAATATCGTAGCTGAACACGCCCACGACCCCCCTGCCCTTCTTGTGCACGTCGAGCATGATTTTCGTGGCTTCGGCGGCGGGCTTGTGGAAAACGGTGACGATGACCTTCACGACGAAGTCCATCGTGGTGTAGTGGTCGTTGTGCAGGATGACCCGGTAGAGCTTCGGCTCCTGAAGACGGGTTTTCTGCTGTACGCCGGCATCCTCCTGGAAGATCCCGGCCGGGTCGCGCGCAGCGGGCATGTCTCGATACTCCTTACTCTATAATACCCCGGCGGGGGCATCCTTTCAACGCGGCCATATTACCCCGTGGCATTCGCGGAGAGCGTGGCAATCGCGTTTCATAACGATTATACTTTCAGCAAGAGCATGCCATGGCCCTGCTTGCGCGCTATCTTTCGCCGACCCGGATCGTGACCTTGAGAAGCCGCTCCAAGGAGGCGGCAATCCGTGAGCTGACGGGAACGCTTCCGCTGGCGGACAGGCAGGTGGATCCCGAGATCGTCACAAAAGCGATCCAGGACAGGGAAAGAATCGTGAGCTCCTGGATCGGCCCCGGTATCGCCATTCCGCATGCGCGCCTTCCCGAATGGGAGGGGATAGAGGTGGCGGTGGGCAGGAGCCGCAGGGGCGTGGGCTGGGATTCCAGCGACGGAAACCCCGTCAACCTCGTCTTCCTCATCGTGAGCGGCGTCAACGATCCCGACGAGCACGTGCTGCTCCTCGCGGAAATCGCGCGCACCCTCCGCGACCGCGCCCTCGTGCAGCTCATCCTGACCGCGCGCACGGCGGCGGAAACCTGGCGTCTCTTGATCACGCGCGGCTACGGGGAGCAGGACGGCAAGCCCGCCGCTTCCGCGAAGGTGAGGCTTTCCCGGCTGCTGTACGCGCACGCCCTCTCGGTGGCGGAGGAGGTCAAGGCCAGCGCCGTCGTGCTGCACGGCGACGCGGTGGGCAGTCTCCGCTTCATAGAAGACATACCCTCGCAGATCCGGCTCATCCTCATCACCTCCGCGAAAGCGGACATTGTCTCGGATCATGCCCCGGTCTCCCACGTCGTGCAGGTGCCCTTTCCCACGCTGAACAGGTCGGACCAGGTGGAGCTCGGCCTGCTCTTCGCGGTCTCCCGCGGCCTGCTCGCGCGCGGAGACATGGTTGTCAGCCTTTCAGGAGTTCCTTCATCGGGCTTTCTCGATACCCTGCTCGTCATCGATGTGGGCCGGGAGTTTCCCACCGTCTTCTCGAAGGCCGGCGCGACCCCGCTCGGAGACATCGAGCCCCAGGTGCTGGAGAAGATCCTGCAGCTCGCCACGGATATCGCCCGGGAGGGCCGGGAAGGCCGGCCGGTGGGGACCACTTTCGTCGTGGGAGACTACGACCGGGTGGTGCAGTATTGCCGGCAGATGGTCATCAATCCATTCCGAGGCTACGGGGAGGAGGAGAAGAGCATCCTTGACCCGAGCCTTGAAGAGACGGTCAAGGAGTTCTCCACGATCGACGGCGCGTTCATCATACGCGGGGACGGGGTGATCATGTCCGCCGGCACATTCCTGCGGCCCGAGAAGGCGGCGGTGAACCTCGCCTCCGGTCTCGGCTCACGGCACGCCGCGGCGGCAGCTCTTTCCCAGATCACGGCGAGCATCGCGGTCGTTGTGTCGCAGTCCACCGGCAGCGTGTCCCTCTTCAAGGGCGGCGGTCTTGTCATGGACCTGGAGAAAACGAGTCCCGCCGCGAGATGATATGGCGATGCTCATAGTCTTCAGGGGCCTGCCGGGCACGGGAAAATCATTTCTGGTCTCCGCGCTCGTCAGGGAAAGACCGGGATTCCTCGTCCTGAGCCGCGACAGTCTCCGCGCGGGCATGTTCCCGCGTCCCACGTTCGCGGCGGACGAGAAGAACCTCGTCGACGACCTGATCGTGTCCATGGCCGAGTTCCTCCTGCAGCGGCAGCGCGACGTGGTAATCGACGGAATGGCACTCTCCTCCGCGCGCCGCGTGGAGCAGTTTGCGCGCGCCGCGGAATCCCGCGGCGCGGAGCTCCGTATTGTCCAGTGCGTATGCGCGGAGAAGACCGCGCGGGACCGTATTGCGCGGGACGCCGGGGCGCACCCCGCGGGAGACCGGGGGGAAAAGCTGTACCTCGAGACACGTGAGCACTTCGAGCCAATCGCCCATCCCTTCCTGACCGTCGATACGGATGAAGACCCGGCCCGGTCCCTTGCCATGGTCCTTGGTTATCTGCGTGGATAAAGGCTTCATCCTCCAGTCGACTGAGCGCACCCGCGCCGGGCGCACGGAGCTCCACCTCGTGGGCCGGCTGGAGTGCGGGGACACCTTTGCAATAGTGGAGCGAAGGCTGACGCCCTTTTTCTACGTGCGGGACGGAGACATTTCCCTTGCCCAGTCAGTTGCCGCGGGAAGCCCGGGCACGGCGATCTTCATTCCTTCGGATCGCACGACCATGGACGGGGCCGCGGTGCGCCGGGTGGAGACTCCCACGACCGCCACGAGCCAGAGACTGCGGGACGCGCTTCATCAGGCCGGCGTCAGGACGTACGAGGCGGACGTGAAGCTGTCCACCCAGTTCCTGATGGACTGCCACCTGCACGGCAGCGTAGCGGTCGAGGGTGAATGGCGGAAGGGGAGACGTGTCGGCCGGATCTACGAAAACCCGAAAGTCGAGCCCGTCAAGGCGGAGCCGCGTCTTTCCGTGCTCTCCCTCGACATAGAAACGGATGCGCACGCGGCGGTGGTCTACGCGGTGGGCCTCGCGTTTTTCGATCCGCTCAGCGGCACAACGAGCGGCGAGGTGCTTTTGAACGGACCCGGGCCCGCGTCGGCGCGATGCTTCCCGACTGAGGAGGCGATGCTGGGCGCGCTCCGCGCCCGGATCGTGGAGCTGGACCCGGACATCATCACCGGCTGGAATGTGGTCGACTTCGACATCCGGGTGCTTGCCCGCAGATTTGCCGCGCGCGGGGTCGCCTTCGACATCGGCCGTTCGGATTCAGCGGCCAGCTTTCTCGATCGGGTGGACACCGACGGCATCACGCGCTGGAACCGCAGCAAGGCCATCGTGCCCGGCCGGCAGGTGCTCGACGGGCTATGGCTCGTGCGCATGGCAGGGATGGGGCTGGAGGACTATCGCCTGGAAACGGTCGCGCAGAGCGTTCTGGGCCGCGGCAAGAGGATCGACGAGCTGCCCGGAGAGACCCGCACTGCTGCGGTGGAGCGGCTGTACCGGGAAGATCCCGAAAGCCTCTGCGTGTATTGCCTGGAGGACACGCGGCTCGCGCTTGAGATACTGCAGAAGGAAGGTCTCCTCGAGCTTGCCCTCCACAAATCGCTTCTCATCGGGACGTCCCTCGAACAGACATCGATGAGTGTTGCCTCCTTCGAGTTTTTATACACGGAGCACCTGCACGAGCGAGGCATGGTCGCTCCCACGCTCGGCGTCGACCAGGACATTCTCGACCGCGCGCCCGGAGGCGGCATCATCACACCGCGCGCGGGGCTTTGCCGCAACGTCCTGGCGTTCGACTTCAAGAGCCTCTACCCGTCGATCATCCGCACGTTCAATATCGATCCGCTGACCCGCGTGCGGCCGTCAGCCCCGGGCACCGGTCAGGCGCCGGCGCTCAGGCCGGCCCCGAGGCACCCATCACTGCCCCGAACGGCGCCGCTTTCCGTCGGGAGCCGGGCATCCTCCCCGGCATCCTGGACAGGTTTTTCGAGAGCCGCGAGGCTGCGCGCGAGCAAGGAGATCGGCGCGCGGTTTACGCCTATAAGATCGTGATGAACTCGTTCTATGGAGTTTTAGGCACACCGGGATGCAGGTTTGCAGCCTCCGCGCTCGCCGGGGCCATCACCACGCTGGGCCAGCACATCCTGTACTGGGCCCGGGATCAGGTTGCGGCCAGGGGCTTCGAGGTCATCTACGGTGACACGGACTCGCTGTTCGTGCTGAGCGGCGCGGACAAGGATGCGCCCGTTGAGGAGATGGCCCGTATCGGCGCGGAGCTGGCCCTTTACATAAACGGCCGGCTCGCCGACTACCTGCAATCCAGCTATGGGGTATCCTCGCGCCTGGAGCTCGAGTTCGAGGCAATCTACCGGCAGTTCTTCCTGCCGCCCATGAGGACCGCCGGCACGGCCGGCGGCGATGCGGATGAGGATTTCGAAGGCAGAGGCCGGGCAAAAGGGTATGCGGGCCTGCGGGTCGCCGCACGGGAGGGGCCCGAAGCCCAGGTGCTGGAGATTGTCGGCCTCGAGGCGGTCCGGCATGACTGGACCGCTCTTGCCCAGGAGCTGCAGCGCGAGCTTCTCGACCGTGTGTTTCACGATGCGGGGCCGGAGGAGATCGAAGACCGGCTGCGCGCCCTTTTGCGGGATCTGCGCGCGGGCAGACTGGACGGGAAGCTCGCCTACCGCAAGGCCCTGCGTAAGCCGGTGGAGGCGTATACCAAGTCATCCCCTCCCCACGCGCGTGCGGCGGCGCTTCTCCCCCCCGAAGAGAGGTCCGGCATCATCCGGTACGTGTGGACGACCGAAGGCCCCCAGCCGGAGAGCAGGCTCACTGCGCGCCCTGACTATGAGCACTACGTGCAGAAGCAGATCAGGCCGATTGTCGAATCTCTGGCCCCCTACATCGGGCTTCGCGCGGAAAGCATCTTTGCCCCCGGCGGACAGCTGGGGTTGTTCTGAAGCCCCAGGTGCGGTGTGTCCCGTGGCTTTTTGCACGTGGCCGCGTGTCCTGTGGCGGTGAAACATCATCCCAATCGCGCCACGGAATTCCGCGCAGTTGCCTCCCTATGCATAATCTGGTACAGTACATAGGATACCTATGCTGTACTTCATCGCCATCCTTGTTATTTTCGTATCCGCGCCGTGCGTATTCACGACCCTCTTCTTTTTCACGGCGCCCTATGGCAGGCACTACCGCCAGGGATGGGGGCCTTCTGTCTCCCCGCGCACAGGCTGGATCCTCATGGAGCTGCCTGCGCTCCTGGTCATCGGGATCACGGTTCTTTTCAGCGGCCGGAACGTCAGCCCGATCGCGCTTCTGCTCCTCGGGCTCTGGGAAATCCACTACCTCTACCGCACGTGTCTCTTCCCCTTCCTCATGAGACAGAACGGCAAGCGTTTCCCCATCGTGCTCATCGGGTTCGCCGCCATCTTCAACAGCCTCAACGGATACGCGAACGGCACGTTCCTTGCCCATGCATCGCCCTTTCCCGCGGACGGACTTTTTCCACGCGTAAGGTTGTGCGTCGGGATCGGGCTCTTCGCCGCGGGTTTCCTCATACACGTGTGGGCGGACCGCAGCCTGCGCAATCTGCGCGCGCCGGGAGAGGGAGGCTACAAGGTCCCCCGGGGCGGACTTTTCGAGTACGTGTCCAACCCCAATTATTTCGGCGAGATCACCGAGTGGCTCGGCTGGGCGCTCGCCACCTGGTCGGTGCCCGGGCTCGGATTCGCGCTCTTCACCGTGGCAAACCTCGTTCCGAGGGCATATGCCAACCGGGCCTGGTACATCGCAAAGTTCCCCGACTATCCGAAGGAGCGCAAGCGGGTCATCCCGCTCCTGTTCTGAACCCTCACCTGTCCGCTTCCTCTTTCATCCTGACCAGTTCCCGGGTGGAGAGCATGCCGCAGGCCGCGGAGATATCCTGGCCCCGTGAATGCCGGATAGTGGTCATGATTCCGTGCTCCCGGAGATGCGCCTCGAACTGGACCATCGTGTCCCGGGGGCTCGGGGCAAGCGGCGTGCCGGGGATCGGATGGAATGCGATGAGGTTGACGCGGCAGCGAATCCCGTTGAGGATCCGGGCCAGCTCCCGGGCATGCCGCGGCGTGTCATTGAGCTTGTCGAACAGGATGTACTCGAAGGACACCCTCCGCTGTCCATGGATCGCGCTCCGGCGCAGCTCGGCAAGCACTTCCTTCAGCGGGTACACGTTTTCCACCGGCATGAGCCGCCGCCGCTCCTCCTCGAATGGCGTGTGCAGGCTCACGGCGAGGTGACACCGGGTCCGCTCGAGGAAAGTGCGCATGGCGGGAACAAGTCCGACGGTCGACACGGTGATTCGTGTGGGGCTGAGCCCGAAGCCGTAGTCGGCGCAGAGAACCTCCAGGCTGTCCAGCACGTTCGGCAGGTTGTCCAGCGGTTCGCCCATGCCCATGTACACGATATTCGTCACCGTGTCGCGCTCAGGCAGGCTCTGGTACTGGTTGAGGATTTCCCCCGAGGAGAGCTGGCCTTGAAAGCCCTGCTTCCCCGTCATGCAGAAAAGGCACCCCATCTTGCATCCCACCTGCACGGACAGGCACAGGGTGCTGCGGCGCGCCTCGGGGATCCACGCGGCCTCCACGAACCCGCCCTGTTCCGCGGCAAATAGATATTTCCGAGTGCCGTCGGAGGATTCGGTCACCTTGACCGGCGGCTGAAGGTCGATGGCGTAATGCGCGGCGAGGCTCTCCCGCACGGTGCGCGGCAGGTTGGACATTGCGGAGAAGGTCCCCGCCTTCTTGCGGTAGAGCCAGTCGCCGATCTGTCGCGCCCCATAGGCGGGAATCCCCTCCGACTCCGCCACCTTTCCGAGCTGCGCGATGGTCATGCCGAACAGGTTTTCCTTCATCCCGGTCCTCAGAAGTATATCTCTCCTATCACGCTCTCGAATGGAACTCCTTTTGCGATGATGACATCACGGCAGTCGACGACCATGCGGCTGCCGCCGCACAAAAGATAGCGCGACGCGAGGGGAAGCCGCTGCAAAGTCAGCCATTCGGTCGGGCGTCCGTGGAAGACGCCCTCGGCCGCCTCTCTCGAGCAGCACGGCACGTACCGGTCTCCGAGGGCGTCGGCGAAAAGCCCGCGATGCAGCAGTCCCGCAGTTGTCCGGCTGCCATGGATCAGCATTTTCTCCCGCACGAGCCCTGACCGGACCATGGATGCGAAGGGCGCGACGCCCGTTCCCGCCGCCACCCAGCATGAGGGGCCCTCCTCATCCCTGAACGGACCGAAGGCGGACGAGACGAGAAGGCTGTGGCCCTCGCGCATCCCGGCCAGGCGCGGCGTGAGCAGGCCCTCGGGCACCAGGTCGTACAGAATCTCCACCAGCGCATCCCCGTTGCCGCTGGCGATGCTGTAAAGGCGCGGGGGAACCTCCGGATCCACGGTAAGCCAGACGGATTGCCCGGGAATGAAATCGAACGCGCGCGGGAAGGAGAGCATGAATATCCCCGGCGCGATCTCCTGATTCGCCGCAACGCGCGTTAACTTGAGCTTTTCCGGGCCGGCAACTGGCACCCGCCCAATATACACAAAGAATCACTTGCCGCCAGCCCGCCATGGTGATATGTTCGCTGCACGATGTCGGGTGAGGACAAGAGCGCGGGGAAAAAAAACGGGGCCAATGGTCCCTCCACCGGCTCCTCACCCCCTCCCACGCCGGAATCGCCGGCGGACTCACCCGAGGCGCTACCAGGTCCACAGCCCACAGCCCCGCTGCCCGCTCCTGAAGCACCGCCTCTGACGGCAAGCACGCTGATCCAGGTTCCCGCCGCCCCTGGTCCGAAACCGCAGCGGTTCCTCTTCATCTCCAAGTGGGGCCTTATCCATGACCTGGCCTGGGAGGTCAGGAAAGAGGGCCATGAAGTCCGCTATCACATCATCATGAAATCGGAGCGCGAAGTAGCCGAGGGATTCGTGGAAAAGGTGGACCGCTGGGAGGAGAGCAAGGATTGGGCCGACGTCATCGTATTCGACGATTGCGAGTTCGGCCCGCTTGCGGACAGGCTGCGCGCGGAGGGAAAGGCGGTGGTGGGCGGCACCCCGTATACGGACAGGCTGGAGATGGACCGCGAGTTCGGCCAGGAGGAGATGCGGGCGGCCGGCCTGACCATCCTGCCGCGGTGGGAGTTCGATTCCTTCGACGCGGCCATCGCCTTCATCAAGTCCACGCCGGGTCGCTACGTGGTCAAGCCGAGCGGCGCCGCGCAGAACGAGAAAGTCCTGTCCTTCGTCGGCCAGGAAGAGGACGGCCTGGACGTCCTCACGATGCTGGAGCACTACAAGACGGGCTGGGGCAAGAAGATCAAGCGCTTCCAGCTTCAGAAATATGCATCAGGGGTCGAGGTGGCGGTCGGGGCGTTCTTCGACGGAAAGGATTTCCTGCATCCCGTATTCGTCAATTTCGAGCACAAGCGCATGTTCAATGAGGACATCGGCCCTCAGACAGGGGAGATGGGGACAAGCGGCTTCTGGCACGGAAACAGCACGCTGTTCCAGCAGACCCTGCTCAGGATGAAGGACCGTCTGGCCGCCGTTCACTACACCGGCTACATCGACATCAACTGCATCGCCAATTCGCGGGGCATCTACCCCCTGGAGTTCACCTGCAGGTTCGGCTACCCGACCATCAACCTGCAGATCGAGGGAGTGCTCTCGCGGTGGTCGGATCTCCTGGGCGCGATGGCGCGCGGGCAGCCCGTGACCATGCGGGCCAAGAAAGGCTTCCAGATCTGCGTGGTGATTGCCGTTCCGCCGTTCCCTTTCCTGGATTCCGACGCATTCCGCAAGTTCAGCGAGGACGCGGTCGTCATCTTCCGCAAGCCGATGAGCGAGGGCATCCACCCCTGCGATATACGCCTCGTGGACGGCGACTGGCGCCTCACGGGGAACTCGGGCTATGTCATGGTGGTCACGGGATCGGGATCCACCATGGACGATGCGCGCCGCGAGGCATACAACCGGGTGAAGAACATCATCATCCCCAACATGTTCTACCGCACGGACATCGGCGAGCGCTGGCACCGGGATGGAGACCTCCTCCAGACCTGGGGCTACCTTCTGTAGGACGCTCGTTTCCCTTGCCCGGACCCGGCTTTGTACATACTTTTGCAGAATGCGGCTTTCCATACTGACATGCGCCCTTCTGGCCTGTGTCCTGCCCGCCGCGCTTTCCGCGCTGAACGGCCAGGTAGCCTATACGGAAGGCGATGTCTCGATCCGCAGCGGTGCGCAGACGCATGACGCGGTCCTGGGCGAGCCGCTCAACCCAGGGGACGTCATTTCAACCGGGGCGGAGTCCCTTGCCGTCATTGACCTCGCCAATTCAACGACACTGAAGCTCAGGGCCAGGACAACGCTGGCCATCGATTCGATAGGAGAGTCGACCTCGGTGACTCTGAATGCCGGGGGGGTGTTCACTCACGTGCTGAAAAAGCTTACGGGCCAGTTCTCCGTGCAAACCCAGACTGCGGTGGCGGGAGTCCGGGGGACCGAGTTCTTCATCGCCTATGGCCGGACAATCGACGCGCTGCCGGACGTGTGGCTCTGCGTCAACTCCGGCGCCGTCGAGGTGTCCCTCCCCCAGACCGGCCAGACCGTCACGGTAAAAGAGGGACTCGGCATCAATATCGTGGCCGGAACCAAGCTCACCACGCCGCGCAACTATCCCTGGACCCGGAGGCTCAACTGGAACATGGACGCGGCGAGCGGCAAGGTCGTCGACACGACGAACCTGGATGAGGCGTACAGCGATCTGCTCAATCAGGACTATCACTGAAAAGGGAGGTCACCGTGAAGAGGGTGACGGCGTTCACCGTTTTCGTCCTTGCCTCCGCAGGAGCTTTCGCCCAGGCGTACATTCCTGTTGCGCCGAAAGGCCTGGTTGAGTTTCAGGGCCGCACGCAGGTCATCGCCAACTTCGGTGCCGTGGATCTTCTGCTGGAGGGGCTGGGCAGGAGTGAGTACGTCGACCCGACGCTTCAATCCTTTGAGTCATTGACCCTTGGCGGGTATTACCGTCTGTTGAAGAACCTTAAAATCGGTGCGTTTTACCGGCTCCAGGCAGGTGCGCATCACGACGATGACTGGACTCACCAGGTCGTCACGTCCGGGTCAGCGTGGGATTGGAACGACACCAACACCCGGCTGGAGCACCTCCTGATGCTGGATGCGAGCCCCCGGTTCCTGCTGGATTTCCTCCCGGGCCGGAACTGGGTGCTCATGCTCAAGGGACGCTACATCTACAACTCGTTCCAGAATGAAATGTCGATCCTTGCGCAGCCTACGCTCACCTGGTTCTGGGTGAAAGACAGGGTCCCGATCCTGAACGTGTCCTTGAGCTATGACGCGTACTTCCCCCTGAACTTCGGGGCGACCCTCATTTACGAGAGCTATCCATACCTGACCGTGCTCTGGCACGCGACACCCGACCTTGGAATCGAGCTGAGCGGGGCATACAAGACAATAGCGTGGAGCACCTCCCAGGACCCGGCATTCGCGGCAAACGGGGGCCTGCCGTACGACCCGGTCTATTTTTCCACGTGGGTCGTTTCTCTCGGCGTGGTGTACAACCTGAGCTTTTAGAAGTCAGGGTCTCCGTTCGAATGAAGTGAGAAGCAGGCCCAGCCCGCCGAGGATCAGGATCAGCGGCCACACCTTGCCCCAGTCCAGGTTGAAAAGGAACACTGCAGACACCGCGAGCAGGACAAGACCCCCGATCAGGGGCCCGCGCGAGGCGGAAGTGAACCGACGGCCGTTGCGCTCGTACATCCGGAAAGCGGTCATCAGCGATCCCAGGGCGGGTATCAGGATGAACAATGCCCACCAGTTGCCCAGTGAGAGACCGGCAACATTTCGTATTATGAAAATGATGCCCAGAAGGATCAGGACACTTCCGGCGATCCAGGCAGGGCGCGGAGAGTGCGGGTCATCATGTCGCGGTTCGGGGGGTTGTTCCTGGCTCATGCAAATCAGTATGGGAACCAGCGGTCCAGAGGTCAAGGGCGCGTGCACGGCTTGATCGGCATTGCTTCTCATAGGATACTCACCCCACTCCGCACTCCCCCAAGGAGGTTCCGTATGGCTTCGGGAAAGAAGGTGAAGGTCGCCGTCGTGGGACTCGGCTTCGGCGCCGAATTCGTGCCGCTGTACCAGAAGCACCCTGACGCGGAATGCTACGCCATCTGCCAGAGGCACGAAAAGAAGCTCAACCAGGTCGGAGACATGTTCAAGGGCATCGGCTGCCAAAAGAGATCGCTCCGTACACCATCCACGGCGTCTACGACGATCAGCACGAGCACACCTCATTCATCCAGGGCGCCGGCCACGGCGGATCGCACCCGCACCTTGCGCACGAGTTCATCAGGGCCATCATCGAGGAGAGGGAGTCGGAGGTTGACGCGCGCAGGGCGGCCAACTGGACCATGGCGGGAATTTGCGCGCACGAATCCGCGATGAAGGGCGGCAAAAGAGTCGAGCTGCCAGGGTTGAAATAACGCCGGGTGATCAGAAACAAGGGCGTCCTCACCGGTTCCTCGTACGCATCCATGTTTTTCCTCGGCGTCGGCACCGTCATCATCGGGGCCGCTGCCGGCAGCATCGGTCTGAGCCCCTACCAGACCGGCCTGCTCGTCTCCGCGCAGAATGTCGGGTTCATATGCGCCGTTCTGATCGCCGGCGCGCTCGCGGACAGCACGGACAAGGCGCGTCTGATGTCCGCGGGCAGCCTCATCCTCGCCGTCTCTTTTTTCTTCTATTATCTCTGGCCGGCCTATGCGCTGAACCTGGCGATCATGACTTTCATCGGGGTAGGCATCGGCACTTATGAGGGCACGGCGGACGCCATGCTCCTCGGCCTTCACAGCAGGCGCCAGGGCCTGCACGTCAGCGTGAACCATTTTTTCGTCACGTTCGGCTGCCTGGGGACCACGCTGTACCTGATCTTTCTGCAGATGGACTGGCGGCGGTCCATGGTGCAGTCAGCCGTCGTCGTCTTCGCCCTGGCCCTGCTCTTCCTCTTCTCCCGGGCCGGCAAGGGGGCGGCCGGCACTGCGAGGCTGCGGGACGGCTCGCTTTTCTGAAAACCCAGGGCGTGCTCGCCGTGCTTCTCGTGCTGGCCGTATTCGCCTGCGGCATCGAGCTCGGGCTCACCGGGCTGCTTACAGCGTTCCTGATGGAGCTTCGCGGCTACGACCAGGTCGCCTCGAAGATCGGGCTCGTGCTGTTCCTGGCAGGAGTCGCGGCCGGGCGCGTGGTCCTCGGCTTCGTCTCCGGCAGGGCGTCTCTTCAGGGAATGGTGACCGCGCTCTTCGCCGCCGCGGCGGCCTGCTCGTCGGTCCTGCTCTTCGTGAGACTGCCCTTCGCGGCCACCGCGCTCATGCTCGTGCTCATGGGTATGGCCGTCTCCTCGCTGTTCCCGCTCCTGATCACGATGGCCGGCAGACTCTACAAGAACATTTCGGGAACGGCGCTGGGCATCGTCAAGCTGGGGGTTCCGATCGGAGGGATCGTCATCCCGTTCGCGCTCTCAATGGTGACCCGCGCGTCATCCTTCCAGCTGTCGCTGGGAATCTTTCCGGTTCTAAGCGCAACAGGGCTCATCCTGCTCCTTGTAAGCGGCCGGATGATCCGGAAGCGCCTTGCCCGGCCATCGTGGTAAAACCGGTATTCGTGCTCATGGCATCCTCATCTCGCGGAAAACGCCGCGTCGAAAGCAACCGAGGAAGCCGCGAAGTCCTGCCTGCGGATCATGGCCAGCGCCTCGGGCGCGCCCCATTCGCGGTCCATGCCGTTGTCCTCCCATTCGAGGGAAAGCGGTCCGTTGTACCCGATGCGGTTGAAAGCCCGCACGATGGAGTCCCACTTTACGTCGCCCCGGCCAGGGGACACGAAGTCCCAGCCGCGCCGCGCGTCGCCGAAATCCAGGTGGGAGCCGAGGATGCTGTTGCGCCCGTTGAGCTGCACGCGGGAATCCTTGACGTGGCAGTGCAAGATATGCTTCGGGAACTCCTCGATGAATGCCACCGGGTTGATGAACTGGTGGATGAAGTGGCTGGGGTCGAAATTGAACCCGAACGCCGGATGATTTTTCAGCGCGTCCAGTGTCCGGTGTGCCGTAATGAGGTCATAGGCGATCTCAGTGGGATGCACCTCGAGGGCGAACCTCACCCCCTCCTTCTTGAACTCATCCAGGATGGGGATCCAGCGCGCCGCGAAATCCTTGTAGCCCGCGTCGATCATCGCCTGGGTCGTGGGCGGGAAGAAGTACAGCTTTGCCCACACCGGGCTGCCGGTGAACCCGTTCACCACGTTGACGCCGAAGAGCTTTGCCGCCTTTGCCGTCCGTCTTCACTTCCTCCGCGCAGCGCTGGCGCACGCCTTCCGGCTTTCCGTCCCCCCAGAGCTCGATCGGGAAGCACGTTCCTGTGCCGGTCATCGATGGGATCATCGGCCACGCACTGCCCGATCAGGTGGGTGCTGATGGCGAAGCACTTCAGGTTGTTCTTTTCCAGAAGCGCACGCTTCTCCTTTACGTATGAATCTTTTTCCAGGGCTGCCGCGGCATCGAAATGATCTCCCCAGCAGGCAAGCTCCAGCCCGTCGAATCCCCACGCGCCGGCCTTTTTTGCCAGCGTCTCCAGGGGCAGATCCGCCCACTGGCCCGTGAAAAGCGTAACCGGTCTCGGCATGATTTCTCTCCTTTGGACGGCCTCGAGGCCGACCTTATTTCATGAGCTTCTTCAGGAAAGCCAAACCGTCCCTGGCCAGCCCGTCGTATGTGATCATGGAGTCACCTGTACTTTCACCGGGTCTGCGTCAAAACCGATACCTGCGTCCCTCGTCAACCATCGCGAGGAAGTTGTCGAGAGGAACATAGTTCGCTGCCGTATTGCCCGTCCCTAGACAGTAGCCTCCGCCCTTCATGCAGACCTCGAGCGTGTCCCTTACACGCCGCCTGATGGCCGATTCATCAGATCTGCACAAGAAGTCCATGTCGATCCCGCCGAGAATAGCAATCCTGTCGCCATATAGCCTCTTCGCCTCGGTCACGGGCAATATGGTGTCCTCGAAGGAATGCTTTCCAAGTATGCCCACGTCATCGATCAAGTCGTCCATGATCTCGTCGAGCTTGCCGCACGAATGGAGGAGATACGGCTTGCCGCTCGACCGGGCAATCTCCGCGCAGCGCTTGTGCCATGGAAGGATCTTTCGTCGGAGAAAGTCGGGGGACATCATCGTACCTGACCGGAATCCTAAGTCATCCGAACCCCAAATCACCGCGACCCTTGAGAAATCTGCAAGAGCTTTCGTGAAATCCACATAGAAAGCCCCGACCTTCTCCAGAATCGCGTCGACGAGAGAGGGCTGGTCTACCACGAAGTAGCAGAGTGTTTCATAGCCCAGCAGGAATGAAAGGATCTCGAAGATATGGGCGGTGAGCTCATAGCATCCCATGTTTGGCGGCAGATTTCGCTCGAGCCATTCAAGGGAGGAGAAATCGATTTCGGCGACCGTCGGCCAGTGGTATGCATCAAAGTCACCCCAGCCCTGGATGGGTCCCGCGTGCTCCTCCTGCCAGTCGCGAGCGGCCCTTTCCTGCTGAGGGAGAGCCGTCGTATCGGGGGCCGACAAAGTTGAGGTTGGAAAGATCGTCTTGCGCGCGACACCGACCCGGAACATGTCGTAGCCAAGGAAAGCGTGCAGCGTGACGTCCCGCTTCGTTTCGAACAAAGGGTCGGACCTGTCCAGTGTACAGGAAAGTTCGAACCGAGTGCAAACGGCCTCCTTGATCTCACTATCCAGGAACAGCTCGATGTGGTGCACCCTGTGAGGTATTCTCCGGCGGAAGAGCACATCGAGCATCTCTGCCAGATCAGGTTCGAGTAATTGCGAGAATGTGTTCATCTTCATCCCGAGAATCACCCATAGTACTCCCTTCCGTCAACGCTTGTGTAGAGCGGCCCACAGGCAGCTCGAGTGGGTCGTAAACGCCTTCGATGTCGTCGACTTGACAACATACCCACGCCGACATTCCCTACCTGCATGGTCCAACTGGTGACAGTTATCTTACGGCGGAGGTTTGGCGCATGAGTTTCCTGGGAATCGACGTTGGCACGACCGGCTGCAAGGCCTCTGTGTTCTCCGCAAAAGGTGAATGCCTTGCGTTCGCCTACGATGAATACGACATGGTGCGGCCGCGGCCGGGGTGGCTCGAGTTGGATCCCTCGGATGTGTGGGCCCGCGTGCGAAAGTCGATCGCGCAGCGCGGTGAGAGGCGCGGCGCAGGATCCGGTGAAAGCCCTTTCCGTCTCCTCGATGGGCGAGGCGATGGTTCCGGTTTCACGTGATCGGCGGATCCTGGGCAACTCGCTCCTGCTCATCGACAGCCGCGGTGAAGAGTACATGCCGCTGCTCTCGTCCGGGCTCGGCGCCGAGAAGACTCTACCGGATCAACGGGAACATCCTGGGGATCCAGTTCAGCCTCCCGAAGCTGATGTGGATCCGAGACCACACCCCCGAGATCTACGCGGGAGCGTGGAAGTTCCTCCTGTGGAGCGGCTTCGTCTCCTTCATGCTCGGCGCCGAGCCCGCGGTCGACTATTCGCTGGCAAACCGCACCCTCCTTTTCGACGTGGACGCCTGCGCGTGGTCGAAGGAGATCGCGGGCATCGCCGGCATCGATCTTTCGAAGCTTCCCGATCCTGTTCCCGCGGGAACGCGGATCGGCACCGTTTCCGGTCCGATTGCGGAGGAGCTGGGCCTCCCGAAGAGCACGGCGATCGTGGCGGGCACGCACGACCAGTGCGCCAACGCGCTGGGCTGCGGCGTCACGGATGCGGGGTTCGGCATGAGCGGCATGGGGACCTACCTTACCATCGTGCCGGTGTTCACGGGGCGCAAGACGCCCGAAGTCATGATGCGGTGGGGGCTGAACACCGAGCACCACGCGGCGCCCGGCCGGTTCGTAAGCTTCATCTACAACCAGGGCGGGCTGCTCCTGAAGTGGTACCGGGACACGTTCGCCCGGGCGGACAAGGAGGCCGCGGAAAGATCGGGCAGAGACGTGTATGCGGACCTGATCAGCGAGATACCCGCCGGCCCTTCGAGCGTATTCGTGCTCCCTCACTTCACGGTCACCGGGCCCCCCGGAGTTCGTCACTGATTCCTCCGGTGTGATCGTCGGACTCAAGCTGGACACCACGCGCGGCGACATCCTGAAGGGGATCATGGAGGGGGTGGTGTTCTATCACAAGACCGTCGTGGACTCGGTCGCTGAGGCCGGCATCGCCCTGCAGGAGCTGCGCGCCGTGGGCGGAGGCAGCAAGTCCGATGCGTGGCTGCAGATCTCCGCCGACATCCTGGGCATGCCCGTCGTGCGCGCGAAGGTTGCGGAAGCCGGCTGCCTCGGGGCCGCCATCCTGGCGGGCACGGGCATAGGTGCGTTTGCATCTCTTGCGGAAGGCGTGGCCGCAATGGTCAGCCTGGGAGAAAGGTTCGAGCCGGAACCGGACCGCCAGCGCGTTTACCGGGAGAGGCACGGGCGCTATCGGGAGCTCTGGCCCCTCATGAAGGACTATCTGCGCGGCGGGTGATGCGGATCAGTCAAGAATCCCGGCCCTGATGCCGGTCAGGCCGAACCAGTCCTTGATCAGGGAAACGGTGCGCGTGTAAACCGCATCCTTCGCGGCCGTCACGCTGCCCCGCTCTTTGAGCGCCTGCTCGTATGCCTGTCGGATCTCCGTGCCCACGTTGACCTTCGCAATGCCCTTCTTCATCGAGGCGAGCATGTCCGCCCGCTTGATCCCGCTGCCTCCGTGCAGCACCAGCGGGATGCCCGTGATGCCGGCGAGGGCCTCGAGATGGGACAGGGAAAGCCTCGCTTCCGGCTTCTTCTGATCCTTTGTCGCTTCCCCGACCGCGCCATGTATGTTGCCGATGGCCACGGAGAGCCAGTCACAGCCCGATTCGCGCACGAATCGCGCCGCCTCTTCCTTGCGCGTAAAGCCCCGGCCGGATCTGAAAAGCTCCTCATAGGGAGGAAGCGGCCCGTCCTCGTGGCCCAGCACGGCGCCGAGCTCCGCCTCGACGGGAATATCGGATGCATGGGCAAGCTCCGCAATTTCGCGTGTCGTCCTGATATTCTCCTCCAGGGAGAGCCGCGAAGCGTCGATCATGACCGACTGGTAGCCGAGGGAGAGCGCCTCCTCGATGACCGCGCGGTAGTCGACCTTTTCATGGTCCTCGTCGATCACCGGTACGTGGTCGAGGTGGATACGCACGTGCCGTGGGTCGTCCCATTTGCGGTACTCTTCGATGACAGCGGCGAGACTCTTTGCGCCGAACTTGACCCAGTCGATCCGCGACACCTCTACGAGGGCGAACGAATCCTGGTCCCGCACCGCCCGGATGACCGGCTCCGTCATGGGCAGATGCGCAATATTGAATGCCGGCAGGCCCACTCCGAGCTCGCGAGCCCTGCGGATGATGTCCCTCGTGCTTTTCATGATGGCCTGAAAGTACCCGGCAGCCAGACTGGTGTCAACTGTGTCGCGAACTTGCGACGTTCGCCGGCCGCGAGCTTGCGGCATTTCTCCCTCACACTGCTTCCGCCTCCAGGTTCGCCCCTGTGAACTGGCTGTTGTACAGCTCCGCGTAGAAGCCGCCCTGTGCCAGCAGCTCCCTGTGCGTCCCGGTCTCGATGATCGCGCCGTGGTTCATCACGAGGATCAGCTTCGCATCGCGGATCGTGGAGAGCCGGTGCGCGATGACGAAGCTCGTGCGCCCCTTCATCAGGCGTGGCCATCGCCTTCTGGATCAGCACCTCGGTGCGCGTATCGACGGAGCTCGTCGCCTCGTCCAGGATGAGGATGGCGGGATCGATGAGGACGGCGCGGGCGATGGTGAGGAGCTGCCTCTGGCCCTGGGAGATGTTGGACGCCTCCTCGTTGAGCACGCGTGTGCGTAGCCGTCCGGGAGCGTGCGGATGAAGTGGTCCGCGTGAGCCGCGATGGCCGCCTGCCTGACCTCCTCGTCGGTGACTTCGTCGCGGCCGTAGGCGATGTTGTCGCGGATGGTGCCGTTGAACAGCCACGTGTCCTGCAGCACCATGCCGAAGGTGCAGCGCAGGTTCCCGCGCCGCACGTCCGCGGATGTCCATGCCGTCCACCGTGATGCGTCCCCCCTGGATCTCGTAGAACCGCATCAGGAGGTTCACCAGGGTGGTCTTTCCCGCGCCCGTGGGGCCCGACGATGGCGATGGTCTGGCCCTGCCTTCACGTCGAGGTTCATCGCCTTCGATGAGGGGCACGTCCTCCTTGTAGCTGAAGCGCACGTCCTCGAAGCGCACGTCGCCCTTCGGGAGCGGAGAGATCGACCGCACGTCGCGGCCGTCGGGCACCTCCTCCGTCTCGTCGAGGAGCTCGAAGACGCGCTCGGCGGAGGCGACGGTGCTCTGGAGGATGTTGGCGATGTTCGCCGTCTGCGCGATGGGCATGGTGAACTGCCGCGAGTACTGGATGAAGGCCTGGATGTCGCCGATGGCGATGGCCTTCCGCGTCACCATGATGCCCCCCGCGACGGCCACGGCCACGTAGCCGATGTTGTTGATGAAGGTCATCAGCGGGAAGAGGAGCCCGGAGATGAACTGGGCGCGCCAGCTCGCCTCGTAGACCTTCTCGTTGACCGCGTTGAACTTCTCGATGGACTTGCGCTCGTGGCCGAACGCCTTCACGATGGTGTGCCCCGTGTACATCTCCTCCACGTGGCCGTTGAGCTCCCCGATGTGCTTCCACTGCTCGGCGAAGTACTTCTGCGACCTGCGGGGCGATGACCCGGGTCATGATGAAGCTCAGCGGGCAGCACGACGATCGTGATGACGCGTGAGCAGGGGGCTGATGGTGAGCATCATGATGATGACGCCCAGGATGGTGACGACGGAGGTGATGAGCTGCGTGAGGCTCTGCTGGAGGGTGCCGGCGATGTTGTCCATGTCGTTGGTGACCCGGCTCATGATCTCCCCGTGCGTGCGGCCGTCGAAGAACGAAAGCGGCAGCCGCGCGAGCTTCTCGTTCACGTCCTTGCGCATGTCGTACACGGTCTTCTGCGCCACCCCCGCCATGATGTACTGCTGGAGGTAGCTGAAGATGGCGGTCACCGACGTACAGCCCGATCAGAAGGACGACGATCTGGCCGATGGAGGCGAAATCGATCGCCGCGCCCGGGACGTGCGCGCATCTTTGCCATCGAGCCCTTCGAAGATCTTCGTCGTGGCCTTCCCCATGATCTTGGGCGCGAAGATGGCGAACACGGTGCTGCCGACGGCGAGCACGAAGACCGACGACCAGCGCGCGTCATGCGGGGCCTCAGGTACCCGACGAGCCTCTTCAGGGATGTGCCGAAGTTCTTCGCCTTCTCCACGGGCGCCCCGAATCCTCCCATGGGGCCGCCGCGGTGGCCGCCGTGCCCTCCCGGCCGCCCGAACCCGGGCGGCGTCCGGCGCCGGGGCCCTGCAGGTGCTCCCGCCGGTCTTTGTGGGTTTCCGCGTCCGTCGCTCATGCCAGCTCCTCCTCGGAGAGCTGCGAGGAGACGATCTCTCGGTAGACCTCGCACGTGCGGATCAGCTCCCGGTGCGTGCCCATGCCCGACCACCCCCCCGTCGTCCAGGACGATGATCCGGTCCGCGTCCATGACCGTGTTCACCCTCTGCGCCACGATGATCACCGTGGCGTCCGCCGTCTCCTGCCTCAGCGCGGCGCGCAGCTTCGCGTCGGTCTTGAAATCGAGCGCCGAGAAGGTGTCGTCGAAGATGTAGATCTCGGGCTTCCGCACCAGGGCCCGGGCGATGGCGAGCCGCTGCTTCTGCCCGCCGGAGAGGTTCGTTCCGCCCTGCGCGATGACGGACTGGAAGCCCTCCGGCATCGCGAGGATGAACTCGAGCGCCTGGGCGGTCTCCGCGGCGTGGGCCACCTCCTCGTCCGTCGCGCGTCCTCCCTGCCGTAGCGGATGTTGCTCGCGATGGTGTCGTTGAACAGCACCGCCTTCTGGGGAACGAATCCGAGCTTGCCGCGCAGGGCTTCCTGCGCCATCTCCCGGATGTCCACGCCGTCCACGAGGATGCTCCCGCTTGCCACGTCGTAGAAGCGCGGGATCGAGGTTCACGAGCGTCGACTTGCCCGAGCCCGTGCCGCCGATGATCGCGGTCACCTCGCCGGGCTTGGCGCTGAAGGAGATGTCCCGGATGGCGGGCTCCTCCGCGCCCGGGTAGGCGAAGGTGACGTCCCTGAACTCGATGTAGCCCGTGCTCCTCGTCCGCCCTGCGGACGTGTACGGCGTCGCGTGATCCCCGGCACCATCGAAAGCACCTCGTTGATCCTGCCGGCGGAGGCGGAGGCCCGGGGCAGCATGATGAAGAGGAAGGAAACCATGAGCAGGGAGAAGAGGATCTGCATGGCGTACTGGAGGAACGCCATGAGGCTGCCGACCTGCATTTCTCCCAGGTCGATGCGCTTCGCTCCGAACCAGATGATGGCGATGCCATCGTGAGGTTCATGATCAGCATCATGACGGGCATCATGAAGCGCCATGAGCTTGTTCACGCTGATGGAGGTGGCGGTCAGGTCGAGGTTCGCGGCGTCGAAGCGCCTCGTCTCGTGATCCACGCGGTTGAATGCGCGAATGACGCGCACTCCCGTGAGCCCCTCCCGCAGCACCAGGTTGATCCGGTCGATCTTTGCCTGGATGGCGCGGAACAGCGGCAGGGCCCGGGTGGCCACGAGCGTGATGACCACCGCGAGGATGGGGATGACGACGGCGAGCACCCACGTGAGCTTGCGCGTCCTTCTGCAGCGCCATGATGACCCCGCCGACCGCCATGATGGGCGCCATGATCAGCATGCGCATCATGATCATCGTGAACATCTGCACCTGCGTGATGTCGTTGGTGGTGCGGGTGATGAGGGACGGAGTGCCGATGATGTCGAACTCGTGAAGGGAAAATCCCTCGACGTGCGCGAAGACGTTCCTTCGCAGGTCGCGGCCGAACCCCATGCCCACCTGCGCCGAGAGAAGGGCGCCAAAGACCGCGCAGACCATGTCCACCCAGGGCGACGAGCAGCATGAGCCCTCCGACGCGCAGGATGTAGGCCGTGTTCGCCCCTCACGATGCCTTTGTCCACGATGTCCGAGACATCAGGGTGGGCAGGTACAGCTCGGCGATTGCCTGGGCCGCAACGAGGAGCACCACCGCGACGATCGCGGCCGTGAACGGCTTCAGGTTCCTGAACAGCTTGAACATGACGAACTCCTCTTCCTCAGGGACGTTCCCGGGGGGCCGTTATTTCATCGCCTTGGTGCTCCCAGGTCACAACGTATTCGACCAGCGGATCCGGCGCGCCGATCTGCGGTGCGCGGACCGCCCAGGCCCCGGGGAGGCCGAGCTCCCGTGCCGTAAGCTCGAAGTGACACATTGCTATGCCGATATCCACGCGCTGGATGTCTTCCACCTTGAGGAGTCTGCCTGCCAGGCCGCGGCATATCCTGGAGTGCGCTTGAGGAAGAAATGCCATGAGTCTCCCTCCCGAACGATCCGCCATGGCTGCTTGTTGGATGCCGACGGGGCCAGGCGCACCATTTCCAGGACCGCGGCAAAAGCTCCCGCTGTCTCGGGAGTCAAGGGTACCCCGAACCTCCCGTTGGAGAAAATGCTCTCCCACGGCAGACGCTGATCCCCGCCCACCCGGCGGCGAATCACCCCATTGCGGGCGGCGTCCAGGTCCGGCATCACGCCGAGCGCTGCCACCGCGGGCACGCGCTCCACCTCCGCGGCCGCAATGGCGCGGGAGAAAGAGCTCCTGGTGAAGGAACCTCCCAGCCAGCACGTGCCGAGGCCGAGGTCTGTTGCGAGAAGAACGAGCTTTTCCATGGCGTGGCCGTAGTCTTCCAGCCAGGCCTCACCCACGGTCGCTGCCCCGACTATGAATCCGCTCGCCCCCCTGACAAACCCGTAAGTTCCCAGGCCTCGGAGCGCCTCGGTGTCGTCCCGGGTCGAGGCTATCAATCGAAAGCGCACAGGTGTGCCCCGCGGGCCTTCGCGAACGGCCTCCGCGGCCTCGGCGAGCGCCTTGCGCGGGGTCTCTTCGATGGGCGCCTCGAGGTACGTCCGGCAGGAAAAGCGCCGCGGGATGATTTCCGTGACAGGCTTCGACAGATTCACGTATCCCCTCACGCCCCCGGGGCTGCCTCAGATTTCGGCGATGACGTGACCATGGTAATAGCTGTCGCGAAGAGCGGAGATCTTCTTGTCCTCCAGATAGTCGTCGAAGCCCATGCGCCGATCGATGACGCCTCCCGGGCAGATCTCGATGATGCGGTTGGCGATCGACGTGACGAACTGGTGGTCGTGACTGGTGAAGAGCAGCACGCCGGTGAAATCGACCAGGCCGTCGTTGAGCGCCTCGATTGCCTCCAGGTCGAGGTGGTTCGTCGGCTCGTCCAGGATGAGGCAATTGGCCCCCGAAAGCATGAGCCGGGCCAGGACGCAGCGCACCCGCTCGCCGCCGGAGAGAACGCGCACGGGCTTCAGCGCCTCGTCTCCCGAGAAAAGCATGCGGCCGAGGAATGAACGGAGGAACGTCGCGTCGTCGCTCGGGCTGTACTGCGAGAGCCAGGCGAGGAGGGTGAGATCCGAGTCGAAGAGCCCGGCGTTTTCCCGGGGAAAATACGACCATGCGATTGTCTGGCCCCAGGTGAAGGTGCCCGCGTCGGAGGTGTCCTCCCCGGCGATGATGCGAAAAAGCGCCGTCTTCGCAAGGTGCTCATGGCCGACGAAGGCGATCTTGTCCCCTCGATTGACGGTGAGCTCCAGACCGGCGAGCACCGGCCTGCCCTCGAGGGTCTTCGAAAGGCCGGCGATCTCCAGGACGATGTTGCCGACGTCCCGGGCCGGCTTGAAGGCCACGTAAGGGAAACGCCGGCTGGAAGGCACGTAGTCGTCGACCTCGAGCTTTTCCAGGATCTTCTTGCGCGAGGTGGCCTGCCTGCTCTTGGAGACGTTTGCCGCGAAGCGCTGGATGAACTCCTTGAGGTCCTTGACCTTCTCCTCCCGCCGCTTCCTTTCGTCCTTCTGCTGCAGAGCGAGGATCTGGTTGATGCGGAACCAGAAGTCGTAGTTGCCCGGCGTACATGCGCACCTGGCCGAAGTCGATGTCGCAGGTGTGGGTGCAGACCGCGTTGAGGAAGTGCCGGTCGTGGGACACGACGATGACGATGTTGGGAAACTCGATGAGGAACTCTTCCAGCCAGGAGATGGATGCCAGGTCCAGGCCGTTGGTCGGCTCGTCCAGGAGCAGGATGTCGGGGTTTCCGAAAAGCGCCTGGGCAAGGAGCACGCGCACCTTGACCCCCTCGTCGACCTCCCGCATGAGCTTTTGATGGAAGGCTTCCGGCACGCCCAGCCCCGCCAGGAGGGTCGCGGCCTGTGCCTCCGCCTCCCACCCTCCGAGCTCGCCGAACTCCGCTTCCAGCTCGCTTGCCCGCATGCCGTCCGCGTCGGTGAAGTCGGCTTTCGCGTACAGCGTTTCCCTCTCCTGCCCGACCGCATGCAGCCGCGGGGAGCCCATGATGACGGTGTCCAGCACCCTGTGCTCCTCGAAGGCGAAGTGGTCCTGGCTCAGGACGGACATCCGCTTGCCTGCTCCCACGCTGATCTCGCCCTTGTCCGGCTCGAGCTCGCCGGAGAGGATCTTGAGAAACGAGGATTTGCCGGAGCCGTTCGCGCCGATGATCCCGTAGCAGTTGCCCGGGGTGAACTTGAGATTGACGTCCTTGAAAAGGAAGCGGCTGCCGAAGGAGAGAACGAGATTGCTGACGGTAATCACGGTGCACACGTTCTGGCAGAATATCGCCTGATTTGCAAGGGCCGCAGTGCCGTATGTCGGCCTATCCGCGTGGCGCGCGAGCATATATAGTCCCCCTCGCAGGGAGGCAGAGATGGTCGCGGGCTCGTTCGAGTCGCTTTCCCCCGGTGCCGTGGTGCGCGCCGTGGAAGACGCGTACGCCCTCCCCCTTGACGGCACCCTCGAGGCATACCCCAGCTACGTCAACCGCGTGTATGGAATACGCGGGGAGGACGGCGCGCGCTACGTGGCCAAGTTCTATCGCCCCGGGCGCTGGACCAGGGATGCCATCCTCGACGAGCACCAGTTCCTGCTCGACTGCGCGGAAGCGGAGGTCCCTGTCATTGCGCCGCTCCCCGCCGCAGACGGCGGCACCCTCCGCGAAACGATGCCGGAGGGCAGGGATGACGGGCAGGCATTCCTCTTCGCGCTGTTTCCGAGGACCGGCGGCCGCACCTACGAGCCGGAGTCCGGCGAGGACCTGCGCCGGCTTGGAGCGCTCCTTGGAAGGTGCCATGCCGTTGCCGCCCGCCGGACGGCGCCGCAGCGCGCGGTCTGCACGCCTCAGGGCCTCACCGCCGGCTTCGTGGAAGAGCTCCTTGCCGATGAGCTGGTGCATCCTGAATGCCGTGACGAGTTCAAGGCCGTCTGCGACGCCACGCTCCAGGCGGCCGCTCCCCTGTTCGAGGGTCTCTCCCCGAGCAGGATTCACGGTGACTGCCACCGCGGCAACATCATCGACCGGGCCGGGCAGGGCCTCGTGCTCATCGATTTCGACGACATGATGATGGGACCGCCGGCGCAGGACATCTGGCTCGTGCTCCCCGGCTACGCCTCGGAAAGCAGGCGGGAGCTCGCGTTCCTGCTGGAGGGCTACGAGCAGTTCGCCGCGTTCGATCGGGAGACGCTGAAGCTGATCGAGCCGCTTCGATTCATGCGCATGATCTACTTCCTGGCCTGGCGCGCGCGCCAGCGCGGAGATTACTGGTTCCGTGAGAGCTTTCCCGAATGGGGAAGCGAGGCGTTCTGGATGAAGGAAACCGAGGACCTCCGCGTGCAGGCGCAGGTCATTCACACCGCCTTGCGGCGCTGATCCCCGGCTCGGCTCTCACACCACGTGCAGCGCAACGCCCAGCGTGCGGAAGATCTCCACGTACTCGAGGGTGATGCCCGTGTCCGTGATGACCGCGTCGAAGTCTTTCAGGTCCGCAAACCACGACGGGCTCACCCTGCCGAGCTTTCGGGAATCCGCCAGAAGGATGCGCGACTGGGAGGACGCGATGGCGGCCTTTTTCAGCTCCGCCTCGGCCCCGTCCGCGCATGTCGCGCCGAGGGCGAGGCTCGCGCCGTCAGCGGAGAGAAAAGCCTTGTGCGCCCGGTAGCGGCGGACGAGCTCGACCCCTTCAGGGCTTGTAAAGACCAGCCTTTCCTGCTGCATGACTCCCCCTGCCAGCACTATCGCGCGTTCCCTGCCCTTGCCGGCTCCCAGCAGGATGTTCAACGCAAAACACAGTATGGTCACGGGCAGGTCCGGGGGAAGGCTCCGTGCAAGCCATTCGGTTGTGGATCCGGAGTCTATTATCACGACGTCGTTCTTTTCGACGAGGGACGCGGCCTTTCTGCCTATGCGCATCTCTTCCGAGGCTCCGGCGGCGCGCGGGTCCGACAGGGAATAGCCGGCGTGCGATACGGGAATCGCGCCTGCGCGAACCAGAGTCGCTTTGTTGTCGCTCGTCAGAAGCTCGAGGTCGCGCCTGATCGTCATTTCCGACACGCCGAGCCTTTCGGAGAGATCCCCGATGGTGGCGCCGCGCGTCTGCTCGAGCATCCCGAGTATCTGGGAAAGCCGTTCCCTTCTTTTGCTCGTAGGCATCTGCCGTTATATCCTGGGCGCGAACAGAGTATCTCAATATATGAGAAAAATCAACATTTCCATACGAATAATGATACTAATTGTTCAATAATATCTTGACAAATGTCATTTTATGGTCAATTATCTCAATTCATTGATAGTTAAGTAACACTCTTTCGGCCCGTGATCTACTCCATTACTGGGAGGGCCGTCAGGAAGGAGATCCCACCTGACGCCACTGGAGGATCGCGGGCCACTTTTCTGGTACAATGCCGGGCATGCAGGAAGAGGAAGCCAGACGACAGATCGTGGAAGCCGGCAAGAGGCTCTGTGAAAGGTTCTTCGTTGCCTCGAATGACGGCAACATAAGCGCGCGGCTTTCGAAAGACGAGCTGCTGATCACACCCACGAGCATGAACAAGGGTGATGTCACCCTCGAGCAGATCCTCAAGGTGGACATGCAGGGGAGAGTACTCACCGGGGCCGGCAAGCCCAGCTCGGAGACCAGGATGCACCTCGCCGTGTACGCGGCCAGACCCGACGTGCAGGCCATCGTGCACGCCCACCCTCCGGCAGCCACCGGTTTTGCCGCGTGCCGTATCCGCCTCGACCAGGACGTGATACTTCCCGAGGTGGTCTTTGGGCTCGGGAAAATAGGGTTCGCCGAATACGGCACCCCCACCACGCAGGAGATACCGGACGCGGTGGTCAAGGAGATTCCCGAGTGCGAGGCAGTGCTCCTGTCCAATCATGGGGCCCTCACCGTCGGCACCGATGTCATGCAGGCCTACTACCGCATGGAGGTGCTCGAGATGTACGCCCGGGTGCGGCTCGTTACCCGCATTCTCGGGGAGCCCAAGCCTCTGAGCACGAGCGAGGTCTCTGAGCTGTACAAGGTCCGGGAGCGCCAGGGATGGGGCAGGTCAAAGCCTGTTCTGGAAGATGTAGACCCGGCGCTCATAGATGTCATCGCGCAGGTCGTTGTGGAAATACTGAAAAAAAGAGACGCTTCAGGCTGAGCCGGGCGCCGATTACGGCGCCACGAGGGCCCCGGCTCTTAATCCTTCTTTTCCACGATCCGGATGTGCAGCTCCTCGAGCTGCTTCGGGTCCACCTCCGAGGGCGAGTCGTCCATGGGACACTGGCCGAGGGTGTTCTTCGGGAACGCGATGACCTCGCGGATCGTGGACTCCCCTGCCATCATGGCCACCAGCCGGTCGAACCCCGGCGCGATGCCCGCCGTGCGGCGGCGGGCCGTAGCGGAACGCCTCCAGCAGGAAGCCGAAGCGCTTCTGCGCCTGCTCGTCGGAAATGCCGAGGAACCGGAAGATCCGCTTCTGCAGCTCGGGGTCGTGGATCCTGATGGAGCCCGAGGCGAGCTCGACGCCGTTGCACACCAGGTCGTACAGGTCGCCCTTCACCTCGCCGGGCCTCTTCTCGAAGTCCGCCAGGAACCTCTCCTGCGGCATGGTGAACATGTGGTGCGCCGGGTCCCACTTCTTCTCCTCCTCGTTCCACTCGAAGAGGGGGAAGTCGATGATCCAGCAGAACTTGAACGTCCGCCGGATCGGCGAGCTTCAGGTCCTTGCCGAGCTGCGCGCGCACGGCGCCGAGGGAGACGCAGGCCTTGCGGAAGTCCGCGCCCACCAGGAGGATCGAGGTCGCCCGGCTTCGCGCCGAGGGCCGTGCGGATCGCCGCCGCCTGCTCGGCGTAGAACTTCGAGACGCCGCCGTCCAGGCCCGCCTCGGTCACCTTCATCCATGCGAGGCCCGCCGCGCCGTAGACCTTGGCCACCGCCTCCAGCTCCGTGATCTGCTTGCGCGAGTACTCCCCGCAGCCGGGGGCCACCAGCGCCTTCACCACGCCGCCGCCTTCCACGACCTTCTTGAAGACCTCGAACCCGCCCTTCTGCGCGAAAGGCCCGAAGTCCTTCATCTGCAGGCCGAATCGCAGGTCGGGCTTGTCCGAGCCGTAGAGGTTCATCGCCTCGTCGTAGCGCAAGCCGCGGGAACGGGACGGTGATGTCCTTGCCGATGGACTTCTTGAAGATGTGCGCCATGAGCCCCTCGACCAGCTCGAAGACGTCCTCCCGCGACACGAAGCTCATCTCGATGTCGATCTGGGTGAACTCGGGCTGCCGGTCGCCCGCGCGCGTCCTCGTCGCGGAAGCAGCGCGCGATCTGGAAGTACCGGTCGAATCCCGAGACCATGAGGATCTGCTTGTAGAGCTGGGGAGACTGGGGAAGCGCGTAGAACCTGCCCGGGTTCAGGCGCGAAGGCACCAGGTAGTCGCGCGCGCCTTCGGGCGTGGACTTGATGAACATCGGCGTCTCGATCTCGAAGAAGCCCTTGCGCGACAAGGTACTCCCGCGTGGCGAACGCCGCCCTGTGGCGCAGCGCGATGTTGCGCTGCATGGCGCCGGTGCGCAGGTCGAGGTAGCGGTACTTGAACCGCGTGTCCTCCCGGGCATCCGCCTTCTCGTCGATCATGAAGGGAAGCACTTCGCAGCGGCTGAGGATGACGATCCGCGCCGCCTTCACCTCGATCTCGCCGGTGGGCATGTGCGGGATTGGCCATGGCCGGCGGCGCGGGCGCGGACCGTGCCCTCCACCGCGACGCAGTACTCGAACTTCAGCTCCTCGCTCGCCGCGCGCAGCTCGGCGGGCGCGTCTGCGTCCACCACCACCTGCGTGAGGCCGTAGCGGTCGCGGATGTCGAAGAACCTGATGCCGCCATGGTCGCGGTGCCGGTGCACCCAGCCGTTGAGGGTGACCGTCCTGCCCGCGTCCGCGGCGCGCAGCGCGCCGCAGGTGACGGATCTCTTCATGCTCTCCATGCGGCGACTATAGCCGGGAAGCGAGCGGGAGTGCAAGGAAGACTTGTGCGTGCGTGCACTATTCTTCTATCTTAAGAGTATGAAGAGATTCCTGTTTGTCCTGTGGCTCAGCGTCGCGGCGGCGTTCCTGCTGTCCGCCCAGGTAGGTGAAAAAGGGCCCATTCTCGACAAGATCCTTTTCGATGCAAAGACACAGGAGGACATCGGTCTCAAGGACGTGGCGGCGGGGCGGAGCGACCTGTGGAACTACGGCACGAGCGGCGCCGCATTCAAAGCGCTGCCGGACGACGTCAAGTCCAGGCTCGATGTGTACGGCGTCACGGGCGTCCAGACCCTGTCGATCCTGATGAACCCGTATCCGAATGCCGCCCCCTATACGGTGGCGACCAGGGACGGCAGGACGCGGTTCAATCCCTTTGCCATCCGCGAGGTCCGGTTCGCCATGAACTTCCTCATCAACCGCAAGCAGATCATCGATGAGATCATGGTCGGCGCCGGGCTGCCCATGTATACGGGCGTGACCCCGGGGCAGCCGAACAGCTCGCAGTACGGGCTCATCGCGAGCAGGCTCGGCTTCACCGCCGCGGGAAACGAGAAAAAGGCCCTCGCGGACATCGACGCCGCTCTCAAGGCCGCCGCCGCCCTGCCGGAAAACAAGGGCAGGCTGGCCAGGAACGGCCCGTGGTGGACTTTCGACGGAGAGCCGGTGAGCGTCAAGTTTCTCATTCGCGTGGACGACCCGACCCTCCGCCTGCCCGAGGGCCGCTACATCGCGGACCAGATCGAGAAGTCGGGAATAAAGGTCGAACGGCTCGAGTACGACCGGGCAAAGGCGCGCTCGCTGTGGGGACAAAGCGACCCGAAGGAATACGGATGGAATCTGTACACCGAGGGCTGGAACGGCGGCCAGACATACGCCTACTGGGAGTCCTCCGTCTCCCAGATGTACGCCCCCTGGTTTGCAAACATGCCCGGCGAGGGAAATGCCGCGTTCTGGAACTACCAGAATGCAGAGCTGGACCAGCTCACCGGGGACGCCTACAACGGCAGAGTCAAAGACACCGCCGACTATTACGGCAAGCTTTTCAAGGCCGTGGAGATCGGACTGAAAGAGGCGGTGCGCGTCTTCATCGCGGCGCAGACCACCTACCTGGCCGGGAACAAGGCCCGTTTCAACAGCCGGATGGTCTACGGACTCGGTGACGGGCTGGACAAGTGGTCGATGTACACCGCCGACGTCAAGCCGGAGAAGGACGGGACAAAGGTCCTCCGCATGTCGGCATTCTCGGCCCGGGGATCGCTCTTCATGTCTTCATGGGACCCCATCGGGACGAACGGCTTTGCCGACATCTATTCGAGCGTGATCATCAAGGAGCTGTCCGACCAGGAGGCGGAGGCAAACCCCGTGACGGGCGTCAGCATGCCGCTGCGCGCCTCGTGGACCGGGGTCTCCTCGAAAATCGATATCTCGGCGGACGGCCGCGTCGTGGGGAAAATCCCCGTCCCGGCGGATGCCGTGATGTGGAACGCGCAGGACCAGAAATGGGAGTCGGGCCTCACCTACACGGACATCAAAGGCGACGGCACCACGTTCGGTTATACGAAGCCGGACACCCTCACCGCCTTTTCCAGGGGCACGTTCAGCTTCAAGTTCGGAAAATGGCACCATGGCCGGCCGGTAGACATCAACGACTACCGTTACGCCCTCGCCCTGCCCTATGACGTTTCCTTCAAGAAAGGCGCGGACGAC
Source organism: uncultured Spirochaetota bacterium (assembly GCA_963820435.1). Classification (GTDB taxonomy): domain Bacteria; phylum Spirochaetota; class Spirochaetia; order SZUA-6; family Fen-1364; genus Fen-1364. The sequence goes on along the minus strand of CAWGAC010000007.1, from coordinate 188,742 downwards.
AGGGTATTCGAAGAGGAATACGCGGGCAGCGTCAACCCGAATCTCGTCCGTTCAAAGGGCATCGTGTTCAACAAGGACGACAGCATCACGAGCTACGCCGATGTGAACTACCCGATGGATCAGAACCAGCTCGCCGGCCTGCTCTGCCCCTCTCTGATGGTGGCGGGGGCCAATTACGGCGCCATAGTTCCCTGGGAGATACTCGAAGCGGTGAAGGGGATCGTGAGCGAGGGCAGCGCGTCTCACACGGCCTATTCATACAATTCCAACGCCGACTTCACCGAGGTGGATCTCCTGAGCCAGAAGTGCGTGGCAGACCTGAAGGCGAAGCTGAGGGATTTCATTGACGCGGAACGGGTCCCGGCAGCCCTTCGGGGTTCCATGACCCCCGCGGAAGCGGTCAAAGACTACAAGCTCGCCCTCGACTTCGTGGAGACGCACGGTCACGCGTACATCTCCAACGGAGGCTTCATCCTCGAGAGCTTCGACCCGACGAACAACACGGGCGTCCTCGTCGCCAATCGTGATCCCGCGTATCCTTACGCGAAGGGATACTTCGCCAAAGCGCTGGCGGCGAGCTTTGCCCGAATCGACGCGATCAAGGTGCCCATGTACGGGAAGGGCGCGAGTCTCACGGTGGGCGTCACGGTGAGCCAGGTGGCTTTCCCCGCCAACACGTCGCGGCCGGCCGCCCGCGCGAACGTGAAGGTGACGCTCGTCGGCGACAAGCAGACCGTGACCCTTGCACGCCTTGTGAAACCGGGCAGCTTCGAGGCGGTGATCCCTTCCGCGGCCCTGTCGGGCCTCGCGCCCGGAAGCTATACCCTCATCGTGGAAGCATCCCTCGGCGCCGAGGGGGGCGCCGTCGATACGGCCAATCTCATCGTGTTCTGACGCGTGTACCGAATATTCGTCTTCAAACGGGTCCTCTATGGGGCGCTGATGTACATCGTCATGGTGTGCGTGTACTCGACGCTCTTCAACAATGTGGCGGATGCAACTTTGCGCGCGCAGATAGAGGAACAGGTCCGGCAGGAGTCGACACGGCTCAGAAGCGTCAGCGCGGAGCAGCTTCGCGCGCTCATGGACGTGCAGCGGCAGATAAAGCTCAACCAGTACCATCTGAACGAGCCCCTCCCCCGCCGGATCTTCTGGCGCAGCGTGCGGACGCTGCTTTTCGACTTCGGCAACGCGACAATTATCAAGGCTTCCAACGGGGACAGGCTCGTGAGCGGCATCATCCTGGAGGCGCTGCCCCGGACGATCCTTCTGTTCACCTCGGAAGTCATCGTCACGACCATCCTGGGAGTCGCTCTCGGCCTTTACATGGCCAAGCGGCCCGGCGGGCTGCTCGATCGGTTCTCATCCGCGGTCACGATGATCACCAATGGCCTGCCGAGCTGGTGGCTCGGCATGATCGCGATCATGGTCTTCTCCTACGCGCTGCCGCTGTTCCCCTCCGGCGGTCTGCACTCCAATCCCGCTCCCGCGGGGCTTGCCGGTATCATCGACTACCTCTGGCACCTCTCGCTGCCCCTGCTCACCCTCGTCGTCCTCGGCGTCTGGGGCACCGGGTACGTCACGCGCAACATCGTGCTTTCGACGCTGCAGGAGGACTACGTCATGGCCGCGCGGGCACGGGGCATTCCGGAGCGCCGCGTGCTTTTCGGACATACCCTGAGGACCGCCATGCCGGCCATCATGACCCTTGCCGTGCTGGGCCTTTTCGCCTCGATTGCCGGCAACATTATCGTGGAGGGAATCTTCGGCTGGCCGGGAATCGGCAACCTCTACTTCATCGCCGTCCAGCAGAATGACGTGCCGGTCCTCATGGCAACGCTGGCAATCGAAACCCTGGTCAATATGCTCGGGTTCGTCATTCTGGATCTCATCTACGGGTTCCTCGATCCACGGATCAAGGTCGGCGGCAGGGCATGAGAGAGTTCTGGAAGGAGTTCACGAAAATCAGGACCGGCCTCGTCGGGCTGGGCATTCTCATCGCCTTCGTCGTCCTCGCCGTCATCGGCCCGTCGATCGTTCCCTTTCCCTCCGCAATCGATCACTGGCGCGACATCAGCTTCTGGCAGGACAATCCCCAGGCGGCTCCGCCCGTGTGGATCAACGCTCTTCCCTGGACGGGCAAAAGGGGCGTCGTATCCTCTCTCCTCGAACATCCGGGGTACTCCGAGGTAAAGGAGGAGAGCGGAGTCAAGGTCCGGAAATACGTCTTTGCCTATCGCTACGATTCCGATCTGCCGCCGCGGGACCTGGTCGTGCGTTTTCAGGGCCAGGGCCAGGTGCCGCTGGACATCAGCCTCCGCCGGCCCGACGGGCTGGACGCTCCGCTGTACAGGGAGCAGCTCGACATCGCGGAGGGTGTTCTTCAGCGCGTCTCGATCGGACGCAACTGCGCGCGGCAGGTCATCGAGTTCGTGCGGGCCCACAACGAGGACCTGGCGGCGGGGCTGGACCCTGACCTGATCAAGCCCGTGAGCATTCTGTTTTCAAAGCTCGATCCCTCGATGCCGGACAGCCCCGCGGCACTCAAGGGAGCGTACACGATCACGGTCACCGCCCTGCTGCTCAACGATCAATTCGCCTTTCAGGCTCCTTCGATCGTCGTTTCGGGCCACGTGTCCGGCATCCTCGGCACGGATCTTTCCAAGCGGGACGTATTCACCGGTATCGTCGTCGGCATCAGATGGGCGCTGATCATCGGCATCCTCACTTCGATCCTCACTGTCTTCGTCGGCGTCGTTCTGGGCGTGTGTGCCGCGTATTTCGGCGGCGCCGTCGACTGGCTGCTGAACCGCCTGTATGAGTTCGTCTATCTCCTTCCCGTCCTGCCCTTCCTGATCGTCATCTCCGCCATCTTCAAGCCGACGATATGGACATTGATCGTCATCATCTGCCTGTTTTTCTGGACCGGGCCCTACAAGCCCGTCTACAGCATGGCGCTTCAGATTCGAGAGGAGACCTACGTCGAGGCCTCGCGCGCTCTGGGGGCGCGGCCCGGCCGCGTGATTTTTCGCCATATCCTGCCGCTCCTCCTGCCCTACAGCTTCGCGGTCATGGCGCTCAGCGTGCCCGCCGTCATCGTGTACGAGGCGAGCGTGAGCCTCCTCGGGCTGGGAGACTCGACTATCGTGACCTGGGGCCAGATCCTCCACGACGCGCTCGGGCAGGGGGCGGTCATCAACAACCTCTGGTGGTGGGTGGTTCCCCCGGGCCTCATGATCGCCCTCATGGGAATGTCCTTTGCGTTCCTCGGCACGGCGCTGGACCGGATCCTGCACCCCCGGCTCAAGACCAGGTGACCGCCATGTCCGCGCCTCTCCTCGTGGTCCGCGACCTCAAGCTCCACTACTTCACCTCCAAAGGCATTGTCCATGCGGTGGACGGCGTGAGCTTCGAGATCGCGGCCGGCGAGACTTTCGGGCTTGTCGGGGAATCAGGGTCCGGCAAGACGAGCTGCGCCACGGCGCTCCTCAACATACCGGCGCCCCCCGGGAGAATTGTCGGAGGCTCCATTCTCCTGGAGGGGGCGGAAATCACCGGCATGAGCGACCGCGATCTTCGGCGCCGCGTGAGGTGGTCCAGGATCTCGATGGTGTTTCAGGGCGCAATGAACAGCCTTACGCCGGTGTACACGATCCGCGCGCTCATGGCGGAGACTTGCCGGGAACACGCCGGAAATGAGCACCTTGACACTGCCGGGACAGAACAGCTCATGAGGCGGTACATCGGCCTGGTGGGGCTGCCCGCGCACGTCCTGGACCGCTATCCGCACGAGCTTTCCGGAGGCATGAAGCAGCGCGTCGCCATTGCCATTGCGCTTTTTCTGGAGCCCGAGCTGGTCATCATGGACGAGCCGACCACCGCGCTGGACGTGGTGGTCCAGGCCCAGATACTCAACCTGATAAAGGAGCTCAAGCATCGCCTGAACCTCTCCTATCTCTTCATCACGCACGACCTTGCAGTCGAAGCGGAAGTGGCGGACCGCATCATGGTGATGTACGCCGGGAAGGCGGCCGAGATCGCCACCAACGAACAGATCTTCGGTGAGAGGGGCCCCTTGCACCCCTACACCCGATTGCTCCTCGACGCCACTCCGCGCCTGCACGACGCGGCGCACGAGCTTGCCTTCATTCCCGGCGCGCCTCCCGACCTCATCGACCCTCCGCAGGGCTGCCGCTTCGCCGCCCGCTGCCCCTGGGCAAGACAGAAGTGCAGGCTCCAGGAGCCGCCCATGGCGACGATCGAGGACGGCCACCACGTGGCCTGCTGGAAAGCCATGAAAGACGGGGAATATGAACGCTCCTGATGAGCCGGTGCTCGAGCTCGTCCATGTGAAGAAGGAGTTTCCCCTTCGACGGCGCCTGGGCGAGGTGATCCGGGGCGACCATGTGCGCGTGCATGCGGTGGATGACGTCAGTTTCAAGCTGGGCCGCGGGGAGATCCTCGGCCTGGTGGGGGAATCGGGCTGCGGCAAGACGACCCTGGGCAGGATGATCACGAGGCTGATCGCTCCTACTTCGGGGCGCATAGTGATGGACGGGCGGGAAATCACGGGAACCGGGGGGAGGAAGAGACCGCCTATCGCAGAAGCGTGCAGATGATATTCCAGGATCCCTATGCTTCCCTGAACCCGCGATTCAGGATCAGGGACGTCCTCGAAGAGCCCCTCCTCATCCACCATATCGGCGCCTCACGGGCCGAGCGCATGCGGCTGATCGAAAAGGTCATGGAGAAGGTGAAGATGATCCCGGTCCGGGACTACCTGGATCGCCATCCGCACATGCTTTCCGGCGGCCAGAGACAGCGCATTGCCACTGCCCGGACCCTCATCCTCTCTCCACGAGTCATCGTAGCCGACGAGCCCGTTTCCATGATAGACCTCTCCACGCGGGCGGAGATCCTGCACATGATGAAGGCCGTCCAGCAGGAGATGGAGCTGTCCCTCCTGTACATCACGCACGACATCTCCACTGCCCGTTATTTCACGCACAGGATCGCGGTCATGTACCTGGGCCGGATCGTGGAAATCGGGGCGACGGATGAGGTGATCGAGTCGCCGCGCCATCCCTACACCCGGGCCCTCATAGAGGCCGTGTGCGAGCCCGTGCCGGGAAGGGTGCAGCGCCTCAGGGAGCTCCCGATCAGGGGGGAGATTCCCTCTGCAGCGGCTATTCCTGATGGATGCCGCTTTCACCCCCGGTGCGTATTCGCCCGGCCTGAATGCGCAGACATGACGGAACCCGAGCTCGAGGCTGTGGGGCCCGGCCACTACGCGGCCTGCCGCCGCCTGAAGGAGATATGAAAATGATCGATCCCGCTGCCGTACGCCTGCATTTTCCCGCGCTGGACCCGCTCAATCACGGCGGGATTGCGCCCATTTTCTTCGACAATCCTGCCGGGACCCAGATCGCCGGAGAAGCAATGTCACGCATGCAGGACTATCTCGTGCACCGCAACGCCAATCACGGCGGTGCCTCCCGGGCGAGCCGGGAGTCCGACGCAATGGTGCACGACACGCGCGCGGCGCTTGCCGACTTCCTCGGCGCGGCGCGGCCCGAGGAAATCTCCTTCGGCCAGAACATGACCTCGCTCACGCTCCACGTCTCGCGCTGTCTCTCCTCCGAGCTCTCCGCGGGCGACGAGATCGTGGTGACCCGCCTGGACCACGATGCCAATGTCTCTCCGTGGGTCCTGATGGCGAGGGACCGGGGATGCACGGTGCGGTGGGTGGACTTCGATACCCGGGACTGCACGTGGTGCGCGGAAGAGCTCACGCGCCAGGTCACGAAGCGCACGAAGCTCGTCGCAGTGGGCATGGCGTCGAACGCGACAGGCACCATCAATCCCGTTGCGGCGGCAGCGCGGATCGCGCACGATGCCGGCGCGCTGTTCTTCGTCGACGCGGTGCACTACGCCCCGCACGGCCCGATCGACGTGGCCGCCATCGGCTGCGATCTCCTGGCGTGCTCGGCCTACAAGTTCTTCGGCCCCCACGTCGGCGTGCTCTGGGGCCGGTACGCCCTTATGGAGCGTCTTTCCGCGTACAAGGTGAGACCTGCCGGCGACGCTCCGCCGGACAAATGGGAAACCGGAACGCAGAGCTTCGAGTCCATTGCAGGCGTCGGCGGCGCGATCGAATACCTGGAGTGGCTGGGCAGGCGCTTCGGCAACGTGCCAGGGTCCGCAGGCAGGAAGCCGGCCCTCAAGGCCGGCATGGATGCCATCCGGGAATACGAAGCCGGGCTCAGCAGGGCGATGCGCGACGGACTCTCCTCGATCAAGGGTCTGCGGATCCACGGGATCACCGATTCGGGACGAATGGACAGCCGCGTGCCGACGTACTCCTTCACCCTCGAAGGCTGGCTGCCCCGCCGGATCTGCGAGGAGCTGGACAAGGCAGGGATCTACGCCGCGGACGGAAACTACTATGCGCTGGAGGTCACCACGCGCCTGGGTCTGGAGGGCGCGGGCGGCATGGTGCGCGTGGGCGCCGCGCATTACAACACGCTCTCCGAGATCGAGAGACTCGTGGAGAGCGTGCGCACGCTCGCGGAACGGGGCAAGTAGGGCCATGAGTGAAGGCGCGGGTCGCGTCCGCTGGGACGCGGAGGAATACGCGAGAAACTCAGCCGCGCAGCTCGGCTGGGCCCGTGAGCTCATCGCGAAGCTCGACCTTGAGGGACACGAGTGCGTGCTGGACATCGGGTGCGGGGACGGCAAGGTGAGCGCGGAGCTGGCGCGCCGTGTCCCAAGGGGCGAGGTAGTCGGCATCGACAGCTCGGAGGACATGATTCAATTGGCCCGGTCGTCTTTTCCCCCTGCGGCGCAGAGCAACCTGTCTTTCATTCTGAGGGATGCGCGAGAGCTCGGATTCGAGGGCAATTTCGACGTCGTGTTCTCCAACGCAACCCTGCACTGGGTGAAGGACCACCGGGCGGTGCTGCGGAGCGTGGCGCGAAGCTTGAAGCCGCGCGGCCGTCTTCTCTTCCAGTTGGGGGGAAGGGGAAACGGCGAGGAGATATTCGCCGTTGCGCGCACGATGATCGCGTCCGCCGCCTGGCGGGAGTTTTTCAAAGACTTCCAGTTCCCCTGGAGCTTTTACGGGCCGGAGCACTATGAGGCCTGGTGCAGCGAGGCAGGCCTCAGTCTCCGGCGCGCCGAGCTCCTGCCGAAAGACATGGTCCAGAGAGGGACCGAGGGACTCGCCGGGTGGATCCGCACCACGTGGATGCCCTATACCTCGAGGCTGCCCGCGGAGAGGCGGGAAGAGTTCATCCACGAGGCAGCGCATCGGTATGCCCTCCTGCACCCCGGCAACGCGCAGGGTGACCTGACCGTGTGCATGGTGAGGCTGGAGATCGAGGCAGCGAAGGCCTAAGGACTGTCCGGCGTCTTCTTCGTCAGCCTTCTCACGAGCGAGTAGACTCCCTGTCCGATCAGAAGGGCAATCACGACGTATACCCACCATGGCAGGTTTCGGCCAAAGAGAAGGACGTACAGGAACGGCGCGGCGGTGGCGGCAAGGAAGACCATGCTCCAGACCATGATCTCGTTCCGCAGCCCCTTGGCGAGCGCCCGCACCATGCGAAAAATCGAGAAGTAGAAAAACGGCGCCGAGGCGAGATAGATGACGAGAAACGCGACCGGGTCGACTGCATAGTTGTCGCGGGCCGCCCGCATCAGCTCCCGTATCCCCCCGAGAACGACCGAATCGAACCAGCGCATCTAGGCAGCCCTCCGAAGCGAGGGAACCGCGCGGGCCACGACGAGCGCGCACGCGAGGGTGCACACCGCGGCGGCGGTGACGGTGTGGGGGACGCCTGCCGCGCTGGCCACTGTCCCGGCGAGCAGCGCTCCAATCGGCATGAAACCGAAGAACGAGAGCATGTAGATTGCCATGACCCGTCCGCGCACCGCGTCCGGGACCATGGACTGCACGAGGGCGTTGGCGAGGATGTTGATGGTGATGTTCACGGCGCCGACCACCACGAGGAGGAGGAGCGAGAGCGTCAGGGAGCGCGTGAAGGAGAAAAGCGCCAGAGCAACAGGAAATCCGATGCTTGCCGCTGTCAGGAGCCGGCCCTTGAATCTGCGGTGCGCCAGGGTGGCGATCATGAGGGCGGAGGCAAGCGCCCCCACGCCGCGCGCTGAAAGCAGAAAGCCGTTCGTGGTTGAGTCCCCGCTGAGCACCTGCACGGCCCATGCAGGGATCAGGGTCACGAAGGACGTGCCGAAAAGGCTCACCGAGCACAGGAGACAGATAATGGCCAGGATCCGCTTGTCGGATACAACCGTGTGAAATCCCTCCCGAATGTCGGCGAGCGCGGATGCCCTTGCCGGGGGCGGAGCCCAGGGCGCCAGCCTCATGGAGGCGAGGGCGGCGATCACCGCGACAAATGACAGACCATTGATGGCAAAGCACCAACCGGGCCCGACGAGCGCATAGGTGATGCCGCCGATGGCGGGACCGAAAGCCATCGCGGTGTTGAACATGGTCGAGTTCAGCGCGATTGCGTTCGTGAGCACGGGCCGGTCGACCATTTCCAGCACGAATGACTGGCGCGCGGGCGCGTCGAACGCGTTCACCACCCCGAGGCCGAAAGCGAGGACGATGATGTGCCAGGGCATCACGAGGCGCGTAAACGTAAGCGCGGAAAGCACGAATGCGAGCAGCATGCTGAAGGTCTGGGTGACAACCAGCAGGCGGCGCCGCGGCACCCTGTCCGCAATGACCCCGCCGTACAGCGTGAACACCCAGGTCGCGATCCCGGACGCGAACCCCACGTACCCGAGGTACACCGTCGAGCGCGTGAGCTGGTAGATGAGGTAGCCCTGGGCGGTGGACTGCATCCAGGTGCCGGCAAGCGACGTCATCTGGCCGAAAAACCAAAGCCGGTAATTGGGATAGGCCAGTGCGGCGAATGTTCTCCGCCGGCCCTTGACGAGGTGGTCCTCCATGCGCGGCCACTATAGTACGGATCAGTGACTTGGAAAAGCGTCCGGGTGACCGTATATTGATATCGAGAAAGCCCCGGCCATGAGCACCTCTCTTCAGGATCTGCTGTCAATCGAAACGCGCGCCCTGCTTGAAGAGGAATCACGACTCGCCAATTCCGTGCGGGGAATGGAGGAAAGCCTCTCGGGGCTGCGGGACATCGACCTGGTGCTCTCGCTGGCCGGGACCCGGCTTTCGCTTTGCCTGCAGCTCCTGAAGCGCATCACGGGCAGGGCCGAACCCGCCGCGCGGCAGGAGCTGGAGGAGATGATCACGGAAAAGTCGCTCTCCGCGCTGCGCCTCGTGGAAGGACTCCTCGCGGAAAACATCTCCGAGGACCAGAAGGGGATCGTCCAGGCCAACCCGCAGTACACGAACGTGAAGAACCTGCTCGAGCAGTTCCTCCTTGCCGGCGGCGGGGGATTCATGGAATCACGGCAGACGGACGCGAGGAAGAGACGCGTGCTTTCCCAGAGCGTCGTGGCGGCCATCCGCAAGTACACGGGGGAAGATGACCGCTACCCGCCCCTCGAGCTGGAGCGCTACCCGCCCGTGGTGCGGAAGCTGCTTCTCTTTCTGTTTCCCGTGATGATCCGCGAGAATCCCGAGAAACCTCCTTACGGGATAGAGGAAGGCGAGGAGGTGACCTATGCCTCGCAGAACATGAAGCTCCCTCTCTCTCAGGCCATCTTCTACATGGAGAACGAGCTCCTGCCCGATCTGAAAAACAAGCTGGCGCAGAGCCCCGGCGCCCGCGGGCTCCAGGAGGAGATCCGGCGCGTGCAGGAGCGCGTGGAAGACTACAAGAAGCTTCGATTCTTTCCGCGTTCGACACCCGTGCTTCTGGAAAAGGGCTACTACACGGAAGGCATGACCGGGTATACGACTGACGGGGAAATGCTCGTTCCCATCCCCCTTCCCGTTTCCTTCAAGAGCGGGACGAATCTCGACCGCAAGATGGAGCTGGTGCGCATGGATGTCGTGCGGCGGATTGCGGGGAGGAAAGTGAGCCGCGCCATCGACAAGGAGTACCGGCGCCTTCGCAGCCTCGCGAGCGGCATCCGAGGCAACTCACGGACAACGAGCATGAAGCTCGACCCGGTCTGGGGCTACCGCGTGCTGAGGCAGGATTTTCCTTTTCTTCGCAGGCTGACGGACAAGGCGATGTTCGAAGAGCTTGTCGACATGGTGCACGCGGCCGGCGCAGGGTCCTCCGAGAGCCGCATCGCGGCGCTCATCGAAAAAGATCAGGGGACCGCGGAGATACTCGCCCCTTCATTGGATCGCGATCCCCCTCTTCCCGCCTGACCCCGGCTATAGGAATCTCTCGAAACGTTCCTTCCTGGCCTTGCAGATCGGGCACACCTCGGGCGGGCCGTCGCGCGCGCAGAGATAGCCGCAGACTTTGCATCTCCACACGGGGTATCGCAGGTCCGCGGGGTGGGGAGGCGCCGCGCCCGCCGGATTTTCCGTGCGTGCCGTGTCCGGCGCGCCCGGTTTTTCCTCCCCAGGCTGCGCGCCGGGGCTTTCCGCAGGGGGCTCGGCCGCGGCGCTCAGCTTTTCAGCGGGCCGCCTTTCAGGGATTCGCCTCACTTTGCGCGTGCCGTCCACGACGTCCTGGGACACGTACAACGCGCAGAAGCAGGCCCCGTACTCCGCGATGTCGGCATCGCGGTAGTCGCAGGGGCAGATGATGTCGAGGTCCTCGGACTTCTTCCCCGAGGCGAGCCGGCACGGGCAGGCCCAGTAGCCGTACCGGCGCTCGTTGACCAGCATTCCTTCGATCAGTCCGAGGGTGAACTCCTTGTCGGGATTCAGGTGATAGCCCGCGCTCTCCGCTTCCTGGTCGAGCCGCTTGAAGAGCACGCTCGACCTCCTCCGGTGTCACCTCGGGCCGTTCCCGCCGCACCGCTCACTTGATCTTCTCCCTGATCTCGGCCTCGTCGAAACCGGAAACGCATTCCTTGTCATTGATGATGATCGTGGGATAGGACCCGTCGGGGTTCCATTTCTTGATTTCCTTCTTCACCTCGTCTTTTTCCTCGGCCTGGAGGGTGTCCACGTCGATGTACTCGTAGCCAACGCCCAGATCCTTGAGCAGGTTTTTCGCCATGCGGCACCACATGCAGGTGCTCAGCGAATAGAGCACGATCCGCCCTTTGTCGGTTCCTTCCACGCGCTGAAACGTCACTTCAGTCTCCTCGCTTTCAAGAATAGCCCCTCACCGGGGAGTATTCAATCCGGGGAACTTTTGCCGGGAAGCCGGGCGACCCCGTTTCACGGCCGCAAGATATTTCTTTTTCAGCGCGGGCCAGTTGCCGAGGTCGGTCTTCCCGTGAGCGGAGAGGGCATACACCGCGCGCTCGACTCGTTCGAACCATCCGTACGCGTTGAATCTCAATATCGAGAGTGTCTTGGGCCCCGTGCCAAGGGCGCGCAGCGCGGCGGGGGTCGATTTGCCATGCACGAGAAGACAGCAGGCGATATGGATTGCATTCTCCCGATAAGCGGTGGCGAGCTTTGTGCGCGTGCTTCCCGCCCTGTTGTAGTCAGCGGTCCGGTGCGCAATCTCCTCCAGGACGGCCCGGCGTGACTGCCCGCGCTTCTTCCGCGCGAATGGCAGCGGGTGGAAAACGATTTCCACGGGGGGCTTGCCCGAGTCCAGGGAAACCAGGATGAGGCCCAGCTCCAGCCTGCGCAGGAGGTGCTGCGCGCCGCGGCTCTCCTTCCACCACTTCCACTTGTTGGAGGGCCGCGGGATGGCCACGTAGACCGAATCGGTCATCCGCTGCCGGCGGACCGCCTGGACGAGGAGCGGGAGGTTCAGGGTCTTTTTCAGCTCGATGATGAGGAGATCCTCGCCCTTGACGGCCGCGATGTCGCAGTCCTTGACTTCGCTGCGGACCTTGTACCCGAGCTCCGCCAGGTGCGCGTACAGAGGACCGGCAAGGTCGCTCTCCTGCAGCAGCCTACGCATATGTGGCGGGGCGAAGATCGTCGAGCAGGGGCAGGCGCGCGCGAAATGATTTCACCGCCTCCTCATCGTGCTCCGCCGCAATGACGTCGTCGCGGTCCGCGCGGGCCCGGGCAAGCACCCGTCCGTGCGGGTCGATGATGAGGCTCGCCCCGTGAAAAGGCAGAGCGCCGAAGGAGCCCTGCACCGCTGCTCCGGCCGTGAACATCCCGTTGTCAATGGCCCGCGCCCTGAGAGCGAGCTCCCACTCATCCTCGGGCCCGAACCACGCGGAGCCCACGAGGCAGAGCGTGGCCCCGGAGAGCGCCAGGCGGCGCGCCCCCTCGGGAAACCGCGTGTCGTAACAGATCCACATCCCCAGGCGCAGGGAGCCATGGTCGAAGCTCTGGAAGTCTTCCCCCGGTGCCGCCCACGCCCTTTCCGTTGCCCAGAGGTGCACCTTGCGGTACACCGCGCGGAGAACGCCCTGTTCGTCCACGAAGGCCATGCTGTTGCGAAGCCGGCCGTCAATGCCCCGTTCGACGAACCCGAAACACAGGGCAACGCGCGTCTCCCGGGCATGCGTCCCCACGCGGCTGATCTCGGGACCGTCCGCCGTAACGGCCCGTGCCGGCGCCTCACCAGGCTCCGGATAACCGCACAGGCACAGCTCGGGAAGGACGAGCACACGGGCGCCCAGCCGCGCAGCCTCGACGGCCTGCGCGCGCATGCGCTCGATATTCCCGTCGAGGTTCCCCGGCAGGGGAGCAAATTGTCCGCAGGCAATGACGGTTTTCATTCGAGGGCCAGTCCTCCCGCTTTCCGCGGACGCCAGGTCTCGGTCCCGATCGATCCATCCGGCAGGACGCGGCACACTTCGAACCTCACCCTCCCCGCCTGGATCGCCGCGGCAATGGCTTTCTGAAATACCGACAGCGCTGATCCGCCCTGCTTGACTTCCAGCAGGACGACTTCCAGCGAGTCATCCCGGGCGCGCTGGTCGCGCACCCCCGTGTATCCGTTGAATACGACGTAGTCTATCGGATCGCCGAGGAAGCGCGCGTCCGCCGGCAGGTACCGGAATCCGGGCAGGAGCGGAGCCATCTGCTCCGCGATCTGTCCCTTCAGCGAGCTCCTGCTCTTTTCAACGCTCTCTTTCCGCGCGTCGGCGAGGCCCTGCTCCTGTTCCCGGATCAAGCGCTCGATCCTCGCATGGCTGCGCCGCCGGTCCATCAGCCATGCCACCATCACGAGGATCAACGCCGTCACCGCGACCGCGGTGAGCAGTGCAAGGACCAGGACCGTCTGAGAGTATTCCTGCATCAGCCGCTCCCCTCCCGGGGCGGGTCGGGCGCCCGCTAGGCCCCGCTTCCCTCGATTTTCTCCAACTTCTGGCGGAGGTCCTCGTAGGCCCTGGCCATCGTGCGGTCGCTCGTGGCATTTGCCTCGGAAGCCAGGCCGTTCAACAGACCCTCCAGGTCCTTGGGGGTGAACTCGATGTGGAACCTGTTGCCCGTGATCCGCGAGGAAATTATCTTCTTTTCGACTTCCGGTGCGATATGAAGGATGTTCAAGAGGAGCTCGCGCTCGCTGCGCGTCAACTCTACCGTCTGGGGCGTATCCATGGGGCAGATACTATCCTGATTCTCCCCGGCTGTGCAATCGCTCTTGCACGGTAACCCGTGCAGTTTCGCGCGTATCAGAGTGCCAGCACTCTCTTCATGATGTAATAGCACCGTGGACCATCAGAGGGAGCAGCGGACGGAGAAAGCCGGTCGAACCATGCAAAGTCGTAACCATGGAGGAACAACGCGTGGAATACCTGGTAGAGGGTCGGGAGGAATGAGGGATCGCGCGTATCCGCCTCGGTCAATGAATCGCTCGTGAAGTCGGGGAGAAGCACGGAAAGCGGGCCGGAGTAGACGACCTTCTTTCGCGGCAGGGGCCGTACCCCTTCCCAGTCAATGACGCTTCGCGGGACCACCTCCTCCATGCGCAGATCCAGGGGGCGCGCGACAGGGTCGTCAAAATCACACTCGCACGACACGTGGGGCCACGGCCTTCCCTCGGGCGTGCGTATCCCCTCCCTCCACTTGTAGCGCGTACCGAACCGGGTGACATACAGGGCGGCGTTGCCGGTGAGAAGAGGGCTGGTGCCGAATTTCAGCCTCGACACCCTGCGCTCCTGCATGAACTTTCCGGCCTCCTGCATGAGCGCGGCATCGATTCCTTCCTCCCTGTGCCCGTGGAGGACGTCGATTTCGGCAAGGTGAAACAGGTGACCGCCTTCGTCCTTGTCGGGGTAGACGCCTATCCAGCCGAGCAGAGCGGAGCTGGCCGCGTCCACTGCCGCGATCATTTCCCCGCGTCTTTCCCGGAGGGAGTGCAGCTCGTCCAGAGAGATCGCGCGGCCCTTGAGAAGGTCTTCGCGCGAGTCGGAAATGAGGCGGACGAAGCGGAAGTTCATGCGCGCACCCGTTCAGTTCAAGTATCGGCAGGAAAGCATCATTGATCATGGGCCGAAAGGCCGCGGATAACTTCTTGTGGCCCGCAGCGAGTCAGGATACACTGGCGCGGATGCATCGCAGTCAGGCCCTGTCACCCCGCGAACGTGTAAGGCTCGCACTGAACCACCAGCAGACGGACAGGATTCCGATCAGCCTGGTCTGCGCCGGCATCAACCCTCCCGCCCAACGCGCTCTTGGTGACTGGCTCTCCAGAGAGAGGGGCGTCAGCGTTGCGCAGTACCTTGCCCCGATCGTGGACATCGTGGAGGTGAGCCCGCGCTACATCGGCCCGCCGCTTCCCCCGGACACCGACATCTGGGGGGTGAGGCGCAGAGACGTGAGCTACGGGTCGGGGAGCTACAACGAGATCGCCCACTATCCGCTTGCCGGTGAATGGACGCCGGGGAATCTCGACACGCACCAATGGCCGGACCCTGCGTGGTTCGACTACGAGGGCCTTCCCGCGGCAATCGCGGCTGCCCGGGCCCGGGCGGACTGCTGCATCATGGTGAGCAACGGCAATATCTTCGAGACGTCGTGGTACATGCGCGGCTTCGAGCAGATGCTCATGGACCTGATGACGGAGGAGGAGCTCGTGCACGCGGTCATGCGCCGCGTGACCGATTTCTACGTGGAGTTCTTTGCGCGGATGCTCGAAGCCGCGCCCGGCCAGATCGACCTCGTATTCACCGCGGACGATATCGGCGACCAGCGCGGGCTTCTCATGCCATACGACAGATGGGAACGCCTGCTCAAACCCTGCCACCGCAGGCTGAACGACGCGGTCCATGAGCGGGGAGCAAAAATCATCTATCACACCGACGGATCCATCATGGACGCGGTGGGAGGGCTCGTCGATATGGGGATCGACGTGCTGCAGGCTCTCCAATTCAGCGCGGACAACATGGATCCCGTCCGGCTGAAGACCGACTACGGGAACAGGCTGTGCTTCGAAGGCGGGGTGAGCGTGCAGACCACGCTTCCCTTCGGCAGCCCGGATGAGGTACGCCGCGAAGTGGAGGAAAGGATCACCGTTCTGGGACGCGGCGGGGGCTACATACTCGGCCCTTCGCACTGGATCCAGGCAGGTACCCCGCCGGAGAACATCGCAGCCCTGTTCGATACGGCACTTTCATTTTATCCCTTCTGAAGGAAACGGATGGACAGCGGATGCAAAAACGGCGCGTGACGAACGGGGTCTACTGGGTGGACATATCCGAAGCGGACCTTTTCGTCCTCTGCGGGTGTCCTGCCGATATCGTCAAGCACCTCACCAAGGCAGGGCTTATCGTGGACCGGGAAAAGAACGGTGTGACGGCCCAGACAGGCCCCAACGCGATTCTCCTGTCGGACACGACGATCCAGAAGAGCAGCTTCTCCAACCTCGCCGAGTTCCCCGTGCTCCAGATGCTGTACCTGCAGGGCATGATCCTTCCCGACCACCCGAACAACACGGGGCGCAAGCCCATGCTGATCGGCCTCGAAGACCAGGTGAAAAGCCAAAGCAGCTACATCTACCGCGGCACCTACGGCCTGGCATCGCTTGCGGAGATCATGGAGTCGGGAGTACCGGATGCGCTGGCCCGCGACATGCTGCGGATCAAAAGGTGGTTTGCCTTCGACAATATCCGCCGCACGGAGGACCTCCTGGATCTCCGCATCGTGGACACCCCGGCCGTGGAGCTTCGTGACGGGGTGTTCGTCCGGCGCAAGGGCTTCAATCAATACGAGTTCATCCATGGCGGCTCCTCGGTGGCGGTGGACCTCAACCTCGGGGAGTCCGAGGAATACCCGCCCACGTACCGGCTCGCGTCTCAGGAGGTGCGCCGGGAAAAGTTTTCCGTCGTGCATACCGGCGAAGGGGACGGGTGGGACGTCACGCGTCCCTGCATGGGAAGCATCCTCTGCGTACAGGGGCGGCTCTATCTCATCGACGCGGGCCCGGGCATCCAGTACACGCTCACCGCGCTGGGAATCAGCATCAACGAGATCGCCGGCATCTTCCATACCCACGCGCACGACGATCATTTTGCCGGGCTCACCTCCCTCGTGCGCACGGACCATCGCATTGCCTACTATGCCGCAGCGCCGGTGCGGGCAAGCGTGGTTAAAAAGTATGCCGCGCTCACCGGAAGGAACGAGGCGACATTCTACCAGTACTTCGAGCCCCATGACCTGGCCCTCAATGCATGGACTGCGCTGGAGGGGCTGGAAGTCATGCCGATATTCTCCCCCCACCCCGTGGAGACGACCGTATTCTTCTTCCGCACCCTGGGACGTACGGACCTACGCGCACCTTGCGGACATCAGCGCGTTCGAAGTGCTGAACAGAATGGTCACCGAGGATTCAGAGAAGAATGGAATCTCGCGCGCTTTTTACGATGCGTTCACGCAGAAAGTGCTCCAGCCCGTCAATGTGAAGAAAATCGACATCGGCGGCGGGCTGATCCACGGCAAAGCGGAGGATTTTATCGGTGACGCCTCGCAGAAGATCTTCCTCAGCCACACCTCCGCTCCCCTGACCGAGGCGCAGAAAAAGATCGGCGCATGCGCCGCATTCGGCCAGCAGGAGGTCCTCGCGCAGTCGGGAGACGACTATCTCCAGATGGACGGGCAGCGCTACCTTGGCTCTTATTTTCCAGGGGCATCGGCGCGGGAGATCGGACTCCTGATGAATCACCCGCGTGTCAGCTTCTCCCCCAACGATCTCATCATGCCCGCCGACGCGCCGGTGGGGGATATCTATCTCATTCTGAGCGGAATGGCCGAGCTGCACGACTCCCGGACGGATGTGAACGCGATGATGTCGGCGGGCGGCCTGATCGGAGAGCTGGAAGGGTTCTCCGGATCCAGGTCTCTCCGGAGCTGCCGGGCCCTGAGCAACGTAGTCCTCCTGCGCATCCCGCGGGGCGCGTATGCGGAGTTCCTGTCCCGCTCGGGCCTGGCGGACTCCCTGCGGGAGGTGCTTGCCAGCAGACAATTCCTCCAGGGAACCTGGCTGTTCGGGGAGATGGTGTCGCTCCCCGTGCAGACACGAATCGCGCGCGCCATGCAAAGACGCATGGTCAAGGAGGGCGATGTGCTCGCGCCCCAGGGCCGTGCCGAGCTCATCCTCCTGGCCGAGGGGCTCGTGACCGTTTTCCTGGGCGCGCACTCCATCGAAAACCTGAAGCCGGGCGGCTTCTTCGGTGAAGAGACGATGATGCGCGGCGCGCGCGAGCTGCCCGCGGGGTGGCAGCAGCGCTTCAGCCGTCCTCCACGGCCGGGCAGGGAAGAGGGTTACCACCTTTTCGAGGCCCGCGCCCTGCTTGACTCCCTCACGTACGCGATTCCCGCGGACGTGCTGGAGGACATCCCGGTGGTGCAGTGGAAGCTGATGGAGACCTACGAACGGAGACTGAAGAGCTTTCGCGCGGAGGTCAGGTTCGAATGGAATGACTCCTACGCGGTGGGCATTCCCGACATCGACGAGCAGCACCGTGTGCTCTTCGAGATGATCGACGGCCTTGCCGCGGTGGCCGACGGCCGCGAATCCGCCGCGGACGTGACGGACAGGGTGGACAGCCTTGTCGCCTTTGCGCGCACCCATCTGCACTACGAAGAGACTCTTTCGGCAGGAAGGCCCGCGAAGGGCTATGACGCCGCCATACGGGAGCATGCGGAGTTCCTGAAAAAAGTGGAAGGCTTCCGCAAGTACGTGGAGGAGGCGCCGGTCGACGCCCTGCAGACAGTTGTTGAGTTCCTGAAGGACTGGGTCGTCGACCACACGCTGCTGGAGAACCGGCGATTCAGCGGCCCCCTGCGATCCTGAGAGACCCATGAACGGAATCGTCGGTGTCGCCCGGGCTCTGGATTTCGCCGCGCGCAGGCACGCGGGACAGCGGCGCAAAGGCCTGAAGGCGGAGCCCTATGTCAACCATCTTACCGAGGTGGCGCTGCTCCTCGCCGAGGCGACCGACGGCGCCGATCCTGCCCTCGTCATGGCGGGATTGCTGCACGACACGATAGAAGATACGGGCACGACCCGTGACGAGCTGGCCGCGGTTTTCGGGGAAGACGTCGCGTCACTCGTCCTCGAGGTATCGGACGACACCCGCCGGGACAGGGAATCGCGCAAGAGACTGCAGGTGGAGAGCGCCTCCCGGAAATCACGCCGCGCGCGGATGATCAAGATCGCGGACAAGATCGCCAACCTTCGCTCGATCGCGGAGAGCCCTCCCGTGGGGTGGAGCGCGCGGAGGAAGCGGGAATATTTCGCGTGGGCGCGGGAAGTGGTGGCCGCATGCGGAGAGACGAACGAAGTGCTGGAGAGGCTTTTCGAGGAGGCGGCGCGGTCTCAGCCGTAGCTGTGCAGCCCGGAGAGCAGGAAGTTCACCCCGAAGAAAGTGAACAGCGCGGCGATAAACCCCACGATGACGAGCACGGCCGAGATCCTGCCGCGCATCCTCCGCACGAGACGTGTGTGCAGGTAGGCGGTATAGATCAGCCACGTGATCAGCGCCCAGACCTCCTTGGGGTCCCAGCTCCACCAGCTGCCCCATGCCGTCTCCGCCCAGATGGCGCCGAATACGAGCGCTCCCGCCGTGAAGATCGGGTACCCGATGCCGATGGAGGTAGTGATCAGCCGGTCCATGTCGGCGCGCCGGTCCTCGTTCCGCGTGGCCAGGAAGGCCACGGCAGCGACAAAGCTCACGACGAAGAATGCCTCACCGATGAAGGAAAAGGTGACGTGCAGCACGAGCCAGAAGGATTGAAGAGCGGGGATCGGAGGCTGGATGTCCTTGGGCGCCAGGGGGGAAGAGGACAGAATCAGGAGCACGAGACACACGAACGTGGCGCCGAACATCACGAATGGCGACATCCCCCGGGTTCTGAGGGCAAGGCGCAGGCCGAAGAGCACCGCGCAGATTGCCGCGGAGAAAAACACCAGGGACTCGTAGGTGTCGGTGACGGCGACGAAACTGATCCTGAAGCTCCTCTTCACGAGGGTGGCAAAGAGGAGAAGAGCGGCGGCCGCGAGCAGCCAATGAGAGACCGGGTCGCGCCGGTTTTCACGCCGCAGGAGAAAGCCCGCCTGCAGGACCACGGCGAGGGCAATGCAGAGGAGGCCCAGGGTGGCGGTCATGCCCCGTCCTCGCCCGAATCCGCGGAGTACGGCGTACTCGCCGAACGGGTACTCCCGTACCGCGATTGGATGAATGTCAGGCAGAGCCCGAGAACGATGATCCCCAGCGCCGCCAGAAACGGGGCAAAGCCCGGATCCCTCACCGCCTTCAGCCCCGTGACCTCCCGGGCCGTTATGCCCGCAACGGTGTAGGGCCCGAGCGCATCTCCCGCCAGCAGCACGCGCGTGGAGACGGGCCTCATCTCCCTGCCCTTGTATTCCACGGCCACGATTGTCCATGCGTCCCGTGCCTTTTGCGCTTCCGCGAAATACCAGAAAGATTCGCCAAAAGGGAACCCCTGCCCGGTGGTGGCGGTCACTTCCTGCCCTCCGGCGTCCCTCAGGTCCAGGATGCCCTGCAGCTCCCACGTCGCCTGGTAGACGCTGAGCCCCCTGAGGCGCAGCGGATGGTTCACCTTGATGGGAAAAGAGGGGATTTCAACGTTTCCCTCACGGGTGACACGCACGGTCGAGGTCCATTCCTTCGGCGCTCCATTATCGTACTTCAGAAACTGCAGGGACAGCAGGTGAAGCGCATACGTTGAGCTGAGCGCGGCGTCCTCCCCCACGGCGAGCGGCCATGTCGTCTCCTGCCGGCCGAGAGCGGTTACCAGCCCCCCCGCGATGAGGAGCAGAAGACCGAGGTGAACGAGGTCGGGTCCATAGCGCGGCCTGGCCTTATGCGTCACCCGCCGGATCACCCTGTCAACGGCACACGCCCCGAGATTCAGGGTGAGGAGGAAAGCCGGGACGAGAAAACCGGCCGAGCTGAAAAACCGGGGAAGACCTGCGAACCGGACAAGCTCGTAGAGGCCCGGGGAGTAGTGCGACCGATACCACGCCTCGGATCTGCCCTGGGGAACGAGGGAGGCGAGCAGGGAAAGCACCGCAATCGCAAGAATGAGCACGATCGTCAGCCGGACTGACTTGAGAAAACTGTACACCGCTTTCACGTCGAGGCGCTCCCCGCTCCGCGGATGAAGGTCCCGTAGAAGCGTATCATGCGGCCGTAGTTTTCGAGCGATATCCGCTCGTCGAAGGCGTGGATCCCGGCCAGCTCCGCGGAGCCAAGAACCATCGGAAGCAGGCGCACGATGCACGCGGTCAGGTCGACGAACTTTCGTGAGTCAGTGTACACGACGACGAGGAACGGCGCCACAATGGCGAGCGGGGAGATTTCCCGTATCGATTCTTCGATGATTTTCCAGAGGTTCGCGTCCAGCCGGGACTCGGGAACAGGCTCGCTCCTCGTGGTGCCCTCGAGGAATGACGCCTTCAGGGTGAATCGCCGTGAGAGATGGTTCGCGGGCGATCCTTTCGATGCGTGCCAGCGCGGACTGCGAGGAATCACCCGGAAGCAGGCGGAGATTGATCACGGCCCGGGCCTGGTGCGGGATGACGTTCTCCTTTTCACCCGCGCGCAGGATCGTCACCGCCTGGGTGGTGCGGACCAGCGCATCCATCGAGGGATCGGCGACGAGCCTGCGGCGGAAGAGCGGCCAGAGCGGGCGCATGAACCTCAGGCCCTGACCCCGAAGCCGGCCCGCGTGCGGCGCGAGGGCGCGGAAGAACCGCTGGACGGTGGGCGTGAGCCGCGCGGGAAAAGGTCGGCTCTCAATTGCGGCCACGACGGCCGCGAGCGCCCCTGCGGAGGTGCCCCTGCCCGGCATGGAGGAGTGGCCGGCCCTGCCCTCCACCACGATCTCGACGTTCGCAAAGCCCTTTTCAGCGACACCGACCATGGCCACTGGCCGGCGGATGAACGGAAGCACGCCGTCAACGATGAACGAGCCTTCGTCCAGGACGCAGGAGAGCCGCACCCCTCCCGCGGCGAGAGTTGCGGCGATTGCCGCTGCCCCGAGCCGGCCGCTCGTCTCCTCGTCACCGCCGAATGCAAGGTAGATTGTCCGGCGCGGCCGAAAGCCCTCCGCAAGCAGCCCTTCGGTCGCCTCCAGGATTGCGAGCAGAGCGCCCTTGTCGTCCAGCGTTCCACGGCCCCACACGAATCCGTCGGCAAGGTCTCCCGAGAATGGAGGGTGTGACCAGCCCGCGTCGGGGCCGGCGGGAACTACGTCATAGTGCGCGTACAGGAGGATGGCAGGTTGCGTGGTTCCTCCATCGGCCGGCTCCCATCTGAGAAGCAAAGCCAGGGGACTGGGGTTTTCCCATCGCAGGGCCCGGGAGGTGAGGGGAAACTCCCCGCGGAGAAACTCCTCGAAGGCGCGAAACTCGCTGTAGCCCGGCTGGGAAAGGGGGTCCCCGGAAACGAGCGTCACGGTAGGAAAGCGCACGGCGCGGCCGAGCCGCTCCGCCTGTTCACGGCTGCAGGTGATCAAAGGAATGACGCAATCCGCCGCCCCGCCTTTCTGCATGCATTTCCGAGCAGGGTGATGTCCTCCTCGGTGTGCGCGGCGGAGACGGAGCCGAGCCCATGCATGACGAACACGTCCTCCAGAAGCAGCGCGAGCTGCAGCACGGTGTCGGAGAGCTCCACGTCGCAGATTTCGGGATTTCGTGTCTGCTCGGGGGCGTCGCAGGCGGTCTTCGCGTCATAGGGGAAGTGCACGGCGGCCATTGAGCTGTCCGGCAGGGCGTCATTGCCGTTCCCCGTGCACCGCGCGTGAATCCCTTCCGCGCGGAACGCCTCCTCGACCGTGCGCCGCGCCTTTTCCCCCAGCCGGGCGATCAGCGGGTACACCTGCGGCTCCGCGGCCACAAGGTGCTCCATCATCACGCGTGAGGCGAGCATGGAGGCAGGATGACAGGAGTAGGTGCCGCCCGAAAACTTGACTCCTCCTCCTCGTCCTGAAAGCCGCATGACATCCGCCCTGCCCGCGACCGCGGCCACGGGCATCCCGCCGCCCATGATTTTCGCGAACGTGGCAAGGTCGGGCTGGACGCCGAAGAGCCGGGATGCGCTTCCCGCGCAAAACCGGAAACCCGATATCACCTCGTCGAAGATGAGAAGCGCGCCATGCTTCCGGGTCAGCTCGCGCGCGGCGGCCAGAAACTCCCGGCGGGCCGGGAGGCAGCCGCCCGAGCCCATGAACGGCTCAAAGATGAAACAGGCAACCCGACCGTCGTGCTTCCTGAACTGTTCCTCCAGCATCGCGGTATCGTTGAACCGGGTTACGATCACCTGATCCGCCACGGCGCTGGGGAGTCCCCTGCTCTCCGTCTGCTCGAAGCTGTGGGAGATTTCCGCATGGTAGTCCACGCCGACGAGCCCCCACGGCTGCGCGCCGTGCCACCCGCCGCCGACCTTCATCACCCTTTCCTTTCCGGTGAACGCGCGGGAAAGGAGGATGGCGTACATGGTGGCCAGCGAACCGCTGGAGGTGAACCGGACCTTCTCAGCGCCCGTTCGGGCGCAGAGAATCTCGGCCGTCTGCACCTGCACGGCGTCCGTGAAGCCGGTCTGCAGGCCGCCGCCCGCGCCGAACGAGCGCGCGAGCGCCTCCGTGATCACGGGCGGATTGTGGCCGAGGATGTTCGCGTGGTGGCCCTGCCAGAAGTCCAGGATCCGGTGCCCGTCCTCGTCCGTCACGTAGGCGCCCTTTGCCGAGGCAATCCGCGGCGGAAACGGCTTCACCAGTCGTATGGCGTGGCTCCCTCCGTCCACGAGGTGCTTCAGCGCCTCCTGATTGAGTGCCGCTGAACGCGGTGAGCGGCGGGTATACTCCTCTGCCAGGGCGGCGAGAAGTTGCGCGTGGTTTCTCGGTTTCATAGGCAGGAGGAGAATACAAGGAAGGTGCGGGCTCTGGCAAGAATAGCGGCGCAGGAGCGCCCCGACCGCGCCCGCCTATTGTCACATCACACGCTCGCTCCGGTGAGCAGCGCGCCGATGTTCACGCGCGCGAAAATGGCGAACGCGACGATCAGCGCGATGACGATCCCGATGGCGACGAGCAGCACGCCCATGCTCCTTTTCATCACTTTGCCTCCGTGTACAGCTTCTGAAGTTCGTCGAAACCTATTTCCAGCAGCTTCATGGCCCTGAAAACCCGCGGAAGCTCGCGGCCGAGGAATCGCTTCCTTTCCAGGTCCCGGGTGATCTCGCGGGCATTCTCCGCGACAAAGTACCCGATCCCGCGCTGGTTGTGGATTATCCCGTGCTCTTGTAGAAAAGAGTAGGCGCGCACGACGGTGTTGGGGTTGACCGCGATGCTCTCCGCGAGCTCCCGAATGGAAGGGACCCGGTCCCCCGGCTTCCAGGAGCCGCTCAACACGTTTTCGCACAGCATATCCGCGATCTGCAGATAGATCGCCTGGCTCTCCTGGAACTCCATTCTAGACCTCGGTTTCCCGAAGCCGGAAGTACGCCGCCACCCAGCAGACCGGCGCGAAAGCGCCCCAGAAGAGCACGCGCGCGATGGTAAGGAATACCTGGGAGCCGTGGTTGAAGGCTTCCGCAACGCGGCCGTTCACCGTGACGTTCCCGAAGCCCTGCGAGAATAGCTGGATCACCTCCGGCCTCAGGTGGCCGCCGGTGAAGAGGCCCCAGAACGCAATGCGGAAGATAAGGGCGGCGATAATGGCCAGGCCGACGACCACGATGTTCTCGGCAAGGAGGATCTTCAGAAAGACCACCTTGCGGAACCAGACCGATCCCAGCAGGAAGAGACCCTGGAAGACAAGATACACCGCGGCGCTCTTGAGGATCGCCGGACTGAACGGGTTGAACCACGTGTGGCCGGCGGAAAAGACCGCGCGGTTGAGCAGCTCGCTCAGCGCCGACGCCCCCGTCATGAAAACGAGGATTGCCACGGCATAGCCCACCGACGTGACGAGGAGCTTGCTCACCAGCTTCTCCAGCGTCGTACCGGGAAGCGTCAGGTAGAACGGCCCTGACCCCTGCTGATGCATCTCCTTGAACGCCCCGCTGGAGAACAGGAATCCACCGAGGAACAGGAGCCCGACGTAGAAGGGCGTGTAGAAGTCCTGCCCGGGCCTGCCCAGCATCGACAGAAAAGAGAACACGATGAGGACACCCCCGACCGCGGCCATGGCGATCAGAACCGCCCTGTACCCATGGGCAAGGTCCCGGCGCAAGAGCAGGTAAAGCCTCCGCGGGCTGAAAGTTCCTTCGATTCCGATGGTGTTATGCACGGGGCACCTCCGTCACCGCCGCGGCCTGCGCGCTGAAAATCGCGTCCACCCGGTCGGGATTTGCGATCACAGTGTTGAAGAGAGTCTCCAGGTCCAGGCGTGTCTCTTCGCCTCCCGTGTTGACTGTGACCACAACCCAGCCGCCTATGGTCCGGTCCGAGTAGAGAATTCCGTTGCCGGCAGGCTCGGCGGATTGCAGATGCGCAGTGAGTCTTCGTGTGACCTCGCTCATCGGCTGCTGAAAGATGATCCTGCCCTGATCGAGCACGATGAGCGGGTCGATCAGGTTCTCCATGTCCCGCACCTGGTGTGTGGAGATCAGTATGATCCGGTCCTCCCGGGTTGCCCGGGTGAGCAGCTTGCGGAACTGGCCCTTGGAGGGGATGTCCAGCCCATTGGTCGGCTCGTCAAGCAGAAGCACCTTGCATCCCGACGCGAGCCCGAAAGCAAGCACGAACTTCTTCTTCTGGCCGTAAGAGAGGGTGGACAGCTTCTTGTCCCCTTCCAGCTCGAACTCCCTCATCAAGTGCGCGAGCTCTCCCTGATCGAACCGGGGATAGAACGGCGCATAGAGGCTCACATATGCCGCGGGCCGCAGTGGGGGGATGAAGAGCTCTTCGGGAACCGAGAATATTTCATCCATCAGGTGCACGGGACGCGCTCCTGGATCGTGCCCAAGCACCCGGATGGTTCCGCTCTGGGCGTAGCGAAGCCCGGAGATCAGCTTCAAGAGCGTTGTTTTTCCGGCACCGTTTTTCCCAAGAAGCCCGTAGATGTTGCCAGGTTCAAGAGTCAGATCGAGGTGGGAGAAGAGTTTCTCTCTCGAATAGCTGAAGCTCATATCTCTTATTTGGATCACTGGAGTCCTCCTATTTAGTGTACTAATTAACTAATACTCTAATATTGTAACACCCTCATGGCAGGTAGTCAAGAGAATATTTCGCCTATTCTGATGGGTTGTGAAGATTCTCGCTCCAGATGGATGACGCAGGGACGCGGTCGCCGGATCCATCAAAATCCGGCTTTACGCATTCGAAGTCGCGAATCCGCGGCGCAATCTCTTCTTTCCATACCCGCTCGACATCCTCGAAAGTGCGAAAAGCGTGGCGCGGAGACAGCTGCGTGTATTCGGAAAGCAGCTTGCGCGCCAGGGCACCGAGATAAGACACCTCGTCCGAGACCATGCGATCCCCCGTGCGCCTGTCCGACAAGGACGCATCAGGACCCATTGCCCAGGGAGTGCCGGCAGGTTCTGCGCCGCCGTCCCCGGCGGATTTTGCGGGCGGCAGCCGGCTCAAGTCGCTGCAGGAGGGCTCCAGCGCCATTAGCAGGGAGGTCTCGACCTTGCCCGCATGGTCAGCCTTGCTCCTGCCGTCGCCGTCGAAGCCGGGATCGTTCGCCTCGAAGTCGGGCAGCCCGCAGAGCCGGGTGCCCACGTGCGGCTGCAGGAGCTCGATCACGGTTTTCAGGTCACGCCAGTTGGGTCCGTAATGGCCGGTGAGGAGGATTGCCGCATGGAATCCGAGAGAGTCCGCTGCGCGCACGTGGTAGCAGATGTTTCTGAAATGCACGGCGGGCGGAACCGAGCTCAGCCATTTCCTCTCCACCTCGCCGATCATCCGCGATGCCCACAGGCCATAGCCGCCGATTTCGTGGATGTGCCAGTAGTCGGGCGGCGCCACTATGCCGCCATGCTCCTGCGCGGCCCGGCAGGCAATCGCGTGAGCTTTCAGCCCGTCCAGGCCGAGGGCATTCTGCGGTCCGTGGGGCTCGATCATCCCATAGGGGAAATACACGACCGGGCACTCGGCAAAAGCGGCCTCGAGAGCGTCCGGAAACATCCGCTCCCATCGCACCTCTTTCATGTCCGTCCCCCGCCGGCCCCTGCGCGCACGCGCTCGGTCCTGGTCGGCGCGCGTTCTTCGGCCTCGGCTGCAGGCTCCCTGGCGAACTTTGAAGCCTCCCACGCGAGAATCAGCCGCTTCCTGCCGGTTCCCCAGTGATAGCCCCCGAGCTCGCCTGTTTTGCGAATCACGCGGTGGCAGGGAATGATGTACGCAATCGGGTTGCGCCCCACGGCGCTCCCCACCGCCCTTGTCGCGGCCGGATCCCCGATCTTCCGCGCCACATCCTCGTAAGTGGCGAGCCGCCCCGGGGGAATCGAAAGAAGCGCTTCCCAGACCTTGACCTGGAAGTTCGTCCCGCGCAGGTACAAGGTGAGCGGAGCCCCGGCTTTCGACGTGCCTTCAAAGATCCTCCTGATGATCCGTGCCGTGCCGTCCTGATCAGGGGCAACGCGGGCATTCCGCCATTCTTCCCTCAGCCGCGCGAGGACTTCCTCCCGGCTGTCCTCGGCCGTGAAATAGAGCGCGCAGATGCCTTTGTCCGTGGAGGCAAGCAGTGCCTCCCCGAATGGCGTGGGGTGGAAGCCGTAACCGATCGTGAGACCCTCCCCCCTGCTCTTGAACTCCCCGGGTGTCACGGCCTCGCAGGAAACAAACAGATCGTGGAGCCTTCCCGGGCCGGAGAGCCCCACCTCGTACGCGGCGTCCAGCAGGCTCTCGGATCCTGCGAGGAGCTTTTTCGCCGCCTCTTTCGTGAGGAACTGCTCGTACCTCTTCGGGCTGATCCCCACCATCCTGCTGAAAAGACGCTGAAAATGGAAATCGCTCAAGCCCGCCACGTGGGCCACCGCGGCAAGGTCGGGGCGACTGTCGATGTTCTCCTCGATGAAGTTGATCGCCCGCTCGATGCGCCGGTAATCCCGTGACCACTCCGTCATGTTCGTTCTCATGAAGAAAGGATACACGAGCGGGCGCGCGCGCGCCACCCGGAAGTTGCGGTGGAAATGCAAAATGAATTGCGGGTCCTGCCGTGCTTGACTTCCCTTTCAGGGGTGCTGAAATTCTTTTCCGCCATGAAAGCAAAGCTCAATCCCCTGACCCCTGAGGAAGAAAGAATCATCGTGCACAAGGGAACGGAAATGCCGTACAGCGGGGAGTACGTCAACTCCCGGGGCAAGGGGACCTACATATGCCGGCGCTGCGAAGCGCCTCTGTACAAGTCCGAGGACAAGTTCGATTCCCACTGCGGCTGGCCCAGCTTCGATGATGAGATCCCCGGCGCCGTCAGGCGCACGATGGACGCGGACGGCTCACGCACGGAGATCACCTGCGTGAGCTGCGGCGCGCACCTGGGCCACGTGTTTCTCGGAGAAGGATTCACGAAGAAGGATACGCGCCACTGCGTGAACTCCCTCTCGTTGAAGTTCATCAAGAGCGACTGACCATCCCTCGCGGGTAGTGTCCCAAGGACACTACCCCCTCGTCAGAAATCGAACGTGATCGACCAGCGCGCCTCGTCCTGCGCGGTCAAATTCCTCTCATAGTAGGGCTCGAAAGAAAACGTGCGCGGGTTGCCCCAGACGGGAAGACGGGTGGGAACATAGTCACAGCTCACGCTCACCAGGCTGGTGACCGGATGCTTCTGGAGGAATGAGACAGGCCTGTCTCCCCGGTGGCCGAGGAGCTGGAAATAATTCTCGTTCCCCGTCCAGGGCAGATTCTTCATCCGGAGAAAGCCGTTCTCCGAAAGCTCGTAGCCGGGATTGTCCGGCAGCGTGACGGGAACGCCGACGCGGCAGCACTCGCCGCCTGGGTACAGCGGAAAGAACGGGTGCGGATACCACTGGAAGGGGAGGTGGCGGGCTCCCGTGTTGAGGAGCGCGGTCTCGCTTCGCAGCGTGCGCGCGCGCAGGATGAGCCTGCGCTCCAGCTTGAAGCTCCAGGGGCCGGCCTTTTGGACGGTGCGGAAGATGAGTGTGCCCGCACCCCCTCCGATATCCCACGTGCAGCGATCACGCGTCTCATTGGCGTTCGGATCGATGAGACCGATGCCGATCCCGAGCACCTGCGTCGGCGCGCCCGCGGAGTCCTGCTCCACCACCAGGTGCGGCTGAAACGCGTCCGGCGCCCCTTGCCCGTCGAATAGATTGTACGAATCAGGGAACGTGGGACCCGACAGCAATATGCCGCGGGCAGCATCCTCGATCTGGAATATGAACCCGCCCGTGCAGTAGCGGGTGCCGAGACGGTCCCCGTCGGCCACAGGATCGAGCACGGACACGCGGAGCGACTCGTTTTTCAGCGTCAGCATCTGGACCCCCAATGTCACGGAGTACACGTGACGGCGCGCGAATGTCACGGAGTACCGTGACGGCCATACTGACCTTTTTGTCGGAAACGGGCTATACCGACACAAGGAAATCCCGATGGACCCATCTTTGCTCCAGGTCCTCTACGAGGACAACCATATCATCGCCGTGAACAAGAAGCCCTCCGACATCGTCCAGGGCGACAAGACAGGGGACGTGACCCTCGCCGATCGGGTGCGCGACTACATTCGACTGAAATACGGCAAGACGGGAAACGTCTACATCGGCATCCCCCACCGGCTGGACAGGCCCACCAGCGGAGTCGTGCTTTTCGCGCGCACCGAGAAGGCTCTGCAGCGCTTGAGCGAGCTGTTCCGCCAGGGGGATGTGTCGAAAATCTACTGGGCCATTGTCGCGGAGAAGCCCCCCCGGGACGCAGACACCCTCGTGCACTGGCTGAGGCGCGATCCGGTGCAGAACAAGTCCTTCGTGGTTGCCGGTCCCCGCGCCGACGCGCGGGAGGCGCGGCTTTCCTATCAGCTGCTCTTCAGCCTGGAGCGGTATCATCTGCTGCGGATCGAGCTGCAGACCGGGCGGCACCACCAGATAAGGGCGCAGCTTCATGCCATAGGCTGTCACGTGAAGGGAGACTTGAAATACGGGGCGCCCCGATCCAATCCCGGAGGCGGCATCCACCTGCATGCCCGGCAGGTTTCATTCACCCACCCGGTGAAGAAGAAGCCCCTGACGATTATTGCCGATCCTCCGGGCCGACACCCTGTGGGACGCCGCGCTGGCAAGATGGAACCAGGAATCGGGTGCGCCGGGCTCTTGAGGGGGAGTCAAAGGGCGGACTGCGGCGCGCGCCTCAGTCCTTCGACCACCTTTGGGCCCACGACTCGATTCCCTGCATGACCGGAATCAAGGCCCGGCCTTTCTCGGTGAGATCATAAGTGACGCGCACCGGCGCGGAGGTGTGCACGGTTCGGCTGACAATGCCTTCAGCTTCAAGCTCCTTGAAGCGCTCCGTCAGCATGCGCGCGCTCACCGACGGGATTCCCTTCTCGAGCTCGCAAAAGTGCCGGGGACCGGCCGAGAGCTCGCGCAGGATCAGTCCCGCCCATTTCCTGCCCAGGACTTCGAATGCCCTTTCCACGGTAGGGCAGAGAGCGGGGAGCGCGCGTCCCGTCTTTTCCATGTGACAAGTATAGCTTTTTGCCTGACGATGAGCAATTTAATTAGTAGCTTATTTTTAGTAACTTATCGGAAACTGATGCGCAGGAAAAGAGCGTCAAATGAACGCGATGCCTCGGGGCATCGCGTTTTTTATTTCTCCAGAACGATCATGACCTTCATGGCGCGCTCGCGGTGCGCTTCTATGTACTCGTACGCCTTTTTGTAGTCGGCAAAGTCGAAATGGTCGGTGATGAGCGGCTGAAGCTTTATCTTCCCCGATTCCACGAGCTCGATCGCCTTCTTCCAATCCGGCTCCTGGTACATCAGGGTGCCGATCAGGCGCAGCTCCCTGTCCTGCACGGTCCCCATGTCGAGGGTCGGCTTGTCGCCGAACACGCCGACAACGATGATGTCGGTGCCCTTGCGGGCGACCGCCACCGCCTGCTGGATGGTCTGCGGGCTGCCCACGCATTCGAGTATCACGTCGGCCTTCGAGTCCCCGAAATGCGCGCGGATTGCCGAGGTAATGTCGGCCTTCGAAGTGTCGATGCAGAAGTCCACTCCGCATTCCTTCGCTTTTTCCAGTCGGAATGCGCTCAGGTCGGTGACCATCACCTTTGCCGCACCCACTCCCCTGGCCGCCTGGGCCACGAGGTTTCCGATCGGCCCCGCCCCGAGCACGAGCACATTCTTCCCCGTGACGTCTCCCGCGCGGCCCAGGGCGTGTACGGCGACGGCAAGCGGCTCGATCATTGCCCCGTGCTCCACGTTCATGCGGGCGGGCAGCTTCAGCACCTTGCTCGCCTCCACCGCGAAGAGCTCGGACCCCGCGCCGGTAGTCTGAAAGCCCATGACCTTCAGGTTGTCGCAGATATGGTACGCGCCGTGCGTGCAGGGATAGCACTGTCCGCACGTCACCTGGGGCTGGATCGTGACCAGGTCACCCGGCGCAATTGCGCGCACCGCCCCGCCCACCTTCTCCACGATGCCCGAGACCTCGTGTCCCTGCACGACGGGATAGGGAGTGAGCGCGTGCTTTCCGTGGTAGACGTGGATGTCGGAGCCGCAGACTCCGATCCTTTTCATTCGGATGAGGACTTGCGTCGGGCCGGGCACGGGGACGGGAATGTCCCTGAACTCGATCTGCCCCGGCGATGTCATCACAGCCTGTTTCATGGTCGTCCTCCTCACCGGCCCGGTTTTCGGGTCACCAGGTCGACCGCCAAGTGGGCGAGCTGGGCCTCCTGCTCGTCATCCAACCCGCTGATGCCGATTGCGCCGACTACCTTCCCTTCGTGCAGGACGGGGAAACCCCCGGCCCAGCCGACATAGCGGAGGTCCCCGTAGTTGGTCATGGGGAAGGGGTTGGTGCGGGAAGCCTGGCCGACAGCTCCTGACTCCTTGCGCTCGCGCGCAGCCGTGAACGCCTTGTTGATCGCGATGGTGACCGGGGGGAGATGGCAACCATCCATGCGCAGAAATGCGATCAGCTCACCGTGAGAATCCGTCACGGCAATCGAGGCGGCCTTGTGCTCCCCCTCGAGCTTCCTTTGTATTGCGGCAATCATCTCCTGCGCTTCCGCGTGGGAGAGGTTCATCGTCTGGTACATCGCGCATTCCTCCTGTGCGGTATGAGTCATTCCGTGAAAAACCGTATCCGCATCTTCTCGAGCAGCTTCTGTCCCGGCCGGAGGACCACGCTGGGAAATCCCGCCTGGTTGACCGCATCCGGAAATCCTTCCGTCTCCAGGGCAAATGCGCCGTACGGCTCGTAGCGCCTGCCGCCGCGCCCGGTGAGGGGCGCGAGCATGTGCCCCGAGTAGAGCTGCACGCCGGGCTGCGTGGTGGACATCTCCATTGCCCTTCCGCGTCGTGGGCTCCACGACCCGGGCCACAGGCCGCAGTCCGTTCACCGGGCTGCCCAGCACGAAACATTCGTCATAACCTCCCCCGGCTTTCTCCAGGTCCTGCCCGATCGTCTTTTCCCGCCTGAAATCGTGGGGAGTGCCCTTCACCGCGCGCATCTCACCCGTGGGAATGAGCTCCGCGTCCACGGGCAGGTATGATTCCGCGAAAAGAGTCAGGCGGTGGTCCTTGATGTCCCCCGTTCCATCGCCTCTCAGATTCCAGTAGGCATGGTTGCAGAGGTTGACGGTGTGGCCTTGTCGGTCCGGGCTTCGAAAACAACCTCGAGCGTTCCGCTCTCATCCAGCGCGTAGGTGACCCGGGCATCGAGGTTCCCCGGGTATCCCTCTTCCCCGTCGGGGCTCGCGTAAGAAAAGCTCACCCCCGCCCTGTCGTCACGAAGGAACGACGCGGATGACCAGACGGCCCTGTTAAAGCCCTTCTTTCCGCCGTGAAGATGGTTCCTCCCGTCATTGCAGAAGAGCGGATACTCGCGGCCGTCCAGGCTGAATCTGCCCCTGCCGATCCGGTTTGCCACCCGCCCGATCGTGCTGCCGAAATAAGGATGGGGGTTGAGATAGCCCTCCAGGGTATCGAACCCGAGGGTCACCTCCCCGACGCGCCCCTGCCTGTCGGGGAACTGCACGGAGGAGAGGGTGGCGCCGTAGCTGATGAGCTGGACCGTCACCCGGCTCCTGCTGCGCAAGAGTGAACTGGGTGATCTCGTCTCCCTCCCGGGTCCTTCCCCACGTGCCCTGCGTGATATCCATGCTCTCGCCTCCTGACGGCAAACGGCCACGGTATTTCCGTGGCATTTGCGCGGCCACGGTATCGTGGCCGCGACGGCTATTTCTGTTCCCGTATTGCCGCAAGCCTGTCCGCGATGCCGTTCATGGTCCGCACGTCTTCAGGCGCAAGGCGCAGATGGCCGCCGCCCGCATTCTCCTTTGCCTGGGCCGCATCCCGCGCGCCCACCAGCACGTGCGTGATGCCGGTCTGCTGGGCAGTGAGGGCAATCAGCACCTGGGCAATGGTGGCCTTATACTTGTCGGCAAAAGGCCGCAGCTCGGCAACGACCGCGTTCACGCGCCGGATGCTCTCCGGGCTGAACAGCGGGTTGGTCTTCCGCGTGTCGCCGTCCCGGAAGCTCCGCTCGGGGGACATCGTGCCTGTGAGGAGCCCCTGCTCCATGGTGAAGTAGCTGAGGATGGCGATCCCGGCGCGCGCGCAGTAGTCCACGAGCCCTTTCTTCACGATGCCCCTGTCCAGCAGGTTGAACTTTTCCTGCGCGGAGGCCACGGCACCGTAGCGCTTCAGCTGATCGACGGTGACGTTCGAAACGCCGATGGCGCGAATCTTGCCTTCCTGCCGGAGCTTCACCAGGGCCTCCATCGTGACTTCGATGGGCGTGGTGGACTCCTGCCAGTGGGTCTGGTAGAGATCGATATGGTCGGTCCCCAGCCGCTTCAGGCTCTGCTCGACTTCGTAGCGGATCGAATCCGCTCCCAGGTACCTGTGGATCGTGTACTTTGCAGGCGTCTTGCTGGGGGACTTCTCGTCGGCATATCCGTCGAAATCGCCCTTGTCGGTGTCCCACCGCAGCCCGCATTTCGTCGCGATGACGGCCTTGTCGCGCTTTCCCTTCAGGGCCTTGCCGACAATCTCCTCCGCCTTGCCGAACCCGTAGATGGGCGCGGTGTCGATGAGATTCACGCCCCGGTCCAGGCTTGCGTGGATTGCCTGGATCGATTTCTTCTCATCCGTACCGCCCCAGAACCATCCGCCGATTGCGAAGGTCCCCAGACCGACGACCGACGCCTTGATCCCCGAGCTTCCCAGCTCGCGGTAGAGCATTTCCGAACCCATGAGTGTGCCCCTCCTTATTTGATCATCGAGACCTTGCTTCTGTCGAAGGTCAGGAAGACGCTGATGATGATCACAGCGCCAAGGATGCTCTGCTGGAAATACGCGTTGACGCCCACCACATTCATGCCGTTTTCCATGACGCTGAGGACGAACGCGCCGATGACGCGTGTTGACGGGGCCGCCCGTGCCGCCCGTCAATGCGGTTCCTCCCACCACAACTGCCGCAATGGAGTTCAGGATGTACACCTTGCCGAGCGTCGGGTCGCCTCCGAACTGCCCGCACGAGAGGAAGATCGCTGCCAGGGACGCGCCCACCCCTGAGAGGATGTAGGCGAAGTTGCGCGTTTTTACGATGTCGATTCCGGACATCCACGACATCGTGATGTTGCTCCCGACATAGAAGATGCTTTTCCCGAGCACGGTGAACCGAAGCACCACGTAGAAGAACAGAAAGACGAGTGCAGTGAGCACCAGCAGATTGCCGATACCCAGGAACGATCCGTTGACGATACTCAGGATCCCATAGCGGCCGGCCGGGGCGACGACGGGCAGCGGGGAAACAAGGAGAGCGAAGCTCGTCATGATCCCGCCCGTTCCAAGTGTCGCGATGAAAGAAGGGATTCGTATCCGGGTGAGGATGTTGCCGTTGACGTAGCCGAAGAGAACGCCCGTGAGGATGCAAAGGGGAAACGCCCAGTAACCGATTGCCTTGACTGCAACGATGAACAACACCGAGATGAAGGACATGAGTCCGCCGATCGACAGGTCGATCGCGCCGATGAGTATGGTGCACATCTGCCCCAGCCCGACCACGAGCAGGATCGCGGCATAGTAGGCGATAGTGTTCAGATTATAGAAGGAAAGGAAATTGCGATTTCCGAGGGCGAACAGGAGCACGAGCACGAGCAGCGTTCCGACGGCGTAAAAGATGGTGGGAATGCGTACCCTCCCCGCTCGAACCAGAACGCTTTTCTGCTCGTCTGCTCCATTCTCCTGCCTGGGCGCTTCCATGTGACTCTCCTGCTAGACGATAAGACCTATAATGTCTCTCGGGCTCGGCTTGCCCTTCGGCGGGCATTCCACTTCCTTCACGAGACGGCCATCCTTCATTACCTGCATCCTGTTGCTCAGACCGATGTCCTCCTCGAGGGTGTCGCACATGATCAACATGCCGATTCCCTCCCGCGCGAGGTTTCGAATGAGCTTATAGATGTCGTCCTTGGCGCCGACGTCCACGCCCCGGGTGGGGTGATCGAGCACCAGGAGCTTCACCTGGGAGCTGAGCCATTTCGCGATCACGGTCTTCTGCTGATTGCCGCCGCTCAGATTTGCGCACAAGGTGGAGGAGGACGGCGTCTTGATTCTGCATTCGTCGATCCAGCGCTCCGCATTCTTCCTCTCCCGCGTGGGACTGACCAGCCCGACGTTTTTCAGGCGCCCCAGCACCAGGAGATTGACGTTCTCCGCCACTGTCATCCCGAGGGCGAGCCCTTCGCTCCGGCGGTCGATGGGAATGTGCCCCTCGCCGGACGCGACGGCATCGCGTGGGGAGCCCGCCGCGAGCTTCTTTCCCCCCAGAATGACTGCTCCCCGTGTCCGCCTTTTCCAGGCCGTTGAGGCATCGGCAGATCTCTTCCTTTCCCGAGCCCACCAGACCGACCAGGCTGACGATCTCTCCCTTCCTGATCGTGAAGCTGATGGGCTCGAACGCCCCTTTCTTGGAAAGGTTGTCGACCTTCAGGATCACCTCATCCCCGGGCGTCGCCTGCTCATCCTCCCGGTAACGGTCCGCGGAGAACGCGTGCCCTACCATGGCCTGTTCTATGTCGGCGATGCGCGCGTCCGCTGCCGCAATCTCGGTGACGTTCTTCCCGTCCTTCATGATCACGATCCTGTCGGAGTTCTCCACGATTTCCTGCAGGCGGTGGGAAATAAGGATGATGGATGCTTCCTTCTTGATGTCCCTCAGGATCGCGAAGAGTGTGTCTCTTTCCCCCTCGGTGAGGACCGTCGTAGGCTCATCCAATATGAGGATGGGATTCGTCTGCCCGTACAGCCGGGAAAGCCAAAGGAGGCGCGCGATTTCCACCATCTGCCTCACGGCCGGCGTCACTGCCGCGATGGGCGTTTCCACGCTGACGTGGACCTTGACGTGCTCCAGGAGGCCCTCGGCGGTCGCGCGCATGTCCCTTCGGGAGAGAAAGCCGAATTTGCGGAAACCTATTTCGTGACAGAGGAACAGGTTTTCCATGATGGACAGGTTCGGAACAAGGCTGCCGTCCTGGAACACCATCCCGATCCCGAAACGCGCGCCATCCGCGGGATCTTTCAGCGTGACCGCCTGGCCCCGCAGCGTGAAAGTCCCGCTGTCGGGTTGAACGAGACCGATCAGGATTTTCATGAGAGTGGATTTCCCGGCGCCGTTCTCCCCGACAAGGCCGACCATCTCGTTCGGGTGCACGGTGAAGTCCACATTGTCCAGGGCGACGACTCCCGGGTAGGACTTGCTCACCTTCCGCAGATCGAGGATGGGTCTGCTCTCTGCCATTGTCGTGCTCATCATGTCCCCGTTTCTCTTGCTCTTATTTGATGAAGCCCAGCTTCTTCCTGTCGATCGTCAGGGCCACCGCCGCAACGAGCACGGTGCCGTTCACGGCGTCCTGTGCATAAGGGTTCACGTGCATCAGGATCAGCCCGTCGTTCAACGCGGTCACGATCAGCGCGCCGAGGATGGCGTTCTTGGCCCCGCCGATCCCGCCCGTCAGGGCAACACCGCCGACCGCGACCGCCGT
Source organism: uncultured Spirochaetota bacterium (assembly GCA_963820435.1). Classification (GTDB taxonomy): domain Bacteria; phylum Spirochaetota; class Spirochaetia; order SZUA-6; family Fen-1364; genus Fen-1364. The sequence continues at coordinate 152,104 of CAWGAC010000007.1, read as the reverse complement.
CACCGCGGGAAAAAGCAGGTTGTTTCCCGTGATTGCCTGTGAGCTGCCCAGCCGTATGCAAAGGAGCAAAGCAGAGAGCCCATAGAACAGGCCGGCGACGGTGAAGACGGCGATCTTGAGCCTGTCGATACTCACGCCTGCCTGCTTTGCCAGCACCTCGTCGCCGCCGATGGCGTACAGGTAGCGGCCGAATCGCGTGCGGGCCTGGACGACCTGCAGAAGAACTGCCAGGACAATCGCGATGATCGCCAGCGTCGGGATCCCGAAAAAAGTACTGGTCACCACCACCTGGATCCTCAGGTCAGTCAGCGCCACTGTCTGCCCCTGGCTGACGAACACGGCAAGGCCCCACAGGATCCAGCTCATGCCCAGGGTGGCGATGAACGAGGGAATTTTCAGCTTCGTGTTGAATATGCCGTTTAGGAATCCCGCCAGCCCGCCTATTCCCAGGGATATGGGAATGATCCACAAGCCCACATCGTTCGTATTGAACTTATTGCGCACCAGGAACCCGACGAATACCACGCAAAGCGCCACGATCCCCTCGACGGAGAGATCGATGCCGCCCAGCACAACGACCTCATGGAGGCCGATTGCGATAATGGCAGGTATCGCGGCAAGGCTGAGGATGACTTGCAGATTGGGAAGGGACAGGTACTTGCCCTGGGTCCCGATGGCGAAGATAGCCCATGACGATTATCAGTGAAAGGATCTGTCCAAGGATGCCGGCGCGTCCGAGCCATCGCCATGTCGCAATGAGCGACAACGCACTCCGGTTCCGGGCGCCCCGTGGGCGTCTCATCTCAGCGTCTTCCCGCATCACGGCAGTCCTTCCTCCTGGTGTAATTTCCCTCCACGCGGCTGCGTTGTGCGCGCTGCCGCGTGGAGGTCAACGTTCGATTATCAATGAACCGACGGAATTAATCCAGTGTTCAGGGCATCTCCACTGACCAGCGGGAGAAGAAATTGCTGAGGTCATACGTCGGCGTGTTGTCGATATAGTCATGGATCACCTGGTCGACGTTCTGTCGGGTGACGTTCACCGCAGGTATTTCGAACTGGCGGTACTTATGCGGCAGAGAGGCAACGTCCAGCTTTCCCTGTTTTGCAGCCAGAGACATGGCAAGACCGAGCTGCGCCTGGTATTTCCCGTCATTCAGGACCGATGCGGCCGCAAGACCGCCTTTGATCGCATCGAAGATCTCGGGAATCCCGTCGCATCCCACGACGAGCACTTTTCCTGCAAGTCCCACTTCCTTCAGGGCCTGTATCGCACCCATGGCCATGTCGTCATTGGCGGTCCACACGCCATCGATATCAGGGTGGGCGACCAGCATTGCCCTGGTCTGGTTGTAGGCCTTGGTCCTGTCCCATTCGGCTGATTCCCACTCAACAAGCTGCACACCGGGGTTGTCGGCGAGCACTTTTTGCAGCCCCTGCCATCGTTCGCCGTTCGGGGTGTCGCCAAGCCGGCCCTGGAGCGCAATAAGCTTGCCCTGGCCGGGGGTCTTGAATGTTTTCAAGAGCTCGGTTGCGGTGAATACGCCCGCCGAAAAGCCGTCGAAGGAGACGTGAGCGATCCAGTGCGGGTAATCCCACACCTTGACCTCCGCGGGCTTGCTCCACCAGGAGACCCAGTATACCCCTGCGCCTTCCATCGTCTTTGCGATCGATACCGCGTCCGCGGCATCATTGGGGTCCACGAAGAACGCCACGTTTCCACCGGTACGCGCTATTTCCGACTTGATATCCGTCAAGCCCTTCTGACTGTTCGCCTCGGTTGTCAGAACATCAAGGGGAAGGCCAACGATCTTGGAATAGGCCTCCGCGCCTACTTTGTACATCACCTGGTACGGGCTGGACAGGGTCCGTATTGAAATTGCCAGGGTGGGGGCTGCCTTCGCGCCGCCGGACGGCTCTTTCCCTCCCGACGCGAAAACGTCCCCCGTGAAAACCAGGCCCAGCGCAATTATAATGGCAAACGCCATCACGCTTTTTCTCATATCCATGGCCTCCATTCCTTTTGAGAGGGGGTGAGCCCGCTTCCCAGCAAACCCACCCCCATTCGTTTTGTCCGCCCGCTCACCTCCCCCTAGGGAATGGCGACGGACCACTTCTCGAAGAAATTGCTGAAATTGTACGCCGGCGTGTTCTCGATGTAGTCATGCACGATCTGATCGACATTCGCCTTGTTGACGTTCACTGCCGGTATCTCGAACTGGCGGTACTTCTGCGGCTGCCCCGCGACGTCCAGTTTTCCCTGCTTTGCGGCAAGGGACATGGCAAGACCGAGCCCTGTCTGGTACTTCGCGTCGTTCATGACGGTAGCGGCTGCAGTTCCTGCCTTGATGGCATCGAAGAGCTCGGGGATTCCATCCGTCCCCGTGACCATGACCTTACCGGCAAGATTGGCCTCTTTCAGCGCCTGGAGGGCGCCCATGGCCATGTCGTCATTCGCGCACCACACCCCATCGATGTCGGGATGGGCGATCAACATCTCCCTCGTCTGATCGTACGCCTTGGTCCGAAGCCAGTCACCTGCCACCCATTGGACAAGCTCGACTCCCGGATTCTCCTTGAGGGCCTTCTGGAGCCCCTGGAACCGCTCCTCGGCGGGCGTGTTGGCCAGCAGCCCCTGGATAGCAAATACCTTTCCCTTGTTCGGCGTCTTGAATGACTTGAACAGCTCAGTGCCGGTAAAATAGCCTGCGGCCACACCGTCAAAGGAGACGTGCGCCACCCAGTGCTTGTAGTTCCAGACCTTCACGTCCGCCGGCTTGTTCCACCATGTCAGGAAGTAGACGCCGGCCTGGTCCAGAATCTGGGCTATTGCCACATCGTCGGTTTCCTGATTCGGGTCGATGAAGAAGACTACGTTCCCGCCTGTTTTTGCCACCTCCGCCTTGATGTCAGTGATACTCTTCTGGCTGTTGCCTTCCGAGGTAAGGACGTCGACCGGCAAGCTGACAGTCTTTCCGTACGCTTCAGCCCCCACCTTGTAGTTGTTTTGATACGGGTTTGACAGCGTCCTGATCGAAATCGCGAGAGTCGTGGGCCCGGCCTCTTTGCCCCCTCCGGCAAAAAGCGGCGCCACGAGGACAAGGCTCAAAAGCAGCAAGCCCGCGCCCAACAAAATACTCTTTCTCATCTGATGCTCCTCCTTCGAAATGCAAATGTGAGGAAATCGACCTGGGCCGGTTTCCTTCCAGAGGAAAACTGTTTATGTCGCCTTTTCACCTCCTTTGCCCAAAACTATTCGCGGAAAGATCCGCGTCCCACCTGTAGAAAAATCCATGCAAAAAAACTTGAGCAGATAAAATAATAACATGCTTTTTAAATATGTCAAGTTGTTTTACAACTACATTGTCTAATATCTTAGTAAAATATTCTGCTCGTCTTTGATCAGATTATCCAGGTCTTAGATGTTCTTGAAAACGAGCCGCTTTGAAAAGAAATTGGCTATTACAAAAGCTGCGCCACCGACCACGCCCCGTTCTTCGCCGAGAGTCGAGTATTCGATCTTTACTTTCTTCTCGACGTCCGGCAGTCCGATGCGCTGAATGCCCTCCCGAAGCCTGCCCAGGAAGCTCATGCCTGCTTTCACGTACAGCCCCTGAATAACGATGAGCTCCGGGTCGTTCACCATGATGATATTTCCCAGCCCGATGATGAACCATCGCGCCACGTCATCGATGAGCTCGGCGCAGAAAGCGTCCCCCCGGTCCGCCAGCTCGCAGACTGCGTCGATCGAGACATCGTCGGACACGCCATTGGAGAAGAGAAGGGATGACACCCCTCGTGCGCGCGCGTCCCGTATGAGGGCCCGGAGCCTCTTTGCGGACACCATTGCCTCGAAACAGCCTCGATTTCCGCAGATGCAAAGAGGGCCGTCGATCGGATTGACCGTCATATGCCCAATTTCCCCGGAAAGGCTCTGCGAACCCGGCATGAGCTCGCCGTGGGTGACGATCCCCGAACCCAGCCCTTCATTCAGCGCATCGATGATGATGAAATTCGTCCGGCCCGCCGCCACGCCCTTTTCACGTTCCGCGATGGCTTGGTAGCGATTGACGCAGTCGATGAAAATGGGAACATCATATCCGGTTCCCAGCCTCTCGCGAAGGAGATTGGTAAAAGGGACGTCCCGTCCCCACGAAGGGTAGTGGGGCGAGTATATCGATATGCCTTTCGACGAGTCAGCAAGCCCGGGTAGCGCGACTACAATGCCGATCAGCTTTTCGCTTCCACTCGCCTTCATGGCCACGAAGCCCTGGATGATTTCGACGAGCAGGTCCAGGATGAAGCTCAGCTCCCTCTCGGTGGCGACTTCGGATCTCTTGTAGGAAGTAATGTTCGCGCTGAGATCGGCTGTCATTGCGATGATGGCGTCCGGCGTGACATGGAGGCTGATCACATATCCGAAATTGCGATTGAAGCGATACAGCTCGGGCTTCTTCCCGCCCTCTTCCGTGGATTCGCCTTTGCCTGCCGATACGACGAGCTTCATCACGGTGAGGAGGTCAATGGTCTTTTTCACCGTGGTCTTGCTCAACCTGATTTGATGCGATATCGCGGCCACCGAGAAGGTGTCATGGCTCCGTATCAGGGCCAGCACGCCACGTATGTTGTTCTGCTTGTGCGCTTTGATGGCAACCTCCGCCACATCCCTCGACACGGCACAATCCCGGCGTCAGTGACGGGCCACGATCACCTTGCAGGCGTCACGCGTCACTCGTTCATGCTTACCCGTTCTTCTATTTTTATCAAGAACAGGGATTCATGAAATGCTGAAAACATGCTATAATTCACGCCTTATCCGGTTCTTTAGACTACAATATGCACGCGTGATATGTCAAGCACTTTTACAACGATATTTTCAAACGAAATTAGCTAATTGACAGACTGGAATTTGCGCCGTAGCATTTGGCAGTTGCCAGGAGGACAAACATGGATCTCGAGCTGAAGGGAAAGAGAGCCGTCATCACGGGTGGCAGTGTCGGAATCGGCCTTGCCGTCGCCAAGGCACTCGCATCCGAAGGGGTGCACGTTGTCATCCTGGCGCGCGACAAGGCGCGGGTGGAGCGCGAGGCGTCTGAGCTCGCAAGAGCATTCGGTGTGAAGAGCCTCGGCATCTCCACGGATGTCTCACGAAAAGAAGACATCGACGCCGCGACAGCCAGGATCGAGGAGTTTTTCGATGGCGTCGATATCCTCATCAACAACGCCGGCACGGGGACGTCTGAAACCATCATGGATGCGCCGGATGAGAAGTGGAACCATTTCTGGGATCTCCACGTCATGGCGGCGATCCGCCTCTCCCGCGCAATGGTCCCGGGCATGCGGAAGCGGGGCGGCGGGGTCATCCTCAACACGGCCTCGATCTGCGCAAAGCAACCGCTCGGCTACGAGCCCATCTACAACACGACAAAGGCCGCTCTCGTGATGATGTCAAAGTGCCTGGCGAACGAGCTGATCAAGGACAACATCCGCGTCAACGTGGTCAACCCCGGGCTCATTCTCACGCCGGACTGGAAGAAGACCGCGGGGATCCTGACCCAGGGGACGGGAACCACGGTCGACCAGTACCTGGACAAGATCGCAAAAGACAACGCACCCATCGGCCGATTCGGGACACCCGAGGAGCTGGCCCACTTCTACGTGTTCCTCTGCTCGCCCCGGTCCAGCTACTGCGTCGGTTCCAGCTACTACGTGGACGGCGGCTGGCTGAAGACCGTGGAATAAATTCTATTTCACTCCCAAAACCGGCTCTGTGAAGGGTATCCGCGGCGCGTCCATTTTTGGCGCAACGACGACGATTGAGAGCGGCGTGTCTCCTTCCGCCACGGGCACGAAATGGGCCTTCCCCTCGGGAATGATGATGCGCGTGCCGGCGAGAATCCGCACAACCTTGACGCTTTTCATGTCCGGCTGCCCACCCCGCACGTCCGCGAATATCATGATCGCCGTTCCGCTCAGGAAGTAGAACATCTCCGCGTCTGTGTGGGTCTCGACCTGGGAAAAAAGGGGCACGCTCTTCCACGACTTCAGCGTGCCTCCACTCACGTCGCGGGTCTTGAAGGTTGTCACAAGAGGCGCTGCCGACCATTCGAAATATGCCTCTTTGTATGCCTCGTCACCCGGCAGCGCCACCGATACTCCTGTCACCAGCCCGGGAGCCAGGTCCTCAATGCGTATTTCTTTCACTGTGTCTCCTTCAGACCCCGGGCACGAGCGGGAAGCCATCGGAAGCAATGGCCCCACCGTCCACGGGGATGATCGCGCCGTTTATGAAATTGGACGCGTCGGAACAGAGGAAAATGACGATCCCAAAGAGATCTTCCTTGTTGCCCGCCCTTCCCGCGGGAATCCGCTCCTGGATCTTCCTGTAAAAATCCTGATGGCCCAAAGCGGGGGCGGTGAGGTCAGTCCAACACCAGGTCGGAGCTATCGCGTTGACGCAGATTCCTTTTTTCGCCCACTCGCAGGCCATGGATTTCGTCATGAGGTTGACCGCGGCCTTGCTTGCCGCATAGGCGGGATCGCCCGGTCGTCCCGCGAACCCCTGCAGCGAGGAGATGTTGACGATCTTCCCCTTCCCCTGTCTGAGCATGGGTCTCGCCGCCGCCTGGGAGCAGAGGAATGTTCCCTTCACGTTGATGTCCATGATGGTTTCCCACACATCGAGGGGGAACTCGGTGATGGGCCTCGTTTCCGCGTAACCGGCGCTATTGACCAGGATATCCAGCCGGCCGAGCTCGGCGATCACCGTGGTCACCATCCGCTCGACCTGGGCCTGATCGCGCACCTCCACCGTCACCGCGGCGGAGCGCCGGCCCATCGACCGTATCTCTTCCGCCGCGCGCGCGTTGTGCGCAGGCGTCTTTCCGGCGATTGCCACGTCGGCGCCCGCTCCGGCGAGCGCGAGTGCCATGGCCTCGCCGAGCCCTTTGGCGCCGCCCGTCACCAGGGCGACCTTCCCCGTCAAGTCGAAGAGGGAGGCCGCCTTTCGGGCCTTTGATACCAGCTCGTTTTCCGCCATATGCGTCGCCTCTATTTGGGGGTCTGGTTTTTCTTGTAGATGGACATCTGTCGCGAAAACAGGTCCGCCGTGGCATATCCGCTTTCGAAGGGCATCGCGGCGCCGCTGTATACCCAGATGAACTCGACCGGTTCGTCGAACGGGTTTCTGAGCCAGTGGATCTCCCCGATCTTCGCGAACTGGGTGTCCCCGGGGGTGAACAGATACTCCTTGTCGCCGCTGCCCACGACGCACTTGCCGCTCAGGCAAAAAATGAACTCTTCCGCGTGGAAGTGGTTGTGCGGCTCATGGTACGCGCCGGGATGATACACCGATCTCCCCATGACGGTCCGCGTGGAACCCGCCTTCTCCCGGGTGATGATCTGCTCCGTTTCCACGTTCCCGTAGATGCCGGGCCACCCGCCCTGCGGATCAGGCTCGATCTCGCGCCAGTTGACCGTCCCGGCGGGGAACTTGTATGCCGCCCGCGGAAGCTTCGCCTGTTTCTGTCTCATATTCCTTCTCCTTTCATCAGCCCTGTTGCAGAAGATCGCGGACGCCACCGGCGTCCACTGTTCATCATCGACTTACAGCTCCACGACGCTCCTCTTGAAGCAAGAACAGCCGCGCCCCGATCAGGTTGGTCCGGTCCGCCGGGATGGTCCCGAGGAGGATCCGCGTCTCCACGAAGCGATCCGCGTCCGCGCGCCTGACGAATGGGATCCCGGACTCGCACAAGGCCTCACGCACGAGATCGATCAGGACGTGCCCTGTTCCGAGGGCGAACCCGCCGACAAAGACCACGGTCATTACCGGATGGGACGTAAAGACGTTGCGGAGCAGCACGGAGAGCGGCTTCGCCGCGTCATGGAGAGCGTCGATGACGAACGAATCGCCCGAGGCGGCGGCCCACGAGACGTCCTCCCCGGTGATTGCCCCGGGGAGGATCCCGCGCTCCCGAAAAAGCCTCGAAGCGTGGTAGGGCTCCGCGAATGACGCGTCCCGCGAACGGCGGTTGAGGCTCGCCACGATCGCGGTGCCGCTGGTCTGCCGCTCGACGCATCCACTGCCGCCGCAATTGCACGGCTCGGTGCAGTTCACGTCGACCTGGTGGTGCCCCAGATCGGCCAGCGCGTCAGGGAAAACAATCTCGCCTGTCGCGAGCCTTCTGCATGGCGCGCCGCCCGTGCCCGTTCCCAGTATGAGCGCGATCACCTCGTCGCGATCGGCGGCCGCCCCGTCCGGCCCCATTTCCGCGATGGTCGAGGCCACCGCGTCCTTGATGACGTACACGCGCACATCTCGTCCCGTTCGCTCCTTGACCGCGTTCTCCACCATGTCGGCCACCGGTATATCCGCTTCGTCGGGGAGCACGTTGGTGTACTTCCGTACGATGCGGTTGTCCGCGGACACGGGGCCGGCGATGGAGAGGACGAAGTTCGCCTGGTCCCTGCCAAGGGTCGTGATTCGCTGCGCAACCATGTCGCACAGGTCCCGCCGCGTCGAAATCTTCCGTGCGATCTTCTCAGCGCGGCACCCGGTGAGGTCGAGCATGCCGTGGTCGTCTACGTGGCCGTAGCGGATGCAGGTGCCCCCCATGTCCAGAACCAGCCGCAACCCCTCCCACGGGAGAGGGTGCGCGCGCTGTCCCGCGCCCCGCCCGGTCGCCATTGCCGCCCCGCTCACACTTCGGCGGAAGTATTTCGCGGCATTTGCCTTGAGTAGCTTGCCATCAAAAGCTCGCTCATCTCCTCCAGGGTCGCGACCCGAGGGTTGTTCTTGTAGTCGGGGAGAACCTGCCCGTCCTGCGCGATGTGCGCCACTTCCTCTTCGGACACGCCCAGGCTCTTGAGGCTCAGCCACATCCCGATCCTCTTCAGGAACCTGTCGATCTCTTCGCAGCAGCCCTCCGCCGCTGCGCGTTCCGAGGCCGTGTCCAGGCGCGGGTTGAAGATGCGGCCGATGGCAGCGAATTTTCCCACCGCGCTATCGAAGGTGTATCGCGTGAACTCCGGGTACAGCGCCGCGAGGGCCTGCCCATGCGCCACGTGAGGACAATGTCCGCCGATCTGCATGCCCAGGCCATGCGGAAGGGTGACACCGGCTGATGCAATAGACAGACCTCCGAGGGTGTCCGCCCAGGCCATTGCCTCCCGCGCCTCCGCGTCGGAGCCGTCGTCCACCGCCCGAGGCAGGTTTTCCACGATCAGCCTGATCGCGGAGAGCGCGAGGGATTCCACGTGCGGGTTGGTGCCGTTGGAGATGAACGCCTCGAAGTTATGCGAGAACGCATCGAAGCCTGTCATCGCGGTGATGCGCGGGGGTACGGAGAGCATGAGCGCGGGGTCCACCAGGGCCGCCCTGGCAAAGATGTTCGGATGCCAGATTGCGGACTTGTCTTTCAGCTCGGTCTTCGTGATAACCGCGCATGGAGTGGTCTGCGATCCGGTGCCCGAGGTCGTCGTGACGCAGACAATGGGGAGGGTGCGGGTGGTGGGCGGCTTCTTATAAAACAGGTAGTCCCAGCATGAGCCCTCGTGCGTCGATTCTACGGCGATGGCTTTCGCCGCGTCCATGCTGGAGCCGCCCCCCAGGCCGATGATGACCTGGACCTTCGCGTCCTTCGCCATCCGCGCACCGGCGCTGACAACATCGGTTGTGGGGTTCGGGACGACCCCGTCGTAGTGCGTCACTGCCAGCCCCGCTGCGGCCAGGCTCTCCTTCGCTTTGTCATAGAGGGGACCCAGAGGGGCGGAGCGCGGCTCGGTCACGAGAAGGCACCGCGTCCCGTATCGCGCGGAGATCTCGCCGACCTCCCTGAGCCGCCCGGAGCCGAAGATGATCTCCGTTGGCTGGATATAAGTGAATGATTTCATGATTTTCCTCCTGGGCGCTCACGCGCGTTTTCTCTGCATCCGGTAGACAGCCACGGCACCGAGAATGATGAGCCCGCGGATGATCCACTGGTAGAAGGTATTCACTCCCACCAGGTTGAAAATGTTGTTGAGGAGGGACACGATGATGAACCCCGCAACGGTCCCGATGACGCCCCCGACTCCCCCCGTCAGCGCCGTCCCTCCGACGAGCACGGCAGCGATGGAATTGAGATCGTACAGGTCGTAATTCAACCCGCCCACCTGGGGATCGCCTACTCCCATCCTGCTGATGAGAAAGAGAGCGGAGAGGGCAGCCATGAAGCTGGAGAAGAGATAGGTGAAAAGAATGACCCTCTCAGTCCGGATTCCCGAGAGCCGGGCGGAGCGTTCGCTACCCCCCGTCGCGAAAATATAGCGGCCCATCACCGTCCTGGTCAGAAGGAAGTGGGCCGCCACGATTGCGAGAATGAGGAAAAGGACGGCAACGGGGACAGGCCCGAAGGTCCCGTTGGCGAAGTATCCCCACCAGGGCGAGATCCTGCCCTTGGGACGCTTCGTGTACATGAGCACGACGCCCTGCACGAGGGAGCCTGAGGCCATTGTCGCGATGAACGGCGTGATGTGAAGACGGCTTACCAGCTGGGAATTGAGAAGGCCTACAACGAGAGCCATACAGACCGTCAGCAGAAGGACGGGAAGCGCTACACCCAGCGCGGGGCTGCCTGCCATGAGCCCCGAGGAGTAGACCGCCACCATGCTGATCGTCGCGCCCACTGACAGGTCGATTCCGCCCCCCAGAATAACGAATGTCTGCCCGATCGCCACCAGCCCGAGGGCGACGCTCTGCAAGAGGATATTCAGGAGGTTCTCCGGCTTGAGGAAGTGCGGCGCGCCAACTGCGCCGACGGCCGCAATGACCACCAGCAGGGCATAGATTGTGACGACTTCCACGTGCGCGCGGAGAAATTTCCCCACGGGAAGGGGGCCGCGGCTTTCTGGAAATGTTGCCTGATTCAATGGGACCCCCCGAAGGAGGCGATCGTCAGGATCGCCTCCTCGCTTGCCTGCTCCGCGGAGAGCTCCCCGGCGATCCTTCCTCTGTGCATGACGAGGACCCTGTCGCTCATGCCGATGATCTCGGGGATCTCCGAGGAGATCATCAGGATCGCGGCGCCCCTGTCCGCCAGTTCCCTCATCAGGCGCCAGATCTCTACTTTCGCCGCCACGTCGACGCCGCGCGTCGGCTCATCGAAGATGATCAGGTCCGGCTTGCAGATGAGCCATTTGGCGATGACCACCTTCTGCTGGTTGCCTCCGCTCAGCCGTTCAACCTCCTGCGAAAGCGACGGGGTGGTCACATTCAGAGAGGCGACGGTGCCGGAGACCGCGGATCGCTCGGCGTTCCGCGTAATGAACCCCAACCGCTGGCGGCTTTTCAGGCTCGCGAGCGCCACGTTCTGCGTGACGGAAAGACCCATCACGAGCCCTTCCTCCTTGCGGCTTTCCGGCAGATATCCAAGTCCGCGGCCGATAGCGGACCATGGGCGGCGTATTCGTGCCGGTTTTCCGGCGATGGTGATGCTGCCTGACTCATGGGGACGCACGCCGAAGATAGCCTGGGCCAGCTCCGTTCTCCCCGATCCCATGAGCCCTGCCAACCCCACGATTTCCCCCGTGTGGACGACCAGGCTGACGTCAGAGAGGACCTGGGCGCAGCTCAGGTGTTCGACACGGAGCGCCTCCGCTCCCACTGAGGCCGACCGCGGCGGGAATTGTTCCGTGAAACTGCTGCTCCCGATCATCATGCGGACCAGGGAGGTGCGGTCGATGCCCGTGATGGCCAGGGAATCCACGATGACGCCGTCACGAAACACCGTCACCCAGTCCGCGATCTGGAAGATCTCACCGAGCCTGTGGGAGATGTAGATAACCGCAACCCCGTGCTCCTTCAGGGCGGAGATCACCTCGAACAGGCGTTCCAGCTCGGCCGCGCCCAGGGTGGCCGAGGGCTCGTCCATGATCACCACGCGCGCATTCAGCGACAGGGCCTTGGCGATCTCCACCATCTGCTGCTGCGCAACGCTGAGGTTCCCCACGCGCTCGGCGGGATCGATGTTCATCCCGAGCCTCGCCAGGACCTCCTGCGCCCGCCGGCTCTGTTCCCGGAAATCCAGCAGGCCGAAGCGGTGACGGGATTCGCGGCCCATGAAGACGTTCGCCGCCACGCTGAGATCCGGCAGGAGATTGAGCTCCTGGTGGATGATGCTGATGCCTGCCCGCTGCGCCTCGTGCGGGCTTGCAAGCCGGACCCTCTGGCCGTCCAGGAGGATCTCGCCGCTGTCCGGCGCATAGACGCCGGAGAGGATGTTCATAAGAGTGGATTTTCCGGCGCCGTTCTGCCCCACCACGGTGTGCACCTGTCCCCCGCGGCTTCGAAAAGTCACGTCACGGAGGGCGCGCACGCCTCCGAAGCTCTTCGAGATGCCTCGCATTTCCACCACGTATTCGCTCATGTGCCCTTTCAGAGTGGGAGTGAGGAGCCGGCCGCGCACGCAGGCCCGACCGGCTCCCTTGGGTTCGCAATAATCCTGGGCTATTTCCCCGGGAACAGCCGCTTTGTGACCTCGGGCTGGGTTTCGGCATAGAAGCTGTCGGGAAGGTCCATCCGCACGTACTGGTCCAGGTTCTGGCGCGTGATGACCGTATTGGGCACCAGGAACAGGTGCGGCACCGGTTGTCCCTGCAGGATCTTCAGCGCGATCTCCACACCCCTGCTCCCCTGGCGCACGCTGAATGTGACGCACCGTGCGTTCAGCTTCGGATCGTTCTTCCAGAGCTTGAGGAACTGGTTGGCGTCCTCGCACGTGATGGGCGGGACCGGCAGGTTGGCTGCCTGGAACGCCTGCATTGCGCCCACTGCTTCCATGCTGTCGCACCACACCGCGTCGATTTTGGGATACTTCTGGATGAGAGTCTCCATGATCTGGCGCGACTTGACGACCGACCAGTCACCGTACTCTCTTGCAAGGATCTTGATGCCCGGCTGCGCCTGGAAGACCGCGGTGGCGGAAGCAAGGCGGTCTTCCGCGGGGCTTGCACCGGCAAGACCGGTAATGAGCACGACGTTGCCCTTGCCGCCGATCTGCTGCACGAGCCAGTCCGCCTGCAGCTTCGCCATGTTCTTGCTGCTGCCCTCGAGGAAGGTCACGTACTTGTCGCTGGAGATGTTGCGGTCCACCATGACCACGGGGATACCCTGGTCCATGGCCTTTTCGACGACGGGCGTCAGCGCTTCGGAGCTCGAGGCGCTGACAATCAGAAGGTCGACATCCTTCGTGATGAGATCCTCGACATCGGCGACCTGCTTGGTCGGGTCGTCGTTGGCGTTTGTCTCATAGTAGTCCTTGATCAGGCCTTTCTTCTTCGCCTCGTCGATGGAGTAACGAAGCTGCTCGACGAAGGAGACGCGCCAGGTGTTCGACAACGACGCGTTGCTGAAGCCGATCGTCCATGGCGGCGCTTTCTTGTACTTGGCGGTGTCCACCGTCTGGGAGAACGCGTTGCCCGCCACTACCGCTGCAAGCGCCACGATGATAAGAACCCGCAGAATTGTTTTCTTCATGCTCAACCCCTTTCAAGAGAAACTGGATGCCAGAAGATGCCCGGTGCATCTTCATCCCGTGTGTTGTGCCTGTTTTCCTCCTTTCCCGCCGCTCAGGCCCGTGCGCTCATGCGGACATACAATCCCACAGCTCCTATGATGACGAGCCCCCTGACTATGCGCTGCGCATCGGCATCGAGCCCCAGAAGGACCACGAAATTGAACAGGAGCGCAATCATGCATGCGCCTGCAAGCGTGCCCCAGACATTGCCCTTGCCGCCGGTCATGACCGCACCGCCGATTACCACCGCTGCGATCGAGTTCAGGTCGTAGCCCCGGCCAAGCCAATTGTCGGCCATTCCGACCCAGCCGGTCAGGAGCAGCCCCGTGAAACCCGCCCAGAAGCTGCTCAGCATGTAGGCGATGATCTGCACGCGATCGGTGTTGATCCCCGACATGTAGGCGGTGCGCATGTTGCCGCCCGCCGCGTAGATGCTCCTCCCCAGGGTCATCCTCTGGAGGATGACGGCGGATAGGGCGCCCACCGCGAGACAGATCCAGACCGCCAGCGGTATCCACAGCAGGGAGGCGCGCCCGAAGAAGAGAAGACCGTCTGGGATCGATCCCTTCGGCATGCCGCCGGAGTAGATGAAGCGGATGCCCTGGACGATCAGCACCATACCCAGCGTTGCGATGAAGGCGGGAATCCTGAGCTTGGTGACGAGCAGGCCGTTGGCAAGGCCGATCACAAGAGAAATACCCAGGCATGCCAGCGCGACGGGGTATACCAGCTCGTTCCTGCCATTCATAAGGCCGGCGCTCAGAATCGACATGAATGCGATCACCGATGCGACGGAAAGGTCGATGCCACCCGTGAGGATGACGAAGAGCTGGCCGGTGGCTACGATCCCGAGCATGGAGGCCTGCAGGACGACGTTGTAGATATTCCTTTCTTTCAGGAAGACCGGAGAGGCAACGGCCGCGATCACGACGAGGATGACCAGGATGACGAAGATCGCCGATTGTTCGGCGGTCTTTCGCCACGCATATCCTGCAGTCAATTTCAAGAAGCCACTCCTTCAGCCGAAAAGCATTTCTGTCCCGCAAATGCTTCCTTATTCTGCTACCAAATTCTATCGTGATTTTAGCGTATCTTATCTTATGATTTCGTATCCGTCAATTCCATTATTGCTCGTGGCGCGCCTGATGCCGGCATCACAGCCCATCCACTCCCATGTTCATCACCCGTGCGACATTCTCGATATCCACCGACTGCGTGCCGGTCATGAGGCAATAGTGATGCGAATAAAACGCCTTCATCAGCGCATGACCGTCCTTCACCTTGAGGAGCGCGCCATTGCGGCAGTCCGACCCCGGATACTGGACATAGCCCTCGATTTGCCCTTCGATTGCCTGCATGCTTTTCAACTCCGGGTGCAGCTTGGCGAGCGTCATGGGACCCTCCGCCATGCGCGCGTCCATGGCGTGCGCGTTTTCATCCACGATGGCGAGCACCTTGGGCGCGAGCGACCATGAGTGACAGAACGGCCGCGGCACGACGCCGAAGAAGCCGCAGTGGACCATCAGCAGGTGATTCTCGGGCTCCGGCACGTCGGGAAACTTGTCGATCTTCTCGTGCTTGAGAGCGGCGCCCCCCATGAGGAACGGGTAGAGATTGCTCATCATGATCGGCGCGCGGAGCGATCGCTCGAGGATGAACATCGTGAGCAGGGAAAGCGTGTCCGCTTCACAGGCCCAGATGAGCCTGCGGTCCTGGTAGAGCAGGTCCCAGGCAAGGCAGGGTGTGGTGTCCGAGAACGCGGATTCGTTGAGGCAGTTGATGCCGGCCCCCTGGATCGAGGGATCCTCCTCGACCTCGCGCTTCACGGCGATGTACAGCTTGAGCGCCGAGCTGAGCGGCCGCTCCCCCAACCCCTGCATCGGAACGGGTCGATCTTTCAGGATTGCCTGCGCCTGCGCGTTGTCGATCTTCTTCGCCTGCTCGGCAAGCGTCTTGAAGCTCTTTTTCACGATCCGGATGCCGAACTTTTCCCTGATCAGCTCCGCGCTCCTGTCCTCCCACCACCAGAACCGCCGGAAGATCTCCGGCTGCTCGCCGCCGACTCCCGGTCTGTCCTGGAAAACGAGGAACTTCACCTCGTTCATCTCTCGCTTCAAGGCCAGCGCGCGGCAGATCCTGCGCGCCTGCTCGACCTCGTACGGTGTGAACGCCTTCATGCCCAGGCTCCGCATGAAGGTCACGATCTCCCAGTCCCACATGTTGACCGTTCCGAAATCGGACGTGAGCACGAGCACGGGACAGGTGATCTTCTTCAGCGCGGCAAGCTGGGAGAATGCGTCCCCGATGAGCTGGGGGAACACGACGGCGTCCGCCGCGGGCAGCCGGGCCCCCAACGCGACGGGGGAAAGAACCTCCGCGTCCTCGGCGAGGAGGTCCTTCACGATGGCGAGGTGTTTCCTGAACTCCTCGTCCATCCCCGACTTGAAATGGACGGGAACGAGGGTCGCTTTCATGAGAGCTCCACGACCTTTCCCGTTTCCGCGGAACGCAGTCCCGCCTCCAGGACTTCCATCCCCTTCATGCCGTCGTAGAAGTTCGGCTCGATCTTCGTCTTCGTGTCCACCGCGGTGAGGAAGTCCGCCACGGCGTGCACAAACTCGTGCTCGTAGCCGATGATATGTCCGGGCGGCCACCAGTTGGAGATGTAGTCGTGCACGCCCTCGGTGACGAGGATGGTGCGGAAGCCCTGCGCGTTGGCCGGATCCTCGTTCGAATAGAATTGCAGCTCGTTCATCCGCTCCAGGTCGAATATGATGCTTCCCTTGCTGCCGTAGATCTCGAAGTAGTTGTAGTTCTTGCGGCCGGGGGCAAAGCGGGTGGCCTCGAAGGATCCCAGCGCGCCGTTGGCAAACTCCACGTTCATGAACGCGGCATCCTCAACGGTCACCTTGCCCATCTCGGCGCCCTTGGACACTCCGCCAAAGGTGCCCGAGGCAGCCTCATCCGCCAGGGGTCTTTCCTTCACGAAATGCGCGGTCATGCAGGTCACTTTCTTGACCTCCCCCACCAGGTAGCGCGCCAGGTCCACGCTGTGCGAGTTCAGGTCTCCCTGCGGTCCCGAGCCGGCGAACTGCTTCTGCAGATGCCACGTCAGGGGTGCCTTGGGGTCCAGGATCCAGGATTGCAGGTAGCAGCCGCGCCAGTGATAGATCCGGCCGATTCTGCCCTCGTCGATGAGCTTCTTCGCCAGACGGACCGCCGGACAGCGTCGGTAGTTATGATTGATGTAATGTGTGATTCCCTTTTTCTCGGCCAGCTCGTACATCTCTTTCGCCTGCGCGAGGTTCATTGCCAGGGGCTTCTCGCAGAAGATGTGCTTGCCCGCCCGTGCCGCCTCCATTGCGATATCATAGTGGAGGTACTGGGGCGCGCTGATGTCCACGATGTCCACGTCGTCGCGGTGCACCATCTTCTTCCAGTCGCTCTCGGTCTGCTCCCAGCCCCACCGGTCGGCGAACGCCTTCAGCGACTCCGCGTGCCGGCCGCAGGCCACCTTCAGCACGGGCTGCACCTTCAAGTCGAAGAACAGCGGGGCCTTCTTCCATGCATTCGAATGGGCCTTGCCCATGAACTTGTATCCGACGATGCCGACGTTCAGCTTCTTCATTGCCGTTCCCTCCTAGTTCAGGCTGTTGGCGATGCGGCGCAGCTCCTTCACGCTCTTCGCCACGGCCTTGTCCTCATCCCAGTTGTAATCGGGATGGAGGAAATCGATCTCCACCGCGAGGAACCCCTGGTAGCCCGCGTTCTTGAGGAGCTGCGCGAGCTTCTGGTTGTCCACCAGTCCGTCCCCGACGGGCGTTGAGGAGAAAAAGTACCAGTCGTCCACCGACGCCTGCCTGTTGGGCTTCAGGTCCTTCACATGTGTCGAGAATGTGTATGTGGCCAGCTTCTCCATTCCCTTGATCGGGTCGTCGAGCACCCTCATGAAGTTGCCCGTGTCGAAGTTGATCCCGAAGTACGGCGAGTTCACGGCCTTGATGAGCGTGAGCATCTCGTCGGAGTTGAAGTCGATGTGGTTCTCGTCCGCGATTCGAATGTCGTGTTTTGCTGCTACCTTCACTGCTTCGGAGAACTGCCGCGCGAGCTTTTCCAGCATCGGGCCGTGCGGCTCGTTGCGGAACTCGAGGCTGGCGCCGCAGACGCGCATGACCTTGGCGCCGATTGCGGCCGCGTAGTCGATGCTCTTCATCATGTCCGCAAAGGCCTTCTCGCTGCGCCCACCCTCCAGGCCGTCGGGGTGCCCCCAGGCGTAGACCCGGTCCAGCTTGTACTCGTCCAGCATGCCCTTGACCTCGCTCAGGTAGGCAGCTGTCAAACCGGGAGATGAAGGGGGATTCAACAGCGACCCCATCCACCTTCAACTCCTTCGCGCGCTTGAGGAACCATTCCAGGCTCAGTTTCACGGTCGTCGCGCTTTTGCCCTGGTAGCCACGTCCCCGAAAAACCGATGGTAGCAATAGCTGTCGATCCCGATTTTCATCACGACCTCCTTTATGGGCTCGCTTTCGTGCATCCCTGCACTCGCTCGCCCTCGACGTCCTGTCTACGTGTGTTTCTCTGACTCCGCAAGCACGCCCTGCTGTCTGCGGATCTCCTTCAACTCCAGAGTATATTCGCGCTCGTACGTCGAGCATCCCACCGGCCTCTGCCGGATCAGGAACTCGACGCAGTTGTCGCAGCCGGTGCACCACTTGATCTCTTTCTCCTTGCCCTGTTCGAGCTTGGATGGCAGGAGCGGATCGGCGAGGGACTGGCGGCCCAGGGCCACCATGTCGCAGACGCCGTCGCGGATGTTCTTGTTGCCCCAATACTCCAGCGAGGACTCCTCCCGCTTCACGCCGCGGAAGCTGTTCTTTCCGTCGCGAAACAGGGAGTATGCGGAGCCGATCAGCACTGTGTCTTTTTTCATGACCTTCCTGAACTCCTTCTGGAACCAGAAGTGCAGGTAGGAATAGTCGGGGATCTTCTTGTCCGGCTGCGTGAGGGCGAGGGTCAGCGAGGGATTGCCGGCTGACTGGATGACGTACTTTGCCCCGCGCGCCTCCAGGCCCTTCACGAGGTCCAGCACCTCGGTCAGGTCGATGATCGGAGTGTCCGGTCCCGCCGACCCCATGCCGCCGGGCAGTCCTTCCCATGCGGAGATCTTCGAGCCGAGGATGAAGTCCTTGTTCTTCACCTCCTTCGAGACGCGCTCATAGAACTCGTAGGCAAATCGGGTCCGGTTGGCCCACGATCCGCCGTACTTCCACTTCCTGTCGTTGAAGGGCCGCACGAGCTGGGAACCGAGATAGCCGTGGCAGAGCTTGAAGTCCACCCCGTCGGCGCCGCAGTCACTTGCCATCTTCGCGGCGAACACGAACCTCTCCAGTATCTCGTCGACTTCCTCCTCCGTGAGGAGCCGCCCCTCGTATCCGGGAAAGGGCTTCACGCAGACCCGCTCGGAAAACTCGGGGCTGGAAAGCTCGCCGGAATGGGTGAGCTGCCAGAGGATAAGCGGTTTCGGATTCGCCTTTCTCATGGCGGCGACGAGGTCGGCGAGTCCCTTCTGGTTCTGGGGCAGCGCGGTGAGCTGGTGGAGTCTCCCGCGGTTCTCGTCCACCACAGAGAGGGCCTCCACGATGATGACCCCCGCGTTCCCGCGGGCAAGCCGGTCGTACCGTCGGAACGCGGTGTCGGTCGGATTGCCGTTGGTGTCCGCGTCGCAGCACTCCATCGCGTTGATGGCGATCCTGTTGGACGCCGTCTTGTTCCCCACCTTGATGCTCGTCAGAAGGGGCATGCTCTCACTCATCTGTCGTTTCTCTCCTGTCATTTCATCTCCTGGCAGAGCTCCAGGGTGACGCCGTTTGGATCGAGGAACAGAAGGACCCGGGCGCCCAACGACGGAATGTCCGTCGTGGGCAGCACGATCGTCACGCCCTTCTCCCGCAGCGTCTTTTCCGCGGCAGCCACGTCGTCGACGGCAAAGGCAAGGTGCCGCAGCCCCGCGTCGCTCTCCTCCCGCGGAACAGCGCGATTCTTTCCTCCGTAGTCGAACAGCTCGAGGCGCCCCCCGCCGGGGATCTCGAAGTAGGTGATCGAGAAGCGCGGATTTCCTTCCATGGGCACGGTCTGGAGCCTGCGCATGCCGAGAATGCCCCCGTAGAACGCCTCGGAGGCGCCCATGTCCTTCACGTTGATCGATACGTGATCGACGCCGCGCACCTTCATTCGCCATCCCCCCGCCGTACCTTGCACGGTACCCCGTGCAGTTAGGCGGATTTTTTCCCATCATCCGCCCTACTTCGACAGGATTTCCCGCTTGGAGATTTCGGTGGACACGAACACCTTGAAAAGGTTCGGGTCCGTGCGCAGCTGCTCGAGGGCCGACTGCAGCTCTTCCACGGGCACGACCATGGAGAACATGCTCTCCGGCTTGATGTGGCCGTTGGCAATGAGGGCCATCGCATCCGTCCAGTCGGTTCCCACGCCGGCGCAGGAGCCCACGACGGTCTTCTCCCCCAGCACGAGGTCGAATGGCCTCACCTTGATCGTGTCATCACCCGCGCAGATGCCGAACGCGGCAATCGTGCCGCCGGGGCGCACCATCTCGAAAGCCTGCTCGTAGGTCTTCGGCGTGCCGACCGCTTCCACGACGAAATCAGCGCCGCGTCCGTCGGTGAGCTTCTTCACTTCCGCGACAGGGTCTTTTCCTTCCTTGATGTTGATCGTGACGTCGACTCCGAACTCCTTTGCGATGGCAAGCCGCTTCGCATTGTCCCCGATCACGATGACCGGCGCGGCGCCGCGAAGCCGGGCGAGCAGACCGTGCAGCACCCCAAGGCCGCTGCCGATGACCGCCACGGAGCTTCCGTGCGTGACTTTGGCAGCCTTGGACGAGTGGATGACGCAGGAGACGGGCTCGATGAACGCGCCTGCCATGAAGCTCAAGGAGTCGGGCAGCTTGTGCACCTGGTCGAAGGGCGCCTTCACGTATTCCGCGTACGTGCCGTCCACGTGGATGCCGAGCTGGTGGAAATCCCGGCACATGAGCTTCTGGCCCTGCCGGCAGTAGAAGCAGGTCCCGCAGGACATGTTGATGTCCGCCGTGACCCTGTCTCCTTCCTTGATGCCCCGTGTCTTTTTGCCCACCTTGGCCACGACGCCCGAGAACTCGTGTCCGGGGATCAGGGGCAGCTTGTCCGCGGAATACTTGCCGGTGAAGATGCTCCAGTCGGTGCCGCAGATGCCGGTGTACTTCACCTTGATGAGAACTTCATTCTCGTCGATCGCGGGAACGGGCACTTTTTTGATCACGAGTGTGCCGGGTTTCTCCACGACCGCTGCTTTCATGTCGCCACCGTACCCGGTGGATTTTGTTGTATCAGCCATATTACGCCTTCCTTTCCGTCGCCCTTAGCTGAACAGCACGTCGTGCCGGCCCTCGTAGGGCTTGTCGATGAGCAGCGGCTTCAGGTAGGCGATCGTCTTGGTGATCCCGTCCTGCCGGCTCATGGTCACGTCCTCGTGCTCGTAGCTCATCACGTAGTCGTACCCGATCAGGGACAGCTCCGTGATGACCTTTTTCCAGGGCACGGAGCCCCAGCCGGGGATGCGGAACCGGAACCCCCGTCCGAGCCTCTGCCAGTCTCCCTGCGGGATGCGTCCCGAGCGCTTCACGTTGTGCTCGACCACCTCTCCGTCCTTCGCGTGCACGTGCAGGATGTGTCCCTTGAGCTGGTCGACGAAGTTCTCCACATTGATGTCCAGGTAAATCAGGTTGGCAGGATCGAAATTGAAACCGAACTCCTTCCTGTTGCCCAGGAGCTCCACGGCGCGCAGGGCCGTGTCCACGTCGTAGACCAGCTCATTGGGGTGCGGCTCATGCGCGAACTTCACCCCGTACTCGCCGAACTTGTCCAGGATCTTTCCCCATCGCTCCACGAGCTCCTGCTCCATGTCGGCCCACCCCTTTGAATAGGGCCAGGGGAAGAAGCGGCCGAAATTCTCGCACCCGAGGAACCCCGTCACCACGGGCACGCCGAGGGCGTTCGCCGCCTGCGCGGTCTTGATCATCCGCTCGGTCCCGAACTTGATCTTCTCTTCCTTGGTCCCCTTGCAGATGGCGTCGGTGTCCTTCCCATACGGACCCAGGACGATCTGTCCTTCGGGATGATTGGCAAGAGCTGAGATGATGAGGCCGTGCCCGTTCACCATTTTCACGAGGTTCTTCGCATTGCTCCCTTTGAGCGTCTCATCGAGATCGAGGTGCGGGTTTCCCGTGAATGCGGGGAGCTCCACCGCCTGATAGCCCAGGTCCGCCGCCATGGTGCACACCTCTTCGAGCTTCTTGTCCAGGAAGGTTGCCGTGAACAGTCCGATCTTCATGCCATGTCCTCCTTCAGATGTCGATCCCGTGGAGCAGGTCACCCAGCTCCGCCTGGTGCCTGCGCACCATCTCGAACGCCGGCATGAGCCTGCGGTACGACTGCACGCTGCGGGGGTTGGGCTTTTCCACGCTCTCCACCTTGTGCACCTCGTCGATCTTCTCGAAGCCCTTCCAGAGCCCGGCCCCGACCGCGGCCACCGCGGCCGCCCCGAGTGACCCCGCCTCCTGGTCGATGTTGGTCTTCACGCAGTCCATCTGGTAGACATCCGCGAAGATCTGCCGCCAGAGAGCGCTCTTGCTGCCGCCGCCTACCATCAGCATCTCGGGTGAAAGAGGCACGAAACGGCGAAGGACCTCGAGCACTGCCGCGAGGTTCAAGGCAATTCCTTCCATGCCCGCGCGGATGAGGTCACCACGCGTGTGCCGAAGGTCGATGCCCGAGAACCCGCCGCGGATATGCGGGCTGGGCTCCTGGGAGCTGCCCCCGGCGAGGCTGGGATTGAAAATGAGCTTGTTGGCCCCGACCGGCGAGGAGGCTGCCGCCTCGTTCATCAGGTCGTACGGATCCCGGCCGTGCGCCGCGGCCGGGTCATAGAGTGCGTCACGGATCCAGCGGAAGGAGCTGCCGCCCGCGAATATGCTTACGGCGGACGTGAAGAGTCCCGGGATCACGTGCGTGAACACGTACGGCTTCACCTTCGGGTCCAGCACGGGCTTCGCGGAAGAGACGGCGATCCAGGAAGAGGAGCCCAGAGAGGTGTACACCCTGCCTTCACCGGTGTTGCGCGCGCCCAGCGCCATGCACGAATTGTCCACTCCTCCACAGGCCACTTTCACGCTTTGCGGAAGTCCCAGCGCGGCGGCTGCCTCCGCGGTCAGGGTGCCGATGATCTTCGTCGAGGCCACGATCTCGGGAAAGAGCGCATCCGACAAGCCGCTTGCCCGGATGAATTCCGGGCAGTACTTCCAGCCGAGCAGGTCGTAGACGCCGCTTCCGGACGCGTAGGAATAGTCGGTCAGCATGCGGCCCGTCAGTCGGAAGTTCACCCAGTCCTTTGAGCCGAGGACCATGTGGATGCGGGAGAACATCGCGGGCTCGTTGTCCTTGTACCACATGATCTTGAAAACCGAGTAGCACTCGGCGGGAAAGCCGTTGCCCGTGGTCATGTACCAGCGGTCCTTGTCCGTCTTCTGGAAGAACGCCGAGGTCTGACGCGCGGCCCGGGTATCGGACCAGATCGGCACCGCGTCCCGCAGCGGCGCCCCCCGCGCATCCACGGGAATTACGGCAAGGCTCTGGCCAGAAATGGCAAGGCATTCGATCCGGGCTGCGGGGACCAGCTTTCTGGCCAGCAGGGCGCGCGTGCTTTCCACGACCGCGTTCCACCAGTCCGAGGGACGCTGCTCGTGCCATCCGGTATCCGGGTAGAGAGTTTCATAGACTGACGAAGGTGCTCGCCAGGCAGGTCCCGTCCACCTGGTACAGTGAGGCTTTTGCGCCTCCGGTTCCCAGGTCGTAGGCAATGATCGTGCGGCTGATTGCGTGCGCGCTCATACCTCGACCACCCCCCCGGGCAGCGCCGCCACCGCCCGGACAATCTCCATCGAGGAATTGAGGTTGATGCCGAACCGCGACACTCCCATCCTGTGCATCTTCACCAGCGTTTCGAGGTTGCGGATGCTGCCCGCGGCCTTCACCTTGATGGCCGCGCCGACGAATGAAGTGATGAACTGCACCACGTCGAGGGTGGCGCCGCTCGCGGCCCAGCCGGTGGCCGTCTTGACGAAGGCGGCCCCCCCGTTGATGCACAGCCTCGCAGGCCTTCTTGAGCTGGTCGCGGCTCAGGTAGTGCACCTCGAGTATCACTTTGACCGGCACGTCGGCGGCTTCACGGACCACGGCGCGGATTTCCTCCTCGCAGTAGCGGTATTCCCCCGATCGGAGCTTGCCGACGTTCAGCATCATGTCCATTTCCTGCACGCCGTCTTGCAGAAGAAGCCGTGCCTCGGCGACTTTGATCTCCGTGCGGTGCGCTCCCGAGGGAAAGCCGACCGGCGCGCCTATCAGGATATCCGGGCTGTCGGCGAGAAGCTCCTTCAGGAATGTGACCCAGCAGGGCAGGACGTGGACCGCCATGAAATGAAACTCTTTGGCGTTGCGGACGAGGTTGCGGATCTCCGTCGCACCGTGGGGAGCCTGGACAGCGCTGATGTCGATCAGCTTCGCGACATCTCGTGCCGTCAGTTTCATCGCTGACCGTTCCCTGACTGTTCGAGCGCGGACGATCTCCGCGCCGCACGTACCCGGCGGATTTCGCATCGACGTACCCGCGGTTTCGCAAGGCGGCCGGTTTCCTTGGTGTGCACGCAGTACTCGTATTTATCCGCCACGATCAGCAGGATCGCAACTTCGATGGGCCTGCCCCCGCTGTGAGAATCCCGGCGGACAACCAGGAGCGGCGAGCCCTCCGCAATCTGGAGCTTCTCCGCCTCCCCTGCCAGGGCCGGCCGCGCGGAGATGAAGTCCGTGGCCGCCTCGATCACGAGGTTGTACTCGGATTCGAGAAACGAATACAGGGAGCTCATCCCGCTGATCCGTTTCTCGATGCCGGGCACGAGCTCGGGCAGCAGGTAGTTGGTCATCAGGGCTATCGGGGAGCCGTTGGCCAGGGTGATACGGTCGATTCTCAGGAGGCGCGTTCCGGGCTCCACCCCGAGATCCGCGGCGATCCGCCGCGGCGCGGACACGAAATCGACCCGGATATCGGCCTGTGTGACGGTGAACCCCTGCTCCCTGAGCGTCTCTGAGAAGGAAGTGACGAACCCGAGCCTCTGGGTGGCCTTGAAGTCGAGGATCTGGGTGCCTTTGCCCTGTCGGATATAGACAAAGCCCTGCTGGGCGAGCATTTCCACCGCCTTGCGTACCGTCGTCCGACTGACCTGGAAGGTCCTCTGCAGCTCCGGCTCGGGCGGCAGGTAGTCTCCGACTTTGAAGTCTTCGGCCTCGATCTGGGCTTTGAGAGAATTGTGGACCCACAGGTATCGTGAAATCGCCCGCTCCATCAGTTACAGCTCCGTGTTATCTTGCCTGGTAACGACGTCACGACGTTTGCAGATGGGTGATCGTAACATCACGATGTTTAATTGTCAAGACTTTATTGAGATAATACAATAGCAAAAGGCAACACTTGACAGAAAATAAAAAACCAGCACACTAAGAATGATAAAATGTAGCATCCACAGGGCGTGAAAGGACAGGAGAGCATCTTCGAATGCCAAAAGACGATAGGAAGATCGGCGTATGCGTGATTGGCGCCGGCAGGGCAGGCATGATCCACGCTCGGAACTTCGCCCGCGGGGTGAGCCGCGGCCCGGCTCGTCGCCCTCGTGGATGCCCACGCCCCGACACTGGAGGAGGCGCGCCGAGAGCTCGAGGTGGAAACAGGCTACGCGGACTACCGGGAAGCGCTGGAAGACCCGCATGTCCACGCGGTCGTGGTCGTGACCCCGACTGCCCTTCATCGTGATGTCGTGATCCAGGCGGCACGCGCCGGCAAGCACGTACTTTGCGAAAAGCCCATGGCCATGGACGTGGCCGAATGTGATGCAATGATCCGGGCATGCAAAGAGGCCGGGGTCACGCTTCAGGTCGCCTTCATGCGCCGCTACGACGAAAGCTTCTGTGCGGCCAAGGAGCGCATCGACGCGGGGGAGATCGGTGACGTGGTGCTGGTGAAATCCCTCACCCATGGGCCGAGCGTGCCCCAGGAATGGATGTACGACATCCGCAAGAGCAACGGCCCCCTGGCGGAAGTCAACAGCCACGACATCGACGCGGCGCGCTGGTTCGTCGGAAGCGAGATCGAGGAAGTATACGCGCTGGGCGGCAACTTTCGCTGCCCGCAGGCGGCGCAGAAATATCCCGATTTCTACGACAACGTGTCCATGGTCTGCCGGTTCGCGGACGGCAGGCAGGGATTCATCGATGGGGCGGTCTCCGTGGGCTATGGGTATGACGCGCGCATGGAGATCGTGGGCACGCGCGGCGTGATGTTCGTCGGCAGGATGGAGCAGGATACGGTGGTGGGATGCTCAACGGCAAAGGGCATCGTTCGTCCCTTCGTGAAAAGCTGGCGCACCCTGTTCAGCGAAGCGTACGACCGGGAGGACCAGGACTTCGTGGACTGCATCCTGGACGGGAGGGAGCCGCGCGTGCGCGGCATGGACGGCAGGATGGCGGTCGCGGTGGTAAACGCGGGAAACCGTTCGATCCTTGAGCGCGCGCCGGTGCGCGTCGAGGGGAGCAAGGCGTGAAGATGCGGGCGGCGCTGCTGTACGGGAAGGAAGACCTCAGGATGGAGGACGTCCCTGTTCCCGAGATCGGTGCGGGGGAAGTGCTCCTGAAGGTGAAGGCGGCGGCGATCTGCGGCACCGATATCCGCATGTTCCGAAACGGCGCGCGCGGCGCCACGCCCGGCAACCCGCTCGTGCTCGGGCACGAGGTGAGCGGCATCGTCGAGTCGGCGGGCCCCGACGTGAATGGCTACCGCGCGGGCATGGCCGTGGCCGTGGCCCCCAACATGGGCTGCGGGGTCTGCGACCAGTGCGTGAGCGGCAACACCCAGATGTGCGCCACCTACAAGGCCTTCGGCATCAACATCCCCGGCGGGTTTGCCCCTTTCATGAAGATCCCGCGGGAAGCGGTGTCCCAGGGCAACCTCGCCCCGATTCCCGAGGGAGGGGACTTCGTGTCCGCCGCTCTGGTCGAGCCGCTGGCCTGCGTCTACAACGCGTTCCAGAGAATCGCCATCGTCCCCGGTGACACGGTGCTGGTCATCGGCGCCGGTCCCATCGGCCTCATGCATGCGAAGCTTGCCTTCATGGCAGGCGCCGCGAAGGTATTCATGAATGACCTGAGCGCCGAGAGGCTCTCCCTCTGCCGGAAGGTGGAAGCCGCCATCATCGCCCTGGAGAGCGAGGGCCTGAAGGAACGCCTTTCCTCGCTCACTGCGGGCAAAGGCGTAAGCGTCTGCATCACCGCGGCGCCGTCTGCCGAGGCGCAGATTCTCGCCCTGGAGGTGGTCGGCGTGAACGGTCGTGTCATGTTCTTCGGCGGGCTGCCGGAGGGGAAGAGCAAGGTGCCGCTGGACACGAACCTCGTGCACTATAAGCAGATCACGATCACCGGCACCTCGCGCCAGAGCCTCATCCAGTACCGGCAGACCCTCGCTCTGGTGGCCTCAGGACGCCTGGTCGTGAAGGACCTCGTCACCATGAGCACGCCCCTGGACGGGATCCGCGCCTCCTTCGAGCAGGTCATGCTCGGCAAGGGTCTGAAAAACGTCATCGAGTTCCCATGAGCAACAAGCTTTTTGTCGGCGTCGATATCGGGACCCAGGGGGTCAAAGCGGCCGTCTATGACGCGGAGGGTCGCTGCCAGGGTGAGGCCTCCCGAAAATCCGACCTGCACCGGCCCGCACCGGGCGTGGTGGAGGAGGACCCCGAGCAGCAGGTCCGATCCACGTGCGAAGTCATTGCCGAGTGCGCGGCAAAGGCATCCGGCGCGGGGTCCGTCTGCGCCCTCTCGATCGACGGCCAGATGGCCGGGATCATCGGCGTGGGAGAGGACGGGAGAAACGTCACGCCCTACGATTCATGGCTGGACACGCGCTGCGCCCCGTGGATCGAGCGCATGCAGCAGGAGGCGGGCCGTGCGATTGTGCGCAAGGCCGGCGGTCCTCCCAGCTTCAACCACGGGCCCAAGATACTCTGGTGGAAGAACGAGCGGCCCGACACGTATCGCCGGATCCGCTCCTTCGTGCAACCGGGCGGTTACGCGGTCATGCGTCTGTGCGGCATGGACGGGTCGCGCGCTTTCATCGACGGCAGCTACCTGCATTTTTCCTGCTTTGCGGACAGCCGGGCAGGAACGTGGGACCAGGAGCTCTGCCGTGCTTTTGGCGTGGATTCCGGCGTGCTGCCGCGCATCGCGGCGTCCCAGGAGGTAGTAGGTGAGCTGACGGCGGAAATGGCCGCGCGCTGCGGCGTTCCCACAGGCACACCCGTCGTGGCGGGATGCGGAGACACCGCCGCAAGCTTTCTCTCCTGCGGGGCTGCCCGGCCGGGCATCTGCGTGGATGTCGCCGGTACCGCGTCGGTCTTCGCCGCCACTACCGCGGATTTCCGCGCCGATGAGGAGGAGATGATCCTGAGCTGCGGCCATTCCGCAGTCCCGGGGCTCTGGCACCCCTATGCCTATATCAACGGGGGCGGCATGAACCTGGAATGGTTCCGCGAGCAGCTTGCCGGTGCCTTCGCTGCGGCCGGACAATCGACGGACTTCCGGCGGCTGAACGAGATGGCGGAAGCAGTGATCCCTGCGGAGGACGACCCGTTCTTCATCCCGCATCTCGGGGGCAGGGTCAGCCCCAGCCAGCCTCATCTTCGAGGCGCATGGGTGGGCCTCACCTGGAGCCATGGCCCCGGGCACCTCTATCGCGCCGTGCTGGAAGGGGTGGCGCTGGAATACGGAATCTACCTGCGCACGCTGGAGAAACTCTTCGGCGCGGGCACGGTCGCAGAGGTGCGCGTCACCGGCGGCGGAGAGAAGAGCGGAGTCTGGAACCGGATCAAGGCGGACACGCTGGGCGTCCCGATCGTGCAGGTCATGGGCGCGGGGGGCGCGCCGCTCGGCTCCGCGCTCCTGGCGGGCAGCGGGGTGGGTATTCTCCAGGATATCGAGGCCACCACCGCGCAATGGATTCGCACCGGGACGCTCACCGAGCCGGATCCGCGGCGCGCGCAGATGTGCCGGCGCAGGACAGAGCGCTACATTTCGCTCCTGGCATCAATGAATCGCTGGGCGGAAGAGGAGAAC
Organism: uncultured Spirochaetota bacterium; assembly: GCA_963820435.1. GTDB lineage: Bacteria > Spirochaetota > Spirochaetia > SZUA-6 > Fen-1364 > Fen-1364. Next base: position 123,279 of record CAWGAC010000007.1, on the reverse strand, counting down.
TGAAGAAGATGAAAGAGAAGACCACCACGCTGAGTGAGCTGGTCACGCCCTTTGGCGTGGATTTCGACCTCGTGCACGGGATCATGAAGAACCCGCAGGTGCATACCATCCGGCTGGCCTCGAGCATGCGCGGCCACTACAAGGACGCCAGGGCGCTGGAGGCGCTGGTGGCCCAGGGAGACCCGGTGCATTACGAGGTCTTCGAGATGAAGATCCCCGAGGAGACCGGACAGCTTCAGTTCTGCCTCAGCAAGACCTACCCCGGCACCGTCGGCGGGGAATGTTTCATGACAAAGGGCCACTACCACCAGGCGGCCGGAACGGCGGAGATCTACCTGTGCCTGCGCGGCGAAGGATACATGCTGATGAAGCTCGCCACGGGGGAAAGCGCGTATGAGCGGTTCCTGCCCGGGCGCATGTGCTACGTTCCCCCGTTCTGGGCCCATCGCACGGTGAACACCGGGGACGAGCCCCTGATCTCGTTCTGCGTCTATCCGGGGGAGGCGGGCCATAACTACGGGGACATCGAAAAGGAAGGCTTCCCCGTGCGCGTGTTCAAGCGGGCGGGAAAAGTAGAGATCGTCACCTCGAAAGGGGCGTGAGCCCGTGGCAAAGATCCTCGTCACGCCGCGCTCGCTCACCAAAGAGGGGGACCCTTCGCTCAACCTCCTCCGGGATGCCGGGTATGAGGTTGTGCTGTGCACACCGGGCAAAGCGCCCGGCGAGGAAGAGCTGATTCGCCTCCTGCCCGGCTGCGTCGGATGGCTGGCGGGGGTGGAGAAGATACCGGACACGGTGCTGGCAAAAGCCCCCGACCTCCGGGCGATCAGCCGCAACGGCACAGGGGTGGATTCGATCGACCTGGCCGCCTGCGAGCGGCGCGGAATCTCCGTGCTGCGCGCTGAGGGCGCCAACGCGCGCGGGGTGGCGGAGCTCACCCTCGCCCTCATGCTCTCCCTCCTTCGTCACATCCCCTGGAACGACGCGAAGATGAAAGCGGGGGGTTGGGAAAGAAGGCAGGGTGCGGAGCTGGAGGGCAGGACCCTCGGGGTGATCGGCACCGGCAGGATCGGCAGGCTCGTGACACGCTTCGCCCTGGCCATGGACATGAAGGTCGTGGGCCACGACGCGTACCCGGACTCCGGGTATGCGCCCTCCCCCGGCTTCCGCTACGCGAGCGTGGGAGAGCTGCTTGCAGCCGCCGACATCGTGACGCTGCACTGCCCGCATACGCCCGGGGAAAAGCCGCTCATCGACCGGCAGGCGCTCGCCCTCATGAAAAAGGATGCGCGGCTGATCAACACGGCACGGGCGGGGCTGGTGGACGACGCGGCCGTTCTCGAAGCCCTTGATGCGGGAAGGCTTGCGGGATACGCGGTGGATGCCTATGACAAGGAGCCGCCGGATGCGAGTCCGCTCCTTGCGCACGAACGCGTCATCAGCACGGCGCACATCGGGGCCTACACGGCGGAAAGCGTTTCCAAGGCTACTCGCGCGGCGGTGGACAATCTGCTCGCCGCGCTTATGGTGCGGAGATAATCACGCGGAGAATGGGCCGGGCGGCCCCACGGGAGAGGAAAGGCATGCTGAAGGGATATTGCGGCAAGGTGATGCGCGTGAACCTGACCACGCGCACGACGTCGGTGGAGCCGCTCAAGGAAAACGAGGTCAAGCAGCTCCTGGGCGGCCGCGGAATCGCGGCCAAGTACTATTACGACGAGATTGGCCCCGGCGTGGACGCGCTGGCGGAGGAGAACAAGATCTTCTTCTTCACCGGCCCCCTCACCGGCACGCCGCTGGTGTCCACGACCAAGTTCCAGCTCGCCACCAAGTCACCCGAGACCCGGATGTACCTCTGCTCGAATTGCGGGGGGGATTTCGGTCCCCAGCTCAAGCAGGCCGGCTTCGATGGGCTGATCGTGGAGGGCAGGGCGGCGGAGCTGACCTGGCTCTCCCTCAAGGACGGCGCGATGGAGTTCCATGACGCGCGGCCCTGGAAGGGATTCACCTCGGTGAAGACCCTCGAGGAAATGAGAAAGGCGTTCGCGGAGACCAAGGCAGGCGCCATGGCCATCGGCCCCGCGGGGGAGCGCCTTGTCCGCATCTCCTACATCAACGTGGACGAGCGCGCATTCGGGCGGGGCGGACCGGGCGCGGTGATGGGCTCGAAAAACCTCAAAGGCGTCATCGTGAAGGGCACGGGTGACATCACGCTGGCAGACCCGGCAAAGGTGGCGGAGATCCGGAAGGCCGCGGTGGCCGATCTGAAGACTTCGCGGGCAAATCACACCAAGTTCGGCACGCCCCAGTACATCGAACCTCTCAACACCCTGGGCTGCATGCCCACCCGCAACTTCCAGACCGGCTTCTTCGAGGAGTGCGACAAGATCGACGCACACGCCATGGTCGAGCACTACTTGCAGAAGAACTATGCCTGCTACCGGTGCACGGTGGCATGCGGCAAGATGTGCGTGGTGAAGGAGGGTCCCTACGCCGGCGCCCGGGCGCGCACCGAATTCGAGACGGTGGGTCTCCTCGGCCCCAATTGCGGCATCTCGGACTTTGCCGCCATCGTGAAGGCCAACCAGCTCTGCGACGAGCTGGGAATGGACACGATGTCCGCGGGCAACGCGGTGGCGCTCACCATGGAGCTCTTCGAGAAAGGCCTCATCACAAAGAAGGACACGATGGGCATCGATGCCCGGTTCGGAAATCCCGACGCCCTCCTGGGGATCATCGAGCTCATCGCGGCGCGCAGCGGCATTGGAGACCTCCTGGCGGAGGGAATGTACGGGGTGAAACGCGCAAGACCGGAGTGGAAGCGCTTCATCCTCGACGTGAAGGGCATGCCGTTCGCCGCCTATGATCCGCGGGGTTTCACCGGTAACGGCCTTACCAACGGGACCTCCAATCGAGGAGCCTGCCATAATGTGGGGGGATGGACGATCCGCGCGGAGCTTCAAAGCGGCAAGTACGACCGCTACGCGCTGGAAGGCAAAGGCGCGCTGGTCAAAAGCGCCCAGGACAGCCGCGCGTACGTGGACAGCATCGGCATGTGCACGGTGGTGCGCGGGGCGTTCGGCTTTTCCGAGAGTCCCACGGGAGAGGTGCTGGAGGCGGTGACGGGTTACCCGTTCACCCCGCGGCTCATGGAGATCGCGCAGAGGATCTACAGCATGGAACGGATCATCCTCAATCGGGAAGGCATCCGGCGCAAGGACGATCTTCTGCCGGAGCGGATCACCAAAGAGGCCCTCCCAAGCGGCCCGACCAAGGGCAGGATCCTCACTGATGAAATGTACGACGTGATGCTCGACGAGTACTACGCCCTTCGCGGCTGGGACTCCGACGGCGTGGTCACGGAGGCCACAATGGAGAAATGGGGATTGAAGGAGCTTCTGGCGTGAAGGGCGGCGCCGCAGAGGTGACCGTCCGGGTCCGCTACCTCTCCGCGGTCCGTGAGAGAACCGGCACGCGCGCGGACGATCTGCGCCTGCCCGCGGGGAGCACGCTGGCCGCCGTTGCGGGCTGGCTGAAGCTCACCTACGGGATCGCGGTGCCCGATCCCTCGCTCATGAGCACTTTGAACGGCTACGGGTGGAACCAGGTGCCGCAGGGGCTGGCCACAGAGTTGCATGACGGCGACGAAGTAGCGCTTTTTCCCCTGCTTTCAGGAGGATAAACTCTTGCATCGGGAGGTTACGCAATGATGGGTGATGAGATCTTCAGCGCGCTTGCGAAGTTCGTGGTGGTGCCCGTGATCGCGATCGATTCGGTGGACGCGGCTCTGCCGCTGGCGGACGCGCTGATCGAGGGCGGGCTGCCGGTTGCGGAGATCACCTTCCGCACGGCGGCCGCGGCGGAGGTGATCGCAAAGATCGCGAAGGAGCGGCCCGCGCTCATCCTGGGCGCGGGCACGGTGCTGACGGCGGAGAACCTCCGCAAAGCAAAGGACGCGGGCGCGCGCTTCGGCGTGGCACCGGGGCTGAACCCGGACGTCCTGGCGGAGGCGATGCGACTCGGGTTTCCGTTCATGCCGGGCGTCATCACCCCTTCCGAGATCGAGCAGGCACTTGCGTCCGGGGTGAAGCTCGTGAAATACTTCCCCGCGGAAGCCTTTGGCGGCCTGAAAGTCATCAAGGCCCTTTCCGCGCCCTACGCGCATACGGGGATGCGGTTCATGCCGACCGGCGGCGTCACCGCTGCGAATCTCCCCGACTATCTTGCCTCTGATGCCGTGGCGTGCGTGGGGGGAACCTGGATCGCATCCCGGGAAGCGATCGCGGAGAAGAAATGGGACCAGATCAGAGCGAACTGTCGGACAGCGGTCGAAATCGTGCGCAAGGCCCGGGGGGCTCAGGCATAGAGTCGCCGCGAATGACAAACGGCGTTTTGTTCGTCGAAGAGCGCAAGCAGAAAATCCTCGAGCACATCGCCGCGCACCGCAAAGCCACCGTCGTGGAGTTGTGCGACCTTTTCCGCGTGTCCAGCGCCACGATCAGGAACGACCTTCGGGACCTGGAAGCGACCGGCCTCCTCGTGCGTACCCACGGCGGGGCAATGATCAAGAGCAAAACCGGTCACGAGCAGGACATGGTCGCCCGCGGCGTCCAGAACCTGGCGGCCAAGCGCGTTATCGCGGAGGCGGCGCTCGGCCTCATCGAGGACGGCGACATGATCGTTCTGGACACCGGCTCCACGGTCTTGCAGCTTGCCCGGCTCCTCGACCGGAGACAGGACATCACCGTGGTCACCAATTACCTGGCAATCGCCTCGCTCCTGGAGGATCTGGAATCGGTCAAGATCGTCTTCCTCGGCGGGATCGTCAGGAAGCGCTTCCATTGCACGGTCTTCAACGATCTGTCCAGCAGGGATCTGCTGGCCGGCCTCACGGTGGACAAGGCATTCATGGGTTTGAACAGCTTCTCCCTGGAAAAGGGCGCCAGCACACCTGACATCGGCCACGCGGAAACCAAGAAGCTCATGATGTCCATTGCTGCCAAGGTGGTGCTGCTCTTCGACGCCACCAAGCTGGGCCGGAACTCCTTTGCCCAGTTTGCCTCCCCCGACGATGTGGACACCATCGTCACCGACCACATTTCCGAATCGGACCGCAAAACACTCGAAGACATGGGCATCGAGGTGATCGCGGCGGAGAATCCGCGGAATACCGCGATGCAGAATCCGCGGAATACCGCGGCGCCCAATCCGCGGGATACCGCGGCGCCATGATGCGCGCATGGGCGCCTCATTCGTAACAGCCGAAGTTGATGGGGAAGGCCGGGTCGTTCTTCCCCCACTCCTCGCGCGGCGGGCCGGTGTGCGGCCCGGCTCCCGGGTTCGTATCAGCGAGGATGAAGCCGGTCTGCGGATAGGGCGGTCCGTCAATAGCCTTGCGCGGCTGTACCTGGAACCAACGAGCGAATGCAATCTCAGGTGCCGGGTGTGCGTCCGCGGCGCGTGGGCCGAGCCTGCGGGCCGCATGGACAGCGGCACCTGGGAAAAGATACTCGCGGGGATCTGCGATCTCGATCCCCTGCCCTCCCTCTTCCTGGGCGGCTTCGGGGAGCCCCTTTTGCACCCTGAGATCATGGACATGGTCGGCGACGCAAAACGCTGCGGCATGGAGGTGGAGCTTATTACCAATGGCACGCTCCTCGACGCGCGCACTGCGGACAGCATGGTCGCTGTCGGACTCGACCGTCTCTGGATTTCCCTCGATGGCGCGGTGGATGAGCAGTTTGCCGCAATGCGCGAAGGCGGCTCGCTGGGGGCGGTTGTCGATAATGTGCAGCGCCTGAACGCTTTCCGCGAACGATCGCTCGCGGAAAGCCCGCGGATTGGGCATCGCGGTACCCCGCGGATTCGGCGCGGCGGTATGCCGCGGATTGGCATCTCGTTCGTGGCCACCCGGGACACCATTGCATCGCTGCCGGGGGTGCTTCGTCTCGGATTGCGGCTGATGGCGGACAGGTTCAGCATCAGCAATGTTGTCCCGCACACCCTCGAGATGAACGATCAGGCCCTCTATCGACGATCCTTCTACGAGCCCGATCTTCCCCCCTCCGAGCGGACGCCGCTCGTCGAGCTTCCCCGAATGGAGCTGAACGCGGCCACCGAGGCTCCACTGGCCCAGGTCCTGAAAGGCCCCTTCAGCGTGAGCGTGGCTGGTCAGCGACTCGTGCACGGGAGCTGCACGTGCCCATTTGTGGAAAAAGGGAGCATGGCGATTCGCTGGGATGGCGCTGTGAGCCCTTGTCTGCCGCTTCTTCACGACCACGCGATCTTCCTCCAGGAGAGAAAGAGAACAATGGGGTCCTTTTTCGTCGGGCAGGTGAAGGAACGTGCTCTGCTCGGGATTTGGAACGATCCGGCCTACGTCGCCCTTCGCGAACGCCTCCTTGACTTCGATTTTGCGCCCTGCACGATTTGCAACAGTTGCGAGCAGGCTGACAGCAATCGCTCGGACTGCTTCGGAAACGGCCTTCCCGCATGTGGCGGGTGCCTCTGGGCCCAGGGATTCATCCGGTGCCCGTAAGTCAGTAAGAACAGCTTGACACTTAATTTGTTGTAGTGTACAATTGTTGTAATTTACATTTATTGTATTAGGCATCAATCGGAGAGGCATATGGTCGAAACACAACTTTCGATTAGAGAGTTCAGAAAGAACCTGCGCGTGCTCGAGCAGGAAGTGGGGATCTCGATGGCATCAGAGACGGACTGCTGCGGGGTGACGCTCGCGCAATGCCATCTGCTGCTCGAGGCAGAGCAACGCGGCAATACAAGCGTCACCGAGCTCGCCTCCCTGCTTGAGCTGGACAAGAGCACGCTGAGCCGTACGGTCGATGGTATGTGCCGCGCGGGGCTCCTCAATCGGGAGACCGACCCGTCCAGCCGCCGGCAGCAGGTCATCAGCCTCACCGAAACCGGGAAGGACAAGGCTGCTTCGATCAACCGGCTGTGTGACGCATCCTACACGCGTCTTTTCGACTTCATACCGGTCGAGAAAAGGCAGATGGTAGTGGAGTCGGCGGCCGTGCTTGCGGATGCAATGAGACAGATGCGAAAGAATCCTGAATCCCCCTGCTGTGCCGGGGGAGGGGATTGAGAGGAGAGCTGAAGTGGAAAAGCCCTCTGCATCGCGGTATTCCGCGGATTCTGCTGCGTGCGGCTGTGGGAAGACACCGGTCATTTCCCTGCAAGCGATCCCCCGGCAGCGAAGGGAGTATGTCACCGGCTTCGTGACCTCCCGGGAGAGGAAAGTGCCGGTCGTTTCAACACGCCTCTCCTGGCGTGACGTCATGGGCGGCTGGAAAGTGCGGTGGGATATCGGCAGGTCGCGCTATGCAGTTCTTCCCGGACTGTACGCGGTGGGATCGCCGGGAAGCGACTCTCCCGTGCTGGTTACGGCCAACTACAAGCTCACCTTCGACAAGCTGCGCAGGGAGCTCGTGGGCATCGATGCGTGGATTCTCGTGCTCGACACGAAGGGCGTGAACGTGTGGTGCGCAGCGGGGAAGGGCACCTTCGGGACACGGGAGCTCGAGCAGAGAATACTGGCGGTCAAGCTCCAGGAGGTGGTGTCCCACAGGATACTGATCCTCCCGCAGCTCGGCGCAACCGGAGTTTCGGCGCACGAGGTGAAGCGGGACTCCGGCTGGCAGGTGAAGTACGGCCCGGTGCGCGCCCGCGACATCCGCGCATTCCTGTCCAATGGCTTGAAAAAAAGCGATACGATGAGAAGGGTCCTGTTCCCTCTGAGCGAACGCATGGCCATTGCACCGACCGAGCTGGTCCAGTCATGGCCCATTCTCCTTGGCATCGTGGCAGCGTCCGCGCTGCTCGGCCTGCCTTTTGATGCCGGCTACGTCGGGAGGCTCCTTACCGCGGGTCTCCCGCTCCTTGGGGCGGTCGGGGTGGGAACCCTCCTCTTCCCCGCTCTCCTCCCTTATGTTCCGTTTCGAGCTTTCTCTCTCAAAGGTGCGCTCCTGGGCGCGCTCTGGGGAATCGCGGTTTCTTTTGTCGTGCGGACGTCCCTCCCCGGGGCGGTGGCGCTCACACTTGTGGCAATGCCCATCGTGGCGTTCCTTTCGATGAACTTTACGGGCTCCTCCACCTTCACGTCTCAGCCGGGGGCGGCGCTGGAGGTGAAGAGGGGACTCATCCCTATGATTTCTTCACTGGCGATTGGTCTCGGGTTGACCGTGGTGACCCGGATCCTGCCGCTGTAGGAGGCGCGCCGTGCGGATGACATACCTGAAGAACGGAGAGACTCTTTTCCTGAACAGCGCGTTGTGCACCGGCTGCAGGGAATGCATTGAAGTATGCCCTCACGCCGTGTTCGAGATGCAGGGCAGGAAGGCGATGATCGCGGACCGGCTTGCCTGCATGGAATGCGGGGCGTGCATGAAAAACTGCGCCGCCGGTGCGATCAAGGTGAAAGCAGGCGTAGGGTGTGCCGCGGCGGTGATCCAGGGGATGCTGCGGGGAACGGAGCCTTCCTGCTCCTGCGGGCGAGCGGAGACCGAGAGTGCGGCCGCGGGCTCGAAGGCAAGCTGCTGCTAGGCCGGCTGCGGTACTCCGCTAGCGACCGCGCACCTCGGAAACGAATTCCTGTACTTTTTCACGAATTGCGTCCCTCACTTCCCGCACCTGCGCCATCACTTCTTCTTCATTGCCTCTGAATGTCGAGGGATCGGGAAAGGGCCAGTGAAGCTTGTGCGACACCCCGGGAAAAATGGGGCAACGGTCCGCCGCTTCCTTTGAGCAGACAGTAATGACGTACTGGTACGTGCGCCCTGCCTTATAGAGCTCGAAGACGTCCTGGGTCTTCTTGCCGGAGATGTCAATGCCTTCCTCCCGCAGCGCCTTAATCACGTAAGGGTTGAGCATCCCCGGCTCCAGACCGGCGCTTTCCACGCGGAAGAGGTCCGCCCCGAACTTGTTGAAATACGCCTCGGCCATCTGGCTTCGGGCGGAGTTGTGCACACAGAGACATAAAACGCTGATCATCCCATGCCCCCGGCACTAAGGCTAATGGCCAATTGTTAAGATTGAAAGAATTCCGGGCGGCGTCCCGCGGGGTACTGGACGCCCTAAGGGATTGTCAGGAAATAACTGGACGAATTGCTTGGATTAGTATATGTTCAGCGTGTGGATGAGAAACGTCTCAGAGCAAAGTACAAATCCCTGGCCCTGCGCTTAACGAGCGGGCGCGACGAATTTGGGCCGCGACCGAAGCGCGAGAGGCAGGCCGCGGTGGGATTGCTTTGGTATCGCGCGCCACCAAGATCTCCTATTCCACGATTGTGCGGGGCTTGCATGAACTGACGTCGGGAGAAAGCGCGGAGTCCGGACATGTGCGCCATCGAGGCGGAGGACGGAAGAGGTCGCAGGAGAAGGATCCGAGTCTTGTGGCCGATTTGGAGGCTCTGGTGGACCCAACGGCCTCGGGTGACCCTGAATCTCCATTGCGCTGGACTTCTAAAAGCGTGAGACTGCTGGCAACGCATCTGAAGGGTCGGGGGCATACCGTGAGTCACCAACTGGTGGCGGAGCTTCTGTCAGGGGCCGGCTACAGTCTGCAAGCCAACCGAAAGACCCGTGAAGGCACCAATCATCCAGACCGCGATGAGCAATTCCGTTATATCAATCGCCAAGTGCTTAGGCTGCAGGCCGATGGGCAGCCGGTGATCTCCGTGGACACAAAGAAAAAGGAGCTTGTGGGGGACTTCAAAAACACCGGAAAACAGTGGCGCCCGAAAGACACTCCGGAGTTGGTACGAGTCCACGACTTCCTCATCCCGGAGAAAGGTAAGGCGATCCCCTACGGCGTCTATGACCTGACCCGCAACACCGGGTGGGTGAGCGTGGGCGTCGATCATGACACGGCGAGTTTCGCTACCCGCACGATCCTGCGGTGGTGGCGCAAGATGGGACGCCCGATATACCCTCGCGCGAGTGACCTGCTGATTACAGCGGATGCGGGCGGGAGTAACGGTCCGCGGGTTCGACTGTGGAAGTGGGAACTACAGCAACTTGCCAACCGAACCGGGCTATCGATTACGGTCTGTCATTTCCCGCCGGGGACCAGCAAGTGGAACAAGATCGAGCACCGCCTTTTCTCCTACATCAGCACGAATTGGCGAGGTCAACCCCTGATAAGCTTGGCAGTAATCGTCAGTCTGATAGCATCTACGCGCACGGCAGCAGGATTGCGTGTTCGCAGCGAGCTCGACAAGCATAGCTATCCTGAAGGACGAGAAGTGTCTGACGAGCTCATGTCGAAGATTCAGCTGGAGCATCACCGCTTCCATGGGGACTGGAACTATACGATCCATCCGCAGCGCAAATCAAAGTAATTCATTCAGTTATTGTCTGACATCCTCTAAGCGGACGAAGTCCGCTCCGAGCGGCCAGAGCGGTACTCCGCACTAATCACGCCCGGCGGTACTCCGCTCCTGGTAATTAGAGCGGTACTCCGCACCGCGGCGCCCAAAATCCGCGGGGTACCGCGGCGCCTATGCTGCGGGCGGCGTCAGGGGGAGCGTAAAGGTGATTGTGCTTCCCCTGCCCTCCCCCTCGCTCTCCGCCCAGATCTTGCCTCCGTGCAGCTCCACGATCTGCCGGGCCAGGGAGAGCCCCAGGCCCGAGCCGGTCGCCTTCGATGAGGAGGCACGGCCCTTGATCTGGTAGAAAGCCTCGAAAATCCTCTCCAGCTCCCCCGGGGGGATGCCGATGCCCGTGTCGGAAACGCTGATGGCGAGCGCTCCGTTCTGCGTGCTCATCCCCACGTCGATGCGTCCCCCCATGGGTGTGAACTTCAGGGCGTTCGAGAGCAGGTTGAAGAGCACCTGCTTGACCCTGCGCTCATCCGCGGTGACTTCCAGGGACGCCAGCTCGGGCGGCACCCGGGTGTCGATGCTGATCTTCTGTCCGGACGCGCTTTCCCTGAGCAGCACGAGTGTGTGGGTGAGCAAATCGCTTATGCGCACCCTTCCCAGCTCCAGCTCCGTCTTTCCCGGATTCGATCTTCGAGATGTCGAGGATGTCGTTGATGAGATCCAGCAGATGCCGGGAGCACTCCAGGACGACCTCGAGCTGCTGTCTCTGCCTCTCGTTCACCGCGCCGAAGTATTCGTAGAGGAGGATCTCCGTGTAGCCGATGATGGCCGTGAGCGGCGTGCGCAGCTCGTGCGACATCCCCGCCAGGAGGTCGGTCTTCGCCCTGCTGTGCGTGTCCGCGGCCAGCGTGGCCAGCCGCAGCTGGTCCTCCGTCTGCTTGCGCGCGGTGATGTCGCGCGCCACGATGGTCACCCCGGCAAAGTCTCCCCGCACGTCCTTGAGCGGAGACACCTTTGCGTTGAACCACACCTCTGCTCCTGTCGGCGGCAGGCAGTAGTCGAACTGCTCCACCCGGTCGGTGGCCTGGACCGCGGCAAACGCCTCCTCGAACTGCTCGGCCACGCCCGGTGGGAAGACGTCGCGGAATGTGGCGCCGATCACCTCTGACAGCGCCGCGGCGGTGTCGCCGCGCATTCCCGGTGCCCGGGCGGCGACGAACAGACCCGCCTTGTCGGTGACCATCACTGCATCGTCGATGGAGGCCAGGATGGAGCGAAGCCGTTCCTCGCTCTCCCGCAGCTCCGCTTCCGCGCGCAGTTTCTGGCGCTCCAGCTCGTGCTGGCGGAGCGCCTTCTCGATGACCGACGGAAGCATGTGGAAGAACTTGTCGTAGCTCTCCTTGTTGATGTAGTCCGCGGCGCCCAGCTTCATGGCACGGACCGCAATCTCCTCGTTGCCCGCGCCGGTCGCAATGATGACGGGGATCCCCGTTCCGCGGCCGACGAGTGCCTCGAGGACCTGCAGCCCGTTGCCGTCCGGAAGCTGATAGTCGACAATGACCATGTCGTGCATGGCCTCGTCGAAAAGAGCGAGCCCTTCCCGGCTGGTAGCGCAGACCTCCACCCCGTAGCCTTCGGCCTCGAGCTTCAAACGCACAAGGCGCGCAACCCCCGGGTCATCCTCGATGTAAAGGATTTTCGCTCCCGTGCTCATGGCCCATCCACTGGACCAGGCAGTCGTGACCGGCTCGGCTCCAGGGCCTCGCGCACGGTGCGCAGCAGCTCGCGCGGCCGCCAGGGCTTGGGAAGGATGTCGAGAATATCGCCGTATTCCCGCGTCTTGCCGTCAAGGCTCCACGTGTAGCCGGTGCAAAGGACTGCGGGGAGACCGGGAAGAATCCGGCGCATGCGCGCCAGCGCGGCGCGCCCGCCCATGCGCGGCATCACGTCGTCGATCAACGCGAGACAGATGGCATCTCTGTTCCGCTCGAAGAGCTCGACTGCCTCCTGGCCATCGCGCGCCACGAGCACCTCATACCCCTCGCGCGCAAGAAGCTTCATGGCCAGTGTACGCAGCCCCTCGTCGTCCTCAGCCAGAAGGATGGTCTGCCCGGGTTCCACGGGCAAGGCCGGCGCGCGATGAGAGATTTCGGCTGTTTCCTTTGAGGGAGGCGCCGGGGCGCCATACTCCTTCGGGGCTTCGGTGAGCACGGGCAGGGAGATGGCGAATATCGTGCCGCCCTGCGGAGGGCTCTCCACTTCGATCGTCCCGCCCAGGCGATGCACGATGCTGTAGGCAATCGAGAGCTCCAACCCGAGGCCTTTGCTGTCCGCTTTCAACGGCAGGAAGGGCTCGAAAAGCCGTACGCGCAGCTCCGCCGGCACCTGCGCCCCGGTATCCGCAAAGGTCAGAAGGACGCGCCGCTGCCCCGAAGAGTCCGGCTCCGCGGCCTGGGTGCCGATGGTGAGTCTTCCCCCGGCCGGGCATGACCGACCACGCGCGCGCGCAGAGCGCCGCGACGAGACGGGCGATCTGCTCGTCATCTGAAAAAACCGCGGGCAGGTCCGGCGCCAGGGCAAGCCTGACCTCCACGCCATCAGCGGCTTCGGCCCTCACGGTCGGCAGAGCTCGGGAGATGGATTCATTGAGCTGAAGCATGCGCGGAGCGACGCGCCCGCACTGGCCGACGGTGAGCAGATCCTCGGCAAGCGAGGCGGCCCGGACCGACGCGTCCCTCACCTCCGCGAGGTGCGCGAGGGTCTGCGGACCGGCGTCCGCCTCGGCAAGTGCCATCTCCGTATACCCCTGCACCACCAGCAGGAGATTGTTGAGGTCGTGCGCCACGCCGGCGGCAAGCCGCCTGACGGCCTCCATGACGTGTGCCTCCTCGTGCCGCGGATCATGATTCTGCGGCTCATCGGCCGATCCGTCCGTCCGCGCGCGCGTGTTCCCCCCGAGAAAGGTGCGCACCCGCCGGACCAGACATTTCCGAGGCACCGCATTCCCGGTCAGGTTGACTTCAGGCATCATGCTCTCGGCTCCGTGCTCCGCGCAAGGCCTGGAAGACGGGTCTTGATCCGGCCCCAGCGCGCAAGCACCTGCCCGCTGAGCGCGGACACGGCAATCTGCCCGCCGCCGGCCTTGCGGCACACGTCGGCGAGCGCGGAAAAACACGCGATGATCTCCTTGTATGTTTCCCGGTCCAGGGTCACGGCCGCGCCGGCGGACCCCGCATGAGCCGCGGCGGGAACGGCCGGGGCCGGCGCCGTACCGGCAGGCGCAGGCTCGGGTGAGGGAATCGGCGCCTTCTTCAGGGGGTCCAATTCCGGGGACAGGTCAAGGGCGATCTCGTAGGGCTCGAACACGCGGATCGGCTCGCTGATGTTCTTGACGGTGATGGCGCCGATCTCCCGCGAATGCACCGAGTCCTTCACGCTTTCCTGCACCTGGTCGGAGATGAGAACCGATCCCGGCCGGGCGGAGGATTCCAGCCGCGAGGCGATATTGACCGCGTTGCCCAGCACGTCCCCCTGCGCCTTGCGCACCACCTTCCCTGAATGGATGCCGATGCGGATCACCACCCGCGAGCTCTCGTCGCGGTAGCGGTTGAAGCGGAGCAGGGATTTCTGCAGGCGAATGGCGGCGAGCACCGCGTCCAGCGGGCGCTGGAACACCATCATGTGGCCGTCCCCCATGCGCTTCACCAGCTCTCCCCTGTGCGCCTCCACGTGCGCCAGAAGGATCTTCTCGTAGTCCTGGATCAGGGTCGAGAGCTGCATGTGCGTGAGCACCTCGGCCTTTTTCGAGTATCCCTTGATGTCGGAGAAGAACATGACCAGCTCCTGGATGTTCTCCCGCTCGAATTGGAACGACGAGCGCTCTGTGCGCAGCTCGACCGGGGGGCGGTCACGTCGGCAAGGGGAAGCTCACCCCCCTCGTCCGGGGAGCCGCCCCTCACCTGCAGGGCAAGGGCGAGTGCCTTTTCTCGCATCGCTTCGTCCTCGGTGTGAAGGAGCAGGTCGCGCAGCGCCGCCTGGAGAGGGGCGCTCCCGCGGGAGAGCAGGGGCGCAAGGGATGCAGGAAGAGGCTCGCGGAGCGCTCCCTGCAGACCGCGGAGTATTTCGATCGTCGCTTCCTCGGCCCCTGATGAGAGGAAGTCGCGCAGCACCTCGGGGGCATAGTCATCACCCAGTTTCCACAGCATCAGCGCCGCCGACCTCCGGCTGGGCTCGTGGTCCCCGCGCAGCACCCGGTAGAGGAACTCCACGGTGCCGTCGCGATTGGTCACGAGTCCCCCGGTGATCCTGCGGTGCATGACCGCCAGGGCGGAGGCCCTCAGGGAGGCGTCCCCATTGAGAGCCGGCTCCTTGAGGCTCTCCATGATGTCGAGGGACATCTTTTCCCCGAGATACCTGGCCACCGAATCACGCACCTCACTGCTGGTGGAAAGGGAGAGCCGGAGAAGGAGGGCTTTCGCCAGATCGCCGCTGGAGGAGGGAGGTCCGACGGAGATCGCCTCGATCGCGTTCAGGGTGACATAGGGGTCGTCCAGATTGGCAAGGAGCTGGATGGCGGAGGGCTCCAGCTGCTCCGGGCTGAGATCACGGAGGACATGCAGCGAGGCGATTGCCAGCACCTTGCTTGCCAGCGGCAGGGCAAGGCACTCCTTGCAGGCCGACAGGGCGTGGGCGGCGTCAACCCTGGCCAGGGCCGCCAGCGCCGCCTCCGCAAGGCGGAACAGCTTCTCCTGTTTCGACCAGGCGTAGATCGTGCGGATCTGGGCCGCGTCCGGTCCGTGCGGGACATGTGTGAGGAAGAGGGCGGATAGCCGCAGAGCGCGGATGAGATGCCAGAACACCCGGCTCTTGCCCGTTTTGGCGAGCGCCAGCTCCCTTCCCACGAGCGCAATGCCCGTCCGGCGCGGATTCTTGATCAGGTCGCTGAGCGCGGAATAACCGTCGAAGTGCCGTACTTCAACCCGGGAAGAAGTGGCCTTGAGCATCCGGAGCATTTCCTCCGGAGTGTCCTGGCTGGCCCCTTTGAACCAGCGAAGGAGAGCTGCCTTGAAATCCTCGTTTCCGTAGTACTCCAGGTATTCTTTTGACCGCGTGATGAGCCACCCCAGCTCATGGGTGTCGCTGGAGACGTGCCTGCCTTCGGCGCTGAGCTGTTTATAGAGATCGCTGATCCGGGAGATGACCTTCAGGCGCACGGCGTGCGGAATACCCTCCGGCGCGAATCCACCGGGTACGGTGGCGCGGGCGCCGAGCTTTGCCAGGCGCGCAAGCGCCTGTTGCACCTCGTCTTCGATGCTGGGCGTTTCCTCCACGGAGCCCGCCAGGCGATCCACGATGTCCGGGATCAGCGCCGCATGATGCGGCTCCGTGCCGACGCATGCATAGGCGGCGCGTCTCACCTCCACGTGCGGATCGGCGAGCGCGCGTGAAATCAGCGCCGCGGACTCGGGAAGGGCCTGGCGGGCGGCAAGGCCGGCGAGCAGCGCCTTGTCCGGGACGGGCAGGTTGGCGAACAGCGGAGCGGAGTGGGCGACAGTGCGAGGGATCAGCGCGCCACCGTACTCGGTGGATTGGGCGCCACCGTACTCGGTGGATTTAGTGGCGCCACCGTATCGGTGGATTCGCGCCGCCGGATCCGGCGGCGCACTCAGATGCCGAGCGGAGCAGCTGGGAAAGAATCTCCTCCCGCGAGTCGGTGAGCAGCTCTTCGAGCGCGCGCTCCCCGCCGATTTTCAGGAGAAGCCCTGCCGCATGGGCGCGCGCGGGCGCGCTCGCCATGGGCGCCCGGGCCACCTGGCGGAGAATGCCGAGCACGTCCTTGTCCTGCGGCGCGGCGGTTGCCAGAGCCCCCAGGATCTCGCGCCGCAGCTTTTCGCTGCGCGTGGTCTTTACCAACCTGGTGAGAAGCGCGACGCCCGCGGGGAGCCGGAGCATCCCCATGGCGCGCGCGGCGCCGCACTGCACCGCTTCCGGGGCGCTGCTGAGGAGCCGCGCAAGGTGAGGGAAGCTCCGCGCGTCGCCGATTGCGCCCACCGCCTCCAGCGCGGAAAGGGCAACCGGCAGCCGGGAATCGAAAAGGTCGCCGTGCAGCCACTCCAGACCTTTCTTCTTCCCGTCGAATGCTTCGAATATTCTGTGGGTCGTGAGCAGGGGCTCGATCTCCAGACGCGCCGCTCCCGCCTCAGGGGCGGGCGAGGAGCGGGGCGTCTCGGCGGATGCGTGCGGCATGCGGTTTCCGTCGGACCCTTTCCTACACTGACGCGCCGGTGGACGGCGCGTCAGCCGTCGCCCTGTCTATGGTGCTGAGGGCGTTCATCTCTTCCATCGTCAGGATCGCATCCGTGTTCAGGAGGATGATGAGCTTGTCATCGAGCTTCCCCACCCCGGTGATGAACTCCTGGGAGAACCCGCCCAGCATGGGCGGCGGGGGATCGATCTGGTCCGCGGGAATGCGCACCACCTGGCTGGCGGAATCCACCACCATGCCGATCATCCTTCCCTCCACCTCCACCACGATGACGCGCGTCATCGCCGTGGCCTCCTTGGCCTCGAGGCCGAACTTGTCACGCAGGTCAATGATGGGAATCACGTCACCCCGGAGGTTGATGATGCCCTTTACGAACGAGGGCGCCTTCGGGAGCCAGGTGATCTCCCGGATGCGGATGACCTCCTTGACGCGGAGGAGCTCCAGCCCGTACTCCTCTTCCCCGATCGAGAAGCTGATGAACTGCTTCAGATCTCCCGTGCCCTTCCGATCTTTCATCGAATCCATATAACTCTCCTTGCAGGTCAGGTTTGCGCCACAACCGGTCCCTGGACGAGCCACGTCATCGCGGGGGCGGCAAGAAATATCCGCACGATCTCGGGATCGAATTGCGTTCCCGCGCAGCGCGCCAGCTCGATCTGAACCGTGGAGAACTGGAGCGCCGTCCGGTAGGGGCGGTCGGATGTCATCGCGTCCAGCGTGTCCACCACGGCGAATATGCGCGCGTGCAGAGGGATGCGGGAAGCGCTCAGGCCCTGGGGATAGCCGCCGCCGTCGTACCTTTCGTGGTGAGCCAGTACGACATCCGTCGCACAAGAAAGAAACTCGATATTGCGCACCATGTTGTAGCCCATGAGGGGGTGCTTCTCCACGATGCGCCGCTCATCGGTCTCCAGGTCCCCGGCCTTCAACAATATGTGCTCGGGAATGCCGATCTTGCCGACGTCGTGAAGGTACGCGCTCCATTTCAGGTTCTTCAGCTCGAACTCGGAAAGTCTCATAGCCGATCCCAAAGCAACGCTGTTGCGCGATACCCGCGAGCAATGATCGGCCGTTTCATGGTCCTTGAGATTGAGGGCGGCCCCGAGCGCCCGCACCGTCATGTCGCGCACCTCGTCGATCTGCCGGGAGGTGCGGGTGAGCTCTTCGGTCTTCAGCTGCACGAGGGTCTCCAGCGCGCGCGAATAGTACTGGACGCTCGTGCGCGTCTTCCACTCGTCCATCGCTTTGTCGAAGCGCTGCAGAAAGTGGCCGACGGAAAACGGCTTGGTAATGAAGTCGATGGCGCCATCGCGAATGGCGCGGATCGCCGTCTGGATGTCGCTCCTGCCGGTCATGACGATTGCAAGCGGGGCGTCCGTCCGCTCCTCCTCCATCAGGGAAAGCCCGAAGCCGTCGGGGAGGTTCATGTCGAGGAAGAGGATATCGTAGCGCCTGCGGCTCATGAGCGTGCGCGCTTCCGCGAGGCTCGCCGCCAGGTCGCACTCGAAGCCCCGTATCTTCAACATGGCTGTCACCAGGGACTGGATCTCCGCCTGGTCTTCCAGCACGAGTATGGCGGGAGGCTGCGCGGGAATCGGGATCTCGAGACCGGTTCCTTCCTCCGCGGGTCCCCTCGTGCCCTTGGTCAGCATGATCGTCAATTCTCCCCCGTTTCTCAGCCGTGATGGCGGTGCTGGGCGAGCTTCTTCAGCCCTGCGGCGAGCGCCAGCTCGATTTCCACGCGCATCTTGTTCTCCCGCACCGGGTCGGGACTCAGGGGCGCCAGCAGCGAGGTGTAGTAGCGGGGGGTCGCATGGTTGAGCGTCCATGCGGCGAGGTCCGTCACGCATTCCTCGCAGGTGCACATGTCGGCGCCTTCCTCGATCATGCGCGCGATGGCCTCGAATACCAGCTCCTGCGTCCTGTTGCCCAGCGTCTCCAGGTTGTATCGATCCTTGAGATTCATATTGCCTTCCTTGCCGGAAGCATTGCCGTGCAGCCTCGCCTGGATCCTCGCGGCGATGTCGTTCACGGACACCACCTCGTGCGCGTCCCCGTTCTGCACGACCTCCTTGTTCATTCCGTAGATGACCGAGCTCTCCTTGTCCTGGGCAATCACGTGCCCGCCTCTCCGATGCAGCGCGCGCAGCCCGTCCGCCCCGTCCTTCCCCATGCCCGTCATGATCACTCCCAGGGCCCGGTTGCCGAACTCGAGAGCCACCGAGTGCATGAGCACGTCCACCGAGGGCCGGTGGCCGTTCACGCTCTCGCCCTGGTTGAGAAGCACGCGCGATTCCCCGCCGAACCGGGACACCGTCATGTGCCAGTTCCCCGGCGCCAGAAGCACCTGGCCGGGCGTGATCAGGTCGCCGTTCTCCGCTTCCTTGACCGAAACCCGGCAGCAGGCGTTCAGCCTGTCCGCGAACGCCTTGGTGAACACCGGCGGCATGTGCTGCACGACGACGACGCCTACCGGCAGCTCGCGGGGCAGCATCGTGAGCACGGTCTTCAGCGCCACGGGGCCCCCGGTGGACGTGCCGATGGCGACCAGATCGTATCCGCCGCCATCGCCGTCCGCGGGCAGAGCAGCGGGCGGCGGGGCTGGCCGGAGCTTCAGGCTGGGGGGCGCGCGCGGCGGCGGGAGGCTCGCGGAAGACGATCCGCGCGGCGCTCTTCACCTTCTCGACGAGCTCGATGGAAATCGCCGAGATTCCGCCGGACAGAGAGGTCGACGGCTTTTCGACGAAATCCACGGCCCCGAGGTCCAGGGCCTGCAGGGTAAGCTCGGCCCCTCTCTGCGCGTGGGCGCTCAGGACGATGATGGGCGTGGGCCGGAGGGCCATGATCCGTCGGATTGCCTCCAGACCCCCCATGCCGGGCATCTCGATGTCCAGCGTAATGACGTCCGGATGCTCCTTCTCGAGCTTCAGCAGGGCGAACTCCGCATTGGCGGCGGTGGCCGCCACGGATATCTCGCCGTCCGCGCTGAGGATGTCGGTGGCGATCCTCCGCACGAGGGCGAGAATCGTCGACTACCATGACGCGGATCACGGCGTGCCCTCCCTCCTGGGACGATAGATGGGCGCCTTGAGGATGGCGGCGTAGCGGAAGCGCTTGCTGAACCCGCTGATCGACTCCGAATGCCCGATGAACAGGTACCCTTCGGGATGGATTGCGCGGGCGAATATGCCGTCCACAAGCTTCGCCTGCGTCGGCTTGTCGAAGTAGATCATGACGTTGCGGCAGAAAATGACATTGAGACGGTCGGCCGGCGGGGGATCGGTGAAGAGATTGTGCACCTTGAACTCCACACGGGCGCGCATCTCGGGGCACACCTGGTATGCGCCCTCGCAGACGGGAACAAAGCACCTCGCGAGCAGCGCCGCGGGAACGAGACGGAGGGCCCGTTCGCGGTAGATCCCTTCCCGGGCGCGGGCGATCACCGTCGTGCTGATATCCGTACCCACGATCTGCACGTCCGCTCCGCCCGCTGCCTGCGCGGCTTCATCCGCCACGATGCGGAGCGTGTAGACCTCTTCCCCCGTGGAGCAACCGGCGCTCCAGATCCGCACCCGCTTTTCCGTACGGAAAAGCTCCGGGAGAATGATGCGGGAAAGCGCCGCAAAGTGGTTTTCCTCGCGGAAGAAATAAGTCTCGTTCGTGCTCACCGCGTCGATGAAATGCGGCATCTCCTTCTCGGCCTGCTTTCCCGAGGTGAGCAGCGCATAGTACTCCTCGTAGCTGGCAAGGTGCAGCTGCGCAATGCGCTTGCGCAGCCGATTGGAGACCAGGATCTGCTTGCCCTCCCGCATGTGGATGCCGGTCTTTTCGTAGATCAGCGTGCGGAACTTGTCGAAGGTGGTCTGAGTCAACGTGGGCAATGCAAGAGCCGGCGCGGGAGTCATTTCGCGGATTCTCCCCTGCCCTCGATCGCCTGCAGGGTCCTTCACCGACACCTGGCCGGTCGCATTATCGAACAGCACGGTGCGGCCGGCTTTCCCCCCGTATCCTGGAACACGATGGGGATCTTGCTCTCCGCAAGAATCCTGCGGGCCGCCTCCACGTTCTGGTCGCCAATGGAGGCGATCCTGATATTGCCCATGGGGAACATCTGCGCGCCGCCGATGAGGAACGCCTGCAGGGAACCACGGCGTCCTCCGCTCTCGGTGAGCCGGGAAAGAAGCGCGGGGATGGCCGTGTCGGCGTATTTGCCGGTGGCGGCGTCTCCGCCGTGCCGGTTGGGCAGCATCACGTGCGCCAGCCCGCTCACGCGACGGGCGGGATCGCAGAGGATGATCCCGACGCATGAGCCGAGGATGGTCTTCAGGCTGCGCCCGTCGGTCACCACGTCCATCTCGGCCATCTTCACGTTGACGGTGTTGGCTGCCATGTCACAGGGCCTCTGAGCCCTGCGGGGGCAGGGTAGGCACTGCGCCCTTTCCCGAGAGCGTTTCCATCAGCCGAAGCAGCGAATCGGGCTCCATGAACAGGAGCTGGTGGCACACCACGTCGTCCATGCCTCCGCCGTAGATCGACGCCTCGGTGAGGAGGAGGCTGTCGCCGGGCTGATTGAACCGGGCCAGCACCGAGTCGATGACCGGCAGGCACATGTCGATGCTCATCTCGGGCACTTCGGCGTTCGCCGCGATACTGTCCGAATCGGCGATGGCGTTGATGAAGCAGCAGGCCAGTATGTTTCCCAGCTCGGACATCGCCGAGACATCGACCTCCGCGACCTTTCGGGCGGTCCCGACCGGACGCCCGTGCAGCATGTCGTCGATCTTCAGCAGGTTCACCTCCGGTATGACAAGAAGGATGCCCCCGATCAGCTCACCGCTGACCCCGACGTAAATGCCCCCTACGGTGGATTCCTCGCCCCCGAGGAGCTCGGCAACGTCCTTGATGGCGACCATGCGCGATTCGGGGAAGCTCACCCGGATTTCCTTGCCCGTGAATTGAGACAGGGAAATCGAGGCCTGGATGGCCCCCGCGTTGTGCACTTCTTCCAGGAGCTTCCCCTTTTCCCCGGCCACGATACGGGCAAGCTCTGCAATGGATTGTTCCGTCTGCTGCTCTTCGGGCGGCGCCACGGGCGCGACCTCCACCGGGGGCGGGGTGTCCGGCGCGGGCGCGGGCGCCTCCGCGGCGGCGAATGCATCTGCCGCGGGCGGCAGGGAGGCCTGGGCGGCCACTTCAAAAATGCCCGCTGCCTTGCCGGCCGTGGTTCCGTGGCCGTCGTGGTGATGAAGGCTGATCAGCGTCTCCACGTCCACGATCAGCGCGATTTTTCCATTGCCCAGGATGGAAGCGCCGATGAGCCCTTCCACCTCGCGGAAGTGGCGGCTCAGGCTCTTGATGACCACTTCGCGGGTCCCGTGGATCTTCTCCACTTCCAGGCCGATCTTCTTGCCCTCGAAGTCCACCACCACGATCGGGTACCCCGCCTGCAGCTCCTCGGACCGCGCTGCCCTCCCATCCTCGAGCGCGCTGCCGAGGTTGACGAGAGCGAGGACCTCGTTGCGAAGGAGCATGACCCGGCGGGTGCCCACGGTGCGCAGGATCGACTCGTTGGTTTTCACGATCTCGCGCACCGCGGAGAGCGGGATGGCATAGGTGGAGCCCGCCACCTCGACGAGCACCGCCGTGATGATGGCCATGGTGAGGGGAAGGGAGATTGTCACCGTGGTGCCCGCGCCCGGCGTGGAGCGCACGCGCAGGTTGCCGCTCATCTCGTCCACCGCGCGCTTCACCGCGTCCATGCCGACCCCGCGGCCGGAGATGTCGGAGACGGTGCGCGCCGTGCTGAAACCCGGGCAGGAAAATGAAGCTGAGGATCCGTTCCGCGCTCGCCGAGGGAGCTTCCTCCCGGCTGATGAGGCCCTTCTCCAGGGCCTTCTTCAATATTGCCTCTCTGTCCAGGCCGCGGCCGTCGTCCGCCACCTCGATGCAGATGTGGTCGCCTTCCTGGTAGGCGCCGAGGCGGATGCGCTTCCCTCGGCGCTCTTGCCCGCCGCCACGCGCTGCGCGGCGTCTTCCAGCCCATGATCCACCGCATTGCGCACGAGATGCACGAGAGGCTCGCCGATGCGGTCGATCACCTTCTTGTCGATCTCGGTCTCCTCGCCGAACACGTCCAGGATGACCGCCTTGCCGCTCGCCTTTGCCAGGTCGCGCACGACGCGGCGGAAGCGGTTGAAGACGTTGGCGATGGGGAGCATGCGCGCCTTCATGATGCCGTCCTGCAGCTCGCGGGTGATCGCGGAGAGGGCTTCGGTTTTCTCCTCCAGGTCGAAGATGAAGCGCGTCTTGCCGTACTGCTCGCGCAGCTGCTGCGTGGTGGCGACGAATCCCGAATTGTAGATGACCAGCTCGCCGACGAGGTTCAGCAGGGTGTCCAGCTTCTGCACGGACACGCGCACCACTTCGTCGGGCTTTGCGCTCTGCAGGAACTGCTCGTGCGCGTCCTTGACGGCGGAGGCCGAGGCGGTGATCGCAGAATCGTTCGTGTCCGGCGCTTCCTCTTTCGGCCGGACAAGCTTTACAGAGACCTGGTCAATGCAGATCGCGGAAGGCAGGGTGTCGGGCACCTCCCCGGTCTCGAGGGTCACGACGTAGACAAAAGGGCTGTCCGAGTCTCGAAGGACCTCGGGTGAAGGATCCGTGCCCAGGATCGTGCCCATGCGCTCCAGGCGCGCCTTCACGAGGAATGACCTCAGGTACGCCTCGCGGGACTCGCCCTCGATGCGCACTTCGATGCGGCACGTCGTGCGCGGTCCCTCTCCCGGGGCGGGGGCAGCCGCCGGCGCAGTGGAGGCGGGGAATTCGGATGGGGCGGATGCAGGCGCCGCCGTCTTCGCGGCGGCCTTCCCGGCGCGCTTGCCGGCGCGGCGGGGAGCGGCCGCGGCAGGCCGCGCGGGTGCGCTCGTTTCATCGAGGCGGATGAGCCCGCTCAAGAATCCCTCGACATCCACGTCGGGCTCTCTGCCGTTGGTGAAGGCATTGATGATGGACTTGCAGAGGTCGAGCCCCCTGAAGAGCATGTCGCCCAGCGTGGGATCATACTCCCGTCGGCCCGTCCCGCACCTCGGAAAGCGAGGATTCGAGGTCATGGCGCCACCTTCTGCAGCACGTCGAACCCGATGAATCCCGCGGACCCCTTCAGGGTGTGGATGGCGCGGAACATGCCGTTCAGCGGCTCCGCATCCTCGTGGTTCTTCTCCAGGGCCAGGAGGCACTCCTCCCATTCGACGAGCTGGTCGCTCGCCTCTTCGCTGAAAATCGCCAGGTACTCGGCCTTGACTTCCATGCGATGTCTCCGTCCTGCGTCTACGCGGTGGTGTGCGGCATCATGTCTCGGAGAGCGTACCTTCCACCGAGCCGGTCTCCTGGAGCGTCTCCTTCTCCTCCACCGCGATGCTGATCTCGATGGGCCCGTACTGCGTGATCAGGCCCGAGCACCAGCGCGGGCTTGGGCACGAGGTGCACGCTCAGGTTGGTGCCGGCCGCGATGGCGGGGGTGGTGATGTTCAGGATCTGGTCGCGCCTCTGGTTCAGGAGCGCGGTGGCGTTGCCCGTGATCATGTTGGCCACCTCTCCCGAGGCAGTCCAGGAACATGATCTTCTTCTCCTGCGGAGACTTCCCCTCCAGCATCTTGTCCACCAGGCGCTCGGCGAGGGTGCCGTCGAGGCTGTAGACGATCTGGCCGGTGAGAAACCCGTAGATCCCGATGATGATGGACACCCCGAAGGAGGGCTCCACCTTCGCCTTGTAGGACAGGTGCCCGCGCCGGACCTCGATGCCGGCGATCTGGGTGACCACGCGCATGGCCGCCTCGACGAACGGATTCACGTGCTTGGCATTGATCTTTGACCATGATGGTTCCTCTCTCTAAGCGGTCCTAGTGAAGCGCTTTCTCGACGGCGGAGATGATGCGCTCCTTGGTGAACGGCTTCACCACGAAATCCCGCACGCCGAGGGCGATGGAGTCCAGGAGCATCTTCTCCTGCCCGAGCGCCGTCACCATGACGATCCGCGCGTTCGGGTCCGCGGCGAGGATCTCGCGCGCCGCCTCCAGCCCGTCCTTCACCTTCATGGTGATGTCCATGGTCACCAGATCGGGCTTGAGCTGCGTGTATTTGGCCACGGCCTCCGCCCCGTTCGTCGCCTCGCCCGCGATCTCGAATCCGTTGGGCGTCAGCGTGTCCTTCACGATGGTGCGCATGAAGTTCGCATCATCGACCACCAGGACTCTTTTTCCCATGTCGAGTCTCCTCCCGTCGAATAGTAGAAATGTGCGCCTATTGAGATGCAAGCGCCATGCCAATATACGGGAGAACGGGAATATGAGCATCTTCATGGAAAAAGCCGCTTAAAACAGCGGCTTTTGACGCCTCATATAAGCCGAATGCTGCAATCCGAGCCCCGCAGAATGTCTCATAACGGAACAGGTGTTCCCTAGCGTGGAACAGCGGTGTCGAACATCACCCTCGGCTGTCGATGCCGTATTTCTTCATCTTCCGCCAGAGAGTGTTCCGTCCCCATTCCGAGCGCCTGCGCGGCCCGGGTCTGGTTGCCATCCGCAGCCTGCAGGGCGCGGAGGATCATCTCCTTTTCCGCGCTTTGCATGGTGCGGCCTGCCGTTCACCCGCCTGATCAGCGAAAAGGGTGCCGTTGGAGGCGGGAGCGGCAGGGGCCCGCGCGGCGCCAAGCGTGAATATCCTGCGGAACTCGTCGGCGGATATCTCGTGGGACGAGGACAGGGTGACGGCGCGCTCCATCACGTTTTCCAGCTCCCGGACATTGCCCGGCCAATCATGCTGGGTGATGATCTCCAGCGCCTCCGGGGAGAGGGTCTGCGGCGCCCTTCCCAGCTTCTCCGCGTAAACCGTCATGAAATGCCGGCACAGCGGGACGATGTCCTCACGGCGCTCGCGCAGCGGTGGAATGACCACCGGGATCACATTCAAACGGTAGAAGAGGTCCTCGCGGAAACTTCCCCTCGCCGATCGAGCGCCTGCAGGTCCTTGTTCGTTGAGGCGAGGATGCGCACGTCCACCCGGCGCACGGTGGCGCTCCCCACCCGCCTGATCTCCCCTTCCTGCAGCACGCGCAGGAGCTTCCCCTGGAGAAGCAGGGCATGTCGCCGATCTCGTCCAGCAGCAGCGTTCCCCCGTCCGCCTCCTCGAAAAGGCCCTTTTCGCTCGCGTTGCGGCGCCGGTGAACGCGCCCTTGGCGTACCCGAAGAGCTCGCTCTCCAGGAGCGCCTCCGGGAAGCGCCGCGCAATTGATGGCGATGAATGGCCGCGCCGCGCGCGCGCCGCGGAAATGGATGGCCCGCGCGATCAGCTCCTTGCCTGTGCCGCTCTCTCCCTGGATCAGGATACCCGAATCGGCGGCAGCCACGACGTCCACCAGATCCAGGACCCGGCGCATGGCGGGGCTGACCGCCACCAGGTTTTGAGGCGAGTAGCGCTCTCCGACCGCGCGGCGCAGGCTGCTCACCTCGTCTTTCAGCGTGCGCCGCTCGATAGCCCTGTCCACCGTCAGCAGGAGTTTCTGGGTCGCGATCGGTTTGGTCAGGTAGTCGAAGGCGCCTCCGCGGACCGCCTCAACCGCGGAATCTATGGTCCCATAGGCCGTGATGACCAGGACCTCGGGGTTGTAGGGTCTGGCGCGCGCGGCGCGCAGCACCTCCAGCCCGTCGCCGTCGGGAAGCATCAGGTCGGTGAGGACCAGAACGTATTCCCGGCCCTTGAGCATCTGCGTGGCGGAACGGGTATCGGCCGCCTCATCCACTTCATGGCTGTTTGCCTCCAGGAGGTCCCGGAGAAATCTGCGGATTGTCGGGTCGTCATCCACGACCAGGATGCGGTGGCTGCGCGGCATCGCCTTTCACCCGTTTTCCGGCCGCTTTTCATCCTTGAGGAAGCGAGCGACCTGTTCCAGAAAGCCGACGGTGGAGATCGGCTTCACGATGAAGCCGTCGCATCCGGCGCGGAACGCGTTGTCGATATCTTCTTTCATTGCCTGCGCGGTAAGGGCAATCACCGGGATGCCCCGGGTTTCCTCTGCGCTCTTCAGAATCCGGGTGGCCTCAAGGCCGTTCAAGCCGGGCAGCGCAACGTCCATGAGGATGAGGTCGGGCGCGCGGTTCTTGGCGAGAGAAATGCCCTCTTCCGCGGAGGCCGCCTGAAGGACCTCATAGCCTGCCCGTTCGAGAAGAATGACGATCAGGTTCATGATGATCGTGTCGTCCTCGACCGCCAGGATTTTTTTCATAGTGTTCCATTAGATAGTATGTACCAGGGAAACAAAAAACGCCAGTGGACGCCTTCTGTCCATACG
Source organism: uncultured Spirochaetota bacterium (assembly GCA_963820435.1). Taxonomy (GTDB): domain Bacteria; phylum Spirochaetota; class Spirochaetia; order SZUA-6; family Fen-1364; genus Fen-1364. The sequence continues at coordinate 96,326 of CAWGAC010000007.1, read as the reverse complement.
GGAGTACCCGTTCGGCGCGAACGCCGTCCTTGGACTGAGCGCCGACGGCGAACGAAGTTCGTCCCACGCGACCAGAGCGGTATTCCGCACTCGGCGTCCCTCCAACTCCGCGGAATACCGCGGAAGGGCTCCCGGCGTTTGCTCCGCAAACGCGAATGTCGCCAGGAGCGACCGCCCTGCCGCCCTACGCGTCCCTGTCTACGGGACGCCTTCGCGGAGCAAGGCCAGCGAAAAAGAAAGGGACCCGGGTCGCGGGGGGCCCGGGTCCCGGAAAAAAAACCGCTACGCGATGGCCTTTACCTCGGCCGGCACGCTCGGCGGCATCATCCCCTTGTCCGCGGCGTCCGGCTGCTCCTGGTCAAGCTTGAATCTCTGCACGAGGACCTGGAGCTGCTGCGCCATGGCCGCGAGCTCTTCCGTCGAAGAGGCCATCTGCTGCGCCGAGGTGGCCGCCTGCTGCGTGATATCGTTCACGTTTTCGATTGCCGTGCCCACCTGCCGGGAATTGATGTTCTGCTCCTCGGTGGCCGCGCTGATTCCCTGGCTCATTTCATTGAGATTCCTGACCGCCTGCCCGATCTCCCTGACCGCGGCCGCCTGCTGCTCCATCGATTTTTTCAGCTCCGCGACCATCCGAGATGCGGCGAGGGCGCCATTGATGATTTCCGCCATGGACACGCCCGAGCCTTCCGCGAGCTCGACACCCTGCTTCACCTGGGCGAGCGTCTCCTTGATCAGCGACTCGATCTCCTTCGTGGAGTGCGCGCTGCGCTCGGCAAGCTTGCTCACCTCGTCGGCCACGACCGCGAATCCGCGGCCGTGCTCGCCCGCGCGTGCCGCCTCGATTGCGGCATTCAATGCGAGAAGATTGGTCTGATCCGCGATATCGGAGATCACGTCAACGATCCCCGCGATCTTTTCCGAGCTCTCCGCAATATCCTTGATTGCCTCGACAGCCTGCTTCACCGAGGCGGCGCCCTGCTGCGCCCTTTCCACCGAACCGCCCGCGCTGGTCGCTACTTTCTCCAGCGTCATGGAGAACTCGCCGAACGAGTTGAGCATCTGCTCCATGCGGCCGGATGTCTCGGTGGCGGTGGTGGACTGGGAATGGGCATGCTGCGCCACCTGCTCGACCGAGGACGTGAGCTCCTCGACAGCGGCGGAGGTCTCCTCGAGAGTGGAGGCCTGGCTTTGCGCGCCTTCGGACAGGTGCTGTGCATTTGCGGACAGCTCCTCGGAGCTCGAGGCGAGCTGGCTGGCGCCGTCCTGGATCTGGCGGGCCATATCCTTCAGATTGGCGGTCATCTCGTTGAGCGCACCCGCAAGCTCCCCGATCTCGTCCCCGCGGTTCACATCCAGCGTGCTCGTCAGGTTGCCTTCCGCGATCCGCCGGGCAAACCCTACCCCCTTGATGAGGGGCCGCGAGATCGATCGGGAGATCAGCAGCACCACGATGATGACGAGAACGATCCCCCCCAGGCCCACAAGGCCGATGAGGAGGATGATCAGGGTGGCGGGGCCGAGCACTTCGGTCATCGGTATGTCGGCGACGACTATCCAGTGGGTTTTTGTAGCGCCGATTGCAAATGGCACTCCGATCGTCAGCAGCCGGCCGCCGCCGGGGCCCGTTCTTTCATAGGAAAAGGTATCCAGCGACCCGAGCTTGTCCAGCAGGATCTTGTTCGCACCGATCTCAGCCGCGCTCTTGCCGACGAGGGCCGCGTCTTTCGCGGCCGCCACGTTCCCGTTCGCCGAATAAAGGGTCAGAGAGCCCGTTTTGTAGAGGACCGTCTCCGCAACGAGCTTCTGGATCCGGTCCAGAGTGATGTCGATGCCGGTAATGCCTATAAACGCCTTTTCCGCGTTGAACATCGGCACAGCAAGAGACACGCGGTGGGTATCAGGCCGGGGATCGATTATGGACTCCCGCTTGACCTTCTTCGGCATCATGTAGTAATCCCCGGCACCCTCCGTACCATAGCCGCTGAGCGGCGCAAGGGAGCCCTGGCCTTTCTCATCCCGGGTCCAGTAGGGGATGAATCGCCCCGTGGCATCGTGGCCCCATTCGTCCACGAAGTTCTGATCCTTTCCATCGTATGCGTTGGGTTCGAATGCCACGTAGGCGGCGTAGAACTCCGGGCTTTTCTCCACGTAGTACTGGAGGAGGGAGTTGGCCTGTCGCCGGGAGATGCCCGCATTCGCCATGACCGAGGCCCCTTCGAAGACTTTGGAGAGGCTCCTCGCTTCGTCCAGTGCGTTCTCGAGATTGTTTTTCACTTCGGTGCCTCGGGCGCTGGCGGTCTGTGTGGCGATCTCGATCGCGTTCTGCCTGGCAAAGCTGCCCACCCGCAGTGCGATCCCGGTCACCATCGCGGCAACCGCCACAATGGTCACTCCGGTGATGAGCAGGGAAAGCCGGGTCCCGATGCGCATCCGTTTCAGATTCAACATTGCTTCACTCCTTGGCGACACCGCCGATCAGCGCTTTTCCCACTCGTCCACATTGATTGTGAAACAGATGGCTCCTATTGCCTTGCCGCTTTTCACCACGGGGACGGAAATCTGAACCCCGTTGGTCTTTGTGCTCTCGTCGTAGGCGAGTGTGCCGAACCAGACGGCCCCGACCCCGCCATTGTAGGCGGCCGTGAACTTCTCCTGCTCGCCCTTCCAGTACGTGGAGGTCTGGTTGGTCTCCCCGATGATCGTTCCCTGCGCGTTCATGATGAACGCCTCGGGTATGTACTTGTGGACCCCGATCTGCTTTTGAAGCCGGGCAGAGACCTGGTTGCCCATGAGCGCTTTCATGAAGTCTGCCATGTTATCGTTGGCCTGCCATCTCTTATCCAGCGCCCTGAGCTTTTCCACATCGACGGGATTCGCGTTGTCCTTGGACACGAACGACACAAGCTGTGCATCCCGGCCCATGGCCGTCAATTTTTCATTGGCAAACTTGACCAGGCTCTTCGGTACGGACCTGTCCTGGGCCGCGACGAGCCCTGCAGCCATGAAAATAAAAATGATGGCTGCAGCAATCATGTTTCGATACGGTTTCATGTTCTTCCCCCTGCAATTATGATGCGCCTGCGCACAGTGGGCGCGATTATCACTACTTTCTGCCTGAATGAAGCAAGTCGCGTGCCAACGGCACACATACGAAGGGAGGACTCTTAAGAATCTGATAAAAATGGAGGAAATGAAACTAAATGATAAATCCAGCTCTTCAGTTGCCGGGCATTTGACCGCGGTTGTTCAAAATTGGAACAGGACACGTTACAGTTTTGGAACACAGGCTGGACCAGTTCAGCCATCGACGAGCATGCCTTCACGGCGCTACCTTCAAGCAGGGGAGAACAGAAATGAAGCGAGTTGCGGCGGTCGTCGACGATATCTACGAGGATCTGGAGCTATGGTATCCGCGCCTCCGTATGGAGGAAGAGGGGTGGAAGGTCGTCGTAGCCGGACCCGAATCGGGAAAGCTCTATGCGGGAAAGCACGGCTATCCCTGCAGGACCGATGCAGCCTTTGCCGATCTTCACGGAGCGGATTTTGATGCGCTTCTCGTGCCCGGCGGATTCGCGCCGGATAAGATGCGGAGGGACCAGCGGCTGCTGGCCTTCATACGAGACATGCACGCGGCGGGCAAGCTCATTGGATTCATCTGCCACGCGGGTTGGGTCCTGATCTCCGCCGGGATCCTGCGGGGGAAGCGCGCCACCAGCACGGTGGGCATCCGCGACGACATGGTGAACGCGGGCGCCCTCTGGGTGGATGAGCCCCTGGTCGTGGACGGCAATCTCGTCAGCTCCCGGACGCCGGCCGACCTGCCCTTGTTCGCAAAAGGCATGATCGACTGGCTTGCATCGGAGAAGCCCCGCCGCTAGTTCAGCTTGAGGCTCAGCGCTCCGCGTGAAGAATGCCGGGGGACGAATGATTTATCCTCACCCACGGCATAGATGATATCAAGAGAGCTCTGACCGCTCTTGATGTAGGCCGCCGGGGCGACTGAGATCTCCAGCGTGGTCTTGCCGTTCGCCTCTTTGACGGCGTACGCGCTCACCGAGTCCGCGACGCTTTTCGGCGCGTCCTTATGAGCGTGCCCCGCGCCGGCCTGCGTTTTGAACTGTACTTTTCCATCGGTTCCCACGAAACCCATGAACATTGTGGCGCCGTCCATCTTCAAGGATCCCAGCCCCACGGATACCCATCCGGTCGTGTCGCCCACGATTGCCAGGGACAATGCGTCCTTTGTGCGATTTGCATAGAGGGTCAGCGAATCGAATTGCTTTGTAAAGCTGTATTCGTCGGCTTTCACCGTCCCGTCGATCACCGGTTTGTTGGTAGTGACGGCCAGGTTCTGAGCGAAACCCGTGGCGCCGACAAGAGCCAGAAGCAGAATGATTGCACACGAGAGTAAACTTGAGCTTTTCATTTTGATGCGTCTCCTTGCCGCTAAAGATATGGCGGGAGAAAAGCAACGGCAACAGGAAGAAGCTATCAGGCCCGAAAAATCGCGTTGAAATCGTGTCGCCATTTGTCTGTTCGTGATATAATCATAGATGTAGATTGTGGGGCCTCTTGGCTCGAGAGGAGTTACCCAGAATGAGAAAGGTTTTCTCCCGACTCGTTCCCGCGGCGCTGATCCTGCTCATCGTGAGTTGCCCGAGCCCGGACCGGAAAGGCACCATACCGCCGGACGTCGTACAACCAGGCAGCATCGGCGGGTCGCTGGTCATTCGTGTTCCTTTGACGAACATGCAAGCCGACAAAGGATCCTCCAACGACGTCGCGTCTTACGATGTGTCGGGCTCAGGGCCGGGGAATGCGAGCTTTCAGCAATTAGGCATCACTGGCTCGAGTGTCACCATTAACTCGCTCGCCCCGGGAGACTGGGGTGTCACGGTGAACGTAAACAATTCCAAAGGCCTGCAGGTCGCCTCTGCGACCGTTCAAGTCACAGTCGTAGAGGGGGAGACGGCGGAGAAGGATGTCGCCGTGAGCCCGTTTGTCGGCGATGGCACGCTCGACGTGTACGTGCAATGGCCCGCGAAAAATGCCATTTCCCAGCTAAGAGCCGCGCTGACGCTCCAGAACGGCGCGCTGCCTGACATCACTTTGCCTGCGGTTGTCATCACAAATAACGTTTCGTCCGTCCATGCCGCCGTCCCGTTTCCGGCTGGCTACTACACGCTGTCGGTCTCGTATTTATATGACGGGTTCACATGGGGAGGAGCGGAGGCAGTGCACATCTCCTCCGGCGGCACAACGAAACTCGTTTTTACGCCTTTTGATGCCGTCAAGATGTCGATCGATCCCGACATGTCGAACAGCAGCATGATCGCCTTTAGCCCCTTGAAGTCCGTTCTGGGGCTCGGTCAGACGATGACAGTCACCGCGACGCCGACGCAGATGATCTCGGGCAAATACTTATCGTATCAGTGGTACCTGAATGGCTTACCTCAGCCTGAAATCACTTCTACATTCACCATCGATGGAAAAACTCTGGGGTCGGGCAACTACCGACTCGATGTCGTAGTGTCGGCGAACGGTGTGCTCAGCTCGAAACCCGTGCTGTTCACAATAGCGGGCGGCAGCAACTGACCTCATCAGCCTGTCCCCCCGGCGGGACGGGCAGCGCCTCTGGCAGATGGACCCCTTCTCGGAGATACTATGGGGAGGGGGTTGATCGTTGAGCAGCGCACACACGGGCGGCCGGTCTTCCGGCGCTCCCCTTCCCTTGGGATTCCGCAAGCACGATCTGTCGGCGCGGCGGCGCGAAGTGAAAACCTCATTTGCCATCGGGGAGGAGGAATGGGAAGGGCTCTCCGCGTCGACCAAGCTTCTGTCGATCGCCGACGTCATGGTGGAATCCGTGGTGGGCTGCGTGCCGATTCCCCTCGGGATCGCGGATGGGTTTCTCATCGACGGGGAAGAGGTCGCCATCCCCATGGCCGTTGAGGAGCCCTCGGTCATTGCGGCCGCGTCATTTGCCGCGTGGCTTGTCCGCCCGGACGGCGGGTTCACTACGTGGGCCTCGCCGCCGCTCATGACCGCCCAGGTATTCCTCGAGGGTGTGACGGTGGAGGGAGAGAGAAAGCTCGCGGCCTGCGGCGCGCGCGTTCGCTCCACCCTCACTCCCATGCTCTCCTCCCTGGAGAGGCGCGGCGGAGGATTCAGGGAGCTGCGCGTTTCGCGCCTTCCCGGTTCAGGGACCGTGAGGGCGGACATTGTCATCGATGTCAGGGACGCAATGGGCGCGAACAGGTTGAATACCGCGGCGGAGCGCGCGCGGCCTGTGCTCGAAGCCGAGAGCGGCGGACGAACGCTCATGGCAATCCTCACCAACGCGGCGCAGGAGCGGCTTGCCGGCGCGCGATTCAGCATTCGCGCAGAGCGCCTTGGGATCCGGCTGCCTGCGGGTATGGATGGGGCCGAGGCCGCGCGCCGGGTGGCCCGGGCGTCCGCACTCGCGCAGGAGGATCCCTCCCGGGCGGTCACGCACAACAAGGGAATCATGAACGGCATCAGCAGCCTCGCCCTGGCCACGATGAACGACACCCGGGCAGTGGAGGCTGCGGCCCACGCGTGGGCGGCGCGGGGGGGACAGTACCGCGGCCTGAGCACATTTACGGCGCAGGGAGACACTCTTTCGGGTGAGCTGGAGCTCCCCCTGGCCCTGGCGACAGCCGGGGGGTCCGTGGATTTTCACCCGGCGGGCCGGGCAAGCCTGGCGGTGCTCGGCGCGCCGGACGCTCCGCGGCTTTCAAGGATCGCCGCCGCGCTGGGGCTTGCCCAGAACTTCGCCGCGCTCCTTGCCCTTGTGACGACGGGTATCCAGCAGGGCCACATGCGCTACCATGCGGCACGGATGGCATACCGCGCGGGCGCGCGCGGCCAGGAAGCGCGGCAGCTTGCCGCATTGCTCGCGGCCGCGGAGACCGCCGATATCCAGGCTGCGCGCTCGATGCTCGCGCGGCTTCGGGAGGGCGCAGGGTGAGCGGGGAAGCCGTCTGCCGCGCCGGGCCGAGCCTGGCCCTGATCAAGTACTGGGGCAAGTCGGTGAAGGGAGACAACCTTCCCGCCACCCCGAGCCTTGCGGTGACCCTCGGGGGGGTGTATTCGGAAACACGGGCGCGCGTCGCGGACGACGACTCGATCACGGTGGATGGTGTCCGACAGGACGCGGCCCGGTTCGCTCCCTTCTTCGACGCCCTTCGCAGCAGCCTCGGGGTCTCCGTGCGCTTTCAGGCGGCAAGCATCAATACTTTTCCCACCTCAGCGGGGATGGCCAGCTCCTCCTCGGGGTTCGCCGCGCTTGCGGGCGCCTGCGCCCGGGCAGCCGGATGCGAACCCTCCGCCTCGGACCTCTCGAGCATCGCGCGCGTGGGTTCCGCGTCAGCCGCCCGGGCCGTCTATGGCGGCTTCGTGCTGTTTCCCGCGGGCGCACGCCGCGCGCGCCCCCTTTTCGGCCCCGAGTTCTGGCCCGAGCTGCGGATCGTGGTTGCGGTCACCCATCGCGGCCCGAAGCCCGTGTCTTCCCGGCGCGCCATGGAAGAGACGCGGGCCGGCTCGCCGTATTACTTCTCCTGGATAAAGGAATCCGCCGCGCTCCTCCCCGACGCCCTGCGCGCGCTGGAGAGCCGGGACCTGGAGCTCCTGGGTGAGACGGCGCGCAGGAGCTACAGCCTGATGCACGCGGCGATTCTCGGCGCCCGTCCCCCCATCCTCTACTGGCTGCCGGCCACCGTCGCGGTGATCCACGGCTGCGCGGCGCTGCGCGCGGACGGGGTCGGCGCCTGGGAAACCATCGACGCCGGGCCGCAGGTGAAGATCCTGTGCCTCGCCGCGGAAGCGGAGAAGGTCGGGCGCCGCCTCGAAGAGCTTGTGCCCGGCATCCAGACCATCGTGTGCCACGCGGGACCCGGCCTCACCTGGCGCGAGCCGGGGGGAGAGGCCTGACTGCGCGTCTCCATTCCCGGTTCAATCCTTCTGCTCGGTGAATACGCGGTGCTTGAAAAGGGCGGCCTCGGCCTGGCCATGGCCGTCGAACGACGCGTGCGTATCGACATTTTTCCTTCGGAAGAGCTTTCCATCGAAGGCGTGTGGCCGGGCGGCGCCTTATCCTGGACGTCCCGACACCCCTCTGCCAGCCCACTGATCGCCGCGGTCGTCGACGAGGTGGAGAAGTGGCTGCGGAACAAGCGCGGCGGGAAAGGACTCAGGAGCGCGCGCATCCTCGTGGACTCCTCCGCTCTCTTCAGCTCGGACGGCAGGAAATCCGGTCTCGGATCGAGCGCCGCGGTCACGGCGGGCCTTGTGTGCGCCCTGCTGGACGCGGCAGGCTGCCGGCCCGACCCGCTGGACCCGTCGGTCCTCGCGCTCGCCATTGGGGCCCATCGCAGGGCACAGGGAGGAGCGGGAAGCGGGTATGACGTGAGCTGTTCATTTCGCGGCGGCATGGGAGTTTTTCACGGCGGTCCCCTGCCCGTCTGGGAACCGTGCCGTCTCTGGGAGGACCCTGTCGTCTGCCTTTTTCCCGGGCCTTCGCCCGTGTCCACCTCCGAAGCCATCCGCTGTTATGCCCTCTGGAAGGAATCCCATCCGGGCGACGCGCAGTTGTTTCTCGAGGAATCGAACCGCAGCGTGCTCGAGTTTGTCCACGCGCGCACCACCGCGGAGGCGCAGCGGCATCTGCGCGCCTGCAGAGAGCTGGGGCTGCGCGTGGGCAGGGCCATGGGAGTCTCCGCGGAGATCGCGACTCCCCGGGGATTGGACGCCGCCTGGTGCAAGGCATTGGGCGCGGGAAACGAGCTGGGAGCCTGCCTCCTGCCGGCTGGGTCAGCCGCGCTTGCCGAGGGGAAGGAGATTCAGCGCGTGCACGCCTCGCAGAAGGGCGTACTGTGGGAGGAATAGGCAGGGCATCCGGCAAGCTCATCCTGTTCGGGGAGCACGCTGCCGTGTACGGTCACACGGCGGTCGGGGTATCGCTCCGGGAAAAAACCACGGTGAGACTCTGGGCGGATGCAATGGGAGACTGGGACCTCGGCGCCATAGCCCCTGAGGACCGGGAAACCGTCCTCAGGATTCTCACGCGCCTGGAAACCCTCCTCCCTGAGCTTTCCCGGGCGCGTTGCCGGGTGGCGGTCGGATCGGAGGTGCCGCGCGGCGTCGGCTTCGGCAGCTCGGCCGCGCTCTGCGCGGCTCTTGCCAGGGCGGCACTCGCGCACACGGGGGAGCTTTTCCATGCAGGCGCTCCCGGCAATCCCCTTCGGGAGTGGGGTCTTGCGCACGACGCGGAAAGATTATTCCACGGCACCCCTTCCGGCATCGACACGGGCCTCTCAATTCTGGATGGGCTGTTTGCCTTCCAGCCCCGGCCGCCCGCCCTTCCCGAATATCAGCCGCTCTTCAGTGCTCCCCTGCACCTGGTGGTGGCCGCGGTGCCGCGCGTCGAAGCCTGCGGGGCGCTCGTGGCAATGCTCGGCGAGCGGATGAGCGCGGGGCACCGGGAAACGCGCGACGCGATACAGGACCTCGGCAGAGCGGCCGGCGCGGCGCGGGAGGCACTGGCTGCTCCTGCTCCTGGCGGAGCGCAGGACATTGCGCGTCTGGCCGATCAGGCAATGGAGCGTCTGCGGGGCCTGGGGCTGAGCAGTCCGTGGCTGGACCGGCTGCTGAAGGCCGGAAAAAGGGCCGGCGCCCTTGGCGGCAAGTTGAGCGGCGCGGGCGGCGGGGGTGCGTTCTTCCTTGTTGCCCGGGATGGGGAAAGCGCGCACCTCGTTGCCGCTTCTCTCGAGGAAGAGGCAGCGCGCGCGGGGATCTCGCTCGCGGCCCCGGTGCGGGTGCGGGAAGCCGGGGGATGGGGCGGCAGACTCGAGTAACTAGGCTCGGCCTTTCGGCATCCATGCCTCGGCCGAGCTCGCCGTCCTTGGCTAGGGCTCGGCGAATTTGCCTTCCACAAGCGCTGCCGACTTTCTGAAGGAATCCAGCGCAGCCGCAAAGCCCGGCTCGCACCACGTCCTTCCCTTCCGTAGATCGCGGACCGTCCGAGATCCTGTCAGCAGCATGACGGTCCTGAGCGTTCCTTCCATGCGCCGGAAAAGGCTGACCACGGCCTGGGCGCCGCCGCGCGTTGCTTCCCGGATCACGGGGAGCGCAAACCCGGCCAGCTCCGCGCCCATGGCGAGCGCCTTCGCCGCGTCCATGCCGGTGCGTATGCCGCCCGAAGCCAGGAGATGCTCGACCGAGCCGCCGAAGGAACCGAGCAGGAGGGCGGTAGGAACCCCCCAGTCGGCGAACTCGAGCGCCACGGCCCGCTCCTCTTCGGGGAGCCGATAGGATTCCACGGAAATCCAATTGGTGCCGCCCCCGCCCGCCAGGTCAATGTATGCGGCGCCCGCCTTTTGAAGCGCGCGGACGTGACAGGGCATGATGCCGAAGCCTGTCTCCTTGACGATGAGCGGCAGCCGGCAGCGCTCGCCCAGGCGCGCGATTGCCTCCTTCACGCCGCGGAAATCCCGGTCCCCCCCGGCTGGAAGAGCTCCTGCCCCGGGTTCAGGTGCACGGCGAGCGCCTGCACTTCCAGTCTCTCCAGCAGCGCCAGAAGCTCTCCGATGTCGCCGTCCCGCACCTGGACCGCTCCGATGTTTGCAATCACGGGCACGTCAGGCGCGAGGGGCTTCAAATGAAAGTGCGCGAAGAGCTCGGGCCTGCGCGCGAGGATCCGAATGGACCCCAGGCCGACGGGGATCCCGAGCTCCTGGGCCGCGGCAACGAGAGCCTTATTCGCCCGAAACCCTCCTTCCGAGCCGCCGGTCATGCACGAGATGAAGAACGGAAGCGCGATTTTCTGTCCGAGGAAACTGACGGAAGTATCCAGCTCTTCATCCGCGATCTCGGGCAGAGCATCGTGGATGAATCTCACCCCTTCGAAGCCGGCTCCCCCGCCCTCAACCTGATATCGCGACGGATCGGTGCATATCGTCAGGTGCTCCTCTTTGCGCGACTCCGTCTCCGATCTCGCGGGCTTTCCTGAACTCGTATTCACGGTAACCATCCTTGCGTATGCCGGACAGCATGAAGGCATTCGGCGGCAGCTTTGCATTTTCCATGAGCCGTGCCTGCAGCTCCGGCTGCACGGGACCCGTCGTCCAGGCCTCGTACTCTTCATAGGAGGCGATCCGGGCGGAAGTGAAGACCTTGTCGATGTTCCAGCGGGAGACCACGCTCGCCGCGTCCCGGGCAATCCGGGCCGCCATCACCACCATTGTGTTCCCCGAGCCGTACGAAGCGAGGAGTATCCGTTTGCCGGTGATGCCCTGCCCGATTGCGCGGAATCTCTCCGAGAGCAGGAAAGAGAGGGCCGCGGTGAGCGAGCCGGTGTACAGGTTCCCGATCCGCGCGAACGGATCCACGGCCTCTGCAAAGCTCTTCTCCGCAAGGAAAGTCCGGGCAGCCTCGGTATCCAGACCGAGCACGCGCTCGAGGAGCCTCATCATTGCGCTTTCAGGCATGTTGCGGAAAGGGGTGTGCAGGACAAAGTAGTCGGTCTCCCGAAGCGTCCGATCAGGCCTCTCTCCCCTGCGTGCGCAGTGATCGAGAAACGCCGCTTCAAGGCTTTCCCCGTAGCAGCGCATCGAGTAGGTGCCGTTCACGCGGGCGGTCTCGGAGCCGAAGGGTCGGAAGAAATCGTCCACATCCATGGAATGGAACCCGAGAGTGGAAAGGTCGAGCTCGATGAGCTTCGGTGAAGTCTCCACGTGCACCGCCACCGCGCCCGCGCCCTGCGTGATTTCAGCGGTAGACTCGGTCTCGTAGCGGGCAATGTCGGTGCTGACAACGAGCGCCGAATCCCGCGGCCTGCCGCCGACCGCGAGCATCCCTGCCACGCTCAAGAGCGCCATGGTCCCCCCGGCGCAGGCGTGCTTGACTTCGAAGCTGGAAAGAGATCCGGGAAGCTCGATTCCGGCCCTTTGCAGCATGCCCTGGAGGGACGCAGAGAGGGGCTTCGCGTGGTCCCCGCCCGTCTCCGTGCCTACGGCCAGGTGCCGCAGGGTCTTCGCGTCTATCGAAGGATTCTCCCGCAGCAGATCGTATGCGGCCGTGGCAGCCAGAGTCGCGCTGTCCTCCCAGATTTCTGGAAACCGGATCGCCTTCTGTCCTGTCACCCTGCAGGCCCGTTCGAGATGCCGGTCCAGCCGGGGATTGAGAAGCACCCGTTTGGCCACCAGCTCTCTCAATTCAATGGAAGGAGGGGGAATGTAAAGCCTGATGTCGCTGATCCCGACGGTCCTGTCTTCCCCCGCTTTCACCTCAGGCCTCCCTGTGCATGGTCTGAATCCTTGCATGCGTCACGATTGAGAAGGTAGCACGATCCGCCGGATGAGTCCATTTGCCAGGACGACGTTCTCGTCGAACGGGTATTCCCGTACGGGCATGGCGGCCGCGGGATTTCCCGGACCCCCCCTCGCGTGCGTATCTTTGATTGCATCGCGGTATTCCGCGGATTCTGCATCGCGGTACCTTGCACGGTACTCCGTACAGTTTCGCGGATTCGGCGCCGCGCTTTTCAGGAGGTTTTCAATGCATCTCTATTCACGAGTCGGGGTTGTGGCGGTCCTGGCCGCGCTCGCGATCCCGCTTTCCGCGCAGAACACGGGACAGATGATGGACGTGGCCAGCGGAGGCAAAATGTACGCGTCTTACCTGTCGGCGGGCCCCGGTCCGGGGAGAAAACCAGGCATCGTTCTCATCCACTCGTTCAATGGCCTCGAGCAGGGCTACAAGGACATGGCGGACAGGTTCGCCGCGGACGGTTTCGTCGTCCTGGCCGCCGGCTGGCAGACATTCGAGAAAAGCCCCTCGGACGAGGTTGTAGGTCGGCTCGTCAGGGACTCCATAGCGGTGCTCAAGGCACGCAGCGACGTAGACCCTAACAGGATCGGTCTCACCGGCTTCTGCGCGGGCGGGAGATACACGATGCTCTTCCTGCCCGTCATCAATGATTTTGCAGCGGGCGTGGCATGGTATGGCTTTCCCAACAATGGCGGCTCGGCTGCCCAGCCGGTGAAGCCGATCGATGAGATCGACCAGCTCCAGCATCCCCTGCTCATGATCCATGGCAGCGCGGATCAGGCCAGCCCCATCGCGGGGATCTTCCAATATGCTACCGCCCTCCAGAAGGCGGGCAAATACTTCGAGCTCAAGGTGTACCAGGGCCTGCCCCATGGTTTCATGGTCCAGAACGGCCAGCTCTGGAAGACCGACCAGGCCAATGATGCGTACACGCAGATGGTGACGTTCTTCAAGAGAAAGCTGGGGTGACGAATGGCCGCAGAATCAACGATGCTCGTGCTGGGCACCAGGGCCCCCGATTTCAAGCTTCCCGAGCCCGGCACGGGGCGGATGGTGTCCCGCGATGATTTCCGCTCGGCGCGCGCCCTCCTGGTGGTCTTTCTCTGCAACCACTGCCCGTACGTGAAGCACGTGCAGAAAGAGCTCACCCGGCTCATAAAGGAGTACCAGGAAAAGGGACTGTCCGCGGTCGGGATAAGCGCGAATGACATCGCCTCGCATCCTCAGGATGGGCCGGAGATGATGGCACAGGAAGCAGCGGCAGCGGGCTATACATTCCCGTACCTGTACGATGAGAGCCAGGAGGTGGCAAAGGCGTATCACGCCGCCTGCACGCCGGATTTCTTCCTCTTCAACAAGGATCGTGAGCTGGTCTACAGGGGGCAGATGGACGGGAGCAGGCCGGGCAACGGGGTGCCCCTCACGGGAAGCGATCTGAGGAGCGCCCTGGACGCGCTGCTGGCGGGAAAACCCGTCAGCGCCGAGCAGAAGGCGAGCAGGGGCTGCGGAATCAAGTGGAAGCCGGGAAATGAGCCGGACTATCAGCTGAAATCGTGAAAGACTTACCCGCGCCGCGGTACCCCGCGGATTCGGCGCCGCGGCACCCCGCGGACTATTCAGCGCTGGTCTGGGATTGCGTAAGCCGCGCCGACAGGACGACGCTTCAGAATGTCCTGATGCGGATGCCCGACAAGGTGTGCGCGGTTGCCTTTGCCACCCTCACAGAGGAGAGGCGGCAGTCGCTGTACGCCCTGATTGCGGGTCCCAAGACCGCGCGGATCGTGGAAGAGATCAGGCTGGAGTCCCGGCGTCGGACGAGCGCGCTCGTGCGCGGGCGCATCCTCCGCACTTTTCTCTCGTATTTCGGCCGCGCGCGAAAAGCGGGAGGCACGATCTACATCAGGCCGCGCCGCGGTACCTTGCACGGTACTCCGTGAAGTTAAGCGGATTCGGCGCCGCACCGGCTGAGGCGGGACCCTCAACCGCCGTACTTTTCCTCGTACTCCTCGCGCAGTGCTGCCACGACCGCGGGGTCGGCAAGGGTCGTCACATCGCCCAGCGCCCGGCCCTCCGCGATGTCGCGCAGCAGGCGTCGCATGATCTTCCCCGATCGGGTCTTGGGCAGGTCGCGCGTGAAGAGGATCTCCTCGGGACGGGCAAGGGCGCCGATCTTCTTCACCACGTGCTGTTTCAGTTCCTCCCCATGGAGCTGCCCGGTGCGTGGCCGTTCTTCAGGCTCACGAATGCCACGATGGCCTGGCCCTTGAGGTCGTGGCTCCTTCCGACCACCGCCGCCTCCGCCACGGCCGGATGATCCACCAGCGCGGACTCGATCTCCATGGTGCCGATCCGGTGCGCCGAGACGTTGAGCACGTCGTCCACGCGTCCGAGGATCATGAAGTTCCCCGCCTTGTCGCGTTTTGCGCCGTCACCGGGGAAATAGGTCTTCGCGTCCCAGCGGGAGAAGTAGGTCTGCACGTAGCGCTCATCGTCCCCCCAGAGCGTGCGGAGCATCGAGGGCCAGGGCCGGGTGATGGCCAGCAGGCCGCTGCCCTCCTTCACCTCCTTGCCCGGCCTCATCGAGCACGGTCGCGGAAATGCCCGGGAGCGGCGTGCCGGCAAAGCCCGGCTTCATCGTGGAGACCCCGGGCAGCCCGCTGATCATGATCGCGCCGGTCTCCGTCTGCCACCACGTGTCCACGATGGGGCAGTTCTCGCGGCCGATGTGCGCGTGGTACCACATCCACGCCTCGGGGTTGATGGGCTCTCCCACGGTGCCGAGGAGCCGGAGGCTGGACAGGTCGTGCCGCGCGGGCAGCTCGTCGCCCCACTTCATGAAGGAGCGGATGGCGGTGGGCGCCGTGTAGAAGACCGACACGCGGTGGCGCTCGATCATCTCCCAGTACCGGTCCTTCTCCGGGAAATCGGGCGCCCCCTCGTAGAGGAGCACCGTGGCCCCGGCCAGGAGCGGTCCGTACACCACGTAGCTGTGGCCGGTGACCCAGCCCACGTCCGCCGTGCACCAGAAGATGTCCTCGTCGCGAAGATCGAAGACGGTAGCGGGCGGTGGTATGGACGCCCACGGCGTAGCCGCCGGCGGCATGCACGATCCCCTTGGGCTTTCCCGTCGTGCCGGAGGTGTAGAGGATGAACAGCGTGTCCTCAGAGTCCAGCGGCACCGCGGGACAGTCCGCCTTCTGGTGGTCCATCATGCGATGATACCAGCGGTCCCGGCCCTCGGTGATGTGGATGAGGTGCGGCTCCCCGGGGAGCTGCTTGACGATGATCACGTGCTCCACGGTCGGGCAGCTCTCCAGCGCCCGGTCGGCGTTGTGCTTCAGCGGCACCACGGTGCCGCGCCGCCAGCCGCCGTCCGCGGTGATCAGCACCTTGCAGCCCGAGTCGTTGATCCGGTCGGCAAGCGCATCCGGGGAGAACCCGCCGAACACCACGTTGTGGATCGCCCCTATCCGGGCGCACGCCAGCATGGAGACCGCCGTCTCCAGGAGCAGGGGCATGTAGATCGCCACCCTGTCGCCCTTCGTGACGCCGAGCTCCTTCAGGCAGTTGGCGAACTTGCAGACCTCGCGGTGGAGCTGCAGGTACGTGAGGGTGCGGATATCGCCGTTCTCCCCCTCCCAGATGAGGGCCGCCTTGTTCCGCCGCGGTCCCTGCAGGTGCCGGTCCAGGCAGTTGTAGCTGATGTTGGTCGTCCCCCCCACGAACCAGCGCGCGTGGGGAGGGGTCCACTCCAGCACCTTGGTCCAGGGCTGGAACCAGTGCAGGAGCTTCGCCTCGTTCTCCCAGAACGCCTCGGCGTCCTTTGCAGAGGAGTCGTAGATCCCCCGGTCCCGGATCACCGCGCGCTCGCGGAATGCGGGAGACGGAGGAAACTCGCGCTCTTCGCGCAGGAGATCGTCGAACACGGAAGGATTGTCCCGGGCCATGGCGTACCCCCCTCTATGGGACCAATTTATCTAGAGGGGCAACGCATGGTCAAAGAGAATCCTTCCTCGCCTTTATGAATGTGCCGTTTGAATACTCCTCGAACGCGATCCGAAGCTCTTCCCGGGTGTTCATGACGATCGGTCCGTACCACGCCACGGGCTCCCGTATCGGTCTGCCGGCCACCAGCAGGAAACGCACCGGCTCGTCTTCGGTGGAGACAACGAGGTGATCACCGTCCTCGAAGAGCACAAGGTTCGTATTCTGCACCCAGGGGCTTATCCGCAGGTCGGACCATCCCGCGCCTTCCGCCTCATAACTGAACGGATTCTTCTGGTCGCAGAAGCACGCCCGTCCCTGGATGACGTAGGCGAACACGGTGTGCCCGACGCGCGTCGGGTGCGTGTAGTCGGTATGCGCGGGAATGGTGATGTCGAGGTATTCCGGGTCGATGACCACGTCCCGCACCGGCCCTGTCTGGCCCTCCACCTGACCGCAGATGATCCTCGTGCGGACGCCGGAGGCGTTCGTGATTTCAGGGACCTGCCCGCTTTTCACGTCCCGGTAGCGGGGATCCATCATCTTGTGAGAGGCAGGGAGATTCGCCCAGAGCTGGAAGCCCCCCATGACACCGCCCGGGTCTCCCCGGGGCATCTCCTGGTGGATGATTCCGCTGCCGGCCGTCATCCACTGCGTGTCGCCCGGGCCGATCGTGCCCTGGTTTCCCATGCTGTCCCCGTGTTCGACAGTCCCATTGAGCATGTAGGTGATGGTCTCGATGCCCCGGTGGGGATGCCAGGGGAAGCCCTTGATGAAGTGCTGCGGCTCGTCCCCTCGAAAGTCGTCGAGCAGCAGGAACGGATCGAAGAGAGGGGTCTCGGCAAACCCGAATGCCCGGCGCAGATGGACTCCCGCGCCTTCGATCGTGGGTTTGCTCGTGAATACTTTGCGGATCTTCCTGGGTTTTTTCATGCACTTCCTCCTGCGCCGATCTGCGCCGATCTCTGCCAGTATAGCACCGCGCGAAGACCGTCGCCACGTCATCCGCAAAAGCCTCTCGGTTTCAGTGGAAGATTTCCGTGAGCACCAGGGAGCCGGGAAACCGTTCGTCCGCAAGAAGCGTGACGTCACGGATCATTTCCCGGCTTCCGCAGAGATAGAAGTCATATGCCTGCGGAGACAGGTGCTCCCGCGCCCAGTCGCTGACCCGACCCGTGAAGCACCCTGGGACACTTCCCTCTGAAAGACAGGGCACGTACCTGGCCGACGCTGCGCGGAGATGTTTCCCGTAGTAGAGCTCGTCCGCTGTCCGCGCACCGTGGAGCATCGTAAAGCCGCTGATGCCCGCGCTCACCATCGAGAAAAACGGAGCCACTCCCGCGCCCGTTGCCACAAAGACCGCCGGCCGCGGCGACTGCCGAAAAAGGAAATAGCCGTGAGGGCCTGTGAAGGTGAGGGACGTTCCCAAGGGGGCTGCGGCAAGGAAGGGCGAGAGAAGCCCATGAGGAACGTGGCGCACGCACAGCGTCAGCCGGGCTGAGTCCGGTGCGCAGGCAAGGGAGTAGTCCCTTTGCACGGACTCTTTCACTATCGTGATGCTCTGGCCGGGCAGGAATTGAAAGCCGCTCGGACGATCCAGCTCGATCTGGAAGGCTTTCTTCGAGAGCCGTGAGCGGTCCAGGAGCCTTGTCGTAAAGGGGGCGGCAGGCTCCGTCTTCATCCCTTCCACGTCGCCTCAGGCACGCCATGCAGCTTGTTGCAGTAGCGCGCAAGGGCAAAGAGGTACGTGGAGAGCCTGTTCAGATAGGCAAGGATCCCTCCCGATGACTCCCCCGCGGCCTCCCCGGCGTCAGTACCAAGAGACTGGACGCGCCGCTCCGCCCTGCGGCAGACGGTCCGTGCAATGTGAGCCCAGGCCGCGGTGGTGTGCCCCCCCGGCAGGACAAAGCTTTGAAGCGGTGCAAGCTCCCCTTCCAGCCTGTCGATTGCGTCCTCCATCTCACGTATCCGGTCCGGACTGATCGTGCGCAGCATCTGCCGGGTCGGCGAGCCCGGGCTCGTGGCGAGCCACGCGCCAATGTGCAGGAGATCGCTCTGGACGCCCTGAATCTCCTGTTGGAGCGCGGCGTGCGCAGGGGAGAGCGCGGCCGCGCAGGCGCCAAGCACCGACGCAAGCTCGTCCACTTCACCGCATGCCTCCACCCGTGCATGGCTCTTGGGCACCCGCTCGCCGCTCAGGAGGCTCGTGATACCGCGGTCTCCGCTTCCGACGTTCGTCTTCACTTCCCCTCTCCTCTGGGTGCCATGATAGGGGCCTGTCAAGGCACGTCAAGGCCGAGGGATGGCCGTTTTTGCGCGGCGGATGCATACTTTGGTCCATGGGGATGAACGCGCTGAGCACGCACGACAAGGCGCTCGGGATCAACATCGACGCCGCCCGGTACGGAACCTTTGCGGAGATCGGCGCGGGCCAGGAAGTGGCGCGGTGGTTCTTTCATGTCGGGGGCGCTGCCGCCACCGTTGCCAAGACGATATCCGCTTACGACATGGCCGTGTCGGACGCGGTGTACGGCCCGGGCAGGCGCTACGTCAGCCGGCAGCGCCTGCAATCGATGCTGGACCACGAATGGAGCCTGCTCCTGGAGCGGCTGGAAGCAACGCGCGGCGCCACGACGAAGTTCTTCGTGTTCGCCGACACCGTGACGGCCAGGAGCTTCTCCCGCCAGGAGGAGGGCCAGGGCTGGCTGGGAATCCGGTTCCAGGCGGAGCCGCGCGCGCGGCCGTCGGAGATCATCATCCATGCCCGCATGTGGGACCAGGAAAACGCGCGCCAGCAGGAGGCGCTGGGCGTGCTGGGCGTCAACCTGATCCACGGCGCATTCAATGACCACGCGCGGCCTGAGGTCCTCATCGGTTCCCTCATGGACGGGCTGACCCGGGACAGGATGGAAGTGGACATGATCCGGTTGTCCGGACCGGCGTTCAACGGTGTGGACAACCGGCTCATGAGCCTGCAGCTCGTCCAGCAGCGTCTGACCAACGCGGCCCTGTTCGCCCCGGACGGGGAGGTGGTGGAGCCCGCGGAGCTCCTCTACCACGCGCCGGTTCTGATCGAGCGCGGAAGCTTCCGCCCCATCACTCGGGTCACTCTCGACATGCTGGAGCGCTCCCTCCAGCGCATGCGGAGCGAGCAGGACGTGCAGGGCCGCGAGCCTGTGGTGCTCCTGGAAATGACCCTGCGCAACCTCCTGTCGCTGGGCGAGCAGGTGGAGCATGCCGATTTCCTGGCCCGGATGGACACGCTGCGCGCCCTGGGCAGGACAGTGATGATCTCGAACTATTCGCGTTTCCACAGCGTCACAACCTACCTGCGGCGCTACACGAAAGAGCGCATCGGGATGGTGCTGGGCGTGCCCACCATGGCGCAGATTCTCGAGGAGAAGCACTACGGGGACCTTGCGGGGGGAATCCTGGAAGCCCTGGGGCAGCTTCTCGGCGGACCCGTGCGGCTCTACATCTACCCGTGGAAGAACAACAGCGGAGAGATCGTCACGGCGGCCACCTTCAAGGTGCCCGCCCCGCTGCGTCACCTCTATGAATACCTTCTTGAGAACCATTTCTTGGAGGACATCCCTGCGCCAGCGGATGCGGACCTTTCGGTTCTGCCCCATGCGGTCCTTGCGAGGATGCAAACGGGAGATCCTGCGTGGGAAGCGCTTGTTCCGGACGTAGTGGTCGCGGTCATCAAGGAGAGGAAGCTGTTCGGCTACAGGGGAACCGGCTGAACGCAGCGCGCAGACAGGCGCGGTGCCCGCGGCCCTGGTTGCCGTCGCGCGTCCCTGCGCGTGCCGCTTGCGGCCCCTGGTTGCCGTCTGCGGCCCTATTTGTCGTTCTTGAGAATCTTGGCCACCTTCGGCGCCCGGATGCGGTGCACGTTGGGGAATCCCGAGCCGAGGAGCGGCCGGCCGTAGTTGTAGAACTCCCATGTCGTGTCGTTCCCCTCGGCTGTGAGGAACTCCTTCGGCATGGTCTTCGTCTTCGCCGCTATTTCCTCCAGCGGGACTATGCGGTAGTCGACCGAGTAGTTGCCCGTCCGCTGGATCGTGATGGAGCCGTCCACGTCGTGCCAGATCGCGAACTGCGCCGCCTTCTCCCCGACCTCGCGCGCCTCGTGCGCGTCGACATCGGAAACCACGCCGAGGTAGGAGCGCTGCGCATAGCCGAGGGTGTCGGCCCGCACCCGCTTGATCTTGAGCTTCTCCTTCACCATGTCCGACAGCATGTCCCCCAGGGCGCCGGAGCCTGAGAGCTGAAGGTTGCCGTGCGCGTCGGCTTCTCTGCTCCCTGTCAGCTTGGTCATGAAGGGCTTGCCGTCCTTGTCCAGGACGCCCTCGCTCACGGCAACGACGCACCGCCCGTACATGTCCATGGTGGCCTTTACGTCTCGAAGGAACTGCTCCTCGGAGAATGGCCGCTCGGGGACATACACGTGGTGCGGCCCGTCGTCGGGGTACTTGCGTCCCAGAGTCGATGAGGAGGTGAGGAAGCCGGCGTTGCGGCCCATTATCACGCCGATGAACACGCCCGGCAGCGCCCGGTTGTCCAGGTTGTACCCCATGAATGCCTGCGCGACGAAACGCGCCGCGGACCCGAAGCCGGGCGTGTGGTCGTTGACCACCAGGTCATTGTCCACTGTCTTGGGGATGTGGATGCAGCGCATGTCATACCCGGCGCTTTCCGCGTTGATGTTGACGATCCGCACGGTATCCGCGCTGTCGTTCCCCCCGATATAGTAGAAGTAGCGTACGTCGTGGGCCTGGCAGACCTTGAAGATTTCCCGGCAGTACGCATCATCGGGCTTGTCCCGGGTGGACAGGAGCGCGCTGGAAGGGGTCATCGCAACCTGCTCCAGGTTATGCGTGGTCTCCTGGGAAAGATCGAGGAAGTCCTCGTTCACGATGCCGCGCACTCCGTTTGTCGCTCCATAGACCCGCGTGACCTCGGGGAACTTCCGGGACTCGAGCACGGCGCCCACGAGGGACTGGTTGATGACCGCGGTAGGGCCCCCGCCCTGCGCAATCAGGACTTTTCCTGTCAGTTTGGCCATAGGATGTTCTTCTCCGTCAAGTCTTGCACGGTACTCCGTGCAGTTTCACGGTACTCCGTGCAGTTGAGGTGGAATATGGGAAGCATTCCATTCCTGATCGCTTCCCGAATTGGCCCGAGTCTAGTAGGTTCCGCCGCACGCGTCAAGAAGCCGGCGGGAGGGTCGTGCTGGCAGCGGCCTGAAGGCTCTTTTCAGGCCATCAATTGTGATGTTTATCAAATTCGTTGAAAGATACAGAGAAAATGTCGATTCAGTCGGCTTTTGGGTTGAACAAATCATAAAAAATGATATTATAATCTGCGATATTTATTGGAACATGCTGATGAGGTGAGCATCCGTGAGTCATGAAAAGAGCAACGGAAGAATAATGATCATCCAGCTCCCCCAGGATTTCAAGGCGCTGAAAGGCCTTGCATCCGACGTGCGTCTCAAGATTCTCGAGATCCTGCGCAAAGGTGACAGGAACGTGAATGAGATAACGCAGGAGATGGGTCTTCCCCAGTCGACCATCGCCACCAATATCATGCTCCTTGAAGACGCACGGCTCATCGAGACCAGGAGCTTGAAGGCGTTCAAGGGCACGCAGAAGATCTGCGCCTCCCTCTATGACGAGTTCATCATCGAGTTCACGGAACCGAAAGCTCTCAACGACGCCATAGAGGTCGAGATGCCGATCGGGCTCTTCATCGAGTACAAGGTATCGCCCCCCTGCGGCATGTGCTCGACGGAGAAGATAATCGGCTATCTGGACACACCGGCCTCTTTCCTCGAGCCCGAACGCGTGAAAGCGGGGCTCCTGTGGTTCGAGAAGGGGTACGTGGTCTACCAGTTCCCCAACAATGCGCTCTATCAGGAGAAACCCGTGCGGAAGCTGGAGGTCACGGCGGAGCTCTCCTCTGAGACGCCCGGCACCAATCCGCACTGGCGCTCCGATATCACGTTGTGGGTGAACGGGGTGGAGATCGGCACGTGGATCTCTCCGGGAGACTTCGGGGACAAGAGGGGAACATACACTCCCGAGTGGTGGAAGCTGGAGGGGTCCCAGTACGGCCTGAACAAGGTCTGGAGCATCAACGATGACGGATCCTACATCGACGGGGTGCAGGTATCACAGGTGACGGTGGCGGACTTGAAGCTCTCCGAGCATCATTCGATCAAGGTGAGGCTCGGCATCAAGGAAGACGCGCAGAACGTCGGAGGCATGAACATCTTCGGCCGGGGGTTCGGCAACTACGATCAGGACATCGTCCTGAGATTGTACCTGTAAGAGCTCAAGGCGTTTTTCCCCCCGCTCCCAGGCGGATGACGTTCCACGACAGCCGGGGCAGAACGGCCCGCAGCACGCCCTTGTCCACGCTCGTGGTGCTGATGCGGTGCGGCGTCACGTTCGTCGGGTTCTCTTTAGTGTTCGCCGCCTTGGGATCCGCATGCGCAAGCACGATATGCTCCCGCACCTTGCAGCCGTCGAATCCCGCGAGCTTTCCCTCAACAACCAGCTCTTCCCTGACGTTCCGGTTGACGGCAAACAGGGTGACCTCCCCCGCCTCCCGATTGAAAGTGGCGATCGACTCGAGGTAGGGGACCTCGCCATGCGTCGCGTTCTCATACACCGGCGAATGGATGAATGTCTCCAGCACCTCGCCTCTGCCGAACAGTGACGCGTGGAGGAAGGGATAGAAGATGGTCTGCCGCCAGGCCGGCCCCTTGTTCTCCGTCATCACGGGGGCAATGGTGTTGACCAGCTGCGCGAGGCACGCAATCCGCACCCGGTCCGCGTGGCGGAGGAGCGTGATCAGGCAGCACCCCACGACCAGGGCGTCCTCGAAGGTGTAGACGTCCTCCAGCAGGGGGGGACCGACGGTCCATGGCTCGACCACCTCGTCGGCCTGCCGGGAGTGGAACCAGACGTTCCATTCGTCGAACGAAAGGTTGATGGTCTTCCTGCTGCGCTTTTTCGCCTTGACGAAATCCGCCGTGGAGATGATCGTCCGGATGAAGTTGTCCATGTCGATGGATTCGCCGAGGAACGTCGGCAGGTCGTCGCTCAGGTTCTTGAAGTAGTTGTGCAGCGAGATGTAGTTCACCGTGTCATAGCAGTGATCGAGGACCGTCGCCTCCCATTGGGGGAAGGTCGGCATCCGCGTGTTCGAGCTGCCGCAGGCAACGAGCTCCAGCGAGGGATCGAAGAGCTTGAGCGCCTTGCCTACCTCGGAAGCGAGCCTCCCGTACTCGTCGGCCGTCTTGTAGCCCACCTGCCACGGTCCGTCCATCTCGTTGCCCAGGCACCACACTTTGAACCCGTGAGGCTCCGCCGCCCCATGTGACCTTCGGAGATCGCTCCAGTAGGAACCCCCGGGATGGTTGCAGTACTCGACGAGATTCCGTGCCGCGTCGATGCCCCGGGTACCCAGGTTGAGCGCGATCATCAGCTCGGCGCCCGCCTTTTTCGACCAGCGGGCGAACTCGTTCAGCCCGACGGTGTTCGGCTCGACGGATCGCCAGGCAAGGTCGAGCCTTCGCGGTCGGCGTTCCACGGGACCGACGCTGTCCTCCCAGTTGAAGGCGGAGACATAGTTGCCGCCGGGGTACCGGATGAGGGGGACGCGCAGCTCCCGCACCAGGTCGAGCACGTCGGTGCGGAATCCCTCCTTGTCGCTTTTGGGATGACCCGGTTCATAGATGCCGCCGTAGATGGCCCGGCCCAGGTGCTCGATGAAAGACCCGAAAAGCCTCTCGTCAATCGTAGACTTGATGAGCTCCCTGTCGAAGGAAACCCGCGCCTGCATCATGAGCTCATCCCTTGATCCCTCCCGCGCTGAGACCGGAGATGAAGTATTTCTGGAAGAAAAAGAAGACGATGATGATCGGCACGGATGCGGCGCATGATCCGGCGATGAGCATGTCGTAGTTGTTCCCATACGGGGTGAGCAGGCTGTTCAATCCGATCGTGAGCGTGAACATGTTCGCCGTCGTCACCACGATCAGGGGCCACAGGAAATTGTTCCAGCTCTGCTGGGCGACGAGGATAGCCATTGCGCCAAAAGCGGGAATCATGAGGGGCGCGGAAATTCTGAAGAATATCGAATACTCGCTAAGCCCGTCGATTCTTCCCGCATCGAGGAAGTCTTTCGGAATCCCCATCGCGTACTGGCGGAAAAAAAATATCGCGAAGGGAGAGACGATGAATGGCAGGAGTATGCCGGGAAATGTGTTCATGGCGTGCAAGGTCGTCATCAGCTTGTAGAGCGGCAGGATGAGGATCTGGAGAGGAACGATCAAGATGACAAGGACCAGCATGGTCAGGGCGTTTCGTCCCTTGAACTGATAGACACCGAGACCGTATCCGACGAATGACGAAAACGCCAGCGTGAGACCGGTCTGGAAAAAAGCGAGGAGAATGCTGTTCCTGTACCAGATCGGATACGCGCCGCTGTGCCCCGTAATGAGCGCCGTATAGTTGTTCGTGCTGAAGAAGTTGGGGATGATGCTTGCAAACGTGACGCCATAGCGCATCAGGTCACGGCCCGGCCGGAAGGATGCGGTGATGAGCGAATAAATGGGAAAAACGAACAGGAGTGCCACGATCCCCAGCAGGACGTACTTTCCTGCTTCCGACACGCTCAGTCTCTGTGTGTGGATGGCCATTTCTACGACTCCCTCTTGAAGAATCCAAAGGACTTGAGGGCAATCCAGCTCACGACAAGTATGACGACCATAAGGATGATACCGGTGGACGAGGCGAGCCCCAGGCTGCCGGTCTGGAAGCCTTTCTTGTAGATGAGCCCGACCATGGTCAGCCCGATATTGTTCGGCGACTGTCCCTGCCAGAAGATGAAGCTCTCCTCGAACATGGCGAAGCCGCCGAAAATGCTTATCGTCGTCACGAAAATGATCGTCGGTTTCAGCAGCGGGAGCGTGATGTAGAGCAGTCGCGAAAGGGGGCCGACTCCATCGATATCGGCCGCCTCGTAGAGCTCCGTGGGGATGCTCTGCAGGCCGGAGAGGAAGTAGACGATATTCACCCCGGTCCACCGCCATACAGCGATCATGACCATGAGGAACATCGCCGGACCCGCGCCGCCCAGAACCCAGTCTGTCGCCCGTCCGCCGAGAAACACGACCACCGCATTGGTAACGGCTCTTGGCGAGTAGGCGAACATCAGGCGGAAGATGGTTCCCGCCACGACGACCGAGACCAGGGAGGGAAGGAACAGCAGCGCGCGGTACACGGCGTTCGTTTTGCGGCGCTGCGAGTTCAGCATCACGGCGAGAACAACCGGCATAGGGATGAGGATGAGAATGGTGAGCACCGTGTATTTGAAGCTGTTGCCCAGCGCCTTGTAGAAATCCTCCGAGAACATCTTCTGGTAGTTCGCTGTTCCGATCCACCGTGTTTCTCCCGGAACGACGTCCTGGAAGCTCATCACGATCGTGCCGATGATCGGGTACAGATAGAAAACCAGGACCGAAATGATGAAGGGCAGGACGAAGACGTAGGGTGCTCGTCGCATCGAGCTGTGGAAGAGGCTCTGTTTCACGATCTCATACCTTCCCGAATCGATCGGCGACGGCGCCGAAGGGAAAAGCCGCGGAGATCCCTCCGCGGCTTTTCGTGGTCTTTGCGAGTGCCCTACTTGCGCAACTGCGCGGCGGCGTCCTTCAACGCCTGCTCGGGAGTCTTCGACTGCTCCACGATTGCCTGATAGGATACGTTGCGCTTGAGGATGTCGATGACATCCGGATAGTTGCCGCTCACGACCGTCGTGTTCAGTCCGTTCTTCACGGCGACCATCATCCCAAAGATATCGTTGTTCTGGAAGTACCGGGTAAACTTGTTCGGCTCTCTCATGGCAGGGTCGGTCCATACATCCCAGCGCATGGGGTCAAAGCCGAGTTGCTGCCAGATCGCGATATTGGCTTCCTTTGATCCCTTCACCCACACGAGGAAGCTTTTTGCAAGGGCGAGGTTCTTGCTCTGCATGGTGACCGCCGTGCCGGTTCCGCCCATACCCGTGGAGAGGAATCTCGACTTGATGCCGTTGACCGAGCCGTCGAAGATCGGTATGGGACGAATGGCCATCTTGCCCTTGAGGTCCGGCATATTGTCGGTGAACCGGCCCATGTACCAGAGCGGCATCCAGACGGAGGCTGCGCCGCCGTCATTCATGAACCCCCAGTACGTCACCGAATGGTGGAATCCGCCGGGCGCTGCGATCGCGATCTTGTATTTGTACACCATGTCGTACAGCATCTGCAGCACTTTGATATTCGTGGGGTTGTCCAGGATTACCTTGCCGTTCTTGTCGAGGACGTCCGAACCGGCCAGGGAGATCAGGGGATAAATCGACCAGTGCTCGGTGGTTTCGAGCGTGGTCATGGGCTTGTTCGTCTTGGCCACGACCTGCTGGCCGGCCTTGATGTAGTCACCCCAGGTCTTGATCTTGTCGATGTCGACGCCGGCTTCCTTGCATGATCTCGTTGTTGTAGTACATGACCTCCATGCCGACGTGGAAATCGAGCCCGTAGTACTTTCCGTCCTTCTCATAGAGGGCAAGACGCGACTGGAAGAACTTGTCCTTGATGGGATCGAGAAGGTCATTGAGCGGCGCGAGCTGGATCTTGCCCTTGAGGAAGTTGGCGAACTTGCTCACCTCGATGTCTGCGATGTCGGGAGCTCCTACGCCGGACTGGATGGCCACCAGGAGCTTGTTGTGCAGGTCATCGTAGGGGAATGCCGTGGCGTGCAGGGCGATCTGTTTGGTCGGGTTGGCGGCATTCCAGACCGGCACCATGCTCTCGTAATAGGTCACGTGGGGCGGCTGGAACGTCCACAAGGTCAGATCCGTTGGCTCCTGCGCGAATGCATTGAATCCAACGGCCACAGTGAGGAGAAAAATCAACACAAGGAATCTGCGCATCCTTTCACTCCTTTTTGGTCTGTTCCGGGAGAACAGCTCAGTGATCGGCAGCGCCCGGATTCCTCTCCAGGCGCTTGGGGCAACGCCCCACGCGGCCGATTCTAAGACCGGACCTGTTCTGTTGTCAAGAAATTTTTGATAAGTAACAACTTTTTTGTTGACTTATTGAATATTGGTAGTCAAAATTGGTTTTAAGGAGGGTTATTATATGAATTATCTCCAATACGGCCATATAATATCAATAAAAGTGATATACAATCGTGCATTCGTTTGGAGGGTATCATGATGGGAGAGTATCTGAAAGCGCGCCCTGATAGAGTTACTGTCCGGGCACTGGTCCAGTTGGCCCTGGCCTGTGTGCTTTTTGGCGTGACACCGGTAATTGTGTCATGCGGCGCCCGCCTACACGCATGACCCGACCATGATCAGGGAAGGAGACTACCTTTACCTTTTCGCTACCGGACAAGGCATCCCCGTGCAGCGAACGAAAGATCTGAAGGTCTGGGAGTATCTTCCCGCTGTATTCGGAAACATCCCCGCGTGGATGGGAAAGGAAGTGCCGGGGTTCGCCGGCATCCTGTGGGCGCCGGACATATCCGCCCACGGAGGCATCTACTACCTCTACTACAGCATTTCCACATTCGGGAGCAATCGGTCCTGCATCGGGCTCGCCACCAATACCACGCTGGACCCGCGCAGCCCCGGGTACAAATGGGTGGACGCGGGCAAGGTAATCGATTCGACTCCGGGAAAAGACAACTGGAACGCGATCGACCCTGCATTGAGCGTCGACACGGAGGGGCACTGGTACCTCGCCTTCGGGTCATTCTGGGACGGCATCAAGATGATCGCCATCGAACCCGGGCGCGGAAAGGCGCTCCATGACCCGCCGGAGATCATTTCACTGGCGCGCCGACCTGAAGTGAGGGATGACCCGATTGAGGCCTCCTACATCTATCGCCACAACGATTACTACTACCTTTTCGTTTCATTCGATTTCTGCTGCAGGGGCACGCGGAGCAACTACAAGGTCGCTGTCGGCCGTTCGCGCCTGATCACAGGGCCCTACACGGATGAGAAGGGCACCCCGATGAGCGAGGGCGGGGGATCGATCGTCCTGGAGAGCTATGACGACGTGCACGGCCCCGGCCACTGCTCGGTGCTGCGGGAGGGAGATCGGGACCTGCTGGTTCACCACATGTATGACGGGAAACGCGGGGGAGCGTCCGTGCTGCAATTACGGCCCATCACGTGGAGCTCCGAGGATTGGCCGGAGATCGGACAGCCGCTCGGCGCCCCGTGACCTCAGCCGGCAACCTGCTTGAGGAAAGGTATCAGCGCTTCCATTGCGCGGTCGTTGAAGCCGCCTTCCGGAATGACCAGGTCCGCGTACGCCTTTGTGGGCTCGACGAACTCGTAGTGCCCCGGCCTGACCACCTTCATGTACTGCTCGATGACGGAATCCATCGTGCGGCCCCGCTCGCTTATGTCGCGCCGCAGTCGACGGATGAAGCGGATGTCGTCAGGGGTGTCCACGTAGAGCTTCAGGTCGATCAGGTCGCGGATGCGCTTGTCGAAGAAGATCATGATCCCTTCCAGGATCACCAGGCGCCGGGGCTCCACGAGCACCGTGTCGTTCCTCCGCCGATTGTGCACGAAGTCGTACTGCGGCATGCGGATCGGCGTGTGCGCCTTGAGCGCCTGCAGGTGCTCCCACAGCAGATCGCTGTCGAAGGCGTCCGGGTGATCGAAATTGAAGCTGGTGATGAGCTCATGCGCGGCCACCGTACTCGGTGGCATTTGTGCGGCCACCACATTCGCCGGCATTTCCTCAGCGGAGCGGTAGTAGTTGTCCTGCGGCACAAGGGCGTAGTCACGAACGATTTCCGTGATGCGCGTCACAATGGTGGTTTTTCCCGATCCCGATCCGCCCGCGATGCCAACGATCCGGACCGCATTCATGCGAGTACCCCCAGCCCCTGGTACATCCAGATGACGATTGCCCGCGTGACCCTTCCGATCGGCAGAATGTCGATGCGCGTGACGCGCTCGACAATGATCAGGGCCAGCAGCGCAAAGGATCCGTACCTGAAATAGGTGCCTGCCAGGGTCGTGTTCACTTTTGCGAGAAATGTCGATATGAGGTGCGATCCGTCGAGCGGAGGGATCGGAAGGAGGTTGAAGAGGGCCAGGGCGATATTGATCATTGCAGCCTGCGTGATGAAGTTGGCAATGCTGTTGAAACGAGCAGGCGAGCGGATGACGAACACCACCATGATGATTTTCAGCGCAACGGCCAAAAAGAGCGCGAACAATCCGTTGGAAAAGGGCCCCGCGATTGATATGAGGATCTCATCACGCCGCGGTTTTTTCAGCCTGGCCGCGTCGATCCGCACCGGCTTGGCCCAGCCGAAACCCGCCACGACGAGCATGATGAATCCCACGAGGTCGATATGCTTGAGGGGATTCAAGGTCAACCTGCCGTCCTCCAGAGGAGTCGTGTCTCCAAGGGAGATCGCCACCAGGGCGTGCGCAAACTCGTGTATCGTCAGGCTGACCACGATGATGAGGATGCTCTGCAGAAGCTCGGGCAGGGAGAGGTTCAGCACGCGTCGCTCATCTTGAGGACATCCCGATTCTTCTGGATCAACCTCAGCCTGTCCTCCACGCTCGTGCGGCTTCTGCCTCGGTCTTCGGGCGTGTGCAGGCAATAGTCGAGCATCCGCTCGATTGTCGATTCGGCAACGTGGAGGCGGGTGTCGGAGCTCGCGTAGTAGATGAGCAGCCTGCCGTCGGGATCCGCAATCGCGCCATTGGAAAAACAGACATTGGAAACGTCCCCGATCCTCTCCTCGCCTTCGGGGGCAAGAAGATAGCCGCCGGGTGAGGCAATGACCCTTCCCGGATCCGACAGATCGGTAAGGAACGCATACAGAACATAGCGGAGCCCGGCAGCGGTGCCGCGCACGCCGTGCGCAATGTGCAGCCAGCCCTTCGGCGTCCGTATCGGAGGAGCCCCCGCACCGTTCTTCACTTCCTTGATCGTGTGATAGGCCTTGGCATCAAGAAGCGTTTCCTTCGTGACGCGCGCATGTGTCATGTCCCCGGCCAGCCCCCAGCAGATCCCGCCGCCCGACCCCGTTTCGATGAAACCGTCCTGGGGCCGCGTGTAAAGGAGGTATTCTCCGTTCACGAGCTCGGGGTGCAGCGCGACGTTGCGCTGCTGCGGGGAGGAGGTCACGAGGTCGGGCAGCCGCTCCCAGGACACCAGGTCCCGGGTGCGGACGATGCCCGCGGAGGCCACGGCACGCGAGGTGTCCCCGCGCGGCGCCTCGGGGTCCTTGCGCTCCGTGCAGAAGATCCCGTAGATCCACCCGTCTTCATGCTGCGTCAGCCGCATGTCGTACACGTTCACGTCGGGGTCAGCCGTCTCGGCAAGAAGAACGGGCTGCGGGTCGAACTGAAAGCCGTCCACCCCCGAGGCGCCGCGCGCAACGGCAAAGAAGCTCTTGCGGTCGGCGCCCTCCACCCTGCAGACCAGGCAGTATGCGTCATTCAGCCTGATTGCGCCGGAGTTGAACACGGCATTCACCGGCAGCCTTTCCAGAAACAAGGGGTTTGTCACCGGGTCGAAATCGTAGCGCCATTCCAATGGCACATGGTCAGCGGTGAGGACAGGAAAACGATAGCGCGTGAAAATGCCGTTTCCCGGCAGGACCGGTTTGTTCTGTCTCTTCGCCAGGGCTCGATACGCTTCTTCCAGCGCGGCCCTGCGCCCCTCGTAGATGCGGTTCCTCACCGGTGCGTGCCTCCCTCTCCCCCATGCGCAAGGCGGCCCATGATCTGCATGCACGCCCGCCCGTTGTGATAGCTGGCTTTCCAGGCCCCTCCCTTGTACCGGTCCGGCAGGGGCGTGCCCCCCGGGTGCCGGACACCCCAGAACCATTCACCGTGAACCCGGTCAATAAGAAAGGTTTTCACGAAACTCCACAGCGTTGAGGCGCGTCTCAGGTAGCCGGCATCGCCGGAGAGCTCCGCGGCATTGACCATGCCGACGATCCCTTCGGCCTGCACCCACCAGATCCGATCGGTATCGAGCCGCCCCTCCTTCAGCTCGTTGGGAAGGCTGCCCTGGTGCGCATCGAGAACCCGCGCGATGCCGGCCGCCATGGCCAGCGCGCACCGGCGGACACGCGTACCCAGCTGCTCGTCGCCCGTGCGCTCCGCTGCCTCGGTGAGCAGCCAGCTTGCCTCGATGTCGTGGCCATAGGAGATCACGGTATCCAGACGCGACCAGTCGTTGTTGAAATAGAGGCCCAGGTGGGCCGAGGGCGTGATGATCTTCGACAGGAGCACCTCGAGCAGCCGGCGAAGCGCAAGGCCCACCGAAGCGTCTTCCGTGGCCGCGTGCAGGGCCGTGAGGGCCTCCAGGACGTGGAGATTCGTGTTCATGCTCTTTGCGCAGGCGATGTCTCCGTCCCCCAGCGCGGAAGCAGCACTCTTGGACCAGTCCGGCGCGACCGCCTCGGAGTAGCCGCCGTGGCGTTCATCATGGGCGATGCGCTGGAGGAGGCGGAAGGTCTCCATGGCAAGATCCAGGGCCCGGCCGGGCCCTCCCGCGCGCGCGTACTCGGCAAGGGCGTACACCGCGAAGGCCTGGCCATAGACGATCTTGAGGCCCGATCGAGGTTTGCCCTGGTAGTCGCAGGCGAAGGAGAAGCCCCTCTGGCCCTCATCATAGAGACTCTCCACGAGGAAGCGGTACGCGGTGCCCGCGGTGGCAAGAAGTGCGGCGTCATCGAGGAATCGCGCCGCGGCGGAATACGTCCAGAGCAGCCGCGCGTGCATCACGAGGCCTTTGTCGGCCCGGGGGTCGGGCCGACCGTCGTTCTCCACCTGCCCGTAGAATCCCCCGTTCTCCCGATCGATGAATCGAGGCCAGAAAGGGAGAATGTCGCTGCGAAGCTCCTCTTCCATCTCGGAGGCAAGCATGCCCCGATCGTCCTGGCTCAAGACCGAGCCTCCTTGTGCGGCTTAGTGAATGATGCAGTCTATGATAGAGGGTTTCTCGAGCTCTCGCCAGCCGTCCGCACCCCCCCGCGGGCCTCTAGGGGGTCAGGGAAATGTACTGTTCGAGCTGGTCGATCTTGTATGCCTGCTGGGAGATCACCATCTCCTGCTCGGTGAGCATCGACTTCACCACGTCCCCGATGGAGACGACGCCGACGAGCTTCTCCCCGTCCAGGACCGGCAGGTGGCGGATCCGCCTCTCCGTCATCAAGGCCATGCATTCATGGATGCGCGTGTCCGGATTCACCGAGACGACGAGCGTTGTCATGATTTCCTTGACCTTGGTCGTATTTGCGTTTCTGCCCTTGATGATCATCTTGCGCGCAAAATCGCGCTCGGAGAAGATCCCGTGGATCTTCCCTTCCTCGTCCGTCACGACGACCGCCCCGATGTTTTTCTCCGCCATCAGCTCCAGCGCTCCATAGACGGTCGCGTTCGGGCGCACGCTGTAGATCTCCCCACCCTTTTTCTTCAGATATTCCGCAACGGTTTCCACGGCCTACCTCCGTATTCGATCTTTCCGGCGTTTTTGAAAAAGATGGCAACCCCGGAGGGAATAGTCAACCATTGAATGTATGAATATGTCCTCTTGATTTTCGCGCGCTCCCTGCTACCCTGTGCGCATGGGTAAGTCACGAGTACAAAGAAGGTTTAAGTCACTCATGATCGTTCTCGCCGCGCTCCTGGCTGTTCCCCCGGTCATGTCTGCGGAAGCCGCGGCACCGGCACCCCTGGCGAACAAGGGGTTCGCCACGATCAAGGAGATCCTCGACAAGAGCTGCTCGGCCTGCCACGATTGGACAGGCTCGTGGGAGTCGATCACTGCGGGAGGGCGGATCGTGCCGGGGTCCCCTGAGAAGAGCATCCTGTACCAGAGGATCTCGACGGATGAGATGCCTGCGGAGGGTGACAAGCTCACGCCGGAGCAGAAGGCCTTCATCCGTGGGTGGATTGCCGCGGGAGCCCCTTCCACGGATCTTCCCATCGCCGTTTCCGCCGCGGACGCGCAGGCCGGCGCCACACGCCCCGCTGCCGGGGGATTCCTCTTTTTCCCCAGCAAGGTCGCGTTTCACGAGGTCGCCGGATTCACTTCAACGGCGCTGTTTCTTGCGGCAGGAATCATCGGCGGGATACACCTCATCGACATGATGAACGAGGGCCATGCGTACCGGGATCTTATCGGCTGGGAGGAGGACACGGGGGATCCGGCCGTGCGCTCGGCGGAGATCACAAAAACCTGGCATGACAATTCGACTCTCCGCTGGTGGCACGTGGGCCTCCTGGTGGCGGGGGAAACGCTCTACCTTGGCGATGCACTCACCGGGGTATCCATGTTTACCGATTCCACGCCGGGAAAGCTTACCAAGCATGATATCCACCGTTACGCCTTCTTCGCGCATGCCACGCTCATGGTTGCGGAGGTGGTGCTGGGATTCTTTACAACCGATGCCCTCAGAAGGGGAGACCACGACACCGTGATCGGTCTGGGCGTGGCGCATGCCGCGGTCGGCATCGCAATTCCGGTGGTCATGCTGGGCGCCGGTCTTGAAAATCTGCTGCTGCCGGAATAGCGATCGTCCGCGCCCGGGAAATTGCCCCCGGCGGATAAAAGGGGTACCCTCTGCCCAGACATAAAAACGCTCGGAGGAAGCCATGAATTATCGACTTCTTGGAAAGACCGGGATGAAAGTCTCGGAAGTGAGCTTCGGCTCGTGGGCCATCGGCTCGGCATGGGGTCTGGTCGACGACCGCGAGTCCCTTGCCGCGCTGCACAAGGCGGTGGATCTCGGGGTCAATTTCATCGACACGGCCGACGTGTATGGCAACGGCCGCAGTGAAAGGCTGATCGGAAAGCTCCTCCGTGAGCGCTCGGAGACCATCTACGTGGCCACCAAGGCCGGGCAGGAAAATCACCCCGCACGTTGCGGAGAAGTACACGGCCGCCGCCATCAGGAAGTTCGTGGAAGGGAGCCTGCGAAATCTCCGCGTCGAGGCCCTCGACCTGCTGCAGCTCCACTGCCCTCCCCCGCAGATCTACTACACGCCGGAGATGTTCAAAGAGCTGGATGACATGGTGAAATCCGGCAAGCTGAAAAACTACGGCGTGAGCGTGGAAAAGGTGGAGGAAGCGCTCAAGGCAATCGAATACCCGGGCGTGAAGACGGTGCAGATCATATTCAACATGTTCCGGCAGAGACCTGCCGAGCTCTTTTTCCGTGAGGCGAAATCGCGGTGGATCGGGATACTCGCGCGGGTGCCGCTTGCCAGCGGCCTGCTCACTGGAAAAATGACGCGCGCCACCCGTTTCCGCGCGGACGACCACCGGACCTTCAACCGCAAGGGTCAGGCCTTCGACAGAGGGGAGACATTCGCGGGTGTGGATTATGCGCGCGGTCTCCAGGCGGTGGAAGAGCTGAAGCAGATCATGCCCCACGGGATGACCATGACGCAGTTTGCCCTGAAATGGATCCTCATGCATGACGCCGTGAGCTGCGCCATCCCCGGAGCCAAGAGACCCGAGCAGGTGGAAGATAACTGCCGCGCGTCGAACGCTCCGAGACTCTCTCGCGGGACAATGAAACAGGTGAAGGAGATATACGACAGGCTGGTCCGGGACGACGTGCACCACCGCTGGTAGCGCCTGCGCAGCCTGATCCTTGAAAACGGCGTTGCAAAGCTATACGCTTTAAGAATGCATTTTCACCGTAGAAAGCTTGCCGGGGCGGCTTCAGTGGCCGCCTTGGTCCTTCTCGCCTCGTGCGCTTCCCTGCAGCGCTCGTGGGACCAGGGAAATGTGGAGACAGTGGCCAGGCTCATCAATGAAGGCCAGGCTGACAAGCTTGCGGCAATGAGCGCCGCGCCTTTCCTCGTGGACGGAGAGATCGTCACGCTGAAGCCGGACATTGCCTCGTTCTGGAGCGGAATCGTGAAGGCGGGCTTCAAGGTGGAAGGCGCCACGCTGGTGCAGGCCGCTCCGTTCGCCGCGGACAGCTACAAGCAATTCGCCGATACTATGGAAGTGAAATCCTTCTTCGCGCAGTACGTGAAGAAGGAGGCGCGCCTTCTGGAGCTGGGGACTTCCCAGTCCGGAAAGAAAATCATGCTCATATTCGGAGACAGCTGGTTCAAGAAGACCATCTACGGGTTCAAAGGACCGTATTGACATGAAGAAGGCACTCACAGCCGCGGCGTTCGTGCTCGTTTTGGTGCGCTTGCCCTTTCCGCGGCCCCCGCGGACGTGACATATGCGGAAGGGGACGCCAGCATCAAGCTGAATACCTCGGAAAGCTGCAGGACGCGCAGATCGGAGACACTCTCAATACGGGTGACACGCTGAAGACGGGCAAAGACGGCCATGCAGAGCTGGACCAGAAGGGCGTCTCGATCAAGATTGCCAAGAATACGGTCTTTACCCTCATGGAGAGGGAGCAGGGAGGACAGACCTCCTCCGTCCTCTCGGTGACACTCGGCTCAATCAAGTTCCGCTACAACAAGCTCACCGGCCAGGAGCCGATGGTACGCACGAACAGCATGGTTGCCGGTGTAAGGGGCACGGAGTTCAGCGTGTTCTCCGGCGCCGACGGCTCGACCCTGATCGCGGTGGACTCGGGCCAGGTGACGGTGGAGTCGGAAGGCAAGTCAGTGGATCTGGCTGCTACAGAAGGTGTCGAGGTGCCGCTCGGAAAGCCGCCGGGAGATAAGTTCACGGTTCCCCGGGAGCTCATGGACTACAGCAGGTGGAACGAAGACAAGTTGTCCGCCATGCTTGCAGATCCGCTTGCCGCCATGACGAGCATCGAGAGCTCCCTTGCTGAGTATGAAAAGAACGTTGCGGATTACAACGCAACTTACCTCGAATATAAGGCACGCCTGGATGCAGAGCGGCAGAAACGCGACCAGATACTAAAAGAAAAAGGAGTCGATGAAGCCAGCAAATACCAGCAGGAGATCATCACGCCTCTGTCGCTTCAGACAGGCCACCTCTTTCTCAACGTCCGGTATTTCTCCCTGGCAGCGCTTTCCATGCGCAGATTCGTGGCAGGCCGTCTCTACCTTCTCCTGAAATCACGATATATCACGAACCCTGACGATCCCACGTGGACGGAATTCCTGTCCCGGTTCAACAGCTTCCTATCTTCATTCGAACAGTCTATTGCCCCGCAGCTCGTCGCTGCGGATATCTGAGGAGGATGGCATGAAGACCAAAATAACGGATCGCATTGCTCATAGTCGCCGCAATAGCAGCAACGCTTCTGTTCAGTTGTGCTCCCCCAGCGGTAAGCATCGACGAGCGTATCTCGGATTTCATTACCAGTCTGAACGGCGACAGGACGGATACATACACGAACCTGGACCCGAGCACAGCGGCGTATTCCACGACCAAGTCGGCTGGATTCTGGAATACTACGGTGTTCAGCGCAACCAAGCCATATACGTACAGCCCAACTTCCCCAAGTGAATCGACTCCAACAGACGTCGAGATCACCATCTACGACAATTCAGCGGTTAGCCATGGGCGTGTTTCAGTTCGTCATGGTCAACATCGGGGATAAGTCGGACAACTGGGTTATCCACGACCTGATGACTCCTCCGGGGGGTGCGCACGTCTTCTAGGTCCTCGTAATTCAGCGGGAGGTGTGCGGGTTCCCTCCGGCATATCGGAAAACGCCAAGGCGCCCTACTCCGCCGTCACCCTCAGCTCCCGCGCCGCCTTCACCTCGTCCATCCTCCGCACGGGTGATGCATGGGGCGCGTCGTGCAGAAGCTCGGGCGCACTGACTGCCTCCTGCGCAATCGTCCGCATCGCATCGACGAACCTGTCCAGTGTCTCAAGGCTCTCGGTCTCTGTAGGCTCGATCATGAGGGCCTCGGGGACGATGAGCGGGAAGTAGTTTGTCGGCGGGTGAAAGCCGTGATCGATCAGTCGCTTTGAGATGTCCAGGGCGCGGATGTCGGGAGCAGCGGCCAGCTTGCCCTGCGCAACGAACTCGTGCATGCAGGTGCGGTCCCCGTGCGGCACGGGGTAGACGTCCTTCAGCCTGGCCTGCAGGTAGTTGGCATTGAGCACCGCATTCTCCGCTATTGCCCGAAGTCCCTCGGGCCCATGCATGCGGATGTAAGTGTACGCGCGCACAAGAACGCCGAAATTGCCCTGGAAGCTCTTCACCCGTCCGATGGATCGGCGGGGAGTCCGCCACTGGTAGCGGACATTCGCGCCGCGGTACTCCGCGGATTCGGCGCCGCGGTACTCCATGGATTCGGTTCCCTCCGCCTCACCGGTTCTCGCCACCACGGGTCCGGGCAGATACTCAGCGAGGTGTGCGCCGACACCCACCACGCCCGACCCCGGTCCCCCGCCGCCATGCGGCGTGGAGAATGTCTTGTGCAGGTTGAAATGCATGACGTCGATGCCCATCCTGCCCGGCTTCGCGACCCCCAGGATCGCGTTGAAGTTCGCCCCGTCTCCGTACACCAGGCCGCCCGCTTCGTGCACGAGGCGCGTGACCTCGAGCAGGTTTTCCTCGAACAGGCCGAGAGTATTGGGGTTGGTGAGCATGAGACCCGCGACCCGCCCGTCCAGGTTGGCACGCAGATGAAGCAGATCGATGTTCCCTCGGGAATCCGAGGGGACCTCCACCACTTCCATCCCCCCCATCGTCGTCGATGCGGGGTTTGTGCCGTGCGCGGAATCCGGCACCAGTATGCGGTTTCTTCCGGGCTGGCCCTTCTCCGCGTGGTATTTGCGCATGATCAGTATGCCGGTGAGCTCACCCTGGGCGCCCGCTGAGGGCTGGAGGCTTACGGCGTGGAATCCCCCGATCTCGGCGAGCATCTCCTGAAGCGCGTACATCAGGGCCATCGCACCCTGAGCGGTGACGGGGTCCTGCAGGGGATGCACAAGCGCGAAGCCCGGCAGCCGGGCAGCCGCCTCGTTGACCTTGGGGTTGTACTTCATGGTGCAGGAGCCCAAAGGATAGAGCCCCGTGTCCACGGAGTAGTTCATCTGGGAGAGATGGACATAGTGGCGCACCACATCCACCTCGGCAACCTCCGGGCAATCCCAGGTCCGCCCGCCGAAGCGCGGCCGGGATCTCCGTCTCGGGCACGTCGCAGCCGGGCAGGGACACCCCTTCGCGCCCGGGGCGCGAGACCTCGAAGATGAGCGGCTCAGCCATTGCCCGCTTCCTTCAGCGCGGACACGAATGCGTCGATCTCATCACGGCTGTTCATCTCCGTGCAGCAGACGAGCATGCAGTCCCTCCTTTCTGGATATTGCGCAGCCAGGTCGAATCCGCCGATTATCCCGTGCGCCGCGTACAACCGGCGA
Organism: uncultured Spirochaetota bacterium; assembly: GCA_963820435.1. Lineage (GTDB taxonomy): Bacteria > Spirochaetota > Spirochaetia > SZUA-6 > Fen-1364 > Fen-1364. Next base: position 57,607 of record CAWGAC010000007.1, on the reverse strand, counting down.
TTGATCTCCTCCACGCGAAGCGGGCAGTGCACGACAAACTCGTGGAAGAACTCCCCCTCCTCCACGGAGTACCCCGGCACCCGCGCGATACTGGCCGCGGCATAGTGCGCCTTGTGCCAGCACAGCTCCGCCACCCGGCGCAGCCCTCGCGGCCCCAGGGAGGTGAGATATGCTGCGGCGGCAAGCGCATTCAGGGACTGGTTGGTGCAGATGTTCGACGTGGCCTTGTCGCGCCGGATGTGCTGCTCGCGCGTGCTCAGAGTGAACACGTAGCCCCGGGACCCTGCCCGGTCGGTGCTCTCTCCCGCAATCCGTCCGCTCGACCGGCGGATCTGATCCTTGCGGAAGGCAAAAAACCCGAGCGACGGTCCGCCGAATGCCATCGCGTTGCCCAGCGCCTGCCCCTCTCCCACCACGACGTCCGCGCCGAGCTCCCCGGGCGGAACGAGCAGACCGAGGGATATCGGATTGACCACGACCACCAGGAGGGCGCCGCACGCATGCACTTTTTCCGCAAGGGCCTTGAGGGCCGCGGGAGCGATGATCCTTCCAAAGAAGTCCGGGCTCTGGACCACGACGCACGCCGTGGCGGAGTCGCACAGGCCGGCAAGTTGCGCGGGCGCGAGCTCCGGTTCTCGTCCCCTTCGACCTGCAGCCCCATTCCCTGGGTGTAGGTGCGCACGACCTCGCGGTATTGGGGATGCACACCGGGGGAGAGCACGACCCGCTTCCTCTGGTGCTGGCCCACGTTCAGCGCCATGATGACAGCCTCCGCCGTGGAGGTGGCCCCGTCATAGTGCGAGGCGTTGGAGACTTCCATGCCTGTCAGCCGCGCGATCATGCTCTGGTACTCGAAGATCGCCTGCAGCGTTCCCTGGCTGATTTCCGGCTGGTAAGGGGTATAGGCGGTGTAGAACTCCGAGCGGGACACCACGAAGTCCACGACGCTGGGAATGAAGTGGTGATACGCGCCCGCGCCCAGGAAACAGGGGGTGCGCCCGCAGTCGGCGTTCCGCCGCGCAAGGCCGTCCAGCTCCTTCAGGATCTCCTGCTCGGACACTGCGGGGAGCAGATCGAGCCGGGGGAAACGGTGCTCCTTGGGAACGTCGCGAAACAGGTCGCCGACCGCGCCGACGCCGATTGCTTCGAGCATCCGGGCGCGGTCGGCCTCGGTATTGGGAATGAAGCTCATAGGGTCTCCACGAGCTTTCGATAGGCAGCCGCGTCCATCAGGGAATCCACTTCCCGCGGGTCGGAAAGCTTCACTTTCACGAGCCACCCGTCACCGAAGGGATCCTTGTTCACCAGCTCAGGAGCCTTTTCCAGTTTTTCGTTGCGCGCAATGACCGCGCCCGACACGGGGGCAAACACCTCCTCCGCGGCCTTCACGGATTCGATGACCATGCAGGCTGTTCCCGCGCGCAATTCCTTGCCCGCGCCGGGAAGCTCGACAAAGACCACGTCGGAGAGCTTGTTCTGCGCATAGTCGCTGATGCCGATCACCGCCTCTCCTCCCTCGACCCGCACCCACTCGTGGGTTTTCGAATAGCGCACCTTGTCGTCGAATCTATATTCCATGCTCACCTCCAGTGTGGCGATGTGTAGAAGGGCCGCTTGACGATCCGCGCGGCTTTCACGGCTTCCCTGATGATGATGCCAACCTGCTCACCGATTCCTGCGCGGGGTACTTCGACGTACCCCATGCCAAGGTACTTTCCGGTGCTCGGGCTGAAAAGTCCGGTGGTCACCCGTCCCACGGTCCTGCCATCTGCCGAGATGGGGTAGCCGTGCCGCGGGACACCCGGCTCCACCATTTCGAAACCGATCATCACCTGTCCCGGCTTTTCCAGGGCGAGCGCGGCCAGGGCTCTCCTGCCAATGAATTCATGGCCCTCCAGGCTGACGGCGGCCCGGGCCAGACCCGCGCTGAGCGGGTCGGTGGTTTCGTCTATCTCGTTGCCATACAGGGGAAGACACGCTTCGGCGCGAAGCGAATCCCTGGCCGCAAGGCCGCAGGGGATCAGCCGATTCGAAACGCCGGCGGCGAGCATTGCAGACCACAGGGCTTCGCAATTCTCCGCGGGAAGAAGCATCTCGTACCCCGGCTCGCCCGTGTAACCCGAGGTGCACAAAATGCTCGGGGCCCCCGCCAGCGTGCACTCCACAATGTGATGAAAGCCGAGCCCGGCCAGCTCGATCTCCGGGCACACGCGCTGGAGGACCTCCCGGGCGGCGGGACCCTGCAGGGCGACCAGGCATGTGTCGGTGCTGCGGTCCCGGATAGTCACGTCAAGGCCGCGGGTATGCGATTCCAGCCAGGCCTTGTCCTTCGGCGCGTTGGAGGCGTTCACCACGAGGAGCCATGATCGGGGTCTGTGGTAGATGAAGATATCGTCGATAATACCGCCCGCGTCGTTGAGAAGCATGCTGTAGTGGGCCCTGCCCATCGCAAGACGGGACACATCCCAGGTCTGTACGCGCTGCAGGAAATCCAGCGCGCTCGGCCCCGCGATCTCCAGCCTGCCCATATGGTCGATGTCGAACAGCCCGGCCGCCTCGCGCACGCGGACGTGCTCCTCCCGGGGCCCGGTCTCGTATTGGATAGGCATATCCCATCCGCCGAAGTCGACCATCCGGGCTCCGTGCGCGCAGGTGCCAGCCGTGCAGCTTGGTGATCATGCTCCCTCCCTGCCGTAAAAAAAGGGAACGGGCGTCAACCCGTTCCCTCTGTCATGGGCCTGAGAGATTGCTCCCGAACCGCGCCTTTCGCTCCTGGCGAAGTTGCGCGGGGGTCGGGAATGCCCCTTCGGCGGCCGCACGCAGCCGCGCTCGAGGCGGCCCATGCGGCGACTTTCCAGAGTGCCGTCCCAGCGCGATCCTTCTGCCTGAGAGTTTCAGCGGCCCGAGCGTCAGTCCGCTGTTTGCACCTTCGGCGATCCCCGGGACTTCCGGCCCCCGTGGGGGACTCTGTCCACTTGAGAGGATTCTCTCGCGCGCTGTTCTTCCGGCAGGACTCGCCATGTTTGCACGCGCGGAGCGGTCAGTCAAGACCGATCCAGAACTGTGCCCGGGAGCCAAGGCTTGACCGCGTATACGCCCAGGCGCGATGATCGGACCAAGTGGAAGAGCTTCTCTTCGATGCGTTCCCGATCCTCAAGACGGCGCCGCCGCGGACCAAAGAGCTGCGGGTGACACAGGGGATTCGAAAAACCCTGGCGCACAAGCAGGTGCTCGTTCGGGACGGGAAAGAGTGCGCGTTCCTCCCCTTCGTGCTGAAAGGAACCCTTCGTATCTACAAGACGAGCGAAACCGGGAAGGAGCTTACCCTTTACCGTATCGAGCGGGGGGAAAGCTGCATCCTCACCGCCACTAGGAGCACGCGGAGTGGCGGAGATTCGTGTTCGGCCTCTATTCCAAGCGGCTCGAAATCGTGCTCGCCCTTGTGGAAGAGGTGGCATTCCATCACGTGGATACGCGGATCGCGGCGTCCTGCAGCCTGCCGATCTCGATGAGAAAGGCGCGAATTCGGGTCGTTGTGTGACAGAAGTCACTGAAGAGCGCCCTCTCAACCTCTAAACTGGAGTGCAGGGAATATCGGTATGGGAGCGCAAGAGAGAATGAAGATCCTCATCGTGGGAGGAGTTGCCGGGGGCGCGACCGCCGCTGCCCGTGCGCGGCGGATAAGCGAAACGGCGGACATCACCATTGTGGAGCGTGGACCTTACGTTTCTTACGCCAACTGCGGCCTGCCGTACTACATTTCGCGCGACATCCAGAAGCGCTCGAAGCTTCTTCTGCAGACACCGGAAGGCTTTGACAGCCGCTATGGAGTGAAGGTCCTCGTGGACACGGAAGCAATCGAGATCGATCGTGCGGGAAAACGCGTGCGTATCAGGGGCCCTGAGGGGGAATCCTGGCTGGAGTACGACTCACTGATTCTCGCCCAGGGAGGCAATCCCGTGATGCCGAGTCTTCCGGGGCTGGATGCGGAGAACGTTTTCCGGCTTTGGACCGTGCCTGATATGGACGCCATTCACGAGTTCGTGGAGAGCCGGAAGCCCGCCACAGCGGTGATCGCAGGCGGGGGGTTCATCGGCCTGGAGATGGCGGAAGCTTTCGCAAAACGGGGGATTGAAGCGACCGTGGTGGAGCTTCTGCCCCGTCTCATGTCCGTTATGGATCCCGAGTTCGGGGGCATGATCGCCGCAACCCTCGAATCCAACGGTGTGCGCGTGCGGACGGGTGTCGGGCTCGGGGCCGTGCAGGCCTCGGGAGAGGTGGAGCTGTCGGACGGCTCCCGGCTTCCGGGCGCAATCGTTCTGGTTTCAGTCGGCGTGAGACCGGAGCTCGGCCTTGCCCGACAGGCGGGTCTTGCCATTGGAGAATCGGGCGGTCTTCTTGTGGACAATCACATGCGCACCTCGGACCCGCACATCTGGGCGGCCGGAGACATGGTCGAGGTGCTTCAGTCGGTGTCCGGCCGCAAGGCGCGCATACCGCTGGCAGGTCCGGCCAACCGGCAGGGAAGGATCGCGGCCTCCAACGCGCTCGGCATGGCAATGAAATACTCGGGCGCGCTCGGGTCGAGCGTGGTGAAGGTTTTCGAATCCACCGCCGCGTCCACGGGTCTCACTGAAACTGCCGCCCGGGAGGCGGGGTTCGATGTCGGCGCGGCCATCGTGGCAAAGGATCATCATGCCGGCTATTACCCCGGCGGAAAAGAGCTGGTTCTCAAGATCCTGTACGACAGGAAATCTGCGCGGCTGCTCGGCGCGCAGGCGTTCGGCAGGGAAGGCGTGGAGAAACGGATCGACTCACTTGCTGTGGCCCTGCATGGGAAGATGACCCTGGACGATCTTGCGGAGATCGACCTGGCCTACGCGCCGCCGTATTCGTCCGCGAACGATCCCCTCAACCTGGCGGCGTTTGTCGGACTGAACGACATCAGCGGGTTCAGCCCGCTTATCACGGTTCCCGAAGTGCAGCGTCTGCTCGGCAGCGGGGGCAGGGACCATTCCCCGCTCCTTCTGGACGTGCGCAACCTCAATGAGTACGATACCTCTCACATCACGCACGCCCTGCACATACCGGTGGACGAGCTGCGCTTTCGGCTGGCCGAGGTTCCGAAAGGCAGGCCGATCGTTGTGTACTGCCGCTCGGGATTCCGCGCCCACCTCGCCCTTCGCATCCTGAAACAGAACGGCTGGGCTGACGTGAGAAACATGACCGGCGGGTACATCATCGCGCGCGCCCATGGCGGGTTCGATATCGAGGAATCATAGCGGCCACTCCTGGTGGCATTCGCGGCCACTCCTGGTGGCATTTGTAGCGGCCTGGAGCCGCTTGCAAGGAGAGAAAGAAATGGCGGGAAATACGGTGAAGGAAAAGATCGCCGCGGGGGCGCGAATCGTGGACGTGAGAACGCCCGCCGAGTTCAAGGACGGCGCCTATGCAGGGGCGGTCAACATACCGGTATCCTCGCTTCTGGCGCGCATGAAGGAGCTGGAGCCCAAGGACGCGCCCATCGTTCTGTACTGCGCCTCGGGTGCCCGCAGCGGTCAGGGCGCGCGCCTCCTGAAACAGGCCGGCTTCACCGACGTGATCAACGCGGGCGGCCTGGACGACATGCCGGAATGAGCGGTGCCGACCCGCATGCGCACGAACGCCGGTTTCCTTTGGGAGCCGAGAAGCTGCGCACGCCGGAAAGACTGGCTGTACTGGAGGTAGGGCGCGTCATCCAGCTGTGCGGGGAGGGCGTCCGGATCGCGAGCGCTCTCGACGTCGGCACGGGAACGGGCGTCTTTGCCGAGGCGTTCGCCGGCGCTTCCCTTCGTGTGACAGGCATCGACCCCAACTCCGGGTTCCTCGATGTCGCGCGGCGTCTTGTGCGCAATGCCGAGTTCACGGCAGGCGTGGCGGAACGGCTGCCGTTCGAAAACGGCTCCTTCGACCTGGTCTTCCTCGGACAGGTGCTGCATGAAACGGATGACCCAGCCGCGGCGCTCAGGGAGGCGCGGCGTGTCGCGCGGCAACGGGTGGCGCTCCTCGAATGGCCCTGCCGCTCGGAGGAGATCGGCCCGCCGCTGGCGCATCGGATGGAGCCCTCGAAGATACTCGAGCTTGCAAAGAACGCGGGATTTCGCTCGATAGAGAAAATCCAGCTTGCGCGGCTGGATTTTTACCGGATGGCGCCGGCATAAGATTACGCCTCGAGAATCGTGATTTTCCTCTCAACGGGCCCGGCCTGACGGAGGGTGGCCATGACGGAGCAATACTTGTCTTCACTGAGCTCCACGGCCCGTTCTGCCGCGGCAGGATCGATGCCTTCTCCTTTGACCACGTATTCAACAAAGAAGCTCGTGAAGCGTTTCGGATCCTGCGCCGCGCGCTCTCCGTGTGCCTTCACCTCGAACCCGGTGACATTCTGCCTTTTCTTCGAAAGGATGGAAATGACGTCCATTGCCGTGCAGCCGGCAAGCCCCACAAGAAGCAGCTCGGTTGGACGGAACCCGTCATTCTCCCCACCCGCCGAAGGATCTGCGCCCAGCGGGAGGGAGAAGCCGCTCGTGTGCCCCGTGCCGTCGAAGCTGAGGCCTTTCTTCCAGACCACCGTTGCGTCCATGGACATCCCTCCTGCTATGCTTCGGCGTTCTCCGCCAGGAAATCCCCGACCGTGCCGCCGGTAATGGCCACCAGGCGGTCGAACGTCATCGGCACACCGGAAGAGTCGGTCCCTGCCGCGGGATAGATCGTGGCATATTCCGAGAGGCTCCTGTCGATGAAGATCGTGATGCCGGCGTCGATGCCGAAGGGGCAGACTCCGCCGGGACCGAATCCTGTTGCGCCAAGAGCCTCCTCCGCGGTCGCCATTCGCGACTTGACCCCCGTGACCGCTTTCACCTTCGAATTCGAGAGCCTGCGGTCCCCCGGGCACACCACCATGAAGAACCTCCCGTCTTTTCCGCAGAACAGCAGTGACTTGGCGATCTGCCCCACCGCGACGCCCAGTTGCTGCGCGGCAAGCACGGAGGTGGCGGTGCTCCCCGGCGCGAACTCGGTCGCGGCCAGGCCGTGCATCTCGAGAATCCTGCTCACCTTTTCCGGTATCATGGCGTCGGAGTCTATGAGAGAAGCATGGACGCGTCAACCGCGAATCTCGTCGCGAATTTGACGGAACACTCATGGAACACTACCTTAGAAACGGGCCGAAATCTGCCGGAAAGGAATTACGAATGGCCGGAGCCATAGACACGAGTTCCAAACGTACCATCTCAAAAGAAGAGCTCACTGCAAAAATGACCGGAAAGCCGAACTTTGTCCTCGAGGAATGCTATTGCAAGGGCGTGGGAGAATACTGCATCGACAACGCTCTCTGCGTGCAGCTCGCGGCAAGAGCCAGCCTTCCCACCCGGTTCGGAAAATTCACCCTGTATGGGTTCTACGACAATCGGGAAGGCAAGGAGCACACGGCCATGGTCAAGGGGAACGTGGAGGATTGTGACAATGTTCCTCTGCGCGTGCACTCGGAATGCCACACCGGTGATGTCTGGGGATCGCTGCGCTGCGATTGCCGTGACCAGCTCGAGGCCGCCATGCGCTACGTGGCAGCCCAGGAGTGCGGCGTGGTGATCTACCTCAAGCAGGAAGGACGCGGCATCGGGCTTCTCAACAAGATCAGGGCGTATGAGCTGCAGGAGCTGGGGCTGGATACCGTGGAGGCCAACCAGTACCTCGACCTGCCGGTGGACGCGCGGGATTACAAGGTGGCGGCCAAGATGATCAAGCTGCTGAAGATCCGCTCCGTGGCGCTTCTGACCAACAACCCCGACAAGATCGAGCAATTGACCGCGGAGGGAATCGAGGTGGTGGACCGGATCCCCATCGTGATCCCCGCCAACCACCACGACCAGGGCTACCTGGACGTGAAGAAACAGAAAATGAGACACATGCTGTAGCAACGCGCGATGGCCCGCGGCGGACCGCGAGGCGGTCTCAAGGGGACGAGCTATGCGAGGTTTGAAAGCGAGCCCGCCGCGGCAGCCATCTGCCGCATGGCCTGGTCCACCTTATCCTTCCTGTTGAACGCGCTGATGCGGACATAGCCGTCCCCGCACTGACCGAACCCGATACCCGGGGTGACCACCACGCCCGCCTTTTCGAGGAGGACGTCGAAAAACCTCCAGGAGTCCATGCCGACCTTCACCCAGATATACGGGGAGTTTTCACCGCCTGTGCATGCGAACCCCATGCCGGCAAGCTTTTCACGGATGATCTTCGCATTGGCAAGGTAGTAGTCGGAGAGGGCCCGGGTCTCCTTTTGTCCCTGGGGAGTGTAGACGGCCGCGGCGGCCCGCTGCACCGGGTAGGAAACGCCGTTGAACTTCGTGGCCTGCCTCCGGCTCCAGAGCGCGTGCAGGGAGTGCGCATTGCCCGACGAATCCCAGGCCATGCACGTCCTGGGTACCACCGTGTACGCGCAGCGCGTACCGGTGAATCCCGCGGTCTTGGAAAAGCTCCTGAACTCGATTGCGCACTCGCGGGCCCCGGGGATTTCAAAGATCGATCGCGGAAGCGTTTCGTCTCGGATGAACGACACGTACGCGGCATCGTACAGGATCAGCGCCTTGCTCTTCCGCGCGTAATCCACCCAGGCCTCGAGCTGTGCGCGTGTGATGGTGGCCCCCGTGGGATTGTTGGGAAAGCAGAGGTATACGAGGTCCACCCGGGACTTCGGCGGATCGGGAACAAACCCGTTGTCCTCCGTGGAGTCCAGATAGATCAGCGCGCCGTATCGCCCGTCCCGGTATGCGCCGGTGCGTCCCGCCATGACGTTCGTGTCGACATACACGGGATACACCGGATCCGGGATTGCGATGTGAAGGTCGTGCGCGAAGAGCTCCTGGATATTGGCCGTGTCGCACTTGGAGCCGTCGCTGATGACGATCTCCTCGGGGCTTATGTCCGCCCCGCGCGCCCGGTAGTCCATCTCCGCGATCGGCGCGCGCAGGAAATCGTAGCCGAGGTCCGGGCCATAGCCATGAAAAGTGGATTCGTTTCCCATCTCATCCACGGCCTTGTGGAAAGCGGCGAGCACGGCGGGGGTGAGGGGAAGGGTCACGTCACCGATGCCCAGCCGGATCACCGGGGTCTCGGGATGCGCCTTCTGGAAAGCCTCGACGCGCCGCCCCACCTCGCTGAACAGGTACGAGGAGGAAAGCTTCTCATAATTCTCGTTGATCCGGATCATGTTTCTGTATATACGCCCTGCCGGGGCGGTGTCAACGCTGCCCGCACCAGGGTTTCCGAACCGCGCTTTCCGAACCGCACGCAATCGGGTACATTCACTGCGTGGAAATACTAAAATACCCGATCGGACGGTTCCATTTCGACAAGGACGTGACGCCTGAGAAACGAAACGCCTGCATCCGGGAAATCGCCGAGCTTCCTCAGAAGGCGCGGCGCGCGGTGGATGGGCTTTCCTCCGCGCAGCTTGACACCCCTTACCGGGACGGCGGGTGGACCGTGCGCCAGGTGGTGCATCACCTGGCCGACAGCCACATGAACTCCTTCGCGCGTTTCAAGCTCGCCCTCACGGAAGACAATCCGCAGATCAAGCCCTACGACCAGGACGCGTGGGCGGCGACCGCGGATGCCGCGGGCACAGACATCGCGTTCTCCCTCGCTCTCCTGGAGGGACTTCACGGGAGATGGACGGCGCTGCTCTCCTCCCTGACGGCTGCGGACTTCGCGCGCACTTTCAGGCATCCCGAGTCCGGTCTCCAGACGCTGGACCGCACCCTGCAGACGTACGCCTGGCATTGCCGGCACCATGTCGCCCACATCGCGGGCCTGCGGGAGAGAAACGGATGGCGGTAGCCCGGGCGTGAAATCACCGAAGCAGATCGCGGTGGAATCCGCGCTGCGGGGGAAGCTGAAGGGCCTCGCGAGGAAGGCGGCCGACATTCTTCTCGACGATCCCGAGATCCAGCACCTGCAGGAATATGCCAACACCGTCTCGATCAAGCGCCTGGGCTTCAACGACCATGGCCCCGTGCACATGCGCTCGGTGGTGCTGAACGCCCTGCTCATGGCGGACCTCATGCACCGGTCCGGCATCCCTCTCAGCCTCGCGGCGGACGACGTGGGGACCTATGAGGACAGCCTGATTGCCCTGCTTGCCGCCGGGATGCTTCACGACATCGGAATGTCGGTGGGCCGGGCCGACCACGAGCACGCGGGCGTCGAGCTTGCCCTGCCCATCATGGATCGCATTCTGCGAGAGGTCTACGGGAATGATATCGGGAAAAGAGTCGTGGTCCGCTCCATGGCGGTGGAATGCATAGTGGGCCACATGGCGACACAGAAAATCCACTCGTTGGAGGCCGGGCTCCTGCTCGTGGCGGACGGATGCGACATGGAGAAAGGTCGGGCGCGTATCCCCATGATGATCGCCACCGAATCGCGCATGGGTGACATCCACCGTTACTCGGCGTCCGCCATCGAAAAGGTGCGCATCGAAAAAGGAAACAGAAAGCCCATCCGGATCACGATCGAGATGAAGGCCACGGTGGGTTTCTTCCAGGTGGAGGAAGTCCTCCTGCATAAGATCAATGCCAGCCCGGCCAAGCCGTTCATCGAGCTGTACGCGGGTGTGATCGACAAGAAAATGAAGTGCTACCTCGGATGCGGGGACGAGTAGACCCGGCTCCCGCCCGCGTCGCCAGAGGCGCGCCGGCCGCGGAGACCGCCCGCACCCGGGCCGGGGCCATCGCCGCGGTGGCCCCCTGCGCCCTGCTGTGGAGCACGGGCGGGCTGTTCATCAAGATCATTTCGTGGAACCCTTTTGCCCTGGCGGGGGTGCGCAGCCTTGTCGGCGGGCTCGTCATCCTGGCATACCTTCGCCGCCCGCGCTTCACATGGTCGTTCGCCCAGATCGCCGGCGCCCTGTGCTACGCGGCGTGCATGATCGGATTTGTTTCGGCAAACAAGCTCACCACGGCGGCCAACGCGATCCTTCTGCAGTACACGGCGCCTCTCTATGCCGCGGTATTCGGATGGATATTCCTGAAAGAGAAAGCGTCGATTCTCGACTGGGTGACCATCGCGGTGGTCGTCGGCGGCATGGCCCTGTTCTTCATGGACAAGCTCTCCCTCGGCGGCATGCAGGGCAACCTCCTGGCCATCGCGAGCGGCGTGTTCTTCGCCGGCGCAATCGTCGCGTTTCGCGCGCAGAAGGACGGGTCGTCCCTGGAGTCGATCCTGCTCAGCCACGGCCGTCACCTTCGCCGTTTCCATCCCGTTCCTGTGGACGAGCTGGCCGAGCCTTGCCGGGTGGGGAGGTCTCGCCTTCCTCGGAGTTTTCCAGATCGGGATCTCCTCGATCCTGCTCTCCTACGGCGTGAAGCACGTGACCGCGCTGCAGTCCCTGCTCACCGCAGTGCTCGAGCCGATCTTCAACCCCGCTCTGGGTCTTCCTCGTCATCGGCGAGCGGCCGGGGCCGCGCGCGCTTGCCGGCGGCGCCATCATCCTGGTCGCCGTGACCGCGCGCTCGCTGCTCAGCCTTCGATCGGCGGCGAGGCCGGCTGCTGCCGGCTGACCAGCAGCACGCCGGCCAGGATCACGACCCCGCCGAGGATCTGGCTCCACCCGATTGCCTCCCCCAGGAGGACCACGCCGCCCAGCACCCCCACAACGGGAATGAGATTGACGTACGGGCTCACCGCGATCGGCCCCAGCGCGCGACAGCGCGTAGACGTAGAGGAAGTTCGAGAGCGCCGAGCAGAACACGGCAAGGTAGGCGAGGTTGAGCCCCGCGGCGAGCGTGACGGGCACCCACTGCCGCATCTCCAGGAGCGCGAGGGGGATCGAGGAAGAGCGGTGCCGAACAACGACTGGTAGGCGGTGATGGCGATCTCGGAGAGCCGCTTGTGCAGGTTCTTGCTGAGGATGATGTAGACGACCCAGGACACGCAGGCGCCGAACATGAAGAGGTCCCCGGCCAGGGAGAACGCGCTCCCGGCGCCCGTCCCGGGCCGCTGCACGACGAACACGACGCCCACCACGGAGAGCGCGACCCCGGCCGGCGGAGAGCCACGAGATGCGCGTGCGGAAAAGAAGCGCCTCGGCCAGCACGGTGACGACGGGAATGACGGCGATGATGAGGGACGCGTGAGAGGCGGAGGTGAGCTTGATGCCGCGTGACTCGAAAAAGAAGTAGATCGTCACTCCGAACAGTCCGCTGGCGGCGAGCGGGAGGACGTCCTTCGCGCGCAGGCGCGCCGCGGGGTCGAACTTGCGGAGGAACAGGTTCAGGATGACCGTGGCGATCACGAAACGGATGCACACCATTGTCATCGGCGGCACGCCGGTGTTCAGGATCGTCTTGGAGCTTACGAACGAGAGGCCCCAGAAAAGCACCGTCCCCCAGACGGCGAGCAGGGGCAGGGTTCGTGGCGACGCGCGCATCGAAGCTTGGGGGTTCATGGTGGGCCACGCTACCAGAAACCCTCCGGTTCGACAATGCCGGCCAGGGGAACCCGGGCGCGGCTCACTCCAGGTGCAGCTTTTTCAGCTTCGGAGAGATCACCATCCGGCAGTATCCTTCGAACTTGTGGCCGTTGTAGTAATTCTGGTGGTAGTCCTCCGCCTTCCAGAACTTCTCCAGCGGCTTGATCTCGGTCACGATGGGATCGCGATATTTCGACTGGACGCGTCTTCCTGGATTTTTCCGCCGCCGCCTTCTGCGCCTCGTCCGCGTAGAGAATAATGGAGCGGTACTGCGTGCCGGTATCCGCCCCCTGCCGATTGAGAGTGGTGGGGTCGTGGGCCTGCCAGAATATGTCGAGAATCTCGTCAAAGGTGATCTTTGCGGGATCGTATGCCACCTGGATCACCTCCGCGTGGCCGGTTTCCCCCGTGCACACCTCTTCATAGGTGGGGTTGGGCTTCGTTCCTCCCGCGTACCCCGAATGCACGGACAGCACGCCGTCGATCCGCTGGAGCACCGCCTCCGTGCACCAGAAGCACCCGCCGCCGAATGTCGCCTGCTCCTGCCGGCCAGAGGTGGTTTCGTTCATCTGAGCCTCCGAAGGGAATGTACCCATTCGGCAGGCAGTCGCACAGGGGCGCTCCGGCGTCAGGGCAGGATCGTCAGCCTCCCGAATACGGCCGTCGCGTGGACTTCCAGGGCAGGGGCGCCCTCCTTGTACGCGGGGGTCGTGTACACGGAGTCCCCGAAGGCGATCGAGCGGCCTCCCGGCGCCTCGACCGTGCCGAACGCGGAAGACATGTTCACCCTGACCGGCATCGCCGGGTTCAGGCGGAGGGTCCCGCTTCCGAAGACGACATTCACCTGCGTGCGGATCGTCTGGCCGGCAAGTGCAACCTCGGAGAGGTCGACCGTTCCGCTGCTGAAGATTACGTTGTAGTCGCGGCCATGCCCCGGTGACCACTGGAAGGAGGATTCTGAGAACACCATTGTGTTTCTATCCTGGATGACGGGGCCTCGTACGAGAACGCGAATGCCGATATAGACGAAGATCACCGCAATGATGACCCGAATGAGCGGTATTTGGAATGGGACGTACCGGCGCACGAGAAACCACACTCCCACGACGATGAGGAGCACTCCCCAGAAGATGCCGTCGACGAGTGACACCATTTTCATCACTTCTCCTTTGTTTCTTGAATGATTACGGGTGTATTTCGGCCTGTCAAGGCGCGCGTGATACATATGGAACACCGGCGCATGGGGGAAGCGTCCCTTGCGCCCGTGGCGCTTCGTCCACGCGCGTCAGCACCGAAGACCCCGCGCGTGCCGCCCGTTAGAGCAGGCCCCTCCGCGCCTTGCCCAGCGCGTCGTTGATCGATTCGCGCACCCACTCGCGTTCCCTTGGAGAAAGGCTCTCTCCAAAGTGCAGCGTGCGCGCGCCGATGTCGAGGCTCAGTCTGCGGGACGATCCCATCATGTCGCGATCGTGGAAGCGCATGCGGGGCCCGAAGCCGTATCCGCGGCCCCAGTCGTAGCGGTCACGTACGCCGGATTCGCGGCCTTCTTCGAGCCTGCATTCACCCACATCCGAGAGCGGAACGCTTCTCCTCCGGGAGAAGAAAAACAGCCGGCGCATGTACGTCACTGCCTCCCCGCTGATTTCGATACGCAGCCTGCCGAACACCTTGTTGAACGTCCAGAAAAGCATGCCGAATCCCATAGCCAGGAGCGGCAGCGACATGAGGGTGACAGCGAGCGGACGCCCCAGCGTGACCCGGGAGGAGGTCCAGAACCCGCCGAACATCAGCAGGAAGAACCAGAGAGAGCCAAACATGGGCATCCCGCGCCCTCTTCCCCCTGCCGGCACGAGGAACGTGACGACCCCGTTGTTGACCGTCCTCGATATCCGCGAGCCGTGCGGCGGTCGATCGGGGATGCTCCCTGGCGGACGGGCCCCGGTCCCCTCCTCCGCCAGGGTGGCGGCGCTCCCAAATCCGCCGGGTACGGCGGCGCTCCCAAATCCGCCGGGTACGGCGGCGCTCCCAAATCCGCCGGGTACGGCGGCGCGAGACCCCGTCCCTTCCAGCAGTGCTGCCGCATCCTGCTCGCTGAGGGAGCGCTTGTTCTCATCAGGCTCGAGCCAGTTGGAAAGCACACGCGAGAGCCCTGGGGAGGAAATCTGAATGACCGAGGGAAAGTCGACCTTCATGTCCTTCAGGGGCAAATCCGCGGGATTCTTGTGAGTGAGGAGGAAAAGGAGCGTGGCGGCCGCGGCATACAGGTCCGACCGGACAGTGGCGCGGCCGACGAACTGCTCCATGGGCGTATAGCCGGGTGTGCCGACTATGGTCGAGGTCGCTCCGGCGGACAACCGGATGGCATCCTGCACGCCGCCGAAGTCAACGAGAAATACCTCGGCGTCTTCGCGCACAATGATGTTGCGGGGATTGATGTCGCGATGGATGACCGGCGGACGGACCGAATGGATATGGGCGATGATCCGAACGAGCCGGACGCCCATGTCGCAAATCTCCGCCTCCGTCCCGCGCCACCCGCCGTCCACGCGTCCCTGGAGACTCACCCCCTCCACGTACTCGCGCACAAGCACGAACTGGGGCACGCCATCCCGGTCCGTCGAGAAGAAATCCACGCAGGCGGGGATCCGTTCGTGATGCAGCCCCTTGAGGACCGAGGCTTCTCTCTCGAAGAGCTCGACCGCCTTCCAGTCCCCCAGGAGCCCGAAGTGAAGGAGCTTCACGACCACTTCTTGTCCTCGGAGGGTGTCGCGCGCCAGGTAGGTGACCCCTGCCCCCCCGCGGCCAAGCTCGCGAAGGATCTCGTACCTGTCGGGAAGCTTCTCCCCCGGGTTCACGCCGCTATGTCTCCCCGATCCTTGCATTCACCCATTGCCAGGCGTCCAGGAAGCTCTCGAAGCGCAGGTCTGCAAGCGCCGCATTATTGCGGGAAGCCAGCTCCGCAATGAATGCGACCGCAATACCGGCACGGCGCGCGGCTTCTATGCCGGCGGGTGAGTCTTCGAAAACCAGGGCCTCGGCCGCCGGCACGCCGATACTGGCAATGGCGCGAAGAAAGCCTTCCGGATCGGGTTTCCCCGCACCGCCGTCCTCTTCGCAAAGGATGAAGTCTACTGAATCCGCTGACATGTGGATATTGTCCATCATCATCCGGATCTCTTCACGGGTGGACCCGCTCACGATGGCCTGGGGCACGGGAAGGGCGAGCATCTGATCGAGCCCCGTGGCCACGCGGAGGGTCGTGCCGCGGAGGAACTCACGTTTGATCTCGAGGAACCGGCTCCAGACTTCCTCCCGGGAAGGACGCAGGCCCCGATGCTCTCCCAGCCATTCGAATATGCCGCTCCAGGAAAAGCCGTACAGATAGTCGAGCTCCTCCTGGCTGAGATCTATGTTGTGCTCGCGGCGCATGAACTCGGAAAAGAGCCGGTCATTGATCCGCTCGCTCTCCACGATCGTGTCGTCAAAATCGTAGATCAGAGCACGAATACGGGAAGGTGCGCGCGCTTCCATGTTCCGGCGAAGTATACGCCGGGGACGTCCTGCGGGCAACCGGGGACAGCGGGAGCGGCCCCGTCAGCCGCAGCGACCCCGGACCGCCCCAGACAATCCGGACAGCCCAGGCCGTCCCGGGGTGGAAAAAATCAAAATTCTCAAAAAGATCTGTACACGATTCGGGAACGTGATACAATGTATGCAGAAGGACACAAGGGGTCGCAATGCGCCTGAAGAACTACAACGAGGACCTTGTCCTCGACACGGTGAAGATCGTCCTCAAGGACCGGAAGGACATTCACCTCACGCGGTCATTCATTCTCGATGTCGCCGCCTACGCGCTGAACAGAATCCCGCCGAAGTACATCACGAGCGAGCGCGGCTTCACCCGGGAGATGGTACAGCCCGGCAATGGAAATGGCGATGACGGGGAAAAGCTGATCAACGTGATCGAGCTGATCACTCTCGTCAACAGGGCGGTGGAGGTGGTGGCAAAGAGACGCCATGATATCGAGCCGAAGCGAGCGGGCCGCGCTGCGCCGTCGGCCTCCCCGGAAGAAGGTACGCCTCATCTCACGTACTTCTACAATATGCCGCACATCTTCGGACGGGTGGTGGATGCCGGTGACGGAAAGCCCGTCATCTCAGCCGAGGCCACGCTGTGGGTCAATGACAAGGTATCGGTCCCCGCGGAGCCGGGATGGCGGAATCCCTACATGACCAATGAGCAGACCCGGGGCTATTTCAGCTTCTGGCCGCATGGTCGAGATGGGAGAATCGGACAGCTTCCGCGCCGAAATGCGCATCGGGTTCGCGCATGGAAAGCTACCGGCCCTATACATTCAAGAAAACCATGAAGGTTCCGGGAGAGTTCTTCGTCCACGACTACATACGCGGCGACAAACTCCTCGACATCGGAACCCTGACGCTGGAGCCCGCCTAGACCCTGTCAGGCGCCCGCCGCCGCACGCCGCATTCGCTTGCTTTCTCCCCGGGACCGATGCTATTATTTTTTCATGCACAAAAGTCGCAGGGAGGGCACATCATGGAACCGAGGAAAATCGCGCCAGCGGCGCTGAAACGTGTTTTTTCGGACCTGAAGACCGGCAACGAGAAGGCTATCGGAACCTGGCTGTACAAGGGCTACAGGGTGCAGGTCAGTCGCTATAAATCTTCGGGCACGGAAAGATCGGCGCTTCTGTACAGGAAGAGAAGGGACGAAGGTCTCTGCGTCCGCTGCGGGGCAAAAGTCACGCGGAAGAACCCGCTCACCGGCGCCCTCTACAGGCTTTGTGACACGCACAGAAAAGAAATCGACAGAAAATAGAGCGCCGCCGTACTCGGCGGATTTTGCGCGCCGCCGTACTCGGCGGATTTTGCGCGCCGCGGTATTCCGCGGATGCAGCGCGCCCCCGGCTGCCAAAAGCTGCTCCCCGCGATTAGAGCAGTACTCTGCACTAATGGGGGGAGAACGAAGGTGAAGGAGAGGTGTCGACCTCGGGCATGTCAGGGATGGTCGCGACCGGTCCGGGCTCCGTTGGCTCGGCGGAGGGATCGGGGAACCGGCTGACCAGGTACGCGTACCGCGGCCGCCATCTGGTGGCTCTTCTCGAAAGTAGTGACGTTGTAGCGCAGGGGATTGGTGATGATGGTGACAAGACGGCGCATTTCGTCGAGTCCGAGGTTGTCCACGCCGGACTCGTAATGATACGCGGCGGCGGCACCGATGCCGAAGACCCCCCTCCCCCACTCGATGCAGTTCAGGTACAGCTCGAGGATCCTGTCCTTGGGAAGAATGAGATCCATCTCCAGGGCGATGACTGCTTCAAGGTACTTCCGGAAGTAGGTCTTGCGCGGGGTGAGGAAGAGGTTTCTCGCGAGCTGCATCGGGATGGTGCTGCCGCCTACCGCGGTCCGTTTGATCGACCTGTTGATGGCCCACGCGTCGCGAATGGCGCCCAGGTCGACTCCCGCGTGACGGTAGAACTTGTAGTCCTCGAGCTTGATCACCATGGTGCGCACGACGCGCGGGATGTGGCGCAGGGGTACGAACCGGATCGCCTGCGTCTTCTGGTGGGCGGTGGCGCCGCGGTAGAGCATGAGCGCGGTAACCGGCGGGTTCCATCTGAGGAGCGCCAGGCTGGCGATGAGGATGAGGAGTATGAGCGCTGCATGGCCGAGGAGGACAAGAAGGAGGAGCGCCCGCGCCAGCTTTCCGGCAATCCGGCCAGGCTTCGCGACGTCCCTCAGCCAGGCCATCCAAAGCGCAGCGTGCGCGGAAATGCGGGCAAGCATGGGGAAATACCGGGAGAAAAATAGCGGACACCGGCAAGGAAAGTCAAGGCCCTCCATGGTACAGTGGCGCCGTGGCGCATCGGGCATCAGTAGGGGAAGCGCGGCGGCGCCTTCCCGGAGAGTTCCTCGAAATCCTTGACGCGACCTTTCCCCAGCCCGTGGCGGAAGCAATCCTCAGGGGCATGGGGGGCAGGCGCTGCACGACGCTTCGCGTGAACACCCTGCGCGGATCGGCTGAGGCGCTCATGCAGTTCTTCCACGACAACGCGGTGAAGTACCGGCGCGTGCCCTGGTACCGCGACGCATTTGTGCTCGCCGAGCTGCGCGAGCGGGATGCCGAGGCATGGCACATGTACGCGGAGGGCCGGATCTATCTTCAGAATCTCTCCAGCATGATTCCGGCTCTTGCCCTCGGTCCGCTGCCGGGAGAGCGCGTGCTGGACCTGGCCGCGGCGCCGGGGAGCAAGACCACGCAGATGGCGGCGCTCATGGAAAACAGCGGCTCGATCCTCGCCAATGACGCTGGATGCAATTCGCGTCGAGCGATTGGCCTACAACGTGCGGATGCAGGGATGCAGCATCGTGGAGGTGAGGCTGGGCAGGGGCGAGAAGCTCGGGAGAGCTCGCGCCGGAGAGCTTTGACCGGGTTCTTCTCGACGTTCCCTGCTCGGGTGAGGGCCGATTCATCGTGTTCGAGCCGGCAACGTCACGAGGCTGGTCAAGGAAGGTCGTGAGCGAAAGCGTACGGCTGCAGAGAAAGCTCCTTGCGAGCGGCGCGCGCGCGCTGAAGCCCGGCGGGGTTCTGGTCTATTCCACCTGCACGCTGAACCTGGAGGAGAACGAGCGTCTGATGCAATGGGCGTTGGAGAGTTTTCCGCTGGATGTGGAAAACCTGCCGGTGCGGATACCGGGCGCGTATGCGGGAATGACACGCGGCCTGCTTCCCTGCCTCGCCATGGCGCTGCGCGTCTTTCCCGACTCGGAGAGAGAGGGATTCTTCGTGTGCCGGATGCGGAAAAAGACGTGAGATGCAGGGGGAGGGCAAGGTCTCAGCCGTCGACCTGCGGCGCGCCTTTCACGTCCCCCGGCAGCGGACCGAAGTACTGGTAGTACCAGCAGCGGACATTCCCGTTGTAGAGCTTGCGGTTGCGTGAAGCGCGCGCGCCGAAAAACTTCTGGAAGTCCTCCCGCGCGGAGAGAGCGAACAGGGACCAGGTAGGCAGGCCGCGAAAAAGAGTGCCCATGGCGCGATAGAGCGTTTCCACCTCCCTCTGCTCTCCCAGGCGCAGCCCGTAAGGGGGGTTACACACCACGCAGCCGTAGTCGCCTTCCGGGGCAAATCCCTCGAATGGCGCCTGCCGAAACCGAACCATGTGGGCCACACCCGCCGCTCGCGCGTTCTCCGCGGCAACCTTGATGATCCTCCCGTCACGGTCGGATCCCGCGATCTCTATGGGAGCGTGCTTCTGTTCCTCCGCGCGCGCCTGCTCCCGCGCTTCTTTCCAGACCGGCGAAGAGATGAGAGGCCATGCCTCGGCGGCAAATGACCGGCCGATGCCGGGAGCGATGTGGGCAGCCACGAGGGCAGCCTCGATCGGGATGGTTCCGGAGCCGCAGAAAGGATCCACGAACGGACGGGGGCTCTCCCACCGTGAAAGCAGCACCAGGGCAGCGGCAAGGTTCTCGCGCAATGGCGCTTCTCCTGTGGCGACGCGATAGCCGCGCTTATGCAGGCCCGGCCCGGTAGTGTCCAGGCAGACGGAAGCGCGGTCGGAATGAAGAGCAACCTCGACATCGAAGTGGGTGCCTGTTTCCGGCATGCGCGCTGATGGCCGCTCCTTTCCATGGATGCCGCGCATGGCATCGACGATGGCTTTCTTGGCGACGGATTGGATAGTGGGAGTCGCTGTCAGCTTCGATTTCACGCTTCGGGCGGCCACATCGACCGCGGCTGCAGGGCTGAGGAGGTCCTTCCAGGGAATGGCGCGTATTCCTTCGTACAATGCGTCGAAGTCGGGAGAGGGATACTCGGCGAGCTGAATGAGCACGCGATCGGCTGTCCGCAGCCCGAGATTGCTCCGGGCAATGTCTCGCGCGGATCCTTCGAAGAAGACGCGCCTGTCCACAGCCCGCGCGCCCCGGATCCCCAGGTTCTCCAGCTCCACGCGCACAACGGACTCGAGGCCGAAGCTCGCCGCAGCCACGCAGGAATAGCGAACATCGCTCACGGCCGCAGTATACAGCGCCGAAGGCTCTTCGGCTCGCAGGTCCCGTGAGAATAAGGGGCCGGGATTGCATGGACAAATGTCTTGCGGCAAAGTAGTATATTTACCATTAGAACAGGCGTTCGAGAGAGGAGAGCAAAACATGAGAAAGATAGTTCCGTGGGCAGCGCTTCTTGCGGCGCTCTTCCTTGCCGTGTCCTGTGCCGGCACGCCCCCCGCAAAGCCGACGCCGGAGGCCCCGCAGCCGGAAAAGCCTGCGGTCGCCGCGCCTGACGCGGAGCTGGCGCAGGCGCAGAGCCTTCAGCAAAAGGCGGACAAGTACGGTCTCGGCGAATACGATCCCGAGGACTACGCCGCTGCGACCAAGGACCTCAAGGCGGGACAGGATGCGTACGGCAAGGACAATGCAGCCTCAAAGGAGTCCCTGACCAAGGCGATCGACGAGTTCAATTCCGTCATCACCAAGGGCGGGGCCCTCTACCTCGCCAAGCTGCAGGCGCAAGCTGATGCATCCAAGAAGGCCGCGGATGACCTGAAAGCTTCCGTCGCGGTCAAGGACCAGTACGCGGAAGCCAATGACGTGTACCAGCGCGCCTTGAAGGAAAAGGACGCCGGAGACCTCGAAAACGCGGTGGCCGATTTCACAAAGGCCCGCGACCTGTTCGATGCCGTGGCGGCCCTTGCGCTGCAGAAAAAGGAAAATGCAACGAAATCCCTGGCGGACACGAAAGAGCAGATGACGGCTTCCGAACAGAAGGCCGCGGACGCCCAGAAAACGCTGAAGGACGAGGGTTTCTAAATGAAGAAAACTATTTTAGTGGCCGTCTCTATCGCTTTGTTCCTTGGCATCTCAACCCTCTCGGCCCAGTCCCTTCTGGACAACGAGTTCTACAACAAGGCCAAGGCCCTGGTGGCGCAGTCCGAGGAGGCCCTGCAGGCGGGAGACTACGACGCCGCGGCAAGCCTGGCGGCTGAGGCCAAGGACAATCTGCAAAAGTCCGACGATTATGTCGCCACGATGCTGATGTTCTATAGGGCCAATGGGTGGTTGGGGCAGGCAAGGGACCGAATTGCGTACGCGAAATCTATCAAAGCGGACACCAACTACAAGGACGCGTACAATACGGCAGTGACCGCCGCGGGCGGCGCCAAGGAAGCGCTCGACGCAAAAGACTACGAGAAGAGCATCGGGCTCTCCAAGACCGCGCTCGCTGCCCTTGCAAACATCGCACCTGTGGTCGCCAAAGCGCCTCCTCCCCCTTCGGCCAGCCGACGCGCTGCCGCAGTACTACACGGTACGGCTCGTCATTTCAAAGAGGGACTGCTTCTGGAGGATCGCGGAATTCCCGTTCGTCTATAACGATCCCTGGAAGTGGAGACTATTGTACAACGCGAACAAGTCCCTGCTGGAGAACCCGGCCAATCCGGACCTGATCGAGCCCGGGCAGCATTTCGTCATTCCCAGCGCCAGCGGGGAGAAGCGCGAAGGCGAATACGATCCGGATGTGAATTACCCGACCTACTCGCCCAAGTAGAGACCTGGACGCGGAGGAGGCCCCGGGGCCTCCTCCCTTTCTGAAGATTCGCTCATCGCACGTGACCGGCGGCCGCGCAGTGTTGACCCCGGCCCACCGCATGATTATCATCCCGCCATGGCCGGATACCCATTCAGCGACATCGAACAGAAGTGGCAGTTGTATTGGGAAGAGCACAGGACCTTCCGCACGACGGAAGACCCCGCGGTCCCGCGTGAGAAACGCAAGTACGTCCTGGACATGTTCCCCTACCCGTCCGCCGCGGGCCTTCACGTGGGACACCCGGAGGGCTACTTCGCCACGGATATCTACTGCCGCTACCTTCGCATGAAGGGATACCAGGTCCTCCATCCAATGGGCTTCGACTCCTTCGGCTTGCCCGCGGAGAACTACGCCATCAAGACGGGCACTCATCCCCGGGTTTCCACGGAACAGAACATCGCGCGTTTCACCTCGCAGATCAAATCCCTGGGTTTCTCCTACGACTGGGACAGGCGTCTCTCCTCCTGCGAGCCTGAATACTACCGGTGGACCCAGTGGATCTTCCTGAGGCTGTGGGAGAAGGGGCTGGCCTACGAGGCGGAGGTGCCCATCAACTGGTGCCCCTCCTGCCTCACGGGCCTGGCCAATGAAGAGGTGAAGGACGGCCTGTGCGACCGGTGCGGTACGCCGGTCACGCGACGCAACCTGCGGCAGTGGATACTCAGGATCACCGCGTACGCCGAGCGGCTCCTGGCGGACCTGGATTTGCTGGACTGGTCGGACTCTCTGAAGCTCATGCAGACCAACTGGATCGGCAGGAGCGAGGGCGCGAACGTCCGCTTCGAGCTGGAAAAAGGCCGAAGCCCGATCGAGGTATACACCACGCGGCCGGACACGCTGTTCGGCGCCACCTACATGGTGCTCGCGCCCGAGCACGCCCTTGTGGGTAAGATCACGACCGCCGCGCAGAAAGACGCGGTTGACCGTTACGTCGCGGCCGCGGCAATGAAATCGGACCTGGAGCGCACCGAGCTCGCCAAGGAGAAAACGGGCGTATTCACCGGCGCGTACGCGCTCAACCCCGTGAACGGGCAGAAGATCCCCGTCTGGATCTCCGACTACATCCTCATCTCCTACGGCACCGGCGCCATCATGGCGGTGCCCGGGCACGACGAGAGGGACTTCGAGTTCGCAAAGAAGTTCGGGCTTCCCATCGTGCAGGTGGTCTCGAAGGACGGCACTGTGTCCGAGATGGCCGCCGCCGATCCCGAGCCGGGGATCGCGGTCAATTCGGGGGAGTTCGACGGCCTGGCCACCGCGGAGTTCAAGAAGCAGGATCGTCGAGTGGCTGGAGAAGAAAGGCATCGGAAAGCGCGCCGTCAACTACAAGCTGCGTGACTGGATCTTCTCCCGTCAGCGCTACTGGGGAGAGCCGATCCCGCTGGTGCACTGCCCGAAGGACGGAACAGTGGCCGTGCCGTATGACCAGCTTCCTCTGACCCTCCCGGAAGTGAAGACCGTCATCCCCAGCAGCACGGGGGAGAGCCCCCTGGCCGGCATCCCGGATTGGGTGAACACGACCTGCCCGAAATGCGGCGGCCCGGCGAAGCGGGAAACCAACACCATGCCCCAGTGGGCGGGCTCCTGCTGGTACTACCTGCGCTTCCTGGACCCGGGGAACGACAAGGCTTTCGCCGCGCGGGAGAAGATCGACTACTGGATGCCCGTGGACCTGTACGTCGGGGGGGCGGAGCACGCGGTCCTGCATCTGCTCTACGCGCGGTTCTGGCACAAGTTCCTCTTACGACGAGGGTCTGGTGAACACCTCCGAACCGTTCATGCGGCTGATCAACCAGGGCATGATCCTCGGCGAGGGCGGTGTGAAGATGTCCAAGAGCATGGGAAACGTGATCAATCCCGACGACATCGTGAGGGAATACGGCGCGGACACGATGCGCGTCTACGAGATGTTCATGGGCCCGCTGGAAGTGTCCAAGCCATGGTCCACCCGGGGCATCGCCGGGCGCCCGGAGATTCCTGGAAAGGATCTGGCGCGTCGGAGAGCTGCCCCTCAGCCGACGATGCGCCCCCGGAGCCGCTCATGCGCGTGCTGCACAAGACCATCAAGAAGGTGACCCGTGATACGGAGAGGCTGGAGTTCAACACGGCCATCGCCCAGATGATGATCTTCCTCAACGAGGTGGCGGGACTCGACAGGATGCCGCGCGCGCTCTGGGCACCGTTCGTCCTCCTGCTTTCCCCGTACGCGCCGCACCTGGCCGAGGAGCTCTGGGGACGACTCGGCAACGCGCCTTCTCTCGCCCGGCACGCGTGGCCGGACTGGAATGAAGCTCTCACGGTCGAGGATCAGGTGGAGATCGTGTTCCAGATCAATGGGAAGAACAGGGCCAAGGAAAGCATGCCGGCAGGCACCTCTGAAGAGGGTCTGAGGGAGCGGGCCCTCGGTCACGAGAGGATCAAGGATCTCCTTGCGGGCAAGGAGATCCGAAAAGTCATCGTGGTTCCCAACAAGCTGGTGAATATCGTTGCGACTCTCTGATCCGGCCGCCCCCGTCTATCGTCAGCGGCAGGCCCGGCTGACGGCCTGGCTCGCGGAGGCGGGAATCGACGCATGCGTCGTGGACGATTTCGAGAACCAGCGTACGAGCGTGCTGCGCTGGCTTTGCGGCCATCCCATGGACGCCGTGCTCTTCGTCTTCGCCACCGGCAAGACGGTGCTGGTGCCCTGGGACGTGCACCTGGCCAATGACAGGAGCACGGTGGACCGGGTGATTCCCTACACGGATTTCAAACGCTCGTTTCGCCAGGCAGTGATCGGCGTGCTGGAAGCGGAGAGTCTGGGTACATCGGCGGCGTCTGCCGCCCGTGAAGTGGAGTTTCTGCAGCGAACCTCCCACCTGCGCCGGCAGGAGCTGGCTTCTGACCTGCCGGGAATGGAGATCCTTCTCCGCGAGGACGGCTTCGAGTCCTTCATCAGCAGGTGGAGGACGATCAAGGATGCCTCCGAGATCGCGGCTGTCCTGAAGGCCGCCAAGATCACGAACGCCGTCATCGAGAAGGTCGAGAAGCTTCTCGCGGCGCCCAAAGGAGCTGACGGGTTGCGCGAGCTCGACATTGCCCAGTTCCTCGAGCGGGAGGCGCTCTCCCTCGGAGCCGAGGGCATGGGATTCGAGACGCTCGCCGCGGGACCCGCGCGCAGTTGGGCCATCCACCCTTTTCCGGCCTTCTCGAGCGGGCCGTTCGCCGCGCCGGGCCTGTCCATTCTTGACTTCGGCGTCAAGGTGGACGGCTACTCGAGCGACGTGACGATCACCGTGGCGCGCGGCAGACTCACGGAGGAGCAGGAGCGGATGATCGAGCTCGTGACGGAGGCGTATTCAACCGCGGTCAAGACGGCCAAGCCCGGCGCATCCACGCGCAACCCCGCCATGGCCGTCGATGACCTTTTTGCCGCTTCTGGTTGGAAAATGCCTCACGCGCTGGGCCATGGAATCGGCCTTGACGTGCATGAAGCCCCCCTCGTGCGGAACCAGGACGAAAACAAAGATCCCATGTTCCTTCCCGGCATGATCTTCACCATCGAGCCGGGACTTTACCACCCTGAACACGGCGGCGTGCGCTGGGAAAACGACGTGCTGATGACGGAAACAGGGGCGCAGATTCTGACGAGGGCGAAAATCATCCGCGTGCAGTGAGCGGGGCGGGTCCTGCCGGAGCGATGGATCGATTTTTCTTTTTCTCCGCAACCAGTTTTGCTACCTTATGAGGCCGGGAGGACTAAATGCAGTTTGCACAGATAAACTGGCTTGCGGTCATTGTGGGCACCGTGTTCAACATGGTCCTTGGTTTCCTGTGGTATGGCCCCATCCTGGGAAAGCCCTGGCTCGCGGCCATGGAAAAGATGGGGAAGAAGCGGTCGGATATGAAGATGTCGGCGGCGACGTTCCTCCTGCCTCTCGCCGGCGCCTTTGTCTCCTGTCTGGTTCTTGACCTCATCATCATCGCATTCGGCACCACCACCTGGCGGATGGGGCTGATCGCGGGAGCCGTGGTATGGGTAGGAGTGGGAGCATCGGCCACGCTCACGGCGGGCGTGTTCGAGGCAAGACCAACGGCGCTGTGGGTCATCGGGTTCTTCTATTTTCTGGTCATCTACCTTGCCGAAGGGTTTCTCTTCACCGTGTGGAAGTAGTCCCGCCGGCGGGGAAGGCGGCCTCGGAGGTAGTGACGTCGGCGGTTCCGCCGACGTCCTTTTTTGTGTGCTGGGCATGTTCACCAGCTTTGGGGTGCAAGTCCCCTCGCCAACCTGATGGAGGTGAAGGCGTAGCGAAACGCAAGGGCACCTATCTCGCGAGAGCGTGTCCGAAAGAAGCGCGGAACAAAGGCGCGAGCCGACGAACAGAAACTGGATACGAGGCATACCGAGTCGGGCGAGCGGGCATATGACCGACAAGCCCATATCCATCAAGGGCTCGGGTTGTAAATCCAGCGGTTGTGCGCCGAAAGCGGGTGAGCTTACCCCAGGAGGTCTGGCAGGTGTTCCGAAATCGGGACTGAGGGGTTCGTGAGAATCCCTGATCGCCTGCCAGAAGTCAGCAGAGGGCATAGTAGGGTCGTTGACCTGAAGGCCCGAACGGCAAGAGAGACGAGTACGGGGAGCGACTCGAAGTGGAGAAGCGACAGAAAATCCAGTACGAGCTGGCCTTCGAGGGTGAGGGAAGGGGTGAAGCCCCCAGGGCGCCCGAAGAAGGGATCGAAGCCACGACGGTGAAACTCGGTACGGAAAGTCAGGCGAACACGGACAAGCTGATCGAGGAGGTGTGCGAGAAGGAGAACGTGAAGGAAGCGCTGAAGCGCGTGAAAGCCAACGCAGGAGCGGCGGGAGTTGACGGGATGAGCGTCAAGGAACTGCCCGAGTACCTGCGAGAGAATTGGCCGCGATTGAAAGAGCAGCTTTTGAGCGGTACCTATCGGCCGCAACCTGTGAGACGGGTGGAGATACCGAAATCGGGAGGAGGTACGAGAAAGCTTGGCATCCCGACGGTGGTGGATCGATTCGTGCAGCAGGCGGTGCTGCAGGTACTGCAAGAGCGATGGGACCCCACATTCAGTGAGTACAGCTATGGGTTCAGGCCAGGGCGATCAGCCCATCAGGCGGTGGAGAAGGCGCAGGAATACATCCAGCAAGGTTACGACTGGGTCGTGGACCTTGACCTGGAGAAGTTCTTCGACCGAGTGAACCACGACGTGCTGATGAGTCGCGTAGCCCGAAGGGTCAGCGACAAGCGGATGCTGAAACTGATCCGAGGGTTTCTGAACTCAGGAGCGATGGAAAACGGCCTTGTGGGATCGACGGATGAGGGAACGCCGCAAGGCGGACCCCTTTCGCCGCTTCTTTCCAATTTGCTGCTCGACGATTTGGACCGAGAGCTGGAGCAACGCGGACACCGCTTCGTTCGCTATGCAGACGACTGCAATATCTACGTGAAAAGCGAGCGGGCGGGCCAGCGAGTGATGGAAGGGGTGAAACACTTCCTCACACGAAAGCTCAGGCTCAAAGTGAACGACTCGAAGAGCGCGGTGGCACGGCCAAAGGATCGGAAGTTTCTTGGATTCAGCTTCACGAGCGGAGAGACGGTGAGGAGGCGCATAGCGCCCAAGGCCATCGAACGGTTCAAGAAGCGGATTCGGGAACTGACGTGGCGGACACGCGGAATCAGTATCGAGCAGATGATCGGAGAGCTTCGCCGTTACATGATCGGATGGCGGGGTTACTTTGGATTCTGCGAGACCCCGAGCACACTCAGGGACTTGGATATGTGGACCCGAAGGCGCCTACGGTGCTTCATCTGGAAGCAGTGGAAGCGCGGAAAGGCTCGCTTCAGGGAACTGAGGAACAGAGGGATCGGCAAAGACCTCGCCGCGAAGACGGCGGGGAGCGCACATGGCCCGTGGCGACTGAGCAGTAGCAAAGCCCTGCACTACGCGCTGCCGAATGCTTTCTTCGACTCCCTCGGCCTCCCGTCGCTTGCCACATGAGCGCTCAATTTTGCCGAACCGCCGTATGCGGACCCGCATGTACGGTGGTGTGACAGGGATAGCCCGCGAGGGTCAACCTATGTCGATTTGTCGGGCCTTTCCCGCTCCACGAACTGAGTTTTCAGGAACCACGGCCGCTCAGCGGACCGGCATCACGACCGTTTCGGTTTCGCGCACATTGATCATCGTCAATCGGCCATCCACAGAGAACAACCCGTGCATTCCCAGGCTGACACCCGGCAGGTTGAGGGTGCCCTCCTCGACCAGGCTCGTGGCAGCCGAAAAAGGACTCTCCATGAACCATTCGCCCGCCCGGGCTTTCAGGTAAACGTCGCGGCAAGGAAGCGGATCGATATCATATGCGGTGAACTTTCCTGCCGCGAGCTCCTCCTCGATCCGCTGCAGGTCGAGCTTCCATGGGTCCTCTGCTTCCCGAAAGTACTTGGCAAGACGTGCCGCATTGACCAGAGAGGTGTCCCGCCCCAGAGAGAGGAGCCGGGACAGAACGGTCGCGACCGCCCCGTCCCGCCAGTCGAGCACGAGGGTCGGCCGCGGGCTCGATTCATCAAGTGAACCCGGATACATTCCCCCGGCAGGACGGAGAATGCCCGCTCGGCCATTCTCTTCTCCTGTGTCCCTCGCAGTGCAGGGGTATGCGAGGATGGGGGTGTTGCCGGTCTTGGAGCAGTTTATCCTGACGGGTTTCCCCGGGTCGGAAACCCTCACCTCCTGCGCACGTCCCGCGGCGTCCGGAAAAACCAGGCGGAACCCGAGGTCGGGAAACGCCTGGATCCAGTGGAGAGGCGGGGTCGGGATGAGCACATCGACCTGCGCCAGGGGCCCGAAAACGCCGCATGACAGAAGGCAATGGGAGCCGGCAACGAGAGCCAGGGTTTTGAGGAACGTCATGGAAACGAATACACGTCCCTGCATTCCCCATGCTTGCGGTCCGCCAGAAACCGCTCTTCACGCCTTTGGCTGCGATTTGTAAAGCGCGCGGATCTTGTTCAGGATCGAGAGGGTGGGCTCTGATCGAAAGTCCGGGTAGGTCCATGGGAGCGGCCGGAAGCTGCCTTTCCCGTAGAGGAGCGTTATCTCCGCGTAGATGCCCTCCGTCAGGGGGATGCGGTGGGCGTTCTCCTTGGTAGTGGCAAGGACGAACCGTGGAAGGGACAACAACCCGGGGTCCAGGTTGACCTTCCGGCTCCCCTTCTCACGAAACAGGTCCTCGATGCCGTTCGTCTCCTGCTTGGTCCGTGCAAGGCAGCTCGGATCGACCAGCCGCTCGAAGGAGATGAAGAGCCGGTCGATCGGAGAGCCCATCTCAGCATCATAGTAGTGTGTGAAAGTGAAAGTGAACGGGTCGGAGGCAAAATCGACGGGACCCCAACGATCGGCGAGACGGGAAATCAGCTCGTCACTTCTGCCGATGGCCGAAATGAGAATCGCAATGACGAGCTTTTCCCTGCTGAAAACCCCCGCGGTTCCCATCGTGCCTGCCTGCAGATGCCACGGAACTGCGCGGAGTACCGTGCAAGGTACCGTGGCCGCCCTGCAAATGCCACGGAACTGCGCGGAGTACCGTGCAAGGTACCGTGGCCGCCCTTTCCTGCGTTGCGTCCGCGTCGACTTTACCTTATAATCTGTTGCGATGGAAGGATCTGCAGATTATCTTGAGCAGCTCGAAGCGGCGCTGGAGAAACGTTCAAAATGGCTGGCAGAGACGCAGATCCAACGGTTGAAAGATGCCCTCATTTCCTATCAGTCGCTTTTCGATGGCGCAATGGCCTTGCTGATCCGTAAGGGCCTGCTCCGTGAGGATCCGTACAACTACGACCAGGCATTCACGGAAATCGTCATTCCCAAGGACGAGCCGCTTCCCGATTTTGAAAACACCGACGAAGTGAGCTACCGGCTGGCGGCGTTCAGACGTCAGCTCAAGTTCCTGACCACAGAAGCCGGCTTCGACCTCCGCGCGCTTACCCTGGTCAGGCTGAAGAAAATCTCCGCCCTCGTGACATTCATCAACTGGCTGGAATTCGGCGAGGGCTCCACGAGCCCCATAACGCGCGCATTCGCCCGCGTGTTCATGAAGGTGCGCATGGGCACGGACTCGATGGCCTCCCATATCCTCAAGGACTGCGATATTCAGGCGGTAAAAACCATTCACCAGATTCGAGGGATGGTCGCCGAATTGATCGCGTACCATCGCGAATCGTGGAAAGCAGAGCTGCGGCGCAACGTGCTGAGCCAGATCCCGCTTGGAGTGCCGGAAGCGCGTGTGCGGAAAGAGGAAGCGCTGCGCGCCGTCCGCAGGAGCTTCGCGCAGTGGATGCCGGGCAAACCCTGGTATCCCGCGCTGGTGGAGGAAGTCGTGGAGGAAGAGCTCGCCGAGGACGGCCCCGCAATGAAGGAGAAAGTCCTCGCGTCACTGGCGATTGTCGAGGCTGAACCGGTGACAATAACTGCCCTGCCGGAAGGAAAACCGGTCCTGATGGAGGCGGTGCGAATACTCTCCCGGCCGCACGAGGAGCTTGCGACCGCCCTTGCCGTCCTCGAGGAGAACGAACGCCTCCTTCTCCTGGAAAATCGTGGATCAGGCGGCGGCTGGTTGAGGCGCCTCCTGCGCAGGAGAGCGAGCCGCCGCGCCGTCGATCGCGCGTACAAGGTGCAATATGCGGAGCCCGGGGTCCCGGCTCCCAAGACAGAGGTCATCGATTTCCCCAAGCTGCTGGAAGAGGCGCGAAAAAAATCAAGCCTCATGGCGACACTCGCCTCGGGCACGGGTCCCGCGCTCAGAAGGCTGGAGAGCACCAGTGAGGAGCAGCTGGCGGCTTTCGTGGACAAGCAGCTGAATGAGCTGCTCCTTATCCATCGCCGCCTCGGGAGCCTCAACACGTACTTCCATGAGCGAGCGGCGCAGGAGAAAAAGACATCGCGGGGGATCAAAATCGAGCTTCTCACGATTAAGAACAGCATCGTCAAAGGGAACCAGCGCCGGCACGAGTACAGGGAGAACGACGCGGGCTGAGTCCGGCAGGGGTCCAATGGCGTTTATATGAGCGAGCAGCATTTCAGGGACATTCTCGGCGTAGGGGAGAACGCCACGCCGGAGCAGATCCGACAGGCATACCGAAGGCTTGTCATGGAGAACCATCCTGACAGGTTCCCAAGTGAGAAAAAGGCCCTGCAGGAGCTCACGACCATCACGCTG
The DNA here is from genome assembly GCA_963820435.1 of uncultured Spirochaetota bacterium. GTDB lineage: Bacteria > Spirochaetota > Spirochaetia > SZUA-6 > Fen-1364 > Fen-1364. The sequence continues at coordinate 26,275 of CAWGAC010000007.1, read as the reverse complement.
ACGGAGGCCTATAACGCGCTCATGAGCGCGCTCACCATGCGGGAGGATCATGCTCCGGCGCATGCGGCTGCCAGACAGGAGAGCCGCTCCCCGCCGGCTTCGGGTCCGGGCCTTGCCGCGCATCGTGATCCTTCCTATGCGTACTACAAGCAGGGATTCATAAACTTCTCTCTCGCGATCCACGGGATTGCGGAGATAAACAGGAAGATCGCCGCCGGACGGGTGCCCCACTTCACGCGGCGCTACACGGCGGCGGAGGACATTGCCGGCAGCCTCGGCTTTCTGCAGGCGGCCTATGGATACTTCTCACGGGTGGTGGAGAATCATCCGGACAGCGTCTGGAGCGCGGATTCGCGTGCAAAGCTGCGCCGCATCGATCGCTTCACCCTCATCTATCGCAGGATTCTCGAAAATCTGAAAAGAAGGTAGGGGTCGAGCCCGGGCTATTCAGCGGTGGTCAGCTTGTTGATCCGCGCAAAATACCCCTTCTCCCAGAACGCGACATAGCAGGTCTTCTCCGCGCGATACGCCAGGGCAATCTCGGTGCGCTCCGACCGCCAGACGGCAAGACTGTCCGTCTGGAGCGCCGGCTTTCCATATTGGCGCGTCAGGCTTTCCTTCATGTGGCTGTATACCTGCCGCGTGTCGTCTTTCTTATAGTTGTAGCTTGCCGCGAGCAGCTTGTTGTTTTCCAGCACGTACGTGACGGATCCCTCGTATCCTTCGAATCGTGCGCGATAGATCACTTCCTGCTGGCCGGCGATGTTCCTCTCCGTGACAAGCGTGCCATCCTCCGAAGCGAGAACCTGTTCCTTGCTCATCAACCAGGACGTCTTGCGGAAGTCCGATGCGAATGCACCGCACGCAAGCAGGAAAAAGATGATCGCGGTAATGGCTCTCCTCAAGACGGAACACCCTCCACGCTGTTAATGTCCTATCTGGGCGGGCAAATGTCAAGAATCACGAGAGACGCCGGTCGATACTCCTTTGCCGTCATCCAGCCGGAACGTGGCGGGAGATCCTAGTCAATCACCTTGTATCCGAAAACGGGAAATGCCTGATCGTCGCGGGAGATCGCCTCTCGTGCCTTGTGCGTGAAGAAGTACGCACCGGGGAGCGCGTCCGCGCTGATCGTGATTTCAGGCGCGGAATGAAGGTCGGTGTGTGAATCCGCCTTGCCCGTATAAAATGGCGCGTATGTGGAATAGTCGCTCGTGTAGTATGCGATCAGGAGATCGGAATGAAGGTTCTGGTAGAAGAGCTTGTATGTCTGCCCCTTGGCGAGATGGGTGATATCGATGACGTCGAAAGGATTGTCCGTCGTTTTCGTGTAAATGATGAGGTCTTTCGCAGGCACCGGGAGCTCCTTTTCCACCACGATTTCCTTGCCGGCATACACCTTGAGACGCCAATTGACGCTATGGCTCCAGGGCTTGTTTTCGAATGGAACGCTGAAATAGAACCCGAAGACCGTCTCATCGTGACCGGCCACTGATATGGCATCTCGTTCAACCTCCATTGAATACTCGGTTTGGTCCGCACGGGCGGTGATTCTCACCCCCTGGTCGATTCTTGTCTCTTTGGTAAGCCTGACTTCCAGGGACTGCTGCAATGCGCCCAGTGTCAACTCGTTTGCGGATATGGGTCCGTTTGGGATATCCCCCTCCAGCCCCATGATTCGGTTATGGATCGAACCGATGCGTACGTCCTTGAGTTGCTGCATTGACGCGAACACCGCCGACGCAGATGCGTCGGACGCAGGCGTTATGGACGCAGACGCACCGGACGGGGACGCCGGGGCCGCGGTATTGGCGGAGCCCGGGCTTCTGGCTGGTCTTTCCCGACAGGAAATGAGCAGCGCCACCAGGAACAGAATAGTCACTCGTTTCATTGCCCGTCCTCCATGCAATTCCCCTTTCTGTTCAGATAGGCGAGAATCGGCTCCCCCATCGTACTCCTCTGTGCGTCTCGTACACTGAACGGCGCCGGATGTCAATCAGCGGGCGCGATCATCTCCCGGACGTGAGAAGCACATGGCGCTAGACGATCTGCCCTCCGTGAAAGTAGAGGCGATATACTTCCTTTGTCTCATACTCAATCCTCTCGATTCCATGGAAGAAACTGATTCCCCCCTCGGAAGTACAGAAGTACTCATACGGACCCCTCTTATGGCGGCTGCATCCCCTGTACGGTTCCTCTCTTCCGATCTTCAGCAAGGCTTCTCTCAGCGTTTCAATGAAGCCTTCGGGAACATTGTCGTGCAGCATTTTCCCGTAGTAGTTCATGCTCCAGATTGGTTTCTCTTCCAGATACACTATCTCTTCGCCTGAAAAATCTTTTTCACCAAAATAGCTGTCGAGATAGGAGTAGCCGCCCTTTCTGTAGGCAAGGTCGTGGGACCCTTTCCTGGATGAATCGACCCTTCCTTTTTGAGCCGCATAAGTATTCATCTTGGCTTCCACCAGGAAACCTGCCAATTCCACGAGGTTCATTTTGCCTGCCTTCCTTCATGCAATATACTCGCTGAGCGTGCGCTTGACACGTCAGGCCGTCACGCAGCATCTCAGACGGCTGGAGGACGCGAACCTGATCGCAACGATTCGCAGAGGGCGTGAAAAACTGCATTATCTCAATCCCGTTCCCATTCACGAAATATACGAACGCTGGATCGAAAAATACGAGCGTCAGCACCTTGACGCCCTGCGTGACCTCAAGAAAAGGTCGGAAGGAGACCATCATGGATAAGCCCCAGTTCGTCTACGTGACGTATATCTCCGCAACGCCGGAGAAACTCTGGAATGCGCTCATCGACGCAGAGATGACGACGAAGTATTGGCAGCACGTGAACGTTTCAGACTGGCAGCCCGGCTCCCGGTGGGAGCATCGTCGCGCCGACAAAGACGGCGCTGTCCTCCTGGTCGGAAAAGTGATCGAAAGCTCTCCGCCTCGGCGTCTCGTCCTGACCTGGGCTTTCCCCGCCGATGAGGCGCGTGAGGAGAAACACACAAGGGTCACATTCGAGCTTGAGCCAATTGGCGATGTCGTACGCCTGACGGTGACTCATGACCGGCTTGAACCTGGCTCCGATATGCTTCAGGGCATTACGCAGGGCTGGCCGAAAGTTCTTTCGAGCCTGAAATCATTGATGGAGGCTGGTCGGGCGCTCCCCGAGTTGTGGTGAGCACCGCTTGAAGGGGAGCCATCGCGGCGCCTCGCGGCGGCTCCTCACCTCTCTCACGCGGATCTCTTACGCGCCGCCTATTGGTAGGCTCCCGCGAAATCCATGACGCACATGTGCCGGTACACCGGGTGGGACCCGACAGAAAGCCCTATGAACTTGAATGCCTTGTCCAGCAGGTTCCGCCGGTGACCGCGTGAGGGCACCCCGTCGTCGACAAGCAGCGAAACCAGGATCATTCTCGCATTGCCGTTCCCATAGTCAATGTTTTCCCCGGCGGCGATGTCCCATTTGCCGTATCGATTGATTCTCTCGGACGCGAGAGAACCGTCTTTCCCGGTATGTCCGGTAGCCCCTGTTCTGCCCTGATCCTTTGCATGGTCGCGCGCAGCCAGACTCATGCCCCTCCTGGGGGAAAGGGCTTTCAGCGGCTTGGTTTGTTGCAGCTCCTTGATGCATTCATCAATGGCCGCGATCCCTTCAATTGTGGAGATGGCGGTTTCTCCGGGCACGCGGAACAGCTTTCCGTGGTAGAAAAGTCGGAGGGACACAAGGTACCTTTTCGCATATTCAGCGGGATCTGCGCGTACCTTGTTGATCTCGAGCAATACCTGCTTTTCGGTTTCCGTCAGGTAGTCTGCGGATGCTCCCGTATCGATCGACTCCCGCCTCCATTTGGAGGACATGGACTCCAAGGGCAGGTCTTTCTCCAGGGACGGCTGGGGACTGCTGCCCCCGGGGGAGGCATCGTGAGACTTAACGTTCGCAGTATTTCTTTCGGTCGACGCTGCCGATTGTGCGCCGGGGTCAGTCTGTATGATGCCCAGGGATCCGCATGATATGAGAACTGCGGACATTAGAGCAGGCATGAATTGTCGAACACCCACGGGATTCCTCCTTTCTCGCAACATCCTTACTTGAACAGGTTCCTCAGGAAGCCCTGCTTTTCTCGATCTCCCTCGAGTGCCGTGAGATAGGTTTCTATGACGTGATTCTTCTCCAGATCCTCTTCTTGAATTGTAAAATCGATCGGAGTTTCCACATGAGTAAAAAAGCCCCCAATGAAGCCTAAAAATGGCACAGGGAGGGGTAGAGAGACGACAATATCCGAGGTGTTTGCGATCCGAAATGATCTCTTTCCGTATTGGCGATCATAGGATTGGGCAAATGCCTTGTCACCTACACGGGGAGATGCATATGTGTAGACGACAGGTGACTTGAATCCTGTCGAGGCCGCAAGATCCGGAACCGCCAGTGTTGCCAATGCAGCTCCAAGGCTATGGCCCGCTATGAAAAAGCGTTTCCTTGTGTCAAGGCCGGCGAGAATTTCTATGACTGTCGCACGGAACACGTTGTAGGTCTGGAGAAACCCTTCATGCACTTTGCAGGAATTGAAGCGCGGGTAGGAAGTCAGGCGGATATTGAGGTCGCGCAGCCACTCGCTCGTGGTCACGGTTCCCCGAAATATCAGAAATACTTCCCCCGCGTTTTCCGCGATAAATCCTATCGGAAGGCCCTTCCCTCGCTGCAGCTTGGACTTTGCGAACTCTGTCAATTCCCTGTCGAAGTGATTAACGGCCTTGACGGGAGACATTTGTATTCCCAGGTATTTCAGCTCGCTTACAAGCGAGTATTTCCCCGTGAGGTGAAACGGTGTGTCATCTTGAAAATCTTTCAACTGGGCATACGCCTGTTTGACGAGCCCGCCCAGCTCGAGCGCTCGGCCTCGATCGAAGTTTTTCGGATAGTACATGCCTGCGCCCTCCTGCTTCAAGGATGCAGCCTGTCGTCCTTCCCTTCGATTCCGATGATCAGGCCCTGCCCCGCCCGGGGAGCCTGACGACCTCCCACAGCCTCACTCGTCCTTTTCCCTCTGCATCTGGAACATCAGTGCGCCTGAGCCATAATTGCCGTTCTGATCTTCTTTTCCATACGCAGAGCCGGTCACAACCAGTTGAAACATTTGTCTGTGTTCCTGCCCGGAGATGTCCAGATAGACGACCTGAATGGAGACGTCCCGGTTCGCGATGTCAATGCGATGAGGGAACTCCAGGGTCAATAGCTTGAGATAGGGAAAGAACGTGAGGATGTGTCTGACGGTATCAGGGAGTGCGAACCTGATGCTATTCCCGCTTTTTAAGAATGGTATCTCGCTGTTGATTTCTGAAGGGCGTGCAATCCTGAATCGGTAGCCGTGCTCCGCATCGTTGACGTTGAACATATATTGAAAATGTCCGTCGCTGACATTGTGGAGTTGACCGGATTGTCGACCGAGCTCGGACAGATCTTTGATGATTTTGGATTTGTCGTACTTCCAGCTCAGTCTGATTGTGTGTGCCGCGCCCAATCCAATATTGGCAAGCTCCAGCTCATAAGGCTTCGCGTGCAGGTCATTCAGCTTCTTGTTTTCGTTCTTCAGGAAACACGGCGTCCCATTCGGGTTCTTTTGCACATAGTACATCTGTTTCCCGACGAACAGGCGTGGCCGGTAGGTTTCCCTCCTTTGTCGGGAGACTTCCCTGAGCGTGAGATACGTCAGGAGAATGAGAGCCAGGGAGATGACAGGGATGAACTTCTCCACCAGGGAGAGAATCGTCATGACCGTCTCCAGGATCATTTGCATGGGTTTATTCTATCGAAGTCCCCGCGACTTCTCGGGCAAGAGCTTCCCTCCGCAGACGGACTGCCTCTTTCCCTTAACTATATTCATGGGTATTCGCAATGCAAGTATTTTGAGTGAGCCGGGTGCTGCGCGAGCCGCCTGGCGGCCTCGGACCCGACCGCACGACGCCGGTAGACATCCGGCAATATGCCGATCGGAATCCTCTTTGCCCGTTCCTACTTTCGTCCCGCTTTCACGACGCTCTGTGTGCCATTGACGCGTGCTTTGACGATGCCTCCTTCATCCGTGAAATATGCGTTTTCCAATTCTTTCGGCCCGCTTCTTTCGACCAACGTGAATCCGTATTTGCATAAGAGAGGCTCCACTTCCGCCTCTTCAAGACCGAACTGCCACGATTCCCCGAATTTGTTCACGCCCTTCAATATCCGCGCTTCTCCAAGAACGCCCCCTTCTCCGCGGATCACTGAGGCGTGAGCATAGTCGAAAACAAGCATGCTGCCGGGTCCCGTCAGATCCTTGATGACATCCAGCGTTGCATGCGCGGCCTCAGGCGCGAGATACTGCAAGACGCCTTCAAGAAGGACAAGGGTCTTTTTCCCCCTGCTGAAACCCGATTCTTTCAGCCTCTCGGCAATCGATTCCTTTTCAAAATTGATCGGCACAAAAACCAAATTGGAGGGTACCTCTATTCCGCGCTTGCGAAACTGCCCGATTTTCGTGATCTGTGTGGTCGGTGCGTCCAGCTCGAACACCTTCGCGCCGACCAGTTCAGACTGAAATCGCACGGCCCGGGAATCAAACCCGGCGCCCAGTATCAATATGTTCGAGAAACCCTCAGCGCGTGCGCGCGTGAAAACTTCATCGATGCATTTGGTCCTGGCGACTACCCACTCGTACATACCCTGGGGGCCGAGCAGGCGGGCAAGAAGCCTGCGCATAAAGGGGATCTTTATCAGAACTTGCAGCTTGCGGGGAAGCAGCTTCGGGGCAATCCAATCCCCGCTTCGGTGCAACGGATCCGATTCCATGTATGAAATTGCACGGCACCCGCAGGTCATGTCCGCGGTGCGGGAAGCGCGTGTCTCGATCCGTCTGGCAGTCATGGTGATGCCCCGCGCCTTGCACGTGGAAATCCTTCTTTTTCAGATGTGCTGCAGCAGGCGCTCAATGGAGAGTTCATCATGTCCCATCTGATAAAGCTTTTCAAGGACTTTTCTGGAGAACTGAAGCCGTGCCGTTGAAAACAACACCTGCCCGCCCTTCATTTCCTCGGAGTGGTCATCGACGACCACGCGGGGGCATTCGAGCATCTCTGTGGCGCGCGTGAAATAGCCCGACATTTGGTGTGACGATCCGTATGAGCACCCGAATCCAAGATCCAGCGATTTCTTCCCATGAATGTTGCTCTTTGATATGGCCGCATGGAAGTAGTGGTATGAACGATGTGGTCGCGCTTTCTCCGACCAGGCTTGTCCTTCTTGTACTCGTTGACGCAGAAGCATCCATCACCAAGGTTCTTTACCGCGCGCCGCTTCCGACCGATCACGCACCTCCACGCGCCGGAGACCCCCCACCGAATGTGCGTGAATGTTCTTCATGCCGACCTCATTTGCATCAAAGCGGTGAGAAACTTCGAGACTGATGTGCACTCAACGGGGCTCTCTATTCCGAATCGAAGCGCATAGCCTTCCGAGTATTTCGTCGCGGACTCGAGCTGCGGGAAGAGGTATTCCAGCTCTTCGCTCTTCAAGAAGCGCGCCCTTTCGCCGTCCCGGACGGTCAGACTGACCTCGATTCCACCCTCAAACGGTATGAGATAGAAGAGCGCTTTGCGCATATCATCGACCTTGAGAATCCAGCCATTGCCACGACTGAATTGCCATTGCTTTCGATAGTCGCCTGACTTTGAGAGAATACTCACATAGTAATCCATGGCAGTGCCGAGTTGCTTTCGAAGAAGGGCTTCTGTGGGAGTGACATTCGAGTCAGTGAACAGGCGTTTCTTCATTCCTCTTCTCCCTCAGCTTTGATTCGATTCTTCTGTCGGGAATCAGCCACAACAACGCGACAAACACATAAATGGCTTCGGATATCCACTGTAGGACAAATGCCATCGGAATTGCAATGAGATAGAGCATGGGCCGACAACTTTCCCTTGAGATCAGCGCTAAGAGCGAGGAAGATCCGCGAACCGGACCCTTCTTCCGACTTGATGAGGCTTTGCAGGACATAGTATGCAATTGCTGCGAAAAGCAGCACGACTCCATAGGCCGCAGTGGGCACCGAAGCAAAATGATTTTCTCCCATCCAACCCGTCACAAATGTTCCAATAAATTGCAAGAAATACAAAGCTCAAGACATATGTCAGGAAGAGAGGCAACAGCCCGGCAAGATCCGCGATTCCCGTTCCATGAGGCACTTTCAGCTCGAGCACCATTATTGTGATCAGTATGGCCACTATGCCGTCACTGAACGCTTCCAGCCTGCCCTTGCGCATGATCCTGGTCCTCCTCCCTGGTTCCCAATTGCTGCGTCTGGAACATGGCCCGTATTGTGGACACTCCCCCCGGCGGGCGCTGTTCAGTTGTTCTCCTGCTTGAGGGTTCCGAGCACCCTCTGATACTCATGCTGCAGGTTGGAGTAGACCGAAGGGTCTCTTACAAGGAGCACAGAGACTCGCATTCCAGGAGGTTGATACGATCTTTGTATTTCCGCGTATCGAATATAGCCATCATTTGAGCCATCGAACCTGTAGGACATTTTCAGGCTGTTTCCCTTCAGGTCGATTGTCATATCATGATATCCTTTCGCCTGGTTCAGACTCGGTGTATTGAGATTTATGTCAAGAAATGCACTTGCCTCCACTCCTTGGGGGGAAAAGATGTAGAGAAATGCGTCGGCGTTTTGAAACTTGAAAAGTCCTGCGGACGGGGAGACGTTCATTTTTACCGGGTACAGGTCTTCCGGCAGCACCACGCTGAAATGGCCTTTCTGATATTTTCTTTTCAGCTCAGGAGGATTCTTTGGATTCATCCAATCCGCTTCCTCAGACGTGTCGGCTTTTGATAAGTCCATGATCTGGCTGTCCTGGACCTCCCGAGCTCTCGCCGAAGGCTCCTCATTCTGGCCTGCGTTGCTGTTCTTCATGGTATCCTGATTCTGCCTTCCGGCGGCGGATTAGGCGGTATCTTTACCACTCGCACAAGCCCCCAGCAATACAACCGGGATGGTTATGAATGTGATCCCTTTGTGCATCGATCTTCTCCGTGACGGAAAGTATACCTCAATTGAACCTATATTGTGCCATGCCAGATTGCCGTTGCCTCCGGCACGACACAATCTCCCAAGCGCCGGATTTCTGCACCCGCTTCGTCGCCGAAGAAAAAAGTCCCCAGATCCACTGCTTCAGCAAGGCTTGAGAATCGGTAGTCTGCGCGAATGGTGACTCTCCTCAGTCTCCGCTCCTTCTCGAAGTAGTCGTACAAGACGGCCGTGCGGGCGGGAATTTCTTTCCACAAATGCAGTGAGCCCATCGTTTCGATCAGGATCACGCCCTTCCCAGGGCGAAGAATACGTCTCATTTCCGGAACGATGGCATCGAATTCCGGCCTCCATGACGGATATGTGAAGACAAACGCCTTCAGATATGCCCAGCCTTCAATGATCAGATCAACGCTGGAATCCGGAAGGGGAATCGCCTTGTGCTCACCTGCCAGGAAGTCCACATTGTTGATGCCGCGCTCGTGCTTCTTGGCCTCCGCAACCTGTCGCATGCCGCTGACCGGTTCAATACCGTATACATGGCGGACGTGAGGAGCGATCAGATAGGCCACCCTGCCGGTGCCCGTTCCGAGATCCGTGACGACCTGCGCGGAGTCGAGCTGACTCAGTTGCATGACGGTCCGGAGCAGGTTGCCCTGAAAATCTTCTGCCGCGACAAAACGATCGTACTTTTCAGCTCTGTGGGCGAACAGCTCGTCGCAGTCTGGCACCATTGTATTGCTCACCTCGCACGATCTTCGATGGTCAGTCCAGTACCGCTGCTCCATTCTTCATATCTTCCAGAAGGATGGAAAGAAACTCACGAAGGGCGACACAGCCATTTGCAGTGAGCCGATGCATTATCCCGGATAAATTCTGCCTTGCCTGCTTTGCGTACAAGTCCCGCCCGGTGAGATGATACGCGACAAGATTGTGAATAAGCGGCCTGACGTTGAGAGCCAGAGCATGGGTAAGATAGGGTCCCATCGGCTTGAGATTTTTAATTCCCACGTACTCCATGTCAGCACGTTTGTACAGCTCAGGCAGGTCCTTCCGCCAGCCCGACAGCTCGTTCATTGCTGTCTCTTTTGCAAGATGCAACTTGTCAATGTTTTCATTTTTCCGGAACGCATATGGCATTTCCAGGGATTCAATAAAGTGAAGTTGCCGGAAAAACCCCAATCGGTGGTTGATGATTCCGTCTTTCTCGGAATCAGATTGCCTGTCTTCGGCGCTGGCCAGGTACGCGCGGGCTTCCCCGTACTGGCTGCTCAGTTCCAGATAGCTTTCCAAGTGCCTTTCCGAGCCCACTGCATCCGGGTGAGTTTTCATGACCAGCGTGTGGTAGGCGCTCTTAAGGTCCTGGAGTGTTCGTATCTTTCCCTCATGAATCAGCCTTACCAGCACGTTGCTCATCTGCCCGGTTCCCAATTGCATGGTCCTGTCACGCGCCACTGTCCTGCATGTGCAGTCCGCCCGTCTGCGCGAGCCAGCCTGCTATGCTGCCCACCGCATTCATGACATCGTTGTCGGAGACATCAACGGTAAGTGTGGGGAGTTTCGATTCAGCTACCAATTGATTCATCAGCTTCTGTTCTTCAATAAACGGCCGCAGATCATCATATTGCGAGGGATTACCCGACACTTTGAGCCTCTCATCCCGGGCCCGGCCGAATGAGTCATCTGTCCTCTTGCAGAATACCAGTCGAAAACCAAGCGGCAGCAAGCGATCCTCAAGCCAGGCGAAGTTATGTTTTTTGCCATAGGTTCTCAGTTGATACATCATCGTTGACAAGTGGAATCGATCGACTATCCAAGAGTAGTATCGTTGCAGCTCGAACAGCCGTGCCCATGTGTGATATGTTTCTAATGCAAGATTTTCCTCTTCGGGCAGAAAGTTGATGAGTCCTCGCCCCAGGGGAAGTTCGTAAATGAACACCACTCGGCTGAAATCAGCGGGGAATGATATCGATACTTTCGTGGGCCCACGATGCGCGCATCTTCATTGAGGGCAAAGGCGATTTCGGTTTTCAGGGTGAGCCGAGTGCCTTCCAGTATGATTTTTGGGCAAAGCTTCATCGCCACTATGCAAGCAATGCGTACGCGAGATGCTTCGGACCTTCCATCCGTATCGTCCCGCGTCCTGCGCCGCCAGGAGTAACGAACATCCCCTGCGGAATCACAGAACGACGCCTTTCTTGAGTATGATGTCTGCATACAACCTTGGATCTGAAGTCTGTATAGTGGCGTATGCGTTCTTTGTTCTCAGGTAGAATTCCTGCCGCGAAATTCTATTGAGCAGCAACTTCTTCGAATCATACATGCGTGCGAGCACGTTCTGATAGTCGTTCCAGATCTGAGGTTCATGTACGTAACCATGGTCAGGGGTCATGACATTTATTGGAAACTCTTCATCGTCGTCCAGCGGAAAGTATTTCAGGATTTCGGCTAATAATGCATGATTTTCCGGCGCAGAGGTGAAGACCACTTTGCCGCTCAAAGCAGACGCACAGTAGTTTGCGTCCGCTATTACCAGCTCGTCCATGTGCCCCATGCGGTATAACACTTCGTAAACTTCAGGAGTGATGAGATTGGAGATTTCCATCAACATTTCTCGCTTCTCCTCAGTATGAGTATATCCGATACTCCTGGTAATACAAGCATTGACGCCATTGACGCCAACTTCGATTGACGGAATGATAAATCCATGAAGCTCACAAAGATTGTCGCACTCTTAGATGAAAGCAGGAACGAGCTAAATCTACCCGGAATGGCACGATTTGGCATTAATACCCAAAACGCCTATGGGATCGCCATGCCGATCCTCCGCCGGATGGCGAAAGTGATCGGGACCGACCATCAGGCAGCTATGGATCTCTACAGGACCGGCATACACGAGGCAAAGATACTCGCTGCGCTCGTTGATGATCCTGAGCAAGTGAGCTTGAAACAGATGGAGGAATGGGTAAAGGCATTCGACTCCTGGGACGTCACCGATCAGGTCTGCACTATTCTCTTCGATAAAACCAGGTACTCCTGGAAAAAAGCACTCCAATGGTCCAGCAGGCTGCCGGAGTACGAGAAACGCGCAGCCTATTCCCTCATGGCCGGCCTGGCGATTCATGACACCGCCAGCCCTGATCGTTCCTTCACAGATCTCTACCCATTTATCATCACTGGGGCGACCGACGAGAGGAATTACGTAAAGAAAGCCGTGAGCTGGGCCTTGCGGAACATTGGCAAGAGGAGCTCCGGGCTCAACCTTTCAGCAATACGGGTCGCGGAAAAGCTCTTGAATACTGGATCAAAATCAGCGCGCTGGATTGGATCCGACGCTCTCCGCGAACTTGCCAAGATCGCTTTTTGATCCATCGCGGAGCAGCTGGTCACACACTGGAATGGATGAGCGCTCCGGCAGTGGCTCGCGCCTAGGTTCTGAACTCCGTCGCGCCGGCTCCTCTCGCTAATTCGCCAAAATTAAGACAATACAATTCATGTCTTCCGTCCAGGTACAATCTTTCGCATTCATGGCTCGGCAGACCAGAAAACTCTTCCACCGGGATGTAAGGAGGTTGAATCAGGGGTATTTTCCGTTGAGGTGCTCACATAAGCCAATAATTCATCCGAGGGAGGGCGTGTATTTGAATTGACAAATCGATATTCATTGATCCCTTTCCGAATCTGACCAATCCGGATCAATCAAGGCTGCGTCTATTGAACCTTCCAGAGATCGGATCGGGACTTCAAAGATGTCGGAATTGATGAGGGTGATTTTTTCAGCCAATCGCGCGATTCTGGCATTCTGCGCTGCATCTCCCGACCTTGATTTGTCAATCTCCACGGAATAAACATGTAGCGCATATTTCGCGAGCGCTATGGTCGTGAACCCGCCTCCCGTGCAAGTCTCCAGCACGATTTTCGCTTTGAATCTGCTCGCGATATTGTGGCAAACCGGTTGTCGATCCCCATTCGAAATGTTATCTCAGAGGCTCGATAATGAGCCCCGAACTTATTGATAATGCTTTGCTTGTCCATTGCCTGAACAACCGACTGGCCGTCATACGTCATCATCTATTGAAAACCAGGAACACTCCCTGGTATACGACCAACGCGATCATCCCCATGACTATCGATTTAGCCCGACTCACTCCATGACCTGCGCGTAATCCTTTCGCAAACAGCACAACGAGCCAGATGAAGTAAATCGAATAAAGCGTCCAAAGCAGACCCCTCCAGAATGTAGGGCCATTGAGAGCTGCCTCGTTGGCTTTCATATCGATGATCCCCAGCGAGTCCAGAACCGCATCTGTAAGGTCATGAATGAGACTGGCCCAGGTTGCCACCCCGATCCCGAATCAGAGGGCCGTCGCGGTGTCTTCGAAGCTTCCGGGCCCCGAGAAAAGAGGGGAAAGGAGTTGCATGACTCCTGAAGTCAGTACCCAACACAAAATCATGCTCGGAGCGACAATAAAAACATCGTACTTGAAGTATTGCTCTATCGGGATTGCAAGCCATGGCGTGAACGAGGAAGGGGCGCCGCCCGCCCGCCAGCCACATAGATACATGACGGCATATCCTATTGCAGGTATCAAAACGGCGAATACGGCAAACCGTACGCGAAGACGATCTTTGAGCAGGGAACGAAAGGTCTGACCAGGTTTTGCAAAGTACCAAAGATAGTATGAGAGGAACGGCCCGCCGTATGGCGTTGATTCCATGCGCGTTATCGATCAAGACCCTGACAGCGTATTGCCCCATTCAGTTGCGCGTGCCAGTTCCCCATCAGCCAAAGGCCCGCTGCGCCCTTTTACGAAGAATCCTTCCGTCGATCTCAGCGTACATCCCTTGTCTTTCAACTGACCTGCCATCCGTACCGCGGCGTATCCAAATATCCTTGCGAATCTCATCATCAGCCTGGTATCGAACGTTGCCACGCGCAACTTCCTGGCAGTTGCTTCGGGAATGGCGTTGATGTATTCATGCATAGCGGGAGAAGGCCGCCCCCCAAGGATTGGCGATCCTACAACCAGAAGATCTATGGTCTCAAATCGCTTTGCTTCCATGGCGCTCACCCGATGCGCTTTTGTTCCTCCCCCTATTCCCGATGCAACTGCGTTCGCTATCTTCTCTGTGTTGCCCCAGGTTGAATCAAACACCACTAATGCTTTCATCGTTTGCTCCCCCATTGCTGCAGGATAAGTCAGCGCCTCATGAGACCGCACTGTACGTTCGCCTTATGCCAAATCATTCTAATTCTTTCCGGAGCCCGACACTGCCGCGGCTACTCCCAGTGAGATGTAGATTCCCCCAGTGACGTATTTTTGGATTCGCGGGAAGCCTGCTTTCTGAGTGATCATTCTGCCCACACCAGAAGAGATGACTGCATATGTACTATCCGTAATAGTTGCCAGAACAACGAATAGTGCGCCGAGGAGCAGTATCTGTAGAATCGACGACCCGCGCGCGGGATTCACAAATTGCGGGAGAAATGCGTAGAAGAATAATGCTGTCTTGGGGTTCAAAAGGTTTACGAGGAACCCCTTTCGGAACATCTGCGAAAGACTCGGGGTTGACGAATCGTCCTTGGCCGGGGAGGCTGATTTGGAAGTAATCGTTTTGATCCCCAGGTATATCAAATAGCCTGCGCCGAGGTATTTGACCAAACTGAATGCTAGGGAAGACGCGAGAAGGATCGCTGAAAGTCCAAACGCGGCCGCCATTGCATGACAAAGAGTTGCAAGTTCAATTCCCAACACCGACGCAAGTCCGGCTTTTCTGCCGTGGGCGACGCTCCGTGTCACGATGTAGAGAACGGCCGGTCCGGGGACCAGGAGCAGACCAAGAGCGGCGAGAAGAAATACGGAAACGGAAGACAATTGGAGCATTAATCAGCCCTCGCCAAACTCTACATCTTTTCTGTGCTCCTGGTCAAAGGCAATACGGCAACTGGCCCCTCTTCTTTGCCAACAGGTTCAGGTACCAGCAGATGCCACAAGCAGCGAAACAGGCGGCGATGGCGTCTTCATCATTTCACAAATTGCCTGATGAGCTCCATTGTCTGCCCTGGCTTTTCTATCAGTGGATTGTGACTTGCATCCTCTATTGATTCATAACGAGCATTCGGGTAGGCGCTTGCCATCGTAATCTGATGCGCAGGCGGAAACTGAAAATCGCTCCTCCCGGCGATGAGCAGCACGGGAATGTGAATTTCCGCTAGTCGGTTCATAATGGACCAACCCTTTAGGAGCTGCTGAAAGCCGTATATGCAAGCATCCGGTCTGCTTCGAATTCTCAGTGCATTCCATAGTGCGCGGATCTGCATAATGAGATTAGGGTCATGATAGTATGCCTTCCCCAACTTCAACATTATGAGCGGAAGCTCAGCAGGTACTATCTCCCCGTTGAAGAGACGCCGCGCTGAGTCTACTTGGGCGCGACTGAACCCCCGTTCCTTCAGTACCTTTGCTGCGTTCATTTGCACGAGACTCGCGTCAGCGCCTGTATCCATCAAGATCAGATGAGAGATGCTTTTTGGAAAACGCAGTGCGTACTCCTGGGCAATCATGCCACCGAATGAATGACCGAGGACGGCCCATTTGGAGATCCCAAGTCTCTCGCGCAGGGCTTCGGCATCTGTAACCAGATTCTCCCATGTCAGGGATTCGATGCCTGCCCCCCTTGAGCGTCCGTTGCAGCGATGGTCGTAGAAAATCAACCGAAACGCATCGCGACAGTTGACCAATGCTGAAAGAGTCGAATGATCAACACCAAGACCGCCATGCATAAGCAGGAGAGGGTAGCCGGTGCCCATTGTCTTCACGTACAGAGACACCCCGCGAGAAGGGAATTCCATCAGTTGGCCCCGCATGCGTCCACCCTCAAGGCATCATCTTCGGTCTACACGCACGGTGATTTTCATATTCTTTCTCCCTCTGCATCGTTCGACCAAGTTGCATTCACACGAGCGGTGTCATTTTTCGATCATAAGTAGTGCTGAATGAAATTCCGTATTGCAGCAAGAGCAACATCTCTGATTGAATCGTTTTCGAACAAAACTTCGTGATACGCGCCTGGAAAGAGAATCTTTTGCGAATGCGCAAGGTTGGCGCAGAATTTGTCCTGCGCCCTGCTGTCAGCATACCGATCATCCTCCGCCTGCAGAACAATCGCTGGACAGGATATCAGCTTTGCATTCCGCATCACTTCTTTGCCCATTCGTTCCGTTTCTACCATCCAGCGATTTGTCGGAAATCCGAGACGAATTGCCGGGAAGTCCTTATAGTCCTGCATTTTCTGGGCATGTCGAACACGACTATGCGTCTCCATATTCTGCTCGAAGGAAACAAAGCGGAATGGTCCTCCGCCGGGTACATACTCTTTACCCCGACCGAAGAAGTCGAGCGTCTTGAGCATGAGCGAGGCCAGGACCCCGGTTCTCGAACCCAAGTATGGAGAAGAAAGAACAAGGCCATTTATTTCCTTTGGGTATCGTTCTGCGTAAGCTGCTGCAACTGCTCCGCCGAGCGAGTGCCCAAAGAGGAACACTTTCTCGTCTGCCCTGGCGTGAACAACGGATTTCATGAACAAATTGAGATCCGTCAGGTATCTCTCATAGTCAGGGATGTAGTCTCTTTCCCGATCCGGGAGCATCCGCGTTGAGAATCCTTGGCCTCTCTGATCAAGAGCGTAGAATGTTATCCCCATGTCACGTAGATCATAGAACAACTCAGCGTACTTCACGTAAGATTCCGAGTGGCCTCCCAACAGCACTACAATACCCTTTTCTTTAGGGCTTTTGATGCTTTGGTAGCGCAATAAGGCACTATCGTCCATTCTTATTTCGCCTGCGACTGCATTGTCATTAATATAGGGAGCAATTGACGAGGCATATGTCTGAATGAATGAGCCTTCACTGATAGCAGATAAGAGCGCTGCAGGGCACATCGAAACCAGAAGGATCAGTGCTGTCCTCATTTCATACTCCTTTCTCTCACCCCTGATTCCCGCCGAGCCTTATTCAGCTTTTTCCTAGTGTCCCGTCTCAGAGATAGCTTGAGAAAGTCTTCTGATCTTCTCAAGAATTGAGTCCGCGGTCGCTGTCCAGACGAAGGGTCTTGCATGGCGGTTATACTGCTGGATGTACTCTTCGATCTTTCGCACTAGTTCTTTTACACTTCTGAAAGTGCCACGTCGTATCGCTCTCTGGGTGATAAGGTTGAACCAGATTTCAACTTGGTTGAGCCAGGAGGAATAGGTCGGTGTGTGATGTACATGCCATCGATCATGAATTGCCAGCCAACGTTTGACCTTAGGGTGTTTGTGGGTGGCATAGTTGTCGACCACCAGATGAATGTCGAGTTTTCGTGGGACATTCTCATCTACATGCTTGAGAAAGCTCAGATACTCCTGGTGGCGATGCTTGGGTTTGCACTGAGCGATGACGTCGCCATTGGCGATGTCCAGAGCCGCGAATAATGTGGTTGTTCCGTGGCGTTCATAGTCATGCGTGACTCCCTCTACATACCCTAACCCCATGGGAAGCATAGGTTGCGTGCGTTCCAGGGCTTGGATCTGGCTCTTCTCATCGACACAGAGCACCACGGCATTCTCGGGAGGACTCACGTAGAGGCCCACGATGTCCCGAACTTTCTCCACAAAGAATGGATCGGTGGAGAGCTTGAAATGCCTCTGACGGTGCGGTTGGAGGCCGAATGCTTGCCAGATTCGGTGAACAGTTGGTCGCGAGATTCGTGTCTCGGCTGCAATGGTGCGTATCGTCCAGTGCGTTCCGTCCCTCGGTTTGGTCTGCAAGGTCTTACGAACCAACGAGGCAACCATTTCATCTGAGATGCTTCGTGGTCGACCTGCCTTCAGTTCGTCATGTAATCCCTGAATTCCCTGCTGAAGATATCGTCTACGCCAGAGACAGACTGTTTGCTGACTGAGGCCGAGCTTATCCGAAATAACGGAACTGGGCAGGCCCTCGGCTGCCATCAGAACGAGACGTGCACGAATGACAAGTCCGTGCGGAAGCGATCGGGAGCGCGCGACAGAAGTCAGTTGCTCGCGGTCCGCCTCAGGTAGTACAACAGCTTGTTTAGGTCGCCCTCTTGCCATGGGTCACCTCCATGATACGAGATGACTCAAGGTTACTGAAGGACTCCTTATTATTCAAGCTATTTGTGAGACATCACACTAGCTCCTCAAGCACACGGCTCGCGAATGCCTTTGCTGCGTGGGGTCCGTTTCCTGTCACTATATTTCCAGACACCACAACATTCTTGTCCAGATACGCAGCCCCATTCATTTCTAGAACGCCAATTATCGTCTTGTCGGCGTAACAGGTTGCCTCTCTATTTCGTAATATCCCCGCGCGCGCGAGCACAGCCGGCGCGATGCAGATGGCCGACACAACTTTGTTTGATTTATTGGCTGCGACGAGTAGATTTCTTAGTCGTTCGTCATTCATCAAGTAGGTGACGGCCCCCATTCCTCCCACTACCACTATTGCATCGATCTGGTCAATTCCTATCTCTGCGATCGCGAGATCAATTTCTACTTTTGCCAGGTTGTGGCCCACTGCGGTTTGAGTACTGGTGCTTGCCACTTTAACGCGCGCGCCAGCTTTTTCAAAGACTGCCCGCGGATCAAAATACTCTTGATCCGTAAAGTCCTTCGGAGCGACGATCATGACAATACGGGGCGGATTTTGCTTTGCGTTTGAACCAGCAAATGCCTGGGCCGCTGCGGCTATCATCGCTGCTGTCAAGAAAGTTTTAATGAACACCTTGCCCATTTTTTCTCCTTTGCAAATAGTACGACACTGCTCGAGAAAGTTGGTGCAAGAAGTATTGTAGTGTGCAATTCTGCTTGGTCAAGCGGCGCAACAGCGCGTGCAGCTATTGTCTGAGCATAATTGACGATTCCTTTGTTCGCCGGATCCTTTAGCATATTACGCACCGAGACGGGGTAGGCGCCAAGGACCACTGGCAGGGAGCTCGATTGCGCTGCCGTATCAGCCCGCGGCGCCGAATCTGCCATAGACGCCTCCTTGAGTGTCGTCATGATGCTAGACTTGTCTTTGTGTCATTTGTAGCACATATCCGCTGGTTCTCAACGACCGCCGCGCCAATCAGAACGGAGCGTGAAACCTTGCTGCTGATTTTGAAGACAATTGCGCTTTACTGCTTGGAGAATTGCGTTTTCGCCAACTCGACATTTCCCACAAAAATAGCTTGATTGCCCAAGTTGCTTTCTTCGATGAATGCTTGCAGTGCCTTGCTTTTAGACCGATCAAATTGTCCTACGATGGCGACACCAATAGCCGAGTCAGTGAATTTCTTTAGTATCGCTCCCGCCAACCCATTCGATACCTGCCACATCTCCGGGCACAAGTTCTTTTCATGCAAAATCAGTTTCTTGACTCCGCGCTCCACCAGTTGCCTTATGACGTCAGCCGCATCTCGAGCACTCCGTATCACTATGCCTTTGGATTGCATTTCCGCTACTTGCGTCCCGTTCAAGTCAAAACTCACAACATTCATATGCCTTCGTCTCTCCCATTCGCGCCGGTAAGCCCGATGTCACGACTCACGTCTCTGCATGTATGGTATGGCTGATAGATGAGTCATTGCAAGAGCCTTAGGAACGCCAGAAGTACATGCATCCATCCAGGCGGCCTTCGAGGCGGCGATTACAGTGGATCGTGGGGGCGCCATCATCCCTGCTTTTGTTGGTTTTGGACTGCTACGCGTTCCATCCATTTTGCGGGTTCTTTAAGGTTTTCAAATCCGCCGTACAAAGCATGCGCATCTTTGGTTCCGAGCATAAGTCTTTGAAGTTGGCTTAGTTCTGGATAGTCCACTATGGTTTCTATCAACCATTTGCCCAGGCCTTTGCCTTTCTCTGCCTCCAGAATGAACACGTCACAAAGCCATCCAAATGTTGCGTAATCAGTCACCACACGGGCAAAGCCAATCTGCCGTCCAACAGCATCATACAGTCCGAAACAAAGTGAATTCTACGGAACGATTCACAACGTCGCGCGGTCTACCTTGTGCCCAATATGAGTGGTGTGATAGATATTCATGAATCACTCTTAGGTCCAATTTCTCACGATTTGTACTTATGAGGTAGTTGCCAAGACGACACTCAAGATGTTGCAAACCTTCTTCCGGTCGCCAATAGCCTACCATCCCATCCGCTGCCTGTGAGTGGTGATATGTGCAGTGTGGTGACGTGCATGCCAAGCGTATTGCTGCAGTAGCTGGTCCAAGGTAAGAACCCCTAAGCGGGGGTGCTTCCATTGTTTTTCATGGTCATCTTCCTTCAAGGATTTCCAAGCCTCCACCCATCGCAGCCGAATGGCTTCAAACATTGCCAGCGACCCCGCAATTTTGGTTGATCTTGCATCAGGCAGCTCTGCCCATAGCGCCTACGGTGGGGCAGCGACAGCTGGGATGGATTCCGTGAGTGCAAACTTCAGGCGTGTGTATGCACTCGCATCCATTTCCGCGAGGTGATGAACCACTTGGGCAATGGTCCATCCTCCAGCCCGATAAGCATTTTGAAGCTGCTTTTCATTGAGCCCGTTTACTGCTTTTCGCAGCAGGCCAGGAGCGTCCTTGAACTGCCCGATCCATTCCCTCCGAAGGTCTGGAGTCGAGTCCAAAAAGACAAGATTTCCTATTGGATATTGCAGATCTTCGTTCACGGTCTCCTCCTCACACGTACACGAGGCGCCAAAGCAGACATCCTGATCGCAATATATGCAGATGGTTGATGTTCGACAACGCGTCCAGGGAATCCAGCCTTTCAACACTTCCTTCTTTTCGACCTTGCAGCGGCCAGTGGCATGGATTGAAAAACATGCACCTGTCCAGGCTGCTTCCAAGGCGAGAAAGAAGGTTTAGTGAAAATGGTATGGCACAGCCAGCGAACAATCACGGGTGCCGGCAAGTTCTTCCTATTTGTTCACTGCGCGTACAGCGGTACCCTTAGCCAGGTATGTATTCCGGTCGTGTGGGCGCAAAACACTCAATGGCCTTGGAATCCTCAAGTGCCTCCGCCCCATGCCGGACGTTTGAATCGAAACACCAGCCGCTGCCCGGTTCTGCTATGAATTCCCGGCCAGTCTCCCAAAGCATGCGCAGTCTCCCGCTTATGAGATAACCATTCTGCGCAGAAGGGTGCCCATGAAAAGGTATGCGGACACCCTTTTTCAAAAAGAAATGACAAAGCATGAGCTGCTCATTGTACGTGATCGTGGTGCGCAAGATCCCCATTGGCTTTTCGATTGTTGGAGTATCGGACTTCCGTGCAGTTTCCCGCATCATGATGCACCCCCTGCGTTTTATCTTATCGGACAGCCTGGGCCGAGTCAAACTCTTTGGGTGGGGTGTGATCGGTAGCAGGGCACCAGGTGCAGGAGCTCATTGCACCGGCACAACACCTTTCCTGATAGGAGCAGGTATGAACCGTCCCCAAAAGACTCTTTTTCATGTTTCCAAGGAATCCAATCTAATGACATCCAGTTCCTCTGCGGTAGCCACACCAGATTGATAGAGGCCAAGATACTCTTCCGATACACTACGACCAAAAACCGTTTTGTCATCCGAGTTGATGCTTACGCGGATTCCATTCTGAATGAGTTCCCTGATTGGATGATGAGCAAGATCTTCAACCACAGAAAGAGCGACATTACTACTGGGGCAAACGTTGAGCCTGATTTGTTCGTTCCTTGTCTGCCTCATCAAAGGCGCAGATGCAACAACTGCAATACCGTGCTGTATCTCTTGAAGGTTGAGCGCCTTCAGAGTCTTCTCGACCAAATCAGCACTACCAAACTCTCCGACATGGGCCTTCAGCTTTAGCCCACGAGCTGCAGCATGTTTGTATAGATTTCGGTATGATTCAGGCGGCTGTGCTTCCTCATTCCCGTAAAGGTCTATCGATTCAAAACAATTGGAATCTATGCATACCATTGCCAACGGGATTTGATCAGCAGGAGGACGATTTTTTGACAAACCTAATTCAGGTCGAAATTCGATGGATTCGCTGTATTTTTGTGCAAGCCTTTGCACGAAATCAATAAAATCTATTTCTTTGGGACCATAGAGCCCCATGAAATTGACATCCAGACTCATCTCGAGAACATTTACGCCATCCTGAATGGCCTCCAATATAGAAGACTCAGCGGTAAATTTCAAACCCCTTACGATGATAGATATGCGGGTATAGAGTTTCATGAAGATAGCGTCTCATATCATTGAAATTACTCATTCGAGCAGGAGCTTCCCTGATCGTAGCACCGGCCCACTTCTGGACGCTTTGCAGACTCGTGCTCAGCAACGAGTGACAATGGAGATCGGATTTAGGCGCGCCCCTTAGTCCTTCTAGATTGCCAGAGATCAGCCCGGCCTTAAAGGCTTTACTGTAGTTTTGCGAATTGTGCATATTCATAATCTTACCGTCTCGTAAGCACAGGTCTCTGAATACCGCTGATCCCGGTTTGCCCCTGCGCCGATTGATTTTCACTTCTTCTGTTTTGTATTTTCGACAATTCGATAAATGACTATTCTCTTAACTAGATCAAATGGCATCGGCTTGTCAAGTGGAAATTGTACAGAACCTTTTGCTCCTTTGTAGGGCGACAATTCCTTTTGAAACGCCTTAATCGCGCTTGGTGTTGGGTAAAATCCAATATGCTTCTTATGCGCTGCAAAATGCACTAAATTTCCATTTAGCGAATATGTAGGCATTTGATAGCTTATTCTTTCTATCGCATTTGGTGCAGCTTTCTGAATTGTATCTCTTATTCTCTCGAGAATTGTTTGCACCTCTTTGGAGAATTCATTGATATATTCATCCACTGTGCTGGCGGCGCTTCCTTGCTTCTTCACAATCCACTCCTTCAAGCAATGTACCAAATTGGATTCAGTACGTAAAGCGACAAGCGGTCTCTTCCCCGATTTTGCGACCTAATTGGCGCCGCCGCGTCAGCCCAGTCCAGCGCGGACTCCGGAACCTCCATACCCCGATCCACCCAGCCCTCCCGACGTCGATTGCAGCAATTTGGTATGACCTCTTCTTTTGCACAGCCAAACTTGGGAAGCCGCGTGACGTTGACCACATGGCGGTTTGCTTTTATCATTGTGTCATGAAAGTACTATTCGTGGCCGGTTTCGGCCCAATCATCACAGATGTTGATTGGAGTCGGACGCTATATACAAAAACATTCAGGCTGCCGCAGAATCATCCAGGGACTTTAACCAGTAGAACGGACAAATTCGACCTTATATCGGGCATGCTTTCAACCGAAAATCCGGCCTGTTTCGCGTGATCCAGCGATTTGCCAAACTCTGATTGGTCGATATGATTGGCAGGTTCAGAAAACAGTAGTTTCCCTCCGTGTCTTAGCGCTGCAAACGATTCCTTGAAGAACTGTCCGGCATCAGGCAACTCGTGAACCATAGCGAATGCCAGTACAAAGTCCACCTTTCCATATAAATCCCCAATTCCCATTCCAGTAGAATCTGCCAGTCTGAGTTCAATTCGATTGCGAACGCCCTTCCGTTGCGCCTTGCGACCCAGGACGCTGAGCATCTTTATGTTTGTCCGTGGTGGCTAGGATACTGGCTCGCAAGCCCTGTTCAAGGCAATGCTGGGGTCCCAAGCAATTGTGCCCTGCGATCGTTTGAGTCCGATTTTCCTATGCTCTAAATTGCGTGAGCACGAATAGCGAGATGTATATACGGGCTTACGCTAAGGCCGGAGTACTTGCTCGCCCATCCTTCGATTGTAGTTCCATTCTCCGTGAATGAGCTGTGGCTGGCAAAGCAATAAGTGATTGAAGTCCCTGGCATGAGAAGTATTGAGTCACTTATGTGTATTCCAACTCCGATATCGGCGCTGACCCCGAAACTATAGCTGAACATCGAATACCTTATGTTCCCGAGGACCTGGGCATGTTTTTCAAAATACCCAGAGAATCCCGTCCAACTGGCGCCTATGCCAACCTCCATATCCAGGTTATTTGATATTGGAAAGCGAAATGCCGGCCCAATGACAGTCATAAATCCAAGCAATCTATCGTATGACCTGACATCGTTTGATTCGGCAATACCGCTTAGTGTGTGGCTCCCGAATGTTGGGATGAGAAAGTCAAATCTATAAAACAGCCCCCACATGCTATTGCCGTGGAATATATGGTACTCAAGCATAACGTCAATCGAGTTCATAGTTGCTACAGAGCGATTGCTCCCACGGCTGGCATTCTCGAATGAAGTACAGTAGCCTCCGCCGGCCATTACCCAGGTAGCCGATTCACTGTTGATTGAGAGTATTTCCAATAGTCCAAAAGCTAACCAGAGAAGCAGTCGTTTTTTCACAATCAGTCCCCCCGCCGCATCGGCTCAGTATTGTATGCCTGGAACGGTTTGTTGGATGGCCTCATTTTACAGACCGGCACAAACGAAAGCCAATGATGAAACTGTCACTTCCTCCGGTATGTCCGCATTGCGGAATGAGGCTCGTACTATCACCGGGGTCAGATTGTCCTCCTCGCAGTACTCGAACGCCGGTTCTCCCGGTCCCACCCTTTGGATTGTCCATTGGTGAAAATGCCGCCGAAACTTTGCATCATGTCAGTATCGACCCCCAAGTCGCTATCATCATTGTGTGCTGTAGTCTTTCCGTTCCCAAATCGGACGCTCTTGCCTCTTTCTCGAGCCCGCATATTCCCACTCGGCCTCGGTCGGAAGTCGGTATCCGTTAGCCTCCCAGTCTGGAGTCACCATACTTCCACTGATCAGATAGCAAGGCGCGAGTCCGGCCTTCAAACTGAGCCGGTCACAGCAAGAAACTGCATCGTACCAGCTGATATGGATTGCCGGTCTGTCTCCCCTCCCCCAACCTTCGTCATAGGGCTTCGTCCACGCTGTCGCCTCGCAGAATGTGTCGCACTGGTCGAAAGCCACGAGAAACTTGCCAAAGGAATAGCTCCCGAGCTTCACCGGATGAACCGGCAATTCTCCCGATCCTCCGAGCCCAGTAATGCAGTCCCCAAGAGTATCGCCCATCTGAAATGTGCCGCGGCTTACTAGGACCATATGCGACTCGAGTGCGGCCAATTCTGCATTCCTCTCAGCAAATGACCACATGCAGCAAAGGAGCGCTACGGCGACTGTGCTAATGCATTTCATCATCATTTGTCCCGCGGCTTCCTTTGTCCTACCCAGATCAGGCATACCGCTCTAGAAGCTCTTCTACAAATTCGGCTTTGTTTTTAATCTCCTCACTCTCGAAAGACCGTATCTCAAATAGGTGCGAAATCTTTTCATACAGCTGAGGTAGCCCTAAGATCTCTTCAATCTGCTCCCGAATCCATTTGTTGTAGGCAATAGGATACGCATGACAAGCGATAAAAATTGCCTGAAGCAGTTCTTTATATGCGCTATAGAGTCTGTCAAAGCATTGAAAGTAAAGACCTCGTTTCGTGTAGAGGGGAATATGGTGCACATTGTCGAGGCAATTGCTTCGTACCATGTGTAGTCGGTGTTTTTGCAGATCCTCCGGGTAGTAGGGCAACCATTTTGACTTGAGCTCCTGTAGATGCTTACCATTCTGCCATAGAGGGACACTATACGCGAGGTAATTCCCTATTTCCAATTCAAGACTGTCCTGGGCACCCCCAAACTCTTGATCCTTTGAAATAAACATCCCTTGATGAAGTCCAAATGAATTGGGAATATTTGCCACCGTCCGAGTTTCACAATTTCCGGACTGTTGCCTTCAAAGGCATTCCACGCGATTTCGATCGTGCGCCGATGAGCTTCATCGACATCTTCTCTCAGTAGGACTGCAATGTCCAGGCAGCTGTCGGCGGTCGCCTTCCCGCGTGCGCACGAACAAAATAGAAGTATCGCGTCTACCGATTCACTATTACTGAAGAACTCCACTATGCCCTTTGTGGCCTTTTCATGCTGAAGCGTCGGATACCCTTCATAAACATTCATTCAAGATCCACCCGTAAGCAATCACTTGCCAATCAAATTGGCTTGGGTAACTGCACCCTTATGACTTGCCGCTAATATTCTTAAGAATGGTTTTGGTATTTTTCATGTATCATGTTTCTATCAAAAGTCCAGAAGTTTTGAAGCATGGCCTCCAATTCATCATTGCTGAAGTACTTCTCGCTTTTTGGAAAAAGCTCC
>CAWGAC010000006.1:0-547863 GCA_963820435.1 uncultured Spirochaetota bacterium | reverse complement strand
GCAAGCTGATCGATGAGGGGGCCATTGGCCGGCCGCTCGGTGCCACTGCATTCATGACAACCCCCGGCCACGAGCGCTGGCACCCTGATCCCGGGTTCTACTACCAGGCGGGGGGAGGGCCGGTGCTCGACATGGGTCCCTACTACCTCACGGCCCTGGTTTTCCTCCTCGGTCCCATCACCCGGGTCACCGGGTCCGCCCAGAAGACCTACAACGAACGCACTATCACCAGCCAACCGAAACACGGCACGAAGATCACGGTGGAAATGCCGACACATGTCGCCGCAGTCCTGGATTTCGCTTCGGGAGCGGTGGGAACACTTCTGATGTCGTTCGATGTCTGGGGCGCGCACCTGCCGTGGATCGAGATCTACGGCACCGAAGGGAGTCTCGCCGTCCCTGACCCCAATACCTTCGGCGGGCCGGTGAAGCTGCTGAAGCGCGATGCAAAGACATGGGACGATGTGCCGCTTCAATTCGGCTACACCGAGAACAGCAGAGGGCTGGGGGTTGCAGACATGGCCGACGCCATTCGCGCAAACCGGCCGCACCGCGCCAACGGCGAGCTTTTGTGCCACGTGCTCGACGTCATGGAAGGAATCCACGACGCGTCCCGAGCCGGACGCCATTACCGCGTTTCGAGCACGTTCGAACGGCCGGCTCCGCTGCCGCCTGGACTCCGGGACGGCCAGATCTCCCCCTCATGATTGCATCAATTTGGATTGATTTGGGCCCACAAGGACTTGAACCTTGGACCAACGGATTATGAGTCCGTCGCTCTAACCAACTGAGCTATGGGCCCCGGACACTACCCTACCGAAATACGGCATGGTGTCAAGCGCGGTCACTGCGGGTGCTTCGCGGTCACTCTTCCGCTCCTGGCGAGTTGGCGACATTCGCGAGTTGGCTCTTCGTTGACAGCATAAGGGTTCGGTGGCTATGCTCGCCGCAGCGCCGGCGTGATGAAATGGCAGACATGCCAGACTCAAAATCTGGTGAGGGGCAACTCTCGTGTCGGTTCAAGTCCGACCGCCGGCAGAGAACTTCTTGTCCGTCAGCGGATAACAGAGAAGATTCAGAGTGCTTCCGCCCCTTCAGCTCCCTGGACCAATATATCCCTGCGCAGGCGGGGGCGGCATCCCCTCTCCCGGGGACCGACCCGGCTCCTGCGGGCCGGCGAGTGCGCCGGGACGGACTTCACTTCAGGGGCCTGCTGTGATTATGTAGATGATCCGAAGATGAAAGGAAGGCAATGAGAACGTCAGCGAAGAAAAGCGCCGGCAGTCGAACGTCGAAGCCCGCGGGACGCACGTTGCGCGCCCCGACAAGAGGTCTTCCGCGGGCGTGGGTGGTTACCGCCGACATGGGTCTCGGTCACCAGCGCGCCGCGTGGCCGCTTCGGGACATGGCGGAAGGCGGGATCATGACCCTCGGCCGGGAGTCCAACACGGACCCTGCCGAGCACAAGCAGTGGGAGCGGCTGCGCAGGAGCTACGAATTCCTTTCGCGCACCAAGAGCTGGCCGATCATTGGCAACACGATCTTCGGGCTGCTTGATCGGCTGCAGAACATTCCCGCCTTCTACCCGATACGGGACATGTCCAGTCCCTCCTTCCAGGTGACATGGCTGAAGGGCCTGATCGCCAAGGGCATGTGCCGCGGGATGCTCGAGACAATCGGCGCCGCGCCCCTGCCGCTGTTGACGTCATTCTACGCGCCGGCAATCGCCGCGGACATGGCGGGGCATTCCCGGATCTACTGCGTCATCTGCGACGTCGAGGTCAACCGCGCGTGGGTTGCGGAAAACCCGAAAACGAGCCGCATCGTCTACCTCGTGCCCTCGGGACGGACCGTGGGCCGGCTGAAACAGTACGGGGTGCCGGACGAGCGCATCTGGGTGACCGGCTTTCCCCTGCCGATCGAGGTCCTCGGCGATCACACGCTTTCCATCCTCAGGCACGATATGGGACAGCGCCTGCACCGCCTGGACCAGGGCAACCGGTTCTGGCCCCTGCATCGGCACGAGGCCGAGCATTTCCTGGGCGCCGCCAATTGCCGGCCGCCCCGTGACAGGGCCCTCCGCATCACCTTTGCCATCGGCGGCGCCGGCGCCCAGACGGACATCGCTCATGCAATGGCGCAAAGCCTGCGGCAACGGATCGTGAAGGGCGAGGTGCAGCTGACAATCCTGGCAGGGATCAGGCCCGAGGTGGCGCGGTTCGTCGACCAGTTGAAGAAGGATCTCGAACTGCCCCAGGTGGGCGTCGTATTCAGCGTCAGCCTGGAGGAGTACTTCCATTCATTCACCACCTGCATGCGGACCACGGACATCCTCTGGACCAAGCCGAGTGAGCTCTCCTTCTATTGCGGCCTCGGCATCCCCATCATCATGGCGCCGCCCATTGGCAGCCAGGAGCTCTTCAACCAGAACTGGCTCGTGGAGATCCAGGCAGGCTATCCCCAGGGGGATCCCCACTACACCGACCAGTGGCTGTTTCACCTCCTGGAGGGCGGGCGGCTGGCGGACGCTGCCTGGGACGGGTTTCTCAAGGCACGCAAGTACGGGACCTACAAGATCCGCGAGATCATTGCCCACGGCACGATGGAACGGGAGAGCTCGGTCCTTCGGCGGTAGCCCACGCCTCCGCGGCCCGGCGGACAATAATTCTGTACATTGGGTGAACTGGGGGGAGGAACGGCGATGAGCAGCAGCGGATTGTCCAAGGTGCGGCTTGAGCGCGTGCACAATGTCATGGCCGGCTATGTCGAGCGCGGCGATGTTCCGGGGATCGTCACCCTGATCAGCAGGCACGGCGAGATGCATGTCGAAGCATCGGCACGAAAGCCGCGGGCGGCCGCGACCCGGTGCGCCGCGACACCATCTTCCGGATCTCGTCGATGACCAAGCCAGTTGCGGCCGTGGCGGCGATGATCCTGGTCGAGGAATGCAAGTTGCGGCTGGATGAGCCGGTTGATCGGTTGCTGCCAGAGTTGGCCGGCCGCAAAGTGCTGCGGCGGCTCGAGGGGCCGCTCGACGATACCGTGCCCGCGAACCGGCCGATCACCCTGCGGGACCTGCTGACCTTCCGTCTTGGCTTCGGCATCATCATGGCGCCTCCCGACACCTATCCGATCCAGAAGGCGGTGAGCAAGCTGCTCCTGAGCCAGGGGCCGCCGAGCCCTTCGACGCCGCCCGAACCGGATGAATGGATCCGTCGCTTTGCGACCCTGCCCCTTCTGCACCAGCCTGGCGAGATGTGGATGTACAATACAGGGTCCGACGTGCTGGGCGTGCTGATTTCGCGTGCCTCGGGTAAGCCGCTGGAGACATTCCTGCGGGAACGCATCTTTGATCCTCTCGGCATGAAGGACACCGGATTCAGTGTGCCTGCGGGAAAGATCGACCGGCTGGCAACCAGCTACGCGTTCAATTTTGAAACTGGGGCGCTCGAGATCTACGACGAGGCCAGGGGCGGCCAGTGGAGCCGGCCGCCCGCATTCCCATCCGCGGCCGGAGGCCTGGTTTCGACCATTGACGATTACTTTGCCTTCGGTCAGATGATGCTTGACAAGGGCAGACACGGAAGCAATCGCATCCTTTCCCGACCTTCGGTAGAGACCATGACGACCGACCAGCTCACGCCCGCACAGAAGGCTGTTTCCGGCCTTATCCCCGGCTACTTTGACAGCCACGGTTGGGGGTTTGGAATGACCATGATTACCCGGCGCGAGGACGTAGCGGGGTCAGTAGGAACATTCGGATGGAACGGCGGCCTGGGAACCTGGTGGTACTCCGACCCCAAGGAAGACATGGTGACCATCGTGATGACACAGAAGGCCTGGACTTCCCCCAGCCCTCCGGATGTCTGTCTCGATTTCCTGACCTTGGCCTACCAGGCGATCGACGACTAGAAGCCAGCAGGACATCCCTTCCAGACCGATCAACCTTACGAGCCTTTCTGTCTGGCGCGCATCGCTGCGGATTCCTCCCGCGAAGGCCCATAGACCCCAGGCACAACCACTCCTGCCTGGCGCATGAGGATCGTCATCTGGCCGCGATGATGGATCTGGTGTCGGACAAGGGACTGCAGGATCCGAGCCATCGGCAATGACCTGCCAAAGTATGTCATCTCGGAAGCAAGTTGCTCGTCCCGCAGCTTCTTCGAGGCTTGTTCGGCCATGGACTGCGCCGCAGTCTGATACGCGTCTGCGATGCTCGCGGCTGAGCTTGGCGGCTCGGTGCCTCTGGAGGGCGCCATGATCTCCAACCCGGCGGCGGATCCGGTCATCCCGATCATCACGACCATGTGCCACGCGATCTTTCCCAGCGTGTTGCCCTCGGGGTCCGATTTCTGCTGAAGCGAAGCATCGGTGAGGGCACGCTGCACTTTGAGGCTTATGGCACTTTCCCTGCCCCAGTCTTCGACAAACTCAGCAATAGTCTTGTACATGAGCCGATCCTACCGTGGGGCTGAGGATGAGATCAACAGACTATGAGGCGAGAATCACTTTACCGTGTTTCCTCGCAAGGCCACCGCGAGAAATGTGACTCATTCTCCATCCATTCGTTACGAACTCGTGACCTCCTCTCCTTACCCTTGAGCCCGAGGAGGAATCACACATGCAGAGAAGAGGAATCACGCACCGCTTTGGCTTGGCCGTTCTTGCCGCGGCGGCGTTTGCATTCGCCGGCTGCGCGACGACCGGAGCCGCCATGGCGGGTGACAAGGCCATGATGAAGGACGAGAAGACCGGCATGGCGCCCATGGCGAAGGCAATGGATCCCATGATGAGCGCGCACGCCGCAATCGACAGGTTCGGCTCCACTGCCCACCTTCAGATGCGGGACGCCATGAACCATCTGCCGGGTCCTGACGCGCCGGTGGACTTTGACAAGCCGCCATTCGTCACGACGGGTCTTGGACCGCACGGAGAGACAGTCGTGTACTACAACTTCGATGTGCAGTCCACGACACCCGCGCCCATTTACGTCCTGTACCGCAAGGGGGAGAGCGATCCGGTGCCCGGGCAGCTTAATATCGTCGATGTCGTACCCGGAGAGCCGGGCTACAACGATTTCTGGCGCATCAACAAGGTGACCGTGCCCCCCACCTACGCCGCCAACACGATCGGGAGCCTGCAGGCGATCAAGGATGCCGGCTATGCGGTGGAACAGACCCGCGTTCTCGTCAATTGTCCCATTGTGCCTGCCGGGTCGACGGCGGCGCATCGGCTGAAGGGAAGCGACACTGGTCTGCACATGGGATGGTACCGCAACAAGGTCGTCTTCTATTTCAACTTCAGTGAAGCGCCGCTCATGGTCGCCGGGGCCGGCGAAGTGCCCGTGTCCCCGATCTATGTCACATTCAACGTGAATCCCGACAAGCCGAACGGAGGCCCCGCCTCCGGTTTCAAGATGAAGATGGGTTCGCCCCAGACTCACAATGTTCTGGCCACGCTTCCCGGCGATATGGAGTATTCGCCGCTCTGGCTGGTGACTGCCTACGATGGCATGGACTTCGATAAGGTGATGGACCTTCCCAGCGCGATGAAGGCCATGGCCGTCGCGGAAGGAATTGCGACAGTCAACTGCCCCGTTTTCTCGATCATGCCTGCAATGGAGGGACAATAGGAGTCAGGCGAGCTCCGGTATTCGGGGGGCCTCTCGCCCCCCCTTCCTTGACACGAGTGATAACCTTAACCGTCTCGAACTCCTCTCGGCTTGACTCCCGCAATGGCTCGCGCAACACACCCCCTGGGAGGGCATGTGACGAAAAAGTGGCCAATTCCCCTGGCATTGATGTTCGTTATTGGCTCCTGCCTCTCCGCCGCACCTTCTGCGGCAAGCATGTTCGACTTTGTGCTGCCATGGGATGATTCCTCGAAGACCGATATCGACTTGAGCTACCTGAACCATAAGCCGGCAGGCAGGTTCGGGTACGTTGTCGCCGGTTCCGACGGCCATCTCCATTTAGGCAAAGGAACGGAGCGAATAAGATTCCTGGCGGTGAACATCACCGGAGGAGACTGTTTCCCTGACAAGGCGGAGGCCGAGGCCATCGCCAAACGGCTTGCCAAGTTCGGAATCAACCTCGTGCGGTTCCACTTCGCAGACTCCCCCTATGGGCAGGCTTCCTACATCGACTACGGACATTTTCGGGACAGCAGGCACCTGGATGCGGCGAACCTCGACAAGCTCGATTACTTCTTTTCCGCGTTGAAGGCGAACGGCATTTACGCGCTGCTCCCCCTCCTCGACGGCCGCAGGTTCTCTTCAGCGGACGGGCTCCCCAAATCCATGGACGTAATGGATTTCAAGGACCAGCAGATCCCCGCGATGCTCGACCCGGCAATGATAGGGCTGCAGAAAGAGCACGCAAAACGCTTTCTCGACAGGACCAACCCCTATACAGGGACCACCTACCTGGCCGACCAGGCCGTTGCATTTCTGGAAGTGCTGAACGAAATGGGACTGGTGCACGCGTGGCTGAACGGCAGAATGGATGCGCTTCCCGCTGAGTACAGGAGTGAAATCCAGACGATGTGGCAAGCCTCCATGAAGGAGAAATACCGCTCGTTTTCCGAGCTCAAGACAGCGTGGGGAGATCTTGATGAAACGCTCTCCCCCGAAAAGCTCGACAACGCCGATTTCTCCTCCGGCGCCCTCTCACCCTGGTGGTTCGGGACAAATCCGCCGTCGAGCGCGACCTGCACGGTCGTGCCGAATGGCTACGCGGCCGGCAGGAACAGCGTGAATGTGCGTGTCGGTACGACGAGCGACGTCGATTGGCATACGCAGTTGCTCCGCAAGGTGAGCCTGGATTCCGGACACCCCTACA
Organism: uncultured Spirochaetota bacterium; assembly: GCA_963820435.1. Lineage (GTDB taxonomy): Bacteria > Spirochaetota > Spirochaetia > SZUA-6 > Fen-1364 > Fen-1364. Next base: position 541,024 of record CAWGAC010000006.1, on the reverse strand, counting down.
CGATAAGGTTTTCCGCCAGAGCAGACAGGCCGGTGAAGATTTCCGTCGGCGTTTCGGAGGAGGGAGGCTCGTGGCAGGGCTTTTTCCAGAGCGATGTAGAGCTTGTCGACGAATGGCGTAATTACGAGTTCAGCTTCGCCCCTTCCGCTTCTTGCGCTTCGGCGGGGCTCTGGTTCAGAAAGCTGGCCGCGGCAAAAGCGGAATACCGCTTTGCTGCCGTCTCGTTCAGGCGCGGCGGGCGCATTGCGGGCATGAAACAAGGAGAAGTGGACTTCGCTTCGCTGCCGATCTTCCTCGCCGCGGACAAAGGAAACAGGACGGAAACGGCGAAACAGGACTGGGTCTCTTTCCTTGTGCAGAAGGAGCGGGAGTATTGGACGGAGATGTACGGATACCTGCGGTCGCTCGGCGCGCACGCGCTTATCCACGGGACACAGGTCGGGTTCTCGACCCCGAATTTGATGAGCGAATTCGATATCGTCGACTCTCACGGATACTGGCACTACCCCACCGCCGAGAGGAACTGGTGGGATTCGCCATGGCGGGTGCGGAACAGCAGCCTCGCCGGGGAGGAGTCGGGGGGCCCCATCAGTGAGCTTTCCTTGCGGAGAGTGACCGGGAAACCGTTCATCGTTTCAGAGTACAACCATCCTTTCCCAAACTCCTTCGGCGCGGAGACCTACCTGATTCTCTCCGCGTATGCCGCCTTTCAGGATTGGGACGCGATATTCGCCTATCAGTTCGGAGACGGCAAAGGCGATCCAAGAGTGAGAAGGATAAACGACTTTTTTCAGATCGAAAGCGATCCCGGCAAATGGGGCAACATGCTTCACGCCGCCCTGATCTTTCGACGCGCCGACGTGTCCTCAGCGAGGCGGACCATCAGCGCTTTTCTGACCAGAGAGGACGAGATTCGACTGCTGCCGGGATCAGGCGCGTTCGAGCTTGTGAACGCGGCTTCCGTCGGTATCCCGAAATACGCGTTCCTCCTTCATGGAACCGAGGTCGCAGTGGAGGGCGGGAGCAGACCCCGGGAGACTGCAGGGGCCACCGACGCAGTCGCGCCGAATCTTCGCGAGATCACTTCGGATACGCGCGAGCTCACGTGGAGCTCAGCTCGACCGGACGATGGTCGTCGACACGCCGAAGTCCAAGGTGGTTGCCGGCTTCTGCGTCGGACGATCATACGACCTGAGCGGAATCACAATCAGGCCGAATGCGGCGCTTCGGAAATGGGCGACAATATCAATGAGCCTTTTGAAGGGCGAGTCCCTCGCTTCCGGTGCGGCACGCATCCTCGTCACGGCCTGCGGGCTTTCCTCCAATACCGGCCTCGAGTACCGGCTCTATCCGTCAGGAGAACCGGCAGGGTTCCCACCTCGGTCGGATGCCGACATCAACTATTCCTCCATTGGCAGCGCGCCGACCATCACGGAAGGAATAGAGGCGGAGTTTGTTCTCCCCTATCCGGCAGCGAGAGTGAGTGCCTATTGCCTCGACGCCACGGGAGCGCGCAAGAGCACACTTCCCGTGTCCGACGAAGGGAAGAAATCGAAGTTTCAGATCAGCGCGGCAGGAAAAACCATCTGGTACCTGATCGAGATCTCCGCGGAGAAATAAGGGGCCCGTCTGCGGGACAACATCGAAGAATCAAGGCACCTCTCCTTCCTGCATGCTATACTCGTCTCGGGGGTCGTCATGAACACCTTTGCGCAGATCATCGAAGCGGCGCGCGCCGCGGGACCAGCCCGATTCGTCGTCGCCCAGGCGGCGGATTCGACCATCCTGGAGGCATTGACAGGAGCACGAGATGCCGGGTTCGCCCGGCCCGTTCTCGTGGGTCCGCAAGCAGAGATCGAACGGTCCGCGCGTGAGCGGTCCCTTTCTCTGCAGGGCTGCGAGCTCATCGACGCGGACACGAACGCAGAGGCCGCAACCGTCGCGGTCAAAGTCGTGGCCGATGGCAAGGGAGACATCCTGGTGAAGGGGCTTCTGCAGAGTGCCGATCTTCTGCGCGCGGTGCTCTCCAAGACAAACGGCCTCACCATGGGGCGCACGCTGTCTCACGTCGGCGTGTTCAAGTTCGCGGAAGCGGAGCGCTTCTACTTTGTCACCGACGCCGCCCTCACGATCGCTCCCGACTACCAGCAGAAGCTCGACATTGTGCAGAACGCGGTGGACCTCGCCCACAAGCTTGGCCTCCCGCAGCCCATTGTGGCGATCCTTTGCGCAATCGAGACGGTGAACCCCGACATGCCGGCCACTGTGGACGCGGCCTGCGTGGCAAAAATGGCGGAGAGAGGTGCGATCAAGGGCGCGCGCGTGGAAGGCCCTCTTGCGCTGGACAATGCGGTAAGCGTGGAGGCAGCCCGTCACAAGGGCATTACGAGCGAGCTGGCGGGCAGGGCGGACATACTGGTCGCCCCGAACATCGAGGCGGCCAACATTCTCTACAAGGCACTCATCTTTTTCGCAAAGGCGGAGGAGGCGGGGATCGTCATGGGCGCGCGGGTGCCCATCGTGCTGGCGTCCCGCAGCGACTCGGTGCGCAACAAGCTGTACTCGCTCGCCCTCGGAGCGCTCGCGCGCTAAATCCACGGAATACCGTGGCGCGATAGCTGACCGCCCTACGCCGTGAACTCCTTGAACACCACGATCGAGTTGTGCCCGCCAAAGCCCAGCGCATTGGAGATTACCGCGCGAATCCTGCCCGCATAGCCTTTGTGCGGCACATAGTCCAGGTCGCACTCCGGGTCGGGTGTGTCAAGGTTGCGCGTCGGCGGGAAGAACTGGTCCGTGATTGCCATGATCGAGACGATTGCCTCGATGCCGCCGGCCGCGCCGAGCAGATGCCCCGTCATGGACTTGGAAGAGGAAACCTTCAGTTTCTTCGCGTGCTCGCCGAACACCGCCTTGATGGCCCTCGTCTCGATTGGGTCGTTTATCGGAGTGGAGGTCCCGTGCGCGTTGACATAATCGATATCGCTCGGCGCAAGCCCGGCCGAAGCGATTGCCTGGCAGATGGCCTTGATGGCGCCGCGTCCCTGGGGATGGGGCGCCGTGAGGTGGTTTGCATCGCAGGTGGCGGAGTAGCCGGCCATCTCGGCGATGATATGAGCGCCCCTCTTCCGGGCATGCTCGAGCTCCTCGAGCAGGAGCAGGCCTGCGCCCTCCGCCATGACGAAGCCGTCCCTGTCCTTGTCAAAAGGCCTGCTCGCATGAGCGGGGTCGTCGTTTCTCGTGCTCGCCGCCTGCAGCTTGATGAATCCCGCCAACCCCAGCGGCGTGAGGGGCGCTTCCGTGCCTCCCGCAATCATCACGTCCGCGGTGCCGTCACGGATGAAGCGCCAGGCGTCGCCCATCGCGTCGTTGGAGGAGGCGCAGGCGGTCACCACGCAGAAACACGGGCCGAAGGCCTGCAGCTTGATGGCGATGTTGGCAGGCGCCTCATTGGAAATCATCATGGGAATGGTGAGCGGATGCAGTCCCTGCGGACCCTTCTGGGCAATCTTGCCGAAAGCCGCCTCGAGGGTTTCGATTCCCCCGATCCCATTGCCCAGGATGACGCCGAATCGCTCGGGGTCGACGTCTCCCGGCTTGAGACCCGCCTGCGCCATTGCCTCGAGCGCGGACACCATGGCGAACTGCGTGAACCTGTCCATTCGCCGGGCTTCCTTGGTCTCGAGGATGCTCTCCGGGGTGAAGTTCTTCACCTGACCGCCGATCTTCGAGTCGAACATCTTCATATCAAAACGGTCGATCATGCCGATGCCATTTTCTCCGGCTTTGATCGCTTTCCAGGAGTCCTTCACATTATTGCCGAGCGGATTCACCGTCCCCATGCCTGTCACAACGACTCTTCGCGCCATGTAATCTCCTTGCATCACATCGAAAGCCCGCCGTCGACCTGGATGACCTGGCCTGTGATGGAGGCCGACGCATCCGAGGCGAGGAAGACGGCGAGGGCAGCCGCGCCCTCCCGCAGGTACTCCCGCACGATGGCGTTCGCGATGCCGCGGGAACCTCCGCCGACGATAGCCTTTTTTCCCTTCAGAATCATCTCGTGGTCTCCGTCGCTTTCGTGATGCTCACAAGTGTCCCCGCCTGCTCACAGAGCGCATCGGCGCGCAGGGCGCGCATCAAGCCCGCCAGCACGGTGCCGGGCCCGGCCTCGAGGAACCGGTCGAAGCCGTCAGCGAACAACGCTTCCTCCACCGCGACCCAGCGTACAGTGGAGACGAGCTGACTGCCGCAGAGCTCCTTCGCCTCGGATCCCGTGCGAATCGCCTTGCCCGTGACATTGGAATATACGGGGATCGAAGGATTGGAGAACGCGAATGGGGCCAGCGCTTCATCGAAATCTCTGCGTGCGCCGGACATGAGCGGCGAGTGAAAAGGGCCGGAAACGGAAAGCCGGACAAATCGCCTGGCGCCCGCGGCGCGTAATGCCTCTTCCGCCTTCGCCAGCCCTGCCGCAGTTCCCGACACCACCACCTGGTTCGGGCTGTTGTGGTTGGAAAGGTAGACCGACGACCCGGCAAGCCCTTCCACGGTGGCCGCCACCTTTTCGGCAGAGATGCCCAGCACCGCCGCCATTCCCGGCGCGCCTGTCTGGGAATCGAGGGATCGCGCCGCCTTCTCCATCACGACGCCCCGGATTTTCACGATTGGAAATACATCCTCCAACCGAATGACGCCTGCCTCGCACAACGCGGCGTATTCGCCGAGGCTGAAGCCCGCGCACCCCTGCGGCAGTATTCCTTTCTCTCGGAGAACAGCGCTCGAGCATAGGCTGGCGAGGGTAATGGCGACCTGGGTTTTGTCCGTAGCCTTCAACTCGTCCTCGGTAGACTCGAAAAGGAGCTTTTCCGCGTCCATTCCAGACGCATCCGAGGCTTTCTTGAACAGGTCCTGGACTTTGTGACTTGCCTCCCAGAGATCTTTTGCCATGCCGGGATATTGGGCGCCCTGTCCGGGGAAAAGGAAGCAGGTTTTCATGTTGTCCCAAAATACCACGCCCAGCAAATCGTGGTCAAGGCGGGCAGTCTGTTTGTTATAATTGTATATGCCGATTAGATATCTGAAAACATGACTAAAATATCCGTATTCCACCATTCTGAATGGCCTGTTGACCATACATTTTGATCGCATTAGTATGCTTGCCATGCGAGCAGTGATCAATGCGGTTGATTTCGCGGTGCCGGGCAAAAGAATGTCCAATGACGAGTTCCCGGCCTCCCTCGATACGTCCGACGAATGGATCCGGTCCCACACAGGTATTGGTTACCGGCATATCGCTGACCCCTCCGTTGCATCCTCCGACCTTGCGTACGAAGCCTGCCGCAAGGTGCTGGAGAAAACTGCCACCGCTGCCGAGGAAATAGACCTCGTCATCGTGGCAACGGCAACGCCCGATTTCATCGGGTTTCCGTCGGTCTCCTGTATCGTACAGGACAGGCTCGGAGCGAAGAACGCGGGCGCAATGGACCTCGCCGCAGGCTGCACCGGCTTCATCTATGCCCTGGAGACCGCCCGCGGCTTTGTCGTGTCAGGCGGTGCGCGCAAAGTCCTGGTCGCGGGCGCAGACGTCCTCAGCAGGATCACGAACTGGCAGGACAGGAATACCTGTGTTCTGTTTGGCGATGGGGCAGGCGCGGCGCTGGTTACGGCTGACGCATCACCCGGGGAGCGTGGAATCATCAGATCCGTGCTTCGGTCCGATGGCTCAGGTTCAGGGCTGCTCGCGCGGAACGTCGGCGGCACCCGTACTCCCTACGTTGCGGGCAAGACCGATCCCCTCGACAACTTCCTTCAGATGGACGGCAGAAAGGTGTACAACTTCGCCGTCAAGGTAGTATCCGAAGGCATCGTCGAAATGATGGAGAGCAGCCATATCTGCGCCAAAGACATCGCGTGGATCGTGCCTCACCAGGCAAATGTACGAATTATCGAAGCAGCAGCAAAACGTTCAAAGATACCAATGGAAAATTCTTCATGAACATCGAGGAGTATGCGAACACATCTGCCGCGTCCATCCCGATCGCCCTGTCTGAAATGTGCTCAAAGACACTGATCAAACAGGGTGATCTCCTCCTCACCTTCGGGTTCGGCGCCGGACTAACGTACGGGGGGAACCTCATCAGGTGGTAGGGTGCGGGTAAAAAGAACCCGCACTCCGTGAAAATCGTCGATCAAAGCATCTCCCTGTCGGACCGGAAGGTTTGCCGTTTGCGCGTACAAGGTCCGTAGAAGCTGCGGAATCAGCTCACGCGCAAGGGGCTTGTCCGTCCTTACCGGGGCGCAGGGGAACGAAGCGGATCGTGTGGGCACGGTGGCCGTAACGATCCGTCTGGGCGCAAGGACCTCCTCCTTGCCGTACGTATCCCCACGGGGGCATCGATTACCGGAAACCTCCACATCCCCATCGGTCCCAGAGGCAACGGTCAACCGGCATCCTATCGGGCAGGCAATACACACCAGCTCCACGCGCCCCGGGTGGGAGACCAGCGCTTCCTCTCGCTCCCCGCCCAAGCCCTCCTTGCTCACCGGATGGACACCTCCATCACGCCGCCGTATCCGGCGGATTGGGCGCCGCCGTATCCGGCGGATTGGGCGCCGCCAGTTCCGCCAGCGGAAGCGGAAACTGCGTCCTTCTCCAGGCTGAGCCTTATCATTTCCGACGGTTGGACATGAGCCAGCTTCCGTGACTTGATCTCCTGCCCGTCCACCCGCACCTCCAACCACGCCTCATTTTTCACCACGAGGGGCCTGAGGAACAGTACATTCTGCCGGCCCGGCACGAACGTATTGGGCACCACGTAGCGCACGTTCGCTCCCGAGGCGATTGTGAGCATGCCCTGCTTCCGCTCCCCGCCCAGGTATGCGACGACACGTTCCCCGCACCTCCGTGCCTCCTCGGTGACGAAATCCACCAGGTCGTGCACGTGCAGAACATTTCCGCATGCGAAGATGCCTTCGACACGGGTCATCAGGTCTGCATCGACCCATGGACCTCCGGTTCCGGCCTCGATGGAGACCCCCGCGGCACGGGAAAGCTCGTTCTCGGGGATCAGGCCCACGGAAAGGAGAACCGTATCACAGGCAATGCGGAAGCTCTTTGCAGAGACGGGATGCCCGTCCTCGAGGGGCGCCACTTCCACCTCCTCAACCCTGTCCCTGCCCTCTATCCTCACCACCACGTGCCCCAGGTACAGGGGAATGGAAAAGTCGTTGAGGCATTGCACGATGTTGCGCACGCTGCCCGAGGGATAGGGCTGGATCTCGACCACCGCGAGCACCTTGCAGCCGATCAGGGTGAGACGACGCGCCATGATGAGCCCGATATCACCCGAGCCGATGATCACCGCGCGCCTCCCGGGTATGCAGCCCTCGACATTGACGAGACGCTGGGCCAGCCCCGCCGTGAAAACCCCGGACGGGCGCGTACCCGCAATGGCGACGTTTCCACGGTTGCGCTCCCGGCAGCCCATTGCAAGAACAACAGCCCGTGTGGAAAAACGGACGATGCCAAGCCTACGGGAAAATGCGGTCAGCACCTTTCCGCGCAGAGGCTCCTCCGCTATCTCCATGACCGTGGCATCCAGCAGGATGTCGATCCCGGCGCGGAGCACGGGGCCTATGAATCGCTCCGCGTACTCCGGACCGGTGAGGTCCTGGCCGAACTCGTGCAGGCCGAACCCGCTGTGGATGCACTGCAGCAGAATGCCGCCGAGGAATGGATCGCGCTCGACGATTGCCACCGTCAGCCCCGCCTGGCGCATGGCCAGCGCGGCTGCCATGCCCGCGCTTCCGCCTCCCACCACGACCGCATCAACGCTGCGGACCGTCATGACGCGCCCCCGCTCTCGGCCGCACCAATGCGGCTTACCACGAGCTCGCTGCCCGGGCCATGCTTGGAGATTTGCTCCAGCGGCAGCCCGGTCTCCCGGGAAATGAGCCGCATGATCCGGTAGGTGCAGAAGCCTCCCTGGCACCGGCCCATGCCGGCGCGCGTATAGTACTTGATGCCGTCCAGGGTCGTGTGGCCTTTGCGAATGGCCTCCACGACCTCTGCCTCGGAAACCGCCTCGCAGCGGCAGACGATGTGCGCGTAAGCGGGGTCTTTTGCCACCAGTTGATCCAGATCGGAAATGGTCCGGTCCCGGGTACGCTCTACGTGCGCAATCCCCGGATGCCAGTCCTGCTTTTCCTGGAGCTCCAGCCCTGCTTCCCTCAGGAGATCACGCACGCGCTCGGCGATGGCGGGTGAGGCGGTGAGACCCGGCGATTGTATCCCGGCGACCTGCACGAACGCCGGCGCCTCGCGCGAGATGTCGATGTAGAAATCGTCACCCGGAAGCGTCGGGCGCAGCCCGGAGAATGCCGTGATGATGTCTCTCTTGGATATCCGGGGCACCATGCGGGTGGCAAGGTCGAAGACTCGATCCAGGTTCTCCGGAGTCGTGGAAGTGTCCTCCTTGTCCTGACCCTCCTCCGCGGTAGGACCCAGCATCACGGTCCCCTCAACGGTGGGGATGACCAGCACGCCCTTGGAAGTGCGCGCCGGCACGGGAAAGATGACCCTGCTCGGGGGTCCGGCAGCGCCCTTTTCCAGAATGAACTCCTCTCCTTTGCGCGGGGTGATGGAGAAATGCTCTCGCACCGAAGATCGCCGAGACCGTGTCTGCGTGGAGGCCCGCGGCATTCACCACCCACCTCGCCTCGAGGGCTTCCCCCTCAGCGGAGGTGAGGCGCCACGCGTTTCCCATCCGCTGTGCCTTGCTGACCTCCCAGCCGGTGAGAAGCCGCACGCCGTTGGCAACGGCCGATTCCACCAGGGCAAAAACGAATCGATAGGGCTCGATGATGCCGCCCTCCGGCGCAAAGAGACCGCCCGCCACGTCCCTGCTCAGCGCCGGCTCCAGGGCAAGGAGCCTGTCACGACCGACGATTTCGATGCCGCGGGCGCCGTTTGCCAGTCCCTGGGCGTACAGCCCATCCACGACCTTCATCTCTTCCCAGGAGAACGCGGCGACGACGATGCCGTTGCGGCGGAAAGGGAAACCGAGCTCCGCCTGCAGAGCGTCGAAGGCGCGGTTGCCCGCCACCTCGAGACGCGCCTTCAGGGAAGCGGGTGCATGATGAAAGCCGGCATGGATGATGCCGGAATTGGCCTTGGAGACGCCGAAGGATGCGTCCACGCACCGTTCGATGAGCGCCACGCTGATGCGATAGGAGGAAAGACGACGCGCGATTGCCGCGCCCGAGACCCCCGCGCCGATGATCGCAACGTCGTACACGGACCTGTTCAGTTCTCCCTGCAGACGCCGATGGCCGAATCGATGGGCAGCGTGAAGGCGATGCCCCTGCCCTTCCCCTGGGAACAGCCCAGGATCTTGTCCAGGACCTCCATTGCCTCCGCGGCCTGGCTGTCGTTGATCACGGAGAAGATCATGTTGTTGCGCGGCTTGGAGGAGCGGAAAACGTTGCGCATGCCCGCGAACAGGGGCACGTCCTCGATGATGTGCCCCATGCCGACGGAGTCCACGACCGTTGCGCCCGTCACACCGACTTCCAGGAGCCCCTCGAGGACTTCCTCGAGCTTCTCCGGGGAGTTCAGAATGATGAACAGGAGCTTCATCAGATCTTTCGCCTCCTCTTGCTCGAACGCCCTGACCATGTCCTCCACGGTGGAGGATGCGACGATCCTCTCGATGAACGAGGTGCTCTTGATGAGCCGGGCGATCCGGGCCAGCGCCTTCAGGTGAAGGCTGTGCTCCTTGCGGTTTCCCATGAGGAGGAATACCACCTGCGTGGGCTTGCCGTCGAAGGAATCGAACTCGAGCCCGGCCCGCGATCGCGCGAGGGTGATGATCAGATCGGGGACCTCGTCGGTGAAACAGTGCGGGATGGCGATGCCGTTTCCCACCGCCGTGCTCTGGATATTCTCACGTTCCATGAGCTTGGCGAAGACGGCTTTTTCGTCCTTGATGTAGCCCTTCTCCGCAACCGCGTGCACGATCCTCCGCAGCGCGTCCTCCCGGGTTTTTTCGGGCAGCTCGGCAATAAAGCATTCAGAGCGTATGTATTGGGTGAGTTTCATCGACATTCATCGGTACAACCGTATCAGACAAGTTCATACCGCCTCCCCTGCCGAATGTCAACGGGAACGGTAGGCGTCCTGGATGAGCAGGCAGTCCGCAAGGACGAGCGCGGCCATGGCCTCAAGCACGGGAACGGCACGCGGCACGATGCAGGGGTCGTGCCTGCCCCCGATCTCCACGGTGACAGGGGCACCCGTGGCGTCCACGGTTTTCTGCGGTCGTGAAATCGAGGCGGGCGGGCGCAGCGCGGCGCGCACGACGATGTCCATCCCGTTGGAGATCCCGCCCGCGATCCCCCCGGCATTGTTCGTCCGGGTGCGCATCCGTCCGGACTCGCTGTAAGGCTCGTCGTTGTAGGCTGAGCCGCGCATCCGCGCCGCCTCGAAGCCCGCGCCGACCTCCACGCCCCGTACGGCACCCACCGACATCAGCGCGTGCGAAAGGAGAGCTTCCAGCTTGTCGAACACCGGATCCCCGAGACCTGCCGGGCAATCCGACGCGACGACTTCGACGATGCCTCCCACCGAATCACCGGCGGCGCGCGCCTCCTCGATACGGGCGATCATGAGCGGCGCGGCCTCGGCATCCGGGCAGCGGACCATGTTCCTCTCTATTTCAGACGGATCGATCTGCCGCGCGCGCACCCCGCCGATCTCCAGGCTGTAGCCCAGGAGGGAGGCGCCGCGAGAGGCGAGGATCTTCTTCGCAATGGCGCCCGCGGCAACGCGCGCGGCGGTCTCCCGGCCCGAGGCGCGGCCGCTTCCCCGCCAGTCACGCAGGCCGTACTTTGCGCCGTAGGTCCAGTCGGCGTGCCCGGGACGGATGAGCCGCTTCAACGGCTCGTAGTCTTCGCTCTTCTTGTCCTCGTTTCTGATCAGCAAGGCGATGGGCGTGCCGGTCGTGAGCCCGTCAAAAACTCCGGAGAGCACCTCCACCTTGTCCTTTTCCGCACGGGGAGTCGTGATGGCGCTCTGGCCGGGCCTGCGCCTGTTCAGCTCCTTCTGGATGTCTTCCGTTGTGATGACCACCCCCGGAGGGCAGCCGTCCACGACCACCCCGATGCCCGGACCGTGGCTCTCCCCGAATGTCGTGATGCTCAGGATGCGTCCGAATGAGCTGCCCGGCACGTGTCCCCCTTGCTCAGCCTGCCCGTGTGATCAGGTGGGTCTTGATCGCCGCCACCCACTGCGCGGGATACAGCAGGCGGATTGCAATTCCGTCTTCCTTGCCCGCCGCGTTCAGAAAGCGTACTACGATGCGATGGCGCTCCGCACGCGGCGCGTCGCGCGCCTCCGATACACCGATCCAGGATATGGAAGGTCCCGGCACGAAAACCTCGCGGCTGCCGAGCCAGGCGTGGAAGTACAAACCGCTGGAGAGGAGCATGAGGATACCGGTCGACAATGACGACCCGCCGTTCTCTCCGTTGCCGCTTTCCCCGACGCGCGCGCCCGCGGCCATGAGGAGAGCGTCGCTTCCCAGCTCCTCCTCCACGTGCCGCATGATGCGCCGGCGCGTGAGGACGAATGTCGCCACGAACGCGGCGAGGACGATGCTGAGAAAAAGCCCCACCCACCCGAACAGTCTCCAGAGATATCCCATGGCACCCCGGCCACTCCTGGTGGCATTCTATGCGGCCACTCCCTCGCGCTCCTGGCGCGGTGGTGGCATTCCAAGCTCAAAGTACAGAAAATGGGGATAGGCTGCAAGCCATGGCGGTCCGGGGCGCGCGCTCAGAGCCCGAGGACATTCAATGCGTTCTGAACCTTGCCCAGAGGAGCCGACAGCTGCACCCCCGCGATGACTCCCTTCAGCAGCTCGAGAAGCTCCCGCGCGATGGCGGTCCCTTCCTCCAGCGCCGCCTCCTTCGTATCGCAGCGGGCCATGCGCGCGACCACGGAATCGGGAACAAATACCCCCGGCACCTCGTTCTTCATGAACTCGGCGTTGCGCAGGCTGACGAGGGGCCAGATCCCCGCAATGATGGGTATGCGGGGGCCGCCGCGCAGCCGATCGACGAAGCGCAGAAGGGGTTGGGCATCAAAGACCGGCTGGGTGATGGCGAACTCCGCTCCCGCCTCGAGCTTCCAGCGGAATCTCTCCAGCTCCCGATCGGGATTCACCGCGCTGGGATTCAAGGCCACGCCAAAGCAGTACTCGGTCGGACGACCGACCGCATTATGTCCAAGATCGTAGCCATGGTTGAGCATGTTCGCCAGGTTGCACAACCCGATGGAGTCGACGTTGAAGACCGCCGTGGCGTCGGGATACGTACCCATGTTGGGCGGGTCGCCCGTCACGAGGAGGATATTGCGAATGCCCAGCGCGTGCGCACCCAGGAGATCCGCCTGAAGGGCCAGGAGGTTCTTGTCCTTGCACGTGTAGTGAGGGATTGCCTCGATGCCGGTTCCCTGCTGCAGGAGGATCGATGCCGAGACCGCGCCCATCTTGACCTGCGCGCGAGGGCTGTCCGGCACGTTCACCGCGTCGATGCCCTTCTCTTTCAGGATGCGCGCGTTCTCCAGTATTTTCTCGACGTCGATTCCCTTGGGGGGAACGAGCTCGACGCACGTGACCCACTCGCCGTGGGCCAGCTTGGATGCCCAGCGGCTTTTCTTCTCCATCGCAACGGGCGTGAGGCGCAGTTCCGGAACCACGAGACGGATCCGCTCTCGCGGCATGCTCGGGGCAAGGGCCCTTATCTCCTGGCGGATCTCCTTGATGTGGGCGGGGGTCGTCCCGCAGCAGCCGCCGACGATGAGCACGCCGGACTGGATCATGCGTTTCGCGTACTTGGCCATGTATTTCGGGGTGGTCTGGTAGATGTTGCGGCCGTCGATGTTGGCCGGAACTCCGGCGTTCGGCTGGACGCAGAGGGGCCGCTGCGCCACCTTGATCATCCTCTCCGCCGTGTCGAGCATGATCTTCGGCCCCTCGGAACAGTTCACGCCGATGACATCCGGCGCGAGCTCGTCGATCTCCGTCGTGAAGATTTCAGGCTCGGTTCCGTACAGGGACGTCCCTTCGCTGTTGATCGTCAGGGAGGCGATCACCGGAAGCCCGCATCCTTTCCTGACCCCGCGGACCGCGGCGGCAAGCTCCCGCACGTCGACGAAGGTTTCGAGGATGATGAGGTCGGCACCGGCATCCGCCAGGATCGAGGCGTGACGCGTGAAGAGCTCCTCCGCCTCCACGGCGCTCATGGCGCCCAGAGGCTCGATCTTGACGCCGAGAGGACCGATCGAGCCGGCAACGTAGACGGAGTCGGCGAGCCCCGCCTCCTCGATGGCCTTGCGGGCAAGACCCACCGCTCCGCGGTTGATGCTCTCGAACTTTTCCGCGAGGCCCGCGCCGCGCAGCTTGGGCAGGCCCGCGCCCCAGCTGTTCGTGGTCAGGACATCGGCGCCCGCGTCCAGGTACTCCCGATGGATCGTGAGGAGGAGCTGAGGGTCCGAGAGGCACACCTCCTCGAAGGAGCGATTGAGGAACACGCCCCGTTCGTAGAGCATGGTTCCCATTGCCCCGTCGAAGAGAATCGGAGTCTTCTGCTCAAGTTTCGCACGGAAATCTGGTCTCGTAGCCTTACTTCTTTTGTCGAAGCCGCCGCGCCGCCTCGACCATTGCGGTCAATGCCGGCTTCACTTCGCTCCACTGCCGGGTCTTCAGACCGCAGTCCGGGTTGACCCAGAGCTGCTCGGGTTTCAGCACCTCCAGCGCCTTCTCCAGCAGCGCCGTGATCTCATCCGCGGAAGGCACGCGCGGTGAATGGATGTCGTACACGCCGGGGCCGATCTCATTGGGGTAGCGGTAATCATGGAACGCGCCCAGCAGCTCCATGCGGGACCGCGCGGATTCGACGGAAATCACGTCCGCGTCCATTGCCCCGATGGAGGGCACGATGTCGTTGAACTCCGAGTAGCACATGTGCGTATGAATCTGCGTCGCGTCCTTCACCCCGCTCGAGGCGAGCCGGAACGCCTCGACCGCCCATGACAGGTACGCATTCCAGTCGGATCGGCGCAAGGGCAGCCCCTCGCGAAGCGCCGGTTCGTCGATCTGGACCAGCTTGATGCCCGAGGCTTCAAGGTCACATACCTCGTCCCGGATGGCGAGGGCGATCTGCCGGCAGGTGATCTCCCGGGGCTGGTCGTCGCGCACGAATGACCACTGGAGGATGGTCACCGGCCCCGTGAGCATGCCTTTCATCAGCCGGTCGGTAAGCGACTGGGCATGGGATGACCAGCGGACCGTCATCGGCTTCGGGCGCTCCACGTCTCCGTAGATGAGGGGAGGCTTGACGCACCGGGATCCGTAGCTCTGCACCCAGCCGTTCCTGGTGAATGCGAAGCCCGAGAGCATCTCCCCGAAGTACTCGACCATGTCGTTCCGTTCGAACTCGCCATGGACCAGCACGTCGAGGCCCAGCTCTTCCTGCAGCTTGATCGTCCGCTCCATCTCTTCCTTGAGGAACTGCTCGTACTGCGCCGTCGTGATCGCTCCCTTGCGGAACTCGGCGCGCGCGGCACGCACTTTCTGCGTCTGCGGAAACGATCCTATGGTGGTAGTGGGATAGAGGGGGATGCGCAGAGATGCGGCCTGGGTTTTGCGGCGCTCGGCATACGGGCTCTTCCTCCGCGCCATTACCGGGGTCAACCCGGCCAGCCGTTCGCGCACCTTCGTGTTCTTCGTGCGCGGCGAGCCGTGACGGGTCTGCTGCGCCCGCCGGCTCTCTTCCAGCTCCGCGCTGACGCTCTGCCGCCCGTTGTTCAGGGCCCGTGCAATCACGGTCAGCTCCGTTGCTTTCTGCCGGGCAAATGCCATCCAGCTCAGAAGCTCGGCGTCGAGCTCCGTCTCCAGTGACAGGTCCTCGGGGCAGTGAAGGAGAGAGCAGGAAGGGGCCACGATCACCCTCTCGACCCCGAACGCGTCCACAAAGCGCTCGGCTCGACGGATTGCCGGCTCGAGATCCGCTTTCCAGATATTGCGTCCGTCCACCAGACCCAGCGAGAACACGAGCTCCTTCGGTTTCTTCAGCAGTATTTCGTCCCCGTGCGCCGATCCCCTTACCAGATCGACGTGCAATCCCGCGAGGGAAGACTCCAGCACAAGGTCGAGGTTCTCACGCAGGTCACCGAAATAGGTGGCGAGCATGATTTTGAGCCCGGCGACATTCCGCAGCCGCGCATATGCCCGCTTGAACGCCTGACGGGCCGGCTCATCGAGATCGGTCACAAGGATGGGCTCATCCATCTGCACCCAGCCGGCGCCCAGACCGGCCAACCGTGCCAGTGTCTGTTCGTAGACCGGGAGCACACCGTCAAGCAATGACAGGGGGTCGGTCTTCCCATCCGCCGGCTTGGCCAGGGACAGGAAGGTGACGGGGCCGAGAAGGACGGGCCGGGTCTTCACGCCCAGTGACCGGGCTTCCTCGAAATGGTCGATCGTCTGGGTGAAGGACAGCCGGAAGCGCTGTCGGGCCTCGATCTCGGGAACAATATAATGGTAGTTGGTGTCGAACCACTTGGTCATTTCAAGAGCCGGAAGATCCCGGCCCGCCGCCTGGCTCCCCCGCGCCATCGCAAAATACGAGGAGAGGGACACCGTCTCCCCCGCCGAACCGTACCGCTCGGGGAACGCGCCGAGCAGGGCGGCCGTATCCAGCACGTGGTCGTAGAGTGAGAAATCTCCCGAGGGGATGAAGTCAATACCGGCCGCCGCCTGAGCTTTCCAGTGCAGCGCGCGGACGCGCGCCGCTTCATTCAGAAGCGCACGTTCGTCGCTCTGAAACGACCAGTACTTTTCGAGGGCCTTTTTCAGTTCGCGGGCCGGCCCCATGCGCGGATAGCCCAGAATCGATGATCGCACCATGGTGTGGTGCCTTGAAAGTACGTCCCGGCGGCCCGGCGGTCAAGATGAATTGACCTGCCGGTAAAAATCCGCTATACCCCTACGCACGCTCCAGAGATCACCACCATGAGGGCTCGCCTGATTTTCCCCCTCGTCCTTGGCATCCTCGTCATTGCAGTGCTCCCGGCCGCACCGCGTCTCCGGACGCTCTATCCGCTCACGGTCGTCGACGACGCGGGAAACACAGTGGTTCTTGCCGCGCCGCCGGCCCGGATCGTCTCTCAGACGCTGGCAACCGACGAAATCCTGCTCTCCCTCGTGGACAAGTCGCGCATTGTCGGCGTCACGACATTTGCCGCAGACAACCAGATCTCGAACGTCGCGGATCAGGCAGCTGATATCCCCCACAAGCTCACCCAGAACGTGGAGACTATCATTTCGCTCAAACCCGACCTCGTCCTGGTGGCCAACTGGAGCGACCCGGCTCCCGTGAAACAGATGAGGGAGGCCGGCGTGCCGGTCTACCTGATGGCAAGCGGCGTTTCAGTTTCTTCCATCGAAGAGAAGATAGAGAAACTGGCGATGATGACGGATGAACAGGAGAAGGGGCGGCAGATCGTCACCCGGATGGAGGAGCGGCTTGGGGCCGTGTCGGAGAAGGTATCCCGGCTCCCCCCGAGAAACGCCCACGGGTGATGGATTATGCCACGTGGGGTTCGGCACAGGGCAGGGGCAGCTCGTGGGACGAGATCATCCGCCGCGCGGGACTCGTGGACGCCGTGGCAGGGCTCGCGCCGGACGATTGGGGACAGGTCCCCCTGTCGAAAGAAAAGGTCCTCCAGATCGACCCCGATCTCCTCGTGCTCCCGGGCTGGGTATACGGCGATCCCGGAGGGGCGTCCGCTTTCCTTTCCCGATTCATGCGGGACCCGGCGTTCCGCGGTCTCGCCGCTGTCAGGAACAACAAGGTGTTCATGATGCCCGAAAGACTCAAGAGCACCACGTCGCAGTACATCGCCTCGGCAGTCGAGTGGCTGGCGCAGAAGGCGTATCCCGAGCTCTTTCCCTGAGCAGGGGCGAAAGGAAACCGAGGTGCTGATTCTTGTCACGGGCGGAAGCAGAAGCGGCAAGTCGGGATTCGCCCTGGAGCTGGCGCGGCGATTCGAAGGGCCGCGGATCTTCCTGGCAACCGCACAGCCGTTCGACGAAGAAATGGCGCGGCGCATTGCCGCGCACCAGCGGGACAGGCCGGCGGGCTGGGAGTTGCGGGAAGAGCCTGTCCGCGTGCCTGAGGCGCTGGCCGGCGCGCTGCAAAGCGCGCGCACGGTCATCGTGGACTGCGTGACAGTGTGGATTGCCAATCTGCTCCTCGGGGACGACAGCTTCGATGAAGGATCGGCCGCCACCCATGCCGGTGAACTGGTCTCCCAGGTACGCGCCGCGGAACCCGCCGAGTACGGCGTACTCGCCGAACGGGTACTCCCGTACGGCGGCGCCAAATCCGCCGAGTACGGCGGCGCCGTTATCGTCGTGACGAACGAGGTGGGCTCGGGCATTGTGCCGGACAACGCAATCTCGCGCCGTTTCCGCGACTGCGCCGGCAGGGCCAACCAGGTGATCGCGCGTGAAGCGGACGAGCTCTATTTCATGGTCGCGGGCATACCGATGCGCATGAAGCCCCGGGGAAAGGCGGGCATAAATGGGTAGCATTGCAGGCGTTCGCATTATGGACATCGACGCGGAGAGCAAGGCGCGCGCTGCCGCGCGCGCGGACAACCTCCTTATGCCCCGACGCGCGCTGGGAAGGCTCCTTTCTCTGGGAGAAAAGGTCGCGGGAATCACCGGTTTTGATTCCATGGATCTCGGCCGCAAGATGGTCGTCGTCATGGCGGGAGATCACGGAGTCACCGCAGAGGGGGTAAGCGCCTACCCTTCCGAGGTCACGGGCCAGATGGTCCGCGGTTTCGCTGCCGGGGTAGCCGGCATCAACGTGCTCGGCCGGCATGCGGGCATCGAGGTGCGGGTCGTCGACATGGGTTGCCGCGCCGATCTTTCCGACCTTGTTGCAGCCGGCGCTCTGATCGACGCCAAGGTCGGCCAGGGAACGGCCAACATGCGCAAGGGGCCGGCGATGACCAGGGAACAGGCGTTGCGGTGCATCGAGCGCGGGGCGGCCATCGCGCGGAGCCTCGCGGCGGAGGGCGTCCGGATGCTGGGCGCAGGCGACATGGGCATCGGCAACACCACCCCCTCAACGGCAATCGCCGCGCTGGCCACCGGTCTGCCCGTGACCGAGCTCACGGGGCGCGGCACGGGAATCGACGATGCGCGGCTCGCGCACAAGATCCAGGTCATCGTGGAGAGCATCGCGGCGAACCGTCCTGATCCGAATGATCCGATCGACATCCTCTCCAAGGTAGGTGGTTTTGAGATAGGCGGGATCGCGGGGCTCGTGCTGGGCGCCGCGGAAAGCCGGATTCCCATCGTCATCGATGGTGTGATCTCGACGGCAGGCGCCATGATCGCCTGGCTGATCGAGCCGAGACTTACGGGATACATTTTTGCTGCTCACCGGTCGGTGGAGCAGGCACAGGCGGCGATGCTCGCCCGCATGGGTCTCGACCCGATCCTCGACCTTGGCATGCGGCTGGGAGAAGGGACGGGGTGCGCCCTGGCCATGCCCATCATCGAGGCAGGCGCGAAGGTGATCAAGGAGATGGCCACGTTCGCCGAGGCGGGCGTGAGCGCAGGGTGATGCGCCGACGCACCGGGCGGATTCTGCATCGACGTACCCGGCGGATTCTGCACCGACGTACCCGGCGGATTCTGCATCGACGTACCCGGCGGATTCGGCATCGACGGAGGCACATCCTGGGTCGCCTGTTTTCCGCTCTCGCGTTCCTCACCGTCATCCCGATCCCGGAATCCCTGCAAAGCAGGCGGGAAGGAGGGATGTTCGCCGCCTACCCGGCCGCGGGCCTCCTGATCGGTGCGCTTCTTTCGCTCGCGTACCTGGCGGCGACCCTCATCTTCTCCCCTTCCGTCGCGGCGGTAGTGCTGATCGCGGCCTCTTTGTTCCTTACAGGAGCGCTCCACCTCGACGGGCTGGCCGATTGTGCCGATGCTTTTTATGGGCGACGGACCAGGTCGGCGACCTTGCGCATTCTCAAAGACCCCCGGATCGGCACCATGGGAGGAGCAGCCATCGGGCTCTCTCTCCTGGCACGGTACGCGGCGCTCAGCTCTCTTCCCCCTCTCTTCATCCTTGCCGGGCTCCCCGTGATTTCAATGTTCTCCCGCACGGCGGTGGTGCTTGCAATGAGAGCGCTCCCTTATGTCAGAGCCGGGACCGGCATCCTTCCCAAACGCCCGTCGCTGTCACCCGGGCTGATCGTGCTTGCCGTGATCGTGACGGCAGTCTCGACCATTCTACTTCCCATTCCGGTCCTGGCTGCGCTTCTCGTGATTGCTGTTTTCTGGAGGATTTCGTGGAACAGGATCGGGGGATGCACGGGTGACGTCCTGGGAGCGTCCATTGAGATTGCAGAGATCGCGGCCCTGGTCGCCCTGACGGCTGTGCCGCAAGGCTCCGCGCAGTGGGGTGATCTATTCCCGATTCTGCAGTTGCTTCTTGCACGGTAGTCCGTGCAGCCTGCCCGCGGCGCGCTGACGTCCCTTGCACGGCAATCCGCTCAGTCCGGACCCGGCTTCGGAGGCTGCTTCTTGTCGCTCTTGTGCAGCGGGAATGTCAGGATTGCGCCATAGGATGCGACGACGACTATCATAGGCAGGAGAAGGAGAATCAGGACCAGATACAGAACATTCAGCCCTGCAAGGTGGGTCACCACCGTCGGGTCGCGCACGCGCCAGATCAGCGCCGACAGCCCGTCCACGAACATCACGAGGGAGATCACGATCTTGATCGTGACGGGCACAAGCGGACGCGCCATGTAGTTGACCCACCAGGTGAAGAATCCCGTCGGGATGACCACGAGGCAGAACAGAAGACCCGCTGCCAGGCAGTTGAACGCGGTGATTTCAAATCCCTGCAGACCCGTTGCCAGGTACAACAGCGTGAAGAGCGGCGCACACATTATAAAGACGATTGGAAAATGGACTGTCATCGGATGGGGGTGGCGCTGGAAGAAGGGATGGCGCGCAAGAAACCTCTCCAGCGCGGCAGGCAGGGCGCCCGTCATTGCTTCCGTCTTCGGCTGCTCCTGCGTGTCGCGAATGAGTATCCCCACCTGGGGGAAGCGATCCAGCACGTCGATGCCGTGCGGCGCTTGTGCGATCTCCGCGGTCAGATCGGCGCCGGCGCTGTGCCGCTTCATGTGCTGGCCACCTCGCCACATCTTGCTTCCCGTCACGTCGATCACCCGCCCTTTGTAGGCGATGTAGATCGGCTTCCCATTCTCACCGTTGAACTCCTTCAGCTCCTCGACGGTGAACTTCCTCAGCTCCTCGGCCACGACGACCCTCCCTGACGTGTGCGCACCATCATTGCAAGGGGATGGATAGTATCACTTCAAGCGGGCGTGTGCCAACTTAGGGACGGTGTCCCTGTTTTCTGAGCGCGAACGCGGCAAACAGTATGGCGGAAAGGACGCAGACGAGCCCCGCGATGAGAAAGCCGCCCGCCATGGTCGTGGCCGTGATGACCACACCCGCGACGAACGGTCCGGAGGAATGCCCGATGTCCATGATGGAGCTGAGCGCGCCAAGGGATGCGCCGAGATTCTCCTGCTTCGCCACATCGGCGACGTAGGTGCTGGTTGCAACCGTGCTCACCGACATCGCGAGTCCGAAGAGGATGCCGATCACCGCGATCTCGATTGTTCCCTGGAAAAGCGGGACCGCGGCAATGAATACCGCCAGGAAGACAATGCCGAACAGGATCTGGATCCTGCGATCCACCGTGTCCGCGAGCTTTCCGAACAGGGGCTTGGTGAGCGCGATGGCAAGGATCTGCAGGGAGAAGATCAGCCCTATCTGGTAGGCAGGAACGCCGCGACTGGAGAGGAGCACGGGAAGATAGGTCTCCATGCAGCCGAATGCAAAGTAGGTTGCCATCTCGACGAGCGATGTGCTGAACAACCGTCTGTTCCGCGCGAAGTCCGCAAGGCTCCTTCCGAAATCGGCGAGCGTGGGGCGTTTGATACCGCTGTGACCCGCGCGGTCACTGCTTTTCAGCGTGAGGGTGAGCACGAGCACCGGCACGCCCAGAAAAAACGCCGCCATGTACACTGCGCGATAGCTCATGGTGCTGCCCAGGAACAGGAAGGAGCTGATGAGGGCACCGCCAAGGAGCGGGGCGAGGGTGCGGCCGACAAGCGTCGCGGAGGAATAGAGCCCCAGCTTTTCACCTTTGCTCTCGGGGTACGCGCTCACGATGAAGGCTGAGGCAACAGGCCCGAGTATCGCCGTGGCAATCCCGTGAAAAAACCGGATGGGGATGAGCCAGTACGGATTCGAAACGAGCAGGTACAGAAGCGGGGCAACCAGAAACACGAACGCCGCAATCAGCAGCAGCCGCTTTTTCCCCCAGCGGTCGGCAAGCATGCCGACGGGAAAGCTGAAGAGGATGCCCGCCATGGGCGATATGGCGGCAATGAGGCCGACCACTGTTTCGTTTCCTGACAGGGATTTCACGAACAAGGGCAGCACGGGGTTCTTGGACATCGTGGTGGAGAAGATTCCCAGAAACCCGATGAATGAGACGGCCGCAATGCCCGAGCGACCGTCCCTGACTGCAGGCCCGATCGAAGCCGCCACTCCTGGTGGCATTTTGCCGGCCACTCCCGCGGCCACTCCCTCGCGCTCCTGGCGCGGTGGTGGCATTTCTTCGCGCTCCTGGCGCGGCGGTGTCATTTTGGCCGCCACTCCCCCTACTCCTTGGGGAAGACGACGGTGAAAGTGGAACCTGCGTCCGGTTTCGTCTGAACCAGAATCTTGCCATTATATTCTCCCAGGACGCGCTTTACCGTGGCCAGGCCGAGACCGGTTCCCGCGATACCCGATGTCTTGTGGCTTTTTACACGGTAGAACTCCTGGAAAATACTCGCTCGCTCCGCGTCGCTCATCCCGATGCCGGTGTCCGTGACGGCGACCTCCCATGCGGCGCCGGCATCCCTGATGCAGACGGTGAGACGTCCCTTGTCCCGGTTGTATTTGATCGCATTGGAGATGAGGTTCATGAAGATCCTGTCCAGGTCGCCGCGGTCCGCCCGGACCGGGTACGCATCCAGCGGGGCTTCGAACGCCGTTGTGATCCGGCGCTTTTCCGTCTGCACGTGAAAGAATTCGAGCTGCGCGGCAATGACCGCCTTGAGGTCGAGGCCCTCCAGGGAGCGCTCCACCTTGCCCACCTCGCGGCTGTTGATGTACAGCAGGTCGCGCACGAGGTCCAGAAGGGCCTCCCCCCTGACCTTGCAGCGCTCGAGCATTTCCCGGACCTTCGGCGTGTTGTCGTCGAACATTCCGGTCAGGATGACGTTGATATAGTTGATGATGGCGGACAGGGGGCTCTTCAGCTCGTGGGCCACCATGGAAACGAATCGATTCTTGTCCTGCTCCGCTTTCCAGCTCACCGTGATGTCGGACAGGATGACGATGGCGCCGCCGGCCTCCGCGCTGCGCAGGAGCGGCGAGATGCTCACCTGCAGCCTGCCTTCCCCGGCGGAGAGCTGGACGATCCTGCACTCGGGCCGGGCCGGCGCCGAATCAATGACCGCCTCGATGGCCGCGGCCGCATCGAGGTCGGGAAACAGCTCGGGCAGCGTCATGCCTTCCCGGAACCTTTTCCCCAGCAGGTGCTCCGCGCGGGGGTTCATCAGCACCGGCTCGCGACGGATGTTGAGCACGACCACCCCCTCGTGCATCGAGGAGATCATCTGGTGGGAGAGGTTGCGCTCGCCGGCCAGCTCCGAGAGGTACCTCTCGCGCTCCCGCAGAAGACGAGACTGCTGCACGGCCCGGTTGACCACCTGGAGGAGGTCCTCGGGAGTGAATGGCTTGACCAGGAAATCGAATGCGCCGTGCTGGGTCACTTCCACGGCCGCTTCCACCGTGGCGAGCGCGGACACGATCACCACCACGGTGCGCCCCGCGAAACGGCGCGTGATGTGCTCGGTGACCTTGAAGCCGTCGATGCCGGGCATCTTCAGGTCCACGAGCGCCACGTCGGCGGGGGCTTCCTCCAGGAGCCGCAGGGCGCTTTCTCCGTCCTTCGCCGTCCGCACAAGAAAGCCCCGCCGCTCGAGGACCCGGCGCATTCCCTCCCGCATGCCTTCCTCGTCATCGATGACGATCACCCGGATCGTTTCGCGATCTGCGCTCGCAGCGGCGTCAGGCGCCTGAGGGGTGACGGAGGCAGCGGGCTCCCGGTCAGGCATCGCGCGCCTTGCCGGAAAGGTATTGCTCGATTTTGCCCAGAAGATGCTCCAGCGGCACGGGCTTGGTGAGGACCTCATCCACCTTCATCCATTCGCGGCCCGGAGCGGCCCCGGTTTCAAAGGCGAAACCGACCTTGCGGGGAGCGGCCGTCTGCATGACGATGGGCACCTTCTGCAGCCCGGGAATCTCACGCACCTTCTTGCAGAACACGAATCCCGAATCGTAGTGCTCCATCATGAGATCGGCGATGATCATGTCGGGGGCGGCCTCTTTCGCTTTTTCCAGTCCCTCTTCGATGGTGAGCGCGGTCTCGATCGTATAGCCGTTCTTCTCGAGGAAAAGCCTCTGTCCCTCGAGAAGATCCGTGTCGTCGTCAACGATAAGTATGCGAGCCAAAGCCTTCCTCCTTAGATCTGCGACGCTAACCGACAGGGGCGGCAGCGGGCGGCAAAATGCCTGATGCGCACGGTGAAGCACGCACCCCCCTCCGGCAGGTTCGCCGCCTGGATGGTCCCGCCATGCATTTTGACGATGCCGTAACAGACGGAGAGCCCGAGGCCGGTGCCCTTGCCCACCTTCTTCGTCGTGAAAAACGGCGAGAACATTTTCGGCAGGTTCTCCTCGGGTATCCCGGCGCCCGTGTCGGAAACCGTCACGGTGAACTCTCCCTCTCCCTCCTCCGTGGCCACCCGGATCACCCCGCCGTCCGGCATCGCTTCCACCGCGTTCTTCAGCAGGTTGTCGAAGACCTGTCGGAGCTGGCCCCCGTCCACCTGCGGGGATCCAAGGGCGGGATCAAGACGGAACTCTACACGGAATTTCCCCTCTGGTGAAGTTGGCAGGATCCCTTCCGCTGATTTCCTCAACAGCGCATTGATGTCGGTGGGAGCGCGGTCCACCTTCTCTTCCCGGGCGAAGTTCAGGATGCCGCGCACGATGCCGCGGGTGCGCTCGGCCTCCGCGATGATGCGGTCCACGTCTTCCTGCGGTCGAGAGGCATCGGCCAGCTCCTCTTTCAGAAGGTGGGAGTACATGAGCACCACGCCCAGCGGATTATTGATCTCGTGCGCAATGCCGGCGGCCATTTGACCCATGGAGGCGAGCTTCTCCGCCTGAATCAGCCGGGCCTGGTTCGCCGTGAGGTCATTCATCGCCTTCTCCACCCGCGCGATCAGGTAGGGAAGACACATCTCCACCTCGGCCTTTCCGCGGAAGACCGCCAGCGCCTTGTCCCGGCAGGACGCGTACCCGCAGGCGCCGCAGTTCAGCTCATCCGATGGGGAGTTCTTGCCCGTCAGGGCGAGGATCCTCCGGATTTCCTCCTCGGGCGCCGCCACCTCCTCGCGGATCACCGGGTGGAATGCCGCCGTGAGGTCCACCGAGAGGTAGTCTCTGTGCTGCTCCGCCCATTCTTCCACGTCACGCATGATAGGGCGGCCTTCCATGTAGCGCACCACGTATTTCTTGCGTTCGAAAAATGTGAGGTCGTTCACCATGACCGGGCCGCCGATGCACCCTTCGCAGAACAGGAGATCAAACAGCCGGTAGTTCACCCGTTGTCCTGTTCTCACCCTCTGGGAAAGGACCCGAAGGATGTCCATCACGCGCTCGGCTCCCTCCACGACGTAGACGGGGCTTTCAAGGATGTCGGCGTCTATGGCCGCCGCTTTCAGAAGACCGCCCGTCACGGGGTAGATCCGGCCGAGGTTGGCATGGGGAGGGCGGAAATCCGCGGGCCGCGCCGCCGGGGGATCTATGCGGGCATCGGCGAAGAGCTCCGCGAGCTCGGAAAACGTGAGCACGGCGTCCACTTCGCCGGAGCGCCAGGCCTCTACTTTCTTCGCCACGCACGGGCCTATGAACACCAGCCGCGCCCGCTCTGATTCTTCCTGCCCGCACAGCTTCTGCCGCACGACCCGCGCCATGGCTTCCATGGGGGAGGCTATGCCGGCAAGGTGCGGGGCAAGCTCCGGCAGCACTTTTTCCACGTACTGCACCACCGCGGGGCACGGCGTGGAGATCAGGAAATCCTCCGAGCTGCGCTCCTGCAGCTCGTGAAAGCGCCGGGCGTACTCCTGCGCCACGAGGTCGGCGCCGAAGGCCACTTCGTACACGCCGTCGAAGCCCGCGGCGTGCAGGGCGCCGACCAGTCTTTCGGGGGGAAGGTCGAGGAAGGCCGCGGGGAACGAGGGCGCCAGGAGCGCGTATTTGGCTCCGGGCCCCGCCAGGATCTCCCGCACGGCGGGAAGCGAGGAAACGACGCGCTTGGCGCCCTGCGAGCAGACGTTGACGCAATAGCCGCAGGAGATGCAGAAGTCCTCGATGATGTCGGCCTGCCCGCCGCGCACAAGCAGGGCCTTGGTCGGGCAGGACCGGACGCAGGAGTAGCACTTCTTGCAGATCTCTCCGACCGTGTAGACGGATACCATCACCGCGACCTTCCTGGGCGCATTTCTTCTGCGACCTCCCTGGGGCGCATTTATCTCGCGGCCCTCCTGGGCGCTCTCTGTGCGCTACCGGTGCGCCGCCCGCGGCGCATAGTCGGTGTGCAGCAGCTCGTGGGCTTTGTGCGATCCCGGAGCCTCGAAAAACTCCTTGTACACGGCCGTGATGGCCGGGTTCTTGTAGGACATGCGGACCGTCCGGCTTTTGTCCAAAGCGTAGATTGACTTGATGCGCTGTTCAACCCTCTCGGGGTCGTAGCCGAACAACTGCCCGCCGCCCCCTGCGCAGCCCCCGGGGCAGGCCATGATCTCGATGAAGTCCCATGGCGAGTCGCCCGCCTTCACCCTTTCCGCTATCTTGCGGGCATTGGAAAGACGGTTGGCAACCGCGATCTTCAGCGTCCGATCCCCAATCGTGAGCCGGGCTTCCTTCACCCCGCTCATGCCGCGCACGTCTTCGAAGTCGACTTTCGTCAGGTCCTTTCCTGTGAGAAGGTGATAGGCGGTGCGCAGGGCCGACTCCATGACTCCGCCCGAGGCGGCGAATATGTCGCCGGATCCCGTGGGCGCGCCGAACGGCCTGTCGAATTCCTCCTCAGGGAGGCTGGCGAAGTCGATGCCGAAAACCTGCATCATCCTGTTGAGCTGCCGCGTGGTGATCACCGCGTCAACGTCCGCGATGCCCGTCTCCGAGGAAAGCTCGGGCCGCTGCGCCTCGAACTTCTTGGCGGTGCAGGGCATGACCGAGACCACGAAGATATCCTTGGGGTCGATATTCTGCTTCCTGGCCAGGTAGCTCTTGATGGTGGCGCCCATCATCTCCTGCGGGGACTTGCACGTGGAGATGTTTTTCAGGAGCTCGGGGTAGTAGATCTCCGCGTATTTGACCCATGCCGGACAGCAGGAAGTGAAGAGGGGCAGTTTCTCCCCCTTCTTGATCCTCTCCACGAGCTCGGTTCCTTCCTCCATGATGGTAAGGTCAGCGGCAAAATCGGTGTCGAACACCTGGCGGAAGCCGATTCGGCGCAGCGCGGCCGCCACTTTGCCCGTGACGTTCGCTCCCGGCGGGAGCCCGAAGAAGTCGCCAAGAGAGACGCGTATAGCAGGGGCGGCCTGCGCCACAAGGTACTTCTTCCCCTCCTGAAGGGTCTGCATGACTTTTTCCAGGGCACGCACCTCGTGCAGGGCGCCTGTCGGGCAGGCAAGCGTGCACTGGCCGCAGTTCACGCACGTCGTCTCGCTCAGGTCCATCTCGAAAGGAGGAAGCACCATGGTGTTGAAGCCCCGGTGCGTGAAGTCGATGGCGGCAACACCCTGGATCTCTTCGCAGATCCTTACGCACCGTCCGCAGAGTATGCACTTATCCGGCTCCCTGATGATCGAGGGGGAGGAGAAGTCCGTGTAGTGGTGCCGGGTTTTTCCCTGGAAGGGCACCCTGTCGATTCCGTACTCCGAGGCAAGGGACTGCAGCTCGCAATAGCCGTTCTTGGGACAGGTGAGGCAGTCGAATGGATGGCTGGCCAGAAGGAGCTGGATGATTGTCCTGCGGGCGTTGATGACCCGGGGGCTCCGTGTCTGGACTTCCATGCCCTCTTCGACGGGAAACGCGCATGAGGGTGTGAGATTGGGCTTGCCCTTGACCTCCACAACGCACATCCTGCAGGCGCCGCTGGGGAACACGTCCTTGATATGGCAGAGCGTGGGGATCTTTTCCCCGGCCTCCTGTGCGGCTTCGAGGATCGTAGCTCCAGGCTTTGACTGCAGCTTCCTGTTATTGATCGTAAAAGTGACCATATCGTTCCTTCCTCTCAGTTCACCGTGACCGCGCTGAAGCGGCAGACATCGAGACAGGTCCCGCAGCGGATGCACTTCTCATCAACGATGTAATGGACCTTCTTCTTCTCTCCCACGATGGCGGCGCTGGGACACTTTTTCGCGCACAGGGTGCAGCCGGTGCATGCGTTGGTGTCGATCGAGTAGGTCAGCAGGCCCTTGCACTGGTGCGCGGGGCACTTCCTGTCGTAGATGTGCGCCTCGTACTCCTTGCGGAAGAAGCGCAGGGTCGAGAGGACCGGGTTGGGCGCGCTCTGGCCCAGACCGCAGAGAGACGTGTCCCTGATCACCTGGGCCAGGCCTTCCATGTTGAGGACCCGATTGAATCGCAGCAGGTTCTCCGTTTCATTCTTCATGCTGGAATAGGGCGAGACGATGGAATCGAGGATCTCGTACAGCCTCTGCGTGCCTTCACGGCAGGGGATGCATTTTCCGCACGACTCGGATGTGATGAACGAAAGAAAATAGCGCGCCATATCCACCATGCAGGTGTCCTCGTCCATCACGACCAGTCCGCCCGAGCCCATGATCGTGCCCACTGATTTGAGCGACTCGTAGTCGATCTGGATGTCCAGGTGCTCGGCCGGGATGCATCCGCCCGAGGGCCCGCCTATCTGCACGGCCTTGAACGCCTTACCCTCGGGGATGCCGCCGCCGATGTCGAAGACGATCTCGCGCAGGGTGATGCCCATGGGGACCTCGACGAGCCCTGCGTTGGTGATCTTTCCCGTGAGGGCGAACACTTTTGTGCCCTTGGAGTTCTGCGTGCCCATGCAGGAGAAGCTCTCGGCGCCTTCCCGCATGATGTGGGAGACATTGGCCAAGGTCTCCACGTTGTTCACGATCGTGGGTTTCTGAAAAAGACCTTCCACTGAGGGAAATGGCGGCCGGGGCCGCGGCATGCCGCGCCTTCCTTCCACGGACGCCATCAGCGCCGTCTCCTCGCCGCAGACGAACGCGCCTGCGCCCATCTTGATGCGGAGCTGGAACTGGAAACCGGACGCGCCGACCGGCTTCTCCAGCAACCCTTCAGCTTTCAGGACTTCGATGGCCTTCCTGATCCTCCCGATTGCGAGCGGGTACTCGGCGCGGCAGTAGATGATGCCCTCGTTGGCCCCGATGGCGTAGCCGGCGATCATCATGCCCTCGAGCACCGCGTAGGTGTCCCCCTCCAGGATCGAGCGGTCCATGAACGCGCCGGGATCCCCTTCGTCGGCATTGCAGATCACGTACTTTTTTTCGTTCTTGGAGGCCAGGGCGAGCTCCCACTTCCTGCCCGCCGGGAATCCGCTGCCGCCGCGGCCCCGAAGCCCCGACCGGGTGATTTCCTGAATCACCTGCTCCCGGGTCATGCCGAGTGCTTTCTGGAAACCCTGAAAGCCGCCGTGCGCGCGATAATCCGCGATGGACTCGGGGTCGATCACGCCGCAGTTGCGCAGCACGTACTTCACCTGCTTCTTGAAGTAGGGGTGCTCATCCAGCAGGGGGATGCCGGGGAGCGGGGACTTCCCGTTTCGGAACTGCCCCAGGAGCCCGTCGAGACTGTAGTTTTTCCTGACAAGGACCTCGTCCAGGATGAAACCTGCCACCTCGGGGGTGACGTTGCTGTAGGACACCCGATGCCCGGATTCCGTGACCACATCCATGATGGGCTCCGCCTTGCAGTACCCGATGCAGCCCGTGGCGGTGATCTCGACATTGACCGCGCGGGCCGCGGCCCATTTCTCCACCGCGGTCTTCACCTGTCCCGCGCCGGTTGCCAGGCCGCAGGTCCCCATGCCGATAAATACCTTGCTCATTCCTCGACCCTCCCCGCGGCGCGCCACTTCTCGATCAGCTCCTCCAGCATCTTCTTGTCCAGCCGGCCGAAGAACCTGCCGTTGACCATCATTGCCGGGGCGATCGAGCAGCACCCGAGACAGGCCACCGTCTCCAGGGAGAACAGTCCGTCCTTCGATGTCTGGCCCACCTCGATCCCGAGGAGCTGACGGCAGTTGTCCAGCAGGTTGAGCGAGCCCTTCACGTGGCACGCCGTTCCACGGCAGATCGCCACCTGGATTCTTCCCGGTGCGCTGAGCTTGAACTGGTTGTAGAAAGTTGCCACACCGAAGATCTTCGAGGAGGGCAGACCCAGGTAGTCTGATATCCTGTTGATGCTCTCCTTGGACAGGTATCCGTACTCTGCCTGGACCTCTTGTAGAATGGAGATAAGGTGCTCCCGGCCCTTGGGATACTTGGCGACTACTTCTTCGATGGGTCTTGCTTGCTCTGTCATTTCCATGGAATCCCCCTGAAAGAATCCTTGAAAGCCTTAGTGCAGGTTGAGTTATATTGTGAACTAATTCACAATATAACCAATACCATTTCGTGATGAAAATGTCAATATAAGTTGGAAAAAATGCCTGGATTTGTCACGATTCGATCATGCTGCTACTTGTATATTCCACAACGACATAAGATCAGCACTAGTTGTACGAGTCGACATCCTCCACGCCCTGCCAGTCATCAGGCACCCCGAGATTCACCAGGAGCTCGCAGCGCTTTCGATATATTCGAAGGACCTCGTCTTCGGGGTTGCGTTCAAAGAGCTCGCGAATCATAGCAAATGCCTTGGTGAACTCCTTGCCGTAGTAAGAGCGGAGCGCACGCGCGAGATCGGACATGTAGGACAGCTTTCGCTCCCGCTGCTGCTGCGGCTCGGCGTCCAGGACCTCGAAGAGCAGGATCGGCGTTTTCCGTCCCCGGACCCTCACCCGATCGATGAACCGGCAGCGAAACCGTGTGGGATCGTGCAGGGTCTTCAGCGTCCGGCCGGTCGTCAAAACCGCGGACCCGTAGACCCGGGTCAGGCCCTGCAGCCGGGAGCACAGGTTGACCGTGTCCGAAATGACCGAGCCGTCCATGCGCTCGTGCTCCCCGAGGGTGCCGAACATCAGGTTCCCCGCGTGCACGCCGACGCCGATCTCGATGGGCTGGTATCCGCTCTTGTGCCGGTGCACGTTGTATTCCCGCAGCCTCTCGTGCATGCTGACGGCGGCGGCGAGGGCGTCGTCCGCCGTCTGGGGGAACAGCGCCATGATCGCGTCCCCTATGTACTTGTCAATAAAGCCCTGGTGGGCACGGATTTCAGGCCCCATCCTGCTGAGATAAGAATTGAGGAAATTGAAGTTTTCAACCGGGGACATGGTCTCGGAGAGGCTGGTGAAGCCGACTATGTCGGAGAACAGGACAGTCATGTGCTTCTGGCTCTGGTCTCCCAGCTTCACGTCGAGGATGCTGCCTTTGCCGATAAGGCGAAGAAGCTCGTGGGGCACGAAACGGCCGTACGCTCCCAGGAGATTTTCCATCCGAACGCTGTACTGCTGGATGGTGTCCGCCATGGCATTGAAGCTGACTCCCAGCCTCCCTACCTCGTCGCGGGAACGCACATCGGCGCGCTCATCGAGGTTCTTTCCGTCGAACTTGCGCACAACCAGGTCCAGGGAGATGATCCCCCGCGTGAAGAGCGTTCCCAGGATGATCGAGCTCACGACCGTCATGATGAGGGCACCGCCGATCACGTACAGTGCGACCCGCGTGGCGTTGGAGAGGATGAGGCGGACGTCCGTGTCGACCATGTCGATACCCAGGGCAGCGAGCAGCTCGCCGTGACGGCCGAAGATGGGCGCGTAACCGGAGATCGAGTTCACGTGAAAGTCAGGGTCGTACGACCAGTGGTCCTCCACAAACGGGTGCTTTGACGCGAGGACGCGGCGGGGCACAGGAAAGGTGCTGAGGTCGAACGTCGAGCCGAAGTGGGAGATCTCCCCCTCCACCTTCTCACCTGCCTTCTGCCGTGCCTCAATTGCGAGAACATCTCCGTCTACGACGTAGAGCGCGTTATTGGGGTCAGCCGTCGGAGCGAAAAGATAGATATAGTGGACGAGCTCGTGCTCTACGCCGCGCACCTCGTTCAGCGTATTTGAAATGACGCGGAAGTCTTCCGAGTCTTCCACTTTGGCGACCTGTTCGGGAGGGAGGTCGGGACCCATCTTACCTACCAGCCGGGCAAGGGCATCCGCATCCACCAGCCGGCTGCCCAGTTGAGCGAGGTCCAGAACCCGTGGTCTGGACCTGGCTCAACAGCCCCTGGTTGAGGATGCGGTACATCGACCATGCGAGCACACCGCTCACCACGGCTCCGACGATCAGGAAGGTGAGGGTAATTTTCACGCGCAGGCCGAAGCTCAGCCTCGGCTTCCCATTCCGATTGGCATTGTCACTCATCCAGCGTCCCCCATTGAGCGTTTCGACAGGGAGCCCCCAGCGCTCATGGAGCGCGGAGCAACCGCCTGCCGCAGAATAAAAGTGAAGCGCGTGGATGCCGAGAGCCCGGGCAGCCTCCACATTCCGCGGCACATCGTCCAGAAAAATGCATTTGTCAGGATCGATGGCCAGCTTGTCAAGGCACAGTTGGTAAATCTCAGGCTCGGGTTTCACCAACCGGTATTCGCAGGAAAAGATGGCGGGCTGGAAGTCGTTGATCCAGCCGAAGGAGCCGCTGGCGCGCATGAAGGAGAGCTTTGTGGCAGGCATGTTTGAAAGTATCGCTGTGCGATACCCCGCCGCTCGCAGCTCAGCGCCCCAATCGACGACGATCTTGTTGGTCCTTGTCCATCCCAGGGAGTCCTCGCGCTCAATGCGCGCAACAAGGTCCGGGTCAGCCGCAATTCCGCCGATTTCCAGGATCCGGCCCCAGTACTCTTCCTCGGACATCGTTCCCCTGTCCAATTCGCGCCTGTTACGACCATAGGCGGTCTGGAACTCCTCAAGGGTGAGCGCGCAGAGCGAGGCCATGGTCGCGACCCGCGCAGGGTCCTGCGGCAGGCCCAGCACGCCTCCGAAATCGAAGATGACCGCGCGGATGGCGGATGACATGAGGCTATATATAACGTGTACGATGACGGATTTCAATCGAAGCGGGTGGCCGCTCCGTCTCCCCCCTGCTCATGCAATATTAGCGCTTTCTTAATGTGTACTCACCAAACCTTAGCGCGCTCGAAATTCCCTTCGCGCCGCTGCCTCCCTATGATTACCGCATGAGTATCGAATTGATCATCGCGGGCATCCTTGGAGTGTTTCTCCTGGTGTACCTGGTGTACTCCATCGTCCGTCCGGACAGGTTCTAGGAGGCAACCATGACTACCGCAAACTGGGTTCAACTGGTCGTGTCCCTGGGTGTCGTCTTTGCGCTCGCCCCGTTCCTCGCGAAGTTCATGACACGGGTATTCGAAGGTGAACGGCACATCCTCTCATTCCTAGCGCCGGTTGAGCGAGGCATCTACCGGATCAGCGGGATCCGCGCCGAGCGCGAGATGAACTGGAAGCAGTACCTCGCCGCGCTCCTCATCTTCAACGCGTTCGGATTCATCAGTCTCATGGCGCTGCTCATGACCCAGCAATGGCTGCCGTTGAATCCCGCGCACATCCCCAACATGTCCTGGCACCTCGCGCTGAATACGGCCGTCAGCTTCATGACGAACACGAACTGGCAGGCCTACAACGGAGAGGTGAGCGCCAGCTACCTCTCCCAGATGTCGGGATTGGCCGTTCACAACTTCCTGAGCGCGGCAACGGGCATGGCGGCGGCGCTTGCGCTGATCCGCGGGATCAGGAACAGGCCGTCCGCCCAGGGGGCGAATCAAAAGGAGCCGGCTGCCGGCGTGGGCAACTTCTGGGTGGACATCACAAGGACAACGCTGTACGTCTTCATCCCGCTGGCCCTCATCCTCACGACACTCCTCATATCCCAGGGGGTCGTCCAGAACTTTTCAAGCTACGTGCATGGGATCACCTTGGAGGGAAAGGACCAGATCCTTCCCATGGGTCCGGCCGCTTCACAAATCGCCATCAAGCAATTGGGAAGCAATGGCGGCGGATTCTTCGGCGTGAACTCTGCTCACCCCTTCGAGAACCCCACGCCCTTCAGCAATTTCCTGGAATGGATCGCGATCCTTCTCGTGCCGGTGGCCATCCCGTTCGTCTTCGGCCGCATGGTGAAGGACAAGAGCCAGGGCCGGGCCCTCTTCGCAGCGAAGACAGCAGTCTTCGCGATCGGCATGGTCGTGGTCCTGGTCGCGGAGCTCGGTTTCAACTCCATGACCGGCGGCCACGGATCGATGGAAGGGAAGGAGGTTCGCCTCGGCATCCCTGCGAGCGCGATGTGGGCGGAGGCCACCACGGTGGTTTCCAACGGCTCCGTCAATGCGATGCATGACAGCTTCTCCCCCCTCGGAGGCATGATACCGCTGATCAACATCATGCTCGGAGAGATCATCTACGGCGGTATTGGAGCCGGGATGTACGGCATGCTCGTCTTCGTCTTCATCACGGTTTTCTTTGCTGGATTGATGGTGGGCCGCACGCCTGAGTACATCGGCAAGAAGATCGAATCACGGGAAGTCCAGCTTTCGGTTCTGGCGATCGTCGGTCAGACAATAACGATCCTGTTCCTTGCGGCCGCCGCCGTCGTCACGAAGGTGGGACTCGCGTCCCTCAACAACCAGGGCCCTCATGGGCTGTCGGAGATCCTCTACGCGTATTCGTCGGGAGTCGGCAACAACGGAAGCGCATTTGCGGGCTTGAACGTCAACACGGTCTTCTACAACGTCACGCTCGCGCTTCGCGATGCTCGTCGGCCGGTTCGTCGTCATCGTGCCGGTGCTCGCAATCGCGGGAAGCCTGGGCGCCAAGACGCCCATCCCGCCAAGCGTGGGAACCTTTGCCACGAACAACACGACGTTCGTCGTCCTGCTCATCATCACGATCATCATCCTGGCGGGGCTGAACTTCTTCCCCGCCCTGACCCTGGGTCCGGTCCTGGAGCATTTCCTCATGCTCAAGGGCATGGTGTTCTAGGGTGTGCCGTCCTGAAGGAGACATAGATGCGTAAAGAAATACGATTGTGGAGCTTCCCCATCCTGAGCCGCGCGGTGGGAATGGCCTTTCTCAAGCTCGATCCGCGGAAAGAGATCAG
Organism: uncultured Spirochaetota bacterium; assembly: GCA_963820435.1. GTDB lineage: Bacteria > Spirochaetota > Spirochaetia > SZUA-6 > Fen-1364 > Fen-1364. The sequence continues at coordinate 506,387 of CAWGAC010000006.1, read as the reverse complement.
AAACCCGGTCATGTTCATGGTCTGGGTCGGCTCCGTGTTCATCTCGGTGGTGTTCATCGCCGGACTGGTGCGCGGGGTCTTCGACGGATTCAACCTGCAGATCGCAATCTGGCTGTGGTTCACGGTCCTCTTCGCCAACTTTTCCGAGTCCATGGCCGAGATCCAGGGCAAGGCCCGGGCGGACGCCCTGCGGGCCATGCGGACCAAGACCATCGCGCGGCGTCTCGCCTCTCATAATGGAAAAGAGGAGCAGGTGGCCTCCATCGAGCTCCGGGTAGGTGATCGGGTCGTCTGCGAAACCGGAGACGTGATCCCGGGAGACGGCGAAGTCATCGAAGGGATTGCGAGCGTTGACGAGTCCGCAATTACCGGGGAATCTGCTCCCGTGATCCGCGAGTCCGGGGGCGACCGGAGCGCCGTGACGGGCGGAACCAAGGTCATCAGCGACAGAATCATCGTCCGCATCACCGCGGAGCAGGGAAAGACCTTCGTGGACCGACTGATCGGCCTGGTGGAGAACGCCACCCGGCAGAAGACCCCGGGGGAGATCGCCCTTCTCATACTCCTCTCCGCATTCTCCATCATCTTCCTCGCGGCGGTGGGCACGCTGTGGTTCTTCTCCGACTACAGCGTCAAGCAGTCAGGCACGAGCGCCTTCATCACAACGGCGGTTCTCTTCGCCCTGCTCGTCTGCCTTATCCCGACGACGATCGGAGGACTTCTCTCCGCCATCGGGATCAGCAGCGTGAGCAGGCTCATCAAGAAGAACGTGCTCGCACTCAGCGGCCGGGCAGTGGATGCGGCCGGGGACATCGACGTGATGCTGCTCGACAAGACGGGCACCGTCACAATGGGCAACAGGATGGCATCGGCCTTCTACCCGGCAATGGGGGTGCAGGAGAACAGCCTTGCAGAGGCGGCTCTGCTCGCCTCCCTTGCGGATGAGACCCCCGAAGGCAGATCCATCGTCAACCTTGCCCGGAGGAACTATCCAGTCAAGGCCGGGAGCATGGTGGAGATCGGGGGCAAGTTCGTGCCCTTCTCCGCCAAGACGCGCATGAGCGGCGTGGATTTCGCGGATTCGCGGAAGAGCATCAGGAAAGGCGCCGCGGAAGCGGTCAAGGAGTGGGTCATGTCCGCGGGCGGGACCTTCCCGGCAGAAGTGAGCGGCCAGGGTCAGCCAGATCTCCGCCGAAGGCGGGACACCCCTGGCAGTGGCGCGCAACAACGAGGTCCTCGGTGTCGTGTACCTGAAGGACGTGGTGAAGGGCGGCATCAAGGATCGCCTTTTTCACCTCCGCAAGATGGGAATCCGCTCGATCATGATCACGGGCGACAATCCCCTCACGGCTGCAACGATCGCCGCAGAGGCAGGAGTCGACGACTTCATCGCGGAGGCCACGCCGCAGGCAAAGCTCGAGCGCATCCGCGCCGAGCAGAAGAGCGGCCATCTGGTGGCGATGATCGGGGACGGCACGAACGACGCTCCCGCCCTCGCGCAGGCCGACGTCGGGAGTGGCGATGAGCTCGGGCACCCAGGTGGCGCGCGAAGCGGGCAACATGGTGGACCTGGATTCCAACCCCACGAAGCTCATCGACATCGTGGAGGTGGGCAAGGAACAGCTCATGACGCGCGGGGCGCTCACCACCTTCAGCATCGCAAACGACGTGGCCAAGTTCTTCGCGATCCTGCCGGCCATGTTCCTCGGCCTGTACGCTGCAGCAGGGGGCGTGGGACCGCTTTGGGCGCTTGAACGTGATGCAGCTTGGCCTCTCCGCAGAGCGCGGTGCTTTCGGCGGTCATTTTCAACGCGCTCATCATCGTGGCCCTGATCCCGCTGGCGCTGCGCGGGGTGCGCTACCGGGCCATCGGGGCCATTCGGATCCTGAGAAGGAACCTGCTCATCTACGGCGTGGGAGGGATCATCGCCCCGTTCATCGGCATCAAGGCGATCGACCTCCTGGTCCACGTCATGGGCCTGGCGTGAGAGGAGAAATTGCATGAAACCAGTACGAACGGCAATCATCGTCACGATCTTCTGGACAATCGTCGTGGGCGGCATGTACCCGCTGCTCATGTATGGGGTCGGCGTCGTGTTCTTCCCCCATCAGAGCGCAGGGAAGCCTCCTCACGCGAGGACGGGAAGGTCGTCGGTTCCGCCCTCATCGGACAGGACTTCTCCACCGACGCCTACTTCCACTCCCGACCGTCCAGCATCAAGCTACGATCCGTCATCTTCGGGGGCGAGCAACTGGGGATGGACGAGCGCGGACTTGAAAAAGGCATACACCCAGAACAGGGCGGATTGGCAGAAAGCCCATGGAGCCGGGGAGCCGCCCATGGACATGCTCTTCGCCTCCGGCAGCGGCCTGGACCCGCACATCAGCCCCGAGGCAGCAGAGCTGCAGGTGCCCGGGGTGTCCGCGGCGCGACACATCCCCGCAGACAAAACGGCGCAGCTTCTTTCATTGGTGAAGCGGTTTGAGGAGGCTCCGCAGCTCGGATTCCTCGGAGAGCCGCGCGTCAACGTCCTCCGGCTGAACCTTGCGCTCGACGCGACGTTCCCCATGCAGAAATGAAGAAACCCGCGGCGTGCGCGGTGCTGCTCCTTCTCGGTACTTTGCTGGCCGCCCAGACAAGCTTCTACGACATCGCTGCCTTCGGCACGTCGAAGCAGGTGCTCGCCGCGATCATGGAAGGGGCGCGCGCGGACCAGAGCGACAGGCTCGGGGTCACGCCGCTCATGGCCGCGGCAGGCAGCAATCAGGACCCCGGCGTGGTGTCGGTGTTGCTTGCCGCCGGGGCGCATGTCGCGGAGAGGGACTCGATAGACGATACCCCGCTCATGTACGCGGCACGCTCCAACAAGAGTGCGAAAACACTGCGTGCGCTCCTGGACGCAGGCGCCCGGGTCGAGGACAGGGACTTCTTCGGGACAACGGCTCTGATGATGGCCGCGCAGCACAATGCAAACGAGGAAGTGCTCAGCGCCCTCCTTGGGGCGGGGGCCAAGGCGAATGCGAGCGATGAGTCGGGTATGACACCTCTCATGTTCGCCGCGGAGTTCAACACAAACCCCCGGGTGCTGGGCCTGCTCCTTGATGCGGGAGCGGACGCCGACGCGAAGAACCGTGGCGGAAAAAAAGCCCTCGACCTGGCAGCAGGCAATGAAAACGTGAGAGGCTCCGACGCATACCTTGCCCTCCAACGGGCATCTCATTGAACCCGGCCCTTTTCTAGAAGCCCCGGCCGCGGTACTCTTGCCGGCAAAAGGATGACCCTCGGTGGTTGAAGAAGGACGACCCGATCCTGATGCTCTTCTCCGCGTCGCCGAAAGGGAGCAGAGCGGAAAAGGGAAGCTCAAAGTTTTCTTCGGCATGGCCGCGGGGGTCGGCAAGACCTTTTCCATGCTCAAAGAGGGAAGGCAGAAAAAAGAAGAAGGCTTCAACGTCGTCATCGGCTACCTGGAAAGCCACCAGAGAAGGGAAACGGACGAGCTGGCGGCGGGCATCGAGCTCGTGCCCCGCATGAGCCTGGAGTACCGCGGGAAGACGCTCCAGGAGATGGACCTTGATGCGGTTCTTGCGCGCAAGCCCGGCCTGGTGCTCGTGGACGAGCTGGCGCATACCAATGCCCCCGGCGCGCGCAACAGGAAGAGATACCAGGATGTCCTGGAGCTCATCGATGCACGGCATCGACGTCTTCACCACGGTCAATGTGCAGCACCTGGAAGGATTTGCCGACACGGTGGAAGAGATCACGGGCATCACGATCGTGGAGCGGATACCGGATTCGGTTTTCGACACGGCCGACCAGGTCGTGCTGATCGACATTTCCCCCGAAGAGCTCCTGAAGCGGCTTGCCGAGGGAAAGGTATACCTCGGAGACCGGGCGCAGGCGGCCGCGGACAACTTCTTCAAGAAGAGCACGCTGACCGCCCTCCGGGAGATGGCGCTGCGCCACACGGCGCTCCTTGTCACCCACCAGCTCGCGAATTACGCGCAGGAGCACAGCCAGCAGGCGTCGCCGTTCTCGGGCGAGCGCCTTCTGGTGGCCATCAGCCCGAGCCCGAACTCGGCGCACCTCATCCGCTGGACCCGGCAGAGGGCGTTCAACCTGAAGGCGGAATGGACGGCCCTGTACGTCGAGATCGGTACGCCGCTGGGCGACGCGGCCCAGGAGTCGCTTCGGAAAAACATGAACCTCGCGCGGTCAGCTCGGCGCCGCAATGGTGACCATCCCGTCGGACAATGTCCCCCTGGCCGTCATCCGATTCGCGCGGGCCAACGCCATCACGGAGATCGTGGTCGGCAAGTCCGGCCTGATCGGCCGGGCCCGCCCTTTCCGCAGGCGCACCATCGCCGAGCAGATCATGAAGATGAGCGGCGACATCGACGTCGCCGTGGTCCAGGAGAAGGGGGCGACCCTCTCCCGGCCCCGCGTAGCTCTTTCCTCCTACCTGCGCCCCGAGCGGGCGTCGCTCGCCAAGATGATGCTCGCCATCGCCGTGGTGACGGGCATCAGCCTCCTCGCGCTCCCCGTGATCGGCTATCGCTCCGTCTCGATCCTCTATCTCCTGGCCGTGATCGCCCTCGCCTTCTTCACCAATCAGAGTCGCGGTGCTCATCGCCGCAGGGCTGAGCGCCCTGCTGTGGGACTACTTCTTCCTTCCTCCTCGCTTCACGTTCTCCATCACGCAAGCTCGAAGACATGCTGATGTTCTTCCTCTACTTCGTGACCGCGGCCGCGCTGGCCTTCCTCATGTCGCGCATTCGGGCCAACCAGAGCATGCTCGCCGTGCGCGCGCGCCGGATGGTCGCTGCTCCTGGACTTCTCCCAGGCGCTCTCCCTGCAGCACGACTCTGGACGGAATCGTGCACACGGGACTGGAGTACGTCTCCCGCTACCTCGAAGCCGAGGTGATCGTCTTCCTCAAGGACGACGCGGGGGGCCTGGAGCGAATCGCGCGCGCAGCCTGAAGACCGCGGAAATCGACGAGAAGGAGTTCGGGGTGGCGCGCTGGTGCTTCGACAGCCGCACCCCCTGCGGAAGGTACACCGACACCCTGCACATGGCGCGGTTCCACTACATCCCGCTGCTCACCCCTGACTCCGCGGTCGGGGTTCTGGGCATCAGCCTGGCAGAGGGAAAGAGCTGGCTGCAGGACCAGGAGGATTCCCTCCAGATGCTCGGCAGGTCCCTCGCCCTTTCCATCGAGCGGGAGCTCCTTGCGGAGGAGAACCGCAGGAACCTCATGGCGCGCGAATCGGAGCGCCTGGGCAGGGTCCTCCTCAACACCGTTTCCCACGAGCTGCGCACGCCGCTCACCACGATCAAGGGCTCGATCACGGCGCTCATGGACGCCTCCACGGCTGAGGACCCCGAGACCCGGGGTCTGCTCCTCGCGGAAACGCTCACCGCCACCGACAGGCTGAACGCGATCGTGGAGAACCTGCTCAGCATGAGCCGGCTGGAGTCGGGAATGCTCAGGCTCAAGAGGTCGGAAACCGACATCTTCGACCTGGTGTCAGTGGTGGCCGACGCGCTGCGCCGGCAGTCCAAAGACCACCCGCTGTCCATCAGCATCGACGAATCGGTTCCCGCCGTATCCATGGATTTCATCCTCATGGTGCAGGTGCTCACCAACATCCTCACCAACGCCGCGAAGCACACCCCGGCCGGGACGCCGATCCAGCTCGGCGTCGAACGGATCGAGAACGGCATCGGGATCACGGTGGCGGACGAGGGGCCCGGGGTGGATCCCGAGGAACTGCCGCACCTTTTCGAGACCTTCTTCCGAGGAAAGAAGGCGGCGACGGGCGGAGTCGGGCTGGGCCTGTCGATCTGCAAGGGAATCGTCGAGGCGCATGGGGGGCGCATCGCCGCCTACGTCAACCGCAAGGGCGGGCTCTCGATCAGCATCGTCCTGCCGGACAGCATCGCCGCAGCAGCCGATCCGGCACGCCCGGAGTCACGTGACCAGCGTCCTGGTGATCGACGACGAGGTGCAGATCCGCCGGCTCCTCCGCGTCAGCCTGGAGAAGCAGGGATACGCCGTGCACGAGGCGGCCACCGGCGAGGAAGGCTGCAGATGGTGCTGGGCAAGAAGCCCGACATCGTGCTGCTGGACCTCGGCCTTCCTGACAGGGACGGCGCGGAGGTCCTGGCGGAGCTGCGCACGTGGTCCTCGGTCCCCGTGATCATCCTCTCGGTGCGCAACGCGGAGGAGGATATCGTGCGTCTGCTGGACGTCGGGGCGGATGACTACGTGGTCAAGCCGTTCAACACCGGCGAGCTGATCGCCCGCATGAAGGTGGCCATCCGCCATCACGCGCCTCAGGAGGCTCAGGCGGTCTTCATCTCCGGCCGGCTCTCCGTCGACCTGCTGGACAGGGCAGTGAAGGTGGCGGGAGAGACGGTGAAGCTCACGCCCACGGAGTACGGCCTGCTGCGCCTGTTCGTGCAGCACGCGGGCCGCATCCTCACCCACCGTCAGATCCTCAGGGAGGTATGGGGCCCGAACGCGGACGAAGAAACCAACTACCTGCGCGTGTACATCACGGGCCTGAGGAAGAAGATCGAAGCGAACCCGCAGATGCCCGAGCTCATCGTCACCGAACCGGGCGTCGGCTACCGGCTCAGGGTAATGCCGTCTTGAAGTTCCCCGCAGCCGCGGAGTACCTGTCACCGGGATGCTGAAAGAGCGTTTTCGCAAAGCCGTCCACGTCACGGAGAACGCATTCACGCCGGCCCTGCTCATCCTCATCACCCTGATCCTCGCCCTCACCATCGTTGCGCGCGCTGCTCGGGCTTCCGACCCTGCGCGCCTCGAATGACTACGTCCGCCACCTTGTCCTGTGGATCTCCTTCGCCGGCGCCATGATCACCACGCGGGAAAAAAGCCACCTGTCGTTGAGCATCGGGATCGACCGGATACCGGAGAGGGCGCGCCTGTGGGTGACCGCGGGCACCTCGTTCGTGTCGGTGGCCATCTGCACCGTGCAAGCCGCCTCCGCCCTCTCGTTCGTGCTCTCCGGCTTCGACCCGTCGGACACGGGTCGGGTTCATCCCCATCCGGATCGCGGCGCTGATCATGCCCATCGGCTTCGCCTTCATGGCCCTCCGGTTCATTCTGACGCCCGCCCCGGGAAGCGGCCGCAGATGGATCGCCCTGCTGGGTGTGCCCTTCGGCCTTGTCATCGGATGGACGCCCCTGGCGAGCTCCCTGCAGGCGCTTCTGCCCGGCGGGTCTCATGTGGCGGCATGGCTTTCCACAGCGGGACCCGCATTCGCGGCCGCGGTCGCCCCTGTCCTTTCCGCGCTGCACCTGCCTCTTGTGATCGTGCTGGTCGCGAGCGTTTTCCTCGGCGGGCCGATCTTCGTCCTCGTCGGCGGGCTGGCGCTGCTGTTCTTCCTCCACTCGGGCGGCGCGCTGGAAACCGCCGCCAACCAGGCCTACACGATGCTCACGGGGGACGTGATCCCCTCGATCCCCCTGTTCACCCTGGCCGGCTACATCATCTCGGAGAGCAAGTCCGGTGAGCGGCTGGTGCGCCTGTTCCGCACGCTCTTCGGCTGGCTTCCCGGGCGGCCTGGCCTTCATGAGCATCCTCATCTGCGCATTCCTCACGACGTTCACCGGCGCCTCGGGCGTCACGATCATCGCCGTGGGGACCCTGCTGCTGTTCATCCTGAAGGGCGGCGGATACGACGAACGGTTCGGAAGGGGCCTGCTCACCGCATCCGGGAGCATCGGCCTGCTCTTCCCGCCGAGCCTGCCCGGTGATCCTCTACGGCGTGGTATCGCATGACGAACATCAAGCAGATGTTCGTCGGCGGGCATCCTCCCGGGCGCCTTCCTCGTCCTCAGCCTTGCGGCCATGGGGTTCTGGAGGGCGCGGCAGGACAAGGTACCGCGCACCGCCCTTCGATCTCGCGGCGAGGCGCTCCCCGCTCTCTGGAAATCCCTCGGGGAGATCCTCCTGCCGTTCCTCATCCTCGTGCTGTTCCTGCGCGGCATCACGACCCTGGTGGAGACCGGCGCGGTGGCCGTGATCTACGCGACTCGTGCTGGAGGTCGTAGTCCACCGGGACCTGAAGATGCGCCAGCTCCCCGGCCGTGTTCCTGAAGAGCGTGGTGATCCTCGGGGGAATCCTCGTCATCCTGCGCCACGGCGAGCGGGCTCTCCTACTACATCGTGGATGCGCAGATCCCCCTGCAGCTCACGCACTGGCTGCGCGCCCACGTGCACTCGCCCTACGTGTTCCTCCTCCTGCTGAACCTGGTTCTGATCATCAAGGGATTCTTCATCGACATCTTCTCCGCGATCACCATCGTGGTGCCGCTCATCGCCCCGCTGGGCGTCGCGTACGGCATCAACCCCGTGCACCTGGGGATCATCTTCCTGGCCAATCTCGAGCTGGGGTACCTGACCCCGCCGCTCGGCCTCAACCTGTTCCTCGCCTCCTACAGGTTCGAGAAACCGGTGATCCAGATCTACCGGGACGTGATTCCCTTCCAGCTCGTCATGCTCGCCGCGGTCCTGGTCATCACCTACGTGCCGTGGATGACAACCGCGCTGCTGGGGGTGTTCAAGTTCTAGACGAATCTGATCGCCTGCAACGTGGAATCGCTCTTCACGACGCCGTGGGCTGCAACAGCTTCTTTCTGTTCGATCCTGCGCCCAGAAGCGGACCCTCCTTCTGGGGGAGTATCTCAGCGGGAACCTCCAAAGCCCGCAAGGCTCAGGCCTGCACCTCCGCTGGGCATTTCCCCGTTGTTCGGCCCGAAGTGCTGGAGGATGACCATCGGCTCCCACCTGCTCGCGTTGGTGACCTTCACGCCGCCGCCGCGCCGTCTTCTCGCTCACGAAGTACTCGTCTCCCGAGAGCTGGCCGAAGCGGAGCATCCCTGCCGCCTCCGCGTCGAATGGGCCGAACCCGCCGAAGCCCTGGACGATGATGCAGCCGAAACGCGGCCGCCTCCTTCACCGTGACAGACCTGCCCGGGAAGACACCGTCGTCTCCTTGGCTCCCATATAGGGGTTCGCGTACACCACCCACTTGCCGAGAGTGCCGTCCTGCCTTCTGCGGGCAGGCAAGCGGGGGCCGGAAGTAGCTGAGCCCTGTAGTGCGGGTCGATGTTCTTTTCCCAGTCCATGAGGCTCATGACGTAATCGATGTCCTGCTTCCGGTTTTCCGGGACGTTCTCCACCAGGAAGTCCCATGGAGTACACCTCTCCCGAGGTGATGTTTTCCTGGACCGAGTTCACGTCAGAGTTCCACTGGGGCTCATAGGTGAGGACGGAGCCGGGCGCGTGGACGACCCCCGGCGGCGTGTACCAGCCCGTGCCGAGCTCGATGCGATAGGCGCGGGAGAGCTCCGTGATCCGATTGTCCCCTTGTCTCATAGGCAAGGAGCCTCTCCCGGACCTTCTCCCTCGTCACGTCCGGATCGAAGCCAAAATAGGTGACGGGGAAGGTTCCGAGGTGGTTGTTGAGCTGTGGCGGGAAATAGTAGGCTTCGGGCTTTGCCGATCCGTCCCCACCCTCCCCGCTGCCGTCGTCGTCCAGGTGCAGATGGTGGAATAACGGCAGCGCGAAGTCGAAGAACTTTGAGTACATGGGCCACGTGCCGTATTTTTGCGCGAGCTCTCTGCCGATGATCTCCGCCCCCAGCTCGTCTACCGCGTCCTTGAAGAGGAAGAGGTCTTGCCGCCGATCCGTCGGCGCCACGTAGCTCAGCCCTTCGTCGCCGGGTGCAAGGGGCCCGTTCATGGCGGGGATGACCGATGAGAACCACCTCTCCTTGATGGATCCGCGTACCGTGCCAAGGGCGTAATAGTCGTCGGGATGCAGGCGAAGCCGCCGCCCCGCCTGGCTGAACCTCCGCGGAACAAAGGTGGGTGCCAGGCGCAGGATGCCGGCGCCCTTTTCGAAAGCGTCCCGAATGGCTCTGTCGTTCTTCATGTGCGCTCCTTATCGGTCCCCCGCCGCGTCGATCATATGGTTTATAGCCGCCGGTCTCGTGCACCATCGCTGGCTCATGTCATTTCATCGCGGGAACCTGCCGGTACCGCATGCCTTCCATCACGCCACGACGTTTTCGAGGAACGAGCCCACATTTCTCGACCACCTCACTCTTCCAAAACGACGGCTGCTGATTGAGGATCGAGTCGTATCTGCCCGTCAGTTGAGCGCCATTCCCTGTCATCTACGGTCCGATAGCGCTTCAAAACACCGTTTTCGGTTAAAGTCAACGATACTATCCTGGCCTCGTGTTCGTCGTAGTTTGCCACGACCACCGCTCGTTTGCGATCTGAGCGCCTTTGAAAAAGCGAATAGGGATGATGTAAGGACCCGTCGTCTCTGCGCACAATCGCACCGACTGTATCGCGGAATTCACCGTCCCATAGATATGACCTCAACTCCGTGCGCAGGGCATCCATCGTAGTGCCATATTCAACGGTGGCAGGGAAATCGCCCAACATACCTTTGAAGTGATAAGGCTCATAGCTGATCACGTATCGATACAGAAGGCACTGATTAATCATATTTCTGTCGGCAAAACCGGTAATCGCCGTCATTAATTGGGCCTCGGGCCGCAAATAGCGCATGAGAGGAATGTGACTCTTGCTCCAGCTCCGGTGGTAGGAAAGACTGTAGGTTTCGAGCTCCCAGTCGTAGCACGCCTCACCGGCAAACAAAAACTCCTGTTTTCTCTGAGCCGCCAGCTCGCGAAACAGCTGAATTAAGTATCGGTCATTTGCATAAACGGGAGCACCGTACCGGTGCCCGTGAGAAAGATCGAAGCAAAGGAGCGCTTGTCCATGATGCTGACACTCATCATAAAGAATTCCATCGGCTCCAAGGTCCAATGTTTTTTTGAACTCGCTTTTGCACATTTCAAGATATTCTCCGGAAAGAAAGCACATGGGCACAAGACGTTTCGTGTTGATGTCCAAGAATTGCGTGCTTGTTTGATATTGATACCCTTGATACACATAGTAGTCGCCGTAGGGATCCTTGATTGCGAGATGGTGCAGCTTCTCCCGAAACTGCTTTGTGGCTCGATCGCCCCAGGTGAATTTCGAAAAGAGCACGACCTTTACGCCAAGTTCCTGGATCCTGGCAATCGCAGTCTTCAGCTCGTCGAAGGTGCCCAGCCGCGAATCCGGATCGTGCGACGGGTTGCCCTGGTCCTGTCCCCCATCATTCCAGCCCACCAGCTGAATGGCGCGAACGCGGCGTTTGGCGCACTCTGCGCCGATCTCGACCAATTCAGTGAACGGACGCCGCAATTCGTCTTCGGGGGAATTGATGTGGATTTGCTGCCAGGAGTGAGGTTCCACAGCCCAGGGAGGCGTCTCTGGTCGTTTCGTCCATGAGTTGCGCCACTTTATGTAGATGTCGGCACCTGCGTGCCACGATCCGGTGAAGGCTCGAACCATGACAGGGTCAATTCTCGCGTTTCGTTTGGGGCGACAAACGGAACATGCACAGCTACAAATCGTATCCCAACGTCCTTACCTCCAATCTGAGGAGTCTCGGGTACGCGATTGTCAATTGAGCTTGATTAACCGGGCCCGTAATTCGGTTTGCCATGCGACTAATTCCGTGCTCGGCTCGCAATGCCCACATAGAGCCCGTGTGAAGGCTACCGTAGCAGGATGAACGGGGACATGGGCGCACCGCAATATGCGAGACCTTCACTTACCTGCGTGGGGTAGTCAGTCCCATAGTAGCCGCGCATGTTGTCGTAAACTGGTCGCAATGACCATTCTTGTGCCGTGCCGTATTGATACAAGAACGTCTTTAACGGTTCACGTGACCGTTGTGCCGCGATCTCGCCGAAATACGGGTACGAGACGTTCTCGACGAAATGGCTGGACTTGTTCTCGATCTTCATTGAAAAAGTCATATCCTCCGCACTCGCATGCACGCGGCACTCCACTGCGATGTCCACTTCCTCGCCGTTCGAAAGGACAATCTGGTTCCACCTGAATGTGACGCCTCTTGCCATTCTTATCTTCTTGAACCAAAGGAGCGGGCTGCCGCGTTCCTTCGGCAATGACGTTTCGCCGTCCCTTGGTATGCCAGTCTTCAGCCGTCCTGGTAGAAACGAGGAGTTGAAACGATAAGCCAAGCTCTTCCCAGTCAAGCACGCTCCATCCCGTTCGTACGCACCCGATGTGGACAACGGCCCCCGTATTCTTGTCCAATACGATACGTAAGTTGCTGTTCTCAAGAGTAATGGTTGCAGATTTCACTTCACTCGCCTCCAATTTCGATTTCACATTTTTAATGCCCCCGCCGTCATGCCGCTTATGAACTGTTTCTGAAAAACTGCGTACAATAGAATAACAGGCACATTGATGATGGTAAGAGCGGCAAATAGTCTCGGGAAATCCGTCATCCCCCATTGTCGGCTGAACGCCATGAGACCGAGTGTCACGGTTTGAAGCGACGGATCCTGAAGGAGCACGAGCGGGAGAAAGTATTGATTCCAAATGCTGAAAGACTGGAAAACGATAACGGTTGCGAGCCCCGGCCGCGAAAGGGGCAATATTATCTTTTGAATTATCTCTGGCCGCTTACAACCGTCAATTAATGCAGATTCTTCGAGTTCGAACGGGACAGTTCTTAAGAACGCAGTCAGAAGAAATATCGAGAACGGGATTCCTCCGGCAATGTACGGCAGATCAGTCCCAACCGAGTATTGAGAACGCCCAGAACGCTCCCAGAACGTAAAGGGGATGATATCACCTGGGAGGGTATCAACATGGTACCACCCAGACAACCATTATTGCATTCCTCCCTGGAAATCTCATTCTCGCATGCGCATAAGCAGCGAAGTAGCACAGAAGCAAAATGAAGAAAACGGATACGGCGGTGAGGAGAAGAGTGTTCCAAAGCGTAAGACCCACGTTTCCCACTGTCCATGCACGTGGATAGTTCGACCATTCGAAAACGCGCGGCGGAGCCCAGATCCGTATGTACATTTCCTGTTGGTTCTTCACTGACAGAAAAACCATCCACACGAGAGGGTAGACCACGATGATCGCGAAACAGATAAGGACCACATACACGAAGAGATTTGAAACAGCTCTAGAACGCAAGGAGGGTCTCCTCATGTTGCCCCGCGCAGCCAGCCACGGTACTAATCCTCACTCTTCATGAAGCGCTGCTGCCACAACGAGATCAGTATGACGATAACGAAAAGCACAACGACCATTGCCGTCCCGAGTCCGAGCTCCTGCTCCTTGAATGTGCGGAGGTACATGTACGTGAGAAGCACTTCGGAAAAATCGTACGGACCGCCGCCCGTGATGACATAGACAGATCGAAAACACTGAAGGCGCCCATAAGAGCAATCGTGATGTTGATGATAGTGATTGATCGGATACTCGGCAGTGTGACGTGCGCAATTCGCCGCAGAAGGCAAGCTCTATCCACCTCTGCTGCTTCGTAGAGTGCATTGGGTATCGTTTGGAGACCCGCCAGGAAAATGACCGTGTGATACCCTGTCCGTTTCCGATTCTCCACTATGACAACCGACCACAGGGCAATGTGCGGATTGGAAAGCCAGCCGACGGGTGTGTGCGTAAGGCCGAGCCCCTGGAGAATGAAATCGAACAATCCAAAGACCGGGTTGTACATCCACCTCCAGAGAAGTCCAACTGCGACAAACGACATTACGACAGGGGTGAAGTACGAGTTCGATAGATGGTCATTCCGCGGATTTCAGCATTGAGAAGCAAAGCGAAAATGAAACCGAGCACAATCTTCCCGGTCACGCTCCCGACAGCGTAGAGAACGTTATGACCAAGGGAAGTCAGAAAACGATTATCCAAGGCCAGCTGCACGTAGTTTCCGATTCCCACGAAATGACGTGGTGTGACACCGTCCCACCGATACATGGAAATCACAACCCCCTATATAAATGGGTATAATGTGAAAACGACGTAAACAAGGAGGGCGGGCAGCAGAAACGCGTATGCAATATATGGATCGTTTTTTGTCCTCAGCATTCCCACACCTTGTCGATGAGGCACAGAGAAAACATGCGTCCCGCCGTCCAACTCATTTTTTCCGCCAGCAAGATTTCGGCCACGGACGGGACGCGCAATCGCTTACTCCTACTTGAACTGATACCCTCCCGCCACGAGATCGTCATAGGTCTTCTGGATAGCCTGCACCGCTTTTTCTGGAGTTGTCTGCTGCCCTGTCACCGCCTGAATTTGTTCTTGGAACGCGCTCACAATTTTCTGCGGCCACGTCCAGTCCAGGAATGTGACGGTGTGCGGCAAGAACTCATCCCTCAGCTGCTTGGCAAGCGGATCTGCGTTGCTGAGCTCAACCTTGACATTGATCGCCAAGGCGTTCTTTGCCTTCGCGCAATATGCCTGATCGATCGAGTCGCTTGTCACAAAGTCAACAAACTTTTCCGCAAGGCGAAGACGGCTCGCATCGATACCAGAGTAAATCGTAGCAGCATTCCCACTCCCGCCAGTCATTTGCACCTGCATACTATTGTTCATTATTTTCGGGAACTTGAGAATACCGAGCTGGGCTGCGGTCATTCCCGCATTTCTGAGAGCATCTATTTCCCAGGTGCCGCCGTAGAACATGGCTGCCTTCCGGACGTAAAGATTGCCTGTGCGCCGCCCCTGTCATCCACGCCGTTCACGCCTGGTTCGAAAATCCCATCTTTGCCGAAGTTGTAGAGGGCTTGCATCGATTTGACATATTCCGGATCAGTGAACTTCCGCTTACCCTGCAGGGTTTCGCGCGTCGCTTGATCAGAGTTGTCTCCTAACGTCTGCGCAAAGGTTTCGAAGACCACATTGGCCACATGTAGATAGTGGCACCACCCATCGAGATTCCATAAATCCCATTTTTGTTCAACTCCCTGACTACTTTTACCAGATCATCGTAGGTCTTTGGGGGAGTCAGTTTGTACTTGGCAAAGATTTCTTTGTTGTAATAAAGCGCGCTCGTGTTCATTGCGCCATAGGGTATGCCATAAAGCTTTCCGCCAATGGTGTAGGGGATGAGCGCCGAGGCAACAAATCTGTCTTTGTAGGTGACAGCGCTCGTGAGATCTTTCAATAATCCATCAGTCGCCATCCAACGGACGTCTTGTCCATTCTGCGTCAGCGCGTCAATTTGGGATTTGGCCTGAACCGCCGAGATGAACTTCACGTGGAAGTCCTCAGACGGAACTGTAGATATCTTGATATCCACATTGTTTTGCTGCTCAAATGGCTTGTACTGATCTTCGAACCACTGTGCATAGTTTGTATCGATATTCCATATAATCATGGTCTGTCTTTCGGCGAATGCGCCCGCTATGGCGACACACACCGAAAAAACGATCATCATAGATAAGACGCGAAGTTTCATTGCGCTCCTCCTCATATAGGCTTTGACATCAATCCCGGGCCTTCGCCCACCGGCCAGTCATCGGGCGAGATTTCTACATACGCAACACCTCCTCTCTTTCATTTGATCTCATCGGGGAATCAACCGGCACCGGCCTGTTCGGTCGCGGGACATCGCATTGTCGACCCCCGAATCGTCAGGCTCGGCTCCAGCACGATCGTCTCCGAACGGAGCTTCCCTGCTGGTGATCTGTGAAATCAGAAGCTCCATTGCCCTCTCCACGAGCTCCTTGATCGGGTAGTGGATCGTGGTGAGGGGCGGGCTGACCATCTCCGCTATTTCCAGGTCGTCCATCCCCAGCACGGAAACCTCTTCGGGCACCCTCACTCCCCTTTCCTGGAGGGCCCGCATCGCACCGAAACCCATCAGGTCATTCATGGCCCAGAGCGCCGTGTATGTAGGCGCCCCGCCCGCTGAGCGCCTGCACTCCCTGGCCCGCCGGTGTGGTACAGAAAGTTCCCCTCGTAGAGGTGGGACGGGGAAGGCTCACGCCCTTTTCCGCGAGCGTGCTCTGGAACCCTTTCAGCCTTTCGCGAGAGAGGGCGATCTTCATCGGCCCGGTGATGCAGGCGATCCACCTGTGGCCGAGCCCCATGAGGTGCTCAGCGGCCATGCAGCCCGCCCTGTGGTTGTCGAGCACGACGTTGGACACGTTCTCGTGCTCGAAAGCCCTGTCGATCACGACGATGGGGAATGTTGCGCTTGACGATCCGTTGTCACGATCCTGCTCTCGTCCGACACCCGGGTGAGCATCACGCCGTTGATCTCCCTGCGCAGGAGGCTCTTGATCAGCGTCTCCTCGAGGTCGGGGTCATCGTGAGAGTTCACCAGGACGATGTTGAAACCGTGGCTGTAGGCGGCCTCGAGGGCGTACTGCACCACCACGCTGAACAGGCCCGAACGGTGCTGTTCGGGATGGCCACACCGATCAGCCGGCCCCTCTTCACCCGCAGGCCCTGGGCCGTGAGGTTCGGGCGCGTAGTCCAGGCTCTCGATGACCTCGAGCACCTTTTTCCGCGTGAGCGGGTCCACCCCATCCCGGTCGTTGATGACCCGCGACACCGTGGAGATCGAGCAACCCACGATGCCGCGCAATGTCCTTGATGGACGTCATCCACGGGCCTGCCTGCCGCCTTCCCCTTCCCTCAGATCCTGCTGACGAAGCTCTCCGGCCAGGTCTCGGCCTGCGACTTCAGTGGCAATGAGCGCGATACGCCTAGTCCTGTCATTGCCGGGCATTTCGTCATCCTCTATCGTCCAATGAAAACGTTCTCGGTATCGATTGCGGCAACGTTACCATGTCAGAAACGATGTGTCAAACTATTTTTTTGCCATTTTTCGCCCATGCGCAGCCGGTTCCTGCTGCGTACAGACCGACCTCGAAAGCGCCTTCTTACAGGATTTTAAGCTTGGCGTTGCCGGGCCCGAAATGCTTGAGCATGCCGATGGGGTCCGTGCGAGAAGCGTTCGAGATCACGACCCGGCGAGCGCAGCCAGATTGTTCACCCGCTGGTCGAACTCCGCATAGGTAAAGCGCAGGTTTCGGTCGGGAAAAACAATGAACTCCTTTCGAGGAAGGAGCGCAGCCTGGCGCTCCAGCACTTGTCCCAAAGTCTGGGTGACATTCTCCATGGGGGCCCTCCTATGCTCGGCCTGTCGGCGTCCATGCCTGGGCCGACTCGCCGTCCACTCGCAGGGTACGGAGTACGGCGTACTCGCCGAACGGGTACTCCCGTACCGCGGAAGGGCTACGGCGCGTAGACCACGGCCACGACGCGCGCTTCGGATCCCGCGGCGCTGTGCACGTGATGCGGCACGATGCTGTCATAGTACATGCAGTCGCCCGTTTTCAGCCTGTACATGTCTTTGCCGTACACGACCTCCACCTCGCCGGAAAGAACGTAGAGGAACTCCTCCCCCTCGTGCGTGGAAGGCCGGACTCCCTGCGCGGAGCCCGGATGGATGTCGATGAGAAACGGCTCCATGTGGCGCCCGGCCTTGTTCGCGGCGAGGGAGAAGAAGTCCAGATCGCTGCGCGCGGGGCTCTCCCTTCCGGAAAAGCGCACCACCGTCTCATGCTCACCCACGCGCGAAATGACCGGACCCACGTGCTCCTGATCGTCGAGGAACGTGCCCAGCCGCACGCCCAGAGATCGCGCAATCCGGATCAGGGGGCTCAGCGAAGGCACGAGCGCGCCCGACTCGATCTGCGCCACCAGCTCCGGGGCCAGGTCCGCGCGTTCCGCGAGCTGCTCCACGCTCATGCTCCGGGATTCGCGGATCGTGCGCACCTTTTCACCAAGTGGATTCCTGTCAGCCATCGGTCACCTCTTGCACTGTTTCGCACAGAACCGTCTAAATATCAAGGTTCGCACTTTCACCCGAGCAGGGGAGAGACGAGAAGCCCGATGCCGTAGGTGATGCGCCGCCTCGCCCAACCCGATCACCATCATCTCCAGGCCGCTCTTCCACCAGGAGCGCCCCGTGACCACGACCTTGGCTGCTCCCACGGCGAAGTGGGCGAGGGTGCTGATGACGAACGAGGTGACCAGCGCGGCCAGGCCGCCGATGAACAGATAGGGAAGAACCGGGACCGCGGCCCCGACGGCCGTTGCGACAGTAGCGCTGACCGCCGAGCGCAACGGGTTCTGGAACGCCTGGTCGGAAAGACCCAGCTCCTCGTGCGCCAGGGTTTTCAGCATCTCCTCTGGATTCTCCGCCATGCGCGCCGCCATGGCATTGGCTTCCTCCTCCGAGAAGCCCTTGAGCTGGTAAAAGAGGGAAAGCTCCTCCCGCTCTTCGTCGGGATTCTCCTTTATTTCGTGGCGCTCACGGGAGAGCTCCGCTTCGTGCACTTCCTTTTCCGACTTCACGGCCAGGTAGGCGCCGCTGCCCATGGAAAGAGCGGAGGCGACCATTGAGGCGAACCCGCTCAGGAGCACGAAGGAGCTGTTCACATGCGTGGCACCGGCCACGCCGCTCACCACCCCGAATGCGGCGCCCAGCCCGTCGTTGACGCCGTAGATGGCCTGGCCGATCCACCCTCCGCCGCGCACGTGACGCTCCCGGCCCAGGATCATATCCAGCCTGCTCCGCGGGTGTTCCGCCCGGGCCGCCATGTCCTTGAGAACCCGATCGTGCGCCCGTTCCGCCCGACCCGCGTCGGCAAACGCCTTGCGGTCCTGTTCCGTGGGGGCCAACGCCGCAAGTGTTTCGTAGGCCCCGTCCGCATTTCCTTCCGCTGCCGCCATGGTCGTCGCAATTACCTCGGGGTCCTGCACGACAAGGTCACGCCTGCGCTGGACCTCCGCGGGTGTCTCGGTGTATGCGCCCGGTTCCGCACCCAGCTCGCGCAGCCTCTTCTCCCAGCGCTCGGCATGCTTCGCCTCCTCGGCTGCCATGCGGAGGAAGATGTCGCGGCGCCGGCTGTCTTTCTCCCTCTCCGCTGCCGCGGCGTAGGTGAGAGCGGCGGATTTCTCATCCCGCCACGCGCTCTGAAGCTCTTCGATGAATCGATTCGTGTCACCCATGGCGTGATAGCCTCCGTTGCATTCGCGCTTTGTCCGACGGTGATTATACCCAAAGCCGGGGCTTGCCACACCCGCACCATGCTGCTATTATTAATTGAACGTTCAATCAATATAAGGACGGAGCGGTATGGCAAGGAAAAAGGACGGAAAAAAACCTGCCCAGATTCTCGATGCCGCGTTCTCCGTGTTCGGAGAGATCGGTTATGATGCGACCCTCATCAAGGACATCGCCCTCCGCGCCGGCATCTCTTCGGGCACGATTTACACGTATTTCAATGACAAGAAGGATCTGTTTCGCGCAACGGTAGATGAAGGGTGGAACAGGTTCCTGGCCCAGATCCGGGAGCTCGTGGAGTCGAAAGAGCCGACCGGGGTCCGGATGCAAAGATTCATCGACATCGGGTTCGGCTCCCTCAAACACTACCTGCCGCTCCTCCGCGGGATGCTGTTCGAATCCAGCCAGATGAACATGCTGGAAGGGAAGCTCGAGCAGTTCTGCAGTCTCGTCGAAAGGCTTGTTGCAGGACAAAGGAGGGGACGGGTGGCGCACACCGTCGACTCGGAGAACCGTCGGTCCCTGATCAGGGTGACCGTGTTCGGCGTGCTTTTTTCGGCAGCCCTTGCAGAGCCGTCCCGCGTCGACTCTGAAATCAACCGTCTCAGGCGCATGATCTCCCTCAGGCTGTCGGGAGAATAAGATGCCCTTGAAGCTCCGGCGCGGCTTCGTCCTGCTGCCCCTGCTCTGCGTCGCGCTGCCCGCCCTGTCACAGTCGACGGGGCTCACCCTCGAGGATGCGTACACCCTTACGCGCAAGGCCTCGGAGAGCGGTGCGCGTAAAAGAGCTCGCCGTGCGGAAGTCCCGTCTCGCGCTCGAGGAGGCGGGCAGCAGGGCCTGGCCGCACATCGACCTGCAGGCATCCGCGTCCTACCTCGTCAACCCGCCGAAAGGGTACACGGTGGCGGCGGGTACATTGGGAACCATCTCGCCCACGATCCCGGCCGGCGTGCTGGGTCCGGCTCCGATCCCGCTGGGCTCCTTTGGGATTCCTCCTCAGGACTTCACCGTCGGCGCCCAGCTGCACAACTATTTCACCGCCAGTGCGTCCCTCTCACAGCCGATCTTCACGTGGGGAAAGATCAGGAACGCAATCGATCTTGCCGCCCTCGAGGTAGACGCGGCAGGGACCGAGCTCCTGGCCCAGCAATGGGACATCGACCGGGACGTGCACAGGGCATACTTCGGCGCCCTGCTCGCACGGGACTCGGAAACAGTGCTGAGAAGGATCAGGGACACGGCAGCCGAAATCGCGGCAGACCGGCGGAAATCCTTCGACCAGGGGACCATCAACAAGGAGACCGTGCTGGAAGCGCAGGCAAACCTCGCTTCGCTCGAAGCGAAGCTCGCCGAGGCGGGACAGAGCAAGGCTACCGCGCTGGAAAGCCTGGGCCTGCTCACCGGCCTGGAGCCAAAGGCCGAGGATCTTGTAACGGGCTTCAGGGCGCAGCTCCCCCCTCTGGACGAGCAGTCTCTCCGTGAGAAAGCGCGCGCGGCCTCAACTGCCCTGGCAGCATCCCGCACACGCATGAGCCAGGCGCGGAAAAAGCTCGCGCTGGAAGAGGGCGGCTCGCTGTTCCGTCCCGATATCTCACTCGGCCTCACACTCGATCTCTCGGGGCAGGAAGACCTTCCGTTCTCGACCTGGAATTGGAACAACACCACCTGGGACTGGGACCTCGTGGTCAGCATTGGCATGAAAATGAGCGTATTCGACGGGCGCGCCTCCCTTCAACGCGTACGCCAGGCGGAAAAGGATCTGGAGATGGCGGGGATGGGGCTCAGTCTGGATGAGAAGCGGGTGCGCCTGGACGTGCGCAGGGCGGTCGATGCCGTCGTGAAAGCCGACGGTGACGTAAAGGAGAAGCAGGCCAGGGCGGACTACGCGGAGGAGCGCCTCCGCAACGCGCGGGCGTCACTGGAGAACGGCATGGCCAGCAGGGACGACGTACACGGCACCGACATCCTGGCAGGCTCGGCGGAGCTTGACCTCCTCTTCGCGCGGTACACGCGGGAGGAAGCGATTGCGGACATTGCCCGCATCACCGGGGAACGGATCTGAGGGGGCGCATGAACATCACCGAGCTGGCCGTCCGACGACCCACCGCGATCATCATGGGGATGGCCCTCGTCCTGGGGCTCGGAATCGCCGGGTACGCGAATCTCGGCGCCGACCTTTTCCCCGCGGTGAACACGCCGGTGATCACCATCCACTCCACGTACATCGGCGCGGGCGCGGAGGAAGTGGACAAGGACGTGATCAAGCCCATCGAGGATGCGGTATCGGGCGTGAACGGCATCGACACGATCCGTTCGACCTCCGGCACCGGCTTCGGCTACACGATCCTGATGTTCACGATGTCCACTGACATGAACGCGGCGGTCATCGATGTGCAGAACGCGCTCGCCGGCATCGCGGACAAGCTTCCCAAGGACGCCACGAAGCCCGTGATGGCCAAGTTCGACTTGAACAGCCAGCCCATCCTCATCATCTCCGTTTCCGGGGCCGCCTCCCCCGAGGAGCTGTACAACGAGGCGGACAGGATCATGCGCCGCATCGAGAGCCTGCCCGGGGTGGGCAATGTGAGCCTCGCGGGAGGCTTCAAAAAGCAGCTTCTCGTCACGGTGGACAAGGCGGCCATGGAGTACTTCGGCATCAGCGCCACGACGCTCCTCGGCGTGCTTCAGGCGGAGAACCTGAATCTCCCCGCAGGCCAGATCACGCAGCGCACGCGCAAGGTCACCGTGCGGCTGGTCGGCGAGTTCGGGGATGTGCAGGACGTGAAGGACATGCGCGTGCCGACGATCTCGGGCGGAAGCGTGCGCCTCTCGGAGATCGCGGACGTCACGCTAGACTACCCGACCCCCAACAAGGCGGTGCGGCTGAACACGCAGGCCTCCATCGGGATCATGGTGCGCAAGCAGAGCGATGCGAACGTCGTGGACACGGCCAGCCGGGTGAAGAGAGAGCTGGTCGAGCTGCAGCCCACGCTCCTTCCCGGTACCTCTCTCACCGTGGCAAGCGACGCCACGAAGTTCATCAACTCATCCCTGGACGAGACACGGCTGAACCTGGTCGAAAGCATCATCACCACCGCGCTGGTGCTTTTCCTGTTCCTGCGGCGATGGCGCTCCTCGCTGATCGTCCTTGTTGCCATCCCCGTCTCCCTCGTGGGCACGTTTTTCGCGATGTGGCTTTTCCACTTCACGCTGAACATCGTTTCCCTGATGGCGCTCGGCCTGTGCATCGGCATCCTCGTGGACGACTCCATCGTCATCCTGGAAAACGTGGACAGGCACATCCACCTCGGCGAAGACGCGCGCACCGCCGCCGTGCGCGGCAGGATGGAGATCGGGCTCGCCGCCGTGGCGATCACCCTGTGCGACGTGGTGGTGTTCGCGCCCATCGCATTCCTGACGGACATCGTCGGCCAGTTCTTCAAGCAGTTCGGGCTCACCGTCGTGTGCGCGACCCTTCTCTCCCTGCTCGTGTCCTTCACGATCACGCCGATGATGGCGTCACGGATGCTCGTAAAGGCCGGAGGGAGACGCCGCGCGCGCAACAAGCCCGATTCGGCCGGGGAGACGGCGGGCCCGGAAACCGCGCAGGGCCTTCTCGGACGCTTCTTCGAGGGCACGGTCAAGGGCGCCTATCGCAGGTTCCTCGAGTGGGCGCTGGGCAACAGGGGCGCGGTCATTGCCGGCATCACGGTACTCGTCGTTGCCAGCCTCGCGCTCATCCCGATGAAGGCCATCGAGACCGAGTTCCTGCCGACGTTCGACCAGAGCAGGCTCGTGGTGGACATCGACCTTGGCCCCGGGGCCGGCTTCCCCCAGACCGACGCCAAGACGAAGCTGGCCGAGCAGCACATCCTGGCGCTTCCCGAGGTACAGGACAGCTTCGCGACGCATCGGCAGCGACACCACGGTGTCCACCTCGGAAATCATCGTGCGCTTGAAGGACAAGGGCCAGCGCCGCAAGAGCCAGTCCGCCGTCGCGCGCGAGCTGCGCGAATGGGGGAAGCAGCTCGCCGGAGTGGATTTCTCCGTCACCGAGCCCGGCATCATCACGCGCACTTCCATCGAAGGCACGAAGCCGCTCATCGTGAACGTCAGCGGCCCCAACCGCGACGTGCTGCGCCAGGTCTCCCGACAGGTGGAGGACGCCGTGCACTCCGTGCCGGGTACCGCGGACGTGGACAACACCATGCGCGCCGCGCAGACCGAGGTGAGCGTACGCATCAACCGGCTGGCGGCTGCCGCGCACGGCCTCACCACCTACGATCTCGCTACCGTGCTGCGCACGGCCCTTGCCGGCACCAACGTGGGGGTCTACCGGCACGCGGGAGACGAGTACGACATGATCGTGCGCTACCGCGAGGACCAGATGAAGACGCCCTACGCCCTGGGCACCATCAAGGTGACCAACCCGCTGGGCCAGCAGATCTCCCTTTCCCAGGTGGCCTCGTTCCTCCGCACGGAAAGCCCCCAGGAGATTCTCCGGCGCGACAGGCAGAACGTGGCCACCATTTCCGCGAATATACAGGGCCGGCCCTTGGGAGCCATCACCGCTGACGTCAAGGGGAAGTTGAACGCGCTGCGCATGCCATTCGGCTACGACATCAGCTACGGCGGGGATACGCAGAACATGGCGAGCGCGTTCGGGTCCCTGGCCTGGGCGCTGGTGGCTTCGATCCTCCTGGTGTACATGGTGCTCGTCGTGCTCTATGAATCTTTCCTCACGCCGCTCATCCGCATGCTCTCCATCCCCTGCGGGGTGATCGGCGCTTTCGCCGCCCTGGCTCTCACGGGCAAGGCGATCAACATCATCACTTTCATCGGCCTCATCATGCTCGACGGGCTCATCTCGAAGAACGGCACTCTTCTCATCGATTACACCCACACGCTTGTCAAACGCGGCATGCCGCTGCGAAAGGCATTGGTGGAAGCAGGTATCACGCGTCTGCGCCCGATCATCATGACGTCGGTGACCATGATCGTCGGAATGATGCCCCTGGCGCTGTCCCTCGGCGCATCAAGCGAGATACGATCCGGCATGGCCGTGGTGCTCATCGGGGGCCTGATCACTTCGACTCTTCTTACGCCGATTCTCCTGCCTGTTGTGTACACTTTGATCGACGACATGAAAAGGAAGCTGCGATGACATCACCCTCAACTCATTCGGGCGGGGATCGATACCGCGCAGGGCTTGTGCTCGCCGCCCTTGCCGCCCTGGCAGTGGCGGGCTGCGGCCCGTCAAAGGAGGCCGCGCAGCAGAGCGTGAAAAACGTCACCGTGGCCGCCGCGACGCGTTCCGCGATAGCCATCTCCCTGGAATATCCCGCCCGTATCCGCCCGCGCCAGGAGATCGTCGTGTCCCCCAAGATTGCGGGTCGGGTGGCCTCCGTGAAGGCGGATGTGAGCCAGATGGTGCGCAGGGGTGACGTTCTTTTCACGCTCGAGGCGAATGACAATGAGGCGCAGGTACGGCAGGCGCGGGCGGCCCTTGAAAGCGCGAAGGCGAACCTTACCCGTACCAGCGACTCCAGCCTTTCTTCCCAGGTCATCCAGGCCCAGGCCGCGGTAAAACAGGCGCAGGTGCAGTACGACGACGCGAAAGACATCTACGAGAGGACGCAAAAGCTTTTCACCGACGGCACCGCCTCGCGGCAGCAGCTCGACAGCATGAAGGCGAAGCTCGACAGCGCGGGAATCGCGCTGGACACGGCCAGGCAGAACCTCAGCCTCATCCAGGACAGGGGGGGGCCCCAGTCCACGGGCGTGGCCTCCACCCAGGTGGATCAGGCCCAGGCAACGGCGGACCTCGCGGAGTCCCAGCTTCGAAACACTGTCATCACCTCCCCCATCACGGGGTTGGTCGCCACGCGCAATGTGGACCCCGGTGAGCTGGTATCCAGCGCCGTGCCCGCTTTTGTGGTCATCGACGTGAGCAGCATGACCGCGGAGACGAGCGTGGAGGAAAGCATGGTGGAGAAAATCCACAAGGGCCAGACGGTGCCGATCAGCGTTGATGCGGCAGGCGGTGAAAGCGTTCGTGGCATCGTCGATACCATCAGCCCGGCCGCGGACCCCCGGACCCAGGGTTACGTGGTGAAGGTAAAGATCGCAAACCCGGCCGCAACCCTCAAGCCCGGCATGTTCGCGCGCGTGAGCTTTCCGGTCGAAAACAGGGAGAACGTGGTCGTTGTACCGAACAGCGCAGTGGTGACGGAAACAGGGGTCGACTATGTGTACGCGGTTGTCCAGTCGGACGGAGGCACCGTCGTCAAGAAGACCGCGGTGCGCACGGGCATCAGCGACGAGGCGGTCACCGAGATTGCGAGCGGGCTCGAGACGGGAATGCTCGTGGTCACCGAGGGCCAGAGCTTCCTGAACGACGGAGAGAAGGTGGCAGTCGCACAGTAGGGCGGGCCGCCGCGCCGCAGCGGCGTCGCTGTCCAAGGCCGGCGCGCTGTCCAAGGCCAGCTGTGCTGTCCCCCCGCAACCGCGAGTGGTATCTTTGCGTATGAAGCTTCTCCTCTCGTACCTCAGGCCGCACAAGGGGATGATTGTCCTTGCCATCATCCTCGCGGTCATCAACCAGGTGTTTTCCCTCCTCGACCCGCAGATCTTCCGGATCATCGTGGACAAGTACGCGTCGAATATCGCCACAATTCCCCGGGCGGAGTTCATCAGCGGGGTGGGCCTTCTGATCCTTGCGTTCATCGGCGTGGCCATGGTCAGCAGGATTGCCAAGAACTTCCAGGACTATTACGTCAACGTCGTCTCCCAGTCAGTGGGCGCCAGCATGTACGCGGACGGCATCGCACACTCCCTGCGCCTTCCCTTCCGGGCATTCGAGGACCAGCAGAGCGGCGCCGTGCTCCAGCAGCTGCAGAAAGCGCGCACGGACAGCCGCGACATGATCGGGCAGTCGATCAACACGGTCTTCATCTCCTCCCTCACCCTGCTGCTCGTGCTGGGGTACTCGTTCTTCGTGCACTGGTCCATCGGTGTGGCGCTCCTCATCCTGGCCCCCATTCTGACCGTTCTCGTTTCCTCACTGGGACGCAGGATCAAGCAGGTGCAGGGCAGGATATTCGCTGAGACGAACGCGCTTGCGGGATCCACCACGGAGAGCCTTCGCAACATCGAGCTCATCAAGAGCCTCGGGCTGGAAACCCAGGAGATCGACAGGCTGAACGCCACCAACCAGAAGATCCTCGACCTCGAGCTGGCCAAGGTGAAGACGGTGCGCGATGCTCATGTTCTTCCAGGGCACGGCAATCAACTTCTTCCGGGCCCTGTTCCTGCTCCAGATGCTCATCCTCGTGTACCTCAAGCTCGTCACACTGGGGGAGTTCTTCAGCCTGCTTTTCTACTCATTTGCCATCTTCTCTCCGCTGGGAGAGATCGGGAGCGTGATCACCAAGTACCAGGAAACGCGCGCGAGCCTGGAGAACGTGGCAGCGCATCCTCGCTCAGGAGCCCGCCCCCTCCAATCCCGGGGGCGCGGTTCCCGACGGCGTCGAATCCCTTGAGTTCTCCGGTGTCACCTACCGGCACCCCGGGGCGCGCGAGTACGCCCTCTCGGACGTGTCCTTTGCCGCGCGGTCGGGAGAGAGCGTCGCCTTTGTCGGGCCCTCGGGCGCGGGAAAGAGCACCCTCATCAAGCTTCTCCTCGGCTTGTACCAGCCGAACGCAGGAAGGATCCTTTTCAATGGCGTTGATTCCCGTGACGTGAATTACGACCTCCTCCGCACGCACGTGGGATTCGTTCCGCAGTCCATCGAGCTTTTCGCCGGCACCATCCGGGACAATCTGAGGTTCGTGCGCCAGGAGGCTACGGACGAGGAGTGCATGGCGAGCCTGGAGGCCGCCCAGCTGCGGGGACTCCTGGAGCGCAGCCGCGACGGCCTGGACACGCGGATCGGGGAAGGAGGGCTGAAGCTCTCCGGAGGCGAGAGACAGCGCCTGGCAATTGCGCGGGCGCTGCTCCGAAAGCCCGACCTGCTGATCTTCGACGAGGCCACCAGCTCCCTGGATACGGAAACCGAGAAGGAGATCACCCGGACCATCGACGGGATCATCGCCACGAGGCCGAGCTTCGTCACGCTGCTCATCGCGCACAGGCTTTCCACGGTGGCCAGCGCTGACAGGATCGTGGTGCTCAGGAAAGGCAGGGTCGTGGAGCAGGGCTCGCACCTGGAGCTTCTTCGCACGCAGGGCCTCTACTACACGCTGTGGAAGCAGCAGGGGCTCGAGAGCGACGAGCAGCTCCCCGAAGCTGCCGTGCAGGGAGGATGACATGCAGAAGCGCAGGCTTGGACAGACGGGTCTCGAGGTTTCCGTTCTGGGTTTCGGCGGCTTTCACCTGGTGGAGATCACCTCGGCGGAAGCGGCGCGCCTCCTGGGCGCCTACCTTGACCGGGGCGGCAGCTACATCGAGACCGCCGCGAGCTATGGAGACGGCATCTCGGAGACAAAGATCGGCCGCGGGGTCAGCCATCGCCGCAGCGAGTACGTCCTGGCAACAAAATCCATGGAGCGCACGCGCGCGGGATTTCTCACCCAGCTCGACACGAGCCTGCGCAACCTGAAGACCGATCACGTGGATGTCATTTTCATGCATGCCGTGCAGACCGTGGCGGAGGTGGACGCAATCCTCGGCCCGGGGGGCGCCATGGAAGGAGCCCTGGAAGCCCGCAAGGCGGGCAAGATCCGGTTCGTCGCCATCAGCGGCCACGGCAGACCCGACGCCATGCAGGAAGCAGTGCGCCGGCACCGGTTCGACGTGCTCATGACCGGGTTCAATTACTACGACCGGTTCAACTACCCCGGAATAGAAGGAGAGCTTCTGCCGCTGTGCGCGGAGCGAGGGGTCGGCGTCATCGCCATGAAAGCGCTGGGCGATGGATACCTCTACCGCTCGCCGGCGGTCGCGCTGCGGTACACCCTCGGTCTTCCCGTCGCGACGGTAGTGGCGGGCATCAACTCGGCCGAGATGCTCGCTGCGGACCTCGATATCGTTTCCCGATTCACCCCGATGACCGATGCGGAGAAAAACGAGCTGTACAGGTCGGCGCCCGAGCTGGGTGACTATGTCTGCAGGTTGTGCGATAAATGCCGCAGCGCTGATTTCGATCCCCAGAAGGTCTTTCTCCTGGAAGGGCTTTTCGACCGGCAGATGGACGACATGCGCGTGACCGATGCCGCGCGGTATGCGCTGCGGGAGAGGCTCCGGCAGTGGTTTCAGCAGGCGGAGCTGGCGCGCACGGAGTACCAGGCGCTCGCCGCAAAAGTGGACCCGTCAAAGGACTACAGCGCGCTTTCCGCGCTGTGCCCCTACCGGATCGACATCGACCGGAAGCTGAAGATCGCGCACGGGAAACTGTCCCAGAAGCAGTACATCGCCTGAGACGGGCAACATTCCGCACGCCGAATCCGCGGGGTACCGCGATGCAATCGGAGGTTCATCGTGAGTCGTATCGTTCGCGCGGCAGTTCTTTGTGGAGCGCTGCTCCTGGCGGCATTCAGCGGCTTTGCCCTGGGAGCCCGGGAAAACGTGGTCAACGGCTCGGGAATCTTGCGGACGGAAAGCCGCACTGTTGCCGCCTTCACCGCCATCGTCATCGAGGGGTCCGGCAATGTCACGTTGAGCCAGGGGGGCACGCAGTCAGTGTCGGTGGAAACCGATGACAATCTCCTTCCGCTCGTGAAGACCGAAGTGCGCGCAGGCGTCCTCTATCTCGGTTTCAAGGAAGGCGTGAAGCCGGTGCACGTCTCGCAGCTGGAGTTTCTTATCAGCGTCCCGCAGCTCAGCGCGGTGAAGATCTCCGGCTCGGGCAATCTGCACGCGACCACTCTCATTCGCTCGGACGCCCTCATCCTGGAGATCTCGGGCTCGGGCGGCATCTACTCAGAGCTGGACGTCGGCCGGCTGGAGGTCACGATAAACGGATCAGGCGGCATTACCGCGGAGGGCAAAACCGATCAGCTGTCCGTCACAATCAGCGGCTCCGGGAGTATGCAGGGGCGCGATCTTGTGAGCGGCGCGGCGGAAGTGACCGTGAATGGCTCGGGAGAAGCGGTGATCAATGCGCGGCGCACCATTTCCATCATCGTGTCCGGGTCAGGGAGGGTCGCATACGGAGGCGGGGCAAAGGCTACGGTCACGTCATCAGGGTCGAGCGTTGTCCAGCAGTTCTGATCCGGCGGCTGCCGCTGCGCGAAGCTCCTGATTTGCCGCGTCATTCAGCCGGGGCGCCCACTCCGCAATCCTGAGCGTACCTGACCGGGCCGCGGTTGCGAGTCTCTCCTCCCAGGTGACAGGATCGAGCTGCTGAACGGTGCTGACCGGGGCCTCAGGGTGCGCTTCATTCCACGCCGCGATCATGCGCAGCTCGAGCGTATCGAGGGCGGGAGCGCAGGTTGCCGGAGCCGCTCGCGTCGTCTCTTCCGCGGGACGTCGGGACGTCCCTTGCCGCCCGCTCGGTCCTGTTCTATCATCAGGGTGGAGACACACATGACATCACGAGAGCGGCTCCGCAAGGCCATTCACCACCAGCAGCCGGACCGGCCGCCGCTGGACCTGGGGAGCACCCTGGTTACCGGCATCCAGGCCAGCGCGTATGCAAAATTGAAGAAGGCGCTGGGGATTACCGGCGGCAAGATCCGGGTCTACGATCCTTTCCAGATGCTGGCCGAGGTGGAGGAGTCTGTGAAAACGGCCCTTGGCATCGACACGGTGGGTATCCAGCTCCCTACCACGATGTTCGGGTACAAGAACGAAAACTGGAAACCGTTCCGGATGTTCGACGGCACCGAGGTGGAGATCTCGGGTCACCTCGAGTATGACGTGCTTGCCAATGGAGACATCGTCCAATACCCCAAGGGGGATCGATCCGCTCCCCCCTCGGGAAGGCTGCCCAAAGACGGGTATTACTTCGACGTCATCGTCCGGCAGGAGCCGATCGACGAGGCGAAGCTCGATCCAGAGGAGTGGGTTGCGCAGAGCTACTCTCTGTACACCGAGGAGGAGCTGCGTTTCATCGAAGACGCCACGCGGGCGTGGTATGAGGGCTCCGCGTATGGCATCGTGGGCAACTTCTGGGGCGCAGGGTTCGGAGACATCGCCATTGTGCCCGGCCCGGCCGTCCTGCACCCCAAGGGGATACGGGACCCTGAGGAATGGTATGTCTCGACCCTTACCCGCAAGGAGTACATAAAGGCGATCTTTCATCACCAGTTCGAGCTGCAGATGAAAAACCTGGCCATGTACCGGCAGGCAGTGGGAGACAGGATCGACGTGGTGGTGATGAGCGGCACGGATTTCGGCTCCCAGAACGGCCCGTTCATCTCCCCGGATGCCTACCGCGAGATTTTCAAGCCGCTGCACAAGGCCATGAACGACTGGGTGCACAAAAACACGGGATGGAAAACCTTCTATCATACGTGCGGCTCTGTCGTGGCCTACCTCGACGATTTTGCAGAGGCCGGCATCGACATCCTCAACCCCGTGCAAATCTCCGCCGCGGGAATGGATCCCGAGATGCTCAAGGGCACCTACGGGGACACGTTCGTATTCTGGGGCGGGGCCGTTGATACACAGCACACGCTGGCCTTCGGCACCGCGGACCAGGTGCGCGCCGAGGCTAGGCGCAACATCGGGATATTCTCCAAGGGCGGAGGCTTTGTGTACAACAACATTCACAACATCCAGGCCACCGTGGCCACCGAGAACATCGTGGCCTTGCTGAAAAGCGTCACTTCGTAGGAGAAACAGGATGTCCAATCAGTACACCCCGCCGAACTCGGCGGAACGCGCCCATCTGGACAGGGTGATCGCACGGCTCTCCCCTTCGGACTACGGCCGGCCGGCGGCGGGCCCGGCTGGACCATCGGCGGCCTGCTGGCCCATCTGGCTTTCTGGGACAACAGGGCGCTCGTGCTGCTTGCCAAATGGAAAAAGGAAGGCATCGGACCGTCCCTGATCGACACCGACGTGTTCAACGAATCGATGCGGCCTCTCTGCAACGCGGTCCCTGTTGAGGTGATTGCGAAGATGGCCGTCGAAACAGCAGCAGCGATAGACGAAGAAATAGACTCCCTGTCTCCTGATTTCCTCGCAAAGGTGGAACGCGACGGAACACCGGTCCGGCTGAACCGCGGGCTCCACCGCAGTCACCACCTGGCCCAGGTCGAAAAAGCAATCGAATAAACGCCCTACTCTTTCCGGGCTCCCGGTTTTATATTCGAGGTGACACACGCGAAGGGAGGAAGGCTCTATGGCCATTAATCTCGCCATGTGGAGAAGAGCGTCGTGGTCGCTCGTACGCATGGACGACAAGAAGGAATGGGATGCGCTGGACGTCGTCTCGAAGTGGTTGATTGCCACCCGATCCGGGGTCGCCACCGTGACGATCTATTCCTGCGTCATCGGAGGCTTGTTTGCCGTGCAGGCCGGCCGTTTCCCCTGGCTGACCTGGCTGATCGTCACCCTCGGCCTTTTCCTCGCGCACGGCGCGAACAATCTGCTCAACGACTATACCGATTTCAGCAGGGGAATCGACAAGGACAACTACTACCGCATCCAGTATGGCGTGCACCCCCTCGTGCAGGGCTTCTGGACCAAGCCCCAGCAGATGCGGTGGTTCGTGGTGAGCGGGGTCCTGGCACTGCTCGCGGGGTTCTACGCGCTTCTGTACACGGGGTTCGACCCGATCGTGATCGCTCTGTTCGCTTACGGCGTGGTCATGCTGCTCCTCTACACGTACCCGCTGAAGTACATCGCCCTCGGCGAGCTGACCATATTCCTCATCTGGGGACCTATCATGATCGCGGGGGTCTACCTCGTCCTGGTGAGGGAGTGGAACTGGAACGTCGTGCTTGCCGGCATTCCCTTCGGTCTGAGCACGGCCAGCATCAACGTCGGCAAACATATCGACAAGTCCGCAGAAGATCGGCAGAAGGGCGTGGGCACCCTCCCGGTGAGAATCGGAGAAACCGCGGCGCGCTATTTGAACATGGCTGCCATTATTCTCGCCTATGCGATTACCCTGTACATGATCGTGGTCCCGCGCTTCCTGACCCCGATCCTCGTGATCGTTTTCGTGGCATCCCGGGAGGCCTGGACGGCCATCAAGCGCCTGTCAAAACCCCGGCCGGCGGCGGCCCCTCCCGGCTACCCGATCTGGCCGCTCTGGTTCTCCACGGTTTCATTCGCTCACAACAGGAAGTTCGGCAACCTGTTCGTCCTGGGCGTTGCCCTGGATACCGTGGTGCGCCTTGTCTTTCCCGCTTTCTGGCGCTGAGAGCTCCTGCAGAGCCCGCGGTGGCTTCATCCCGGGTGCGATGGGAAGCAATGCGTGCGCTGGCCCTTGTGGCGACCCTGGACCCCCGGATCATCGCCTCCCTTCTTCCACGGCTGGACGAAATCATCCGCCTGGACGGAAGCGTCATAGCCCGTGACTACGCGGTGGACGCGGTGGGCAATTATGCGGGAACGAACCTTTCGGCTGCCCGGGCCGCCTACCCCCTTCTGGTGGATGCGCTCACCGTCTATAAGGGCAGGCAGGCCGGGCACGCATTGATGGAATTGGCCAAAGCGATAAAGACAAGAGAGGAATCGTGATGAACGAGCCCACCGACCCCAGGCGCGACCTGCTCAGGCATACGCTCGCGACGCTTGCCTACCGTGGCGGCAAGGCGGTCCGCGATGCGCCTCCGACATTCGCCTCGTTTCGGATCGCCGCTGCCAGCCGCACGCCGGTCGAGATCCTTGCGCACATCGGCGACCTTCTGGATTGGGCCCTGCGCATGGTAAAGGGGGAAATCCGCTGGGTCGATTCCGCGCCCCTGCCATGGCCCGAAGAAGTGGCGCGATTCTATGCCTCCCTTTCTGCGCTCGATGCCTGCCTGGACACAGATGAGCCGCCGCATGCGCCGGCGGAGAAGGTATTTCAGGGGCCCCTCGCGGATGCCCTGACACATGTCGGACAACTCACCATGCTTCGCAGCCTGGCAGGCTGCAAGATACGCGGGGAGAACTACTTCGTTGCGGACATCGCCGTCGGGCGCGTCGGCGCGGAGCAGGCGGCCCCCCACCGCGAGTTCGACTGATCTCAACGTGAGCGCAGCGAGGAGGGCTTGATGCGTCGTCTCCTGGAAGAAACCGCGGGCCGTGCAATCGCATACCTGGAAGGTCTTGAATACCGGCAGGTTGCCCCTTCGGCCGCTGATGTCGAGGCGCTGTCCGCGCTCGAGGATCCGCTGACCGAGGAGCCGGTCCGGCCTGACGCGGTAATGAAAATACTCGACGAAGTGTGCTCACCTGCGACCATGGCCATGGCAGGTCCCCGGTTTTTCGGATTCGTCATTGGAGGCTCGCTGCCGGTGACAGTGGCAGCGAACTGGCTGGCCGCGGCATGGGATCAGAACGCCGCGTTCTCCAGGGTGACCCCGGGAGCAGCCCTCCTGGAGCGAGTCGCCTTGAGCTGGCTGATCGACATCCTCGGATTGCCGCGAGGATGCGGGGCCGGCTTTGTCACCGGTGCTACCATGGCGAATTTCACCGCGCTCGCTGCCGCCCGGCACGTCGAGCTCCAGCAGGCCGGCTGGAATGTCGAGGCGGACGGGCTTTTCGGCGCTCCTCCCATTACAGTCGTCGTCGGCGAAGAGGCCCACTCGACGCTCTTCAAGTCCCTGGGGCTCCTCGGGCTGGGAAGAAATCGCGTGGTGCGCGTGCCCGTGGACGGCCAGGGGAGGATGCGCGCTGATAAGCTGCCCCGACTGTCCGGGCCGACCATCGTCTGTGCGCAGGCAGGCAATGTAAACACCGGCGCGTTCGATCCGATCCAGGAGGTATGCCGGAAGGCTCACGCGGCGGGCGCATGGGTGCACGTGGACGGCGCCTTTGGTCTCTGGGCGGCCGCGGCGCCCGGTCGGAAGCATCTTGCCGCAGGGATTGCAGACGCGGATTCATGGGCTACCGACGCGCACAAGTGGTTGAACGTGCCCTACGATTGCGGGCTTGCCTTTGTGCGGGATCCCGAGGCGCTGCGGGCGGCCATGGCAATCACGGCCGACTACCTGCCCCCGGCAGGCACGCAACGGCATCCCTCGGATTATACGCCCGAGCTTTCCCGGCGGGCGCGAGGCGTGGAAGTGTGGGCCGCACTGAAGTCCCTCGGGAGGAATGGCGTGGCGGACATGGTGGAACGGACCTGTCGGCATGCCGCGCGCTTTGCGGAAGGCCTGCGCGCCGCGGGCTTCGACGTGCTGAACGACGTAGTCCTGAACCAGGTTCTCGTCTCATTCGGGAGCGCGGAGAAAACCGGCAAAATCATCGCCGACATTCAGGCGGACGGCACCTGCTGGTGCGGGGGCACGGTCTGGCAGGGGAAAACCGCCATGAGGATCAGCGTCTCGAGCTGGGCAACCACTGACGCCGACGTGACGCGGAGCCTGGAGGCCATTATCCGCATCGCCCGGGCCTAGGAAGTCATGCCTTGAGTACGCGCGTGAGCGCGCGTATGTGATCGGGCGTCGTTCCACAACACCCACCCAGAATCCGGGCCCCGGCCAGTCTGCATTCCCGCATTCCGAGTGCGAATACGGCGGGATCCATGTCAAATTCCGTTCTCCCGTTGATCAGCTTGGGTTTGCCGGCGTTCGCTTCAGCGACAATTGGCAGCTTTGTGGCCCGGGAGAGAGCGCGTACGATTTCCGCCATTTGAGCCGGATCAACGCCTCCACAATTGGCGCCAAGCGCATCCGCGCCTTCTTCGGTCAAGCGGGACGCACAATCCATGGCGGAGTTCCCCATCATGGTTCTCCCGCCGTTCTGTTCGGTGCTGTATGACAACGAAACAATAACCGGCAGCGAAGAGACTCCCTTGCAGGCTCTCAGCGCACAGACAGCCTCGCGCAGATCAAATATCGTCTCGATTATGAACCCATGCACCCCGCCCTCCTGCAGGAACGCGGCCTGTTCCGTGAATGCGGCAATGAAGTCTGCCTCCGTATAGGTCCCATAAGGCTCCAGCATCTGCCCCGTCGAGCTCAGGTTGCCCAATGCGAAACCTTTGCCCTTTGCGCACGAGCGCGCAATTTTTGCGCCGGCCACATTGATGGCCTTTACGTCAATATCGATTCCATGCGACTCGATGAAGATGCGATTCATTGTCAGAGTATTTGTTATTGCCACAAAGCTTCCGGCCTTGAAATACTCGTCGTGGATTTCGAATACAGTATCCGGGTGCGACAGGTTGGCAGCGGCAACTGATTCCACACCCCGTCGAACCAGCTCGGTTCCCATTGCCCCGTCGAGGGCTATGACACCGCCTTTTTCCAGGACGGTTCTGAAGCTGTTCATTGGATCCTCCTCTCCGTCTTCGGCAATTGAGAATCTATCTTGAGAGACCCGACAACTGAGCCGCCCACGATGAGCACAATCGCAACCCCGGACTGAGCGGTAAACCTTCCGCTGCCGCTCACGATCAGGACAAGGGTCGAAAGCATGGGTGTCAGATAGGCAATCGAGCCGATGACTCGGGGATCCCCGTTTCGCAGCGCGGCATTCCAAAGAAAAAAGGCAGCACCCATGGGCCCGATGCCGAGCAGGATCAGGAGCGGGAACTCTTTGACCGCGAACTCATGCCTCTGCTCGAGCAAGAAATGCATGAGAAGCGAGAGCAGGCCGGAGCAAAGGCAGAAAAGTCCTATCGCGGCATTCGGAAACGATTTGATACGCCTGGTCATGAGCGAATAGCTCGACCAGATAAAGGCTGCAAGCGCCGCAAGGAGGTAGCCGGGCACGTATCGGGCGTCAAAGCTCAGCCTGCCTCCCGTGACAATGAGCACCGCGCCTGTCAGGCCAAGAAATGCGGCAACAATGTGGCGCGCCTTCAGGGAAAACCCGGTCAGAAAGACCGGCGACAGTATCACGATGAGGAGGGGCCACAGGTAGTTTATAAGATTCGCTTCCACGGGTGGGGCAAGCCTCAACGCCATGAACAGGCAGAAATGGTACCCAAATAGACCGTAAATGCCCAGGAGCAGCACCTTTGCCGGGATTCGCCATTGAGAGATTTTGTGCACGCCGCACACCGCACCGATGATCAGGGCGAGGCCGATGAGCAGGAACGCCGGGATTCCAGACAATTGCACGCTCAGGAAGGCAAGCATGCTCCAGAGGAGCATGGCGCACAGCGCCTGGATTATTGCCTTTGATTGCATATCACGGCGCAGTATTGCATCGGCCCCGGGCTCATGTCAAACTCTCGGCGTGACTCTTACCCGCACACGGCTCTTGAAAGCCCTTCTGATCCTCCTCATCGTTCTTGCAAGCATCGGCTGCGACCAGGCAACGAAGCAGATCGCCCGGACCCGGCTGATGAACGGCGGCACCAAATCCGCCGAGTACGGCGGCACGGTCTTTGTTGTAGACAGCGTCCTCGTGCTGCACTACGTTGAGAACGAAGGCGGATTCCTCAGCCTGGGTGCCCGGCTGCCGCGGCCTGTTCGGACAGTGACATTCGTCGCATTTCCCCTCCTTATCCTTTTCTGGATCATTTTCTCTCTTGCGCGGAACAAGGAAACCGGCTGGACTTTCATCATGGGGTTCTCTTTCATCGCGGGCGGCGGGTTCGGAAATCTCATCGACAGGCTGTTCCGCGACGGGAAGGTGAGCGATTTCATCATCATGGGAATCGGGACCCTGCGGACAGGCGTATTCAATCTCGCCGACCTGTCAGTGCTCATCGGGTGCCTGCTGCTGCTGGCAAGCCCGTGGAAGACGAGGCAGAAGACCTGATGCAGCCGGCGCTGCCCGACATTCCCTCGCGAATGGAAACCGCACGCCTGTACCTCCGCTGTTACGCGGAAGGGGACGGCCGATGGTATTTCCCCATGAGCCAGCAAAATCGCATACATCTTTCACGCTACGAATCGGACAATCCGGTGATGGGGATCAGAAGCGAACGGGAGGCGGAAGAAGTGGTGCGGAGCTTTGCCCTGCAGTGGGCGGAGCGCAGGAACTTCTTTCTGGGAGCTTTCGACAGGATGAACGACGAGTTCGTGGCCCAGGTGCATGTCGGTCTCGTCTCAAGGGAGCTGCCGGAGTTCCAGATCGGCTATTTTGTCGACAAGGCGCACGAGGGACATGGATACGTTTCGGAAGCCGTGAGGGCGGCGCTGCTCTTCGTCTTCCGGCATTTGAATGCCTCCCGGGTGCGGCTGGAATGCGACGACACCAATGTGCGCAGCATGCGGGTGGCGGAGCGTTGCGGGATGGTGCAAGAAGCGCATCTTCGTCAGAACAAAAAGAACAGAGATGGAACCCTCAGCGGGACAATGATCTACGGCTTACTGAGATCCGAGTTCGCACCCGTTTAGGCGGCGCGAACTCGGACAGGAGATCCTTTCAACCAGAAGACTTCTGAAACAGCTTCAGGTACTGGCCGTAGCCTTCCTTCTGCATGTCCGCGACGGGAATGAACCGCAGGGAAGCGGAGTCCATGCAATAGCGCAGCCCTGTCGGTGCGGGACCGTCGTCGAAAAGATGGCCGAGGTGGGAGCTCGCATACCTGCTTTTCACCTCGACCCGCACCATGCCGAAAGTCCGGTCCTCATGCAGCACGATGTTGCTCGGAGCAAGGGGCCGGGTAAAGCTCGGCCATCCCGTACCGGAATCGTATTTGTCGGTGGAGCTGAACAGGGGCTCGCCCGAGACGATGTCCACATAAATTCCTTCCCGTTCATTGTGGTCGTACTCGTTCTGGAAGGGCGGCTCAGTGCCTTCCCTCTGGGTCACGTCGAATTGCATCGGATTGAGCATTTTCTTGAGCTGGTCCACCGAGGGCTTGTGCCAGGCGCCGTTTGTCGCCGAAGGAGGCGCGGCAGGGTCCATGAGGGCCGCGGCGCCCCAGACCTTGGCGAAGAGCTGCGCGCGTCCTGAGTTGTCGAAGTAGTCCTGGTATGCCGCAGGATTCTTCCTGGCGTAATCCTGGTGATAGTCCTCCGCGGCATAGAAAGGCTCAGCTTTGCGAATTTCTGTAGCGAGGGAAACGGAGAACTTCCTGGACTTGCCCAGCGCAGTCCTGGATGCTTCCGCCGCTGCCCGCTGCGAATCGTCCAACCAGAATACGATGGGCCGGTACTGGGGACCCCTGTCCACGAATTGTCCGCGACCGTCCGTGGGATCGGTGTGGCGCCAATAGGCGTCCAGCAGCTCGGCGTAGCTCACCCGGCTTGGGTCCCATGTGACCTGGACCGCCTCCACATGGCCTCCTGCCGCATAGTTTCCGTAATTCGGCTTCCTGGTATTTCCCCCCGTGTATCCGGAGACGGCTGTTATGACGCCGTACACCTTCTCGAAAGCCGATTGCATGCTCCAGAAGCAGCCGCCCGCGAAAATCGCTGTCTGCGGCTTTGCCGTGTCGGGAGACATGGGTGCCGCCATTAATGCTGCTGCGGCTGAGGCAAAGACTGCAATCAATAAAGTCATCCTCTTCATAGAGGGAACCTCCTCATGACGCGTGTCATCCGAAGGTGAAAGCAAAAAGACGAATCTTCCCTTTCACCTCCAGACGCAATATATGCGGGCCGGGTGTATTCAACCCGACCAACTGGTACATTCTGCTTTCCCTGGGCTCAAGCGTGCCCTTCTTAAGATCTGCCGTATCCCCGGCCCGTGAATCGTCCACAAAGACTGAAATGCTTCCTCCGGGCGCCTGCGGCTCCACCACGAGGAACACGTTCTTCGCGTCGAAACCGAGCTGCAGTGTCCCCGAAGACTCCGGCACGACATACTGCGGCGAGATCGTCCATGTGCCCGTCAGGTTCCATTCGCCGTTGTGCGGCGCCCGCGCCGGCCTGTATTCCACTGGTTTGTCTGCCACGGGATTCACCGCCGAGACAAAGCCCTGCCCCCGGTCGTAGCCAAGGTAGGTTTCAGGGGTCTGCGACTCGAGCCGTGGAGCGGGCCGGGACACGATGCCTCCCACATTTGCCCCCGCCTCTTTCAGCAGGGCCTGAATGACTTTTTCAGAAACGTCATACTCGCCTTCGCCAAAGTGGAAGTACCGCACCCTGCCCTTCGCGTCTATGAAATAGTGGGCGGGCCAGTACTGGTTGGCGTACGCGTTCCACTGCACGTAGTCATTGTCCTGTACCACCGGCCAATTCACGCCGAGGTCACGGATCGCTTTGGCCACGTTCGCCGCATTTTTCTCGAACTCGAACTCGGGAGTATGCACCCCCACGATCACCAGCCCCTTGTCCCGGTAAGTGTCGTACCAGGCCCGGAGGTACGGAAGCGTGCGGACACAGTTGATGCAGCTATAGGTCCAGAAGTCCACCACCACGACCTTGCCGCGCAGCGCTTCCCGCGTGAGGGGCATCGAAGCTCCCTGGGCCATCTGGCCCGTGGTGGGGGAAAGCCCCTCGGTATTGAACCAGTTTCCCTGGGTAAGGAATGCCGGCGCGGCCCCATAGTCGCCCAGGACGCCGTTCTCCGGAGCAGCCTCCGGGGCGCTGAATACGTCTCCGTCACCGGCCTTGGGGCTGCGTGCGGCCATGGCGGGCGCACGCGCCTTCAGGGCGGACTGCACGGGTGCTGTCTTTTCAATCGCGGTCAGGCCCGTCCCATAGTTGGGAAACAGCTGGAGTATGGTGGCCTGGAATTGGCGGTCCCAGCCGAGGCCGATCGCCACGCCCACGAGGATCATGAGCACGCCGAACCCCTTCTGGATATTGGCCGCATTGCGCGTGAGCGCAGGCACCTTTTTGAGGAGCGCCCGGCCTCCGAGCATGATCGCGAGCATGGGGATGGAGGTCCCCAGGGTGTAGGCGAGAGTGATGGAAACCGATCCGCCGTCCACGTGCTGCGTAAGGGCCAGGCTGATTACGGAAGCCATGATCGGCCCGACGCACGGGGTCCAGATCAGGCCCAGGCTCAGTCCGACCACCAGTCCACTCCAGAACCCGGCCCAGCGGCTCTGCGGCGCGCCTGCGGCAGCGCCTGCCGCGGCGGCCCCGCCTTTGCTGCCCCGGCTGGCAATCCTCGAGGTAAGGATCTCGAACCTGTCACGCAGCCAGGGCACCAGCATCACGACGCCGAACATGACGATGAGCACCACCGCCACGATCCGCAGCGCGTCCACGGGTATTCCGATTGCCTGCACGATGGCGGAGAGCGAAAGCGTGAACGCCGTAAAGCTCACGACAAAACCCGCCAGCACGCCGAAAGGCCGCGCCTTGCCCCCTCCCACCCCTCCCGAAAGCACTATGGGAAGCACGGGCAGGATGCAGGGGGAGAGAATCGTAATGACCCCCGACAGGAAGGCGAAAGCCAGAATGACCGTCATGTACCGTTCCTTTCATTCATGCGCATCAAGATAGCGACGGGGCATCACGGAAGTATCACGGGCCCGATACAAGATCATCACGCAGGTACCGGTATGGCGCGCGCCGAAAGGCTGAAGGAAAATCGCGCCCCTTCGCCCGGGTTGCTCTCCACATCGAGCGCGCTCCCGTGAAGCTCGACGATCTGCCGTGCGATGGCCAGCCCCAGGCCCGCCCCGGCGCCACCGTACCCGGTGATTCTGGGCCGCCGTACTCGGCGGCATTTCGACTGCCGCCCGTCGACCTGTCCCTGCTCTTGTCGGCCCGGTAGAACCTGTCGAAGATATGGGGAAGGTCCTCGGGATCGATCCCCGCGCCCGTGTCCGCCACGGTCACCCGCACCGAGTCGTCACGGCGGGAAAGGTCCACACGCACCGAGCCCGCCGGGGGAGTGAATCGGAGGGCATTCTCCATGAGGTTGGTGAGCACCCTCTCGATCATTGCGATATCGCAAGACACCAGGGGCAGCTCCTCCGCGTGGTCCACCGCAAGGGACACTCCTGCCTTTTCAGCCTGCGGGGCGAGCTTCAGCGCGACATCCTGCGCAAGCTCGGCGATCTGAACGGGCTCCGGCGCGAGCTGCACCTGCCGCGCGTCCAGCTTGGCCAGCTCGAAGAGCTCCTCCACGAGCTTCTGCAGGCTGGAGGCGTTTCTCAGGCTGATATCCAGGAATTGCCGTCTTTCCTCGGGCGCGAGCTGCAGGTCCTTCAGCGCCATTGTCTCCAGGTAGCCCTGGATGGAGGCCAGCGGGCTTCGCAGGTCGTGGGAAATATTGCCGATCAGGTCTCTCCGCATGCGCTCCGCCAGCCTGAGCTTCTCCACGTCCGCCTCGATGGTGGCGGCCATCTGGTTGAAGCTGCGGCCCAGCGCGCCCAGCTCATCCCTGCCCCGCGCCTCCACCCTGCGTCCCAGCTCCCCGCGCGCGAAGCCCTGCACCGTGTCGCTCAGGGAT
Source organism: uncultured Spirochaetota bacterium (assembly GCA_963820435.1). GTDB lineage: Bacteria > Spirochaetota > Spirochaetia > SZUA-6 > Fen-1364 > Fen-1364. The sequence continues at coordinate 464,999 of CAWGAC010000006.1, read as the reverse complement.
TTCAGCCTTCTGGTCAGGAGAAAGAAAAGGGAGAGCCCGACGATCAGCGTGGAGAGCACCGCCAGGAGGAACGCGATAAGCCCGGCTCTCAGATAGTAGCTGTCACGGATCATGCGCACGGACGCGTCATAGCGTTCCCCGCCGAGGATGATGTACACGTAGCCGTGCGCGGCGCCCATTCGCAGCTCCGCCGCGGAGAAGGGCTTGATCCGGGTGGGGCTGCGCGGATCCTCGCCCCGGATCAGGCTGCCCCCCGCCGTGGCGACGAACGCCTTCACGGGGGCGAGGTCGACCGAGTCGCGCGCGATCTTTTCCGCGGGGTTGAGGAAATAGGCCAGGATTTTTCCGTGGTCGTCCAGGAGGTAGATCTCCACCATCGGGTTGAGCACCATCATGTAATGAATGGCGCTCCGCACGCGCTCTTCGGAGAAGCCCTGTGCGACGAGCGGCCCGAGCTCGCTGGCGATGCTGCGGGCGTACTCCCGGTTGAGGAGCTGTTCGACATCGTTGAAAAGATGCCCCGCGGAGTTGAAGGCAATGGCGACGAAGCCGGCGCCGAGCGCGAGGATGAGAAGGAGAAAGATGGTCGACAAGCGGGCGTAGAATGAATCAAAGAGCCGGTTCATCCCTCGCGCTCCGCAAGCTCGGAGAACCGGTACCCCACTCCCCATACCGTCCTGAGGTAGAGAGGATGACCGGGGTCCCGCTCGATCTTGGCGCGCAGCCTGTTGATGTGCGAGTTTACCGTGTGCTCGTAGCCCTCGAACTGGTACCCCCACACGAGGTTGAGGAGGTCTGTGCGGCTGTATGTCCGGCCGGGGTTGCGGGCAAACAGGGCCAGGAGATCGAACTCCTTCACCGTGAGATCCACGGTCTCACCGGCCAGGGTCACCTTCCTCTTCTCGAAGTCCATGACGAGCTCACCGCTTTCCACTTTCCCCTTCTGCGCGCGCCCCGCCGCGGCGTCCCTGTCCGTCCGCACCCTGCGCAGCAGCGCCTTTACGCGGGCCACCAGCTCGCGGACGCTGAATGGCTTGGTGATGTACTCGTCGGCCCCGATCTCCAATCCCAGGACCCGGTCCAGCTCTTCGGATTTCGCGGTGAGCATGAGGATGGGGGTGACGCGGTTCTTTTCCCTGATGCGCGCGCACACGGTCAGGCCGTCCATCTTCGGCAGCATCAGGTCGAGGATCACCAGCGCGTACTCCCCCTCGAGCGCCTTCTGCAGACCTGCCCTGCCGTCTTCGGCCCTCTCGGCGTGCAGGCCAAGGTCCCTGAGGTTCATCGCCACCACCTCGGCAATATCCCGGTCGTCCTCGATGATGAGCACTTTTTCCTGCGCGTTCGTCACGTGTAGCCTCCCCGAAAGAATATACGAATGGGAGATGGACGATGGAAACGATGGTCAGGATTCACTCCCTGCTTCGCGTCAGGGGAAGGGGACGCCGCTGATGATCAGCTCACGGAGCGGCGGCCTCGAGCTCGGCGATTTCCTCTTCTGACAGACGCCATCCGAGCGCGCCCGTGTTCTGCAGGGCCTGGCCCAGGTCTTTGACCCCGGGAATGGGAAGGGCCCCTTTGCACATGACCCAGTTGATTGCTACCTGGGAGGCGGACTTGCCTCCGTGATTCTCTCCGATGCGCGCCATCGCGGAAATGAGAGGTGCGAGGCCCGCAAGGTATCGACGGCTGAACATGGCGGCGCGCGCGCCCTTCGGCGGATTCTTCGTTGAATACTTGCCGGTGAGCACGCCCATTGCGAGCGGCCTGTACGCGATGAGCGTGACGTCAAGCTCGCGGCAGACCGAGAGCAGGCCGTTGTTTTGCGGATCTCGCTTCAGAAGGCTGAACTCGACCTCGTTGCATGCAAGGGAAACGCCGCGAGCCGCAAGGGCGGCATGCGCGCGCCGTGTCTGCTCCGCATTGCAGTTGCTGATCCCCACCGCGCGCGCAAGACCCGCGTGCGCCGCATCCGCAAGCGCGTCCGCCCAGGTTTCGAGCGCAACCGGCGGCCAGCGGGTAATGCAACAGGTAGACGTCCACCTTCGCAAGACCGAGACGCGCGAGACTGGCGTGCAGCGCGCCGGGAAGGTCCTGCTTGCGCCAGCGCCACGGCAGGGGGAAGAACTTGGTCAGGACAACGGGAGTCGTGCCGCTCGCCCCGATGCAATGACCCAGGGTGCGCTCGGAAGCTCCGAGCGTGTAGATCTCGGCAGTGTCGAACAGGTTGACGCCCGCACCCATCAGGGCTTTGAAGGCGGGAAGCTTGCCGGGATCAGCGGCACGGCGCAGGCCCCAGGAGTTGGTCCCAACTCCCATAGGGCTCACGCGCACCTGGGTGGGGCCGAGCGCAATCATGGGTTCTTTTTGGATATTCATGAGGATATGATACTCATTACTGCCCCCTTGCCCAAACCCGCCCGACGCTGAATAATCCCCCCCTGCACATGAGCACCGCCCGCAGACCTTCCGCATCGAAAAACCATGGCCGCTATCCCCACGACTGCATCCTCATCGAAGGAGCGCGCCAGAACAATCTCAGGAACCTGAGCCTGAAGCTGCCTCTGCGAAAGCTCATCGTGATCACCGGCGTGAGCGGATCGGGAAAGTCGTCCCTCGCGTTCGACACCCTCTACTCGGAGGGCCAGCGCCGCTACGTGGAGACTTTCTCTTCCTACACCCGGCAGTTCCTGGACAGGATGGACAAGCCCCGGGTGGACCGCATCGAGGGAATCCCGCCCGCCATCGCCATCGACCAGACCAATCCCGTCCGCACGTCGCGCTCCACGGTGGGAACCATGACGGAGCTCAACGATCACCTGAAGCTGCTTTTTGCGCGCGCCACACGCCTGTTCTGCGGAAACTGCGGACGGGAAGTGCGTCGGGATACTCCGGAGAGCATCGCGGATCAGCTTCCAAAAGGCAGAAGGCTGATCCTCACATTCCCGATCGTGGTCCCCGCCAACTTTTCAGAAGACGAGGTGAAAGAGCTCCTGGCCAGGCAGGGCTACACCCGCATCCATAAGAAGGAAGGAAGCAGGCTGGAGGTGATCCAGGACCGTATCACGAGCAGCGCGGAGAACAGGGGCAGGCTGGTGGAGGACCTCGAGGCGGCGCTGAAATACGGCCAGGGAAGGGTTTCGGCGCACTGTCTCGATTCCGCGGGGGAGCCGGGCGAGGAGCTCCGGTTCTCATCCGACCTGCACTGCGCGTTCTGCGATATCCATTACGACGATCCCTCGCCCAACCTGTTCTCATTCAACTCTCCCCTGGGCGCGTGCGAGACGTGCCGGGGCTTTGGACGGACCATCGGGATCGACTGGGGCCTGGTCATACCTGACGACACCAAGAGCCTGGCAGGGGGCGCGGTCAGGCCGTGGCAGACCGAGAGCTTCAAAGAAGTGCAGGAGGAGCTCATCTCCCATGCCCGAAAGCGGGGAGTGCCCACAAATGTACCCTGGCAAGACCTGAGTGACGATCAGCGCGCATGGGTCATCGAAGGCGAGGGAGATTGGGACGACGGGGTATGGTTCGGCGCGAAGCGTTTTTTCGGATGGCTGGAGTCCAAGAGCTACCGGATGCACATTCGGGTGCTCCTCTCCAAGTATCGCGCCTACACCCCGTGCCCTGCCTGCGGCGGGGCGCGCCTGAAGCCCCAGGCCCTTCTCTGGAGAATCGGAGAAGAGAAGCTCTCGATCCACGACGTGATGCTCCTCCCGATCGACAGGTGCCTTGCGCTGTTCGAAGGAATCGCGCTCCCTGCCCCCCTGGACGAGGCGACCGGCATACTCCTTGCCGAGATCAGGACCCGGCTGCGCTACCTGGTGGACGTGGGCCTGGGATACCTGACCCTCGACAGACAGTCCCGCACGCTGAGCGGCGGAGAAGTGCAGAGGATCAATCTCACGACCGCCCTTGGCACTTCGCTGGTCAATGCGCTGTTCGTCCTGGATGAGCCGAGCATCGGGCTTCACCCGCGCGACATCGGCAAGCTGATCGGGGTGCTCTGCCGCCTGCGCGACGCAGGCAACACCATTGTGGTGGTGGAGCATGACCCCGATGTGATCCGGGCAGCTGACGTAGTGCTGGACATGGGCCCGGGCGCGGGAGAGCACGGCGGCCAGGTGGTGTTTTTCGGGGAGCTGTCCGCGCTCCTGCAGAGCACGCGCTCCCTCACCGCTCAGTACCTGACGGGCAAGAAGAAAGTCCAGGCGCGCACGGCACAATCGATGAAGACCCGCCCGGGGAGGGCGGGCCGGAGCGGCAAGGCCGTGCCGGGAAAAAAGCCGGATTCAACGGTTCCTTCCGAGGGCCGCGTCATCCGTATCCTCGGCGCGGCCGAGCACAACCTCAAGACCATCGACGTCGATCTCCCTCTGGGCAGGCTCGTGTGCATCACCGGCGTGAGCGGTTCGGGCAAATCCACCCTCATGCAGGACGTCCTGTACAACGCGCTCCGCGCGCTCAAGCACAAGCCGGCGGACCCGCCGGGAAAGCACAGGGAAATCACGGGGCACGACCTGGTGGAGAACGTCGTCATGGTCGACCAGTCGCCCATCGGCAGGACCGCGCGATCCAATCCGGTAAGCTACGTGGGCGCCTTCGACGTCATCAGGAAGCTCTATGCCGCCGAGCCTCTTTCCCGCGAGCGCGGCTACACGGCAGGCACGTTCAGCTTCAACGCGGGAACCGGCAGGTGCCCCACCTGCAGCGGCAGCGGTTTCGAGCACATCGAGATGCAGTTCCTCAGCGACGTGTACCTGCGCTGCCCCGACTGTGACGGAAGGCGCTTCCGCCGCGAGATCCTGGACGTGCGACTGTTCCCCCCGGGCGCCTCGGCATTGATCCCCGGTGCAGCGGCAAAGTCCGTTGCGGATGTCCTCGACATGACGGTCTCCGAGGCATGCGCGTTTTTTTCCGAGGCGCCCGAGGTGATCGCCGGCCTTGCCCCCCTTGCCGCAGTAGGCCTGGGATACGTCAGCCTGGGCCAGCCGGTACCCACCCTGAGCGGCGGCGAAGCGCAGAGGCTGAAGCTGGCCGGGTACCTGGGAGAGCACACCGCGGGAAGGGCGGGAAGGGGAAACCTCTTCCTGTTCGACGAGCCCACCACGGGCCTGCACTTCGATGACATCGCCACGCTGCTGGGGGCGTTTCGTCAGCTCGTCGACGCCGGTCATTCCGTGGCCGTCATCGAGCACAACCTCGATGTGATCCGCGCCTGCGACTGGATCGTCGACCTGGGGCCCGACGGCGGTGAGGCCGGAGGGAGGGTCGTGTGCGAGGGAACTCCGCGACAGGTGGCTGACTGCGCGGAGAGCCGCACGGGCGCGGCGCTGCGCTCCTCGGGACTGGCGGCCTTCAAGTCTCTCATTGCCGGCAAGAAAGGCCCCGCGCACGCGGCCCGCTCCGCGCGCAAAGCCCGCAGGGACGCCCAACTTCCGGGAGTGAGCGACAATGCCATCGTCATCCGGCACGCGCGGGAGCACAACCTCAAGAACATCGACCTGTCCATCCCCCGCGACGTGTTCAGCGTCATCACCGGCGTCAGCGGCAGCGGCAAGAGCACGATCGCTTTCGACATTCTCTTTGCCGAGGGCCAGCGCCGCTACCTCGAGTCATTGAACGCGTACGCGCGGCAGTTCGTGCAGCCGGCGCGCAGGCCCGACGTGGACGGCGTCTACGGCCTGCCGCCCACGGTCGCCATCGAGCAGCGCACGAGCAGGGGCGGCAGGAAGAGCACGGTGGCCACACTCACCGAGATTTCCCCTTTCCTGCGCCTGCTGTACGTGAAGCTCGGCGTCCAGCACTGCCCGGAGTGCGGCGTGCCCATCCAGCCGCAAACCCCTGATGCCATTGTCGCGCGCGTGCTTGCCGACTACCGCGGCAAGCGGGTCACCGTTCTCTCCCCGCTGGTCACCGCGCGCAAAGGCTACTACACGGACCTGGCCGCATGGGCGGCAGGCAAAGGCTTCGATCAGCTTCGGGTGGATGGGAAGCTGCTTCCCACGGCGGCGTGGCCGCGGCTTGAAAGGTTCAAAGAACACTCGATCGAGCTTCCCGTGGGCACGGAGCTCGTATCGGCGGAGAGGGAGAAGACCCTTCGCGAGCTGATCGGGCGCGGCCTTGATTTCGGAAAGGGTGTGATCCGGGTTGTCGCTGCTTCACGTGGAGGCGGCACCGGCAAAGAGACCGTCTTTTCCACGAAACGCGCGTGCCCCCGGTGCGGACGGAGCTTCGAAGAGCTTGACCCCCGCCTCTTCTCCTACAACTCGAAGCACGGATGGTGTCCTTCCTGCTTTGGCACGGGACTCCAGCTCTCGGGCTTCGACGCCGAGCAGACCGGGGAAGAAATCTGGTGGAACGACTGGTGGGGCGGTCCGGAAAAGATCTGTCCCGCCTGCAACGGGAAGCGCCTCAGGCCTGAAGCCCTTGCGGTCAGATTTCGCGGGAAGAGCATTGCGGAGTACCTGGACCTCCCCGTGGCGGACATGGAACGGGAGATGAGGGCGCTCCGCTTCTCGCGACGCGAGCAGGAAATTGCGCGGGACATCATCGCCGAAATCCTCTCCCGGCTCGAGTTCCTGCAAAGCGTCGGGCTCGCGTACCTGTCCCTGGACCGGTCGGCGCCCACGCTGAGCGGCGGAGAAGCACAGCGGATCCGGCTCGCCTCCCAGCTTGGCTCCAATCTCCGCGGAGTCTGCTACATCCTGGACGAGCCGACCATCGGTCTCCACGCCCGTGACAACGGCGTGCTGCTGGACACCCTGCAGTCCCTGCGAAAAAAGGGAAACACCGTCGTGGTGGTGGAGCACGACGAGGAAACCATCCGGAGGGCCGAACATATCGTGGACCTCGGCCCCGGCGGCGGGCCGAACGGCGGCCGCGTGGTGGCCAGCGGCACCGTGTCCGCCATCATCCGCAGCCGCGCATCGCTCACCGGGCAGGTTCCTGAAGACCCCTCTGCGCCATCCGCTCCTCGGGAGAACCCTCCGCCCCGAGATCGATCCGGAAGCTGCGGGCGCCGTTCTGCGCATCAGGAACGCGCGCCTGCACAACCTTCAAGGGTTGGAGGTCGCGATCCCCCTGGCCCGGCTGACCTGCGTTGCAGGCGTAAGCGGCAGCGGCAAGAGCACCCTGGTGCGCGAGGTATTGTACGGCAATCTTCGCCACCTGATTTCAAAGGCGCGGGGCAGGCGGACAGGCCCGGCCGCGACGGGAAACCTCCACGGCTGCGACGGGATCGAAGGGTGGCACGCGATCGACAGGGTCCTGGAAGTGGACCAGACGCCTATCGGGAAGACCCCGAGGTCCTGCCCCGCCACCTACGTCGGCATCTGGGACGACATCCGGCGCCTCTTCGCCGCTTCAAACGAGGCGCGGATGCGCGGCTACACGGCCAGCAGGTTCTCCTTCAACGTCTCCGGCGGACGGTGCGACGAGTGTGAAGGACAGGGAATGAAAAAGATCGAGATGAGCTTCCTGCCCGACGTGACCGTGCTCTGCGACGCATGCGAGGGCGCGCGCTTCAACGCAGAGACCCTCAGCGTGCGTTTTCGGGACAAGAGCATCGCCGAGGTCCTTGCCATGAGCGTTGACGAGGCGGCCCTCTATTTCGACTTCCACCCCGGCATCCGCCACGCGCTGCACCTTCTTCAGCAAGTGGGACTCGGCTACCTCTCCCTTGGCCAGCAGAGTCCCTCCCTCAGCGGCGGTGAGGCGCAGCGGATCAAGCTCGTCACGGAGCTTGCCAAGGCGCGTGTCCCCGCTGAAGGGGCGCCGCCCCGTCATGGCATGTCCGGCGCGGCGGCACGCACCTTGTACGTGCTGGACGAGCCCACGATCGGCCTGCACATGGCGGACGTAGAAAAGCTTGTGCGGGTCCTTCACCGGCTGGTGGACGCGGGAAACACCGTGGTGATCGTCGAGCACAACCTGGACATCATTGCGGAGGCGGACTGGATCATCGACCTCGGCCCGGAGGGCGGCGACGGCGGGGGAAGGATCGCGGCCCAGGGCACTCCCGCGCAGGTGGCCCGGGTGCGCGCAGGCTCCCACACGGCACGGTTTCTCGCGAGCTTTCTCGCGGAGCGCCGCGCCGGCTGATTGTTATCGCGGATTGTGGCGCCGCGAGATTCATCGCGCCGCGAGGACGCCCAGCTTCAACAGGCCGTCGTAGACGAACTGCACGGAGAGCCCGGTAAGCACGATTCCCATTATCCGCTCGATCACGGAGACGCCGGTCCTGCCAAGAACGCGCAGGAAAAACGAGCTGAGAAACATCGTCATCCCCGCGAACGCCAGGGCCAGCGCCACGGAGCCCACCAGAACGGGCAGGATGAAGCCGGGGATCTTCTCCTCGCTCGCGTAAAGCAGGATCGTGGTGATCGTGCCGGGCCCGGCAAGCATGGGAATGGCCAGCGGAAAGATCGAAACGTCCTCCCTTTGCTCGCCCTTCTCCTCGCCCGAGGTCTTGGTCCTTCCCGGCTTGCCCAGGAGCAGGTCCATGGACACGATGAACATGAGAATTCCGCCCGCGATGAAGAAAGATCCCGGCTGGATGCCGAGAAAGCGCAGGATTGCGCTGCCCGTGAATATGAACAGGCACAACACGACGAAGGCCACGCCGATCGACTTGAGTATGGTGGCGCGCCTGCGCGCCGGCTGAAGAGAAGAGGTGAGGGAGATGAAAACCGGGACTATCCCGAAGGGGTCGACCACGATAAACACGGCAAGGAATATCGTGAAAATCTCGCTGGCCATGGCGGATGACTCTATCATGGGGAGGAGACGCAGGAAAGCATCGCTCGGCTCCCTCTGGTCCGGCGGCCCTGTCGCCTTCGCCCCGGCCCCCCTCCCGTCAGAGGGCGCCCCAGACGAGCCTGCCCCCGACCATGGTGGCACTGACCTTCGTGTTTCGTATCTCTTGAGGATCGATTGAAAAGATGTCGCGGTCCAGCACGGTCAGATCGGCCAGCTTGCCCGGCGCAATGGACCCCAGCTCCTCCTCCCGACCCGCGGCATACGCGGCGCCCATCGTGTAGGCGCCCACCGCCTGTTCGACGCTCAGTCTCTGTTCAGGCCGCCACCCCCCGGGCCCGGGGCTGCCGTCCGCACGGCGCCGCGTGACGGCCGCGTGGATGCCGGCAAGCGGATCAGGGATCTCCACCGGGCAATCGGAGCCAAAGGCGAGCGCGGTGCCTTCATCGAGAAGCGACTTCCACGCGTACGCCCCCGCGCAGCGCGCGCCCCAGTAGCGTTCCGCGATCAGCATGTCGGAGGTGGCATGCAGCGGCTGCATGGAGGCGACAATGCCAAGCCGGGCAAGACGCCCGAGGTCGTCGGGGTGCAGGAGCTGGACGTGTTCGATTCGATTCCGCAGCCCGCGCAGCCCGCCGGCCCCGGGGCCCGGAGCTGCGTGCGCCGACTTTTCGAAGGCGTTCAGGACCATGTGGCAGGCCGCATCTCCGATGGCGTGCACGGCGCACGCGATACCGGCTGCATTTGCCCGGGAGATGTCGATGACGAGCTGCTCCTCGCTCAAGGTCGGTATGCCGGTCGCCCAGCTTCCTTCGTAGGGGGCCAGCATCCACGCCGTCTGCGGCCCCAATGCGCCGTCGGCGAACATCTTGACCTGGCCGAGGCGAAGAAGCTCCCCGCCGAACCCCGTGCGCATGCCCAGATCAATTGCGGCCGGCAAGTGCTCGTGCGGAATGCCCTTCACGACTCGAAGCGCAAGCTCTCCCCTGTTTTCCAGCTCGAGGAACGCCTGCAGCGCGAGCGAGCTGTCGAAGTCGTGCACGCCGGTCAGTCCAAGCCTGTGGACCGCGGTCTGGGCGTCACGCATCATCCGCGCGAGGTCTCCCCGGGTCGACTTCGGGATCACCGCGTGCACGAGATCCGTCGCGTTTTCCAGCAGAATCCCCGAGGGCGTGCCGTCTTTTCCGTGCGCGATCTTCCCGCCCTCCGGGTCGGGCGTTTCCAGCCGGATCCCCGCCTTCAGGAGGGCCAGAGAGTTCACCCAGAGCGCATGCCCGCTCTTGGCCTGAAGGGCGACGGGATTGCGCGGGGCTGCCCTGTCCAGCGGCTCGAGGTCCGGCAGCGCGCCGGTTCCCCACACATTGTGGTTCCATCCCGTGCCGGTGATCCACGCACCCGGTTCGGCCGTTTGGGCGCGCGCGCGTACCCGGGCAACTGCCTCATCCAGTGTCGCGGTTTCCACGTCCACGGCGGCAAGCGATTCCGCGAACCACTTGAAATGCAGATGAGAGTCGGTGAGCCCGGGGAGGACGCACCTGCCCTGGAGATCTATGGACTGGACCCCTCGCGTGCCGCCCGCCGCGGCGCGCACGGCCGTATCGTTTCCCACATGGCGAATGCGCCCGCCGCGGACAGCAATTGCGGAAGCCCGCGGTGCCGCAGCCTCCATTGTGCGAACCCGGCCGTTGAAGAGAATAATGTCGCCTTCCATCTCTTCCATCTATTGTATGAGCTTCCTTTTCAGCCGCCGAATGGCGAAATAGCCGGCGATGCCGGTGAAACCGAGAATGCAGATGAGGTCGATGCCGAGCTCACCCGACACGACGCCGAGGTCGAGCGCGCGCGCCATGCGCACGGAGTGCGTAAGGGGAAAGATTTCTGCGACGGGCCGCAGTACGGTCGGGAGGTTGTCAATGGGAAACACCACACCTGAGAAGAAAAACATGGGAGACAGGAAGCCGGTGAAGAAGAAATTGAAGTGGTTGATGGTGGACACGAACGAAGTGACAAGGAGGGCAATCGTGGCGAACATCAGCCCCGTGAGAAAACCGACGATGCCCGTGAGATAGCTGAGCGGCATTGGAACGATCCCGAAGAGCGCCTCGACGCTGATGACGGCGAGGGCGAAGAAGAGGCCCTTGGTCCCCGCCCAGAGTATTTCCCCGATCAGGAGGTCGTTGGCGGAAATGGGCGCGGCCAGCATCCCATCGTATACCTTGTCGAATTCCAGCCTGATGAAAGTCCCGAACGTGCACTCGAACGCAGCGGTGAACATGGCGGCGGTGATGGGAAGCCCCGTTGCAAGGAACACGATGTAGGGCAGGTTCTGCATGCTCGTCACGTACTTTCCCATTCCCAGGCCGATACCGGCCAGGAAAATGAGCGGCTCGAGGAACGGCGGGAGACCGTTGCTGACAAGATTCTTCGTATAGACTCGATAGTGTCGATACCAAACGGCGAGGACCCGGCGGGTGAACGGGGGATGCGCCCTACTGCTGATCACCGAGCCCGCTCCCCGTTGCCTGAAGAAAAAGGTCTTCGAGATTGGTCTCTCTGAACTGGTATTCGCCCGGCCCAAGGCGCGCTGCCAGCTCGCGAAGCGCTTCGTCCTGCTGGGAATAGAAACGCAGTGAATCCACGGCAGCGTCCATCCGGACCGGCAGGCCGGGGAGAATCTCCGCGGCGCGCGGGAAGGCGTCTCGATGGCGCGCTTCCAGCACGTAGCGCTCGATCCGGGTCTGCACGAGGTGCCCCGGTGCACCCTCCATCACCTTGGCGCCCTTGTGCATAATGAGCACCGAGTCGCAGATCTGGGAAGCCTCTTCCATGTAGTGAGTGGTCAGGAGGATCGTGAGGCCCTCCCGCCTGAGCTGGCGCAGCTTGTCCCAGATCAGGTGCCGCACCTGGGGATCCAGGCCGGTTGTGGGCTCATCAAGGATGAGAAGGCGCGGACTGTTCGAGCAATGCCCGGGCAATGATGAGCCGGCGCTTCATCCCGCCTGACAGCTCCTTTATTTTCACCGTGCGCTTCTCTGCCAGCTCCATGAAATCCAGCAGCTCCCCGATCCGCCGCTCGGCGGCGCGCCGCTGCATTCCGTAGAGCCTTGCGTACACGAGGAAGTTTTGCCGGACGTTGAGCTCCGCATCGAGGTTGTCCTCCTGGGGAACGACCCCGGAGAGGAACTTGATCTCCAGCTCGTTCCGCGCGGGATCATGACCGAAAACGAGGATCGAAGAGCCCGGCCCCGGATCGCGGAGGCACATGGCGTAGATCATTTTCAGCATGGTCGTTTTCCCCGCGCCGTTGGGGCCCAGAAGCCCCACGCAGGCGGATCGACCCACCGAAAAGCTCAGGCTGTTCACCGCCAGGAGCGGGCCATAGCTCTTCGAGACATCGCGGACTTCGATGACGGTGTCGGTCGAGACCTGCATGCGGTTCGCTGTGCGGGGTTCGGCTTACAGGGCGTGCTCGTAGACCCGGTACTTCCGGTACGGCTTGCCTCCGAGCTTGAGCGCGGTGTTGGTCATCGCCGCGTTGTCCTCCTCCACCCAGGACATCTCCGCGGCGCGGTAGCCTTTGGTCACGCCGTTCTTGTAGGTGTGAAAGTAGAAAGCGAGATCGATTCCCTTGTTCCTGTAGTCCTTCAGCACGCCCATGCTGATGGTGCGGACGAGACGGGTCTTCTTTTTGGCAGTGAGAAGGTGGAAAATTCCGAAGGGAAAAAGACGCCCCTTCGCCGCCTTGAACGCCACGTTGAAATCCGGCATGGTCAGGGACACGCCGACGGGCTTGCCGTCCACTTCCGCAAAAAACACAAGGTCCGGGTCCAGCGCAATCTTCAAGTCATTCGCCATGAGCTCGATCTCCGCGAGCGTCATGGGAGTGAAGACGGCGTTGACCTTCTCGAACTGGTTGTACAGCGCGTTGAAGCGGTTGATCTCGTTCTTGTATTCCTTCATGTTCAGCGTGCGGATCGTGAACCCGCCCTTGGCCTGCACGCGCGGCATGATCTTTGCCAGCCGCTCGGGTATGTCCGGATTGTCCATGAGCCACGCAACGAGGTCCTTCCACTTCCTGTTGCCATAGCCCTGGATGAGCTTGTCGTAGAAAGGAGGATTGTAGGGCATCAGGATGACCGGCGAGCCTTCGAAGCCTTCCACCTGGGTCCCGATGAGATCGTTGGCGTTGGGGCTCATGGGGCCGATGATGCGCGTGCATCCGCGCTTCCTGGCCCAGTCGAATGCTGAATTGAAAAGCGCCTTTGCGACCTCCGGGTCGTCGATGCACTCGAACCATCCCCAGTACGCGCTCTTGTCTCCGTGAGTCTCCTCCCAGATCCTGTCGTGAACTGAGGCAATGCGGCCCACGGCCGTGCCGTCGCGCCGCGCGATGAAAAACTCGGCTTCGGCATGCTGAAAGAACGGGTTCTTTTTCCTGTCGAGCTTTTTGTAGTCGTCCATGAGAAGCTGCGGCACCCAGTTCTTGTCATTGCGGTAGAGCCGGTACGGGAGCATCACGAACTCTTTGAGCTGCTTTTTCGACGCGACCTGCTCGACACTGACCGGCATGGTGCCCCCCTTCTGTTTCCCGGATCTATCCATAAGGGTAAGAAGTGTCCGGGCCAATGTCAAGATCGGTGCGCGTCGGACGCGAGGTCTGCGCACCCGGCCGTCGAATTCGCGCGCTTCTTTCCCTTTATTTCTTCATTGCAGAATTCCCGATGTGGCGTACAATGGAGGAAAGCAATGCCGGAGCAGGCGACAGTCACGACAGATCGAGCGGCACGCGGAAAGCGTCCCGCGCGCGGCGCGGATGAGAAGGATCGCCCCGTTCCCATGCGCATGAGAACCATTCACGCGCTCAGCCGCCTTTCCCCACGGACCTTCTTCTGGCTCCTGATCATCGGCGCCCTGGCCCTGGTCGAGCTTCTTACCCTGGCAGCAAGCCTGCTGGTCTTCCGCGCCGCACGGCCTGAATTGCTCCTCATCGCATTGCCGGTGGGGGCCATCACGGCAGGGATCCTGAGCTTCACCGTCATGCGCGTGATCCGTCACCTGAGGATGCAGCAGCTGAGCCTGGAGCGCTACGCGACCGTCGATGAGCTCACCGGATCTCCCAACAGGCGGGTATTTCTCGAGCGGCTCGAGTCGGAAGTCGACCGCTGCGCACGGCTGGGCACGCGTCTGAGCGTCGTGTTCGTCGATATCGATCACTTCAAGAGAATCAATGACGACCACGGACATCAGGTGGGAGATGCGGTATTGAAGGGGATATTCGCGCGCCTGGAGGAGAGCCTCCGCGCATACGATTTCGTCGGCCGTTATGGAGGGGATGAGTTCGTGATGGCTCTCCCCGGCAACGACGCGGAGGGGGGCGCGGCGGTCGCCGAGCGGCTGCGCGAATCTGTTCAGGAAAGCGCGGTGGGGAAAGTCTCTGAAGTGACGATCAGTCTCGGGGTCGCCCAGCTCGAGCGAGGCATGACCGCGGAAGGGCTGCTGAGGAATGCGGACATGGCCCTCTACCGCGCCAAGAACGGGGGCAGAAACAAAACGATCATGTATCCGCCCCGCACATAGGCCGCCGCGATCTCCCATGGTCAATCGATGCGAAACAGATAGCCGTTTTTTTCAAGGTATTCAAATATGAGAGAAACGATCTTTTCCCTTCGCGCGGAGGGGATCAGGATGTCTTTGCCCCGCAATGATTCCAGCGCGTTCACGCAATCATAGAAATCGATCTCGTTCTCAGACGCGTTCCATATGTCGCCTATGGCCGTATCGATCTCCCGGGAGATGAACTCCGGCAGCGGAAAATCGAGCCGCGGGAGCACATATTCCCAGATCTTTGCGGCATCGATGCGGCCCGGACCGTCCTGACGATCGCGGCTGAACTTGAGGATGCGCCCCATGGAGAACCCTTCCCCATTCTCGCGCAGGGGATGCGGGGATGCAAGCGGTATGCTAGTTCATCGACGGCTTGAAACCGGTCTGCAGAATGATCTGGTACAGCGGCCCCTTTTTGACGAAAGCATCCGCCCATGCTCCCGCGGGGTTGGGATGAAAGATGATATCGGAGTTCGCTTTCACGACCACCCAGGCCTCCGCCTTCAACTCCCCCTCGACCTGCCCGGGGCCCCAGCCGGAGTAGCCGGCGTAGAGCCGCACCGCCGGGCGCTGCTGTTCCGGCAGGGCGCTCCAATCGCCCTTCAGATACTCCACGACGGACTGGGTTGCGGGCTCGAAGATCACCCCTTCGACAGGTCTCTCGCCGTAATCGTCCCGATCATCGCGGGGAAACGCCGTGTGCAGGATGAACAGGAGCTCCTGCTGGACGGGCCCCCCCACATACACGGGAATCGAGGAGGCGGGCGATTCTTCCAGCCCCTCGACCAGCTCTCCCAGCGTGAGCTTGAATGGCCTATTCACGATAAGGCCGAAGGCCCCGTTCTCATCGTGGGTGATCATCAGGATGACCGATCGTACAAAGTTGGGGTCCATCAGGCCGATCTCGGACACGAGGAAGTAGCCGCCGAGGTTTCTCGGGTCCCCTTCGGGATTCAGTGTGCTGTCCTGTTCGTTCTGTTCTTCCATATCAGGCTAGGAAGAGCATACCTCTTCCCGCCGTATGAGGGAAAGACACCTCTCCGATCCTGGCCGGCCTCGCTCTCGATCTACTACGAAGACTCGACCGCCTCCGCCTCATATCCCCACCGGCTGTTGAACAAGCAGGACGGTGATGCGCCCGGCAACCCACTCGCGCTCGATGATGAGGATCTTGCCGACAAAGCTGTTGATTCCCATGGCCGCCTGCACCTGGGAATCCTCCCACGGGAGGACGTACTCGCGGATCCGGGCAAATGCAGAATCAAGGTCAGGCACGACCTTCTGGCTTCCCACCACCAGGATGACTTTCCCGCCCCCCACCGCGTAGGGCCCGAGCTGGCTCGCCGTCGCGGAGGCGGCCACCAGGATGCCGTCCCGAGTCACGGCGCTGACGCTTCCCAGCATGTAGTCGGGAGCCGCAATGAGCTTGCGAATCTCCTGCTTCTGCGTCTCCCGGTCCATTTTCAGGTAGATGTTTCGCAGGTAATTGTATTTGCCGTCTGCGGCCAGCACCGGCGTGACTCCGATTTCCTGGAGCGTCTTGGATTTTCCGGCATGAACCTCGGCCCCCGCAGGGAGCCGTTCCAGGACGGCGTCGCGCGCCTGAGATGCGTCCGATACGATTATCCCTTCCATGTTGCGCTCCCTGAGCCGCACCGCAACCTGGTCGAGAACCGCGCGGGACACCGGCTCTCTGAAATGCGCTGCCTCACTACTCATTCTGGTCACCCCCATGTTCTTTCGCTTAAAAGGATAAAGCACTTAAAACTATAAAGCAAGCAGGACGGCCCGCGCGTTCCCCCAGCTTCCTCTCCCAATACGGCACCCCGGCACGGCCCCGCATGTCGATTTCCTGCAGCCCGGTTCGTCGTATATTGGTGAGAGGAGAGAAGCCATGAGATTCATGATGCTGATGATCCCGAAAGGGTACGAGAAGGCGCCCGCGGGCGCCATGCCTGATGCCGGGGCTGTTTCCGCCATGATGAAATACAACGAGGCCCTTCAGAAGGCGGGCGTGCTGCTCGCACTCGATGGCCTTCACCCCCCCTCCATGGGAGCGCGCATCTCATTTCGGGGAGGGAAGCCCAGGGTGGAGGACGGGCCCTTTGCCGAGGCAAAAGAAGTGATCGGCGGCTACTGGATGATCCAGGTGAAGTCGAAAGAAGAGGCAATCGAATGGGCCAAGCGGTGTCCTGCTTCAGGCGACGATGTAGTCGAGTTGCGCCAGGTTCAGGAGATGGCCGAGTTCCCTGAAGAGGTCCGGGAAGCCGCTGCCGGGTTTGCCGAGATGCGGCAGCAGGCGGACAACCGAAGGACGTCGTAGAGCGGTGACGGCATTGCGGTGAGGGTCAGGATTTCGCCCGGAGGGGTCTTTGCCCGGCCCCTTTCCCCGGGTGCAAGCCCATCGTGAAGCCCTGCCTGACATTCTGCTTCGTGAAGTTCTGGATCTCCCGCAGAACGGGCAGCAGTCCTTTGCCCAGTGCCGTGAGCCTGTAGGCAACGGACTGCTTGTCGATTGTTGCTTCTTCCCTCTCGACCACGCCCGCGGCCTCCAGACGCTTGAGCCGCTTGGAGAGCGTGACCGAGTTCACGTCACCGATCGACCGCTGGAGCTCCGTGAAGCGGAGCTCGTTCGCGCGAAGGAAGTCGATGATGCGCAATGTGACATAGTCCCCGAGCAACTTCAGGGCTTCCGCCTGGCAATGATCTTCTGAGAACCGCTGTCCGTCCATGACCCTTAAAAGATACAACGAAAGAGATGAAAAAAGTTGATTAATAATTTTTAGTTGTTTATATTTCATACCCAAGGAGAGAATCATGAAAGCAGCACAGATAACTCAGTACGGTGATGCAAGCGTCGTGGCGATCAGACAGGATGTACCGCGGCCGCCCACAGGTGGCGGGAAAGTGCTCGTCGAGATCCACGCCGCAAGCCTCAACCCGGCGGACTCATCCATCCGAATGGGGTACATGCACCAGATGATGCCGCTCACATTTCCTGCCACGCTCGGCATCGACATTGCGGGAGTCGTCGTGGAGACGGGCCAGGGAATCGGCAATTTCAAGACCGGAGACCGGGTCTTCGGCACGGCGTCAGTCATGGCCGGCGCCAGCGGCGCATTCGCGGAGTTTGCCTCGGTACCGGTCGGAATGCTGGCCAAAGCTCCGGCTGGATTGAGCTTTCCTGAGGCCGCGGCTCTCCCGCTTGCCGGCGTGAGCGCGCTGCAAGCCCTGGAGACTTTGAAGATATCCAAAGGGAGCACGATCTTTGTCCAGGGCGGCTCGGGCGGCATCGGCACTTTTGCCATCCAGATGGCGAAGAAGCTCGGGGCCCGTGTCATCGCCGCGTGCCGGGGTTCGGCTGTGGACTATGTGAGGTCACTGGGAGCTGATCAGGTCATCGATTTCGAGAAAACAGCCCTCCCGGGGAGTGTGAAGGACTGCGACTTCGTCCTCGATACCGCGGGAGGCGCTGCGTACAAGAGCTCGTTCAGCGTCCTGAAAAGAGGCGGCACCATTGTCTCCATAGCAGCTCAGCCGGACGCAGAGCTGGCCGCAAAGTTCGGAGTAACGGCTCTCGGACAGATGACCGCCGTCACGACGACGAGCCTGGACAGGCTTGCGCAGCTCGTTGCAGAGGGAACTCTGAAGGTCCACATCGACCGCGTGTTCCCTTTGGCGAAGATACGGGACGCATTCCTTGCCCGCGAAGCAGGCCATGTGAAAGGCAAGATCGTTTTGCAGATCAGGGAGTAAGGGATAGCATAGCTGAAAACGAACAGGGAAACGCCCCCCTGGGGGACATCATGCATTCACGGCGATTTGTAGATCTGCAGAGGAGCTGAGTCAAGCGCATATCGCCCTTACGCGGGCATCGCAGCAGCGACAACGAAGTCTACGGCGTACATGCGGCACTTGACGCAGATAAGGTTTTATAGTAAAATGATTTTGTAGTAGAATGATCGTGCGGCCCCCGCGCACGGCGGCGTTTTCGAGAAAGGAGAAGGAACATGCCTTACGATCCATTGGAGGCGCTTGGCAGAATCGATCCCGAGATGCTGAAGCGTCTTCGGGAACAGAATGAGTTCGTCTATGCGGACGGAGCCCTGCCGCGAAAGGTGAAGCTGCTCATTGCCATGGCATTTGACGCGGCGCACGGAGCGGAAAACGGGGTGCGGAGCCTCGCGGGCCAGGCAAGGAAAGCGGGAGCATCGACCCAGGAGATTGCTGAAGCTCTGCGGGTCTCCTGCCACCTGGCTGGTGTGGGTGCCTTGTACACAGCGTCCGCAGGACTCAAAGAGGCGCAATGAACGCCACTGATGGTCTTTCCGTCCATCGGAGAATCGATTACAGGTGGATCGCGCTCAGCGTGACGACAATTGGCGCCTTGATGGCGTCGATCGACGGCACGATCGTGACCCTGGCCCTGCCGGACATGATGGTGAAGCTGCACGCGGGCCTTGTCGAGATGGTGTGGGTCATCATGGCCTATATCCTCATGAGCACCGTCTGCCTGCTGACGTTCGGACGTATTGCGGACATGTTCGGGCGCGTGCGGATGTACAACCTCGGCTTCATCATCTTCACCGCCGGCTCTGCGCTTTGCGGCCTGTCGCAGAGCGCGACACAGCTCATCATTTTCCGACTCGTGCAGGGCGCCGGGGCCGCCTTCATGATGGTAAACAGCCCTGCAATCATCGCTGAGGTTTTCCCGCCCCACCAACGGGGGCGGGCGCTGGGAATCAACGGCATAACCTGGGCGCTTGGCGGCATCGCCGGCCCCCTCCTGGGCGGGCTGATCCTCGCGGCCGCGAATTGGCGATGGATCTTCTACATCAACGTGCCCATCGGGATACTGGGCACCGTGTGGGGCTTCCTGGCATTGAAGGAGATGTCCGCACGCAACAAGACCGAAAGGTTCGATCTCGGCGGGGCGGCCATATTCAGCCTGGGACTTGTCGCGCTTCTCTTCGCGCTCACGCTCGGCATCCAGATGAGCTGGACCTCGCTCCCGATCCTTTCATTGTTCCTGCTGTTCATTCTGACGCTGGCCATTTTTCTCAGGCGGGAGCGCCGCGTCGCAAGCCCCGTGCTCGATCTCTCCCTGTTCAAGAACCGCGTCTACGGCTTTTCCGTCGTGTCGGCGCTGCTGCAGTCATTGGCCATGTTCGCCGTCACCTTCCTCATCGTCTTCTACTTCCAGGGAGTGCGCGGCTACAGCCCGCTCACTGCTGCGCTCTTTCTCATTCCGCTCTCCATCGTGAGCGCGGTGACGGGGCCGCTGAGCGGCCTTCTTGCCGATCGCATCGGCGCGAGGATCCCCGCCACCACCGGCCTCCTGCTTCAGGCAGCGGCACTGGCGTGGTTCGTGCTGCGGCTGTCGCCGACCTCCAGTTATGGCTCCATCGCTTTCGGGCTGGTGCTGGTCGGGCTCGGCGGCGGGCTTTTCTTTTCCCCCAACACGAGTGCCGCGATGAATGGAGCCCCGCGACACCGCCTGGGCATCGCATCGGCAACTCTTGCCACGCTGCGGCAGACGGGCATGGTGACCAGCTTCGCCCTGGCTCTGGCGGTTGCCGCCGGCAGCCTTCCACGGGATGCGATGATGCAGCTCTTCGTCGGAACAAACGTCACACTGGGCTCGGAGACGATGCAGGCGTTCGTCGTGGGCATCCGAAGCGCGTTCTTTGTCTCGCTCGTGCTGTGCCTGCTCGCGGCAGGGTTCTCACTCGTGCGCGGAAGAGAAGATCGGGGAGCCGCCGTTCAGCATGTGAATCGTCTGGGAGAAGCTGCAGAATGAGAAAAGGCTCAACAAGTCCGTCCCGTGTGCAGCGCGCGCGCGACCGTGAGGTGGCGGGCCGATTTCTCGAGCTGCTGGGAGCCATGAAGCGGTACGTGAGAGAGCTGCTTCCGCCCCTGGCGGGGGGCGGTATGAGCGAGGAAAGGTTTCGCACACTTCTCACGCTCAGGTATTACGGGAAGGGCTACCTCAAGACGCTCGCCATGCACGATGGGCTGTCTTCCTCGGCACTGTGCATCATGCTCAACCGCATGGTCGAGGAGGGGTTTGCCGCGAGGACGGGAGACCCGGATGACCGGCGGAATGTGAGCTACGAGCTCACCGCCTCCGGCACCGCCAGATTGAACAGTGAAATCGTGCGTCGAACCGAGCTCATCTGCGGCGCGCTTGACCGGATGGGGATCGCCGAAAAGGCTCGCTTTGCGGGCGCGATAGAAACCCTTCTCTCGGGTATCGCCCGGCTGACAGGCACGGAATGAGAATGTCCCGAAAAAGAGGAAACCAGGAGGAGGTGATGTCATGCCCATGATGAAGGCGGTCCAGGTCCGAGCCCCGGGCGCGGAGTTCGAGCTCGTCAGCAGAGAAGTGCCGGAGCCCCGGGAGAATGAAGTTCTGCTGCAGGTGGATGCCTGCGGCATCTGTCACGGGGATGCGGTGGCAAAGGAAGGACATTTTCCGGGGATCACCTATCCAAGGATCCCGGGGCACGAGGTGGTCGGCATCATACGCAAAACGGGTGCCGCGGTGTCGGGCTGGAAGATGGGCCAGCGGGTGGGAGTAGGTTGGCACGGAGGGCACTGTTTCCAGTGCAATGCGTGCCGACGCGGCGAGTTCTGGGCCTGCGAAAACACGCTGACAACGGGTCTCTCTTCTGACGGCGGCTATGCCGAATACATGACGGCCCGTGCGGAGGTCCTGGCCGCCATTCCACAGGAGCTCTCTTCCGTGGAAGCAGCGCCATTGCTTTGCGCCGGGTCCACCAGCTTCGGAGCTTTGCGCAACAGCGGAGCGCAGGGTGGGGACCTCGTCGCGATCCACGGGCTTGGCGGATTGGGACACCTTGCCCTTCAGTTCGCGGTGAGACTCGGCTTCAGGACTGTCGTGCTGTCCCGGGGCAAGGAGAAACAGGAGCTTGCCCGGACACTCGGCGCGCATGCCTTTATCGACACGAGCAGCGCCGATGCGGCGAAAGAGCTGAAAAAAATGGGCGGGGCACGGGTCATCCTCTGCCTTGCGCCCGATGGCAAGGCCATCAGCCAGCTGATCGGCGGGCTGGGACGAGGCGGGCAGGCGATCATCGTATCCTACGCCAGCGAGCCCATGCTGGTTCCTCCTGCCCTCCTCCTGCGGGGCGGGCAATCCATTCGCGGGTGGGTCGGAGGCAACATGGCTGATACCTTGAGCTTCAGCCTGCTCTTCAAAGTGGTCCCGATGGTGGAAGTGTTCCCCCTGGAGCAGGCGGCCATAGCTTTTGAGAAAATGATGAGCGCAAAGGTGCATTTCAGGTCGGTCCTGAAAATGCACGACTAAAGGAGGCGGGGCATGGTGGATCTGCTCACCCTGATGCGGGAGAGGCGCTCCCAGAGGGGACCGTATGATCAACAGCAACGGATCGAAAAAGAGGGATTGGAGAGGATAGTCGAAGCCGGTCGCTGGGCACCGACGGCCCACAACATGCAGAACTTCCAGATCATCGTTGTGGACGACAGGCAGAAGCTGGACGCCATCGCAGGATTCGGCTTCTCTCTCTCCGAGGTTTTCGTGCGGGAAAACTACAGGCAGCTGTCCTTCACCGAAGAGGAGCTCGCGAGAAAGAAAGTCGGGATCCTCGGCACGATGTTCCCGCCGGTCATGCGGAAGCCCGACTTCAGGCTCGCCGATCTGACGGAGGAGGAGAAGAAGGGCATGGCGATGCGGATACCCCTCCAGGCGAGCGCAGCGCTTCTCGTTGTCCTGTATGACCCCGGACAGCGCGCGCCTGCTTCTGAAGGTGATTTTCTGGGAATCATGAGTCTTGGGTGCGTCATGGAAAACATGTGGCTCATGGCGAGCTCAATGGGAATAGGCCTGCATATCCTGAGCTCGCTGGCAGCAGGTCCTGCCGAAAGCAAACTCAAGCAGCTTCTGGATATCCCCGAGAATTTGAAAATCGCTTTTACCTGTCGTATGGGGTATCCATCACGGCAACCGGACACATACCTGAGGGTACGTCGCGATATCCAGGATCTGACTCATCACAATCGGTTTGGAAACAAGGGGCTTGGCTGAGAGGACCGTTGGAGACACAGGAGTTCGCGCGGAACTGAGTCAATCACATCGAACCCGTCCATGTCCCACCAAAGGCCATGTGTGTTCGCCCTCGATGTCACGCTGAGTGTCACAGCGGCCAATCAGATGGTATGCTCATCCACGATGAGGACGGAAGCTGTGTTTTTCGGGGTGCTTTCCGCCGCCCTGTTTGGCATCGCGACTCCTCTGAGCAAGATGCTCCTCCAGAGTCTTTCACAGTTCGCGTTCGCGGGACTTTTATACTTGGGCGCGGGATTCGGGATGCTGCCATTTGTCGCTGCTCAATGGCGGAGGTCTGGACGAGGACGCCTCGACGGAAGAAATGCCCTGCGGCTCGGAGCAGCGGTGCTCTTCGGCGGGTGCCTGGGTCCAGTGTTGCTTCTTCTGGGGCTCAAGTCGGCGCAAGCTTCTTCCGTGTCCCTGTGGCTCAACCTGGAGCTTGCCGCAACCGCAGTCCTGGGATTCATTTTTTTCAGGGACCAGCTGCATCTTCTCGGATCGCTGGGAGTCGCCGGCGCCCTTCTTGCGGGTGTTCTGATCACAATAGGTGAAGGAAGCGCGGGAATCATTCCCTCGCTTTTCGTTGCTTTGGCCTGCGTCTGCTGGGGGCTGGACAACAATCTCACAGCTCTCATCGATGGACTCACTCCTCAGGAGACCACGTTCGTCAAGGGAATCATCGCCGGTGCGGTGAACTCAATCATCGGTGCCCTGACCGTTGGCGCACTTCCTGGCGCAGCCGTCGGCGTTGCCTCGCTTGCCCTGGGAGCAGTCTGCTATGGAGGGAGCATCGTGCTGTACATCACCGCAGCCCAGCGGATCGGCGCTGCTCGGGGTCAAGTTCTATTCGCAAGCGCGCCCTTTTTTGGAATGCTCTTCTCATTCCTGCTGCTCGCGGAAAGACTGTCAGCCCTGCAGATAGTGGCGGTAGCGGTTCTCCTGGGGTCCATCGCCCTTATGCTGCGCGGCCGCCACGTACACAGCCATCTCCACGAAAAGATGTCCCACATCCACTCTCACCGCCATGATGACATGCACCATACACACACGCACGCGGGGGCACCGGCGAGCCTGCTTCATTCACACGAACACGACCACGAGTCCCTCGCACATGAGCACGGTCATGTTCCTGACCTTCACCACCGACACGATCATGGCAGCTCGGGTTCGTAGATCCGTATCTCCGCCCCTTGATTTCCATTGTGCGGAACCGCAACGAACAGGCGATCCAACTCGGGCACCCAGGAGCCCTTGTGCCACCACGTTTCTCCACTTGCAAGGCAATTTCCTTTCTCTTTCATTCTCTTGAGCTACCTGTTGGGCTGGGCCGGCCAGCTTCTTCCTTAGCTCCAGAAGGGATGGCTCGAGCTCACGGCGAGCCACAGTGTTATAGCGAATCGTCAATCGGTTGCCGAAGGGGAGATGGGCGGTGCGGGGACTTGGAGCGCAGAAGCTTGAACGCAAAAGGAATTATACTTCCCCTGGAGTTCGTCGCGCGTAGCTCGACGCGCTGAGAGCACACTGCCCCAGACTTGAGCAGATGTGCTCATAGTCGAATGAGTCATTTTTCCCTCCCGCTGTCGAGCAGGCTCACCGCCTTTTCAAAGCTCTCTGCGGAAATAAGCCGGTGCCCTCTCATGGGCTCCTGGACGAAGTGGATGTTGCGGTATCCTGCGGAAAGCAGGGAGTCGTAGTTCTCGTACGCGCCCAGGCGGCAGTAGTCGTAGTCTCCTTCCACGAAGACCATGGGCACGTTCTTCCTGCTGAAGTAGAGGCTGGCCGGGTCGTACGAGATGTAATCGACGGTCGTCGCGCCGGCCGTGTAGCCTATGTTGATGTAGACCATGCCCTTGAAGACGCCGGGCCAAGTGTGAGCCACCTCATTCGTCATCTGGCCGCCGAGAGAGAAGCCGCCGATGTAGATGCGCGACCTGTCAATGGAGAAATACCCGAGCATGTTGTATACAATCGCCACGCAGAACGCCGAGTTCGCGCTGCCAAGGCCGTTATAGGGGTCAAAGCCGACCCAGATGAGGTGGTGCTGGTCCAGCGTTTTCGCGAAATCCCTGGGGTACCGGCTGGACGACTTGGCGTTGGTCATGGAAACGAAGAGCCCGAACGGCTTGCGGCCATCGTAGTCCTTCGGCACGTAGACACCTACGGGATAATCCGCGAGATCCATGTTCTCGTTCAGTTTCCATGGAGACCACGACTCGAGGATGTAGGGGCCTCTGGAACCCAGGCCTTGAAAGCAAGCAAGCTCACCCCCGAAGCTAAGGCAATCTCAATCACCATGATGGCTCCAAAATGACCGCTGAAGCGTTTCTCGCTTGGTATGCATAATAGCTGTTATGCATACTACTCTTTTTGACCCGCGTACGATTTGCGTCTATCTGCCGTGTCATTTCACTACCCCTTTCTTATGGGGTAATAGAGCATGTTCTCTGACATAGACTACTACACGATTTTCGGGCGAATTCAGGCTCCTGTCAACCTCATGCTCGATATCTCCGTCAGTCTGTCGGGGTCGCGCATGTATCGGCGCATCGAACCGTTGCGTTGAACGCCTTCTTCAACTTGTAGGTTGCTATCACGCGCTCGGGAGCCGCGTCCTTGAGAGAAGACACCTCTTCCCATGAGTATGCTGCCATCCCTTCAGAGCCCGGGGGCTGGCTCGGCAGGGGGGGTTTCCGTGGGGCCGCTTTCGCCATCGCTTCGAGAATAGGGTCGGCGAGCTTGCCGTCTTTCGGATACGTGGCCTCAAGCTCCCTGCGTTGTTGCTCTATGCGGTAGCCCGCGTACTTGCTGTAGTCCTCGACAAAGAATCGCATCTTGTCGGGCGGCTTCACCAGTCCGTCCAAGCAGATCCGCCAGTTCTCCAGGATTGCTTTCTCGCCCGCACCGTGCTTCGTCATGAGTTCCGCGAGTCTTGTCCAATCATCGTTGAAGTCCATGTGCAATCTACGCTTTCCGCATTCCTTTTCCATCCCCGAGCGAAGCGAAGGGGGAACCGAAGTGGCTGTCGATGGCGCGAGCCGTCTCGCTACCGAAGTACATGATTCGTGAGAATCCCTCTTCCTAATTGGTTCTTGTTCAGAGGGATATAGTTCGGGTGACTGTGAGTCACTACCTGTGGTGACTGCCTGGCACTGGGGTGGTGACTGTAGGACACTACCTGTGGCGTGCAATCGGGAGCATGCCAAGGAGTAGAGGTTCGACGTGGGGTCTCCAGCTTTGTCCGTCCACCATTGTTTTTTGATATGTCCCTGGCATTCCAGCTTAGCAACGGCTCGCATGGCTGCTCGTCGTGAGCATCCTGATTCCTCCGCTATGGTCTTGTAGGCTGGAAAGGAGTTTTTTCCGCCCTTGCCCGCGTGATAGGCGATGCACCAGAGGACTGCTCGGTCGATGGGGAGAAGCGCCCTGTCAAGGAACCATTCGCCCTCCAGGATGGTGAACCTGTGTTTTGGCCGGAGCTCGGGATGCCCGGCAGGTGGCGGGGCCTGCGGCCGTCTATCTGTCGCCGCCATTCGCCGTCCCTCGATCTGCGGCAGCGGGAAGGACTATTCCTTGCTCGGCAATGAACTTCTCGACGAACTTCCTGACGGTGACGCTCGCACTGGGCTCGCGCCATTCCTGGCCCCTCCGGTAGCGCGCGACTAAGGCACCTTCCTACGTCAGCGTCCGCGCCCTGGCTCGGCGGATGAACGCCGACTATCAACGCGGGGGGCCGTGTCTTGCCGAGTGCATCGACCATTCTCTCCAGGGCGAGACGCTGGCCTCCATGGAGCTTTGCCGGAGCAGTCTTGACCTCTACCACGACGAAGAGCCGGTCATTGATCTCCAGAAGCGCATCAATGTCCGTTGGACCCATCGGGCCAAAGCGAAGATTGCAGAAGTCTTTGAGCTGGCGGACGTGACTCCGGTTTCTGATGACTCCCGGAGCGCCGCTCATGCCGCCGTTCCCCTGCGTACTATTCGCAGTGAGGGCTTGTCCCTCGGCGGCTTCTACCGCCGCCCCCGCCAGGGCGGTTTTTTTTGCTCGCTCATCGCTTGCCCTTCCCGCCCGACACCGGTTCGTCGAGCGCAGGAACGCGATGCTGCGCGACGAATTGCTCAATGTCTTGCCGGGAGAAAAGGACTCGACCATGAAGGCCGCCCACCTTGACGAAGGACAAACGGCGTTGACAAATCATTTTGTAGATCGTTGGCCGCTTCAGGCCCAGCAGCTCCGCCGTCTCGGAAACAGATAAAAGATTGTCTGTGTGTGTACTCATGACCCGAAGATATGAGAAGCTGTTCGGGAGTAAGCGCCCTAGACGGGAAGTGGCGGGTTAATTTTTTTCGGATTCTCGCGTGCCTTGGCGAGGTATACGTCGAACGTGCCCGTGGTGATTTCCTTCTGATCGAATGCCTTTGGTTCTATGGCGTGGCAGACTTGCACGAGCTTATTGCCGGAGCGGTAGACCGAATAGTCAACACCGTCCACCATGACGGATTCCGCATCTATCTCGTCAGGGAAGCTGTCCCATAATTTGTTTTGCGGTCGCGGATGGCGACTTCTGTAGATGCTCTTTCATGACTTCGTAGATCGCGCTGCGGAACTTTTTTGCGCTGCCGCCTCGGCTCGACACTTCTTTGTGCTTCTGTTTCCCGTATCTTCCTAAGACTTCGAGTGGCGCCTTTTCCAGCTCTGCGGTCAGGTGCGGAATCTCGGCGAGATAACGCATAGCCTCGTCGAGTCCCTTCTCCTTTAGCGTTTTACGGGCAGCGGTGATCCTCATACGTATAGCGGCCACCATGTTCGCGGGGAATCTTTTGTCCTTTTCAACGATGTCGCAGTACTCCTCCATCTCGTCGAGGTACACGCCGGCCTCGCCCGTGTCACGGAATCTCAACATGCCGATCATGTGCAAGTCTCGCGGGATTTCATATTGCACTATCGTGCCGTCAGGCTGTTTCATGACTACCCGACCGAAATTGCCATGCTCCCAAAGCTCGCGGTATTTTTTACCCATTCGTCACCTCCCGCGGGTGTCCCGAGAAAAAAGGCCGGGGAGAGCCGGTCGGGAGCCGGCGGTTCGGGCCGTCGCCCTATCCCCGGTCTAAGCTCACTTCATCACTGTGCTTTGTAGCAGTCGGATCGCCTTCCAGATTTCGCGGCTCTCCACGTCCTGCCGGCGCTCGATCTTCTGGATTCGCTCTATCAGGTCGCGGTAGCCCTGCATCATCTCGCGCATCTTTGAGAAGGTCCGCATGATCTGAATGTTTACTTGAATGGCCGTCGCGCTCCTGAGAACGCTGGACAGCATGAGGATGCCGTGTTCCGTGAAGGCTCGCGGAGGATACTTGATGTTCTCCCCTCGCTTCATGATCACATTTTGTGATCTTGAATCTATTGCTTCCTCCAGGGTGAGAGTGAACATGAAGTCCTCGGGGAAACGCTCCACGTTCCGGGTAACAGCCTGGTTCAGCGCTCTCGTCTCCACCCCGTACAGCTCCGCGAGGTCTGCATCGAGCATCACTTTCTTTCCCCGCAGCTCGTGGATTCTCTTCTCGATCCGTTCATGAGGCACTACTTCGCTCATGCTCTGTCCTTCCTTGAGGTCACAATTTGTGATCTCAGACTCATCCGAACACCTTCTCCTGCACCTTCACCACCTCGCCGAAGTCCTCAAGGGCAAAGTGCGAGTAATGCTTGGTCATCTCCTGCGTCCGATGCCCCGTCACGCGCTGCACCAGGGGATCGGGTACACGGGCGGTGCGGAGAAGCGTGTCCAAGAAGTGACGGTGCGAGTGGAAGGTGATCCTGCGTTCCTCGCGTTCCTCGGCGGTGATGCCGATGCGCTCAAGCGCTCCGTAGAGGCCGTCAAGGATGATCCGTGGAGAAAGCGGGGTGTTGCGGCCCTTGCCGTCACAAGGTCTGCCGGCTCCTGGTAGGGCGAAGATTCGATGAGAGCTGCAAGCTGTGCAGAGGTTCGCTTCGGCAGGGAAACGATTCGCCCCGCGCCAGTCTTGGTGCCCTCCTTCAACCCTGTACGCCGTTCCCAGCTCTGCGTAGCGGTGAGGTAGTCAGGCTGCACCGAGCCTACATAGAGCGCTTGCAGCTCACCCATACGAAGCCCGGTCGATGCGGCAGTGAGGTTCAGCGTAAAATGCTTGCGGTCTCCTGCCCATACCTTCCCGAAGCGCTTCTCCTCGAAGAGCGCTCATATCTCCTGCCCCGTGAGGATGCCCCGCTCCGCGGGCCGCTCTGCCAGACCGGTGATGAACGCGGAGGGGTCCCGGGCGACTACTCCCTGCCGGGCAGCTTCTTTGAGCATGATCTTCAAGCACCGAAGCGCGTGATTGATCGTCGAGGGCGAGAGCTTGCCGTGTCGAAGCGATAGGAGCCACCGCTCGATCTGCCGGGGTGTGATCTGGGTGATTTTGTGGTCTCGGAAGTAGGGGAGCTGGTGATTCTCAAGGTGGCCTCTCATGACCACGAGGTAGGTAGCCGTGAGCCGGTGCCCGCGAGCGATTCGACCCTGCACGTAGTCGTGATCCTCGCTCCACCACCCCTCGGCGTAGCGTGAGAAGATGAAGCGCTGCCGGGTTGTCGCCTCGCCTTTCTTCAGCCTTGCCGCTGCCCAGGCACGAGCCGCAGTTTTGGAAGTCTGCCCGGTAGACTGCCAGGGTAGCAGGCTGCCGTCCTCTACGCGGAAGCGGGCATAGAACATCGGCTTCCTGTCCAGCCCCTTTCTGAGAACGATCTGATACGGTCCCGCGTGTCTCGGCATTCTGTTCCTCCTGGTTTGTCAGGATGAAGCGGCTTTTCTCGCGTAGAGGTACCCATACAGGTACCCGGGGCGGGAGCAGAAAATGGTCTGTTTCAGGCTTGTCTGTAACTCTTTATAAATCAAAGTCTTACGATTGCCCGGAAGAGGACTTGAACCTCCACACCGTTGCCGGCACTAGACCCTGAAAGCAGTTACTTGATTCCCACGCACTCCAAGCAATTCCCTAAGTCTTTAGCTATAAATACGTTACTTTCCTTAGGACTCCCTGTCAATCCATCGCATTCCTCCGATAAGAGTCACTTTAGAAGTCACTCTTTCGTTCCTGCTTCTACGGCACTAAGGACATGCCAAAAACATTGAAAAATGGAGAGGCGCCTCTGCTATTTCGTCTGATTTCAAAAGGCGCTTCGAGCATTCGGTCATGATTCTTGCTCAATTCTCGCTCTCGGGATATCGGATTTACGACTGTCTCAGATTGCTATAGTATGACCCAACAAGGACAGGGACGCCAAAATGTTCGTTAGGATGGAGCGCAGAGATGAAACAACTACTGATAGCACTGTTCATCGTAATAGTCGCAGACGTTGCTGCCTTTTCGGATGGATGGCAATTCAACCGAACAACGGACCCGATTGATGACAGTCAAAGCGCGATATTCTCAATCGAAAGCGATTCTGCGCAGTCCAACCAACCCATGGCGCTGGAACTCCATTACCAGATTACGTCGGATGCAAACCACGACAAGAATCTCCTACTGATCTCAATAGGTGAGAACACACTGAACGATCAGTCGAAGATCACGGTCAGATTTGACAGAGAAAAAGCCTATACCGAGCAATGGATTGTGAACGCGCAAAGGGATTGCCTTGTCTGGCCTAACGCGAACTATTTCATAAGCATGGTTTTGAAAAGCAAGAAACTGGCAGTTCGGGTGAATAATGGATACAAGGAAATGACTGCCATCTTTGACTTATCCGGTTTGAAGGATTGTTTCCTGAAAAACAAGTTCTCATCGATTGAGTGGCTTCGCCGTGACTTTGGATATGATGAGGACATGAAACTCGGAATCATTCAGTTCTTCAAGAAGAATAGTATTGATCTTGATATGGTACCGTTCGATCCGGTCAATTGGCGATATGTAATCCTAAACTATTCTGACTATAGCGGAAGAGACGACGAACTGAAGGCAAAGATCACCGGCCTCATTCAACTGGCCAAAGAGAGCAAGATCAAAATGCCGCCCTTTCAGGACTTCTATACGAGCTACGATTTCACAGAGCAGTACTACCGCCAATGGGACACGGAATGAGACCCGTGAAGCGCACCAACGATATGAAGAAGGCCACAATTGTTCATGTTCAGGTACCTCAGGCTAGATTGTCCCTCATATTTCCGGCGATTCAAAGTCGTTCCCAATTACTGCGGCGTTTATTTTCACAATCTCAGATTCCACGGATTTGATAAGTTCGGTCAGCGCCAGTCTTTCTTCCTTATTTGAGACTACACAAGAGACAAACTTCTTGATGGCCTCAAGCACAATAAGTGTGACGAAAACGTATTGATTGACATTTGTCGAAGAATCATGACCTCTTGGTTTGTACTCTCCATTCATTTCTTCAAGATAGTCAGTGATAAGGCTAGGCCAATTTCCGTGTACATGATGGGAACCCAATTTCTGCCCTACAAGGTAGTATAGTCTTTCTTGCCCTGTGAGATTGACGATTGTCGCAAGGTCTGGAAGCCTCTTTTCTAATCTAATGTCTTGTTCAGACATGCCTGACGACATAATGTAGTTCTGGATTGAAGTCAACATTCTCTTCTCGATAGGAATAGCCCCTTCCTGACGTGTCTCTATGTTTTTCATTATATTGTCCTTCAATTCAAGCTCACTTTTTAGGCCGTCAGCTATGAATTGGCGGAATCTTTGTACGTCATTGTCGCAAAGCCAAGTAAGCTTTACGGCTGATTCGAATATGCATCTGTCTATGATTGCTGTAGTTTCCCCAAACAACCCACCATGCGAAAGTTCGACATTTGCAAGCATCAAACGAGTGCATCTATTGAGAAGGCCCCTTAGAACTGAGTAATTCGTCGGGGTGAATTCAGTCAAGGCGGGGGAATCTCTACGAAGTCGCGTTATCGCATGACATAGCAAGCCAACGAACTTATACAATTCGAAAAGTATAGGCCTGAAATCATTCTTACTGCGGCAACTCGCCAAAATATCCTCTGTAATCTTAGGAGGTTCAGGCAGGAACGAATCCACGCTACTCATGAGGACACTCCGATTTGTCAATTCTCAGATAGCCAACACTCATATTATGTTTTCCACAAAGTACCTCTTCGAAAGTCCGCCCTTCGAATGCCAATTCTCCATGCAACATAACAGTATCCATCCAGCATTTGCCACTATTTCAGCGCCCCGTGCTTCTTCAAATACTCCGCTAGCACCATCCGGATTCCTGTACCCACTGGAATCCTCCTTTCCTTGAAGTGAGCTTCAAGCGCATCCCAATCCCTATCATTCATGCGGAAGTTCCGAAGTTTCAACCTCTCTTCGTCCTCTACTCGCGGTCGCATTCTTTGCTCCTACAAAAGTTCGTCGAGAGTCAGGTTTTCGTGAACATACATATTCAAAGTCGTAGCAACATCACTGTGTCCCAAATACTCGCTGACCGCCTGTATTTTCCTTGTCTCCCGGATTTTTTGCGTCGCAAACGAATGCCTGAAAGTGTGTGCAGATGCATGTCTACCGAGTACAGACTTTGATAGCTTGACAATCTTTTTGGTTACATTCGCTTTGTCATACGGGTTTCCGTGAATCGTCTCAAATAGGTATTTCTCGCCTTTGAAGGTTTCACGGATCATTTGATAGTCTGGTTTGGACAGGAATACCGTGCGCGCCTTCTTACCTTTCCCGATCACGGTGAATTCCGTGGCATCGTCCCTCTCCACGATATCACCCAAAGTAAGGTTCAGGGCTTCGGCAATTCGGCATCCGGTCTTTGATAAGAAACGGATGATCAACGACATTTTCGGGTCCGCTGAATCAATTAGCCGCTGTATCTCATCTTCCGAGAGAACGGATTCAGGACGGACCAACCTTTCATTCTTTGAGAGCTTCACCGCCTTCACAGAACGGTAAGCTTGTTTTAGAACTTCTGCCTTTTCTTTCCCGTATGTCGCAATCAAGAATCCAAATAGACCTTGCTTTATCCCATACAGCTTGCGGTTGACTGTAGCTGGTTTGAGAGAGGCAGCTATCAGGGAATCCCGGTAGCATTCAAGGGTAGACGTGTCTCCTATTGGCAGACCCTTCTCATGGCAGAACTTTAGGTAGTGTTCCCTGTCCGAGCGGTAAGCCGTGGTGGAAGCGGTAGATAGGTTCTCGGAAGGTGGACAGAGGAAAAGTGCCTCATTCCTATTCTCCAAAGTCGGTACCAAACTGTTCGTCAAGGGAGCCTCCTTGTTGCCCAAAATACCCTATAAGTAGTCTTATATGGTATATATAATGTATGATTAATGTCTTACTTTTTCAAGCCTTTTAGGAAGATTTTTCCGAAGAATTTCAAACCCCGAAAACGGCACCGGTCGCCGCACCATCCCCTAAAGAAATGCCTCTGGTTGCGGCTGGAAGGGGTCAGGACAAATTCTAAACCACATCCGCGCCTTTGGGTCGGGGGGACCCTTCGTCAACCCATCTCCCGCTGACAGAGTGTTTGAGCAAGCTGGCGGGATTCTCCCCAATCGGGTATTCTATGGAATCTCTATCGAAGTGATCGTGGGAAGAAGAAGTTGAATGGCAACGAATGGCTTCTCGGACAAAGCAAGGTTCAATTGGTCCGCTACTGACCTTCCACGTTGTCCCAACCTCCCCGATCAGTGTAAGGACATGTTGCTACCCCCTCCATGCCGAAAAGGCTTGACTTCACTAGAAGGAGGCACTTCGAGCTGATTATTTCGTCTTCGGGAGGAATAGCTATGGCAATAGTTATCATCTGGATAGTCATTACTACAGCGTTTGCACTCTGGCATGGGCAACTGGCAGTTAGCCCTTTCATGCGAGTCCTGACCAAATCCCGATATGATTCTTCGGCTTGGGCATATAAGGGCGCAATTCGGCTTTTTCTGTTTCTGTTACCCATCGGAATTGCAATTGCTGTTTCTATTCTTGCATCGGTAGGTGTTGCAGTTGTAGTTCTGTCCATTTTTGCCTCAATACTTGGAATGTTTGCCTACCTTATGTGTCAACGATTTGCTGATTTTGATGAACGACTCCCTATTACTGACCGAATGCCTTTGTTTCTACCTTCAACTACAGCATTGTCTTTTGCATCTAGCGTTCTTGCTATTGTCCTATTCGTTGATTGGTTCTTATTTGCAATTCCGATCCTATGCTGGCTAATTTCTGGCTTCGCAACTGCTGAAATAGCAATCTGGTACCATAGTCATAGATTCGGAAAACGAGGAAATGCATCTGACCGACAATACGCCATCTATCAAATCAACCTCAATCAAAAACGAAAGGACCTATTAGGGTCTGGTGGGAGACGGTATCCATTTCCCTGATCGTTACCCGACATTTTATATGTATCTTCGGAGGAGGAGTTTCATGGCTATCTTCAAGAAAGCAATGCGCGAACAGGAACAGAGAATGTTGCTGGTAAACTTTCAGCCACGATAGAGGCCATAATTCCAATCTTTCTCGATGCTATTGTGAAAAATGCAAGCGATTTCATTCAGACAAACATAAAAGGCGTAATCCAATGCTCATGGACCGACTTTCCCCTTACACAGACGAACAGTCAATGCGATCAGTCGGACTAACTCGGAATGAGATGGCTTTGACTACTCTCAAGGCATATTTAGCATTCAGTATAATGGCATATTTCCCAGCCCAACATTTGTTACAGAAGAATGACGAAAAGCGTTTATTTGAAGGAATGCTTCTTCGGCTGATGACCGACAAGACCAAAAGCTTTTTTCAAAAGCAATTCGACAAAATCATGATGTGGCAGGCCGACAAATTTCGGCAAGCTGGACTATTAGTAGGAGAATTGCTTTCAATGGGTGTTTTGGATTCATCATTCTTTTAGATGACGAACATAAAGTCTATAGCCGCCTTCTTCCACTGTTAGAGTTTATGTGTCTTTGTGTGATACAAGATTTGGACAAAATGCTAAATCAAAAGAAATACCCTACCCAAAGAAAGTTGTTTGACGATTATCTATCAAGCTTGTCGGATTTCCGTTTTGATCGAAGTGGAATCAAACAAGTGCTTGGAATACTTGAAGAAGGCGTAAGTCTTGAAGCGAAACGGTCGGACGAATAGCCTTCGGCATATCCTGTGATTTACATAGAGAGGCAAGAATGGATAAAAGCAAACAAACCACAAAGGTCCCGACGTCAGATGCATTTCTATTGCAATACCAACTGGATTCGGAAAACATAAGGTATGCAAAGGAAATACAGTGGCGAATACCGAGTTTATTGGTCGCGCTATACAGCACCGTAATTGTCGCTCTTTCGTTCTGGAAACAAGCCAAATTGGATGTACAGAGGCTTCCCGCCATTTTGTTTATAGTTGCTCTTGGTATATTTGGGGACTAGGTATATACCTTCTCAACGGCATTAGAAAAAATCTCAAAGGGTACCGTAAGAGGCAAGAAGCAATATCTGCCCATTCCTTTGAAGAAGAATTTCATGAAGTTGCAATCAAACCAAGAGATTATATCAGAAACAAGAAAGCAGATGTTTTGTTTCAGGTGGCATTCTTCCCTTCTTATAGGCATATGTTGGTTTGCATTGCTTATTATCATAATCTCTTTGACTTGAAAAAAAGAAGTCCTAATCTACCATTTCCGATGGAAAGCGTGTTCACGGCTCCTCCTATTCGAATGCCTAGAAAGGTGTTCCGCTTCAACGAGCCGCAACTTCGCTATCTCCTATCAAATCATCCTTCCAACAGCGTTTGAACCCCACGGATTTGCCCTCCGGCTTGCAAGGCGGGATATAAATATTCGCTAAAAGGAGGGACCCTCTGTGTCGGGTTTTTCTTCAAACAATCGAGGGATTCCGTTTTTCTCTATTCCAGATAAAGATCGGATCGAAAATTACGTCCCTTTCCGGAATGCCTCTCCGCTATCTCAAGGCAAAAAGCAGTAGGTTCAGGGACACTCATGAACTACTCGCGCTGCCCGGATATAGCCGAAAAAAGCAAGAGGTAGGACTTATCTCGCGTAGGAGTGCAAGGAAGTCTAAAGCGACTCCCTTACCAGCACAATTGCCTGAGTCATTTCGCCACAAGACTAATACTATCCTTCGGGCTTTCAGGCGGCATCGTGAAGATTGATTCTTCGTAGTTCTTCCGTCTTTTGTCTTTGCACCTTGATAGCAGCCTCAGAATATATGTTGATTTCAATGCCCCGAAAGAACCTCCGCTGATTTTTATCATATTTCCTGTATCCTTTTTCCGTCAACTTTTGAGAAATGCTTTTTGAGACAAGCCGATTTCATTACTCATTTTAGTCCAAGTTTCGAAATGTTCAAAGAGCAAACTGCTTTGGGTTGACTATGAAACACAAAGAAGGCACACATCCGTTAGAAAACGATCTATCAAGTCATTTTCCTCTAAGTATTCCGCTGTTTCATCAACAATGAACTGCGGAGTACGGAGTCCTTCTTGGAACCACTGGTATGCTCCTTCGATAAGCCGATTCAGGATGGCAGGATATTCCTTTTGCAGTTCGTCCATTAGTTTCGGGTTCTGTTTTTCTTCGGGAATTTTGTAGTCAAATGGAACAAAAATGATTCTTCTTTTTTATGCCGTAGTCGCTTCCTCCGATTACAGGTTTGTGGTTTGTCGCCATTATTATTTTGAATATTGGAACAAACTCCATATACTCGCAATATAAGAACCTACACGTAATCGAATCTCCTCCTGTCGCATTTTTGATGAGAGCCTCTGAAAGCTTTTTAGATTCATCATATTCGGGAATCAGCGTCAACCGCTTATTTTGAAGTCGCGCTATATCGTTCACAAAATCCCTATCATTTTTCTTTTTCCAAGAAGGTGTCGATTGATGACTGTGAAGCATATTCGTCCATTATATTAGTAATGCTTCGCAGGATGGTCGTTTTGCCATTTGCACCGGTGCCGTAAAAGATAAACATCTTCTGTTCTTTTGCACTTCCCGTAAGGCAGTAGCCAAGAACCCTTTGTATGAAACCTATAGCTTCTGGCTTGAGTACAAGACTAAGCGTTCTTTCCCATGGCTCGCTCTTGAGATTCGGATCATAGTCGAGTGGAATCAGCCGCGAAATCAAATCTTTAGGGTCATGAGGACGAAGGGTTTTTGTGCGTAAATCAAGAGTCCCATTATTCAGATTGAGTAAGTATTCCTGAGAGTCAAACTCGCTTGATCGTATTGGCATTCCATCTTGGGTGGATGATAGCTCCATCGTTGCCTTTAGCTTGTTCAGGCTCTCACTGGCTCTCGCATGTTTCCGTACTGCTTCGGCTACTTCTTCGTCATCTACTGCATCCGCCGATTCGAAAAGCCTTCGAATGGTATCTTCTGCTATCAAGAATATCCATTCCTTTTCGCCCTTCTCCCACTTTTTGCCGTCATAGATGTACCATTCCTCATTGTCGATGCAATAACGAATCTTATCACCGTATTGCGCGACAAATCTTTCAGCATTACCAAGTTCAGTCAGGGGGAAGTCCAACTTGGAAATCCGATCTTGCTTTCTCTTCTTCAAGACAGATTTGATAATGGACGTTACCTCCGATTTTTCCAAATTCGGTTTGCAATACTCCTCATTTATCCGACTGATTTCCTTTTCAAGGTCATTGCCCATCTTACCTTGCCTTGATAGGTAGCAGCCAACACCGAAGAGGGTGCTATTTCTCTCCCCTGCTTTGATTTCCTTCGGATTAGCAAGGAAGTCTTTGAAAGGGGATTCTTTATCAGAGTCTTTGATAGTTGCCTCAACTGCTTCAAGATTCTTTACCAACATTTCAACTGTAAAGGTTGAGCACTTTTCATTCACATAGATATTCTCATCGTGACTGAGGCATCGTAGCCTCTTGATATCCTTTGCCTTCTCAGAAGCTTGCACACCGTACTTGCGTAGTTCGGCATTTATTGCTCTGTGGTAAAGACCATAAAGCCTATTCAGATCATAACAACCATTGAAATTCTTCCTCCACTTTTTGAGGATCGGGTCTAAATTATCAAGCAGTTCTATCCTAACATTGACCGAAAGATATCCTGTGAGTTTGCCTGTCGCTGAAAACCAACACGCTTCTATCCATGCAATCTCTGACACCTTACTCTTGAACTCCCGGTGAGATTCTGAATCATTATTGTCATCGACATCAAGGTTGATCAGTCCGGTGCAGAGGGTAGTATCCTCAACACCATGAAGGGCGGATCGTGGAAACGAGCCGGAGAAGCTCGCAGCCTTGAGCATGGTCTTTTTAGCTTTATCGACATCATCCTTCGTAGCTTTTCCATCAAGATGACTTCTCTCAAGCTCTAACACTTTTTCAGTTTCATCCTTGAATGCGCCATTGCGTATAAGTTCGTACACTTCGCAAACTTCAACCTGTCTAATAGGCTCTGTCCTCTGAACAGATTCATAAATGTTGACTTTATTGTTCATGATCTTTCTCCTAGATGATTTCTTTATCAGTCGAATATACCCATTTAGCGATGGTGTCCCTTCTCCACACATTTCGCCCGGAAATCACAGCATCCGGTACCGCGCTGTTTGGTTGTAACTGCTTTTTATTACAGGCTGAAAAGTATGAAATACCCTTCAAATCGCAGCTTTCGCGTAGCGTGAACCAGAGTTTGTTTGGAATGATATCCAAAGCTGAACCAATCTCGACCGACACCGAACCTTCTTGTTTGTTATCCATGGAAATCTCCTTTGAACATTTGTTTACTCACACCGGGTGTGACAATGTATTAGTGATTTTTGGAGTGGGCCGGAAACTTTTCCCACGCGAGCAACCGTCGAGTGAGTCTCAGGATTGCATCATTTATGCAGGGTTTTGCCCCAAACCCTTTATTCGCCATCCTCACGTAGAGGGTGGAGAGCATGGAGAGGATATTTCTATTCTGTTATCAGATTGAATCTTTAGTTTCTTGCTTTTGAAGGTGTGAATAGATGAAGGTGAAGAGTGAGTAGAAGAACCCTTCTTCGACCCTCTCCATGCTCTCCCCTGCGGTCGCCATCTGTTAGATCAGTGCAGAATGAGCCTCTGCAAATGTGGGATGTGACCATATAGAGACTACGAGTTCCTGCTATGAGACCGAAAAGGTAAAAGCATGACAGGGATCATCGCCCTTTATGGTCACATGGTTGATCAACGCCAGGATACCGGGTATTTGATGTTTATTTGGGATACCCACCCAATGATTTGGGAACTCCCTTCCCGGTGGTCAGCACACACGCTCAGGAGTATGCAGAAGGAGCAAAATGGCTTGAAATTCTGGTATAGTACGTACGATGGGTCAAGAGCCTATGAGGCAAGAGGCTATGGAAAAGAGTGATTCGTACGGCAAGGAGATAGAGGGAAATCGCCGGGAATGGTATCAAAGGGCATTTTCAGGAGACGGAGCGATAAGAAAAGTGCCATTCGTCATAGATCGGAGCAAGGGGATTTTTGTCTCAAAGAAACGGCTCAAAGAGTACGGCTGGTCACGTTCCCTTATTCTCCGCTTTCTCGGCCAACCAGATAGACAGACTCGGAATAGGCAGAATAGAAGGAGGAAAACTGCGCTTTACCTCATAGACAGAGTCGAAAAGGTGCAAATGAGTAGCGAGTTCATGAAGGGATTTCAGGCGGCAAACAAACGTCGCATTGCGACTGCAAAAGCGAATGAAACCAAGAAGCAAAGGGTTGACGCCAATCCGGGCAGGTTCAGCTTGTTTGACCGGGAAGTTCTAATCAAGAAAGCAAGCGAATATTTCGTAGAGTGGATGGA
Organism: uncultured Spirochaetota bacterium; assembly: GCA_963820435.1. Classification (GTDB taxonomy): domain Bacteria; phylum Spirochaetota; class Spirochaetia; order SZUA-6; family Fen-1364; genus Fen-1364. Next base: position 425,769 of record CAWGAC010000006.1, on the reverse strand, counting down.
GGACGATGGTTTTGAAGAACCCATTTACCCGGAAGAATTCAGGCCAGACTTTGTTCGCTATGTTGTGGGCCTCTATATCCGTGAACATTTGGTGACTTTTCAAGTGGCGCCGGGGCGGGCCAACCGCAAGAAGCTAAACTGGAAAGAAGCTGACGAACAGACAAGGAAGATAGTTGTTCACGAAATTGTCCGGGTTTATCCATGGCTTTCCTATGAGTGTAAAAGGCTTCTAAAATCGGACCATCCTGACATGATATGCGAAGACGTATGCGGAGATTTTTATGTTATGTAGTTGGATTAGGCACCGCAGTTTGTGACAAGAACCCGATCTCCGCGCGTAATCAAGCGCCCTTCGTACAGAGCTTTCTTCGCAAAGGCTCGGGCATTTTCGGATTGAAAGGGCTTACGAGCAATAGATCACACCCTCTTTGAAAGACCGCCGATAATCGGATTACTGTCTAGACAACTTTGTCCACGTTCATTCCGACCAGTTCGTCATCGGTCAAAGAAATCCAGCTAGCAACAGTCGCAAACCTCCACACTTTTCTCCCGCCGACTTTGCCATCAGCAATTCCGGAATTCGGCTGTAGCACTACACGATTACATGCAGTTTTGTAGTTCAGATTCTTGTAATAGCAAACTTCGTTCAGCGTGAAGAAGGCTTTCCGGGGAAGAGTGAATTCCGTTGCACGCCCTTCCTTGTTGAATCCATCCTCTTGTCCTTGAAAGTTTAGAATTTTGTTATTTTCCATAGATAGCTCCTTTTTCTCATTCATCATACATACATATACTCATTGACCGGCCTTTCTTTCAAATGGCCGATATGAAACTGATCCCCACATTTTGCTTATGCGGTTATCCGTTTGAATTCATTCTCCATATCCTTTGCAGAGCTTGAAAGCAAGGCTATTGTGTCTATTACCTCTGGATGATCGTAATTGTCGGTCATCTCTTTGGAAGTGTGTCCAGTGAACTTTCGCAACATTTCGTCGGGAAGGATTTTGCGGTAAATAGTATTCGCGGTGTGTCGAAGGCTATGGACGACAAGGTTACGATCTTCGGTCTTGATTTCGCGCTCTTGCAGTATTTGTTTGAAGTAGAGTAAGCATGACTTCCTGTTGAGCGGCAGACCGGCAATGTCGGAGAAGATAAGATCGTTCCCATTACTATTTGGGGAGATTTCCTTCCATTTCCTTAGAAGTTCCAAAACTATGGCATGAAGAAATGCGATTCTGACTTTCCCTGTTTTTGTTGTTCCGATCCGTTTGTCATTCTTGAGTCCTTTGCTTATTTCCATCGCATCCATCATGTTTGCAGAGTTTGCTGGAATCCAGTCATTCCATGTAAGGGCTTGAGCTTCCCCGACCCTGATCCCCGTGGTGACTAGCAAGTAGAAGAAGGCCGCCCACATCGGCGCTCCCCAAATAGTTATTGCCTTGTCTGTTTCGGGAGGGAAAAGCTTCTTGGTTTCATCGGATGTGAGTATGTCTCTATTCCGCTGGTTCTTAGCGAATGGCTTGATTTGCCTTGCAAAGTTCTCCTTCACCAATCCGGCTCTCTTAGCTTCATCCAGTACGACACGGAAAGTGTCCATGATGTGATTCTTTGTCGCATTGGCTACATCCAAATCGAGAAGCCAGTCATCGATTTCAGCAGAAGTGATACTAACGACTTCTCGGTCCTTGAATTCAGGCAGAATGTGGTTGGTCAGAATGCCCTCTTCGCATTTGAGCCATTTCCCGAGTGATGACCCAACCTTTCTGCTCAGACCGTTCTATCCAGTCGCACTCTCCACTTATGAACAGATGCTCTGTAAACTCGCCTAACCTCTGGCTTCTATGCTGACTTATGTCCCCCTTGAGTATGCCAATAACGAATCGCTCAGCTTGGGCTTTTACGGTTAGGCCGGTTGAGTGCCGAGTCTTTTCTCCGGGAAGCTTGTAATACCAGACTCCTTGCGGGGGCCTTTTGAGAAGAGTGTACGGTTTCTGTGATTTCATGATCGATCCTCCATATGCCGTATTAGTGGCTTGGAGGAGGCGGGAGAAAAAAAGTCACTTTTAGGTCACTCTTGGAACCGAAAGAGAAGAACTTTGACCATCCTTCGTGGGATAGCCGTCTAATTCCTTTCCCTACAGTTCCCTACGATGCCCGGAAGAGGACTTGAACCTCCACGCCCTTGCCGGCACTAGACCCTGAATCTAGCGTGTCTACCAAATTTCACCATCCGGGCCAGTGAAGAAACGTAGCAAGAAGGCGTCGAACTTGTCAAGATTGCGATCTGCCGGTATCCTCTCCTGATGGCACCCGTGCGCATCCTCTTCATCGGGGAGATCGTCGGCAAGTCCGGCGTCTGGGTCGTGAAGGAGCTCCTCGCAAAGATACGCCAGGAGCACGCGATCGATTTCGTCATCGCCAACGGAGAGGGTGCCACCGGCGGTTTCGGCATCGGCAAGAACCACGCCGTCTACCTGCACAAGCTCGGAATCGACGCTCTCACGACCGGCGAATGCAGCTACTACAAGAAGGATATCGTCGAGCACTTCAACAAGGCCCCCTACATGGTGAGACCCGCCAACTACCCGCCTCGGAATCCCGGACGGGGCTGGATGATTTTCGAGAAAAATGGAAGAAAAATCGCCGTGATGTGCCTGCTCGGGGTTGCCGGATTCAAGAGGGTGCATCTGAAAAACCCTTTCAGCCTCCTGCCGAAGCTCCTCGAATCCATCTCGCCGGAGACGAATACGATCCTTCTGGATTTCCACGCGGTCACCACGGCGGAGAAAGCCACGATGTTCGCCATGGCGGACGGCAAGCTGTCCGCGGTGATCGGCACGCATACCAAGGCGCTGACCGCGGACGAACGGGTGCTTCCGGGCGGCACGGCCGTGATCACGGATGCCGGGCAGAACAGGGAGCCTTGAATCCGTGGCCGGGCTGGACCCCGAGATCGAGATCACGGAAACTCACCACGCTGGTGCACGAATACTCGAAAGAGGCGTGGGCCATGCTCGAGCTGCAGGGGGTGATCATCGAGATCGGCGACGACGGGAAGGCGACATCCATAGAAAGGATTCGCGAATCCTGCAAGCCTCCGCCTCCCGCGGCCAAGGATGACGACGTTCCGCAGGCGGAGTGAACAGCTCGGATGACAACCCGCGGCACGCGTGTCGGGTGAATCTGGGGTTGATCCCGGCGCCCGCCCCGGGTACAATCATGGCAAAACCATGAAATGGCAGGACTTTCTGCGCAATACGGTCAAGGGTGAAAGCATCACGGCAAGCAATCTGCGGAAGATACCGCACCTGAAGACCTGCCCGTACTGGGACAGGGCCGTCTTCATGGGCAGGATCTCCCACCATCTCCAGTTTGCCAACTACGACGGCGGTCTGGTGAAGTACGACGGAAGGATCTATTACGTCAACAGGGCCCAGATCGAAGCGCTCTCGAGCTACATCCGCTGGGATCTGAAAAAGCGCATAACCGTCATCGAGGGGTGATCTCGGCAATGACGACCTGGTCCCGCCCGCCCTCCTTTGCCTTGTAGAGCGCGGCATCCGCGGCCGCGAGAATTTCCATGCGCGTGCGGCCGTGCGCGGGATGGACCGCCACTCCGAGGGATACGGTGAGCGGGCCCAGCGCCGCGTCGAGGTAGCGCACCTCGAGGGCTTTCACGCGCTGCCGGATGTCTTCGGCGCGCTGCGTAGCGATGCTCCCCTGAAGCCTCCGTCAGAATCAGCACGAACTCTTCCCCTCCGTAACGGCAGGCGATGTCGCCCGCCCTCAGGTGTGTTCGTATCAGTGTGCCCAGCGCGCGAAGCACCTCATCGCCGGCGGCGTGGCCGAACCTGTCGTTGAATGTCTTGAAATGATCGATATCGAGCATGATCACCCCGATCGGGTGCTCTGTGCGCTCCGCCCGCCTGATCTCGATCTCAAGAGTCTCTTCCATGTACCGGCGATTGAAAAGGCCCGTGAGAGGATCATGGATGGAGAGCTGACGCAGGTCGCTCCGCAACATGAGGTTTGAAAGCGCAAGGCCGATGTGCTCGGCAACGGAGACGGCGAAGGCGTGACTGTCTTCCCGGCCGCCGGTCAGGTGGAAAAGCCCGATTGATTTCCCGGTCGCAGCCATCGGGATGCACAGCGATCGCGCGTCCCCTGCCGTGCCGGTATGGCGGCAGCGCAAGGTCGGTGTGGAGCCCGTCAGCGCATGGACCTTTCCCCTCCTGAGAGCCCAGCAGTCTTCCGCCTTGAACGCGGCGACATCCGGCGGTCTGTCTCCCCATTCCGCCATGGCGCTGTACAGGTCCTGGGACGGGTCGTGGATGTACAGGGCTCCGGAGCTTCCAGGCAGAAGTCTCGGGGCGTGGAGCGAGATAAGCGGGTAGGCCTCTTCGGTTGAGATGCACGATTGGAGCATGTCTCCCACCTCGTTGAGAAGCTGGACCTCCTGGTTTCTGAGATTGAGCCGTTCCACCTGGCTGGCGAGGGTGGAGCGGGACTCCGCGAGCGCCTTCTCGAGCTGTTCGTGCTTCGCAACCTCATTGGCCAGCTCACCGGTGCGCTCGGAGACAAGCCATTCTACCCGGGCCGCGCGCCGCAGCCCCCCGGCAAAATAGAGACTGCCCATGGCGGTGAGCAGCAGACCTCCTGCAAGGAGCGTCCAGGGCTGCCACGAGCGGTGATGGAGAATGAACTCCCGGGTCGGGTAGGCTTTAAAGACCCACACGCGCTCCCCCGCGTCCAGCGTCGTGCTCCAGGAGAGATCGGATTTCAGCGGGGCTTCGACTTCGTAGCCCGGCACTCTCGCCTTGCGGTAATACAGTGACTGTCGATCACGAGGAGCCTGGGGATCCACGAGCTCGACGTCGATGGCAGCGGGGCTCAGGTCTTTCAGGGAAAGGTCCACCATCTCGTCGATCCGGAATGCGATGGCCACAATTCCCAGGAGCTCGCCCCGACCCTGCGATGCTCCCCGGGTCGTCTGATAGACGGTCCGGAAAAACCACACCACGGGCCTGCGGGACGTGGAAGGAGGAAGTATCGTGCCGGCGCTCGCCGTTGTCCTTCCGCTTGCAACAGCGTGATCCAGCGCCGTTTTGAGAGCGGGAACCGCGTAGAGATCGAGCCCAAGCATCGTCATGGTGTATTCGAAAGGCTCGATCACGGCAATGGGAAAATACAACGCGCGATTCCCCGCGGGCCGGATCTCCCCTTCGAGCCCCTGCTCCCCGATCTGGAACCCGGCAGTGAGCTCCCGCGCGCCGTCGCGTTCGAAGCCTGCGCGCGCGGCGGAAGGGACGCGGGCAACGAACGCGACCGCCTGCGTGTCGGGCTCCTGCAACGGGATACGCCTGACGAAATTGCCAAACTCTGAAGCAAAGGAGCCGAGCTGGTCTCCGGCGAGCTCCCGCGACGCGGTGACGTAGTCGGCCAGGAGGTCCAGCTCCACGAAATCTTCTGACAACCCCGCGCGGATCGCCTGTGCCCGGTCGGCCGCCATGTTCTGGAAATCTGCTTTCAACTTTGCCGCTTCAGATCCGCGGAATGCGGCGAACACGACCAGGGTGACCGCGATTCCCGCAATCACGGTGAACAGGAAGGGGAGGTACCAGCGCCAGGCCATGGGCGGCCGCGCTCGTCCGCCTCTTCCCTGCCGGACGCTTGAGGCTTCGCCTGCCTCCTGCGTGACTTTTCCCATGCCGTCAATGATACCACGACATGCCCGGCCGCGCGAGGTACTGTTGAGGCAACCCGCTTTTTCTTCTATAATCCAATTCCCATGAGCAAATACATTTTTGTCACCGGCGGCGTCTGCTCTGGGCTTGGAAAAGGCGTCGCTTCAGCGTCCATCGGCAGCCTGCTGGAAAACAGGGGCTTCAACATACGGATGATCAAGATCGACCCTTACATCAACGTGGACGCCGGCACGATGAACCCCTACCAGCATGGGGAGGTCTATGTCACCGATGACGGAGCCGAGACCGACCTCGACCTTGGCAATTACAGCCGGTTCACCACCTCCCCCATCGGGAAGGACAATTCGATCACGACGGGCCAGGTGTACCAGGCCGTCATCACCAAGGAGCGCGAAGGCCGTTTTCTGGGAAGAACCGTGCAGGTCATTCCCCACATCACGGACGAGATCAAAGCGCGCATATTCCGGGTCGGCGAGCAGCCCGGGGTGGACGTGACGCTGGTGGAAGTCGGCGGAACGGTGGGAGACATCGAGAGCGTGCCCTTCCTCGAGGCGGCCCGGCAATTCATCCACGACCTCGGCAAGGAGAGCGTTCTGTTCATCCACCTGACTCTGGTGCCGCAGGTCTACTGGGGCGAGCCCAAGAGCAAGCCCACTCAACACTCCGTGCGCGAGTTGCGCGAGATAGGAATTCAGCCCGACATCCTGCTCTGTCGGTCCTCCAGCCCGCTGGACGAGGACCTGAGACGCAAGATCTCCCTGTTTACCAACGTGGAAAAGGAGGCGGTGATCTCCGCCTATGACGTCCGCACGACGATCTACGAGATTCCTCTCACCTTCGTTGAACAGAAGGTGGACGCGATCATCATCAAGAAGCTCGGCCTGGTGGAGAAGATCCCCGCCAAGGACGGCTGGAAAAAGGTGGTGGACCATTTCACGGAAGCGAAACGCACGGCACGCATTGCGATCGTGGGAAAATACACGGGACTGCACGATTCCTACATCTCGATCTTCGAATCGCTGTTTCATGGGGGAATCGACAACGGGGCCCGCGTCCAGCTCGTGAAATTCGAGAGCGAGGAGCTGGAGGATGACCGCGACCTGTCGTCCGCTTTCGCCGATTGCGACGGTATCCTGGTCCCCGGAGGCTTCGGCCTGCGGGGCATCGAGGGTATGGTCCGTGCGGCCCACTATGCGCGGGAGAACAAGGTCCCCTACCTGGGCATCTGCCTGGGCATGCAGATCATGGTGATCGAGTATTCCCGGTCCTTGTTGAACCTGAAAGAGGCAAACTCGACCGAGTTCGCCCCTGAGACGAAAACTCCGGTGGTGAGCCTCCTGGAGGAGCAGGTGGACATCAAGGCCTACGGCGGAACCATGCGTCTCGGAAAAAGCGATACGCACCTGAAACCCGGCACGCGCATCCACGCGGCCTACTGCGCCGAGGTCATTGCCGAGCGCCACCGGCACCGCTATGAGGTTTCAAACCAGTACCGCAAGTCATTGGAAGAGGCGGGGCTGCTCGTGAGCGGGCTCACGCCCGACTCATCACTGGTCGAGTCGGTTGAATGGCCCGACCACCCCTGGGGAGTGGGTGTGCAGTTCCATCCTGAGTTCAAGTCGAAGCCACTTGCTCCCAGCCCGCTGTTTTCCCGGTTTATCGCGGCATGCCTGAAATCGCAAGAAAAGACAGCAACCGCCCGGGCCCGATAGCCGCGGCTGCTGCGGTCGTCGCATTCGCGGCCGCGCTGCTTGTTGCCGGCTGCAGCCTGGACTACCAGGAGGCGGCCGCAGAAGAAAAGGCGGCGGAAGGAATTCCTGACACGATTGCGCTCGGATTGGTGCACAAGATCCACCGGAACGGCCGACTCTCCATGGAACTGGAAGCAGCGCGGGCGGAGACCTACAGCGCAACAGCGAAGACCATCTTGACCGACGCGCATTTCACCGAATTCGACGATCAGGGAGGGAAGGCGACGGAGGGCCGCGCCCGCAGGGTCGTGTTCCACACCGACACGGAAAACGCCGAGATTTCCGGCGCGGTGCGCGTCCACTCCGCCTCTGAGAAGGGGGACGTCACCGCGGAATCCCTCGCGTGGGTGAACAAAGAGAAGCGGCTTACCGCCCCTCCCGACGAGCGGGTGACCATTCACAAGGACGACGGCACCTCCATTTCCGGACGCGGCTTCGTGGGCGACTTCAGGACCCGGCAGGTCACGTTCGCGGGCCCTGTGCAGGGCACATATGTCTGGCAAGAAGAGACAAAGTAGCGGCGCGGTGAAAACAATCCCCGGGTTCTGCGTGCTCGTTCTCCTCCTGTGCCCCCCCCTTCACGCGGACACCTTCACGTACTCGGGTGACAGCGCGTCCACGGTTCTGGCCGAGGGCAGCCAGCATGCCCTCCTGACGGGCAACGCCCGTGTGGACACGCAGGACCTGCGCATCACGGCGGACAGCATCGAGCTTTTCGGCAAGGATTTCGTTTATGCCCAGTGCCATGGAAACGTCCGCGTGGTGGACGCAAAGCGGGGACTCGATCTCACCAGCCAGCAGCTCTTTTACGACAGGAACCAGAAGATTGCGCGCATCAGGGGGAACGCGGTCATGGCGGATCTGAAAAACGAGATGGTGGTCAAGGGAGGATTCATCGAGGACAGGGACCTGGAGAAAATCACCATCGTCCAGATCGGGGTGCGGATTTTTAAAAAAGACATCACGTGCAAGGCGGAATTCGCGAAGTACTGGCGGGACAAGAAAACCCTCGAGCTCTCGGGGCTGCCCTGGGTTTCCAAAGGGAGTGACGTGTACCAGGCGGCGCGGATCACGATCAATCTCGATACTGAGGACATCAGTCTCGAGGGGGACGTGCAAGGCACGATCAAGACTGGATCGAATGAGCCGGCCAAGGAAGGCGCCCCGGCCGATTCAGGGGCTCACGTTGCCCCCGGGGCCGGATCAGCAGCGCCTGCTGTCCCTGTGCCCGATTCGTCGCCGCCCGCTGTCCCCGTGCCCGGTTCACCGCCGCCCGTTCCCCCTGCGCCCGGTTCACCGCCGCCCGTTCCCCCTGCGTCCGGTTCACCGCCTGCCATGATGAAAGGGCCTCCCGGTGGGCAGTAACGGGACCCTTTTTCTGGAGGGGCTGGCAAAGAGTTACGGCCGTACGCAGGCGGTGCGTGACGTCACATTCTCCATGGAGAGCGGCGAAGTCGTCGGTCTTCTCGGTCCCAACGGAGCGGGCAAGACCACGGTATTCTATATGGTAGTGGGCTTTATCAAGCCAACATCGGGACGGATCTGGCTGAACGGCAAGGACGTCTCGGGTCTCCCCATGTACAAGCGCGCCCGCATGGGGGTCTCCTACCTCCCGCAGGAACCGTCGGTGTTCCGCAAGCTCTCTGTGGAGGACAATGTCAACGCGATCATCGAGACGCGCAAAGGCCTCACCGCCAAAGAGAAACAGCAGGTGCTCGACCGGCTCCTGGATGACCTGGGCATCTCGCACTTGAGGAAGCAGAAGGCATATACCCTTTCGGGCGGGGAAAGGCGGCGCACGGAAATCGCCCGCTCACTTGCCATCGAGCCCAAGTTCCTGCTCCTGGACGAGCCTTTCGCGGGCATCGACCCCATCACGGTCTCCGAGCTCAAGGGCATCGTCCAGGGGCTGTCCACCCGTGGGCATTGGCGTGCTCATCACCGACCACAACGTGCGCGACACCCTCCAGATCACCCATCGCTCCCACATCATCAACCTGGGGGAGATCCTGGTGAGCGGCTCGCGCGAGGAGCTCCTGGCGAGCGAGCTGGCCCGAAAGATCTACCTCGGCCACGAGTTCCAGATATAGGCCTTCCGCGGTACGGGAGTGCGCGAGTACGCGCTCGGCCCGAAGGCCGTACCCGTTCGGCGAGTACGCCGTACTCCGCGGAGTTGGGCGGCAGACGTTTCGAAGAAACGGCGGGCGCCCTGGGGATGATCTCCACATGATAAAGTTGACAAAGCCCTCGGCCCCGGCTCACAATCACCCCGGAGGTCCCGTGCAGTCCCAGAGACCCGTCCTGAGGCAGGTCCAGAAGCTCAAAATGACCCCTCAGCTTTACCAGGCGGTAAGGCTTATGGCGCTGCCCCTGCAGGACCTGAAGACCACTATCGAAGAGGAGCTTGAGAAGAACCCCGCGCTCCAGGTGGAAGAGGACAGGTCCACGGTGTCCCTGGATTCCCTGCCGGCCCGGGAAGGCGGTGAAGGGGAGGGTGACTGGTTCGACCACTCCTCTGATTCGGGATATTCGCGGGCGGACGCCGAGGCGGCGAGCGACGCGCGGCGGCAGTTCATCGAAGGCGCCCTCTCGCAGCCGGAAAGCCTCCAGGAGCACCTTCTGGCGCAGCTCGTCCTGCAGCCCATCCCCGAGGAATGGCTGCGTGTCGGCGCGCTTCTCATCCACAATCTCGACGAGAACGGGTTCCACCAGGAGCCCCCCGAGATCCTGGTATCCGAGGACGGGGAAAAGGAGCTGCTTCCAAAGATCCTGGCTCTCGTGCAGGGCTTCGACCCGGTGGGAGTGTGCGTGAAGGATGTGCGCGAAAGCCTCCTCGTGCAGATCCGTCTTCACCCCGAACCGCATCCGCGCGCTGCGGAAGTGGTCCAGCGGTGGTTCGAGCAGCTGGAGAACCAGAAGCTGCGGGAAATCGAGAAGGGGATGCGGATCTCCGAGTCAAAGCTGCGGGAGGTCATCGCGTTTTTGCGCACCCTCGACCCCCTTCCCGGCCGCAATTTTTCCCGGGATGTCACCCGCTATGTCCTCCCCGACGTTCAGGTGACCCTTCAGGAAGGGGAGTTCGTGATCATCCTGAATGACGAGATAATCCCCGTCCTCGGCATCAATCCCCTTTTCGAGGAGATGACGCGCAAGAAGGGGAAGGACACGAAGACGCGCCAGTTTGTCACACAGAATCTCCAGGACGCACGATGGTTCATCCGCACGATCGGTCAGCGCAACGAAACACTCCTGAAAGTCTGCCGCGCCATTGTGGATTACCAGAGGGAGTTCTTTCTCAAGGGACCGAAATACATGAGACCCCTGACGCTGAAAGACATCGCCGGGGAGATCGGTGTGCACGAGGCAACCGTGTCGCGGATCACCTCATCGAAGTACATGCAGACCGAATGGGGTATCTTCAGGTTGAAGCATTTCTTTTCCAACTCGGTCGCAGGCACCGGCAGCACCGGCCCGCGGTTTTCCAAGGAGGGTGTGAAAGAGATCATCAGGGAGATCATCGGGCAGGAGGGCGCGGACGCTTCCGGCGCGGCGGCGGCGTCCGCAGCGCGCGCGGGAGGCCTCTCGGACCAGAGGATCGTCGAGATCCTGGCCGCACGGGGCATCTCCCTTGCCCGCAGGACAGTCGCCAAGTACCGCGGCGAGCTGGCCATCGAATCGTCATACTCGAGGAGGCGCACATGAACGTCGAAATCAAGGGAATCCATCTGGAAATCACCAAGAGTATTCAGCACTACCTCGATGCAAAAATGCCGCGCCTGGACTTCGCCCGGGACCTTATCGTGGACTTCATGCTGAACCTCACCCGGGAGAAAAACCTCTTCAAGGTGGAGGCGACCGTCAATTTCCGATGGGGATCATCCACGCACCTCGGGGTGGAGAGTTTCGATCTCAACCAGGGCATTGACGAGTTTTTCGACAAGCTGGAAGCCAAGATCGAAAAGGAAAAATCCAAGATCAAGGACCATCACAAGAAGAAGGAAATCGCGAAGGAAGAAGAGTAGGCAGGAACATGGCCCCCAATTCATCGAAGGAAAAATTCCGAGTCCTGGATCTGCTCCAGCTCGATTTGCGGGAGAACGACGCGCTCGATCTCACGTGCATCGGGGGAAGACCCGGCCTCATCAGGGAGATCGCCGTCACGGACATCAACCGTCCCGGCCTCGAGCTCGGCGGCTTCTACGAAAACTTCGCCTTCCAGCGCATTCAGATATTCGGCAGGGGTGAGAACGCATATCTCCAGAAGCTGGCAAAGGAAAAACAGCGCAAGGAGCTGGAGAAGCTCTTCACCTATCCCATCCCCTGCTGCGTGTTCACCCATTCCCTGACGCCCACCGCGGACTTCGCCGAATGCGCGGAGGCGGCCGAGTGCCCGAGCCTCCAGACGGATCTCTCGACCTCGGAGTTCACGATGCGGATCCTGCGCGTGCTTTCGACCATTTACGCTCCCAAGAAGACGGTCCACGGGGTCCTGGTGGAAGTTTTCGGCATCGGCGTTCTGATCCAGGGGGAGAGCGGGGTCGGCAAGAGCGAATCTGCGCTGTCACTCATCGAGCGCGGACATCGCCTGGTCGCCGACGATTCCGTGGAGATCCGCCGGGTGAGCGGCAACATCCTGATGGGAACCGGCGCGCAGGTGGTGAGCCACCACATGGAGATCCGGGGCCTGGGGATAATCAATATCACCCACCTCTTCGGCGTCGGGGCCATCAGGGACAAGAAGCGGATCCAGCTCGTCGTGCAGCTCGAGTTGTGGAACCCCGACAAGAACTATGACAGAATCGGCGCGGAGGAAGCCACGGAAGACATCCTGGGCGTGCACGTGCCATGCGTGACCGTCCCCATCAAGCCGGGGCGCAACGTACCCGTGATAATCGAAACGGCGGCCCGCAATGAGCGGCTGAAAAAGATGGGCTACTATTCGGCGCGCGAATTCAACCGCAATGTGATGAACTGGCTGGAAGGCGAGAGCACCCGGGAAATCTTCCTGAACGAGAAATGAGGCGACATGGTCGAGCGCATCGTCACGATCCGCAACCGCGCGGGCATGCACGCCCGCCCCGCGGCGCTGCTGGTGAAAACCGCCAGCGGGTTCAGCTGCCAGATCTATATCGAGAAGGACAGCGAGAGGGTCAATGGCAAATCGATCATGGGAGTCATCACCCTCGGCGCCACCTACAACACGCCGCTGAAGATAATCGCAGATGGGCCCGACGAGGCGCAGGCCGTTGACGCGATCGAGAGATTGTTCGCGAGCCGTTTCGAAGAGGAATAGGGTGCCGCGCGGCCGCGCGGCCGTCCTGGTCCTGTGCGCCGCGCTGCTGCCCGCGGCGACACTTGCCGGCCAGGGCGTGGACCTGTCATTGTCGTCACCGGCGCGGCGTCCTTTCGGCCAACATTACTTTCCGGTGGGATCGCATGGAGGAGCTGGTCTCTTCCCTCCGCCAGGGCCTTGAATCCAGGATCACCTTCACCGCGCGCGTGTACGAAAAGAGGCGGGGGATCCTTCCTTTCCCCGGGGACCGCATGCTCACCGAACGCAGGGTCTCCCACAGCGCGTTCTGGGATTTCCTTGATGACCGGTTCGTTGTGGAGACCGACACAGGTACGCGTGTGTCCTTCGCGAGCGTCGACGAGCTGCTCAAGGGTTTTTTCACGCTCTCCGGGATCCCCCTGTACGTCCGTCCCCATGCCCCTCAGGCCGTCCTGTACGTCATGGCGCGGGCGCAGTTCGAGCCCGTACGCCTCATGCCTCCCCTGACCCTGGTCAGCATGGTGGGGAGAGCCGCCACCTATACCAGTCCCTGGGTACGGAGGGACGCGCCGTGAAACGTGTCGCGGACCGGGCCGCCATGGCGGAGAACACATCGCGCGGCCTGCTCGTCCTGGTGCTCCTGTTCGTCATCCTCATCGGCGTCATCATCGCCTTTTCCCGGACGTTCATCACGACGATGGCGGGCGCCGATCCCGGGACCACGACCATTGCGCTCCTCGTGGCCTTGGCCCTGCCCCTGGTCCTCCTGGGGGTCACGGTCTTCCAGATCACGCGCCTGCTGCGCCAGCGGGCGCTGCGGCAGTCCGGCGCGGGCTTGCGCCTGCGGCTCCTGCTGTTCTTCACCCTCGTCAGCGTGCTCTCCGCCGGACCCCAGGCCATGCTCGGCATCACGTTCGTCAACTCGGCCATGGGAACGTGGTTCAGCTCCTCCATCGGCGACGCTCTGCGGGGCGCGCGCGACATGGCCATCGCCTATCAGAAGGAGAGGCTCCAGAGAGCCTCGCTCCTTCATGGACGGCCCTCTTGCCCCGGCCTGGTCGGCGACTTCGCCTCCGCCCCTGACAGGACGTGGACGGAGATCCAGGCGGTCAACTCAGAGCCTCGGTGCGCTGCAGCTCTTCTCCCGCGGACGGGAAGGAGCTCGCGTTCCGCGGCGACCCCCGCGCGCGGCTCGTCCAGCGCCGGAGGGCGGCGGGCGGCCAGGAAGTACGGGAGGACGTGACGATCCTGCGCGACGTGCGAAGCTTCACGGTGGGCGGGGCGCGCCTCACGGCCGTGGCCAGCGCCCTTCTGTCCGCCGACCTCTCGAAAGAACGCACGCAAGCTCACCGAAAGCCTGACCCTCTTCACGGCGCTCGACCAGTTCCGCGATGCTCTTCCGGCTCGTGCTGGTGGGCTTCTTCTTCCTGTTCTCCCTGCCCATCTTCTTCATCACGATCCTCGTGAGCCTCCTGCTCACCGAGAGGATCATCAGCCCCATCGTGCACCTGGAGGACGCCACGCGACGGGTGGCGGAGGGCGACTTCAGCTTCCGCATCCTCACCCGGCCCCGGGACGAGCTTGCCAACCTGGTGGACTCCTTCAACGGCATGATCTCCGAGCTGGAGCGCTCGCGGCGCAAGCTGCTGCAGGCGGAAAGGATCACCGCGTGGCAGGAGATCGCCCAGCGCCTGGCGCACGAGATCCGGAACCCGCTCACCCCGATCAAGCTCTCCGCCCAGCGGATGCTGAAGAAGCACGCAGGAGGGCGCCGAGGACTTCGACAAGGTGCTGCATCCCGCCGTCACGTCGATCATCACCGAGGTGGAGAACCTGGAGAGGATGCTGCGCGAGTTCGGCGAGTTCGCCAAGCTGCCCGTGCCCAGGCCGGCGGCGGTCGTTCTCAAGGAGATGCTCGGGGAGGTTGCCTCCGTCTACGCGCACCTTTCTTCCACGGGTGCAGCATCGACGTCAAGGAGGTGCCCGAGTCCGTCGTTCTGGCCGTGGACAGGAACCAGATGAAGCGCGTCTTCGCCAACCTCTTCACCAACGCCATCCAGGCCATGCCGGAAGGCGGCCTGCTCTCCGTGCGCGCGGACGTGGTGAAGAAGGCGCACACCAGCTTCTGCCGCATCGCGGTGAGCGACACGGGGACCGGCATCAGCGAGTCGGACATGGACAGCATCTTCGATCCCTACTTCACCACCAAGAAAGACGGCACGGGCCTGGGGCTTGCCATCGTGCAGCGCATCGTCTTCGACCACAAGGGCAACGTGTGGGCCGAGAGCGACGGAAGCACGCGGCACCACGTTCTTCATCGACCTGCCGACCGGGGCCGCGGGAGGGCCGCAGGCATGAGCACCATCCTTATCATCGACGACGAGCCGGGCATCCGCACCGTGCTCCGGGACGTCCTGGAGGACGAGGGCTACACCGTGCTCGCCGCGGAGGACGGCGTCCAGGGCCTGGCCGAGCTCGCCGCCACCACCGTGGACCTCGTGTTTCTCGACGTGTGGCTGCCCAACATGGGCGGCATCGACGTGCTGAAGCGCATCCGGGAGCAGTTCCCCGACGTGGAAGTCATCATGATCTCGGGCCACGCGAACATCTCCCTGGCCGTGCAGGCCACCAAGATGGGCGCCTTTGACTTCCTGGAAAAGCCCCTCTCCCTGGACAGGACCATGACGGTGGTGCGCAACGCAATCGCGATCGAGGACCTGCGCCGCGAGAACAGGACTCTGAAAAACAGCATCTTCATGGACGACAGGATGGTGGGCTCCAGCCCGGGAATGAAGGCGGTGCGGGAGCTCATCGAGCAGGCGGCCGGCAGCGATTCGCGCATCCTCATCCTGGGGGAGAACGGCACGGGCAAGGAGCTGGTGGCCCGTGAAATCCACGCGCGCAGCGCGCGGGCGGGCCGGCCGTTCGTGGAGCTCAACTGCGCGGCCATCCCGGAGAGCCTGATCGAGAGCGAGCTTTTCGGCCACGAAAAGGGCGCCTTCACCAGCGCCCTGCAGCGCAGGCGAGGCAAAGTCGAGATGGCCCACCACGGCACGCTCTTCCTCGACGAGATCGCCGACATGTCCCTTGTCACCCAGGCCAAGGTCCTGCGCGTGCTGCAGGAGATGCGCTTCGAGCGCGTCGGGGGGGAGGAATCCCTCTCGGTGGACGTGCGGGTGATCTCCGCCACCAACAAGGATATCCGGGAGCAGATCCGCAGCGGGCGGTTCCGCGAGGACCTCTTCTTCCGGATCAACGTGGTGCCCATCACGGTGCCCCCCCTGCGCGAGCGCATCGAGGACATGCCGGAGCTGGTTGCCTACTTCATGGAGAAGTTCAAGCGGCCATCGGCCAAGGAGCCCAAGACCGTCTCCCCGGAGGGCATGCAGGCTCCTTTGCGGCTATCATTGGCCGGGCAACATCAGGGAATTGAAAAACTTCGTGGAGAGGATTAATATCATGGCGGAGGAGGCCGTGATCTCCGCCGCGTCGGTAAAGTCCTTCCTCGGCGCGACCCCCCGCCAGGAGGCGGACAGCGCGCTTTCCGCGTATGCCACGATGACGCTCGCTGAGGCGCGCGACAGCTTCGAGCGGGACCTGATCGCGGCAAAGCTGAAGGAGAACGGCGGCAACATCTCCCGGGCCGCGGACGCCCTGGGCGTGTACGCGAGCAACCTCCACAGCAAGATGAAGAAGTTGAAGATCACGGCGGAGAAGTAAAGGAAAATGAAGGGCCTCACCCAGCGCCAGCGGGAAGTATTCGATTTCATCCGCGAGTTCATCCGCCTCAACCGCTATCCTCCCACGATCCGGGAGATCGCCACGAATTTCCGTTTCTCCGTGAAGGGAAGCTACGACCACGTGAAGGCCCTGGAGAAGAAGGGATACCTGCGCTGCCACGAGAACAGGTCGCGCGCCATCGAGATCCTGCGTGACGCGGAGGCGGACGGGGAGGAGGTGGCCTCCGTTCCGCTTCTGGGTAATGTTGCCGCGGGAAGGCCGCTTTTCGCGGAGGAGAACCTCCAGGGCTACGTGCAGGTCCCGGCCGCCTCCCTGGGGAAATCCACGCACTTCGCCCTGCAGGTGAAGGGCGACAGCATGAAGGACGCGGGCATCATGGACGGAGACGTCGTGGTGGTCACGCAGCAGAACACGGCGGACAATGGCGACATCGTGGTGGCCATGGTGGACGAGGCGGTGACCCTCAAGCGGTTCTACGTGGAGAAGAACAGGGTGCGCCTCAAGGCGGAGAACCCCAAGTACCCTCCGCTCTTCACCCAGAACGTCCGCATCCTCGGCAAGCTCGCCTTCCTCATGAGAACCTATCCGTGAGCCCCGCGGCGGCGCCGCGCGAGGTTCCGGCACACCTTCTCCTCGGTCCCGAGGAAGGGGAAAAGATCTCATTCATCGAAAAGATCACGCAGGGTCTCGCGGCAAAGCGGGGAGAGAAGCCCGAGGTCACCCGCTTCTACGCGGGGGAGAGCCGCATGGCCGACGTGATCCTGTGCCTGCGCAACCAGTCCCTCTTCAGCGCGCACCGGCTCGTGATCCTGGCAAACGCGGAGGAGGTCAAGCGCGCGGAGGAGGTGGCCGCGCTGGTGGAGTACCTGGGCTCACCGGCAAAGGACGCGACCCTCCTCCTGGTAAGCCCCGGCTTTGCGGGGGAGATCGACAGGAAGATCTCGGCTGCCATTCCCAAGGAGAATCAGAAGATCTTCTGGGAGATGTTCGACAACCAGAAGCAGGGCTGGGTCACCGGATTCTTCCGGCAGAAAAAGATCGCCATCGACCCGCTGGCGGTGGAGTACATCCTGGACATGGTGGAGAACAACACGCGCGACATGCGCGTGGAGTGCGAGCGGCTTGCGCTGTTCTTCGGCCCCGACGCGACGATCCAGCTGGACAGCGTGGAGCAGTACATCTACCACTCCAAGGAAGAAAACGTCTTCACCCTCTTCGACAGGATCTGCGAGCGGGAGCTGACGGCTGCGGAGGAAGTGCTGGACAAGATCCTGCTCTCCCGCGAGGCGGAGGCAACGCAGCTTGCAAGCGGTCTTCTCGTGCAGTTCCGCAGGCTGGCAGGTTTCAAGCGGATGCTCGCGGACAACTACGAGTCCGCGGAGGCATTCCCGAAGCTGAGGATCTTCAGCAAGAAGAACCAGAAGACCTACAATACGGGAAACAGGAAGTTTTCCGCCGCTGAGATCGAGGATATCGTGCAGCTCCTGGCCGTTTTCGACGAGCGCTTCCGCTCCGTCAGGAGCGACCTGCACGCGCTTCTTCTGCACCTGCTGGTCTACTATATCGTTGCGAAAGCCGGGCAAGGAGCATGGCGGCAGTTTCTCTAGGGATGCCCGCCTTCTTCTGGATCTCGTCCACCGTCGCCCCCATGATCGCTTCCATCGAGCCGAACACCCTCATCAGCCGCTTGCTGCGCGCCTGACCGATCCCCGGCACCGCTTCCAGCAATGTGAGCGCCACCCGCTTCGCGCGCTTCTTCTTGTTGAGGGTCGTGGCGAACCTATGGGACTCGTTGCGCACCGCTCCAGTATCCGCAGGGAAGGCGAGGCCTCGTCCAGAACAAGGGGCTCTTCCCGGCCGGGTATGAAGATCTCCTCCTGCTTCTTGGCCAGCCCGATCACGGGCATCGCGTCCAGGCCCAGGCGCGATCAGAACGCCTCGGGCAGCGCCGAGCTGGCCCTTTCCTCCGTCGATGAGGATCAGGTCGGGCCGGTCCAGCTCCTCGTTCACCACCCGTGTGTAGCGGCGGGCCACCGCCTCGCGGATCGATTCGAAGTCGTCGACCTTTCCGTCCAGGCTCCTGATCGTGAATGCGCGGTACAGCTTCCGGTCCGGCCTGCCGTCGGTGAACCGCACCATGGAGGCAACGGTGTCCGTGCCTTCGAGGTGCGCGATGTCGAACCCCTCGATTCTGCGGGGGAGGGCCGGCAGGCCCAGGTCAAGCTTCAGCCCCTCCGAGCGCCGCGGTCATCTCCGCCCCGCGCGCCGCCTTGGCAGCCTCCTCCCGGGCGTTCGCCTCGGCCATGGCCAGGAGCTGCGTGTGCTTGCCGCGCTGGGGGATCTTCACCGCGATCTGCCTGCCGGCGAGCTCGCGGAGGAACGCGGAGAGGTTCTCCGCGTCCAGCTCCCGGCCGACGTACACCGCCTCGGGGACGGCCTTCCTTTCCGCGTAGTAGCGCGCCACGAAGTGAGAGAGTGCCTCCTCGTCGGGCGCGTATTCCGCCACCTCGAAGACCTCCTTGCCCAGGAGCTTGCCCTCCCGCACCTGCAGGACCACGATGACCTGCGCTTCTCCGCAGGGTGCAAGGGCGATGTAGTCCCGGTCCTCCTCCGTGAACTCCATCACCCTCTGCTCGACGGACACCTCCTCGATTGCCACGATCTGGTCGCGGAGCTTCGCCGCCCGCTCGAACTCCTGGGTCTCCGAGGCAGCCTTCATCTTCTCTCGCAGTTCGCGCAGCAGCTCCGCGCTGCGGCCAGAGAGGAGCTTGCGCACGCCCTCCACGATCTTCAGGTATTCCTCCCGGGTGATCTTGCCGCAGCAGGCCCCCGCGCACCGCCCCATGTGATAGTTCAGGCAGGGATACGCGCGCTTTTTCTGGGAGCCGCGGTACTTGCACAGGGGGAAGTGCCGCTCGATGAGCCGCAGGTACAGGTCGATCTGGTGAGGCTTGGGAAACGGCCCGAAGTACTCCGAGCCGTCGAAGATCATGCGGCGGGTCCTGTAGACCCGGGGGAACTCCTCCGCGGTGAGCCTGATCACCGGATAGGTCTTGCCGTCCTTGAGATTGATGTTGTACTGCGGCGTCCATTGCTTGATGAGGTTGTTCTCCAGGATCAGCGCCTCGTACTCCGTGTTGGTGATGATGACCTCGATATCCGCCATGTGGGCCAGGAGGAACCGTGTCTTGATGTCCTTCTCACCGGCAAAGTAGCGAGCGGATCCTGTTTCTCAGGCTTCGCGCCTTCCCCACGTAGATGGTCGTGCCCTCGACGTTCTTCATGATGTAGACGCCGGGCCTGTCGGGATATTCGCGGTCCCGCGGATCGTGGAAAGCCTTCAATAGATACACCCCTCGATACCGATTATAATACTAATGTACAGAATCATGGTCCGGAAACAACCGCGCTCCGGGACGGTCCTTCTCTGTCTGCTGCTCCTCGCGGGTCCGCTTTGCGCGCTGGAGAAGTCCATCGAGCTGGGAAAGGGGAACCTGTGGGGTGACATGCAGAGCATTGGAGGGTGTCTCCGCGGTCCCCGGAAGGTGGGGGTTCCAGGATCTTGCCCTTGCGAACGGGGAGTACGCCCCGGACAGCGCAACCGAGCTTCTTCTCCACTTCGACGCCCCGGGTACGACGGACGCGACCGGCAGCTACGCCCTGGAAGGGAGCCCCCCCCTCATCACGGATTCGGTCACGGCGCTGGGAGGAGGGAGCGCAGCCTTTACGGGAGACGCGCGGGGGGTGGGCTTCCAGGCACCGCCGGACGCGATGTTCTCTCCCGGCGCCGTCTGGGGCGACTTCACCATAGAGTTCTGGCTTTATCCCGCCACGCTTTCCAACGGAGAATCGATCATCGCCTGGACCGGGGTTTCGCGTGAAAGCGCCGGCCAGAGCGCGAAGCTGCTCTCGCAAAGCCTGCAGTGCCGCATCCAGGACAGGAGACTTGTCTGGGACTTTCAAAATCTCTTCACGCTCCCCAACGGGGAGCGGCTTCCCGTCCTGCTCGTCGGGACACGGCAGCTCCTGCCGCGCGCGTGGCACCACCATCTGCTGCGCTTCGATGCACGCGAAGGCCTTCTCGAATACAGGCTTGACGGGCTGCCCGAGGCCATCCTGCACACAACCGACACGGGAACCGAGTCGGGATCCATCGCCGTGCCGAAGGTGGGACTGGCGCACGCGGCGCCCGTGACGTTCGGCGCGGGTTTCACCGGTTTCCTGGACGAGCTGCGGATCTCCCGGCGCGCTCGTCGATGACCCTGTCATCTCGCGCTTTCTCGGGAAGACGGGTGCGGCCACTTCACGGATCCTCGACCTCGGCTTCTCCTCCACGCGCATTGCGCGTATCGAGGCGGTTGCATCGACACCCTCGGATACATCCGTGGAGTATCTACTACAAGACGGCGGATACGTGGAACGGCAAACAGCTTCTCGGCGGACCGACCGACTGGGTGCCCTTCACCCCCGGCACTGATTTCAAGGACACGCTCAAGGCCCGCTATATCCAGCTCAGGGTGGAGCTCTATCCGGACGGCCGCCGCGCGCAGTCGCCGCGCGTGTCCGATCTCACCGTCGTCTACGAGCCCAACCCGCCCCCCGCTCCTCCCGCGGGGCTCATGGCGAGCCCCGGGCAACGGGAAGGTGACCCTCACGTGGCGCGCGGTGAACGACCTTGGACGTGAAGGGCTACCTCGTCTACTACGGCGCTGCGCCGCACAACTTCCTCGGCACGGGCGCCGCGCAGGGCGAGTCTCCGATCGACGCGGGGACGGCCACGACCATCGTGATCGACGGCCTGGACAATGGGAGCCTGTACTACTTTGCCGTGACCGCGTACGACTCCTCGGTCCCGCGGCAGCAGAGCGAATTCGGCGCCGAGGTGAGCGCCCGCCCGTCGAGGATCTATAGATGAAACCCATGGCCACGGCGGAAATCCTCACCCGGGCGCGCAACGCGTTCAAGATGGGCGAGTTCCCGCTCGTGGAAAAGCTCGCCATGCGCATCCTGGAAGACCAGCCCGAGTCCGCCGGTGGCCTACAACCTCCTGGGCAGCGTCTGCGAGAAGACCGGGCGGTTCCGCAAGGCGATCGAGCTGTTCCAGAAAGCGGTGGATCTCAAGCCCGACTACACCGAGGCGCACAACAACCTCGGCGTCATCTTCAAGAGGATCGAGTCCTACGGCGAGGCCATCCCGCATTTCGAGAAAGCCATCAGTCTCTCCCCCCGCCGCGGGGACGTGTACTACAACCTCGGCAACGTCTACAAGTCGCTGGACAACAACGCGCTGGCCGAGGAGAACTTCCAGAAGGCCATCGCGGTGGACCCCTCCTTCGTCGCCTCCTACATCAACCTCGGCACCGTGCTGGAGGCGGCGGGCAGGTACGGGGACGCCATCCGCATCTACCAGAAGGGGCTGCAGGCGGACACCAACCAGCCGCGCCTGCACTACAACCTCGGCGTGGTCTACGAGCGGATCGGCAGGATCAAGGAGGCGCGCGAGGAATACGAGGCCGCCGTGCGGGCCAAGCCGGGCTGGACCGACGCGCTCAACAACCTCGGCGTCGACCCTCCACGGTCTGGGAGACGAGCGCGCCGCGGAGAAGACTCTGCGCGAGGTGCTGCGCACCGAGCCCCGCAACGCGCGCGCGCTCAACAACCTCGGCGTCGTGCTGGCGGCCCTGGGCAAGCGGGAAGAGGCGGCCGCAGGTCTACCGGGACTCCATGAAGGCCGACCCCCGCTACGCGCAGGCGGTGGAGAACCTCGCCTCGCTGCTGGAAGAGGAGGGCAAGCTCACCGAGGCCATGGAGGAGCTGCGCCGGCTGCTGTCCATGGAGCCGGGCAACCGGGAGGCGCGCCTGCGTCTGGCCGGCATCCTTCGCGGGCTGGAGAATTTCCCCGAGGCAATCAAGCAGTACACGGCGGTGCTCGGCGCGCAGCCCGCGCACCGGGAAGCGCTCAAAGGGCTCGCCCTGGCGTACGAAAGGGCGGGAGAAAAGGGAAAAGCGCTGGAATGCTACGAAAAGCTCGAAGCACTCGGCGGCGAGGACCAGGATTTTCGGCTGGACCGCGCATTTCTCTGGAAGGAATCCGGCGAGACGGCCCGGGCACAGGAAGAGGTGCAGCGCTACCTTTCCGCGAAGCCGGACGACCCGCGCGCGCGGATTCTTCTGGCCGACATCTATGCCAAGCAGGGTCATCTCCGGCAGGCGGCGCAGACTCTGAGCGAGGTGCGGGAGGCATTTCCCGAGGACAAGGATGCCAGCTCCCGACTGGCGAAACTCTACCGCGAGCTGGGCGAGCCGCAGAAGGCCATCGAGACCATGGAAGGCCTGATCAACAGGCTCGAGCAGAGCACGGATCCGCAGGACATGGAAGCGCTCAGCCGGGCGATGGAGGAGTACGAGCAGGCCATCTCCGAACACGAGAAGGATTTCCGCGACGAGCGGGAAAAGACCATCCGCAAGCTCAGGGAGCTGGCCGTGGAATCCGCGCCGCCTGAAAGGGTGAAGACCGGAAGACGATTCGATCATGATCGAGGACATCGAGCCTCTGGAAGAAGAGGCGGTCCCCATCATCAACGTGGGAGGCATGGAGCCCGTTTTCGCCGTGCGGGAAACCGACGAAGAGCTGCAGCTGGAGGAGGTCGACGAATCGATCCCGGAGGAATCGGTCTCCATCGAGGACGAGCGGCCGCCCAACCTGGTGAACCTACTGAAAGACCAGGAGCTCTATGAAGAGAATCCTGCCCTGCAGATGTTCGAGCCGCAGCCGCAGCTCCCCTCTCAGCAGGCCGGGGGACAGAAGCAGGGAGCCCCGCCCATGGGCGGGCCACCGGTGTTCGCGCCGCAGCCCTATCAACTGCAGCCCCCTTTGCCCGCGCCGCCCCCCCCGTCCGTGCAGCCCCCGCAGCAATCTCAGCTTACCCTGTCCCCCCAGGCCGAGTCCGTGCTCGCCAATTCCCTGAAGGAGTCCGTTGCGGCACAGTCGAAGATCGTCGACAGGCTGTTCGACGAAATGAAAACTCTCTCCCGCAAGGTCGATGAGAGAAACCAGCACCCTCCGCAGGCGCCCCCCATCATCGTGAACATGCCGCGGCCCGAGGCCATGCAGGCCGGCCCTTCTCCCCTGAGGCCGATCGTGATGGATCTGCCGGGAGCGATGCCGCAATTCGAGGGTCTTCCCCGGTACGCGGCAGCGGACCAGGAGGATGAGGAGCCGGAGCGGCAGCCCAGACGAAGGCGCAGCGATTTCGTGCAGAGCGAAATGCCCGCGGAGAGCGAGTCTTCGCAGGCGGGCGGACCCGAGCTCGAGCCTTTTGCCGTGTCCGAGTCGGAGCCCGAGATCGAATGGGAGCCGGAGCCGGTGTCCCTGGAGCCTGAGCCTGAGCCGGAGCCGGTGCCCCTGGAGCCAGAGCCGGAGCCGCCGCCGAACAGGCCGCCCGCAGCCCAGACGCAGGCGCAACCGAGGGAACAGCGTCCCGCGGCCGAGGCTGCAAGGCCCCGGACCGGACCGGTGGCAAAGCCCGCGCCTCCGGCGGCGAAGCGGCACGCGCCGGGACGCCCTGCACCGAAGCCACTTGCACCCTCCGCCCCCGCGCCACAACGCCCCGGCTCGAGGCCGCCCGGGCCCGCGGGTCATGCCCCCGCACCTTCCGCCCCGGCCGCGCCGCGCCAGACGCCGCGCCAGACATCACGACCGGCCGCACCCCGACGTGCCGCGCCCCCGCTGTCTCCCGCGCCCCAGGCCCCTGTTGGGTGGGAAGAAGCACCGCCCCCGGCGGTGGAGCTCGTTCCGACCAGCGAACCAGAAAAATCCGCACGCACCGGCGAGGACGTGCGTCAGGAGCTCCGCGACTACCTGGACGGCGTGAGAGACAAGCTGGACAAGGGGGCCGCGGGGCCCTCAAACCCCGGCGATCTCCTTGACTATCTGGGAAAACTGTCGGATTATCTTCCCGAACGCGAGAAGAAGCGGTTCCGGGGGAGCAACGAGCGCCTTGCCATGGAATCCCTCAAGGCGCAGCTGGCGGGGAAGAAAGGGCCTGCGGCAGAAAATCGCAGAACAATTCCAGCCCGGTTGTCCCTCACAGGAAAGAGCCCATGACGCGCTCCCTGGTCGTCGACACGTTCTCCTACCTCAAGGACCTTTCGGCGTGGCACCCCGACAAGGCTGTGGCCGCGGCAATGAGAGAGCGGATCGAATCCATCGTCGCCCGGATGGGGAGATCTGAAATAGGGTATGCAGGACAAAGATCGGGTACTCGCCGTCATCCAGACCTACATCGCCAAGATGCCCAGCCTGCCCATCACGGTGTCCAAGATCCTCCAGATCGCCAACGACCCCAAGACCTCGCCCTCGGATCTCAACCAGGTCATCAGCCTGGACCCGGTGCTCATGGGCCGGGTGATGAAGCTCATCAACTCCGCCTACTACAGCCTGAACAACCAGATCACCAGCCTGGTGCGCGCCATCATCATGCTGGGGATCAACACGGTGAAGAACCTTGCCCTGTCCACGGCGGTCCTCGGCCAGCTTCGGCAAGAAAGGCAACTTCCAGGCGCTGAACATCGACGGGTTCTGGCGCCATTCCCTCTGCGTGGGGGTGACCGCCAAGCTCATCGCCATCAAGCGCAGGAAGGACCCCAAGCAGCTGGAGGAGTACTTCGTGGCCGGGCTCCTGCACGACATCGGCAAGATCCCGCTGAACAACAAGCTGTCCGCGGAGTACGTCACGGCCCTTTCCCTCACGGACAAGGAGCACGCTCCCCTGTACCTCCTGGAGGAGCGCACCATGGAGGTCAACCACTGCGAGGTGGGCAGGCTCATCATCAAGAACTGGAACCTCGGCCCCGTCATGGAGGACGTTGTCTTCTTCCACCATTTCCTCGACGCGTACCCCGGCGCGCACCGTGACGTGCTGCTCACCGTGGCAGCCGCGAACTTCTTCGCCAACACCTACCAGATCGGATTCTCGGGTGACCGCTACCCTGAAAAGCTGCCCTCGAGCGTGTTCGAAGAGCTGGGCATCACCCTGGACGACCTGGAGGCGATGGAGGAGAAGGCCAACGGCGAGATCGAGAAGGCCAAGATCTTCCTGAGCGTGTCCCAGTAGGAGCCCCGCCGTGGCCATCCGCCTGACCTTCTGGGGAGTGCGAGGCTCGATCCCGGTGCCCGGACCCACCACCGTGAAGTACGGCGGCAACACCTCCTGCCTCGAGCTGCGCTTCGGGGAAGAGGACAGGCTGATCGTCATCGACCTGGGCTCGGGCATCCGGGAGCTGGCAGGCCATGTCATGAAAAAGGACTTCCCCCGGGGCCCCATCAAGACCAAGGTCTTCCTGACGCACACCCACTTCGACCACATCATGGGCTTCCCCTTCTTCACGCCCATCTTCATCCCGACCACGGAGCTGGACATCTATGGTCCCGTCTCCTACGAGGATGACACCCTGGAAAAGATAGTGGGCGAGCAGCTTCGCTACCGCTATTTTCCCGTGCGGCTGGAGGAGCTGCGGGCCAACATCAAATACATCTCGCTCAAAGAGGGAAACCTCGACCTCGGAGGCGGCCTGACGGTCACGACCAAGTACCTGAACCACCCCATCCTCGTGCTCGGCTACAGGTTCGAGTACAAGGGAAAGGTCTTCTGCACGGCATACGACCACGAACCGTACCGCAATTTCTTCGACGTCAGCCCGGAGGATCCGAGCTACGACGCGGCCGCGGTCAAGGAGGGGGAGCTTGCTGCCCGGGAGGAGAACGAAAAGGTTCAGAAGTTCTTCGAAGGGGCCGACCTGCTCGTGCACGACACGCAGTACACGAGAAAGGAATACTTCGCGGGGAAGATCGGATGGGGCCACAGCTACTTCGGATGGGCCATCGGCGCCGCGCACAAGGCGGGCGTCAAGCACCTTGTGCTCTTCCATCACGAGCCACTGCGCACGGATCGCGAGCTGGCCGGCCTGCATCGCGCATATGTGGCGACACTCGAGGGAAAAACAAACATGAAGGTCACCGTTGCCCAGGAGGGCACGACGATCGAGGTGTAAGCCGCTCACCCGTAAGGAGGAGCAATGCCGCTCCGCTCATCATGGTTGAAGAAAGCGCAGGAGATTGCGGGGGATCGGGTGGTCACGGACCCTGTTGCGCTCGAGCCGTACGGGCATGACGAGTTCACCCGCGATCCTTCCGGGATGTTGCCCGAGGCGGTGGTGAAGCCCGCCGATGAGCGGGAAGTTGCCGCAATCGTCGCGCTCTGCCGGGATGAGAAGGTCCCGCTCACGGTGCGCGGAGGCGGCACGGGTCTTGTCGGAGGGTGTATCGCTTCCCCCGGGGGCATCGTGCTCTCCATGGAGCTCCTCAACCGCGTGGTCGACACCGACCCTGCGAACCTCACTATCACCGTGCAGGCCGGACTGAGCCTGAACAGGCTGTACGAGGAGGTACAGAAAATGTCCCTGTACTTCCCCCCGCACCCCGGAGACGAGGGGGCTTTTGTCGGGGGCGCGGTGGCCGCCAATGCCGGCGGGGTGCGCGCGGTAAAGTACGGCACGGTGGGGCGTTTCGTGCTCGGCCTTCAGGTCGTGCTTGCCAGCGGGGAGGTTCTCGACCTGGGCGGCAAGTACATCAAGTCCAGCTCGGGCTACCACCTCATGGACCTCATGATCGGATCCGAGGGTACCCTGGGAGTGATCACGCGGATCACCTTCGGGCTCCTCCCGCCCGTGGGATCCGTCCAGACAATCCTTGCGCCCTTCTCCACCAGCCGGCAGGCCATCGAAGCGGTTCCGGGCATTCTCAGCAGGGGCATCCTCCCGTGCGCCGTCGAGTTCGTGGAGCATTCCGTCACCCGGGCCGCGGAACGCCTGCTGAACAAGACGTGGCCGGCGCGTGAGGGTGACGCATCGCTCATGATCATCGTGGACGGCCGCGACGAGCAGGACACGCTCTCCCAGGCGGAATCCATCGGCGCGGTATTGGAGACTGCCGGTGCCCTCGACGTGCTGCTGACGGATCAGAAGAGCAGGCAGGCGGAAATCCTCGAGCTGCGCAGCATGCTCTATGAAGGGATCAGGGCGGCGACGGCGGAGCTGTTCGATGTCTGCGTGCCGAGGTCGGAAATCGCGGCGCACGTGGCCCTCGTGCACGATCTGGAATCCCGTCTCGGCGTCTCGCTGCCGACATTCGGCCACGCGGCTGACGGAAACGTGCACACGCATTTTCTCCGCGGCCTGCTTGCGGACGGGATCGTCGGCCCGGACCTGCCGGACTGGCGGGAGAAACGCGAGCGGGTGCGGGAGGCGATCTACGATGACGTCGTCGGCCGCGGGGGCGTCATCTCGGGCGAGCACGGAATCGGCCTCTCCAGGCGCACGTACTTCCGCCGGAACCTCAGCCTCGCCCATCTTTCCGCCCTCCGGGCGATCAAGAAGGCGCTGGATCCAGACGGGATTCTCAATCCGGGAAAGATATTCGAGATGTGAGGCACAGGAGGAGGGAGAACCAGGCGTGAAGAAAGTCCGCGAATGGTCGGAGCTGATCAGGCAATCCACGGAGAGGGCCTTCTACGGCAAGGGTGACGTGGTGGAAAAGCTGCTCGTTGCCCTGCTCTGCAGGGGGCACGTGCTCATCGAGGACGTGCCGGGCGTGGGAAAAACCATCGCGGCACGCGCCATCGGTCAGAGCCTCGGCGGGACCTTCAAACGCATTCAGTGCACTCCCGACCTGCTTCCGGCGGACATCCTGGGGGTGTCGGTCTATAATCCCAAGACGGGTGAGTTTTCCTTCCGCGAGGGCCCCATCCTCTCAAACGTCGTGCTGGTCGACGAGATCAACCGCGCCACGCCCCGGACACAGTCCGCGCTCCTGGAAGCGATGGCCGAAAACCAGATCAGCATAGAGGGAAACCGCATCCCCCTGCCCGATCCCTTCTTCCTCATGGCAACGGAAAACCCCGTGGAGTTCGAAGGCACGTTCCCTCTGCCCGAGGCTCAGAAAGACCGATTCCTGCTGTCACTGAGGATCGGGTACCCTGATCGAGGCGCGGAGGCGGAGATCCTGGAGAGCCAGCGGCGGACCACGCACCCCGTCTTGGACGTCGACGCGGTGACGCACCTGACGGCCGTGCGGGAGATGCAGGAAGCGGTCGTCCAGGTCCACGTGAGCTCCGCCGTGCGCGACTATATTCTCGATCTGTCCGCCGTAACCCGCCGAGAGCCGCGTCTCCGGCTCGGCATTTCCCCGCGGGGCTCTCTCGCCCTCTACAAGAGCGCCCAGGCCCTTGCCGCCATTCGGGGCCGGGACTACGTTATTCCCGAGGATGTCAAGGAGATGCTGCTGCCCGCCTGCATCAAGAGGGTGCTCCTGCGGCCTGAGTCCATGGTGAAGGGAATCACCGCCGAGGAAATTCTCCGTGACGTGAGCGAGTCGGTCGAGGTACCGGTGGTCAAAGTCGAGAAGTGAAGACGATTCGGTGGCCGCTCTCATTCTTTCTCATCGCGGTCCTCCTGTTCTTCCCCTTTCGGATTCTCCAGATCATTTCTCTTCTCTACCTTGCCGTGCTCGGTCTCTCGTTTGCGCATTCCCGTTTCGTGGCCGGGGCCCTGGTCGTGCGGCGTCACGATCTCCTTCTTCGCGCGCATCGATTCGATCCGATCCAGATCGTGCTGACAATCGAGAACAGGGGCCCGTTCCCCGTGCCCGGTGTCAGCCTGATCGACACGATCGGACCCCTGTTCTCGCGTGAACCGGGCAAGTTCGTCATTCGACTGCGCCCCTGGGAGAAGCGAAGGATCTCCTACACGATTGAAAGCCAGCACAGAGGCGAATACTCCGTCGGACCTGCCGCTCTCCTCGGCTCCGATCCCCTGGGCTTCTTCCCGTGGAGGCGATCCTTCGGCGAGGTCGAGCGGCTGATCATCTATCCCGAAGTGCTCCCCCTCCGACTGCCGCTGTCAACCGGCCTGCCGGGCAGGGAATGTACGCAGCCAGGATCGGCTGTACGAGGATCTCACGCGCTACCGCTCGCTTCGCGAGTACGTACCGGGGGACGACGCGCGCAAGATCAGCTGGAAGGTCTCCGCCCGGATGGGAAGCCTGCACACGATGGAGTATGTCCCCTTTCTTTTCGCTCCCGTGCTGATCCTGATGAACATGAACAGTGAGGACTATCCTTTCCGGTTCCGCTCCCTCTGGGTGGAACGGGCCGCGGTCATGGCTGCTTCCCTGGTCATGCACTTCTTTTCCCTCGGCCAGGAGATCGGACTGATCTCCTCCGCCTCCTTGAAAGGAGGGGGATCTCCCGTTGCGCGCATCAGCGGCGCGCCCGGCCACGCCGCGGCGATACTGGAGATGCTCGCGCGCATGGATGTATCCCGCGCGGCCGGTGATTTCACGCGCTTGCTGTACGCGTCCGGCGTGGATATCCCCGTCCGCACGCACATAAAGGTGATCACCCCATTGCTCACGGACGTTCAGCATGGATTCCTGCGGGAAGTGAAGCAGAAAGGGAATGCGGTCGAGCTGTTCCTCATGGGAGGGGACTCCCTGGCGCCGCGCGAGCTCCTGACCAGGGAGTTTCCTCTCTTTGTCGTTTCGGAATACGGCAATGAGCTCATCGATCACTGAAAAATACCTGCGCCTCCATCGTTCCACTGTTCACCCTCTGATCGCAATCTCCCTTCCTTCCCTTTTCCTGCTCTGCCTGGACTCGATTGTCCGCGCAATCCTCCCCGCGCTGGCATTTCCTCCGCCGCTGTTCTTCCTGGTTCTCCTTGCCGTCGGGGCGGAGGAGGCGGTCATGGCAAATGTGCTGTTCGCGGAGAGAGCGGGAATTCTCGCGCGTCTCAGGGAGCTTCTGGCCGTCATGGTCGTCGTGTGGCTCGCCCTCGGGACACTGCGCGGCCTGCAGACGCATGTGGCAGCGCTCGTGCACGTCGATTTCATCTACCCGCTCGGTCTCACCCTTGCCCAGTGGATGTGCGTGTGGATCCTCCATCGATGCCTGCGGGAAAGGGAGCTCCTCCTCAGCGCAATTGCCGGCAGGAAGGGCGAAAACATGCTCCATGCCCTCCGGGACTCCTCCCTGCAGGCGGAGATCTCGGCCCGCTCTCTCCGCGCGGTCAAGCTCGTCGAGGCTCTCTTTCAGGCCGTGATTTTCATCCTGCTCCTCCTCGCGGCGGCATTGAAGGTCCCGCTGCAATCGCAGGCGCTGGTGCTCGCCGCCTCGCACGCGCTCTTCGGCTTCCTTGTCACAGGGACCATGAACATGTACATCCAGGATCAGCTTCTCCTGGGCGAGGGGATTGTTGTGCCGGCCCGGTTCGAATGGTCCCGAATGGGAACCATCGTCGCCGTGCCGCTGGTGAGCATTCCGCTCGTCCTCCTTCTCGCGCGCAACGACGCTCCCCTTCCCCTTTCAGCGCTTCTCGGTCTTCTGGAAAGACTCTTTCGCTCATTCCCGGCAATACCGATCTGGCGACTCCTCGATCCGGTGCGGAGCATCCTCGAGCAGCAGCAGCGGTACGCGGAAATGACCCGGGCAATTTCGGGCGCCTCTCCCACCCCACTCTTCCTTCTCTTTCTTTTCATCCTGGGCCGGCTGATACGCATCGCATTTATCCTGGGGCTTTACTTCTTTCTGGTCTCCCCACTGCTTTCGGAGGACTTCCTTGCGAGCCTGCGAAAACGCAGCCTTGTCGACTTTGTCCGCCGCAAGCTGAGCGATTTCCTTCGCGCGTGCCGCCGCCTCGCCCGACGACTCCGTGCATGGCTGTCCTTCAAGGGCCGTGAAGGCCCGAAGAGGGCGAGCGAGGACGCGCGGGATGATGCGCGAAACGCGGCACGCGGCCCTCCGCCGTACACCCTCCCGAGGAGAAAGAGGCTTCAGACGAGCAGGGTCCTCAAAGCCTACGTGCAACTGCTCGCGTGGGGGGAGAGCCGCGGCGTGCCGTACCGCGGATTCGATGCCCCGCTTGAATACGCATTCCGGCTCGCAACCGCATTCCCGGACAAGAGCGGTCAACTCGCGCTCGTGACCGAGGTCCTGGAGGAAGCGCTTTTCTCCACGCATCTCCTGCCCGGCGCGCGGATGGCCGCCTACTTCTCGACGATCCGTGAAATCAGGCGTGGCGGAGAGGAGCCTCGGATCCCGCACGCCGACGCAGGAATGCCGCGGGCCTGAGAGACGCATGCACGGTACTCCGTGCGTTCGCATGCACGGTACTCCGTGCGTTCGCAATCCCCCCGTTGCCGTTCTGTTATGGCCTGGTTAAGGTAACTTAACTGGCCTCTCCGATCCCTGGCCGTTATGATTGAGCACGAGGAGTCCACTATGTGGTATGGTCTGGGAAGGTTCGGCTACGGTCACATGCTGCCCTGGATGGCCTGGGTGGGGCCCATCGCCATGGTCGTGTTCTGGGCGCTTGTCGTGACGGCCATTGTTTTTCTCATACGCTACCTGGCGCATCAATCGCGCTCATCTGCAAACGACAGCTCGGCCCTCGCGATCCTCAAAGAGCGCTATGCGAAAGGCGAGATCAACAAAGAGGAGTTCGAGCAGAAGCGCAAAGACCTCCTCTGAGCGGCATGCCCGTGCGCGGAGCCGGCCTCGCGGTCAGCCTGCCCCCTGTGCCTTGAGCGCAGCCTTCCTGCGGGGGGCCGTGACAAGGAAAGTTCCCGCCAGGATGATCAAAGCGCCCCCCGCCATGCTCACGGTGACCCGCTCTCCGATCAACAGGACGCCCCAGAGCATTGCAAAAACCGGGATGAGGAACGTCACCGTCAGTGCCCTGGTGGGACCCACGTCGGCAATCAGCTTGTAGTAGATCACGTATGCAAGAGCGCTGCAGAGAAGAGCAAAGACCGCGACCAGCATGACAACCCGCGCGCTGAGGGCGGACACGGTCATAGGGGAGACCAGCAGGAAAGGCATCAACGCGAGACCGCCCAGAAGCTGGCTCCCTCCGGCGATTGCCAGGGGCTTCACGCCGGCTGCCCGCTTCTTGATGTACACGCCGGCCAGACCATAGCACATCGGCGCCAGGAGGCACGCCAGGATGGCAAGGCTCGTTTCAGGATTCGCGGGCAGGTTGCCCAGGCTGCTCATCACCACTACTCCCGCAATGCCAAGGATGAGCCCGGCGATTTTTCGGAGCGTCAGCTTTTCTCCGAGCCACAGGGCCGCGAAAAGCGCGCCGAACATCGGGGACATGGAATTGAAAATCGCCTCCATGGCGGCCGGCAGGTACAGCGCCGCTATGGAGTAGAGGACAAACGGTACGGCCGAGTTCACGAGACCGATCACCAGGAAGTGCCGCCAGTTCTTCCTCCAGTCCGATTTGAATCGGATGGCAGCGAAGAAAAGGACAAGGACCACGCCCGCCACGACCATTCTCATGTCCGCGGTGGCGACGGGACCGATCAGCGGGGCGAGATACCTGATGAAAATGAATGAGCTCCCCCATATGGCGGAAAGCCCCAGGAGAAGGAGTATGTCGCTGATGCCCATGTGGTGAATGTAGCGGCACGCATCCGGGACAGCAACCCGGATCTTGCTGCAGCTCGCAATTTTGTAAATTCGCAATGTGCTAGGTATCTTTTCTCCAGCGAAAGGACGACTGAACATTATGGCAAGTTTCTTGAGACCGAAAAACAGCGAGCAGTCAGTGAGCATCCCCAGGGAGCTCCCGATTCTGCCCCTGCGTGATACAGTCGCATTCCCCTTTTCCGTCATCCCTCTGGCGGTGGGCATTGCCCGGTCCGTGAAGCTCGTGGAGGACGCCATGCAGGGCGACAGCCTGGTCGGCCTGGTTGCCTCGAAGGACGCGACGATCGAAGAGCCGCTCCCCGGGCAGGTGCACGAGATCGGCACCGTGGCCAGGATCCTGCGCGTCGTGCGCGGACAGGACGGCACCATGCAGGTCGTCGTCCAGGGACTGGAGCGCTTCCGCGTCCTGCACTGGATTCCATCCGAGCAGTACCTGCGCGCCCGCGTCGCGCCCGCTCCCGAGATCGTCGAGATCCGACCTCGAGATCGAAGCGCTCATGGCGAGCCTGCAGCGAGCTGGGACGCGAGGTCGTGGAGCTCTCCCCGAACATCCCCAACGAGGCGGCCCGATTCCTCGCCACCATCACCGATCCCCGCTACCTCGCGTACCTGGTCGCCGCCAACGGCCAGCTCGAGGCTGCCGACGCGCAGAAGCTCCTGGAGATGGACTCGGTGAAGGAGAAGCTGCGCGCCCTCATCACGCACCTCGGGCACCAGAAGGAAGTGCTCAGCCTCGGCCAGAAGATCAGGACCGAGGCAAAGGAGGAGATGGAGAAGGACCAGCGCGAGTACTTCCTCCGCCAGCAGATGAAGGCCATCCAGAAGGAGCTGGGCGAGATGGACGAGTCCTCCTCCGTCGTCACCGAGTACACGGAGAAGATCGCCAAGGCGAACCTTCCCGAGGAAGCGCAGAAGGAAGCCGAGCGGGAGCTGAAGCGGCTCTCCGGGCATGTCGGCGCAGTCGCCCGAGTACTCCATGATCAAGACCTACCTCGACTGGATGGTGGAGCTGCCCTGGAGCGTCGCGAGCGAAGACCAGCTGGACGTCGTCAACGCGCGCAAGGTGCTCGACGAGGACCACTACGACCTGCAGGAGGTGAAGGACCGCATCATCGAGTTCCTCGCCGTGCGCAAGCTCTTCAAGGAGCGCGGCATCCAGAGGGAGCAGGCGGAGGACGGGAAGACGGGCAAGGCGATGGGCGCCATCCTCTGCTTCGTCGGGCCCCCCGGGGTCGGAAAGACCTCCCTGGGCCAGAGCATTGCCCGGGCCCTGGGCCGCAAGTTCACGCGGATGAGCCTCGGCGGCATGCGCGACGAGGCGGAGATCCGCGGACACCGCCGCACCTACATCGGCTCCATGCCCGGCCGGGTCATGCAGGCCATCAAGCGGGCGGGCACGCGCAACCCCGTGTTCATGCTGGACGAGATCGACAAGGTGGGAAGCGACTGGCGCGGCGATCCTTCCAGCGCGCTGCTGGAAGTGCTGGACCCCGCGCAGAACGGCACGTTCCGCGACCACTACCTCAACGTGGACTTCGACCTGAGCGACGTGATGTTCGTCACCACGGCCAACCAGCTCGAGCCGATCCCCGCGCCCGCTGCGCGACAGGATGGAGATCATCCACCTGGACGGCTACACCGAGCACGAGAAGGTGAAGATCGCCCAGGAGCACCTGGTGAAGCGGCAGCTCGCGGCCAACGGGCTGCGCGAAGGCGAGGTCGTCTTCACGGAGGAAGCGCTGCGCAAGATCGTGCAGGACTACACCCGGGAGGCGGGCGTGCGCAACCTCGAGCGCCAGATCGGCGCCATCTGCAGAAAGAGCGTGGCGAAGATCGCCGCGGGCGGACGGCGAGCCGGGCAGCTGTGGAGATCACCCCGGACGTCGTGCGCGAGCTTCTGCGCAAGGAGAAGTTCGAATCGGAGACCTCCGAGTCCATCGAGATCCCCGGCATCGCCACGGGTCTCGCCGTGACGCCCGGTCGGCGGGGACATCCTGTTCATCGAGGCAACCCGGATGAAGGGCAAGGGCGAGTTCACCCTCACCGGCCAGCTCGGCGACGTGATGCGGGAGAGCGCGCGCATCGCGCTCGAGCTACGTGCGCTCCAAGGCCGCGGAGCTCGGCGTGGATCCCGACACGTTCGCCCAGACGGACGTGCACGTCCACGTGCCGGCGGGCGCCACGCCCAAGGACGGCCCCTCGGCGGGCGTGGCCATGACCATGGCCATCGCCAGCCTCTTCACGGGCAGGCCGGTGCGCGGAGACGTCGGCATGACGGGCGAGGTGACCCTGCGCGGCCGGGTGCTTCCCATCGGCGGGGTGAAGATGAAGGTGCTCGCGGCGCATCGGGCGGGACTCACGACCGTGATCCTGCCCAAGCGCAACGAGCGGGACCTCGAAGACCTGCCCGAGGACGTGCGGAGCAAGATGAGCTTCGTCCTGGTGGAGAGGATCGACGAGGCGCTCAAGGCGGCGCTGACCGACAAGGTGAAGCAGGAAGCGCCCCAGGTGCTGATCGCGTAGCCAGGGACGGCGAGGGCCGACGAGCACATGGATGTGCGCAAGGAGGCCCGTAGCCCTTCCGCGGTATTCCGCGGAGTTGGACTGCGTACTCGCAGAACGGGTACTCCCGTACGGCGAGCTCGGCCGAGGCAGGGATGCCGAAAGGCCGAGCATAAGGTCCCGCGCTAGAACGCGAGGCCGAACCTCAGGCCAATCTGGTACTGCGTGCTGGTGATGACGTGCCCAATGCCTGAATACGTCGTTCCCTGCCCGGGGCCCCCGTAGGGAACGTCCAGATTGCCGTACCAGTACTGGGTCTGGGTTGTGGATACAGAGTAGTAGATGAGCTCGCCTTCCAACGCGATGTAAGGCTGCAGATGGTGCGGCTGACGCGCGAGCTGAAATGTCGCCCTGAGGTCTACGTACGCGCCTGCACCCCAGCCGGAGGCGGTAGAAAGCTTTGACCGCAGCTTATGATCATCCCTGTCGGAGACATAGACCGGCGTGAAGCACGCGCTCAGCTCGAAGCTCACGCCTGGCAAGGCCTGGATGTCGGCCATGAGCCCCAGACCGGGCTCGTGTGCGGTAAGCGTGTACTCCAGAACATCGGTGGTTGAGTCCGAGATCCATCCCACGGCAGTGGGATTCCCGTTTGTGTCGAATGCATACTGCCAGCCGGTGAGACTATTTTCGACATGGTGAGCGTTCTGGTAGTGATAGGTCGCATACAGGGAGACGGAGAGCGGCCCGAAAACACTGACCGTCCAGGCCACCCCGGCTGAGGCGCGCCAGCTCACCGTCGTGTCGTTTGAATACGTATAGCTCCAGGGAATGCTCGGAAAGCCCGTCAAGCCGAACCAGTCGTAGTCATTCATCCGGGCCGGCCAGGCGAAGGTGGAATGAGCGATGGATGCCTCGAAAAGCCACGCCCTCTTCCCGTTCTTCTCGATGGAAAGACCGGTGCTGACGCCTGCTTCCAGTGAAGCCATCGGAAACTCGAGCCGGCTGAGTCCCGATTGTCCGCCTCCATTGTCGACGGAAAGATCGTAGGCGGTTCCGCCTAATCCCTTCAGCAGCACGGGCTCGACAAAGAAGCTGACCCGGCTTTCATCCGCGGACGCATTCGGGGCAGCGCTCACGCACAGCGCAGCGACGACAATCAGAAGGCACGCACATACCGCCTTTTTCATTCGCGCACTATAGCATGAATTGGCCCCATAATGCCTCCCCTGGCACTGCCTGCGCCTCTTCTCTTGACAGCCCATGGTATAATCCATCTCAAAACTCGAGCGAGGAGATTTGCGTGTCGTCACCGTCGTCCCTTTTGCTTCATTGAAGAATTGTGGCTTCTCCTGATAGCGCAACTCCCCACTCTCTGCAACGATGGACGGTCAAAGGTGAAGTTCTGCTCATAGGGGACCCGCCGCCGGACGTCAAGCTGGGGTGCTTTTACACGGATTGCAACGACTTCTATTACGCCTCCCAGTGCAGACCGAAATGCCCCCGCGCATGCCTGGTCAGCAACGCCGCCTCATTTGGTGCATCAGGGGGCAGCTTCTCCCTGAGGATCGACGTTTCCTCGCTCGCTCCATCGGCCGGGCATTACCTCTACCTGATCCTCTGGGATGACCGGAACAGGAACGACGAATACGACACCGCTGAAGACTGGAGATACGTGATCCCCCTCTATGACGATGCCGTTTTTCAGAGGGCCACCGATTGTGTATATTTGTATGATGATCGCTCCAACGAGTCCATCGGGACAGCGCGGGGCTGGAATCAGAGCGTCGGCCTGGACCGGTATGTCCCCGTTGAGCATGCCGACTGGGAAGGGGCACGGCTGTCGAATGAAGTGGCCTGGTGCGCGGGACCTGCCGCACGCGGGGTGCCGACCGGACTTGCGCAATCGGTTTTCCCG
This sequence comes from uncultured Spirochaetota bacterium, assembly GCA_963820435.1. Taxonomy (GTDB): domain Bacteria; phylum Spirochaetota; class Spirochaetia; order SZUA-6; family Fen-1364; genus Fen-1364. The sequence continues at coordinate 388,333 of CAWGAC010000006.1, read as the reverse complement.
CACGCCCATCTCCCATGAAGCCGCACGGTGTGATCTGGAAAGGTGTTGAATAGATATGAATGAGAAAGAGGCGAAAAGAATCTTCGACAATATCGGTTGCCCTGAGCAAAATCCTCGGCGGTGACCTGAAAACGCGGTGTCTCGAAAAGGGCATGACGGAGCAGCAATTCGACATGCTTTTCAGGCAGCACCAGCGCATGTCGGAATTCATCGCCAAACATGACTCGGAAGGGAACCTCAAACAGCTCGAGCCCGGCTCCTGAATCGGCATGAGAGACATCGCGCAGGCGTCCTGATGGAGCCGGGGTCTTGACCTCAATCCCCAGCGTTGCTTATAGTTGCGCCGGCAGGGGGGAGCCGTGGCTTCCCTGAGGGGGATTAGCTCAGTTGGTAGAGCGGCAGGTTCGCAATCTGTAGGTCGGGGGTTCGAATCCCCCATCCTCCATACTCCCCATGAATCGTCACCCTCCTGACTGATTTCTACGAGCTCTCGATGATGCAGGGGTACTTTCTCCACAAGGAGAACCCCCGCGTCGTCTTCGACATGTTCTTCCGCCGGCAGCCCTTTGGCGGCGGGTTCTCGGTCTTCGCCGGGCTGGAGACCGCCCTCGATCTGATCGGCTCCCTCGCCTTCTCCCCGGATGACCTTGCCTACCTCGACTGCCTCGGCGTGTTTCACAGGGAGTTCCTGGACTACCTGGCGGATTTCCGCTTCCGCGGCGACATCTGGGCCATGGAAGAGGGCGCTCTGGCATTTCCCGGGGAACCACTCGTGCGTGTGCACGCGTCCCTCATCGAAGCGCAGCTCATTGAAAGCGCCCTCCTGGCGATCCTGAACTTCCAGACTCTTATCGCCACCAAAGCGGCACGGATCCGACTTGCGGCGAACGGCGGTGCGATCATCGAGTTCGGCCTGCGCCGCGCCCAGGGGATCGACGGCGCGCTTTCCGCCTCCCGCGCGGCGTTCATCGGCGGCGCAACAGCCACGCTCCAATACGCTTGCCGGGCAAGCGCTTCGGCATCCCGGTGCGGGGGACCATGGCCCACTCGTGGATCATGGCGTTCGCGAACGAGCGGGAGGCGTTCGAGAAGTACGCCGAGATCTACCCCGACGGCGCCATCCTCCTGATCGACACCTACGACACGCTGGGCAGCGGAATCGAGAACGCCATCGCCGTGGGAAAGAAGCTGCAAGAAGCGGGCCACTCGCAGCTTCGGCGTTCGACTGGACAGCGGAGACCTCGAGTACCTGAGCAAAATGGTGCGGGCACGGCTCGATCAGGCGGGTCTCGTCGACGCGAGCATCGTCGCCTCCAACGAGCTTGACGAGCACATCATCCATCAGCTCATCACCCAGGGGGCGCCGATCGACAGCTGGGGAGTCGGCACGAACCTCGTGACCGGCGGGGGAGACTCCGCGCTCACGGGGGTGTACAAGATCGCCGCAAAGCAGGTCGGAAGCGATTGGCTCCCGACCATCAAGGTGTCCAACAATCCCGAGAAGGTGACCAACCCCGGCATCAAGCAGGTCTGGCGATTCTCGAACGGCGGGGGCGGTCCGCTCGCCGACCTCATCGGCCTCGAGGGACGAGTCCCCGGTGCCCGGCAGGTCGTACACCTTCCACCACCCGATGGGCGACTACAGGTCCTTCACCCTGGCGAACTACGCGCAGATAACTCCCCTCCTCGGCCTGCGCATGAAGGAAGGGCGCATCGTCGGAGAGCTGCCGAACATCGCGGCCATTCAGGCACGCGCGCGCGGCGAGCTGGATCGGCTGGACGACACGTACAAGCGTCTGATCAACCCGCACGTGTACAAGGTTTCGCTTTCCGACGGCCTGAGCGAGCTGAAATCCCGCCTGATTCGTGAGAGCCTGTCGCGAGGAGCGCACGATTGATCCTCTCCGACGAGACCCTGCGAAAGATGATCGCGGAGCGAAGCATCGTTGTGGAGCCGATCGAGCCCTACCAGGTGCAGCCAGCCTCCATCGACCTGCGGCTGGGCCGGCATTTCCTCAAGATCGACGAGAACACGCTGGAAAGCCTCAGCCTGGACAGCGAGCTTCCCTACGTGCAGATCGAGAAAGACGAGATCATCATCCCGCCGCATTCCTTCCTGCTCGCCACAACGGTGGAGGTCATCAGGATCCCCGCCAACGTCACCGCATTCGTGGAGGGCAGGAGCTCGATCGGCCGAATGGGCCTCTTCATCCAGAATGCGGGGTGGGTCGATCCCGGGCTTCGAAGGCAACATCACCCTGGAGCTGTTCAATGCGAACAGGCTCCCCCTGCGCCTGAGCGCGGGCAGGCGGATCTGCCAGATCGTGTTCGCCTTCATGGACAAGGCGACCCGCACTCCCTACGCGGGAAAGTACCAGGGCCAGCGCGGCACGGTGGGCAGCAGGATATTCAAGGACCTTGACCGCAAAGACACCCATTGAGTTTCCGGCGTGAACGCACGATCCTAGTAGGGATGGTGAGTTTCGCACACCGGAAAGTCGGCGCGGGGAACCCGTGCCTCGTCATTGCCGAGCTTGGAACCTCGCACCAGGGGGAGCGCCGGCAAGGCACGCGCGCTCATCGATGCGGCGGCAGACGCAGGGGCCGACTGCATCAAGTTCCAGCTCGTCCACGCGGAGGAGATCCTCCATCCGCGGTCGGGCAGCGTCGAGCTGCCGACGGGCAAGGTCGCGCTCTATGAGCAGTTCAAGGCCCTGGAGAGAAACGGCGAATTCTATGCGGCGCTCAAGATCCGCCACCGAGGCGCGCGGCGCGCTGTTCCTCTGCTCCCCCTTTGGAATCCGCAGCGCGCGCGAGCTCAGATCCCTGGGCGTGCACGCGCTGAAGATCGCCTCCCCCGAGCTGAACCACTTGCCCCTCCTGGAGGAGGTGGCATCGTACGGCCTGCCTCTCTTCCTTTCCTCCGGGGTCTCCACCCTCGGCGACATCGAGCGTGCTCTCCAGGTGGTCGGCAGGCGGAATACCGTGCTCATGCACTGCATCACGTCCTACCCTGCGCCCGAAGAGCAGTACAATGTGTCCGTCCTCGCCAGTCTGCGAGCCGTTCTCGGCGTCGAGGTCGGGCTCTCGGATCATTCGCTCGATCCCGTTCTGGTGCCCGCCCTGGCAGTTCTGAACGGCGCCTGCGTCGTGGAGAAGCACTTCACCCTGTCGCGGGAAGGAACGGGCCTGGACGATCCGATCGCCCTGGAGCCGGACGGGTTCAGGCGCATGGTGCAGGGAATCCGCGCTGCCGAGACTGATGAGGAGAACGTGGCGCGCGCGCGGCTGGACAAAGAATATGGGCATGACCGGGTGGCCGCCGTGCTCGGCACCGGCGTGAAGGAGCTGCGCCGCTCCGAGCTTCGCAACTACACGCTCACCAACCGCTCGCTCCACGCCATGCGCGAGATTTCACCCGGAGAGATGATCACGGAGAGCGATGTGGCCGTCCTGCGCACTGAGAAGGTCCTCCGCCCGGGTCTGAGCCCGGAGTTCCTCGGCTTCGTGGTGGGCGCGCGCGCGAAGAGGCGCATCCCGGACGGAGAGGGCATCGTATGGGCCGACCTCATCTGAGCGGCCGCGGCCTTGCACCACTCGCCATAATTCGGTAAATTGAAGGGCGAGATGATCAATTTAAAAGACTACATCGCGCGGGATCGGATCGCGTTCCTCGAAGCGCGCGACAAGCAGGATGCCCTGGCAAAGCTCATCGCGCTCTCGGACGATCCACGGCACGTCATCGATTTCGAGCAGTTCCAGAACGCGGTTCTCGACCGGGAGTACATCGTCACCACGGGCATCGGCCAGAACGTCGCCATCCCGCACATCAAGAGCAGGTGGGTCAAGGATTTCTTCATCACGATCGGCGTCTTCCGCGACGGGGTGGAGTGGCAGTCCCTTGACGAGAAGCCCGTGCACCTCGCATTCCTGATCGCGGGGCCCGAGGAGCACGAGAACTACCTGCGCATCCTCGCGAAGCTCACGCTCATCATCAGGAACAAGGAAAAGCGAAAAGCGATCATCCACGCAGAGACCACCGACGCGGTCTTCAAGCTGCTGGAAAACTCCTGAAGAGCATTGCGCCGCGGTACCTTGAACGGTACTCCGTGCAGTTCCGCGGCTTTTTGTACAAATTCCCGGAAGGAGACAGGAAATGGCGGTAAAGGTCGGAATCAACGGGTTCGGCAGGATCGGGCGGCAGGTGTTCCTCGCCATGGTGGACAAGGGCCTCCTGGGCAAGGAGATCGACGTCGTGGCGGTGGTGGACATCAGCACCGAGGCGAAGTACTTCGCCTACCAGCTGAAGTACGACTCCATCCACGGCAGGTTCAAGGGCACGCTTGCAACGGAGAAGTCGCCGGGCGCGGCGGAAGACGACGTGCTGATCGTCAACGGCAACAAGACAAAGTGCATCATGGCGACCAAGGAGCCGTCGCAGCTTCCCTGGAAGGACCTCGGAGTCGAGTTCGTCATCGAATCCACGGGCCTGTTCACCGATTCGGAGAAGGCAAAGGGCCACCTCGCCGCGGGCGCGAAGAAGGTCATCATCTCCGCGCCCGGGCAAGGGCGACGTGAAGACGCTGCTCATCGGCGTCAACGACAACGAGTACGACCCGAAGAAGCACGACATCGTGTCCAACGCATCCTGCACCACCAACTGCCTTGCCCCGCTGGTGCACGTCATCCTCAAGGAAGGCGATCGGGATCGAGACGGGCCTCATGACCACGATCCACTCCTACACCGCCACGCAGAAGACGGTGGACGGCCCTTCCAAGAAGGACTGGCGCGGCGGCAGGGCGGCGGCGATCAACATCATCCCCTCCACCACCGGCGCGGCGAAGGCGGTGGGAGAGGTTCTCCCCGCGGTCAAGGGCAAGCTCACCGGCATGTCCTTCCGCATCCCCACCGCCGGACGTCTCCGTCGTGGACCTGACGTTCCGCGCCGCGCGCGACACCTCGATCGAGGAGATCGACGGCCTGCATGAAGAAGGCCTCCGAGACCTACCTGAAGGGCATCCTCGGCTACTGCACGGACGAGGTGGTCTCCACGGACTTCATCCACGACGACCGCTCCTCGATCTATGACAGCCTGGCCACCCTGCAGAACAACCTGAAGGGCGAGAAGAGATTCTTCAAGGTCGTCTCCTGGTACGACAACGAGTGGGGCTACTCCTGCCGCACCGTCGACCTGCTGATGAAGATGGCCAGGTCGAAATAGCCCTCCATCCGAAAACGCCCCGGCGCGAGCCGGGGTTTTTTTTGCCTGCCCCATGGCTCCGCTCAAGCCCGCGGCCGGGCACTCACGCGGATGAAACCCGCATGTGCGCAAGTTCGCGCACGAGCCGCGGATGAAACCCGCATATGCGCAAGTTCGCGCACAGCTCGCGGATGAAACCCGCAAGCTCGCGGATGGATTGACAGCGCGGGAAGATCACCGTACCGTGACGCGAAAGAAAGTTTCCCGGAGGTGACCATGAGACGCGCACTCGTTCCTGCCGCGCTCCTCGCTCTCCTTCCCCTCCTCTGCTGCCAGCCAAAACCTGCACTCACGGTTCCCCCCTCCGTCGTGGCGGACGCCAAGAGCGCCTTTGTCATAATGGCGGATCTTCCTCTGTTCAGCATGGAGCAGGGCGCGCTCACTCCCCGCGGCACTCTGCCCATCGGGGAAAAGCTCGCGATCCTCGGGCAGGCCACAAGAGCCTTTCAAGCCGGAAAGGAACGGGATTTTGTGCCGGTCAGGCGGGACTCGGGGAGCGAAGGGTGGGTGCGGGCGGATCTCGTGATTTCGAAAGCCATCCTCGCAGTCGTGACCACCGACACTGCCGCCATCTACGAGGCTCCGCACAACACCGCGGCGACCACATCCACAATCCCCCGGTTGAGCATCGTTGCCATCGCCTCTGAGACCGGGGGGATGACTTTCATCAAGGTCACCGGGTTCGACGCGGCGGCAAAGATACTTCTGAGAAATGTCTATCTGCGAAACGAGGGCGTTTCGTCGAATCCCGACGACGTCCAGAGTGCCATCCTTCTCCAGCTCGCCGCTGCCTCGAAAAACCTTACGCAGCAGCGTGCTTTCCTCACCTCGGCGATAAAGGACCACCCGGGGTCCCTTTTCATCCCTGAGCTGAATGCGGCCCTTGCCGCGCTCACCGCGCCGCGTCCTGCGCCGCCGACGCAGAGAGCAACCGAGCCCGCACAGGGCCTCATGGTGACGAGCGCCGACGGAGTTTCAGTCTACGACGCCCCCGACGAGAAAACCGGGAAGCTTCTTGGAACGCTGCCCAAGGGCCAGAGTGTGGACGTTCTGGAAAAAACCACTGACAGCTTTGCGATCGAAGGAAACAACGCGCCCTGGTTCAGAATCAAAGAGCCGCCGGCTGGGTGTTCGGCGCTTCCCTGGCGGCGCCTCGGTAGGGACCCGCCTTTGCACGCGCCGCGCATTCCTGTACCATGAGACCTCGCGAGGGAAAGGGGGCAGGATGCCGGTCATTGCAGTCGTGGGAGCCAATTGGGGCGACGAGGGAAAAGGCAAAATCACCGATTACCTGGCACGTGAAGTGGATTTCGTTGTCCGCTACCAGGGCGGGAACAACGCGGGACATACCATCATCAACGAGTTCGGCAAGTTCGCGCTGCACCTCCTGCCCTCCGGGGTTTTCTACCCCGGTGTGATCAATATCCTTGGTCCGGGCGTTGCGGTGAATGTTGCGGCATTTCTTTCCGAGATCGAGAAGCTGCTGGCCCGACAGGTGCCCCGACCGGATGTACGGGTATCCGAGCGCGCGCAGGTGCTGCTGCCTCATCATATTCTCTTTGATTCGCTGGAAGAGGAGAGGCTGGGAAAAGAGAGCTTCGGTTCCACCAAATCCGGCATCGCCCCCTTTTACGCGGACAAGTCGTTGAAGCTCGGCCTGCAGGTGAACGAGATGTTCGACGAGCCTCTCATGCGGGCGCGGCTCGCCAAGGCCCTTGTGCAGAAAAATGTCGTGCTGGAAAAGCTTTATGGCAAGCCGCCGCTCTCCGTGGAGGAGATCGTGGCGCAGGTGGTCGCGGTGCGCGACCGGATGGCCCCTTATGTTGCTGACACGACCACTCTTCTCCTGGATGCCGTGGAGGCGGGAAAAACGATCCTCCTCGAAGGTCAGCTCGGAACACTCCGCGACCCCGATCACGGGATCTATCCCTACCCGACATCCTCCTCACCGCTTGCGGGCTTTGGTGCCGTAGGCGCCGGGGTGCCCCCGTGGTCCATCACCCGGGTGGTGGCGGTGACAAAGGCATATTCGAGCTGCGTGGGGGCGGGTCCGTTCGTCACTGAGCTGCACGGCGAAGAAGAGGAGACACTGAGAAAGCGCGGCGGGGATGCGGGAGAGTATGGCGCCACCACGGGAAGGCCCCGCAGGGTAGGCTGGTTCGACTGCGTGGCGACCTCCTACGGCTGTCGGGTCCAGGGGGCAACCGAGGCCGCGATCACCAATCTCGATGTTCTGGGCTATAGGGACACGATCCCTGTCTGTACGGACTATACGATCGACGGAAAGACAACGAGCGCTTTTCCCGTCTCCCGCCTGCTGGACAAGGCCTCGGCCGTTTACGCGGAGCTGCCGGGGTGGAAGGCGAACATCACGGAGGTGCGCAGATTCGAAGACCTGCCGCCCCACGCGCGCGAATACGTTCTCTTCATCGAAAAGAGAATCCGCACGCCGATCAGATGGATCTCCGTCGGCCCCCGACGCGAACAGATCATCAAGAGGTAGCGGCGGATCCCTCCACGATTTTCACCAGCCGGTTGGGGTGCGCGAACCTGACTCCCTCGGCGGCGAACGAGGATACCATATCCTTCATGATCGAATTCTTCAGGTCCATGAAATCGGTCTTGGCAAACCACATCCCGAGCAGTATCTCGATGCCCGACTCCTTGAAATCCGAAAGAACAATGACCGGTACAGGCTCGTCCAGGCTCCAGGGATTGTCCCGTGCGATCCTCGCAAGAAGGTCGTGAACCTTATTGAGGTCCTGGTCGTAGTCCACCTGGAACACGATGTCCATCCTCCGAATGGGAAATCGCGTGATATTCGTCACTTCGGAGGTGAGGATCTTCTCATTGGGGATGCGCACGAACAGATTGTCGAATGTACGGATCTTGATGGACAGAAGGTCAATCGACTGTATGATTCCGGTGGTGGCTCCCATCCTGATCACATCCCCCACGCCGAACGGCTTTTCAGAGATGAGGAAAAGGCCGCTGATGATGTTGGACACGCTCGTCTGGGAGGCGAATCCGACCGCGATTCCCACGATCCCTGCCGCGCCCAGGATGGCGGTGAGCTTCAAACCCAGCTCGCTGAGCACCCCCATCAGCACGAGGAAAAAGCCGGCATAACTGATGACCTTGCGCGCAATCATCTGGCGCTGTGGCGTGGACTTGCGCATGATGAAGCGCTGCGTCACCACGGCAAGCACCCTGACCACAAACAGCCCGAGCAGGATCGTGAGGGTTACCCGCAGGGCCTTTGTCAGCACGTCCGGAGAAATAGACTGCAGCCATAAAGTGATTTGCTGGATCATCCCCGCCTTGTCCTCAGAAGTCCGTGAAGTATTTCAACATGCCGAAGGTCTTTCGTATGTTCCAGCCCGCCGAGGGTTGTCGGGCCGCGCTCACCAGGGTGAGGCCCTGCTCGAAGCCCGGCGGCGTGTGCACGATCTCGATCTGGGTGGCCTGATCGGGGCCTTTGAAGATCACGTTCAGGCTGTTGGCCCAGAGCCGCAGCGTCCCGCGAAAAATGCTGAGGTTTTCCACGTGCAGGCAGATCTTCTCGAAATCGAGGTCGGTATCCGAATCGTTTTCGATCATGAGCGGGCACACGGCGGTCCAGGCAGAGGGCTCCACCGAGTCGATGGAGTGGTGCAGGCGGGCCGCGAGGCCCCAGCAGAGCTCACCCGTCACCGGGTCTCCGAACCACGTGCGCGTGAGCACGCAGAGCGGCTCCTCGAATATCCGCAAGGCCCGGGGACCTATCGTGGAAAGCCGGAACCAGACGGGAATCTCGAGAAAGAATATCGTGCTCTGCCCGGGCAGGAGCGTGAGCGCCCGGTCAGGACGCACCACCATCGGCCTGTCCGGGAGCACCGGGGTCGGCTGCACGAGACCGCTTTCCCGGTGAAGGTAGTGCCGCCATTGGGAGGATGTCGGCTTCTGGGTGCGCGGGATGAACATGCTTCGCGCTTCCGATCTGTTTCCGGGCTCCGACAGCGACAGCGCATGCCACTCGCTCTCGATGCGCTCCACCCAGATGCTTCGCAGGGGGAAACGCCATGCAGCGCATTGTCTCTGTGCTATCTCGACCTGGTCCCAGACCGCGATGCCGGTCTTCTGCATCTTCTCTTACCTGCTGTTATTTTCGGCTTCTTTGCAGCAGGAGGATACCAAGAACCAGCAGGATCACCGGAATGACCAGACCGGTGATGGGAAAGTTTATGGCCAGCACGGCCCGGGTCCAGAGATTGAGCGGCTCGGAGAACAGGTGCAGGATGCCCACGATCCCCGCGATGACCAGGATCCATCCGCCGGTGCGCCGGTTCATGAGAACCTTCTCCCAGACCCCCTTCATGGTATCGTCGTCGGTCTCGGGCAGCGTCCTTCCGCTCCTGCGCGCGTCGGAGATGGCCATCGAGTCAAAGACCGCATAACACAAAAAGAGCACGCAAAGGGTGGGGATCAGGTAGGCGGCTATCCATAGAATGCCGGTGGCGTCGGAGTAGAGGATGATGAGAAAGATCGAGGCGAAGAGCAGGCCCATAAGCGCGAACCCCTTGCCGATGAGGCCCAGGAACATGTGTCCCGCCCCCGGCACGATGCTGAGGAGCGCCGCAGCCAGCTTCCGCCACCCCGGGTGCACGCGCGCACCTGTCCCGGTCCTGCTCACGATTCTTGAGAGGCAATCGCGACACCAGCTCCTCTGGTCAAGCTCGACAAGGCACGCCGCGCAAAAGGACCTCCCGCACTCTGCGCAGTTCGCAACGGCCATGGTCTTCGGGTGATTCATGCACGTCATCGTTCGCTCCCTCCATTTACCTGCGCGCGCAGGATGCCTCGCACGGCGGAATCGGCCCCGTTCAGGGCGCCCCTCACCGCGGCGCTGCTTTCCCGGGACAGCCCGGCGGCCGCGGATCCGGTCCCGAGCAGGCCGGGATAGGCCGCGCGGGGGACAAAGAGACTCGCGGCAAGAACCCCCGCGGTAAGCACGAAGCTCAGACCCAGCCTGCGATAGATCCGGGCAGGCATGCGGGCCGCGCGTGCCTCCCGGCTGTCTGACACGGCCGGACGGGGTCCCCCTGCAAGGGCCTCTCGATACACCGCCTCCATCACACGCGCGGCGAACCCGGGCGGTGCGCGATCCAGGGATGCCTCAAATCCCTTCAACAGGGCGCGCGCCGCATCAACCCGGGCGGCGCATCGCGTGCAGGACCGGACGTGCGCCTCGACCCGCCACGCCAGTGAGGTGACCAGAGCCCCATCCACGAATCGCTCCACGTGCCGGTCCACTTGTGCGCATCTCATGCAACGCCCCCCTCTTCTCCGCTCTCCAGAAGCTCCCGAAGCATCTTTCGAGCCCTGTACAGGCGTGTCTCCACGGTCTTCACGGGCAGCGCGAGGACCGCGGCGATCTGCTCATAGGACATTTTCTGATAGTAGAGAAGCACGACGACGCTGCGGTACCGCTCATCGAGACTCTCCAGCGCCCTCCTGACCTGGTCCCGCTTCTCCGTTTCCAGCATCCCCTCTTCCAGGCTCACCCGGCCGTCCGCCACCTCGGCGGCTTCCTCGATCGCCGCGGCTCTCCGGTCGGCCCGCCTGTTCCGGCGCAGCCAGTCCGCACAGAGGTTGAAGGTGATGCGGTAAAGCCAGGTAGAGAACTTCGCGTCTCCCTTGAAGCCATCCAGGCCCCGGTACGCGCGCAGGAATACCTCCTGGGCAACATCTTCAGCATCCCCGCGGCCGCCGACGAAGCGCAGCGCCATGCCGAACACCGGGTCCTGATAGCGCTGGACGAGCTCGCCGAACATTCGGGTTTCGCCGCCTCGCACACGGCCGATGATCTGCTCATCCGTCATCTGCTGGATTGTTATCTCCAATGGGGGCGGCAATCCCGCGGTCAATCACCTTCCCACGATACTCGGGGCATACCGAGGTGTCAAATCTTTCGACTCGCGTCAGGTGGGAAACACTTCAGAAGCGGAGATGAGATCGGAGCCGGAAAGGGCGCGGGCCGCCGGGCGGCCGTGTCATCCCGCACAAGGATGCGTCATCCGCGCGCGGCCGGGCTCGAGGCCGTTGATTCAGCGGGGTTTTTCTATCAGTCCACGCCGCAGAAGCCGGAGCCGCACCTGCCAAGGTCGCACCCGTGGCCTCCGGTGTGGCAGCTCGGCAGGGTGCCCTCAGCCCTTTTCACGTGCGCGGCAAACAGGCTCAGCTTCTTGACGACACGCGCGCTCTCGCAGGAAGGGCACGCGATGGTCGTGTCCGATCGCACGAGAAGCTCGAATGAGCTTCGACATTCCCTGCATTCGTATTCGAAGATCGGCATTGCTCTACTCCCGGCGGCCGTCCCGCTCACTGCGCCAGATTACCCTGATGCGCTTGTACAGGCCATCGCCCTCGCTCACCGTCTCGATGTCTCCGTAGCGCGCAAGGGACGTATGGATGAGCCTTCGCTCGAAGGGATTCAACGGCTCCAGGAGCTGCGATCCCCGGCTTCTCCGCACCTGCTCGGCGACCTGGTTCGCCATGCGGATCAGGCTGCGCTCCCGGCGGCTTCTGTAGTCCTGCGTGTCCAGCACGATCCTGCTCGGCTCCCCGCCCATGCGTCCGGCGGCAAGATTGACGATGAACTGCAGGGCCTCCAGCGTCTTGCCCTGTTTGCCGATGAGGATCCCCGAGCCGTCGCTCTCGATGTCGAGCCCGACACGGCCTTCCTCCCGGAAGTTCACTTTGACTTCAGCGGGAAATCCCATACGGTCCAGAAGTCCGACGCGTGAAGTCGATGACTTTGCCTTCGAACTCGCCGTCTGTCGCCGCAGGGGCCTGTCTTGGAGAATGCGTGCGGCCGACGAGCTCGTTGCCCGGCTCTGCGCCGTCCCCCTCTTCCTCCATCTCGTCCGGTTCCTCGGTGAGATGCACGCGGATCTTCACCTTGCCGCCCCGGAAGAGGATTCCCGGCCGCTTGGCCTCCACGATCTCGAAATCGATCTCATTCCTGTCGAGACCCAGCTCTTCTATGGCCCTGTCGATGGCCTCCTTCTCGTTTTTCCCCTCGAACTCTTTCACTATCATGTCAGTCTCCTTGGACCTGGAATGCCTATTTCCCCGTCCTGACACCAGACTTATCACCCGTTCTGACGCTCGCCTTCACCATGACCGGAGTCTGACCTGACTCCTCTTCCCTCTTCTTGCGCAGCCGGTTGATGTACACCTGCTGGGCCGTGGAGAGAATGTTCTGGACAGTCCAGTACAGCACCAGCCCTGAAGGCATGTTGTACAGAATGAAAAGAAACACAAGCGGCAGCGCGTACGTCGAAGAGCTTCGCCTGAGCGCCGCCCTGCTGTGTCGTGCCCGTGGGCTGCGTGAACTTGCTTGACAGGAGCTGGCTCGCCACCATCAGCAGCGGCAGCAAGCTGCAGCTCCGTGCCAAGGAAGGGGATAGCGAACGGAAAAGTCAGCACAAACTCGGGGACAGAGAGATCGGGAATCCAGCCCGGAATGAACATCGCGCCACGCAGCTCGAAATAGCTGTTCAGCAGGTTGTACAGCGCGAATGAAAACCGGCATCTGCAGGAGCAGCGGCAGACAGCCGGAAAGCGGGTTGATCTTTTCCCGCCTGTACAGCTCCGCGATCTCCTGGTTCATCTTGTCCGGCTTGTCCTTCAGTCGGGTCCGGATCTCGGTCATCTTGGGGTTCAGCGTTGCCATCTTGGCCATGGATTCGGAGCTCTTGAAGGTCAGAGGCAGGAAGACGACCTTCGTGAGGAGCGTGAGCAGGATGATGGCGATCCCGTAGTTGGGGATGATGAGGTAGAAGAAGTCCAGGATTTGCTGCATCAACCATGGCCAGCCACCCGATGAGAAACGGTGTGGGGACCACCTCATCCGCGTGAAGACCTGACAATGCCGAACGCATTCTTGGCGGAGTCATTGTATTTTGACAGGAATTCCTTCGTCTTCGGCCCCAGGTAGAAACGGAACGTGTCCGTTGTCTTCGCGCTCTTCAATGCCGGCCTCTCGAACGAGATGGCGGAATGGTCGAACCTGTCCACGAGCTTGCGCGAATCGTACACGAGCTTATAGTCGGTGGCGTCTAGGACCGCGATGGCTGTGAAGTACTTGCCCACGATACTGGCCCAAGTGACTTTCTTGTCCACTCCTTCGCTTGCCCTATATCCACTTTCATGTCCTGCCGCTTGCCGTCCGCGTAGAACATGTAGTTGCGGAAATCGTGCGTGTTGTCCAGCTTCTCGTAGTGAGGCCCGATCTGCGGTCCCATGGTCAGGGTGTAGGCGAACCCGCCGAAATCCAGCGCCGGGAAATCATTCACCGAGTTTTCGATGGTGACGCGCAGCTCAAAAAGATACTCGTCCTTGTCGAACAGGTATGTCTTGTGCAGAGTAAACGGCACGCCCGTGGGAGAGAGGAATGTCCGGGAGAAATCGAAGGTAGACTGTTTCCCATCGCTTCTCTCCGTCAGCGCGAACGGGACATCGAGCTGCTCAGCCTTGTAGTCACCGAAGGAGATGGCGAACGGAAGTGCACCCGCCGTCTCGGTCTTCGGCGACAGCATCATATCCACCGGAGAGCCGTCCAGGTTCTTGTACTTCTTCAGCTTTACCGATGAAAGCGTGGCGCCGCTGCTGGAGAAGTTCAGCGTGTAGAGGTCGGTATCCCTCATTATCGTAGCGGGCTGCGAAACGGGTGGGGCTGACTCCGGCAGGGGGACCACTTTCCCCGGCACGGCCACTGTCTTCGCCCCCGTCGTGGTCGCGGGCGCCTGCTGCAAAGCCTGCGCTTCGGCGGGCTGCGGCGTGGGGGCCTGTGTCACCTGTGCGCCCTGGCCGCTTTCTGTCCCGGCGGGCTTCGGGGCGCTGCTCTGCGTCGTCCCGGGTACCGGGGGCTTCGGCGGAAAGAGCACCGACTGGAGCAGCATGCCCCCGACGATGATGACCACCGAGATCACGACGGCTAGAATTGTTTTCCTGTCCATAATTCCTTCTTCTCAGGGAACCGGGTCGTACCCGCCCGCATGAAAGGGATGACACCGGAGAAGTCTCCGGACGGCGAGGTACGATCCCTTCAAAAAACCGTGCTTGACGATCGCTTCCTTTGCGTACTGGGAGCAAGTGGGAACAAAGCGGCAGGAAGGGGGGAACGCAGGAGATATGATTTTCTGGTAGATCGTGATGAGGAAAATCGCGAAGAACCTCACTGCCTTCTCAATCCGCTCTGCTTCGCAGGCCCGCGCGGCCGAGCAGCTGCTCCATGAGGGAGCGCCTTTCGGAATACTGCGCGCCGAACCGGGTAATCAGGAAGAGCAGGTCATTGCCCGGGGACCAGGAACTCCTTGAGAGACCGATATGCCTCCCTGGTGATCCGCTTCTCCCGGTTTCTCCTGACCGCTCCGCCGCATCCCCGCGCCACCACGACTGCAAACCGTGTGGCAGGACCGCCGTTGTTCTTGTACAGGAGCTTCAACCCGCGCGACTCGATACGCTTCGACCGCGGCGAACAACCCTTTGATATCCCTGCTTCTGCGGAGTCTTTCCTGTCCTAGTAAGGCTTCTTCTCATCCGAGGCCGTGAGCTTGACACGTCCTTTCGCGCGCCTGCGCTTCAGAACGAGCCGTCCGCCCTTGGTGGCCATTCGCGCCCGAAAACCGAACTTTCTCGTTCTTTTGGTCTTGCTGGGCTGATAGGTTCGTTTCATCTGGAAAATGCTCCTTGGTTATCCTGACGAGCAGGTGTTTTATCAAAGGGATATCCCCGAGAATATAGGATGATTGAGACCTCCTGTCAATGGTCGCCCGCGCCCAGGCGCACCCTGATGCCCTCCACGCTCGCCAGGGGGGCCGTGCGTCTGGCAGCAGCCAGAATGGAGGCTTTCCTCAGCTGAAGCATCTGGAGCCACCCTGGGTGATCGACCTCCACCAGGAGTATGCCGTTTTGGACATCCACCAGACGTGAATGTCCTGCCAGAGCCTCGCCGGTAATCCTCTTCCACTCCGCGAATAGCGGCTCGTAGGGATTTCCCGCAAGCCAGCCCTTCTCCCTGAGGAAGTCCTTCAGCAGTTCGCCGACTTTCTTCACTGCAGAAAGTCTCCATTTGCGACCGTGAGGACATGCGTATCGGGTGTCCGGAAAGACTGCCAGCTTTCGTCGGGAAGAAAGGTGAAGAATGCCTGTTCGTAGGGGGGAAACCGGGCAATGAATGCCCTTTTCCGTCCGGGATCGAGCTCGAGGAGCACATCGTCGAGCAGCAGGATCGGCTTGCGGCCGGTCCTGGCAGCAAGGAATTGGGCCTGGGCAACGCGAAGCACGAGGGCGCAAAGACGCAGCTGCCCCGTGGAGGCGAGGTGCGTGTAGTCCTTTCCCGCCTGAACGTAGGAGCAGGCATCCCGGTGCGGACCCGAGGTGGTGGATCCCAGCAGCCGATCTCCGGCCCTTCGCGCGGCAAGATGCGCCATGACGTCATCCACGGTACCAAGCCCTCCCCAGGAAGGTCGATAGCGGATTTGCAGGCCCTCTTCGCTGCCCGTTATCTCGCGGAAGAGGGGCGAAAACACGCCATCGAACTCCCTCACGAGCCCGGCCCGCCGGGCCTGCAGGGCGAGCCCCAGTCCGGAGAGTTGTGCATCGTAGACATCCAGGAGATCGTCCCTGTTTTCCCTGAGGCAGAGGTTCCGCGCCTTGAGCACGCTGGCGGTAACTCGCGGAGGGAGTCCAGGAATGAGAGGTCGGAGAGCACAAGGGTCTGGTCGAAAAACCTGCGCCTGTCTTCGGGAGCTCCGGCGACGAAATCCATGTCCTGCTGGACAAACGCGATGCAGAGGACCTCGGAAAGAAGGTCTCGGCGCTCCGCGAGCGCTTTGTCGTTCACCCTGAACTCTTTCTTATGCCCGGGAGTCAAGCGAAGCGACAGGGTCTTTTCGCCCCGATCGGGGCTTGAAAGCCGGCCATGCAGCCCCGTTGCCGATGAGGGGTCTCGCACGAGGGCCGCTTCCCGTTTTTCGCGAAATGACGAGCCCAGAGAAAGCAGGTGCACCGCTTCGAGGAGGTTGGTCTTGCCCTGGCCGTTTTCCCCAACGAGGAAGACCTCGCGCGCCCCGCAGTCGAGCTCCCGATCCTTCAGGTTGCGGAAATTGAAGAACCGCAGCCGCTCAAAGCCCATCAATCCAGCTGCATGGGCATGATGATGTTCGTGTAGCCGTCTTCCGGAACGGGCTTCAGCGTGATGGCCTTGTTCACGTCGCTGAACTCCAGGCGTCACTTTCTCCACCGCCAATCTCCCGCAGCGGCTCGCTCATGTACATGCAGTTCACGGCGAAGGACATCTGGGGCCCCTCGTATTCGCAGGGCAGCTCTTCCGTGGCAACGCCAAGCTCGCTCTCCTTTGACAAGACGGTGAGAGCGCCCTCCGCCAGGGAGAACACCACCTTGCGCGACTTCTGCTCCACGAGCAGGGACACGCGGCGCAGGGCGTCCTCAAGCGCCTTCTTCTCCACGAGCGCCCGGTACTTCTGGTGCGTCGGGAATGACCCTGCGGTAGTCGGGGAACTGGCCGTCGATGAGATTGGAGGAAAGATGGGTGGCGCCCATGCGGACGAAAACGTTCTTGTCCGTCAGGGCAAGGGAAAGGGAGCCTTCCCCCGAGGAGAGCTTGCGCACGATCGTGAGGATCTTCGGCGGGCAGGATGACGCCCTTGAGGTTCTCCATGCGCACGGGAATCCTGCCGGGAGATGTAGGAAAGGCGGCGACCGTCGGTGGCCACCATGATGAGGTTGTCATCCCTCTTCTCCAGGAAGATCCCGTTCATGAAGTAGCGTGTTTCGTCATCCGAGACCGCAAAAAGCGTCTTGGACACCATCTCGATGAAGTCCTTCTGCGGGAAATCGAAATACATGTTGTCCGAAGCGCGCGCAAGCTCGGGGTACTTGTCGGAGGGAATGCAGCGAAGCTGGAAGTCGACCTTCTTCGAAAGCGGTCGAATACGCAGCATGGTCGGATCGGCCTGCTCCAGCTCCACCTCGCCTTCCGGGAGCGAGCGCAGGATGTTCAGGAGCTTGTCGCAGAAGGCGGTCGTCGTTCCTTCCTGTACCGCATCTCACGGGAAGGCTCGTTTCGAATCCGACCTTCAGGTCGGTGGCCTGGAGCTTCAGCTCACCCTTGCCCGCGGTCAGCAGGACGTTGGAGAGAACCGAAAGGGAGTTCTTTGAGGATATGACCTCCTGCGCGATGGAGATCTCCTTGAGGATGTCGTCGCGCGAGCAGGTGAATTTCATCTTCTTCTCCTTCTTATCCTATCTTTTAAGGAATTCTATAATACCGGTAGTACCGGTAAGCACCGGTGAATTGTGGATAAGCGGTCCAATTCCTGCCTGGTGAAGGAGATGTCTCCCGGAACAACTGCATCCGTCTTTCCCCAGGTTGTCCACATGCGCCATCTTTGTCTTCCCCTCAACGCGATTTCGCACAATGACAGCGTCTCCTGTCAACAGAGCAGCCCTCAGACAACGGCAGTCATTCTGTATCGGCTATGCACAGGGTGTCCCCAGGCATCATGCATTGTTTTCCTTGATTCGTCTTGACCAGAGCCTGGAGCGTCGGCTCGAGGTTCGGGTCCAGCTTCATCCTGTCCTCGATCTTCTGGCAGGCGTGCATGACCGTCGTGTGGTCCCGGCCTCCGAACTCCGCGCCGACCTCGGTGGTGGAATACTCGGTGAGCTCGCGGGAGAGGTACATGGCGACCTGGCGCGGGAATGCCACCGCCTTGGTCCTGCCTCTTGCCGCGCAGGTCCTTGTAGGACAAGCCCGAAGTAGTCCGAAACGATCTTCTGGATCAGCTCGATGGTGATGTTCTTCTGGCTGGGCTGGGCGAAGAAGTCCTTCAGCTGCTGGCGCGCGATGTCCAGCGTGATGTGCTTGTTGACCAGCTCCGCGTAGGCGATGAGCTTGGTGAGGGCCTTCTCGAGGTCCCGCACGTTGGTGTTGATGTTGCGGCAGATCAGCTCGACGACCTCGTCGGGGATCTTCACCTTCTTCTCCTCCACCTTTCGGTTGAGGATGGCGATGCGCGTCTCGTAGTTCGGGCGGCTGCAGGTCGACGTTCAGGCCCCTCTCGAACCTGCTGCGCAGCCTGTCGGAGAGGCTGCGGATCTCCGAGACCGGCCGGTCCGAGGTGAAGACCATCTGCTTGTTGGCGTCGTAGAGGGCGTTGAAGGTGTGGAACAGCTCCTCCTGGGTTCCTTCCTTGCCCTCGAGGAACTGGATGTCGTCGATCAGGAGGACGTCCACCAATCGGTACTTGTTCTTGAACTGGTGGCCTGTCTTCTTCTGGATCGAAAGGATGAACTCGTTGGCAAAGGTCTCCACGGTCACGTAGGCCACCTTCAGGTCGGGAAACTCCCGGTAGACCGAGTTGCCGATTGCCTGGACCAGGTGGGTCTTTCCCAGGCCGACCCCGCCGTAGATGAGGCAGGGGTTGTAGCCGGTTCCCGGGTTCTTCGAGATGGCAAGAGCGGCGTTTGCCGCAAAGGAGTTGGATTCCCCGATGATGAATCGCTCGAAGGTGTATTCCTTGTTCAGCTGAGGGTGCTGGCGCTTGCGCGTTCCCGCGTCCTCCGCCTTCTGGCCCTTCGTGGGTTCCTCGTGGCCTGCCCGACCCGCGGTCTTTTTCTGTATGGAGAACTTCACCGTCAGCTCGTGACCTGCCAGTTCCGCGAGCTTCTCCTCGATCTGTGCGAGATATCTCTGGGAAATCTGGTCCTTGACGAACGAAGAGGGAACGGACAGGGTGATCTGGGAGTCGCCGCTGCCCGCGTACTCGATCCCGCGGAACCATGTGGCGAACTCCTGCTCGGAAATGCTCTGAGCGACCTCTTTTGCGGCCTGCTTCCAGAAGGCCTCGTAGCTCCGCTTGCCCGTCTCCATGGGATTTTCCCCTTCTTATCGCCAGTTTATCCACAGGTTGTTAACATTCCTGGCTTTGACGCCATGCGGCAGAAAAACCAGGAATCTTGCGGGAAGGCCTCGGGGAAGATCGACGGGTGAAAGTCGCTTAGTGCAACTATTTGTCCAGAAAGAAATTAAATCGCGAGATTCCAAAAGCATATAACATTTTGTATCACTGAGAGCGTTACACTCTACCTCGGTTTGCTCGATAGAAATCCTCATGGTCTATCCACAGTTTATTCACACAGGCTTTCGTGAAGCCATTGTAGCCTATCCGGAAGGATCAGGCAAGCAAAAAATGACCATCCGCGAGCCTGGTCAACTCGCGGATGGAACCCGCAAGTTCGCGGATGGAAACCCGCAAACTCGCGGATGGGTTGATTTTTTCCTTAATTCTTCGTATCGTCAAGTGGAGTCATACTCCCATCCCATGCACGATACCTACAGCGCACACAACATTCAGGTTCTCAAAGGTCTGGAGCATGTCCGGAAGCGGCCCAGCATGTACATCGGCTCCACCAGCCTGGATGGTCTGCACCAGCTCGTTTTCGAGATCGTCGACAATTCCATCGACGAGGCTCTCGTCGGAGCCTGCACATCGATCTCGCGTCCTGCTCTCGAAGGGCAATGTGGTCACCGTGGAGGACGACGGACGCGGAATCCCCGTGGACATCCATCCCACGGAAAAAGTGAGCGCCCTCGAGGTCGTCATGACCAAGCTGAACGCGGGCGGCAAGTTCGACAAGAATACCTACAAGGTCTCCGGGGGCCTGCACGGCGTCGGAGCTTCGGTGGTCAACGCCCTCTCCGAGTGGTGCGAGGTAGAGGTCCACAGGGACGGCAAGGTGCATTACCAGCGCTACCTCCGCGGGGTCCCTGAACACCCTGTTGCAGTCACAACGGACACGGCAAAACAGGGCACGGTGACGCGCTTCAAGCCCGACAAGCAGATCTTCGAGGACATCGAGTTCAGCTTCGACGTTCTCTCCAACCGTCTGCGCGAGCTGGCCTTTCTTACCAAGGGGATCCACATCACGGTGGCGGACGAGCGCGCCCTTCCGCAAAAGAGCCACATCTTCCACTTCGATGGAGGGGTGAAGTCCTTCATCGAGTACCTGAACAAGAACAAGGAGCTGATCCACCAGGAGCCGGTCTACTTCGACAGCGAGCGGGACCACACCCGGGTCGAGGTCGGCCTCCAGTACAACGACGGTTACAACGAGACGATCTTCACCTTCGCCAACAACATCAACACGCGCGAAGGCGGCACCCACCTCATCGGGTTCAAGAGCGCCCTTACGCGCTGCCTGAACGACTATCTTAAGAAGCTGAACCTCTCCAAGAAGCTGGAAGAGAACCTGAGCGGCGAAGACGTGCGCGAGGGAATGACCGCCGTCATCTCCGTGAAGGTTCCTGAGCCCCAGTTCGAAGGCCAGACAAAGGCGCGCCTGGGCAATTCAGAGGTGAAGGGCATCGTGGAGAGCCTCACCTATGACCGGCTGACCCTCTTCTTCGACGAGAATCCCGAGGTCGTAAAGCAGATCCTCGACAAGTCGATCATGGCCGCCAAGGCCAGGGAAGCGGCGCGGAAAGCGCGGGAGCTCACGCGGAAGAAGGGGCTTCTGGAGAACTCGGGTCTGCCCGGGAAGCTGGCTGACTGCTCCGAGGACGACCCGGCAAAGTGCGAGCTGTACATCGTGGAAGGGGACTCGGCGGGCGGCAGCGCCAAGCAGGGACAGGGACCGGGTCTTCCAGGCCATCCTGCCGCTCTGGGGCAAGATGCTGAACGTGGAGAAGACCCGCATCGACAAGGTGCTCACCAACGACAAGCTCTTTCCCATCATCTCCGCGCTGGGCACGGGTGTCGGGACCCAATTCGATCTTTCCAAGCTCCGCTACGGCAAGATCATCATCATGGCGGACGCGGACGTGGACGGCTCGCACATCCGCACGCTTCTGCTGACCTTCTTCTTCCGCTACATGCGCGAGCTGCTGGAGCGCGGCCACGTCTACATCGCCATGCCGCCGCTGTACAAGATCGAGTTCGGCAAGCAGGTGCATCTACGCCTACGACGACAAGGAAAAGGATGAGATCCTCGCCAAGCACGGAAAGACGGAAGGCGAGGCGAACATCCAGCGCTACAAGGGTCTTGGAGAAATGAATCCCGAGCAGCTCTGGGAAACCACCATGAACCCTGAAAAGCGCAGCATCATCCACGTGATGCTGGAGGACGGCGTCGAGGCGGAAGAGATCTTCACGACCCTCATGGGAGAAAACGTGGAGCCCAGGAGAAAGTTCATCGAGGACAATGCGCTCGCGGTGACCAACCTCGACGTGTGATCCTGAGAGGGAGACCGAATCGTGTCTGACGTGAAATCCCGCACCATCTCGCTGCCGATCGAAGATGAGGTGAAGACCTCCTATCTCAACTACGCGATGTCGGTCATCGTGTCCCGCGCGCTTCCCGACGTGCGCGACGGGCTGAAGCCCGTTCACCGGCGGATCCTCTTCGGCATGAACGAGATGGGACTGCACGCGGACAGGCCCTACAAGAAGTGCGCGCGGATCACCGGCGACGTACTCGGCAAGTACCACCCCCACGGCGACATGGCCATCTACGATTCCCTGGTCCGCCTGGCCCAGGACTTCAACATGCGCTACCCGGTGGTCGACGGCCAGGGCAACTTCGGCTCCATCGACGGTGATCCTCCCGCGGCGGTCCGGTACACCGAGGCGCGGATGAACCGCATCGCGGAGGAGATGCTCCGCGACATCAACAAGGACACGGTCGATTTCGGCCCCAACTACGACGGCTCTCAGGAGGAGCCCCTTGTCCTGCCTGCGGCTTTTCCATTCCTCCTTGCCAACGGCTCCAGCGGCATCGCCGTCGGCATGGCCACGAACATCCCGCCGCAGAACCTGCGCGAGATCTGCGCCGCAATCGTGAAGCTGATCGATAACCCCCAGGCTGCAGCCTGAAGAGCTCATGAAGATCGTGCGGGGGCCTGACTTCCCCACGGGTGGAATCATCCTGGGCGGAAAGGGAATCCGCGACGCCTATCTCACCGGGCAGAGGCAAGATCATCGTCAGGGCCAAGGTGATCGATGGAGAGCTCGAGCTCGGGCAAGGACTCGATCATCGTCACCGAGATCCCCTACCAGGTGAACAAGTCAGCGCTGATCGTGCGGATCGCCGACCTCGTGAAAGAGAAAAAGATCGACGGCATCAGTGGACCTGAACGACGAATCGGACAGGCACGGCATGCGGATCGTGATCGATCTGAGAAAGGGCGTCATCGCCCAAGGTCATCCTGAACCAGCTCTTCGCGCACACGCAGCTGCAGACTGCCTTTGGCGTCATCAACCTCGCGCTCGTGAACGGGCTTGCCGCAGACCCTCTCCCTGAAGCAGATGCTCGAGCACTTCATCGCGCACCGCAAGGAAGTGGTCACCCGCAGAACCCGGTTCGACCTCGCGAAGGCGGAAGAGCGCGCCCACATCCTGAGGGACTGAAGATCGCCCTCGAGAACATCGACGAAGTGATCGCCATCATCAAGAAGTCGGAGAACGCGGAGGCCGCGCGGGTGGACCTCATGGCGCGCTTCGCCTTTTCAGAGAAGCAGGCACAGGCCATCCTCGACATGCGCCTGCAGCGCCTGACCAGCCTGGAAGTGCAGAAGATCGTCGACGAGCTGAACGAGGTGCTCGCCCTTATCGAGCATCTGAAGGACCTCCTGTCCAGCGAGGCGAAGATCCTCGGCGTCGTGAAAGAGGAGACCGCGGAGATTTCGAAGAAGTTCGGCGACGACCGGCGGACGGAGATCATCGAAGAGGAGGCGGAGGAGATCAACGTCGAGGACCTGATCACCGAGGAGGACATGGCCATCCTCATCTCCAACCGCGGCTACATCAAGCGCATTCCTGTCACCGCCTACCGGCGGCAGGGGAGGGGCGGCAAAGGCTCCTCGTCCGCGGTATTGAAAGAAGACGATTTCATCGAGCAGTTCTTCGTCGCCTCCACGCACGACTACGTGCTGTTCATCACCAACCAGGGCAAGGCGTACTGGGTGAAGGTGCATGAGATCCCTGAAAGCAGCAGGCAGGCGAAGGGCCAGAGCATCAAGGTGCTGCTTTCCCTTGGCAGCGAAGAGGAGATCACCGCCGTCGTCAGCCTGCGCAATTTTACGGACGACAAGTTCGTGCTCATGGCCACCCGGCAGGGCGTGGTGAAGAAGGTGAAGATTTCCGAGTTCGCCAACGCGAAGACCCGGGGAATCGTGGCGATCAAGCTGGACCAGGGCGACGGCCTTGTCACCGCACTGCTCACATCGGGCAAGGACGAGGTGGTGCTGGTGACTCGCAAGGGGAACGCCCTTCGATTCAATGAGGAGGCGGTGCGCGCCATGGGACGGGCTTCCCACGGCGTGCAGGGGATCCGGCTCTCCGACAAGGACGAGCTGGCCGGAGTGGCGATGGTCCGGGAGCGAGAGCAGATGCTCCTCGTGAGCGAGTTCGGATACGGCAAGCGGACCGAATATGACAACTTCTCACCACACGGGCGCGGGACGCGGGGCCAGATCTGCTACAAGGCCACCGAGAAAACCGGGGAGGTCATCGGGGTGCTCTCCGTGAGCGACAAGGACGACCTGGTCTGCATCACTTCCCAGGGCAACACGCTGAAGCTTCGGCTCAGCGAAGTGGCGACGCTGGGAAAGACAGCGATGGGGGTGCGAATCGTCAACATCACAAAGCCCGACGTCGTAGTGGGCGTCGCACGGGTGGTGAAGGAAGAGCAGCCCGTGGAAGGACATCCAGCAGAGACCGAGGAGACCGCGTTGGGGCAGGAGCCCAACGGCTCGGAGGAAGAACCTTCCGGAGAATGAAGCCTTGGCCTGAGCGCTTCGAGCCGTTCTTTTCGTTTCTACTCTTCGAGTTTGTACCTGTCAATCATAGTCATTATCCGCTCTCGGACATACGCGTCTATTTCATTTATGTGACGCTTGAGGAGCGGCAACAACTCCTCGCGCAGCGCCTTGCCTCGGACCATCCACTGATAGTAGTTCCTGCCTCCGTGATGGTACGGGCCGTACAGCTTTGAGCCCGGTACGCTCGCCGCAAGCCAGCGGAAGAGCTCTTCGTGTCGTACGTGCATGCGCAAGGTTACCTGGGGCTGGCGGCCATCGCCGCCGAAGTGGCCTTCGCCCACCAGAACGCCTAGAAGAAAGCCTTCCTCGAAGTCATTCATACTGTTTCGGCCAGTCTACAGGCAAGTTGTTTCACCGTCAAGTTCCACGTGAAACTATCGGCAAGCATCCCTTGCGCTTGCCGCACGCTCGGCGCCTTCGTCGGACAAGGTGAAAGGTTGTTTCACCGTCAAGTTCCACGTGAAACCAGGACTTGGCCATGCATCTGCGGTCTTGCACATCTGCCTCGCGTTCTCTGACCCCAGACAAGAAGTTGACCATGGCTCAGTCTATCTTGCGATGCATTCTTCTGCCCCATTCACAACCAGCGCGCCGCAGTCTATTCTGATGACCAGGAGGTCTCCCGGTTGATCCCATGATGGCGCTCTATCTCCTGCTCGCCTTATTGCTCATTCTCCTCAATGCCTTCTTCGTGCTCGCCGAGTTCGCAGCGGTGAAGGCACGACCGACGCAGATCGAGGTGCTTGTAGCTGCGGGGAACAGGCGTGCACGGATCATGGAACGGATCCAGGCCCACATGGATGAGTATCTTTCCGTGTGCCAGGTGGGCATCACGCTGGCGAGCATCGGACTGGGGTTTGTGGGAGAACCGGCTTTTGCCGAGCTCCTTCTTCCTGCCGTGAAATGGGTCGGAATGACAGGAGTGGCCACGGCAATCACCGCGCACGGAATTGCCGTGGCTGTCGCCTACCTCCTCGTGTCGTTCCTGCACATCATAATAGGGGAGCTTGTGCCGAAATCCGTCGCGATTCGAAGGACTGAGAAGGCAGCCCTGTTCACCGCTCTCCCTTTGGTGATCTTCCGATACATTTTCATTGCCCCCATCTGGCTTCTCAACAGCACCGTGAATGGAATTCTTCGTATCTTTCGCCTGCCGCCGGTTACCGGACATGGCATCCACTCCGAAGAGGAGATCAGGATCATCCTCGACCAGTCGCAGTCGAGCGGTATGCTTTCGTTCCGACGCCTGTTGCACATAGAGAATGTTCTGGACATGGGGACCTTGACCGTGCGAAATGCAATGCGGGCACGGCGGCTGGTCAGATGCCTCAGCCTGGGAGCGTCCAGATCTGAGAACGACAGCGTGGTGGCGGAATACCGGTTCTCTCGCTACCCGCTGATAGGCGAGGATCCCGAAAAGCCGCTCGGGTACGTTCATATCAAGGACCTTTTTCTCGCCGAGCACGCAGGCAAAGACAGCAGCGAGCTGCGGACTTTCCTTCGACCCTGCCTTCAGTTCAAGGAACAAGACCCGCTGGAACAGCGGCTTTCTGAGATGCAAAGGAAGGCTTGTCATATGGCGCTCGTTTTTGCCGAAGATGGGCGCTGGACCGGAATCATCACCCTGGAAGACGCGGTGGAGGAGGTGATCGGCACGATTGAGGAGGAATACCCCACCGAGCCGCCGGTCCGTCTCTCAGACCTGTTGAGCCCTGAGCACACGCTTCTGGACATCGAGGGAACGAGCATCCTCTCCGCGACACGCAATGCCCTTCAACGCATCAAGGGAGCGGACCTTCCCGTGTCGAGGGACGCGATCATCATGTCTGTGGCCGAGCGCGAGAGGCTCGGCAGCAGTTACGTGGGCAGGCGCCTTGCGATCCCCCATGCCCGTCTTTCGCGACTCGTGAGCCCCATGGTCATCGTGGCGCGCATGAAGACCCCGCTCCCCGCGCCTGTTCCCGGAGAGGACGTCAACCTTTTGTTCATTCTCCTCACACCGTCCGATACGCCACGGATCCACCAGATTCTTCTCTCCCATATCGCCGGAATATTTGAAAGCGATTTTCTCGAGGGCCGACTGGAGGACGCGGCAACGGCGGTGGACCTGTACAACGTGATCTGCACTGCCGAGCAGGTCGTTCTTGGTTGATGGGGTCTCGGACCCTACCTGACAAGCACGGGAAGGCCGGCTGTCTCCATGAGCCTCCGGATGGCCTGGAGACTTGCGCCGTCCGGCCGGGCAAGGGCGCGCATGGCCGGGTCGAGAGTCCTGGACGGGCGGAAGCTCTGCACCACGTAGTGCGCGCACCCTCGCACGATTTCGGCGATGGCCCCCATGTCCTCGGTCGAGAGCAGCGAACCCTCGTAGGTCGTGCGGAACTCATGGGGGAGCCCGGACGCGATCACGAGGCGAACGCTCCGTTCGATGTCTTCCACTCCTACCGGGACTCTCGCGACACGCGGATAGCCGTCAAGGGGCGCCTTGATATCCATGGCGATATAGTCGACCAGGGAATCGCGGATGAGTTCCTGCAGCAGATCCGGATTGCTCCCGTTGGTATCGAGTTTGGCGGCGAATCCGAGCTCTCGAATCTCCGCGAGGAACGACGGCAGGTCATTATGCAGAGTAGGTTCTCCTCCCGTAAGAACTACCCCCTGCAACCGACCTTTGCGCGAACTGAGAAAGCGCAGGACCTCTTCCTGCGGGATTTGCGGCGCGTAGCATGCGGGATCCACGAGCTCGGGGTTGTGGCAATACGGGCACCTGAAATTACAGCCCCGGGTGAAGACGATTGCGGAGATCTTTCCGGGGAAATCAGCGAGGGAGAATTTCTGAAAGCCGCCGATCACCATTGAGACGCCTCTCAGAGCCGCAGGCTCAGCCCAGCTTGAAGGTCTTCCGCTCCTTGAACTCTTCCACCTTGCCCTCGTTCCATTGATTCACCGGGCGAAGGTAGCCGACCACCCGTGAATAGACCTCAGATGCGGCGCCGCAGTGGGGGCATGTTTCCTGTTTTCCTGAAAGATACCCATGGGTGGCGCAGATGCTGAAAGTGGGCGTGACGGTGAAATAGGGAAGATGGTAGCGCTCGCAGATCAGCTTGACGAGTTTTTTTACATTCTGAGGATTTGTGATCTCCTCTCCAACGAACAGGTGCACCACGGTACCACCGGTGTACTTGGTCTGCAGCTCATCCTGGAGGTCGAGCACCTCGAATATGTCATCTGAATACTGCACGGGGAGTTGCGATGAGTTGGTATAGAAAGGAAATCGGGAGGGCTCGCCAGCCGCTTCCGCTTCCCACGGCGCGCTGCCGGACTGGATGCCGGGAAATTTCTCCGCGTCAATCCGCGCGAGACGGTACGCGGTACCTTCGGCAGGGGTCGCCTCGAGGTTGTAGTTGTTTCCTGTCTGTTCCTGGAATGCGATCAGTTTTTCCCGCATGAAATCCAGAACGCGCAGAGCGAAGAGCTGCCCTGTCTCGGTTCCGACATTCGCGCCCAGAAGGTTCACGCATGCTTCGTTCAAACCGACAAGCCCGATTGTCGAGAAATGGTTTTTCCAATACTGGCCGAAGCGCTCGCGAACTCCTCGCAGATAGTGCTTGGTATAGGGATAGAGGTTCTTCTCGATGAACATTTCCAGCATCTTTCTTTTGATCTCAAGCGCAGAGCGGGCAAGCTCCATCAACTCTTCCAGCCTCTGGAGAAACTCGCCCTCGTCAGCCGAGACATAGCCGAGCCGCGGCATATTGATCGTCACCACGCCGATCGATCCCGTGAGGGGGTTGGCCCCAAACAGTCCACCGCCCCGTTTTTCCAATCCTTTATGGCCTACAAGGCCGCGCAGGTCCAGCCGCAGCCTGCAGCACATCGAGCGGGTGTCCTCAGGAGACATGTCGGAGTTCACGAAATTCGAAAAATAAGGGATCCCATATCGGGCAGTGACGCGCCAGAGCACGTCGAGGGAGGGATCGTCCCAATCGAAATCTTTCGTAATATTGTACGTGGGTATCGGAAAGGTGAATACCCGCCCCTTTGCATCACCTTCCGCCAGCACTTCGAGGAAGGCGTGGTTGAAGACCGCCATTTCCGCCTGAAAATCGCCATAGGCTTCGTTCCTGTATTCCCCGCCGGCGATCACCGGCCTGTCGCGGAACATGGCGGGCACCTTGAGGTCCATGGTGATGTTGGTGAACGGGGTCTGGAATCCCACGCGGGTAGGGACATTGATGTTGAAGACGAACTCCTGAAGCGCCTGCTTCACGCCGTCGAAATCCAGACCATCGAAGCGAACGAAAGGGGCGAGCAGAGTGTCGAAATGGGAGAAGGCCTGGGCTCCGGCCGCCTCGCCCTGAAGGGTATAGAAGAAGTTCACAACCTGGCCGAGCGCGCTTCGCAGGTGTCGGGCAGGCTTGCTTTCCACCTTGCCCGCGGCCCCCTTGAATCCCTGCATGAGCAGATCTTCGAGATCCCAGCCTACGCAGTACACCGAGAGGATGCCCAGATCGTGGATATGGAAATCCCCTTCGGAGTGCGCGAGACGGATCTCGGGCGGGTAGATCTTGTTCAGCCAGTAGACCTTGCTGATCTCGGATGACACGTAGTTGTTCAGACCCTGCAGCGAATAGGCCATGTTGGAGTTTTCGTTGACCTGCCAGTCGGACCGCTCGAGGTACCGGTCGATGAGGTCCACGTCCGCCCGAGAAACGATCTCCCTGATGCGCGCATGCTGGTCCCGGTAGATGATGTAAGCCTTGGCCGTACGCTTGTACTGGGAGGATATGAGGACTTCTTCCACGATATCCTGGACCTGCTCGACCGAGGGAACCTCGCCGGGAAGCGCCTGCTGGGCGAGGTTGAGGACCCTGAGCATCAGCTTCTGTGCGATGACCTCGTCGAATTCAGCCGTGGCCTCGCCAGCCCGGGTGATTGCCCGGGTGATCTTGTCCGGATTGAATAAGACTATTGTACCATTACGCTTTTTGATGGATACGAACACGAGATTCCCCTCCCAAGGATGTATCTGCCCAGATGTAGACCGGCAATTGGTATACTGTATGTCCGCTGCGCACGCAAGCACTTTCTAAATAATTTCGACGGGCGGCATGAAAAGGCATCACAAATGTTTCGTATACGTTGGTCACGTTCTATTGTCAGCAGGGGGGAAATACGGTATTCCTCTTTGGATGGGGAAGATCATCGTATTCGCGAATCAGAAGGGGGGAGTCGGCAAGACGACGACGGCGGTCAACCTCGGAGCCTACCTTGCTGAAGCGGGCAAGCGGGTGCTCCTGGTGGATTTCGATCCACAAAGCAACACCACCAGCGCGGTGGGCGCGAAGAAGGACCAGACGGGAATCTACGAGGTCATCATGGGCAAGATCCTGCCCGATGCCGCAATCCAGCAATGCTCGGTTCCCAATCTTTCGATCATCCCCTCGAGCATCGATCTCACCGGCGCCACGGTGGAGCTGGTGAACGAAAAGGGCAGGGAGTATTTCCTCAAGCGCTCCCTTGCTCCCCTGGCGGAGAAGTTCGACTACATCTTCATCGATTGCCCGCCTTCCCTCGGGTTGCTCACCCTCAATGGCCTGGTCGCGGCGGATTTCGTCATCATCCCCCTCCAGTGCGAGTACTTCGCCCTCGAGGGTCTCAGCCTGCTCCTCAAGACCGTGAACCGCGTGCAGAAGGCACTGAACACGGAGCTGAAGATCGGCGGCATCCTTTTCACGATGTACGATGTGCGGACACGCCTCGCGCACGACATTGTCCAGGAGGTCACCGGCTACTTCAAGGAAAAAGTGTTCCGCACGATCATCCCCCGCAATGTGCGTCTCAGCGAAGCCCCGTCTTTCGCCAAACCGATCAACCAGTATGATCCGGAATGCATCGGTGCCCGCAGCTACCAGAAGCTGGCGGAGGAGGTCCTTCTCAATGTCTAAGAAAGCCCTGGGCAAGGGCATCGATGCCTTGTTGGGCGATGAGGGGAAGACGGATCTTTCCACGGTGGCCGAGGTGCGCCTTTCCCTGATCAAGCCCAACCCCCAGCAGCCGCGCCAGGAGTTCGACGATGCGTCGCTGCGGGAGCTTGCCGACTCGATCCGGGAAAAGGGCGTCCTGCAGCCCATCCTTGCGGAGGCGGACCAGGATGGCGGGTATTCCATCATCGCCGGGGAGACGGCGCGTGCGCGCCGCGAAGATTGCCGGGCTTGAAAAGATCCCCGTGATCGTGCGTCAGTTCAGCGCCGCAGGAAAAGCTCGAGATCGCGCTCATCGAGAATGTACAGCGGGAAGACCTGACCCCGATCGAGCAGGCTCTTGCCTATCGACGTCTGATGGAAATGGCCAACCTGAGCCAGGAACAGATTGCGCAGAAGGTCGGCAAGGATCGATCCACGGTCGCAAACACGCTGCGCCTTCTCAAGCTGCCCGACGAGGCGCAGGACGCCCTCGACGCGCGGCAGCATCACCTCCGGTCATGCGCGGGCCCTCCTGATGCTTCGTGAATCCTTCCGACCAGCAGCTCCTCCTGCGCCGCGTCGTGGAGTCGGGGATCTCGGTGCGAGAGGCGGAGGACATGGCGGCCTCGTTGAACAAGGGAAAGCAGGGGAGCGGTGAAGACCGGGCGCACGGGAACGGCCGCGGCCATACGCAAGGTGCCGGAGCTGCAGGAAATCGAACAGAAGCTCATCGAGAAGCTCGGCACCAAGGTGGAAGTCAGCGGCACCACGGCAAAAGGGCGGATCGAGATCTCCTATTTTTCCTCGGAAGACCTGGAAAGGCTGCTGGAAACGCTTGCCTGAACGCACGCCGACCGCCCCGGTGCGGCGGTCACGGCCTCGTTTTGTTGA
The DNA here is from genome assembly GCA_963820435.1 of uncultured Spirochaetota bacterium. Classification (GTDB taxonomy): domain Bacteria; phylum Spirochaetota; class Spirochaetia; order SZUA-6; family Fen-1364; genus Fen-1364. The sequence goes on along the minus strand of CAWGAC010000006.1, from coordinate 357,326 downwards.
CAAAGCCCAGGTCAATGAGTATAGTGAACGATGCCAGGTAGAGCGTGAGTACTGCGCGGTCGCGTGCGACCCTGCACGATTTCGGCCGGCGCATTTCTTTATGCTCGGGAGAGGTGTCCGAGTGGTCGAAGGAGGCGGTCTTGAAAACCGTTGAGCCGCTTCGCGGTTCCGGGGGTTCGAATCCCTCCCTCTCCGGTCACGTTTCCCGTGCCCCTTGGTCACACTCGCAAGAGGAAAGGTGAGGGAGATACTTTCAGGTCGAGAAAGTGCCGGTCGAGGGGATGCTGGAACTGGAGAGGTGCGAGAGTGGCCGAATCGGGCGCCCTGCTAAGGCGTTGTACCCCTAAAGGGTACCGGGGGTTCGAATCCCCCCCTCTCCGTAAACCTTCCGCGGTACCCGCGGAGTTGGATGTCGAGGGCGAGCGAGGGCAAGGATGCCCGAGAGCGAGCCCGTAGACAGGAGTGCCGCCGGGAGGCGAGGCGCTCATGTGCCCATAGCTCAGCTGGATAGAGCATTGGATTGCGGATCCAAAGGTCGGAGGTTCGAATCCTCTTGGGCACGAAAAAGACTGGTGATGCGCGGCCGCTCCCAGTCGCTCACTGTCGCTCCTGGCGGCGGAGACGACGTTGGCGGCATTTTCCTGGTCGACTTTCTGGGAGAGATGCGAGAGCGGTCGAATCGGGCGGTCTCGAAAACCGTTGAGCCGCTTGCGGCTCCGTGGGTTCGAATCCCACTCTCTCCGCGAGTTCTTTCATACTGATTTGGCAGTGGGCCAGGGTTGACGATGGGTGTGCAGGGAGAGATGACCGAGTGGCCGAAGGTGCACGCTTGGAAGGCGTGTGTACTCGTAAGGGTACCGTGGGTTCGAATCCCACTCTCTCCGTACAACCCCTTTGGCGTTGATATTCAGGTCATACGCTATGAGCTGCTGCCCAACCCCGTCAGGCCCGGAAGGGAGCAGCGGTAAGCAGCGTGTTCATGAGCCGTAATCGGCTTGAACGGAGCCGAGGGGGTTGCTTTTTCGGGAACCGGGCGGCGCCGCGCCGGCCCCGGTCCCCGTCCTTCCCGCGGCTCGGAGGCCGCCCCGTATGTCGTACGAAGTCACCGCCACGCGAAAACGTCCGCAGAACTTCGCCGAGCTCGTCGGCCAGGAGTTCGTCGCCGCAACGCTCTCCAGCTCGCATCCGGCAGGGCCGCATCGCGCACGCCTACCTCTTCGCGGGGCCGCGCGGAGTCGGCAAGACTTCGGTTGCCCGCATCCTCGCCCGCGCGCTGAACTGCGAAAAAGGGCCCACCGACACCCCCTGCGGCGTCTGCGCGAGCTGCCGGGAGATCGCGCGCGGAGCCTCCCTCGACGTCATCGAGATCGACGGCGCCTCCAACACGAGCGTGAACGACGTCCGGGAGATCCGCGACGAGGTGCTCTTCGCACCCAACGCGGGTCGTTACAAGGTCTACATCATCGACGAAGTCCACATGCTCTCCAACAGCGCGTTCAACGCGCTGCTGAAGACCATCGAGGAGCCGCCTCCCTACATCGTGTTCATCTTCGCCACGACCGAGGTGCACAAGGTTCCCGCCACCATCCGCTCCCGCTGCCAGCAGTACAACTTCCGGCTGATCTCCACGGGTGAGATCAAGGAAAAGCTGCGCGAGGCGTCGAAGGAGCTGGGCGTCGAGGCGGAGGAACGCGCGCTGATCTGGATCGCCAAGGAGGCCACCGGCTCGCTGCGCGACGCGTACACCCTTCTCGACCAGGTCGTGTCCTTTTCAGAGGGCGCCATCACCCTCGAGCGGATCCGCGAAAAGCTGGGCGTGCTGGGCATCGACGAGCTGAACGATTTCGCCCGGCTCCTGCGGGCCGGGGACGTCGGGCAAGGTGCTGGAGCGCATGGACGCGATCCTGGCGAGCGGGGTCTCCATCGAGCAGTTCGTCGCCAACCTCGCCGAATATTTCCGCAACCTGCTGTTCCTGAAGAGCGGCATCGCGAAGGACACCCTGCTGGGCTACGCGCCGGAGGATTTCGACGCGGAAGTGCTGGAGTCCCTGACGCGCCGCGCAGATCGAGAAGGCCATCGAGCTGCTCCTTGTCCCTGTACCGGAACATCCGGTTCTCCCTGAACCAGCGCTTCGAGCTCGAGCTGCTCCTCTCCCGGCTTGCCCAGCTCGACTCCGCTGATCAGCCCTGCCGAGGTCCGCGACGCGCTGCAGGAAATGAGGGGAGAGCTGCTCGCGGCGTCCGGGGGCACGACCGCCGCAGCCGAGCGCCCAGGCTCCGACGGCTCGACGAGGAGATCCGGTCGATCCGCGCGCGGGCGTTGAAGAAGATCGCGGAGGCGCTGCGCAGGGAAAAGCCCGCCCTTGCCTCGGCACTGGACAAAGTGAGTCGCGTCTCGCTTGGAGGGAGAAGAGCTGGTGCTGAGCTTCTCCGCCAAGGACAGATTCCAGGGGGATGTCGTTCTGAAGGACAAGGACATGCTCGCCGCCCGGTTCTCGCGCTCTCCTTTCCCGGCGCGGCGCGGATCAGGCTTGCCTTCCAGTGAGGTCAAGAGTGAGCCGGTCGAGGTCGACCAGAGGGTGGAGCTGCTGCGAAAGGTTTTCCGCGGCGAGGTCGTGAAAGGGGAAGGCCATGGCGACCAATCCGTTTGACATGTTCAAGCAGCTGCAGGGGCTGCAGTCCCGTGTGGGGGAGATCCAGGAGAAGCTGAAGAGCGTGCACGTCACAGGCTCTGCCGGGGGCGGGCTGGTGACCGTGGACATGAACGGCCAGATGCAGGTGGAGAAGGTCACCATTGCGCCGGAGGCGGTGGACCCCAGCGACATTCCGATGCTGCAGGACCTTGTGCTGGCAGCGGTCACCGATGCACTGGACCGGCTCAAGGAAAAGATCCGCGACGAGGTGTCCCAGGCAACGGGCATGCTCGGCCTCCCTCCGGGATTCCTCGGATTCTAGGCATGAATGCACTGGAGAGGCTGATCGGAAACCTCGCCCGGCTGCCCGGCCTGGGCAAGAAGAGCGCCTCCCGCATCGCCTACTACCTCCTGCGCGCCGACGAGACTCTCGTCGCGCGACCCTTGCGGAGGACCTCGCGCAGCTTCGCCAGACCATCCGCAATTGCAGCGTGTGCGGAACCTACACCGATCGTCGACCCGTGCGGCATCTGCACCGATCCTCAGCGGGACCCCTCCTCCATCTGCGTCGTGGAAGAGCCGCGAGACGTCCTGACCATCGAATCCATCCACGAGCACCGCGGGCTGTACCACGTGCTCATGGGCGCCATCTCTCCCATCGACGGTATTGGGCCGGAGAACCTGCGCATCGCCGCTCTCCTGGAGAGGGTTCACGAAAGGGGGCGTGCGGGAGGTGATCCTCGCCACAAACCCGACCGTGGAAGGGGAGACGACGGCGCTGTACCTCTCAAGGCGCTGAAGGACACGGAGGTGAAGGTGTCGCGCATCGCCTTCGGGCTTCCCGTGGGAGGGGACCTGGAGTTTGCCGACAAGCAGACCCTTGCCCGCTCCTTCAAGGGCCGAAGCGTTTCTAGTGAAGCTCGTCGGCTCGGTATCCGCGCTCGCGGCCGTACCCGTCGGCACTCGTACTCCGCGATCCCTGGCTACAGCTTGTCCACCAGGATGCGAGCACTTTCCCGAGGGGATGGGCAGCGTCTTGCTCCGCGCGCCGAACAGATCGATCGTCAGGTAGTACAGCTTTTCGCTTTCCAGGTGGACTTCCCAGCCCCTGCTGCTCTTTGCGCTGAGGATGGAAATGAGGTTTCGCTTCAAGGCGAGGTCCCCGATGCCCATGGCCTCCAGGGTGGGTATGGTCCAATCCACGGTCTTGCGAGGCAGCGAGATGTTCAGGCCGATGATGTTCTCCAGCATCAGCGAGACGGTGGTCAGCGCCGTGTAGGGCACGAACATGGTCCGGGGAAAGCCTTTCTTGCCCGGCCATTTTGCCGGGCCCTCCGTGTGGGGCGCGTATGCCTCGTAGAGGGAGCCCTTCTTGCCGTTGCTCGTGTACAGCCCGTCCAGCACGTGGTAGAGGTGCCGGATGGCGAACTCGCGGGCGAGGTCGTGGCGCTTGTACTTCTCCAGCCCCTTGATCACCATGTAGTTGAACGGGGGATACACCGAGCCGCGATAGCCCGAGCCCTGGGCATCGAATCGCTTGTCCTTGACAGCCAGCGTGGGGAAGGGGTTCTCGATGCCGAACTCGTGAGGATCCACCAGGTGCTCGATCAGCCGCTCCCCCCTGCGCTTCGTTGGGGATTTCGGCGATGAGCGGCCAGAATGAGGCGATGGTCTTCACCTTGAGGCGCTTCTCCGACTGCGTCCAGGTCGTAGTAGAAAGCCGTCCCTCTCGTCCCACATGAGGGCGTTGATCTTGGTCTTCAGGGAGAAGTACGCCTTCTTGTAGGCGTAGTTGGTTTCCTTGTCGTTGACGATGTCGGCCAGCTCCGACATGTAGAACGCGGCGAGCGCCATCTGCGAATTGAAGTCGATGGGGTACGCGCATGCCGTCACGCGGCGAGTTCTCCATCATGGTGGCGGCAAGCGGCACCGAGTAGAGGCCGTTTTCAGCCTTGAAGGTCGTCTCGATCCACCGGTAGTACTTCTCCAGCACCGGCAGGACCTCGCGGATGCGCTTCTTGACGCCCAGCTTGTGGTAGATGTTGAACTCCGCCCAGGCGAAGAGCGGGGGAAGAACGCCCTTGGGGTTGTCCTTGGAATGAACGGGCTTTCCGTCCGAGTCACGGTATTCGCCGCGGATGGCCCCCGACTCCTCCTGCTTGGAGTAGAAGTTGTCGAGCGCGGACATCACGGGATAGATGCGGTTGGAATAGACGAGGAAGAACGAGGAAAAGCACGCGTCGAACTGATTGATCCGCGTGCTTTCGGGGTGGCTGAAAAACCTGCTGTGGAATCCGTTTGCCGATGTTCCCTTTTTCCAAAAGTCCTTGATCAGGTTCCATGTTTCATCGTAGAGCGATACAAGATCCTGATCGTAAAAATGTATTTTTGGAAAGTCCTTCTTTACCACTCACGTTCCTCGCTATTTTGCACCGTATTGTACCATGCCCTCGCATGGCGTCAAACGCAATTTTCAAAATCGGACGGGAAAAGAGTATCTCCGGCGCTGCTCGGGAGGTCTCGATTCGACTTTTTCACTGCGCGGAGCGCAAATCTCCAAGCTCAAATGTAAGGGCTCCCCACTGCCATCGTCAAGCAAATTGGGGTGACGCTGCTCAGGCGCACCGTGCGCGCCGCTCGGATCCCCCGCGTCCCGTCACTCTCCTTGACACGGCAGGAGGGGCCGGATTTACTACCGACATGGACGCTGGTGAGCTCTCCGAGACAGCCCGCATGGCCCGCCTGAATCTCTCCGAGGAGGAGCGGGAAAGGCTACGCGCAGCCGTGGAGCAGATGCTGGCGTATTTTGCCACATGAAGGAGATCGATGTGGAGGGCCTTGCGCCCACCACGCACGCCCTGCTGCGCGAAAACAGGCTGCGCGACGGACGTCGGGATCGATCCCTTCGACTCAGACACGCTCCTCGGGAACGCTCCCGAGCGCGAGGAGCGGTTCATCGTCATCCCGAACGTACTGTAGGAAAACTCAGAGAGAGGGCGCCCGTCAGATGGGCGGAGGTGCAATGGACTGGCACGGCACAGCGACATCCGAAGGACCCAGAGAAAGGTGGAAGGCCTTCGCCGACGCCCGCCAGAGAGACCTCGGCTGTTTTCTTCAGTTCGACCCTGCCCTCGGCGCGATCGAGACGGCACCCAAAGGACCGCTTGCAGGCGTTCCTTTCGGCGTCAAGGACAACATCGCCGTGCGCTCCTTCCGCCTCACGTGCGGCTCCCGCATGCTCCAGGATTTCGTCTCCCCGTATACCGCCACGGCGGTACGACGGCTCCAGACAGGCCGGCGCTGTCGTGGCGGGCAAGACAAACCTCGACGAGTTCGGCATGGGCTCCTCGACCGAGAACTCTGCCTTGATGGAAACGAGGAACCCCTGGGACCCGAAGCGCGTTCCCGGGAGGATCCAGCGGAGGCTCCGCGGCAGCGGTTGCCGGGGGCATGGTGGCGTTCGGCCTCGGGAGCGACACCGGCGGATCGGTGCGCCAGCCGGCTTCTTTCTGCGGCGTCTACGGCCTGAAGCCGACCTGGGGCGTCGGTCTCGCGGTTCGGCCTGGTGGCCTACGCGTCCTCCCTCGAGGTGATCGGGGTGATGGCCAAGACCGTGGACATGACGGAAGCAGTCTTTGCGGTCATGCGCGGGCAGGATCCGCTGGATCATTCCTCCCTGCCGTGGCAGCCGCCCGCGGAGAAGACGGGCCGCCTGCGCATCGGCGTGCCACGTGAAGTGGCCGATGTCCCCCTGCACCCTGACGTGAAAAAGACCTTCGCGCGGACCACGAGACATGCTCAAGGACCTTGGACACGACCTCGAAGAGGTGTCGTTTCCCACGCTTGATCACGTGGTCTCCTCCTACTATGTCATCGCCACGGCCGAGGCAAGCGCCAACCTGGCGCGGTTCGACGGCGTGCGGTACGGCCACCGCACGGCGCGCGCAGACAACCCGGAGGCTATGAGCATCGCATCACGGACCGAGGGCTTTGGCGACGAGGTGAAGCTGCGCATCCTGCTCGGCACCTATGTCCTGCGTTCGGGGTTCCAGGACGAGTACTACCTGCGCGCCCAGAAGATCCGCACCGCCATCAGGGGGGACTTCGAGAAGGCATTCGCCGGTGTCGACCTCGTCCTCATGCCCGTCTATCCCGTGCCCCCCTTCGAGCGCGGGAGCGCCGAGGCTGACCCGTTCTCCCAGAAGCTTGCCGACATCTTCACCTGCGCGGCAAACCTCGCAGGCCTCCCCGCGCTTTCATTCCCCGCGGGCGTCGAAAACGGGCTCCCCATCGGCATGCAGTTCCTCGCGCCCGCCTTTGCCGAGGGGCTCCTGTTCGCCGCCTGCCGCCAGATCGAGAAGGTGTTCCCCTCTCCCGACGCGCCCGGATTCCCGGCGGACTGGAGGTAGGGGTGTACGCATCGTTCCTCGGTCTCGAGGTCCATACGCAGCTTCTGACCCGCACCAAGGTCTTCTGCGGGTGCAGGGCAGCCTTCGGTGACGAGCCGAACACGCAATGTCTGCCCCGTCTGCCTGGGCTACCCCGGGGTGCTTCCTGCGCTGAACGCGAATGCCATCCGCATGGGGTACCTCGTGGCGCGGGCGCTGAACTGCACGCTCTGCCCCTCCACCCTGTTCGAGCGCAAGAACTACTTCTATCCCGACCTTCCCAAGAACTACCAGATCTCGCAGTTCCGCTCCCCCCTGGGCACCGACGGATGCGGTGGAGATCGAGCTGCGCAAGCGGAAGAAGCGCGTCCGCATCCGCGAGGTCCACCTCGAGGAGGACGCGGGAAAGATGATCCACGCGGGTGACATCACGCTGCTCGACTTCAACAGGGCGGGCACGCCGCTCCTGGAGATCGTCACCCAGCCGGACCTGGAGGTCGGGGAAGAGGCGGAGGTGTTTCTTCAGCAGCTGCGCCGGATGGTGCGCTACCTCGGGGTATGCGACGGCAACATGGAGGAAGGTTCGCTGCGCTGCGACGCCAACGTCTCGGTGAACCTCGAAGGACGCGGGCCTGGGAAGCAAGGTCGAGGTGAAGAACCTCAACTCGTTCAAGTTCGTGCGCAAGGCCATCACCTACGAGATCGAGCGCCAGACCGAGATCCTCGAGCGCGGCGGCAGCGTGACCACAGGAGACGCGGCTGTGGAACGAGAACCGGGACGTCACCGAAAGCATGCGCACCAAGGAGAGCTCCTCGGACTACCGCTACTTCCCCGAGCCCGACCTGCCTCCCTTTGCGCCGGACAAGGCGTTCCTCCGCCGACGTCGAAGAGTCCCTCGTGGAGCTTCCCGAGGCCCGCACGCGCAGGTTCATCGAGTCCTTCGGGCTCTCGCGAAGAACAGGCTGACTTCCTCTGCGAGGAAAAAGCCACCGCGGACTATTTCGAAGAGGCCGTGCGTCTCGGCGCCGACCGCGAAGAGCGCTGCGCTCTGGCTTGCCTCCGACGTGAAAAAGCACCTCAACCGCGCCTCGCACCACACTGGCGGAGAGCCCGCTGACGCCGGGCAGGTTCGCCGAGCTGCTCGCCCTCCTTGCGTCAAAGCGCATCCACGGCAAGATCGCCAAGTCCGTTCTGGAGATCGTGTTCGCGGAGGACAAGGATCCTCTCGCGATCATCCAGGAAAAAGGCTGGGAGCAGATCACCGACCCGGCAGATCCTGGGCGCCTACCATCGAGAAGGTCATGCAGGCGAACACCGCGGCCGTTGCCGCCATCCGAGCGGGGGACCACCGGCCCACGACGTTCCTGATCGGCGAGATCATGCGCGAGACCTCGGGCAGGGCGGACCCTGCCCTCGTGCAGGCGCTCGTCAAGCAGAAGCTCGCCGTTTCCGTCATCCAGATCCTCTCCCTCGGCGGCGCCATCGTCGGCCAGGGAAACCGAGCAGGGCGACGTGGTGGCGGGCGACCCTTCCGAGATCATGCGCCTCGCTCGAGGCCGAGGCGGATTCAGCCGCACGATCGCCTTCGAGGAGGGGGAGGTCGGAAGGATCCTGAGCGAGGAGATCACCCCCGAGGACTGGGCGCGCCTGGCCGCGGGAATCGACGAGCGCCTCCGCGGCGGGAGGGCATCGCGGGATCGTGGTGACGCACGGCACCGACACCCTCGCATACACGGCCTCCCTCGTGTTCTGGCTTTTTCCCCGTCCACAGTGTCCCATCGTCTTGGCCGCCTCGCTCCAGCCGGCGGGGAAGCCCGGGCAGCGATGCCATCCCAACGCTGCGCATGGCCATCCAGACAGCCGCGGAGAACGAGCCGGGCGTCTACGTGGTGTTCGGCGGAAAGGTTCTCTCCCCGGTCAACCTCAAGTTCGAGCGCATGGCCGCGGACGGATTTCGCAACTGGAACATGACCCGACCCTGCCACACCGGCAGCCCGCTGTTCGACGAGCTGCCCCTCGCCGGCGACCGAGAGAAGCTGAAGGCCCGGTTCGAGACGGCCATCAACTCCACGATCATGCTGCGCGTCTACCCGGGAATGCGGGGAGACCACCTCATCGAGCTCATGGACCGGGGAGTGAAGAACTTTGTCCTGGAGCTCTACGACACGGGCACCGCCAATCTTCGTGATTCCCCCTATTCGCTGCGCAGAGCGCTTCTCGCCGCCCGGGAGAAGGGGGTTCACTTCTTCTGCACCTCCCAGCAGGAAGGGATCGTCGACTTTTCCCGCTACGTGACCTCCCACGAGCTGTGGCGTGAAGGTGCCATCCCCATGGGTTCGCTCACGACGGAGTCCGCCTGGACCCAGCTCGTCGATGTGCTCTGCGTTCTCGGAGACGGAGGAAGAGCTGCTGGCAAGAATGGAGCGTGGGCAATGCGGACGCTTGTCTCTGAGCTCTCCTCGAAGGTCGGCGCCGAGGTCACCCTGTACGGGTGGGTCCACAGGATCCGGGACCTGGGCGGGGTATCATTCGTGCTGCTGCGCGACCGAAGCGGGAGCGCACAACTGGTGTTCGACGCCAGGCCCGATGTGACCCTTGAGTCGGTGATCCGCGTGGAGGGCAGTGCCGCGGCCAACGAGAAGGCGCCCGGAGGGGTCGAGGTGCGGGTGAGGGCGCTCGAGGTCATTTCCGCTGCCGCCGTCGACCTTCCCTTTCCGGTGAACCAGGACCCGGGCAAGACGTCCCTCGAATCGATCCTGGACAACAGGATGATCTCGGTGCGCAATCCGTCCATCCTTTCGATTTTCAGGATCCAGTCCACCGATCCTGCGCTGTTTCGCCGAGCACCTGCGCAGCGAAGGCTTCACGCGAGATAAAGACCTCCAAGCTCATCGGAACGGGGACCGAGGGGGGAACGGGCCTGTTCTCGGTGGAATACTTCGACACGAAGGTCTACCTGACCCAGTCACCGCAGCTCTACAAGCAGGTCATGATCGCTTCGGGCATGGAGCGCGTATTCGAGATCGGTCCCGCCTACAGGGCCGAAAAGCACGACACGCCGAGGCACATCAACGAGTTCGTTTCCCTGGACGTGGAAATGGCTTTCATCGAGAGCGAGCAGGAGCTCATGGACCTGGAGACCAGGATCCTCGCCGCCATCTTCGAAGGAATACGGGAATCGAATCAGCGCGACCTGGATGCATGGAATGCCGCGGTTCCGGATCCCGCGCTGTGCGCCGGTATCCCGCGGGTCTCCCACGACGAAGCCCGCGAGATCGTCTCCCGGGAGACGGGGAAAAAGGTCTACGAGATCACACCCGAGGCTGAGCGCTCCCTGTGCGAATGGGCCCTGAAGAATGCCGGAATCGAGGCGGCCTTCGTGTACGGCTATCCGCGCAAGTCGCGGCCTTTCTATACGTACCCGGCGGAGAACAACAAGACACGCGCATTCGACCTGCTCTTTCGCGGCCTGGAGGTCACGTCAGGGGGCATGCGGATCAACCAGCACGAAATGCTCGTGGAAAGCGCGAAAGCGTTCGGGCTGGATCCGGTCGGGCTTTCCGATTATCTCTCGATCTTCAAATACGGTTGTCCGCCGCATGGGGGCTTTGCAATCGGAATGGAGCGGCTGACGCAGAAGATCCTGGGGCTGGCGAGCGTCAAGGAGGCCACGCTCTTCCCGCGGGACAGGAAGAGAGTGAGGCCGTAGCCCTTCCGCGGTACTCCGCGGAGTTGGACGTCGAGCCGCGCCGGGGCCCAGACCGGCCTATCCCTTCCACGAGCTTGCGGCGGCCTGTACCGGTATTGTATACCTATCCCATACAGAAGCCGTGCTTTCCTTGAGAGCACGACCCGGCAAAGGAGAGGAAACATGCGTAATTTATCAAGGCTCTTCCTGCTCGTGGCGGCCATTGCAGTGGCCGTGACGGCTTACGGACAGAGCGCGCCACCGGCAGCGGGAAGCAACCTCACTGTCGGCCTGCTGCTCGTCGGTCCCTACAATGACCACGGGTGGAGCCAGGCTAACTATGACGCCATGCAGTACGTCGTGGCTAAGGTCCCTGGAACTCAGATGATCTACCTGGACAAGGTCAACCCCGCGGACCGCCCGGGAACGACCGCGTCACAGCTTGCCGAAAGCCTCGTGGCCAAAGGAGCGAAGCTCGTCATCTTCAGCTCGGACGACATGAGCGACGAAGCGGTGAAGTTCGCCCAGGCTCACGGGGATATATTCGTCATCATGAGCTCGGGCAGCCAGGTGTGGAAGGACGGCAAGGACTACCAGAATCTTCCCAATATGGTCAACATCATGGGACGGATGGAGTTCACGAAGATGATCGCGGGCGTGGCCGCCGCCATGACGACCCAGACCGGTCAGATCGGTTACCTGGGGCCGCTCATCAACGACGAGACCCGGCGGCTCGCCTCTTCGGTTTACCTGGGAGCGCGCTACGCCTGGGTCAACTATCTGAAAAAAGACCCGTCCAAGCTGAATTTCAAAGTCACCTGGATCGGGTTCTGGTTCAACATTCCCGGCGTGACTTCCGACCCGTCGCAGGTCGCGGATGACTTCTTCAACAGCGGCTACGACGTCGTCGTCTCCGGTATCGATACGACGGAAGCCACCACGGAGGCCGTGAAGCTTTCCGGGCAGGGCAAGAAGGTCTGGGCGATTCCCTACGACTATGCCAACGCCATCGATGAAGGCCCCGGGGTGGCCCTGGGCGTGCCCTATTTCAACTGGGGCCCCGCGTATGCAAAGACGATCAAAGCTGCCATGACGGGCACCTATCGCTCCCATTTTGAATGGAACGGCCCGGACTGGTCGAACATCAACAATCCTGACACGTCGGCTGTGGGGTTCAACAAGGGCTCTGCGTTGTCCAAGCCGGCAGCGGCTGCAGTGGACAAGTTCACCTCCGAGCTTGCCAGGGGCTTGAACCTCTGGAAGGGCCCGCTGAACCTGCAGGACGGCACCGTGTATCTGAAGAACGGCCAGGCCGCAACCGATCAGCAGGTCTGGTACCTGCCCCAGCTCCTCGAGGGCATGGTAGGCCAGAGCGTTTCCAAGTAGTTTCAGACTCTGTATCGACTCTGAGGGGCGAGGCTTCGGTCTCGCCCCTCCGTCTTAGAAACTCATCATGCAAGTCGAGCTGCAAAGCATCCATAAGACATTCGGCCCGGTTCACGCCAATGCGGGGATATCAATGACCATCCCCCCGGCCACGATCCAGGGAATACTCGGTGAAAACGGGGCCGGCAAAAGCACCCTCATGAAGATCCTCTCGGGCTTCATCCTTCCTGACAGCGGCACTATCACTCTCGATGGCAGGCCGGTCGTGATCCATTCACCTGCGGACGCGATCAGCCTGGGCATCGGAATGCTGCACCAGGATCCACTGGACTTTCCTCCGATGAAGCTGCTGGACAATTTTATTCTCGGCCGCAAGGGGGGGCTGTTCCCGGATCGGCGAACGGCGACGCGGCAGTTTCTCGAGCTGGCGGCCCGATTCGAGTTCGGTCTTTCCCCTGAAGCGTATGTCGACACGCTGACCGTCGGCGAGCGCCAGCAGCTCGAAATTCTCAGGCTGCTCTGGTCCGGCGCCCGGGTCCTGATCCTTGATGAGCCGACTACCGGCATCAGCCAGCCGCAGAAGGAAAAGCTCTTCGCGACCCTGAAGAAGCTCGCGTCGCAGGGAATGACGATCATCTTCGTCTCCCACAAGCTGGAGGACGTGGAGTTCCTCTGCAACCGGGTGGCCGTGCTGCGGCAGGGCTCGCTGACCGGCGTTGCAGAACCCCCCTACATGACGAAAAAGCTCGTGCAGATGATGTTCGGCAAGGAGATCGCGCTTTCCGCCCGGCCGTCTACCGCGCCGGGCACCACCGTTCTCTCACTCAGCGGGGTGTCTCTCGAAGGGGCGCGGCTGCAGATCAAGGATGTGACGCTCCAGGCCCGCAGCGGAGAAATCATCGGCCTGGCGGGGATGGAAGGCTCAGGACAATCGATCTTCCTGTCTGCCTGCGCAGGTTTGCACCGTCCCGTATCAGGGCGCATCGCCCTTGCGAGCCGCGAAGCAACCGGCCGCTCACATCACTATTTCAAGAAACAGGGAGTGGCCTACCTGCCGGCTGCCCGGCTTGAGCAGGGCCTTGTTCCCGGCCTGAGCTTGAGCGATCACTTCGTGCTGTCCGAAGGAATTCGCGGCCTCTTCATCGACCGGCGCAGGGCCATGGAGCTGGCCGAGCAGCGCATCAGCTCGTACAACATCAAGGGCGCGCCATCCAACATGGTGGAGTCCCTCTCCGGCGGCAACCAGCAGCGGATGCTGCTCGCCCTTCTGCGCGACCCCCTTTCCCTGATACTGCTGGAGCACCCGACGCGAGGCCTGGACATCGAATCCACGATTTACATCTGGGGCAAGCTCAGGGAACGCTGCGCGCAGGGTGCGGCGATACTCTTCATTTCCGGCGACCTTGACGAGGTGCTTCAATACAGCGATCGGGTGGTCGTATTCTTTGCCGGACGTGTCTCTCCGCCGCTGCCGGCGGAAAGTCTGTCCGTGGAGAGCCTGGGCGAGCTCATCGGCGGAAAAGGCTGGGAGAACCTTGGAAGAGAGGCGGCCGGTGCCTGAAGCGCGCGTCTCGCATGCTCTCATCCAGGTCGGCGCCGTGCTCCTGGCGCTGCTCCTCACGACCCTGGTCCTGCTCGCCTCGAAGGCCCCGCCGCTTGCCGCGTACCTGAACATCGTTCTCGGCGCCGTGGGTTCCTGGGAAGTGATCGCCAACGTGCTCGTCTCCTGGGTACCGCTGCTCCTGGCAACCGCCGGCCTCCTTCTTACTTTTACCGTCGGGCTCTGGAACATCGGCATCGAAGGGCAGATCACGCTGGGCGCCATATTCACGACATGGGCGCTGCGCGCCCTGCAGACAAGCGGAATGAATCCCGCGCTGATCATCGCGCTGAGCTTCCTTGCCGGGATCATGGGGGGAGCGCTCTGGGCGATGCTTGCGGGAACGCTGAAGACGTTTGGCGGCGTGAACGAGATATTCGGCGGATTGGGATTGAACTTCGTGGCCACGGCCCTGAACCTGTGGCTGATCTTCGGACCGTGGAAGCGGCCCGGCGTCGCATCCATGTCGGGCACCGTGCCGTTCGACCATTCTCTCTGGCTGCCTACCTTGACAGCGCAATCGCGCCTGAGCCCGTCCGCTCTCCTCATCGCCATTCTTTCCATTGTCGTGGTCTATTCCCTCATCCAGGGAACCTACTTCGGACTGCGGCTGAAAGCCGTCGGAAAGAATCCGCACGCGGCATTTCTTCTCGGCGTTCCCACGTGGCAGTACATGATGGCGTCTTTCGCCCTCTGCGGGGTGTTCGCGGGACTGGCCGGCGCCGTGCAGGTGACATCGGTGTACCACCGGCTGATTCCCTCTATTTCAAGCGGCTACGGCTATCTTGGTCTCATGGTGGCGATGCTGGTCAACTTCAGGGCCTCCCTGGCCGCGCCCGTCGCCCTTTTCTTTGCCGCGCTGAATGTCGGCAGCATCCAGCTTCCCATCGTGCTCAAGCTGGATTCCTCCCTGGCCGGCGTGCTGCAGGGCACACTTGTCCTTTTCGTGCTGCTCGCGCAGGGAGCCCGGCAGCGCGTGATGAAAAAGGCCCCGCGACGATGAACGGCGAGATGATTCTTGTGGGCCTTGCCGGAGTCCTGACGGCCGCCGCGCCCCTGCTCTTCGGAGTAGTCGGAGAAACCTTCTCAGAGCGCGCCGGCGTCATCAACCTGTCAATGAACGGCACGATATTGTTGAGCGCGATGGGCGGCTTTGCAGTGGCGCTCGCCACGCAGAGCGTCATTCTCGGCTTCCTGGCCGGGGCGGCCATCGGCGCCCTCGTGGCGCTCGTCGTTGCGTTTGCAAGCATCACCCTCCATCAATCGCAGGTGGCGGTCGGGTTCGTGCTCACCCTGCTCTGCCGGGACCTCTCCTATTTTCTCGGCAATCCCATCATGGGCGAAACAGGACCCCGGCTCGGCACGATTCCCATACCCTTTCTGCGCGGCATCCCTTTCATCGGAACGCTCTTATTTCGGCAGGACGTAATGACCTACCTCAGCTTTCTCCTGATACTCGCTGCCTGGATCTTTATCTTCCGCACGCGCCCGGGTCTCAAGCTGCGCGGCATCGGGGAGAGGCCGGCCGCGGCGTATGTGCGGGGAGCGAACGTCAACCGGCTTCGTTATCTTTACACCGTGCTGGGGGGAGGCCTTGCGGGCCTTGCGGGCCCGATCTACTCCTTGTCAGTGAAAGCGGGATGGAAGGGAACCATCTCAGGACTGGATGGCATTGGCTGGATCGTCCTGGCGATCACCATCTTCGGCGGATGGAGCCCCTTTCGAGTCGCTCTCGGCGCTTACCTTTTCTCCCTCCTTCAATGGCTGGGGCTCGTCCTCCAGCCCGCCCTGCCGGGGATCCCGTCGCAGGTTCTCCAGGTGGCGCCTTTTCCCCTGATGATCCTGACGCTCCTGCTGGTCAATATCGGAAACGCCGAGTGGGTGGAGCGCTCACTGGCCCGATTGCCCGGCCCGATTCGGCGAGCCGTTGCGCGGGCGCTTCGCGCGGTGAACGTCACCCCGCCCGCCGCGCTGGGGATTCCCTTCGAGAAGGAATAGGGCGCCGCGAATGTCACGGGGTACCGCGGCCACCGTACTCGGTGGCATTCGTGACCGCGGTATTCCGCGGATTCTGCATCGACATACTCGGCGAATTTTTGTAGTTTTGCAGTGTCCCAGGAGGCGCACATTGGACTACATACGGCTCGGGAGAACAGGGCTCAAGGTTTCACGAATTTGTCTGGGCACGATGACGTATGGATCGTCGAAGTGGCGCGACTGGGTCCTTGACGAGCAGGATGCGCGCCCGTTCTTCAAACGCGCGATCGACCTGGGCATAAACTTCTTTGATACCGCGGACATGTACTCCCTTGGGATGAGCGAAGAGGTCACAGGACGCGCACTGAAGGATTTCGCCAAACGCGACGAAGTGGTCATTGCGACCAAGGTGTTCAATCCCATGGGACCGGGGCCTAATGCGCGCGGGCTTTCCAGAAAACACATCATGGACGCCATCGATTCCTCTCTTCGGCGGCTCGGGGTGGAATATGTGGATCTCTACCAGATTCATCGCTTTGATGCCGACACCCCTCTCGAAGAGACCCTCCAGGCGCTGAACGATGTCGTGCGCGCCGGCAAGGCCCGCTACATCGGGGCATCGAGCATGTACGCGTGGCAGTTCATGAAGGCTCTCCTCCTCGCCGAAGCGCACGGATGGACCCGGTTCGTGTCCATGCAGAATCACTACAACCTTGTCTACCGCGAAGAAGAGCGGGAGATGATCCCCCTCTGCATCGACCAGGGCATTGGAGTCATTCCCTGGAGCCCGCTTGCGCGTGGGTTTCTTGCCGGCAACCGGACACAGGAAAAAGGCGGTGTTACCACGCGCAGCAAGTCGGATGAGTTCGCCCACAATCTGTACTACCAGCCGGAGGACTTCACAATCGTGGATCGGGTGAAAGCGGTGTCGCAGGTAATCGGCAAGACCATGCCCCAGGTAGCGCTCGCATGGATGCTCTCCAAGCAGTACATTACCGCGCCGATCGTGGGTGCGAGCAAAGCCGCGCACCTCGAACAGGCAGTGGATGCTCTTTCCATCCGCCTTTCCGCCGAGCAGCTCAAGACTCTAGAAGAGCCTTATAAGCCCCACGCCATCCTGGGACACTAGTGCGGAGTACCGCTCTAATCACTCGGCGCGGAATACCGCTGGGCGTGATTAGTGCGGAGTACCGCTCTAGGGTCTGGGTCAGGCTCCGCCTGCAAGACGACCTTAGGGATTGTCAGGAAATAACTGGACGAATTGCTTGGATTAGTATATGTTCAGCGTGTGGATGAGAAACGTCTCAGAGCAAAGTACAAATCCCTGGCCCCTGCGCTGAACGAGCGGGCGCGACGAATTTGGGCCGCGACCGAAGCGCGAGAGGCAGGCCGCGGTGGGATTGCTTTGGTATCGCGCGCCACCAAGATCTCCTATTCCACGATTGTGCGGGGCTTGCATGAACTGACGTCGGGAGAAAGCGCGGAGTCCGGACATGTGCGCCATCGAGGCGGAGGACGGAAGAGGTCGCAGGAGAAGGATCCGAGTCTTGTGGCCGATTTGGAGGCTCTGGTGGACCCAACGGCCTCGGGTGACCCTGAATCTCCATTGCGCTGGACTTCTAAAAGCGTGAGACTGCTGGCAACGCATCTGAAGGGTCGGGGGCATACCGTGAGTCACCAACTGGTGGCGGAGCTTCTGTCAGGGGCCGGCTACAGTCTGCAAGCCAACCGAAAGACCCGTGAAGGCACCAATCATCCAGACCGCGATGAGCAATTCCGTTATATCAATCGCCAAGTGCTTAGGCTGCAGGCCGATGGGCAGCCGGTGATCTCCGTGGACACAAAGAAAAAGGAGCTTGTGGGGGACTTCAAAAACACCGGAAAACAGTGGCGCCCGAAAGACACTCCGGAGTTGGTACGAGTCCACGACTTCCTCATCCCGGAGAAAGGTAAGGCGATCCCCTACGGCGTCTATGACCTGACCCGCAACACCGGGTGGGTCAGCGTGGGCGTCGATCATGACACGGCGAGTTTCGCTACCCGCACGATCCTGCGGTGGTGGCGCAAGATGGGACGCCCGATATACCCTCGCGCGAGTGACCTGCTGATTACAGCGGATGCGGGCGGGAGTAACGGTCCGCGGGTTCGACTGTGGAAGTGGGAACTACAGCAACTTGCCAACCGAACCGGGCTATCGATTACGGTCTGTCATTTCCCGCCGGGGACCAGCAAGTGGAACAAGATCGAGCACCGCCTTTTCTCCTACATCAGCACGAATTGGCGAGGTCAACCCCTGATAAGCTTGGCAGTAATCGTCAGTCTGATAGCATCTACGCGCACGGCAGCAGGATTGCGTGTTCGCAGCGAGCTCGACAAGCATAGCTATCCTGAAGGACGAGAAGTGTCTGACGAGCTCATGTCGAAGATTCAGCTGGAGCATCACCGCTTCCATGGGGACTGGAACTATACGATCCATCCGCAGCGCAAATCAAAGTAATTCATTCAGTTATTGTCTGACATCCTCTAAGTCCGGCTGCGGTACTCCGCTAGCCCAGGTGCAGAAGCACCTCTGCCCCCGGTGCAATCGGAAACATCTCCATTGCGCTGCCCCTGTTCACCCCGATTTCCAGGAGCCCATTGCTGCCCACGTAGGCGAGGGGCGAACCCTGCGGCACATCCCCGTACGTCCGCACCAGGGGAATGTCGGCATAGCTGCCCAGCCGCGCGCGCAACCCGACCAGCGGGAAGTGAGTCCCGGGGCATTCTGGAACCCATGGCTCCAGTCTCAAGGCGTTCCGGGTGTATCGGAGAATGCCAATGCTCGTGATGATGTTCCCGAACAGATCAGCGAGGAGGATTTCCCCGCGGACGCTCGATGGGTCTGCACCTTGTGCGAGCAACTCCAGCCGGGGATAGGCAAGCCGCGTCAGGCCCGATATCTCAGGCCCCAACTCGGTGAGCGGGGTTCCCGCCGCAAGCCGGGCCGCGGCAGGCGCGAATATGTCCCTGCCGTGGAAAGTGGCGTTGCCCTGCTCGATCTGACCAGTGTGGGAGCTGATTGCGACGGCACGTGCCCCGCTGGCCTGCGCGAGCAGGAAAGTGAACAGACCGTTATCAGGACCGACGCAGGTGAAACGATCCGTGGAGACGGCCACCGCTGCCCGCTCAGATCCAACCCCGGGGTCCACCACGGCAAGGAATACGGTGCCCCGGGGCATGAACGGACCGGCCTGCCACAACCTGAGCGCGGCCGTGCGCACATCGCCCGGCGGAATATCGTGGGTCAGGTCGATCAGCCGGGCCTGGGGCGCAATCTGTGCGATGACGCCCTTCATCACTCCCACAAAGACGTCCCGCGTGCCGAAATCGCTCAGAAGAGCAATGGTCAATCGAAGACCCGAATAATGTTGAATCGGCGCACGTCGATCAATCCCAGATCGGAAAGCCTGAGCTCGGGGATGACCACAAGTCCCAGGAGGCTGAGCTGCATGTTTGGATTGTTCAGCATGCACCCGCATTCCCTGAATCCCGCGAGCACGGTGCCGGCAGCCGCCGCGACGCCCGGGGCCGGCAGATTGGACATGAGACCCGCGATCGGGAGCGAAACCTTTCCTATCACCTCGCCGTCCTTCACGACGACCTGGCCTCCGTCACAGGCGGCAAGCTCGTTGACGGCCCGCGCCATCATCTCTTCATCCGTTCCCGCGACGATTATCTGGTGGCAATCGTGGGCGACCGTGCTGGCAACCGCGCATCCGGCGCGGAAGCCGAATCCCTGCACGAGGCCCACGCGCACGCTGCCGGATGCGTGATGACGGTCGAGCACGGCCAGCTTCGCGATGTCCCGCTCGACGTCCGCCGGCACATGGCCGTCCCGCGTCTGCATCTTCAGGACCAGGTGGCGCGTCGGGGCCTGGTTTTCTATCACGCCGATCACATGCGCCGTGACTTCCTCTCCGCGCATCCGCGCATCCAGCCTGAAATCCGCCGCCGTTGCGGGACGCAGAAGATGGATCGAATGCATCGCCCATTCCGGGTACGTCGTCGAGGGGAGGTCCAGCAGCAGCTTTCCCTCCTTCGCGGCGACCCTTCCGCGGACAATGACCGTCTGCGGCCGGAAATCGCGCAGGTCACTCACGAGGAGCAAGTCGGCGTAGCGCCCGGGGGCAAGCTGTCCCATGTCGCGGCTTACCCCGAAGTGCTCGGCAGTGTTGAGGGTGGCCATCTGGACGGCCGCCAGAGGGTCGAGCCCCTCCCCGATGGCGTGACGCAGCACCCGGTCCATGTGACCCTCGCGTACAAGGGTCTCCGAATGTGAGTCGTCCGTGCAGAGGATGAAGTGGCGCGGGTCGAGGCCAAGATCGATGATTGCCGGCAATTGGGCCGCCACATCGTGCCATGCGGACCCATACCGCAGCATGACGCGCATCCCCTGTCGGATGCGGGCAACCGCGTCCTCCAGCCGCGTCCCTTCGTGGTCGTCCTGCGCCCCTCCCGCCGCGTACCCATGGAACGGCAGACCCAGGTCCGGGGACGCATAGTGGCCGCCGATCACCTTTTCCGCCTGACGGGTTGCCGCCATCTCCGCGTGGACCTTGTCGTTGCCGGCGCACACACCGGGGAAGTTCATCATTTCCCCCAGGCCGATGATCCCCGGCCAGGTGAGCGCTTCCTCGATTTCCGCCGGCCCGATGACCGCCCCGGGGGTTTCCAGCCCGGGCGCGGAAGGAACACAGCTGGGAACCTGGACAAAGACATGGATCGGCTGCTGGGCTGCCTCGTCCACCATGAGACGCACACCGCGGAGGCCGAGGACGTTGGCGATCTCGTGGGGATCGACGAACATGCCGGTCGTGCCATGAGGGATGACGGCGCGGACGAACTCGGTCACCGTCAACATGCCGGACTCCACGTGCATATGGCCGTCCAGCAGGCCCGGGACCATGTAGCGGCCTTTCGCCTCGATCACCTCGGTATGCGCGCCGAGGGTGTGTCGGGCGTCAGGTCCCACGTAGGCAATGCGGTGACCGGCGACCGCGATGTCCGTGTGCGGCACGATCTCACCGGACTGCACGCACACCCACGCGCCGTCACGCACGAGAAGGTCCGCGGGCTTGCGGCCTACCGCCACGTCGACCAGTTTCCGCGAGTCTTTCAGCCAGAAGGTTTCCATGCCCATGATCGTCTCTCAGTACGCGACCATGCCGGAGTTGGAGATCTTTTCATGCGCGGTGATGTCCAGCGCATCCCAGGGATAGCAGATCCACTTGTCATCGAGCTCCTCTCCCGCGAAGTAGCGGCGGACCTCCGGAGGGATCTTTCCCCTTTTCTCCTTCTTCTTGTTGTGGAGAACGGCCACCGCGATTTCGGCCGGCCCGTGCCGCAGCAGCTCCCGCAGGCAGTACTCCAGGGTGACGCGGGAATCGTCCACCTCGTCCACCAGCAGGATCCGCTTCCCCGAGAGCTTCTGTTCCACCTCGTCGATCCATTGGATCGCGTGGGGGCTCGTTGCCGGCTTATTGTCAGGTCCATAGTAGGAAATGCCGACCGTGAGGATGGGCTTTTTCATGAATGTCTTGAGGATACGGGCGGGGATGAACCCGCCGGTCCCGATGGCGACGATCAGGTCCGGCTCGAATCCTGATGCGGCGATCTGTGCCGCCAGGGCCCGCACGCTCAGGTGTATGTGCGCGTAAGAGAGGAAGTATCTTCCTTCAATGTCCGGATGCGCCACGACGCTTTTCAGGATAGAAGGATTCGAGAAGCGTTGCAAGCGTAGCCAGGGATGGCGTTCGCGCCGAACGGGTACGGCCTTCGGGCCGAGCGCGTACTCGCGCACTCCCGTACGGCGGGGCGGGGCGCTACGAGTCTTTCAGCCGGTAGGTGTTCCGCACCGTGGTGAACAGAGCGACGAGCAGAGGATTGTCGGGATTGCCGATCATTGCGTCGGCGAGAATATCCTTTCTTTCCCGGGCCAGGACAGTGAAGAGCTGGCGCAAGGCCTCGCTTTTCGTTTCCGCCGCGTAGCAAATACGGACGAGCTGCCGCATTTCCTCTGGCGTCAGGACTTTCCGCGCCTTTCCCAGTGTGAGAAATATGCTCTTGCCGTTGTCGGATTCCTCGATGGAGACCGTGAGGGGCGCTTCCCGCACCTCCTTGATGGTCTGCGGCTTTCCCCCTTTCAGCTTTGTCGCTTCCTGGTTGATCCGGTCAACCCGGGCGTTGTAGATCAGCACCTGCGCCTGGCGAAGAAGAAAGAGCAGACCCTCCTCGTCGATCTCCCCCAACGCTTCTCGAAGCTCTTTTTCAAGCTTCGCGCGACCGGTATCGATCTTTTTCTTGCCTTTCACATCCCGGAGTATACACCCGTAGACAGGGATGCGCAGGGCGGCAGGGCGGTCGCGCCTGGCGACATTTGCGTTTGCGGGGCAAACGCCGAGAGCCTCGAGGGACGCCGAGGATAGGCGCCCTTGACAGCAAGGTTTGGCCGTCATTACCATGAAGTATGTCAAGGAAGTGAGTCATGAAAGGATGGAAAGGGTAGGCACATGGCGGAAGGGTCCCGAGAATACAATCCAGATCTCCTTCGCGGCAACACTGATTCCCTCCTTCTTTTCCTCATCAACGAGCGCGGCCAGACCTACGGCTACCGGTTGATCAAGGAAATCGCGGAGAGAAGCAAGGGGTATTTCCGATTCAAGGAAGGGACGGTGTATCCTGCCCTTCGCAAGCTGGAGAACGACGGCCTGATCCAGGGTGAATGGAAAAAGCTGCCCAACGGACAGGAGCGGCGCTACTACTCCATGACGGAAGCGGGTCGCGAGCTTCTCAGGCAGAAGCTGGCCATGTGGCAGAGCTTTGCAAGCGCCATGGCGCTCGTGATGAAACCAATGGAGCTTTAGGGAGCACCTGATGCAGCCCGAGGTCCGCCTCTACCTCGACGAAGTAAGGACGCATCTTCACCTCGATCCCCGTACGGAGCGGCGGGTGATCTCCGAGTTGCACACCCACTTCCAGGAAAAGCTGATCGATCTGGAGGACCAGGGCATGCCGCGGGCGGAGGCGACGCGCGAGGCGCTGTCGTCATTCGGCGACGCGCGTTCCATCGCCCGCATGATGTACGAGGCGTACAGCGGGGGCAGTTGGACGGAAGCGCTGATCGGCTGTCAACCCCATTTGATCGTGGCAGCGCTGTTCGCCACCCACGTCTGGCGCTATCCGCTCCTCCTGGGCACGGCATTTGCCGCCATCGCCATCATCGCGCTCCTCGGCTGGCGCAGCGGCTCGCCGAACTGGTTGTACTCGTGGGTCGGCTATGCCGTGGTTCCGCTCCTGATCACCAGCTACATGTCCATGGATCCCATGACCCGGACAGTCTCCTTCCTCGTGCAGGGGGTCGGCACGCCGGCGCCTCTCTGGCAGCTTGCCGCGCTTGCCGCGCTCTTCGCGGTCACCATCTGGGTGCTCGCTTCAACGGCGGTCACGGTGGCCAGGCGCGACTGGATCCTCGTCTCTCTCATGCTGCTTCCCCTTCCCGTCCTGGGCATATGGATCATCAGCGTCACCCAATCCTCGGGGTTCTTCCTGAATGCGCTCCAGCGCCTGGAGGTAAGATTCAGCCGTTGGGACTCCGCGATGGCGTATTTCTGCGTCGTGCTGGGCGTGACAACCGCGCTGTTCGTACGCATACGTCAAAGGGCATTCAAGGCAGTCGCGCTCATCGCCGTCGGGATCGTGGGCGGCGCCGTTGCGGCAACCAGCATCTGGGGGGACATGGGCCTGTTCAAGCTCATCGCGATTTCCCTTTGCCTGCTCCTTTTCTTTACGATCCCCTTGTTTCTTCATGCCCTGGTGGACCGGGACCCGCGGTCCGAAACACCACTCCCGTCCTGAGCTCGCTCACTCACAGCGCTTGACGCTCAGCAGGGCGGAGAATACTGTTTACATAGGTTGTCTATGTAGAGCAGATGAAGGCAAGATATTTTTACAGAGTAGTACGGCTCCTCCTGTTCAATTCCCGGCTGCGGGGAGCAAGGCAATTGTTGCGGGACGAACCCGTCATCATGGTCGCCAATCACGTCGGCTCATTCGGGCCGGTTTCCGTCATCACAAGCCTGCCGATAGAGCTGTACCCCTGGGTGGCGCACGAGGTAACGGACATAAAGACCGCTGCTCCCCGGATTCAGGCCGAGTTTCTCGAGCAGGAGCTGCACCTGCGCCCCCCGCTCAGCACGTACCTTGCAAAGGTGATCGGAAGGGTATGTGTCGCGCTCATGCGGGACATCGGCGCGATACCGGTGTACGCGAAAAGCAGGAAAATCAGGAGCACGATGCGCTGCAGTCTCGCCCTTTTGGAGGAGGGGAAGAATATCCTCGTATTCGCGGAGGATTCTTCGAAGAAGCTCAATGACGTCCTTTGCGAGCTTTGCACCGGATTCATTCATGTCGCCAAGCTCTACTATGAGAAAACAAGAAAAGCCATCCAGTTCCTTCCCATTGCCGTCAATCGCAAGGTCAGGGGCATCAGGATCGGAACGCCTATCCGATTCGACGCGAGCCTGCCTTTCCCGAGGGAAAGGCAAAGGCTGAAGAGGGAGCTGCAGAGTACTATCTCTGCCCTGTACCGGGAGCTGGAAAACGAGCTGGGTTGAAACTTCGCCAGGATTCAGAAACGGATAGTGATCTCTTCCTGGGCGCCGCGGCCCGTCAGCTTGAGGTAGAGCGTCCGTGAGCCGGGATCGTATGTCCAGCCGTCGGAGTATTTCATGTATGAGGGATCGCTGTGCCAGGGAATTGAATGCAGGCGGATCTGCGTGAATGGCCTGAGCCCCTGGATTGCCATGTAGTGGGCGACACCGAGCGGGTAGGCGACCACAACCGAGGCTTCCCCGTCCGAGCTTGCTGCGGAAACAAGCCTCGCAGATGTCCAGATCCAGGCGCCCGGGCCGAGCTGCGGGGAGAGGGGAATCTCCCTTGGCAGGTAGCGATCCAGCGGGAGCAGGTCGTACACCGACTCTGCGGCCAGGACGCCCGCGCGCGCGGCAACTCGTCCGGATGCCAGCGTGAGCGTGCCGGGAAGGAACCCCGTCTCATCCGCAAGACCGAGAGACGCTGTGATAAGGGCACGGCCGATGGCCGCGGCACGCGAGTAGTCCAGCACGGTCCCCGCGCGCAGAAGAAGTGACCCGCAGCGGATATTGTCATTCACATCGGATTGGCCCGGTGTGTCGGATTCAAGGAAAATACCCGCATCAACGGCACGCGCCGAGGGGAGGATCCGCCGGTCTATCAGCTCGCGCGCGGCCCGGGTCGGGTCGCGTTTTTCCGTGACATTTGCGCCCGCGCTCGTCTCCTGCGCATAGTCGAGGAGCCCGTCCAGGAGACCGAGCGCGGCGGCTGTGTCGAGCCCCGCGGCGCTCACGCCTGTCATGAGGGTGCGCGCCGCCTGGAGCTGGTCGGAGGTTCCGTGATCCTTGAGGAGCGTTGAGATCCCGTTTATCCCGAAGAGCGAGGCGTCCGATCCTGCCAGCAGCCCGCGCGCACGGTCGACCTCGGCCGCCGCGCGTGACTGGAGCGCCCGCACATAGTCGCGCACGCCTCCGGCGTACGTGCTCGTGCGAAGGCTGAGCTTCTGGCCGGGATCGCGATCCTGTTGTCGCGCAATTGCCTCCGACCAGATCGGCAGGAGCCGACCCCAGGTGCCGCGGGAAATGGACTCTGCAAGGAGTCCGACACCGATGTCATCCGAGAACTTCGCGCTCCCATCCGGCATCTTCCAAAGGGCGTCCTCGGGGGAAAAACGCGTCCCGGTCCACCCCGCGTATGCCGCATCCACGTATCGGGTGACGGCCGCCTGAAGCTGGTCGACTGAAGGCAGCGATTTCTCTTCAGGGAGCTGGGATTTCTGCGGAGCTGTTTTCCCGGGCCGCGCGCGCGCCGACGCCTCCAGGACGGGTGCTCCCGCCATGCGCAGGCTCATCCCCTTTGAATCGAGCGGAAGCGTCAGAAGACGCGATTCTGCGTCGACGCGCGCGCCCGGCGGCAGGGACAGAAGATAGGTGCGGCCGCCGCGCTCCCACGACAGCGCAGACCCTGCCTGCGGCTCTTGTGCGGGACCGGACAAGGTGAACGGAATGATGAGCGGGCCGGCAACGGCCCCCGCGGAGGGAGCCACGGGTGAAATGGAGAGCGATCCGCTGAGGTCATTCCCCGGGGTCACGCGCAGGCGAATATCGTGGGCAAGGACTATGTCGACTCCTGCATCGCTGGTTTCAAAGCCTTCCAGCGCCGGGGTGGCCGACCGGGAGAACCGCAGCGCCATTCCGTTCCAGGAGAGCGTGAGACTCTGGAGAGCCCGCGGTTGGGAAAGGGGGAAAAGAACATAGCGGCCGGCAACACGGGCATCTCCGACTCCCTGCGAAAAGCCAGGCGCGAAAAGCGCCAGGAGGAGAAGGAGGAGCACGACTCCCCCGTAGACAGCGGGAATGCGCAGATGCCCTGTCGGGATTTTCCGCATCGCGCGCGGATTCTACCAAGGGGGCTTGAAAGATTCAACGAGGTCGGCTATGAAGGCCTGGATCCCATGATCCGCAGAGCATGCCTGTTCCTCACGCGCCGCACACTGCCGCTGTGCGCGCTCATCCTGATTCTACTGGCGTCCCTGTCCGCATGTCTTGCGCCCGCACATGCTCCCGCAAAGGAGCCGGCGGCGCGCGAGGAAATCCCCTTTGAGAGCATGAGCACGGCCATCGCCCTTGGCCGGCCGCAGGAGGCGCTGGAAAGCTATGAGAAGGCGCGAGCAGCAAAGCCACAGAGCGCTGCGACCCGCATTCTCCATGCACGTCTCCTGATGATCTCGGGCAGGCTGGAGGATGCACGGGCGGAGTTCGCCCTCGTGCTCGCCGCGGAGCCGCGGAACACCGACGCTTTGTACAATCTCTCCGTGGTTGCCGGCCTCGAGGGCCGCGCGAAAGAGCAGGAAACCCTTCTCCTTAAGGTCGTGGAGATCGACGACGGTCATGCGGACGCGCTCGCCGCCCTCGGGGAGCGGGCTCTGGAGAAAGGTGACGATGCGGCGGCAGGCGGTCTGTTCGAGCGGGCGCTCGCGCGCGAGCCGTCCCATCTTGTCGCACTGCTCGGCAAGGGCACAATTTTCTCCCGCGCAAAAGACTGGCAGTCCGCCGAGGCCCTGTACGACAGAGCCGTTGATGTCCAGCCTGACTATCCCTTCACCTACATCGACAGGGGAAGGGCGCGGCAGGCCCGGGACGACGCCGGGGGAGCGCTTCAGGACTTTTCCCGCGCAATCGAGCTCGCCCCGCAGTACCCCTGGTCGTACATCGACCGGGCAAAGCTCTACCTGCGCCGGGCGCAGCGGCAGGAGGCGATTGCCGACCTCTCGGTGGCCATCATGCTCGATCCCGACCAGTTCGAGTCGTACGCGCTGCGCGCAGCGGCGCTCTCGAATGGGGGCGACACGGAGGGGGCCATCGCCGACTGGGAACGTGTGGTCAGCCTCGTGCCGGGCTACTGGTATGCGTATGCGCCGCTCGCCGCGCTGCGTTGGACCAGGGGGGAATGGGCAAAGGCGCGTACGGCGCTCCTGCGCGCCTACGAGTTCCAGGAGGACGAACACTCTCTTGCGCTTTGCGCCGCTCTTTGCTCGATCCACCAGGGAAACAAGAGGGAAGCGGCCGGCACCCTTCAACGGGTGCTGGACAGCGCCCCCGTCGAATCATGGCAACGCGACGTGGCGCGATTCCTTCTGGACACGAATGCGGAAACGGCACTCCTCTCGCGTATCGACCGCGAGCGCAATTCGACGTTGAAGGCCCGCATGCTTTTCTACGTGGCGGTCGCCTACCTGACCGGCGGAATGGAACGGGCGGGCCGCACCTACCTGGTACAGATGGCAGGCCGCGGCTCGCCGCAGGCAATTGAAACCCAGCTCGCCGACATCGAGCTGCGCCGGACCGGCCCCGTCAATGGCCGGTAGTCTTCATGCGTGATGCGTGCGACGCGGTCACGAATGTCACTGAGTACAGTGACCGCGAATGTCACTGAGTACAGTGACCGGGGGTACTCCGTGACATTGGCCCCCGGCAGGCCGGCCTTGCATCTCCCTTCGAAAATCAATAGCATGGCCGCGCGGAGGACGCGATGGCCATCAACAAAGTCGGAGACGATTGACGACCGGGTGAGGGTGAAAACCGTCCTGGTGAGCGTCTCCGACAAGACGGGCCTCGATCTCCTTCTCCGCGGGCTGCTCGCCGCAAACCCCGACCTGCGCATCCTTTCCACCGGTGGCTCGCACGCGGCCATAGGGAAGCTGCTGGGGGATTCCGCATCACGCTCGCTGCAGCAGGTTTCCGACTATACGGGACAGCCCGAGATGCAGGGCGGTCTCGTGAAAACCCTCGACTTCAAGATTTATCTCGGGCTTCTTTCAGAGACGCACAATCCGGCGCACCAGGCGGACCTTGCCCGGGCCGGGGCGGTTCCCATCGACATGGTGGTCGTGAACCTCTACCCTTTCCGGGAGACTATCGCAAAGAGCGGCGCGACGCTGGAAGATGCCCGGGGCAACATCGACATCGGCGGTCCCTGCATGGTGAGGGCGGCGGCCAAGAACTTCCACCGGGTGGCCGCGCTCACCGACCCCGCCGACTACCCGGGAGTCGTGAAAGAGCTGAGCGAATCAGGCGGCACGCTGGGCCTCGCGACACGCTTCAGCCTGGCGCGGAAAGCCTTCCAATTGACTGCCCGCTACGACGAGGCCATCGCCGAATACCTGTCCTGCATGCAGGAGGAAAAAATCTCCGCTCCCTATCACGTCCGGGCGGGGGCTGAGGCCGTGGCAGGGCCGGATTTCAAGAGCGCCTACAGGCGCATCATGGACGATCACTTTCCCGACAGGATGGAAATCAGCTTCATCGATGAGAGCGGGCGGCAGACTCTCTTCTATGAAAAGGCCACGTGGGTCATCGACGGTGAGGAGAAGGGGCTGCGCTACGGGGAGAATCCGGGACAGGAAGCTGCTCTGTACAGGCTGGTGAACGGCAACCTCGCCCTTGGCGACGTGATAACGGTGCAGCCGGGCCGGCACCTTGCCTCGGACGTGGAGCTGCTGCAGTCGGGCAAGCACCCGGGGAAGATCAACATCACCGACGTGGACAATGCGCTGAACATCCTGCGCTACTTCGACGACACCCCGTTCGCCGTCATCGTGAAGCACAACAATCCCTGCGGGGCGGCAAAGGGCAGAACCCCTGCCGAGGCCTACCACAAGGCGCACATGGCTGACCGGTTGGCCGCCTTTGGCGGGGCCATCGCCCTGAACCGCGAGGTGGACCGGGAGACCGCGGAGCTGATCGCGGAGACCTATGCCGAGGTGGTTGTGGCCCCGGAGTTCGCGCCCGGCGTCATGGATCTCTTTGCGAAGTGGAAGAACCTCCGGGTCATGCGCATAGCGGGACATGGCACGCCTGGGGTCTTTTGTCGGCGCCCCGTACGTCGATTTCAAGAGCCTCATCGACGGCGGCCTCGTTGCGCAGACCGCATTCGTGCCCAAGACCCTCCGCACGGCGGATTTTCTTCCCGCCCAGGCAACGTACAAAGGGAAGGAATACAGGATCGCGCGGCTTCCCACCGAGGCGGAGCTCGAGGACCTGCTTTTCGGCTGGCTGGTGGAGACAGGCATCACGAGCAACTCGGTGATCTACGTGAAGGACGGGGCCACGGTGGGGATCGGCACCGGAGAGCAGGACAGGGTCGGCGTGGCGGAGATCGCCCGGGACAAGGCCTATCGCAAGCTGGCCGACCGGATATCCTGGGAAACCTTCCACGTCCCGTACACCGGTCTTGAGAAAGCCGAGGCACGGCAGAGATCGATCGGGAAGTCGCGCGCCAGAAGGGGGGCATCGCCGGCTCGTGCATGGTTTCCGACGGATTCTTCCCCTTCCGCGACGGCGTGGAAGTCGGAATTCGCGAAGGGGTGACCGCCATCGTCCAGCCCGGCGGGTCGGAGAGGGACTTCGAGTCCATCGAAGCCTGCAACGAGGGCGGCGTGGCCATGGTCTACACCGGTCAGAGATGCTTCAAGCATTGATTCGCGAGATGAAAGGGAATATCCGTGCCGCTCATTGACATGCCCCTGCACGAGTTGAAGGAGTACGCGGGGAGGAATCCTCGACCCGCCGATCACGACTCATACTGGGAGCGGGCTCTCGCGGAAATGCACGCCACCGACCCGATGGTGGAGCTCGTTCCCCACGCCATGAACGCCCCGTACGCCGAATGCTTCGACATGTATTTCACCGGCGTGCGCGGCGCGCGAGTTCACGCAAAGTATGCACGGCCTGCCCGGCCAAGGGGAAAACATCCCGCCGTGCTCCAGTTCCACGGCTATTCGGTGAACAGCGGAGAATGGTCGGAAAAGTTGAAATGGGCCGCCCTGGGTTTCTCCGCGGCCGCGCTGGACTGCCGCGGTCAGGGCGGCCTCTCGGAGGACACCGGCGGGGTGAAGGGCACGACGCTCCGCGGGCACATCATCCGCGGCCTTGACGACAAGCCCGACAACCTGCTTTTCCGCCAGGTCTTTCTGGATGCGGCGGAGCTCGCCCGCATTGTCATGGACATGCCGGATGTCGACCCGGACAGGGTCGGCGCCACCGGCGGCTCGCAGGGGGGAGGGCTGACAATCGCGTGCGCGGCGCTCGAGCCGCGCGTGCGCCGGGCGTTTCCCGTCTTCCCCTTCCTTTCCGACTACCTCAGGGTGTGGGAGATGGACCTCGCCGCGAGGGCGTACGAGGAGCTTGCGTGGTACTTCCGTGCATTCGATCCCCTGCACGAGCGGGAGAAAGAGGTTTTCACGACCCTGGGATATATCGACGTGCAGCACCTCGCACCCCGCGTCGCCGCGGAGACTTGCATGGCGGTCGGTCTGATGGACGAGGTCTGCCCCCCTTCTTCCCAGTTCGCCGCGTACAACAGGCTGAAATGCAGGAAGAACCTTGTGATCTACCCCGATTTCGCGCATGAATCGCTGCCGGGCGTCGACGACAGGATCTACGAATATCTGGCCGCGCTGTGAGCAATGTTGAAAACCCGCAAGCTCGCGGATGAAACCCGCAAGTTCGCGGATGGATCGAAAGGAACAGCAATGAACGAGAGGAATGCGTCTCACATCGAGGCGCTGGTAAAAGACCAGAACAGCTGGCGCGAGACCTGCCTCAACCTGATCGCCAGTGAGAATGTGACCAGCCGTCGCGTGCGGGGGCTCATGGGCTCGGACTTCGCCCACCGCTACGCCGAAGGCCATCCCGGCGAGCGCTACTACCAGGGCACGGAAATCATCGACGAGATCGAGAGCCTGCTCAAGCAGCACATGAAGGGCCTCTTCCGCTGCCGGCACACGGACGTGCGCCCCATCAGCGGGACCATCGCGAATGACGCGGTCTTCAGCCGCTACATCACGCCCGGGGGACGTGGTCATGGTCAACTCCACCCCGGGGGGCGGCCATATCAGCCATCACCGGGCGGGCTCCGTCGGAAAGTACACGAAGAACATCGTGAACTTCCCCCTCACCGCGGACGGCTGGCACATCGACGTGGAGCACACCCTCGATCTCATGAAGGCGCTGGAGCCCAAGGTCATGATCATGGGCAAGAGCCTCTTCCTGTTCCCCGAGCCGGTGAAGGAGATCGCTCCTTACTGCAAGAAGAAGGGAATCCACCTCATCTACGACGCGGCCCACGTGCTGGGGCTCATCGCGGGACACCAGTTCCAGGACCCCCTGGCGGAGGGCGCGCCCCTTGTGACGGCAAGCACGCACAAGACCTTCTTCGGCTCTCAGCGCGGGGTGATCCTCTCCAACCTGGACGACGACGAGTGGCGCAAGATCGACAAGGGCGCCTTTCCCGGCTCCTCCTCCAATCACCACCTGGAGACGCTCGTGGCGCTCACGTTTGCCACGTACGAGATGCTGGAGTTCGGCGAGGAGTACGCGCGGCAGATCGTGGCGAACGCGAAGCATTTTGCGCGCAAGCTCTTCGACCTCGGCTTCAAGGTCCAGGCCGAGCAGTTCGGATTTACCGAGAGTCACCAGGTGGCGATCGACATGTCCGATTTCGGCGGCGGGGCCTCGGCCGCCCTGACGCTGAAGGACAACCGGATCATCGCGAACATGAACCTTCTTCCCTCACGAGCCCCTGGACCGGGTGACCAACCCTGCCGGCATCCGGCTTGGCGTGCAGGAGATGACCAGGGTCGGCATGAAGGAGCCGGAGATGGAGCGCATTGCCGAGCTTTTCAAGCGATGCCTCATGGAGAAGAAGTTCGTCGGTGACGAAGTAGCCGAGTTTCGCGCGAAGTTCCAGGAGATCGGCTACTCGTTCGACGGCCGCCGCTGACCTCCCGCCCCGCTCCCGCTCATCCCACTCCCGTCAGCGCCAGGCTCAACTGGGGGAAATAGGTGATCAGCAGCAGCACGATGAAGAGCAGGGCAAAGAAAGGCAGCACGGTCCGGTACACTTCAGAAAGCGGTTTGCCGAAACGGATGCTCGAAAGGAAAAGATTCAGACCGAGCGGCGGGGTCATGTACCCGATCTCGAGGTTCAGCAGGAATATGATTCCGAGATGGACCGGGTCCACGCCGAAGCGCAGGGCCACGGGGACGATGATCGGAACCACGATGATGATCGCGGAAAATATCTCCACCATGTTCATGACCAGGATGAAGAGGTTCAGAACGATGAGGAAGACGAGCTTGCTGCTCACGTAATGGCTGATGAACGCGAACAGCTTCATCGGGATCTGTTGATCGATGATATAGCTGGTCAGGCCCATCGCCGCTCCGAGCATGACGAGGATCGCGCCCACCAGGATCATGCTCTCCTTGATCACCTTCGGAAGTCCGCCGAAGAACGAGATGTCGCGGCGGATGAACACTTCCACGACAAGGACATAGACCGCGGTCACCGCCGCCGCCTCGGTGGCGGTGAATATGCCGCCGTAGATCCCGCCGATCACGATCAGCGGCAGCGGGGCTTCCCACGCCGCCCCCTTCAACGCCTGCCACACGCCCTTCATGACCAGGGGCGTCCGCGGGACCTTTGCCACGATCCCCATGCGGACGCTGTATGCCGAAAGAATAACGACCAGGAGAATCCCGGGCACGAGCCCGGCAACGAACAGCTTGTCGATGCTGACACCGGCCACGATGCTGTAGAGGATGATGGGCAGCGAGGGGGGAAAGAGCAGACCCAGGCTCCCCGAGGTCGTCATCAGCCCGAGAGAGAATCGTTTCGGATACCCCTGCTGGATCAGGGCGGGATACAGAAGCCCGCCAAGAGCAATGATCGTAACCCCTGATGCGCCGGTGAAGGCGGTGAAAACAGCAGTCGCGAATACCGCCACCACGCCCAGACCGCCCGGCACCCACCCGAACAGCGCCTGCGCGAGCGATATGAGCCTCCGCGGCGCCTGGCTCTCCGCAAGCACGTATCCGGCAAATGTGAACAGGGGGATTGCGATCAACGCGGGGAAGTCGACGAGCCGGTACAGCTCGGCGATGAGCGCGGCCGGGTCTATTCCCACCGCGCTGAATGCGAGGAGGCCGATGGCGGCGATGATGGCGAAAAGGGGGGCGCCCGCGAGGGCCAGAAGGAGGAGAGCCGCGACCAGGAGCCATGTCGTCATCAGACGGCCTGCCCGGGAGGCACGCCCCGAATGGCCGCCGTCAGGCCGTCGATCGTCCTCAGGAGAAACTGGACCGTGATGAGGCCGAATCCTGCCGGCACGATACTGGCGGCAGCTGTCTGAGGGATGCCGAGGAACAGGGTGGCGTCAGCATCCAGCCCGACGGCGACGAACGTCCGGCTGGCGATCACCAGAAA
Organism: uncultured Spirochaetota bacterium; assembly: GCA_963820435.1. GTDB lineage: Bacteria > Spirochaetota > Spirochaetia > SZUA-6 > Fen-1364 > Fen-1364. The sequence continues at coordinate 323,758 of CAWGAC010000006.1, read as the reverse complement.
GAAGCAGATGAGCGCGGCGAAGAGGTCCGAGAATGCGCTGAACCAGAGCCGAGGACGCGGACCGAGAAACCGGGTAAGGGCATCGATGTGAAAATGCTTGTCGGAGCGAGTAGCGAGATATGCCCCGAAAAAGCCGACCCAGATCACGAGCTGCCGCGCCGCGACATCGCCCCAGACGATACCGGTATGGAGTGTGCCCCGGAGGAACACCTGGAGCACGGCCAGCCCCAGCATGACGGAGAAGGCGCAGATGAGGAGAACCGTCACGATCGCCGTCAACGCGCGATCAATCAGCCGGATGGCTTTCACCGGGCGGACGCGTGAACCTGCCGGAAGCTCCCGAGCGCCCCTTCCACTTCTTCGAGGAACTCCTTTGTGAACAGATTCCCTGCGAGGAGTCTTCGCGCTTCCGCACCAAGGGCCTCCGACCTTGCCGCGAGGTCCTTGGTAGGCTGGGTGAATACCATCCCTCTCCCTTTCAGCGTCTCGATCGCCTTCGCATTGTCCTGGCGGCTGGAAGGGGTCAACTGGCCGATGTACTTCCGCGCATCAGACAGAAGGAGGGTCTTCAGGTCATCGGGCAGGGAATCGAATACTTTTTTTGACACGATTGCCGCTCCGAGAGCGTCCGCAAGGGGCTGGGTAGAGGCATAGCCCACCCGGGTGAACCACTGCAGGGCGATAAGGGCATAGGGCGAGCTGTAGATCGCATTGATCATTCCCGTCTGCAGGGAGCTCATGACGTCGGTGATGGAGAGGGGTACGGGAGAAACCCCAATGGCGCGGTATGCGGCCTGTGCGATGGGATCCCCGTCCCACATCCAGGCCTTGGCATTTTTCAAATCCTCGAGTGAAGAGAGGAGCTTGTCGGAGAAGACGTAGACAAAACCGACTTCCGCCCAACCGAGGAGGATGAACCCCCCTTCCTCCAGGGCCTGCTCGAAATCCTTTTCATATTTCTGGATGATGTAGTCCACTTCGTCGTAGTTTCGGAACAATAGCGGTGCGTCCAGGATACGGACCTTTTTCGCCACTTCTCCGATGCCGATACCGGTGAATCCCCCTCCATTATACTGGCCGAGACGGATTTTCCGAATGACGTCTTTCTCGTCTCCGGCCACGCCGCCCGGGTACAACTTGAACCCGAGGCGCCCGCCGCTGTCTTCCCGCACGGCCTTGTCGAGGTCTCTCATGACTTTCAACCAGGTGCTGCCCTCGGGAGCCAGAGTGGCGAACTTGATCGTGTACTGCTGAGCAGCAATCGGCAGCACGCAGGCCAGGGCGAAGCAGGTCAAAAAGAAGTAGCGTTTCAATGCCGCCTCCACTCGTGTCTGATCATCAGAAGAAGTCGCCTTTGCGGGCCAGGGCCTCCCGCGCCTGCTTCTTCGCCACTGCATTCGCAAGTCGCTGCTCGGGAAGCACATCCGGGGAGGCGTTGATGACATGATCGAGGAGGCTCTCGAAAAGGCGCTCGTCCTGCGTCTCCACGGCGTAAGTCTTTGCATAGAAAATGTATGTCATCAGAAACCTGCCGCCGCTTGCGGCAATTGCGCCCTCGAAGTTTTCCTTCGCCAGGTCCGGCCTGCCGCCGAGCAGGGGAGGGAAGCTGCCGTAGTACATGCCGAAGTACAGATACGGACCGCCGTAATAGTAGGTCGAGTCTTTTTCCTTCACCCACTCCATCATCGCATTGATGCTCGGGAGGCTCACGATGGCATCCGGATCCGCCAGCTGGAGAATCACCGCGCTCCCCCACGCGCTGGCTGTCCAGAACACGAGCGGAACGTCCTTCTTCTCCAGTTTTGCAAGCGCCAGGCGCATTGCCGCGGCGTCGGACGTGAAGACCTTCTGCGGAACGCCGAGGACTTCGAGCCCGCGGGCCCCATAACCCCACGCGCGGGTATAGAATGCGAGCGCACGTTCGGGACTGTCCCCTGCGAAAGCCAGCGCGTAGGAGGCGTATCCCTGGCAGGCCATGAGGAGGAATTTCTCGTTCTCAGGATCGCTCTTCACGACTCCATCCAGCAGCTTCAAATTACCTGCAATTCCCTGCTCGGCGAGCTGAAGGTCCCCTTCTTCCATGAACGAAGCGAGCGTGTTGTCGAAAAGGCTATCCAGTGAACGAAGGGCGAATGTCTGTACCGTACATGCCTGCAGAAGCAGAAAACCGAACAGAACAGGACCCAGGGCTCGCTTTCTCATTCACTTCTCACGCGGGGGGAGTATACAACATACTGTTTGAAAGATACTGTTTGAAAGCTCCACGCGCCGACCCGAGCGTCAGTGATGTCCGACTAGAGGGCGAGCCGATAGATCGAAACCACGTCCTTGGCGCCAAGGCGCGCGAAATTCCCCACGGGACCCTTCTCAGTTGCCTTCTTGGCCATTTCTTCCATTCTGTCGTCCCTGATGCCCAGCTCCTGGAGGGTCGTGGGAAGGCCGATGTCACGGAAGAATGACTTCGTCCTGCCGATGCCTTCCAGTGCCGTCCGCTCCGGCCAGTCGAACCGCGGCTCCACCCCCCACACGCGGGAAGCGAATCGAGCAAAACGGTTCACGTCGTTCTTGTATACGTGTTTCATCCACGCGGGGAACACCACGGCCAGTCCCGCACCGTGCGCGACATCGTAGATCCCGCTCAGCTCGTGTTCGATCATGTGCGAGCCCCAGTCCCCGACCCTGCCGGTGCCGAGCAGGTCATTGTGCGCGATGGTGCTGGCCCACATGATCTCGGCCCGGGCGTCGTAGTCGTCCGGCTGCGCAAGGGCCACCGGCACATTCTCTATGATCGTCCGGAGGGTCGCTTCGCAGAGCCTGTCCGTGAAATCGACAGCTGACACCCTGGTGAAATACCTCTCCATGACGTGGGCCATGATGTCGGCCGCGCCGCAGGCAGTCTGGTATGCCGGCAGCGTAAAGGTGAGCGCGGGGTTCATGACGGCGAACTTCGGCCGCATGCACTCCGCCCCCGCGTCCTTCTTGAACATGCCCTGCTCGTTGGTGATGACGGAGCCATTGCTTGCTTCGCTTCCCGCTGCCGGAATGGTGAGCACGACCCCGACGGGAAGCGACTCCTTCACCGGCACCTTCTTCGTGTAGAAGTCCCACACGTCGCCACGGTAGGGAACGCCGATTGCAATCGCCTTTGCCGAGTCGATGACGCTTCCCCCGCCCACGGCGAGGACGAACTCGATCTTGCTCTCCCGGCAGATACGGATCCCCTCCTGTACGAGGCTGAGCCGGGGATTGGGCTTGACACCGGCAAGCTCGACGTACGCGACTCCCGCCTCTTTGAGCGAGTGACACACCCGGTCGTACAGGCCGGACTTCTTGATGCTCCCGCCGCCGTAATGGAGGAGGACCTTCTTCGCAAATCGGGCGCATTCCCTGCCCGTTTCGGCTTCGGTTCCTTTGCCGAAAATGATCTTTGTTGCGTTCTGAAAGACGAAGTTTTCCACAGTGAGACCCCCGAAACGCTCACGGTAGTCCGTGAGATTTTATGACGTGATTGTACTCGTGCAGTGTAGGGGAAGATCGAGGAGTGGTCAATGGGATGCATGCCGGCTCCCCTCATTGACCATCCCCGGGTTCCCGCCTATCATGCCACCAGTCCCGACCAGAACTCACTCAAGCATCAGAGAGGTGCCTCGTGCTCGTCATCGGAGAGCTCATCAATTCCACCCGGAAACAGATCCGCAAGGCGATCGAGGAAAAGGACGCCGCATATATCCAGGGGCTGGCGAAAAAGCAGGTCGAGGCCGGCGCCAACTGGATCGACGTGAACGCGGGAGCATTCCCCCACGACGAGGTGGAAAAGCTTCTCTGGTTGATTTCCGTCATCCGGGAGGTTACTGACGCTCCCCTGTCCATCGATTCCCCCCGTCCTGCCGCCGTGGAGGCCGGGCTCTCCGGCGCCGGCAGGGAGCCCTTGCTCAATTCCATCTCCGCCGAGTCCGAGCGCTATGCCACTCTCATTCCCCTCGTAAAGAAATTCCACAGCCGGGTGATTGCGCTGAGCATGGATGACAACGGCATGACGGACGACATGGGCAAGGTCTGGGAAGTGGCGGACGGGCTCATCAAGCGCCTGGAGGACGACGGGGTCGTCCCCGACCATATATTCGTCGATCCCCTGATCCGACCGGTGAGCACGAACGGCGAATACGGATCAGGGGCCTTGTGGCTGATGGAGAAGATCTCACTCGCGCACCCTGAAGTGCACAAGACCTGCGGTCTTTCGAATGTGTCCTACGGTCTTCCCCGGCGCAAGCTTGTGAACCAGGTCTTCATGGCCATGGCCATGGCCAAGGGGCTGGACTCCGCCATTATCGATCCGCTGGACGCGCACATGATGGCCCACATCTTCGCCGCCGAGGCTCTTGCGGGAAAAGACCAGTTCTGCATGAACTACATCGCGGCCGAACGGGCGGGAAAGCTCGAGGGCATGTCGTAACGGCTCGCAATTTGACACGGAGCGCACTGCGCGCATTTTAGCGCAGCGCGCACTGCGCGCATTTTGACTTGTCGCCTCTGTTGCTTCACGATATACTCAATTACACAGGGGCTCACAATGAAAAGACTATTTCTCCTATCCTGCCTCCTCCCGGTCGTTATTCTTGGCTGCGTCTCCTCGGGTGACTCGTTCCTCGTCCAGAAGCTCGACGATCAGAGCAAATCCCGGGCCCTTACGATTGCGGGAGCCGAGGAATATGACCTGCATGTCGTGCGCAGGCAGGAGTTCGACCAGATTCCGCGGATCAAGGACTACTTCACCGTTGCCTTGAGTTTTGATCCCGCCAACGCGCAGGCACAGCAGTACATCACGCTGATCGACAACTACAAGAAGCGGCTGCTGCAGGCCAATCTGAAGGACGCCAACCGCAACCTCGCCAAGCCCAAGCGCACGGATGACGACAACTACGCCCTTTTCGTTTCCCTGCAGACGGCGGCGCGCATCGATCCCACCGATCCGAACGTGCGCAAGCTGCTCGGCGACACGTCTCAGGATCGGGCGAAACTTGTCGACGTGTATCTTGGCAGGGCCAAAGCCGCGCTGGCCAAGGTGGATAGCAAGACCCCTGACGCCGCCCGGGAAAAGCAATACACCGAGGCTTTCCAGAACGCAAACAAGGCCGTCGCTGTGGATCCGCGGAGCTCGGCCGCCCAGGGCATGCTCGCCAGCACGAAGGACGAGCTCGCGAAGTCGGTCGCACGGCGCGTCGCTTCCCTCCAGAAGCTTGTCATCGCGGGCAACTACGCGGACGGGCGGACACAGCTCGCGGCTCTGAATGACCTGAATCGCAAGCTGGACAACGATTTCGAGGCGGACGTGAAGAAGGTCGCCTACGAGCTGAACTTTGCATGGGCAAAGTCGCTGTACGCCAAGAAAGACTATGCCACGGCTGAAGCGAGGACCGATGCCGCCCTGGCCGTCTCCAGGACCGAGGAAGCCTCTTCCCTCAAGCGGAAGCTTGCCGATATTCGCGCGAAAGCCGATTCAGGGGCGTCATTCGACACAACCCTGCAGGACATCGACCAGCTCATCGGCGCGGGGGACCTGGTGGCTGCCCATCGCAAGATCGACGCACTCTGGAAAGTCACGAACGATCAATCAAAGCAGCAGATGCTCGACGACAGGAACCAGAAAATAGTCTCGAGTCTCAAGGACCTGTATGACCGCGGGGTGCAGGCGTACCGCGACGAAGACTTCAAGACCGCCATCGACCTTCTGCAGACCGTTGTCGGCGTGCAGGTAGACTATGAGCAGGCGGGTGACTACCTGGACAGGGCGCGCGCGAAGCAGAAACTCGTGGACCAATATTAGCCAATACCGGGAGGAGCACGCGATGAATGTGAACCCGAGGCCGAAGCTCGCTTTTCATATCACCGAAGCGGCCTACTCAATAGTCATCATCCTCTGGTATGTGCTTCCTTTCATCAACAAAGACATCGGCAGCTTCGACCCCCGTCAGCTTGCCGGAACACTCTACGGCTCACCACCCGCACAAATAGGCGCGTGGATACTGGTCACCGCCTTCTCGTACCTCATACCGCTGATCTGCCTGTGGAAAATCGCCTCGATTTTCCTGGCCAGACAGATTCCGTTTCTGGCGGATCCCGAAAGGCCGGTGCCGATCCTCCTGAACATTCTCTCCTCGGGGTTCGCCATCACCCTGGTGATCATGCACCTGGTGAGCCGGGCGGCCAGCGCGAGCTATTTTGCCGCTTTCCCGCCGGCAACCTACGCCGTTGCAGGGCTCTCCATAGGCTATAACGGCTATTTCATCGTCATGCTCATCATGTGGCTGAGCACTCGGGACTCCACCTACCTGGAATATCTCGAGTTCCGGCGGACGGACGAGGATGCAAGGGGACGGGGGGTCCTCTCCGCTTTGCAGAGGCAGGGAATCCAGCGGAAAATGCTGCTGACCTTCGTCCCTCTCATCATCGTGATCATCTTCATCCTCGCGTTCTCCCTCCTGCGCGACTTCAGCAGCACGATTCTCGCCGCTGTCTATGCGAACGGCGAAGGGCTCGCGGACAGGACGGCGAGCGTTGTCAAGGCGAATCCGTCCGACAAGGACCGCATCTCGCTGGACGACTACTTCGGCGCTGAGGCGAAAAAGAACTCCGCCACCACGGGGCAGAACGACTTCACCCGATTCAACAAGCTCGCCTACTACCGCAGGGACGTCAGGGGCGGCGGGTTCCAGATCTGGGCAAGCACGGACAGAAAGCAGATCGATGAGCGCGTGGCGCAGCCGGAAACCGCCCTGACGGGAATCACCAGTCGTTACAATCCCACCAATCAGACCTATGAGTTCCTCGCGCCCGTCACGCTGAGCAATGTCTCCATCGGCTACGTCATGGTCGACTATGCGCGTGACGTCATCTACGAGCCGTACTTCCGCACCCAGGTAAAGGTCTTCGTGATCGCGGCGCTGTTCATGTACGCTGTCGATCTTCCTCATCTACCTGTTCGGCCGGGCCATCGTGTTCCCGATCCTCTTCCTGCGGATGAGCGTGAACGGCATCGCCACGACCCTTTCCAGCATGATCAAGGGCAAGCTGCGGATTTCCTCCGACCTGCTGCAGTACAAGGACCGGGTGAACACCCGGGACGAGATCAAGCTCCTCTCCAACGAGGTGGGGAACATGACCACGGTCATCCGCGGCGTGATTCCCTACATCTCCGCCTCGACGCTCAAGCACGCGGAGAGGGAGACGCCGACCACGGAGCGGAGGAATCTCACGTTCCTCTTCACCGACATCCGCGGATTCACCACGATCAGCGAGAGCATGACCACCCGACAAGGTCGTGGAGATGCTCAACCATTACCTCGACCTGCAGTCCTCCGTCATCCAGCGAGACGGCGGAGAGGTGGACAAGTTCGTGGGCGACGAGATCATGGCGATGTTCGAGGGCCCGAAGAAGGAGTTGAACGCCTGCAAGGCGAGCCTCGAGATCCGCAAGGCCATGGCCGAGGAGAAGGAGCTTGCGAAGCTTGCAGAAGAAGAAGGTCATCTCCATCGGCATCGGGATCAACTCCGGGGACCGTCGTCTTCGGAAGCGTGGGCGCCAAGGACCGGATGGACTTCACGAGCATCGGGGACACGGTGAACCTCGCCGCGCGGCTGGAAGGCACGAACAAGGAATACGGCACCAAGACCCTGATCACCGAGTCGGTGTACGACAAGGTGAAGGACAGCCTACTCTGCCGAGAGATCGACCTCCTGACGGTGAAGGGAAAGAACCAGCCCGTGCGGATCTACGAGCTCCTGCAGGAGACCAAGACCGCCGCGGAAAAGCTCATCGCCATCAAGAAGCTCTTCGAGGCCTCCCTCGCTCTGTACCGCAAGCAGAAATGGGACGCCGCCGAGAAGGGATTCGCCGCGCTGGTCAAGGACTACAAGGACGAGACGAGCGAGATCTTTCTTGAGCGTGTCGCGGAGTTCAGGAAAGATCCCCCGCCCAAGACTGGGACGGCGTCTTCCACCGGACGTCCAAGTAGCGATCAGGACGCCCTGGCCCGATGGGCGGCGCAGTCCGGGCCCGGGCGGGACATTTTCTTCAGGGATCTATGTCGGCCACTGATTCGACGATCCTGTTCGGCTGGTAGGGAAAGCGGCCGACGTCTTCCCTTCGCGTGACCCCGCTCAGGACGAGCACGGTCTCCATTCCGCTTTCCACCCCTGCCACCATGTCCGTATCCATCCGGTCGCCGATCATGACCGTGTTCTCCGAATGGACGCCGAGATAGTTCAGCGCGGTGCGCATCATGAGCGGATTCGGCTTGCCGATGAAGAACGGGCTCACTCCCGTGGCCTTCTCGATGAGCGCCGCCATTGCGCCGCAGGCCGGCACGATCCCCCCGTCCCCCGGCCCCGACGGATCGGGATTGGTGGCGATGAATCGCGCGCCCCGCCCGATGAGGCGGATGGCGGTGGTGATCTGCTGGATGTTGTACGCGTGCGTCTCTCCCAGCACGACGTAGTAGGGCTCGTTGTCGGTGATGATGAACCCCGCGTCGTGCAGAGGTTCTGTGAGCCCGCTTTCCCCGACCACGAAAACCTTCCCGGTGCTTTTCTGCGATTTCAGGAAGCTCACCGTCGCCATGGCGGAGGTGAAAATCCGACGCGGCTCTATCTGAAGCCCGATGCCGGCAAGGCGGTAGGAGAGGTCTTTCTGCGTGTATTGCGGGTTGTTCGTGAGCACGAGGAACTCGCGATGGCGCTCACTCAGACGCCCGATGAATGCGTCCGCACCGGGAATGATGCGGGTGCCACGCACGAGAACTCCGTCCATGTCGATGAGGTAGTTTTTTTTCTGGACTTCCATGCCAGACCGATCATAGCGGGCCCGCGGCCATGCGGCAAGGCACACTCGCGTGACCGGGGTCCGGTGCATAGGTATACTACAAGTGAGTCAGTCGGGAGGGGGAGGAGATGAGCGCGCATGCAGAGGCCTGAGGCGGTCCTGTTCGACCTGTGGGGAACTCTTATCAGCTCCGATGGCTTTGACCCGGGCCTCGGGAATGCCGCTGTGTTGAAAACCTGCGACAACCCCCGGGGCGTGACCCTTGCACAGGTGCAGGAGCTGGGAAATCACGTGATGACCGCCCTGGAAACCCGTGAAGATCAGTCGGCGCTGGAGTTCACCCAGGCCGCGCTCCTGCGCATAATCGGGGATTCATTCGACCTTCGATTCCGCAATTCGATGGAGGAGACCGAGTGGGAGTTCTGGAGCGCCGCGCTGGAAGTGCGCCTCATCGACGGCGTGCGGGAGCTTCTCCTTCTCCTCCAATCCCGGGGAATCCGCATGGGAGTGATCAGCAATTCCTCCTTCGCGGGATGCACGCTCGAGAGAGAGCTGGAAAGGCACGGGATACGCCGGTACTTCGAGTTCGTGATCTCCAGCGCCGATTACGGAATCCGCAAGCCCGACCCGATCATCTTCGAAGTTGCGCTGCGCAGGCTCGGCGTCGAGGCGGCGTCTGCGTGGTTCGCCGGGGACAACGTGGGCTACGATATCCTGGGCGCCAGAAGCGCGGGAATCTTTCCTGTCGCATTCAATCCCCGCGCGGCAATACCGGACAGTATCGGCGAGCACGCGGTCATCCTGAGGTGGGACCAACTCGCCGCGCTGATACCGTGACCGGGAATTGCCAGAAACCATTTTCAGTGGTAAATTGAATACCGGCGCCCTTGCGGTCACCGCGGCGCGACGTCTTCTTATGCTGACAGGAGCGAGCATGGAACACAACGACGATCCTGGGAGTAGGTTGGCTTCACTGGCATAGGAGATGTCTCTTCCGTCTCCTATGCGGGACTTTCCCGAGTAGGGAGGTGGAAGATGAAAAAAAAACCTGTAAATGTCACGGGGTACCGTGACCGGGCGTTTCTGGACATATTCGTTCTCAGCGGCTTCATCGCCAGCTTTTTCTACGGCTTTCTCAACCCGTTGTACATCAGTGTGATACTTTCGCGGCTGGACGGCAGAATCATCGCCCTGGGCTCGTTCATGTCCTCCGCGTTCCCCGTGCTCATCGGGGTCGTTCTGGGCAACAGGAAGATATTCGAGAAGCTGTACGCTGTGCTCCCCGTGGTCATGCTCGTCGAGCTGGTGGCAGCCATCGGCTCGGCGCTGGTGGCAGCCGTGGACCTCATGGCGTACTACCTGATATCCATGTTCGTCCTCGGAGTCTTCTCCTCGTCGGTCGTCTACCTCTTGCAGAAAATCAAGGAGGTGCGCTACCGGGCGAACCGGGCGGCATTCGACCGCCGCTGCGAGATGGCGGATGCCCTGGGCCTGCTGTCGGGCTCGGCGCTCAGCATCGCGGGGTTTTCCCTGCTGCGGGATTCGCTCAGTGTCGCGATCATGGGTTCCCTGCAGACCGTGGTCGTCTACGGGATATTCATCCTCCTGTACCGCAAGGTGCCCGCGCGAAGAAAACGGCGCGCGGACGAGGACCCGCACCCATGGGGCCTGCCCCTAGAGCCCTCGCCGCCGAGCCTCATCTGATCTGAAACGCTCTTCCTCATTGCCTCACGAGGGCGCGCTGAAAGGGTTCCCAAATCGTTGCGACCGATTCTGCTGGGGCAGCCACAGCAGGAGCTACTCAACTATGAAGCCGGAATAGGTAATATATCCTACCCCGGAATTCGAGTTTTGTCCGATTCCGGCCCACACTTAATTGGGGTACGCTGTCATGGGAGAGACGCCGGCAAAAGGTCGTTCGGCTTTCCGCACACTCAGATGGAGGAGGGAGATATATGAAGAGGAGCGTGTTCCTCACAGCAGTGGTCTTGGTCTGCTGCCTCGTGCTTGTGGCACCAGCTTTCAGTCAGAAGGTGAAGCTGACCGTTTGGGCTATTGACCTTCCGGACGATGATCCGACTCACGCCTACGCCAAGGCGCTGGTCGATGGATTCAGTGCCAAGAACGCAGACATCGATCTGGAATACGTCGCCTTGGGGAATGATCCACTCAAGGACAAGACAAAGGTCGCCATGGCCGCAAATACCGGTCTTCCCGACATCTTCCAGACCTGGGGCGGGTCCGTCATGGGAAGCTATGCAGATGCGGGCAGGTTGCTCGACTTGACCTCGGATCTGAGGTCGGTTCCCGGAAGCGCGGCGGCGGCATCGGCCATGACGTGGAAGGGCAAGATCTTCGGCGTGGCGCCGTTCTTCGCCATTGCCGGAGTCTTTGTCAATGAGAACATTTTCAAAGCCAATAGCCTTACCGTTCCTACGACAGTCGACGCTATGGCAAAGGCCGCGGAAGCCCTCAAGGCAAAAGGACTCCAACCCTTCGCCGTCGGTGCCAAGGACAAATGGCCGGCGCTGGCCATGTACATGTACCTGACCGACCGCTATGGCGGAGACATCTTCACACAGGCTGCGGCCAGGAAGGCCCGCTTCGACAGCGCCCCGTTCGTCAAGGCCGCGCAGTTGTACCAGGACTGGGCGAAGAAGGGCTACTTCGGGGACCAGCCGCTGGGTGAAGCCTACGGGGATGCAAACCAGCTCATGGCAACGGGAAAGGCAGCAATGCAGGTCACCGGCTCGTGGATGTGCGCCAGCTATGCAAGCGCGGACTTCACGGACCAGACCATCGGCTTCTACCCCTTCCCCATCATCTCGGGGGGAAAAGGCCCGGCCACCGACGTGATGGGTATGACCGACATCGGCTACGCCGCAACTGCGCAGGCCGCGGGGAAGAGGGCTGCTGTCGTGCGGTTCATGAAGTATGCAATGAGTCCTGACGCTGCCCAGGCCGAGCCCGGCCGCGTCACGTCGGTGCCAGGCGTAAAGGCCCCTTCGCGCATAACCGAGATGGCGTCCGGGGTCTTTGGGAAGGCCAAGATGATTCAGTTCTGGTGGGACCAGAACCTGCCGCCGGCGGTCACCACCCCGCTCAACGACACTATCCAGACCTTCTTCCTGCCCGGATACTGATGTAAAAGATGCTCTGACCAAGTTCGAGCAACTGGCGACCGACAACATGGGAGCGGTCAAGTAGCACTCCTCAAGCCGATCAGCGAGTGAAGGCGGGATCGCCTTCACTCGCATGATCATCCCGCAGGCCGTCTTGAGACTAAGGGGCGACAAAGCCCGAATCGAAAAACCCACCTTGACCTGTTCGTGCCTTTCGCGCTAGGGCATTCATAAGAAAACGTCATGCCGAAGGGATTGGAGGTAGGCAGTGACCAGCGACCTTGCGCAGCCGGCTCAGGCGTACGGCGGAAGCGTCCGGAGGAGGCGGGACGTGAACCGCACCGCCTTCATCGCGCTCCTGCTTTTTCCCGCCGTGGCGGCTCTTCTCATATTCATGTACTATCCCATCGAGGAAACTTTCCGGCTCTCCTTCATGAAGGCCACCGGCCTCGGTGACGCCGTATTCACCGGGTTGGACAACTACGTCAAGCTTGTCGGCGACGAGCAGTTCCGAGCCGGCCTGTTGCACGTCTTTGCCTGGGCATTCTTCAGTGTCATCGTCCAGGTTCCACTGGCCTTCCTGATCGCCTTCTATCTGATCGCCTACAGGAACAAGGTGACGCGCTCGTTGCGTGCCGTGTATTATCTGGCAAGCATCCTTCCGTCCGCGGTCACTGCCATGATCGGACGGTTCGTCTTCTCCCCGAAAAATGGAATCATCCCGACGATCGCTACCACGTTGAAGCTGAAATTCATCCAACGGATCGATTTCCTTGGAGATCCGCATATCGCCTTCTGGACCATTTTCATCGTCGCAACGTGGACGTACACCGGATTTTATATCGTCTACCTGATGGCGCGGATCGAGCAGATACCCATGGAAATCCGCGAGGCCGCGGAATTGGACGGCGCAAGCGGATGGCGCTACGCATGGCACATCGTCATCCCCATCGTGTCCTATCCCCTGAGGATCATTTGCGTGCTGTGCATTGTCGGCAGCATGAAGGTCTTCGACCTTCCGTACATGATCACGGCCGGCGGACCGGGGAACGCCACCGTCACTTTGGGTATCATCCTCTACAATGACGGTTTCGTGAACTGGCAATACGGAAAAGCAGCCGCCGTCGGCGTGGTCATTCTCTTGTGCTCTCTCGTGTTTACCATAGCGCAGTTCTCATTGCAGAGACGGGAAGGAGCAGCGGCATGAGCAATGCATCCGCCATCACGGTAGACAAGGACAAGCTCCCCGGTCGGAGCAGCAAGATCCCCCAGGTCGTCGTCACGATCATCCTGGTTTTGCTCGCCTCGGTTGTCATCCTGCCCCTCATCGTCCCCTTTTTCTTCGTGTTCAAGACCCGGCTGGAGTTCAACTACAATCCCTGGGCGCTGCCCAAGGCCATTCGCTGGGAGAATTTCGTGCTCGCGTGGAAGGGCATACGCCTCGATCAAGGCATGTTCAACACCCTTATAGTCTGCCTCGGCGCGATTGTCTGCACCGTGCCGATTTCCGCCATGGCGGGCTACATCTTCGCTCGATACAGGAGCAAGGTCACTGAGGTGGTCTTCTATTTCATTCTCGGGGGCTTTTTCGTTCCCATACAGATGGTCCTCATTCCCCTGGTCAGGATGAGCAGCAAAATCGGTCTTGCGAACACGCTGCCCGGGGTCTTTCTGCCAATGGCGGCCTTCGGAGTGTCCTTCTGGGCCCTGATCTACCGCTCCTTCTTCAAGGACCTTCCCGGAGAGCTTGCCGACGCAGCGAGGATTGACGGCGCCGGCCACTCCGGCACCTTTTTGCGCATCATGCTGCCGCTTGCCAATCCGGCAACGATCCTGGCGCTCATTCTCGTTTTCATAGGAGCGTGGAGCGACTACCTGCTCAGCCTGGTCATGCTCAACAGTCCGGCGCTCTTCACCATGCAACTGCGTACGTGGCAGTTCACCGGCCAGTACGGCGTTGACCACATGCCAAGGTACTCAGCGGCTGCGATCATCTCCGCCGCGCCGACAGTGATCCTCTACATCATCGGTCACCGATGGGTCCTCAAAGGAACCCTTGCCGGAGCTCTTGAAGGGCTAAACACTTACACTCCGGAGGCTCACCACTGTGCAACGGCCCAAAACGCTCTTTTCGGATGATGACCGGTGTCGAAGAGAAGCGGCCAATCCTTTCGCCCCGACACCGGAAATGAGTCGAGCCAGGTAGAGTCATCAGCAGCGCCCCAGAACGTCACTCCGGTGAGTTTCCCCGGCGCGGGGTCGCAGCCGCCCCCTTCGCTCGAGCCTCCTCGCGGAAGACCTTGAAGAGCGCCCCGTAGCGCGCCGCCTGTCTGCTCTCCAGATCCTGTGACAGCGCGGGCAACGAAGAGGAATCCCCCCAACGGTAGACGGAAAGGTCCAGCTCTGTGATTTGGACCTCCACTCCAAGAGACGCAAAACGCTCGATTGCTTTCCGGACGGTTTCGGCGTCAGGTCCGTAGATTGACCAGTGCCCCTGGATGCCCACACCATCGACCAGCCCTTTTTCCTTCAGAGCCTTGACAAGGTTGTAGGCCTTCTCGAGCTTGCCACCCGCCTCGATGTTGTAGTCATTGTAAAACAGCTTGGCTTCGGGGTCCGCGGACCGGGCGAACTCGAACGCTTTTACGATATAGTCGGGGATTCCGTCTCCATCCTGATCGTCTCCCGCGGCCTGGAACCAGGGGCTGTCGACGCGCCAAGTCCCCTCACCTTCGGAAAGCGCCTCGTTCACAACATCCCAGCAGTAGACTGCGCCCCTGAAACGGCCAAGAAGGGTGGTGATATGGTCCCGCATCCTTTCGAGAACCTCCCCCCGCGTCGCCGTCCCGCTCGCTCCCCGAAACACCCACCGGGGGACCTGCTGATGCCAGACCAGGGTGTGTCCCCGCACGAGCATACCGTGCTCCCGTGCGAAGGCAACGATTGCGTCAGCTCCGTAGAAGTTGTAGGAGGAAGAATCGTTTCCCCGGCGGGGGTGGATCCGTTCCCACTTCATCGCATTCTCAGCGACGATGCAGTTCACGTGGGCCGCAAGAAGATCCCCATGCGTGAGGAGGGTCTGCGGTTCGACCGCGGCGCCGATAGGGAAATAGGATTGATACACAGAAGCAAGTGACGGCGCGACTGCCCCGGGTTCAGACCCAGAAGTCTCACCTCCTGCCTGCGCCGGAAGGCAGGCGGCAGCGGTTGTGAGAAACAGGATCAACGCGGCAATATGAACTCCTTTCATAACCTCACTATAGCCGCTCGCGCGAGGGAATACATCCGTGAAAACTCGGTTCCCTGGTTCGGAACCATGGCCATGATGGCATAGGTCAATTGTCCGATATCTTGGAGTCCCTCCTGGCACGCAAGACCGGCCGAGGGTTCGAGCTCCACCGAATAGCCCGCTGGGTGATCAGGGAGAACCATCGTTCCACTTGATTCAGGGGACATCACACTAGAATTTCAGTTGAGGCAATGCGTGTTCTTGATCGGCACCCGGACGTCTGTTACACTTGCGGCGCTTTCGACAGAGGGAGGTCTTTCATGTTCAAGGGAAAGCTGCCTGACGCCGTCCTTGCCTCGCTGCTGGAGACACTGCCCGTGGAGTTCTCCATCGTTGACGCGAACGACAAGGTGCTCGCGTGGAACCGTCATGAGACGCGCGTCTTCCGCCGAACGGACAATGTGCTGGGGCGCGACGTGCGCGCCTGTCATCCGGGCAAGAGCCTCGCCAAGGTTGAAGCCATCATATCCGAAATGAAGAAAGGGACGCGCGAATCCGCCGAGTTCTGGATCGACATGAAGCTGGGAGACGCGCCGGAGACCGAGAAAATCCTCATCCAATACTTCGCCCTCCGTGATCCATCGGGCGCGTACCTCGGCTGTCTTGAGTGTTCTCAAAAGATCAGCCGCATCCAGTCCTTGAAGGGACAGCAGCGGCTGATGGACTGAGCGCGCACGGGAACTCTTGACACCCTTCCGCCCGCCGGATCACAGTGGCCATATCGCGCCTCTGAAGCGCGGTGAGAAGGAGAATCACGTGACACACCCGACGTCTCGCGTCCCGACCCCTCAAAAGGCTTCCGCGGGATCGCGACCCGAGGGAAGCGCGGAGGGTGCCGGCCCCGGCGCGCCCCCGTCCGACTTCATACGCGAGGCCGTTGCGAAGGACCTGGAGACCGGGCGCTTCTCGTATGTCCGCACGCGCTGGCCGCCCGAGCCCAACGGGTACCTGCACATCGGCCATGCCAAGGCGATCTGCATCGACTTCGGGATCGCGGCGGAGTTCGGCGGTGCGTGCAATTTCCGGTTCGACGACACCAACCCCATAAAGGAAGAGCAGGAGTACGTGGACGCCATCAAGGCCGACGTGAGGTGGCTCGGCTTTGACTGGGGGGATCGCGAGTTTTTCGCCTCCGACTATTTCGAGCAGCTCTACGCGTGGGCCGAGCAGCTCATCATGGCGGGCAAGGCCTACGTGTGCGACCTGAGCGAGCAGGAAATCCGCGAGTTTCGCGGCACGGACGTTGCGGACAAGGGCCCCATCACCGTCACGCCGCCGGGGCGGAACAGCCCGTATCGCGATCGATCCGTCGAGGAGAACCTCGACCTGTTCCGCCGCATGCGCGGCGGGGAGTTTCCCGACGGCGCGCGCACCCTGCGGGCGAAGATCGACATGGCCCACCCCAATCTCCACATGCGCGACCCTGTCATGTACCGCATCCGCCATGCCACGCACCATCGCACCGGCGACACGTGGTGCATCTATCCCATGTACGACTATCAGCATCCCCTCTCCGATTCCATCGAAGGCGTCACCCATTCCCTGTGCAGCCAGGAGTACGAGATCCACAGGCCGCTGTACGACTGGTTCCTGGAGAATCTCGGGATCTTCCACAGCCGGCAGATCGAGTTCGCCCGGCTGAACATCACCCACACCGTGCTGAGCAAGCGGTGGCTCCTGGAGCTGGTGAAGGAGGGCCGGGTACGCGGGTGGGACGACCCCCGCATGCCGACCCTCGGGGGGCTCCGCAGGAGGGGCTACACCCCCGAGGCCATCCGGGACTTCGTGTCCCGCGTCGGAATGTCAAAGACGAACAGCACGGCTGGACATCGCGCTCCTCGAGCACTGCCTGCGGGAAGATCTCAACCGTCGCTGCCGCAGGGCAATGGCCGTCCTTCACCCCGTCAAGCTCGTCATCGAGAACTGGCCGAAGGACAGTGTCGAGGAGATGGAAGCGGTCAACAATCCGGAGGATCCTGCCGCGGGGTCTCGAAAAGTCCCCTTCTCCGGCGTCCTCTACATCGAGCAGGACGATTTCCGCGAGGTCCCGCCGCCAAAATACTACCGCCTCTCCCCGGGCCAGCAGGTGCGGCTGCGCTATGCGTACATCGTCACCTGCACGGGAGTCAGGAAGGACCCTTCCACCGGCGCAGTGCAGGAGATACTTGCCACGTACGACCCGTCGACCCGCGGAGGCAACGCGCCGGACAACCGCAAGGTGAAAGCCACGATCCACTGGGTATCGGCACGCCACGCGCTTTCGGCTGAGGCGCGCCTGTACGATCACCTGTTTTCCGCCGAGTATCCGCAGGAAGTGCCGGAGGGAGTCGACTGGAAAGACACCATCAACCCCGGCTCACTCGAGGTGGTGCCGGACGCACGCGTCGAGCCCGGGCTCGCCGCCGCCCTGCCCGGTGACCGGTTTCAGTTCGAGAGGCTCGGATATTTCTCCGTAGACCCGGACTCGAGCCCGGCAAAACTGGTATTCAACCGCACTGTCTCCCTGAAGGATACCTGGGCGAGAATCGAGCGAAAAAGCGCCGGGGGGCGTAGCGAGGCTCTGTAGGGAATATCGCTGATCGGGTAAATGTCACGGGGTACCGCGGTCACCGTACTCGGTGACATTCGTGACCGCACAATGCGAATACTGAGAGCAAGTACGCGGCATCGAATGGCCGCCTCGAGGAGGCCGCACCCGGCTGAATCAGATCGGTATGCGGCTTCTCCCCTGTAAAGAATGTCACCTAATGTCACAGAGTACCCGGTCACCGTGCTCGGTGACATTCGTGACCGGTCAGGACGGGGTGTCCGTCCCCTTCTCTCCCTCCGGAGCCTCGGTCACAGCCTGCCCCGCGGGCGGGGAATCGTCTTGTGCGCCTTCGGCGGGATGATCGACGGCCTCCATCACTCCCTCCGCGGCCGTTCCCTCGACCTGGCCTTCAGGAGATTCACCCTCATGCTTCTTGTTGAACCGGCGCTGCCTTTTTTCTTCCTGCTTCTTCAGCCGCGCGAGCTCCTTGCGCCGTTTCTCGCTCTGGTATGGCGATCTGCCCACGAGGTCCTCCTCCATATACACCGCGGCCGACCCGAAGGGCCGTGCGCGGGCGAATCAACTGAGAGAGGGGCGGAATCGAAAAAGGAGGCCCGGCCCGGGCAGCATGCCCGGACCGGCGCCTCCCCTCGACTGCAGTGTCGCCTAGTAGTAGCGGCTCTTGCTGCCGCCGCCACCGCCGCGGTTGCTGTCACGCGGCTTGTCATTGGCCTCGTTCACCTTGAGCTGCCGGCCGTCCACTTCCCTGCCGTTCAGCGCTGCCATGGCCGCGCGGGCGGCGTCGTCGGATGCCATCTCGACGAAACCGAAGCCCTTTGCGCGCCCCGTGTAGCGATCGGTGATCACGTTGACGGACACCACCTCGCCGTACTGGGCGAAGAGCTGCCGCAGCGTGTCCTCGCTCGTGTTATAGTTCATGTTGCCGACATAGATTTTCTTCGCCATGTCGGTCCCCCTTTTGCGCGGGTCTCATCCCGCTATTCCAGATGTGATCAGAGCCTGCCGACGACAGGCTCACGACGCTCCCGTCGTAGCGGAATGCGGGGAGTCTGGGCCGTTGTTCCAACGTGTCGATTCGGGGGAAAGAGAATGGATTCGAAGGGAAAGGATTACTTTATGGGGCAGTAATTCGACCACTCGAGCTTCTTCCAGATTCACCCCTGGGCGGCATCCATCGTGACGGATGCAATCCCGCGTGTGCCAGATCTTCTCTCCGCGCGCCAGTCCTCGGGAACGCGGTATTCCTGCGCCTGTCAGTCCTGTTTCAACGAAACCATCCCAAGAGCGACCGGAATACAACGAGAATGATATATGAATACGGATAGCGAGTCAAGACAAATATGGGTCGCAGAGCGGCCACGAGGGGGTCGGAAAGCAGCCGCGAGAGGGCCGTAAGTGGCCATGAGGGATCTGCAAAGAGGCAGCGCGATGGCCGCGCGCTGCCCTTTCTTGACATGCCGGAGGGAGCCGGGTAGCATGGGCCAGGAAATACAAGTGCGTGAAATGGGCTTTCTTCTGGCCGTTTTCGCCATCATCGAGCACGTGAACAAATCCGAGCTCACGCCTACGAGCAAGAAGTTGATCGTCATATACGTAAATGAAGCCTCGGAGCTGTCGATGGTGGAAAAAGCGCGCACCGCGGTGCGACGGTACACGCAGATTGTGCTCCCCACGCTGGAAAGCATCAGGGAAAAAGCCAAAACGAAGAAGTTGGACGCATTGGACCATCTCGTATTGAAGCTGGAATACGAGGCATCCCGGCTCGGCGGATAGGGCATCCACGGTACTCCGTGGGTTTGTGCATCCACGGTACTCCGTGGGTTTGTGCATCCACGGTGCACCGTGGGTTCATGCATCCCCCCCGCAAATGTCCTTGAAAACGATAGAAGAGGGCTGTATCGTTGTCGCGGCGCTCCGATAATGAGTGGGAATGAACAGATATTTGCTTGATGCGTACGCGACCCTTCTGGGAGCGCAGCCCCGCCGAGGGGGACAGGTTCCGCTTCACCAGCTGGACGTTTCCGTCATCCGGCGGGCTTATCGGCGGCTTGCGGTCATGACTCACCCCGATGCCGCTGCACGGGCCGGTGCCAAGCCGGGCAGCGTCGACGGGAAACGCTTCATCGAGGCGTCGCGCGCATACGAGCTTCTCATGGGGTACCTGCTCGCCCAGGGCGCGGGCATGCGGGCGGCCCCCGCCGGCGCGCACACAACAAGGCCCCGGCCCGCGCCCCCTGCGGCTCGTTCCACCGGGGAAAGGACCTCCAAGGGTCCGGGACGCGCGAGCAGCGGCGGCACGGCCAGGACCGAAAGCAGTCCGCTCCACTACCATGGCGCTCTTCCACGCCGCCGGCTGCGCCTGGCGGAGTTTCTCTACTATTCAGGCCGCGTTTCCTGGCAAAGCCTCATCAGCGCGATTGTCTGGCAGCGCTCCGCCCGGCCCAAGTTCGGGGAGCTTGCCAAGGAGCTGCGCGCGATCACGCGGCAGGACCTTACGAAGATTCTCGGATCCAAGCGGCGCCACGAACAGACAGGGGAGACGGCGCAGCGGCTGCGGCTCCTGACCACCGAAGAGGTGGCGCAGATCCTCCGCCTGCAGCGCGCGCGGCATAAACCCATCGGCCGATATTTTGTCGAGAAAGAGCGCATGCCGCGGGTCGAGCTCACGGCCATCCTGCGCGAGCTGTTCCGCCACAACGCGCGCTACAGCCGCGAGGCATAGCCCTTCCGCGGTACTCCGCGGAGTTGGACGGCGTTCGCGCCGAACGGGTACTCCCGTACGGAGTACTCTCCGAACGGGTACTCCCGTATGCCGAAAGGCCGAGCGTAGCGAAACCGCGCCCAGGACCTTGAAACTCTTGCTCCTCCTCTGATAGAGAGAGCGCAGAGTTCCATCCCAAGGAGAAACCGATGCCCCAGTATCCTTTTCAAGATCCCCGGTTGGCGCGGGAAGAGCGCGTGCAGGATCTCCTGGCTCGGCTCAGTCTCGAGGAGAAAGTCTCCCAGATGGCGCACGAATCCAGGGCCATTCCCCGTCTGGAGATCCCCTCATACAACTGGTGGAACGAGGGCCTGCACGGGGTGGGACGCGCGGGGGTGGCCACCGTCTTCCCGCAGGCAATCGGGCTTGCCTCCACGTTCGACCCCGACCTGGTGCACAGGATCGCGAGGGCGACCTCGGATGAGGCCCGGGCAAAGCATCACGAGTTTGCCCGGCAGGGCTACCGCCGCCAGTATCAGGGGCTCACATTCTGGAGCCCGAACGTCAATATCTTCCGCGACCCGCGCTGGGGCCGGGGCCAGGAAACCTACGGGGAGGACCCCTTCCTGACCGGCCGCTTGGGTGTGGCATTCGTGAAAGGATTGCAGGGAGAGGATCCGAAATACCTCAAGCTGGTGGCAACCCCGAAGCACTTCGCGGTGCACAGCGGTCCCGAGGCGCTGAGGCATCACTTTGACGCGCGGGTGAGCGCCAAGGACATGCGTGAGACATATCTGCCCGGCATTTCACGATTGCGTGGTGGAGGGCGCGGCAGAGTCCGTGATGGCCGCGTATAACCGCACCAACGGCGAGCCCTGCAGTGGAAGCAAGACTCTCCTTTCCCGGATCCTGCGCGAGGAGTGGGGTTTCCAGGGTTACGTCGTGTCCGACTGCGGCGCAATCGAGGACTTCCACGCTCATCACTCGATTACGCAGACCCCCGAGCAATCAGCGGCCATGGCGGTGCGGGGGGGCTGTGATCTGGAATGCGGGCGCGTTTTCTCCACGCTCGTGGAAGCGTGCGGACAGGGGTTGATCTCGGAAGCGGAAATCGATCGTGCAGTGGCCCGTCTCCTGCGCGCCAGATTCAGACTCGGCATGTTCGATCCCCCGGAGAGCGTCTCCTACGCGAAGATTCCCTATGACAGAGTGGATTCCAAGGAGCACAGGGAGCTCGCCCTCGAGGCGGCACGCGCGTCGATTGTTCTATTGAAAAACCAGGATGCGTTCCTGCCTCTCGGAAAAGACCTGGGCTGCATCGCCGTGATCGGCCCCAATGCGGATGACCGCGAGGTCCTGCTGGGCAATTACAACGGCTTCCCTTCGGTCTCGGTGACGCTTCTGGAGGGAATCCGTCGGGCCGTCTCGGCAAAGACCCGGGTCCTCTACGCGCGGGGCTCGGACATCACCAAGGGTGCGGACTCCCCATGGGGCGACAAGGCCGACGATGGATTCGGAGAGGCCCTCGCCGCCGCGGACAGCGCGGACGTCGTGGTGATGGCGCTGGGCCTGAATAATCGCCTCGAGGGCGAAGAGGGGTCCGCCGCACGTTCCGAATGGATGGGTGACCGGATCAGCATCGAGCTGCCCGGCCATCCAGAGGCAGCTCTTCGAGGCGGTTGCCGCGAAAGGGAAGCCGATCGTGCTCGTGCTTCTCGGCGGCAGCGCACTGGCGATTCCTCGGGAAAATGCGCTGGCCCGGGCGGTCCTCCTGGCGTGGTACCCGGGCGAGGAAGGGGGGACCGCCGTCGCCGACGTCCTGTTCGGCGACCACACTCCCTCGGGCAGGCTTCCCGTGACATTCGTTGCGTCCATCGATCAACTTCCCCCTTTCACCGACTATTCCATGACAGGAAGAACCTACCGTTTCATGGAGGCCGAGCCGCTGTACCCGTTCGGGTTCGGGCTCAGCTATACCGCCTTTCGCTACGCGGGATTGAAGCTGGAGAAACATACGGTGCCCGCGGGCCAGGCGGTCCGCCTGTCGGTGGATGTGAGCAACGAAGGAGCGCGCGGCGGCAACGAGATTGTGCAGGTGTATCTCACCGACCTCGAAGCATCGGTCCGGGTGCCCCTGCGTCAGCTCGTCGGGTTCGCGCGCGTGTACCTTGAGCCCGGGCAGACGCGGAGCGTGTCGTTCACGATCCAGGCGCGGCAGATGTCCCTGATAGACGAAGAAGGGCGGCGGATCCTGGAGCCCGGCCGGTTCCGGGTGTGCGTCGGTGGACGTCAGCCGGATACGCGAAGCGAGGTCCTGGCGGGCACCGCCGTGTTGTGCGCCGAGTTCGACGTCACCGGGAAGCACCAGGAGCTCCCTTACTGATCGAGCAGCCATCGGGCATTTGACCTATGGCGGCACGGTGCCGGGGCCGAACTGTTGAACCGACCTTCGGCCGGTTCCCCCTCGATTGGAAAAGGGGTACGCTCGGAACACCCATGAGCAGCACGCGCGCCTTCCATGTGACGCCTGCCGCATCCCTGTTTCCGGCCGTCTGGGCATTGGCGCGATCGTGAGCTCCACCCGCGCGGCCCCCTCTCACAGGGTGATAGGCGTCTTTACCGCCCAGCTTGACGATGCCTACCAGATCGCGGTATGGCGCGGGATCGAATCCCGCGCCCGGCAGCGCGGGGTAGGCGTCGTGTGCTTCGTAGGCCACCGCATCGACTCGCCCATCGCCTCGGAGGCGGCGGCGAATGTCGCCTACCGCATCGCCGATCCACGGAACGTGGACGGGCTGGTCGTCATTTCCTCGGCAATCTCCACTTTTCTCGACCAGGAGGGATTGAGCAGGCTGTTCGCCTCGCAGCCGGATTTGCCGCAGGTGTCGATCGGCCTCGGGGTCAGCGGAGTGCCCAGCGTCACCGCGGACGGCTCCAACGGCGTGAGCGTCATCGTCAGGCACCTCGCGCAGGACCACGGGCTTTCGCGTTTCGCTCTGATCGGCGGACCCTCCGGTCACCCTGAGGCAGAGGAAAGGGAGCGGGCGTTTCGCGCGACGCTGCGCGAGCTCGCCATCCCGTTCGACGAGCGGCTTGCCGCAAGGGGAACGTTCCTGCGGGATTCAGGGAGAGAGGCCGCCCGTCAGCTCCTGCGGCTCGCTCTGCGTTTCGACGCACTGGTATGCATGAACGATCGGATGGCCCTCGCGGCCATGGAGGTGCTGCGGCAGGCCGGGGTCGCTGTGCCCGGCGACGTGGCGGTGGTCGGTTTTGACGGAATCGAGGAAGGCTTGTACGTCACGCCCCCTCTCACCACGGTGATGCAGCCTTTGAATGAGCTCGGCTCTTCCGCGGTTGATGCCCTGCTCGAGCGCATGGAGGGAGGCAGACCGCTGGGCCGTGTCCTGACATGCACCCCTGTGATCCGCCAGTCCTGTGGCTGCGCACCGAAACGCAATTACAACCCTGACCTCACCGAGCCCCCTTCCACGGCCACCACGGAAGAGCGGCGCGCAATCGGGGAGATGGTTGCGCGCGCGCAAATCGCCGACGGCGACGGCTTTATTGCGCTGTTCAACAGCGCGCTGGCCGCCACCACCCTCGCCGGAGGGGAGCCGGGAAAATGGAACGGCTATCTTTCCGCCATCCAGCACCTGGCCGAGATGCGCGGAGGGAAGGGAGACGGCAGCCCCCCGGCCTTTTCGAGTTCGCACGCGTGCTCATCGGGGAATCAGAAAGCCGGCTCCAGGCGGCCCGAAGGGTGGCGGCCGAGGAAAGGCTGGCCACGCTGCGGGCAATCAGCGCGTCACTGGCCGGGGCATTCGACATGCCGGTGATGCTGGCGCGGCTGGAGGTCGGGCTTGCCCAGCTGCGTATCGGCGGAGGCTACATCGCGCTCTTCGAAAAGCGGGATCTGATCTCCGAGTGGTCGCGGCTCGTGATGGCCCCGCGCGATGCGCGGCCGGAGGAGCTTCCGGCAGCCGGGATCCGTTTTCGCACCATCCGGCTCCTGCCGCCCCGCATTTCGCAGTCATGGAGAGGGGGGCTCTGGGTCCTTGAACCTCTCGTGTTCCAGAATGAGCCTCTTGGCTACATCCTTCTTCCGGGAGGGGCGGTCGAACCCGCCGTCTATGACACGCTGAGGGAGCAGGTTGCCAGCGCGCTCAAAGGGGCCCTGCTTCTCCAGCAGGTGCTCACGCACGAGCGGCGCCTGCAGGTGGAGGTGGCGCGCCGCACGGCGGAGCTCACCCGGACCAACAGGGAGCTGACCCAGGAGATCGAACGGCGCATGCGCCTCGAGCAGGAGGTCATCCAGATCTCCAACCGCACCATGCAGCGCATCGGCCAGGATCTCCATGACGACCTGTGCCAGCACCTGGCCGGTATTGCGATGCTCGCCTCCGTGCTGCGCGGCGTGCTCTCCAATTCCGATCCCGCCGCCGTGGCATCCATCGAGCAGATCGGAATCCTGCTCTCCGATTCGATTACGCGCGCCAAGCAGATCGCGCGAGGGCTGTATCCCGCGGGGCTGGAGGAACACGGGATCGTCGCGGCAGTCGAGGAGCTCGTGGAGGCTGCCCGGCGCAACTATCCGGCGGTCATAGATTTCCGCGCGTCACCGGATTTTCGCCTCCCCGGCACGAATCGGGCTCTCCACGTGTACCGCATCATACAGGAAGCCCTGTCCAACGCGCTCAAGCATTCACGATCGGCGCGGATCGAGGTGCAGTTGTATCGCGAAGAACAATCCACCGGGTACGGCGGCGCCAAATCCGCCGAGTACGGCGGCGCTCCGAGAAGCATCGCGGCAACCCTTGGGAGGCGCGGAGAAGGGGAGCGCGGGGCGGTGCTCATCGCCGAGGTGACCGACTACGGCGACGGGCTGCCGAAGTCTATTTCCGGGGAAGGCATGGGGCTGCGCATCATGCGCTACCGCGCGGAAACCGCCGGCGCGGAGCTTCATATCGAAAGGCTCAATCCGGGCACCCGGGTCAGCTGCAGGATCGACGGCGGGCAGAGAGAGCAGTCATGACGAAGCCCCTCACATTCCTCGTCGTGGACGATCACCCGGTCTTCCGGCAGGGGCTCGTCGCGCTCATCAGGAGCGATGACCGGTACGAGGTGTGCGCCGAGGCCGGCACGGCGGCTGAAACTCTCGCGGCGCTCGAGCGGGCGGTGCCCGATATCGCGCTGATCGATATCTCCCTGGTCGGTCAGAACGGCCTGGATCTGGTGAAAACTCTCAAGGCCGCCCACCCCGAGATACTCGTGCTCATCATCTCGATGCATGACGAGGTGATCTATGCGGAGAGGGCGTTGAAAGCCGGCGCCCGGGGCTACGTGATGAAGCAGGAGGCGGCCTCCGTCATGCTGGATGCGATCAAGACCGTCCTCTCGGGGAAAATCTATGTTTCCGCCACCATGCGTGACAGGCTCCTGGAGACCATGTTCAGCGCCCGTGATGAAGCCGAGTCGCCTTCGGTGGAACGGCTCAGCGACAGGGAGCTGGAGGTACTGGACCTTATGGGGCAGGGATACGGGGCAGCGGAAATCGCCAAGATGCTCAATCTCTCCGTGAAGACAGTGAACGCGTATAGAGACCACATGAAGGAGAAGCTGCATATCGACGGCGCGGGAGATCTGCGAAGATTCGCAGTCAAGTGGGTGCAGAGCCGCGACAGGTAATAGTTCCTATCCCACCTGATCATGATCAACAGCCAGTCCCTTTTCACCATGCAGCTGCGCGTTGCCCAATTCCTCAACGCATATGGCGTGGACCACATGCCGAGGTACTCGGCCGCGGCGATCATCGCCGCGGCGCCGACCGTCATCCTCTATGCCATCGGCCATCGGTGGGTGCTGAAGGGCACTCTGGCAGGCGCCCTGAAGGGTTGAGGGAGAAATCGAACGGCAAGGTCCCGCCCTATTGGTCGGCGTTCCAGATAACGGCGGGCCTTTCTCCCGGCTGCGCCGCCCGCACGGCGTCCGTGCCTCCGCTGCTCCCGGTTGCCGTGCGTACGCCAGCGGATGAGGAGAGCTCCGCGAAGCGCGTCGCAAGATCGGGACTGGCTGCTTTCAGACGGGCATAGTACACGGCAGTGTTCGCCGCATCACCCCTGGCCGCGTAGATGCGAGCGGCAAGAAGGTTGAGAAGCGCCGACTCCGCGTTCCTGGACAGGCCCTGCCTCACAATCTGCAGCGCGCCCTCCGCATCGTCGGCAAGCAGGCGAAGGTTCGCGAGGTTCACGTACGGGGACGTGAGGGTCGGATCTTCACTGATGGCTTTGCGGAAGGAGGACTCCGCATCGGCCATTCGGCCGAAGAGGGCGTGGAGAATCCCCTCCTGCAGCCGTACGAGGGTCGCCTGCCTCCCTGAAAGAGAGGCGAGGCGCGCATCCAATTCCTTGACCCTTTCGGCGTACAGCGCGTCAGTGAAGCTGTCCGCGGAAGCGGCGTATGCCTTGTCGACACTGGTCTTTGCCGGCTCGGCGACAATGATCGAGCTGGGAGGCAGCGGAAGCGGGGGGAACGAGTCCCGCATTCCCGCCAGGGGGATGAACTCGAACGGCCCGGTCTTGCCGTATCGCCTCACGAGCTCGGTTGCGGATGCCCAGGCTGCCATGAACCCTTTTGACAGGAGAGTCGTCTCCACGGGAATCCAGGCCGCTCCCCCCCTGGCCATTGCATCGTGCGTGGCATCACCGAGGTACTGCGTATTCTCGGCCGGTTCCCCTGTATCGAAGGCAAGAAAAATATGCCCGGGAGTCGTCAGGATGGCGGTCCGGATGCCCACTGACTCCAGGAGGGAGCCCAAAAGCGCCGTGGTATCGTCGCAGTCCCCGGTCCGGTTGTAGAGCGTGATGCGGGGGAAGCGCACCGTATCCACGACCTCGGCCTTCCCGAGTGCGCGCGAGAAGGGAGAATCGGGGTCTTCCACGTACGTGATTCCGTACGTGCCCAGAGCGTCGCACACCCGCATGGCCTGGAAGATCTTGCGCGATAATGGAATGCGCCGTCCGCCGTCCCCCGCGGCCACAACGCGCGCGGCAAACCCGCTGACGGTTTCTTCATTGGGAGTAATAAAGGAGGAGATCTTGCGCGTGTCGTCCCACGTAAGGGCGGAATTCCGGTAGATCGTGGTGATCAACTCGGCGGAAGCTGTCTGCTCTCCGCTGTCTACGAGGTACGTGACGACCACTTGGGCCTGGACCGGCATGTCCTCCTGCAACTCGAGCACTTTCTGCGTGAAAGCGGGGGCAATATCGAAGGTGGCGCTCTCTCCCGGCTGCAGCCGCGCAAGAGGTTTCGACTCAACGGGCAGGTCCATGAACCGGGGGATGAGGAATCGTACCCGCACTTTCTCCAGCGGCTGGGCCAGGGTATTTTTGACCGACACGGCCCCCGCGGGATGCGTCAGGTACCACTGCATGAGTGAAGGAAAGAGGTTCGCCATCCGCACGACGGTGATCGTGATCGGTTTCCTCTTTTCTTCCCGCGGCCCCTTGTCGCTGAAGAGCTCCTTCAGATCAGTCATGGCTTTGCGCGTCTGGTCGTCTCCCGGGGACTTGCTCAGGATGAGCTCGTACGTCTGAATGGCCTGCCCCGAAAGAGAACGCGCCGACTCAATGCCGATCCTGGCAAGAGTGAGCCGTGCCCTTGCATCGAGGTCCCGTGCGGCGTCTTTCAGCCCCTCCAGCTCCAGCGCGAGCAGCCGCGCCCCCGCTTTCTGGTTGCCGGGGTCGGCATCCTGGACCTTCTGCCAGTAGGTTCTGGCCATGAAGGGGGACCCTGCGGAATCATAGAGCTCCGCGATCCTGCCGTAGGTTTCCGTCTCGTCCGAGGCGCTTTTTCCGCGCAGCGCCACGATCTTTTCCTCCAGATCGTTCCTGATCCCCTTCTCCCGGCAATACGCCCGGTCCAGCAGCTTGATGATGCGACGGCCCGTCAGGTCCGCCAGGTAGATAAGCCCCCGTGACCAGTCCACCGCGATCTGCGCCGTCTGGGGAAGCGAATCCTGCTCCGCGCCGGGCAGCGTGTCCATCTCCCAAAGCAGCCTCCCGTCCCGGCGGAACTTCAGAAGCTGTCTGTTGGAGAGCATCACGAAGCTGCCGTCAGGCCCCACCGCCATGGAGGTCGGAACGAGGGACTTCCCGGGATCGAGAAGGGGAAGAAGGATGTCGGCCGGGTTCCCCTCCGAGGTGAAAAGACGCACGCCTTTCAGCAGGGGATCATAGACCCAGATGGATCCGTCAGGCGCTGCCGCATACGCGGTGGGCCAGGAGGAAGGGTTGAGAAAAAGCCGGAGCTCCTGCCGCTTCTTTCCCGGCGCCACCCGGTATGCCTTCCTGTTCGTTGAATCGACCAGGAGCGCGCTGCCGTCGGCGAGCGCTGTCCAATAATAGATCGATGCGAGCTCCAGCCCCGTGGGAATCCGCTGCGGCTCAGGGGCATCCGGTTGCAGCCGGTAGAGGTCGCGGCCTCCATTCGGCTTCAACAGCAGCGAACCCCCGGGGGTCGCCGCCACGCCCCCCGCATAGTAGAGCACCCCTTTGTCATCCAGCGCCTTTCCCGCCTGGCCGACCGGCTTGAAAGAAGGATCCAGCTCCACGCAGGACATCAGGAGGGCGACCGCCAGGTTGCCGTTCGGCTCGACCGCAATGCCCAGCGGCGGCATGGTGGGATTCAGCATCGACGCGGACAGCTCGTCGGCGAATACGGGCAGCTCTGTCGTCTGATCCATGAGAAAACCGTGAAAGGAGCTCCAGAGCAGTGAGATGGCGCGGGCAAGCCAAAGGGGCTGGTCAGGCGCGGCAGGTGCCCACCATGACAGGGCGGCGGACTTCTTTCCATCCGCCAGTCGGGTCAGCGTGATCACGATTGTGGGGATGTCTCCCTCCAGGCTTGCCGCCGTTGTCAGAGAGAAGCTTGCGCTCTCACCTGAAGACAGGGGAATCATCTGGATGCTGGCCCCGTACAGCCTGGCCACTGCGGCGGCGGCCCGGTCAAGAAGAGTGTCGATCCGTGCGGAAGCCTCCGCGCTCTGAGGCGAAACGAGAGGCCTCTCGATCAGCACCTTTTCCGCTGCCGGGAGGCTCTGCGCCAGCGCAAGCCCGATGAACGCCCCGAATAGCAACACGCGCGCGCCTGGTCCCCTGCTCATCCGGCCCTCCACCCGGTCCGGGCGCGCGCAACTTCCATGCCGTCCACGGCGCGCACGATGGCGTGCGCCCGCCGGTGCGGATCGGCGATCCGTGTCCGCACCACGATGGTGCCTGGGTGTTGTGTTTCCGCCAGAAAGTCGATGTCGAGGCCGGTGAGGAACCCGATATCCCGGTCCGTCACCCCCTCCACTACCCATTCAGCGTACCTGCTGTTGTTCACGTGCTGGTTGACGTCAAGGTCGCTCCAGCGCACGCTGATCGTATTCTCCACTTCCGGGGGCATGCATTCCGGCGGCTTTTCCAGGTCTGCTTCAAATGCCCGCGGCACGCCGCTCGTGTCCGGTGGATTGAATATGCCCTGGATCCTCACCGGGCGCCGGGAGCGCGTGTCCAGGATGAGCCAGGCGCTGACCGCAGAAACGATCGTCCTGCCCTGCGCGTCGCACACGGCAAAGTCCCGCAAAGCAAACAGCCTGTCGATTCCGGACGGCCACGTGCGGACCGTGACCGGTTCGCCGTTCACGGGGAGCCGGTGTATCTGCATGCGCAACCGGGACAGCACCCAGGTCAATCGCCTTTGCAGCAGGTCTTCCACCGAGACCCCGAGAACCCGCGCGTGGTTGCCCGCAGCCTCTTGAAGGAAATCACAGAGACTTCGAATAGCCAGCGTCCCGTTTGCGCTTGTTTCGAAGACCCGCACGGTGAATGTGTCGGTCCAGGTGTGATCCTTCGGGGGACTTGTGGGCACCACCCCACAGTATCTTCGGCTCGGCACAAGGTCAATCGATCCATGGTTCGTGGACGCGCGGGCGGGATGAAACGGCGAACCCGCAAAGTCGCGGATGCGCGAACTTGCATGCCGGCGCGGGATTCGCTACACTAGAAGGGTCACTATGCTCGCCCAGGAACTTCTCGTGCTCCTGCGGACTTTCGCGTTGCAGAACAGGAGCGCAACGGTCGATCTCCACCAATTCCTTGCCGCAATGCCCAAGGGCCAGGTGCAGCCCGCGGAGGTCGATGCGGCGGTGGCCGAGCTCGCGGAGAAGTCCGCGCTGGTCGTGTCCACGGAGGGCGGGAAGCCCCGCCAGGTGTCCCTGTCGGATTTTCACGTCACCGCGCTGGTGGACGTGTATCGGCAGCTCTCGATGGATGCCATTCGTCCGTTCCCGAAGGAGGATACGGCTCCCGTGCCCGTCCCGGCGGGGCAGCTCATCAAGGCGGACGTGAAGAGCCAGCTCGGCGCCCTGCTGGATACAAGCGGTCCCGGGCATGAAAGGCATCGTCAAGCTGGAGTTCCCCGAGGGAGTGGATTCACTCATCGTGCCCCAGGAGTGCGTGGGCACCGAGCTCATCGATGTTGCCGTGGCAAAGATCAGCCGCCATCTCCAGGAAGGGAAGAACGCCTCCTATTCGGAGTCGAAGCTTGCCGGGCTGATGCGGGGAAACGCACCGCTCGTCCACCAGTCCATGGAGGACGTCGTCACCCGGCCCAAGAAAGCGGCAAACTCGGTTCTTTCTCCTTCTGATTTCAGCTTCCGGTTCTGGACGCACCTCTCCAACCTCATTCTGCAGGATATACGCGCCAAGTCGGAGAAGACGGACCTGGACCACGGGGCGTGCCAGGCGGCATACATTCTCGGGTATACCGTCTTTCATAGAAAGGGCACGGTCCAGCGTGAACAGGAGTGGGCGGCCGACAGGAAAAACCTGGAACAGCAGGTGCGCAAGCCGCCCTTTGTTTTCGGATTCCAGGACCTCTACGATTTGAAAGACGAAAAAGGGGTCACCTACGTAAAGAAGCACAGCCAGGATTTCATCCATTCCTTCCTGAAGGAGAAGACGAAGCAGGTGGGGGAGGAGCCCATTCCCTACCTGGTCCGCGTACACGCGGCCGCGCAGAAGAAGGACTACTTCCTCCAGAGGGACTTTATCGTCCCCGTCTTCCTGAAGAAACTGGGGGAAGCGTCGGAAGAGATTCGAAGCGCATATGTGCAGGAATGGACCGACGAGATGCGCCAGGACCGCACGCCTGGCGTCTCGAAAAGCGACTCCTCTTTCCGCAGGGACACCGAGATACGGGTGAAGCAGGGGTATCCGCTCCTTGCCGCGCTCTCCAATGGCAACCTGCTCTTCGCCGCGGGTGCGGCGACCAAGCTCTCGGAGGCGGCGAAGGAGGAGCTCGGCAAATGCTTCGCGGTGGAGAACATCCTGCGGCCGTTCGACGAGCTGCTGGGTTTGTCCCGCGCGCTCCTGCTGAAAAATGCCCGCATGTACCTTCCGTTCTGGATGACGGTGCCCATTCTGAGCGGGGTGCTCAGGATTTTCCGCAGACTGTCCCGTGGAGGAAAGGGGGAGCGCAAAGTGGAGCCCGAGAAGAAGCCCATAGCCTTCCGACCTGCCCCGACGGAAACGGCAAAGGTCGTGCAGCCCGCGCCGGTCGAGGCCGCGAAGAGCACTCATACCAAAGGCGATCTCCTGCGCTACCGCAGAAGCATCCAGTCACTCCTGGTTCAGTACGTCCCCAAGGGAAAGAGCATCGAGGCCACGCTGACGGAGCTCGCCGAGAAATGGAACCCTCTCTACGCTTCGGTGCAGAAGCAGAATCTCGTCGAAGACGTCAACTCGCTCGTGCGCGACTTTCTTCGCCCTGTCCGGCGCAGCTTTCTCGCGCGGCCGCCCGATCTGAAGAGGATCCACGCCCTTGCGGAACAGCTCTCGACGAGCCAGAGCCTTGCGAAAATCAAGAAGAGGGACTTCCTGATGCGCTATATCGAGCTCTATATGGTCAGGTGCCTCCAGGTGAAGTCCTAGAAGCCGCTCCCTCAGCTCATCGGGCGGATGCGCACCTCGATGTCTTTCGCCGAAGCCAGCAGGTCTTGAATCCGCCGGGTATCCGTATCCCCGAAATGATAGGGGTAAAGCACTTTCGGCCGGAATGCCAGGGCGGCGTCGGCGACCATCTCCGGTGTCATGGTATAGGGCAGGTTCATGGGAAGGAACGCCACGTCGATCCTTTTCAGGGATTTCATTTCGCGCGTATTTTCCGTGTCACCGGCGACATACAGCCTGCGCGTTCCGAGCGTGAGCACGTACCCGTTGCCGTCCCCCTTGGGATGGAACGGCGCCCCGGGCGCGCGCATGTGCACGACGTTGTAAGCAGGCACCGCTTCGATCCTTATCCCTTTGACCGCGCGCGAGTCGCCGTTCTGCAGCACGATTGAGCCGGGCACTTTGCCCGCGCACCTGGCCGCAACGACAACAGCGGTCTCAGGGGTGCGTACTTTCGCGATGGCCCCGGCATCGAGGTGATCGGAGTGCTCGTGGGTGACCAGCACGATACCGGCCTTGGGAAGCTTTGCGTAGTCCGCTTTTTCGCCTACAGGGTCCACATGGATCACCGTGTCCCCGTATGTCACGATGAGCGTTGCGTGCCCGATGAAGGTCACTTTCAATCCAAGCGGAGCGGGGGAGAACGTGTCTTCGACGAACATGTTTCACCTCCTCGTACGCGAGCTTGCGTACTTTTCGCGACCTTGCGAAGTTCGATCGCGAAACTTGCGAGAGAACCTGCGAAACGCATATTATACACTTCCTTGCGCGAAAGATCGCAAATTCGCGATCGACTTGCGCAGTTTCGCAAAGGGGGGAGGACCCGAGTGAACGGCAACCCGACGGCTTATGACTTCGACCGGGTGATCGATCGGCAGGGCACGAGCTCTTTGAAATGGGATTTCGGGGAGAAGTTTGCCGGCATGTCCGGTCTGGTTCCCCTGTGGGTGGCGGACATGGACTTCGAGGCTCCCGCGGAGATCGTCCAGGCGCTCCAGGCCAGGGTGGCGCATGGCATTTTCGGATACACGCTGGAGCCGGAGTCATACTTCGATGCCGCGGCTGGCTGGCTCCGGCGCCGCCACGGCTGGGAGGTGCGGCGCGAGTGGATGCTGCCTTCCCCGGGGGTCATACCGGCCCTTGTGTTCGCCATCCTGGCGCTCACCAAACCCGGCGAGGGGATCGTGATTCAGCCCCCCGTCTACTATCCGTTTCCCCTGCGTGTCAGCGCGAATGGAAGGCGCGTGGTGGAGAACCCGCTGAAGCTGAGCGGCGGCCGGTGGGAGATGGATCTGGACGGCCTGGCAAGAGTCGTCGACGAGCACACGAAGATGTTGATCCTTTGCAGCCCGCATAATCCGGCCTGCAGGGTGTGGGGCAGGGCGACCCTGCAGGCGCTTGCGGATTTCTGCCTTCGCAAGGGCATCGTTGTGGTGAGCGACGAAATCCACAATGACCTCGTGATGCCGGGGTCTCGCCACATTCCCTTTGCCTCCCTTTCGAATGCGGCTGCCGCGCACACGGTGACTCTCGTCTCCGCGACAAAAAGCTTCAACCTTGCGGGACTGGGGGGCTCTCTCACCCTCATACCCGAGGCCGGCCTGCGTGCGCGTTTCGACGCGGTTCAGCACGCTATTGCGGGCGGCCCGGCAAACGCAATTGCCGCTGCGGCGGCCGAGGCTGCATGGAGGCATGGGGAGCGATGGCTGGAGGAGCTTCTTGCCTACGTGCAGGCCAACTATCGATTCCTGGCCGGCTTTCTTGCCGAGAACATTCCGATGGTGACATTGGCGCCCCTGGAAGGGACCTATCTTGCCTGGATGGACATGCGGGCACTCATGCTGTCGGACGACCAGATCAGGGAGAAGCTCCGGCGCGAGGCGGGGTTATGGCTCGACGAGGGCCGCAAGTTCGGCCGGGGAGGGGAAGGATTTCAGCGTCTCAACCTCGCGTGCCCCCGCGCGATCCTCTCCGATGCCGCGGAGCGCCTGGCGCGCGCTTTCCGCGGGGGCTGATGTCGGCGCGTTTCCGGCCGGAGGAGGTACGGGCCGGCTCCTGACCGCGCGCGAGGAACATCGGGGGGATCAGCGTCCATAGCGCGAGCGCCACCGCTCCGTGCCAGGGCTCGTACCAGGGCGGCCTGACGAACCGCAATGGCCCGACACCCATCGCATAGATCCAGACCACCAGCGAAAGCGTGGAGATCACAAGCTGCGTCCGCGCGCGCACGCCCCCAGCCCAATAGAGGTAGACCGGCGTGATGCACACGAGGAGAAGTGCGATAACGAGGTGCGGGAGGAGCACACGCGGCATGACACCCTGGATGAAGATGAAAACCGCGATCACCTCGCTGGGGATGAGCTTCAAGAGCACCTGCAGGAAGGAGTTTTCCTGCTCGATCGCGCGGCCCATACATTTTCCTTTCGCCCCTCCATGGGGTCTTTCAGTCCATTCTGAGCCGGGGGCTCAGGGAAGTCAACATTTCCCGCCGATCCCCGGCAGCTCTCCGTGTGACCCGCCTTATCTCACCCGCTCGTGATAATCGTGTGCGCGCGTGCCGTAGATCTGGTCGAAATGGGCATCTGCCGCGTTCTTCATTTTTCAACCAATACGAACGTGATGTCATTGACGTTCGTGCCCGTGGGACCCGTGACGATCAGGTCACCTGCCGCGGAGAGGAACGCGTGCGCGTTGTTCGCAGCCAGGCAGGCGCGCGGATCGAGCCCCTTGCCGCGACCCGCGGCGAGTGTTCCCCCTGATGCGAATGCACCCGCCGCGTCCGTGTTCCCGTCCCGTCCGTCGGTGGCAAAGGAGGTGAGAGTCAATCCCGGCTCTCCGCTGAGCTCGATGGCCGCGGCGAGCGCAATCTCCTGGTTTCTTCCTCCCCTGCCGCCCCCCCTCACCGTCACGGTCGTCTCCCCGGCAGCAATAAGGCACACCGGCGGCTCCGCCGGTCTTCCGTGCTGCCGTACCTCCCGAGCGACTGAAGCAATCAGCCGCCCCGCTTCTCGGGCTTCGCCTTCAAGGAACGTCGTGAGCACGAGCCCCGGAAAACCCTGCCTCCGTGCTTCTTCTGCCGCCGCCTCCACCGCGATGCTGCTGGAGGCGATGATGTCAGCCGTGAAGCGTCCGGGAAGGGTCTTCGGGGTATCAGGGACCCTGCCGGCGACCCCCTCCTCAATGAGCGCGCGTACCGGCGACGGTACCTTTTCCAGAAGATGGTAGCGGGCGAGCACGTCGGCCGCGTCGGCAAAGGTCGTGGGGTCGGGAACAGCGGGTCCCGATGAGATGAACCCGGGCTGGTCGCCCACGACATCGGAGATTGCAAGGGTGACGATCTTCCCGCGTGTTCCTGCGGCAAGGCGGCCCCCCTTGATGGCGCTCAGGTGTTTACGCACCGTGTTGATCTCCCGAATC
This sequence comes from uncultured Spirochaetota bacterium, assembly GCA_963820435.1. Taxonomy (GTDB): domain Bacteria; phylum Spirochaetota; class Spirochaetia; order SZUA-6; family Fen-1364; genus Fen-1364. Next base: position 287,870 of record CAWGAC010000006.1, on the reverse strand, counting down.
GAGGCCCCGCTTGCGAGGAGAAGAGACGTGCTTGCCATCTTGTCGCGAAGGCTGAGCGGTGGATACGGAAGCGGGAGCAGGCTCGAGCCGCCGCCGGAAAGGAGCAGGAGGAGAAGGTCTCTTTCCTGCATGTGCACGGCGAGATCCATCACGCGCCGGGCAGCGGCGAGGCCCTGTTCATTGGGCACCGGGTGTCCGGCCTCGAGAACATCGAGAGGGGGGTGACGGGTGTACGGATAGCCCTGCGGCAGAACGACGATCCCTTCCGAGACCTGCGCGCCCAGGATTTCGAGCGCGGCGTCCGCCATGCCTGCAGCGGCCTTCCCGGCCGCAACCAGGATGAGACGACCTTCGTGCGCATGTTCCCTGCCGCAGGCCGCGAATCCTTGTTCCGCCGCGGCCAGATTCCTCCTGACAGCCGCGGCAGGATCCGCGGCAGAGAGCGCGGCGGCCATGACACGCAGGGAGACCTGCTTCAACTCCGCCGGGCTCATGTGCGCACCGCTGCCAGTCTTCCCGGCTTTCCCTCCAGCACGTACAGGCTGCAGGAAGCCAGGGAAGATATCTCCTGCGGATAATGGGTCACAATGAGCGCGGGGACAGGGTGCAGGGTGAGAAGGCGCAGGAACATATCCCAGAGGAGCCCGCGCGCCTCGGCGTGCAGGCCGCTGAACGGCTCGTCCAGGAATATCGCATCCGGCAGACGAGCGAAGCACCGGGCCAGCGCCGCGCGCTTTTTCATGCCGCCGGAAAGCTCCTCCGGCCTCTTTTCCTCCTCTCCCGCCAGGCCCGCTTCGGACAGGAGATGGTGCGCAAAGCACAGCGCGTTTTTCCCCTTGAATCCCTGGTAGAAGAGCGGAAGGGCCGTGTTCTGTGCGATCGACCGCCACGGCAGGAGCCTGTCGTCCTGGAATACGAAGCCGACCCGCGTCGGACAGGAGACGCTTCCCTCGGCGGGCTTCAGCAGGGAGGCGGCAACCTTCAGGAGGGTCGTTTTTCCGATCCCGGATTCCCCCGTGACGACGGCGATTTCATGGGGGCCAATCTCCAGATCTACGTCGCGGAGTATCTCGGCCTTTTTTCGATAGGCAAAGCTCACCTCGCGCAGCGCGATGCGCGATGCCCCGGCCCGGGTCGTGAAGGCCCGTTCCAGCTCAACGATATCCGCGGGATCGCAGCTGACCGGACCCCGGCGCGCGATCAAGGCTCTGAAGACCGGCCCGGCCAGTCGGATCCTCGGCAGCAGGTGATTGAAGACGAGGATGATGAGGATGAGCACGGCTGCCCAGGAAAAGAGCGATCGTATCCGCATCGACATGTACGCCGCCTGGATCTGAAATCCGATGCCGTCATTTGCTCCGAAATACTCCGCCGTCACGGATGCCTTCACCGCCAGGACAAGACCGGCCTTCAGGGCGGCGGCGAGGAATGGGGCGAGGTGCGGAAGGACGAGCTCCCGGGTGCGGGGGACGAAGCCCGGGGCGAAAATCGTCAGCATTTCTCCATACGCGCGGGGCAGTGTCGACATGCCCTCCCCGACCGTGACGGCCACGAGAGGGAAGGTGATGAGGCCGATCACGACGATAGCGGGCAGGTGTCCGATGCCCATCAGGGCGACCAGGGGAATTGCCCACAGAAGGGGAGGCATGCCCTGGAAGAAGAGAACGAGCGGCTTGAAAAGGGCGTCCAGCTCCCGGCGCGCTCCCATCGCCATGCCTGCCGCGGCCCCGGTCACAAAGCCGCCCAGGAAACCGGCACAGACGCGAAGGAAGGTGATCAGGATCTGCGTCCAGGTGAACCGGCGCGCGAGAAGGAGGGCAGTGTCCGCGATCGTGGTCCACGGCGCGGGCACGAAATAGGTCCCCGCCGCCAGACTGGCGATCGCCCAGCCCGCAAGAATCATTGCAACCCCCGCTGCGCCGAGGAGCCGGAGCCGGAGAGACACCGCGCGGGGGGCCTTGGCGGGCATTGTCAGTGCGCGAGGAAAAACTGCTCGTCCAGCGGACGCGACCCCGCCGGCAAGTATTTTGCGACCATCCGGTAATAGGCCAGCACGCGCGTCCGGTTCTCCGCGATTGAAGGGACGGCGAGCAGCGTGTTCCGCGTTGCCTCTTCGAGAATTGCCGGATCGGTGTTGAGCGATGCGGAGAACCGGGAGGCGGCCTCCGACGGATTTGTCGTCACGCTTCTGCTCGCCTCGGTCCAGGCGGATACGAGGGCGCCGATGGTCTGGGCGTGATCCCGGGCAAAACCCTCCGTGGCAGAAAAGGCTCACCTGCGGCGACCCGCCGTCCCCCCCGGTGAACCGGGCCCACGCGTGGGAGTACTGGATGAGCCGCAGTGAGGCCGTTCTTCCTCACGACCGTGGTTGCAAGGGGCTCGGGCAGTGCCACGGCGTCGAGCTGGCCGGCGAGCAGCCTCTGCACGCTTTGCGGGAAGGGACCGTAGCTGATCGTGAGGTCCTTGTCAGGGTCGATGCTTTCGAATGCCAGAAGCGCGCGGCTCTGGAAGTCCAGTGGGGAGCCGGGGAACGGCAGGGCGAGCCGCTTTCCCTTCAGGCCGGGGAAACTCTTGAGCGATGCATCTCTGCCCACGAGGGAGGAAACCCCCCACACTCCGGTGTCGATCATCACGAGGGGGCTGCCGTCCAGCCGGTTCTCCCATCCCTGGCTCGTGCCGCTGAGAAGAAGATCAGTCTCTCCGCGGAGCAGAACGGCCAGGGCCTGCGCGTGATTGAGGAAGAATTCGACCTGAAGGTCGACGCCCGGGATCGCGTGCTCCCTGGCCATCAGCAGGAAAGGCAGGGACGAGGTCGACTGCGGCACGAGCACGCGCACCCGGGTAAGGACAAGGTCGTCCGAGTGGCTGATGGTGACTGAAAGCAGGAGCGCAATGGACACGACGAGAATCGTGAGCACGCCCGGGGCGCGCAGTGGGTGAGGGGACCCGGATTCTTTCATGGTTCGTTCAACAATATTCGTTTTCGTCGGAAGGGGCAAGAAGGAAGCAACGGCGCGATTCTTCACCGGCAATGCCGGCCGTGCGGACCGTCATCGGGGTTTCTCTCACCGCCTATGCTCTGATATAGTAGGAAACAGAGGACTTCCGTGAAGGCAGCGATCATCGGCACCAGCGGTCACATCGACCTCGCGCTCGAGGTGCGCGACCGCCTTCCGCAATTGAGCTTTGTCGGGATTGCCCCGGGGTCGGCGGACGAGGACGCGCGGGAGTTCTTCGTCGACCAGCTGGAGCCCTCGCTCATCCCCTTCTACGAAGACTACCGCCGCATGCTGGACAGGGAGAAGCCGCAGGTGGCCGTCGTGGCGCCCTTCTTTTTCCTGCAGTCGCGCATTGCCTGCGAGTGCCTGGAGCGGGGCATCCACGTCTTCGTCGAAAAGCCCATGGCCGTATCGCTGGATCAGCTGGAGCGGCTTCGCCGGGCTCACGCTCTGGGGAAGGCGGATCTCTGCCCGATGCTCTCCTACCGCTACCACCCCGCGTTCCATGCCGCGTGGCGCGCGCTGAAGGAGGGCCTGATCGGCGAGCCGCTCCTCATCACGGCGCAGAAGTCGTACAAGCTCGGCACGCGTCACGCCATGTACACGCATCGCGCCACCTACGGCGGCACCATCCCCTGGGTAGCGATCCACGGCATCGACTGGATCCACTGGTTCACCGGCGGGGGGATCACGGAGGTCTCCGCTTGCCACACGGCCGCCGGGAACCGCGGTCACGGTGAGATGGAGAGCTCGGGGGCGTGCTTGTTCCGCCTTGCCAACTCCGGTTGCGCCACCCTTACCTTTGACTATTTCCGGCCCGGTTCCGCGCCGACGCATGGCGACGACAGGGTGCGGATCGCGGGGGAGAAGGGCGTGCTGGAGGTTGCCGGGGGAGAGGCGACGTCTGTTCACCCATGACGCGGCTCCGCGAAGGCTGGAAAAGGAGGAGCCGCTCTCGCTTTTCCAGGAGTTCGTTCGTCATATACGAGGAGGGATGCCGCGATGCGGATCACCGCGGAGGACGCATTCGCGGTGAGCGAGCTCGCCCTGCGCAGCCGGGAGGCGGCGGACACGCGGTCCACCATCATCGTAAGGAGCACGATCATGACAACAAAGGCGCTGGGGAAAAGCGGGCTCGCACTCACGCGGATCGGGCTGGGCACGTGGGCAATCGGCGGCGCCGACTGGCAGTTCGGCTGGGGGAGCCAGGATGACAGGGATTCCGTCGCCGTCATCCACGAAGCCCTCGACCTGGGCATCAACTGGATCGACACCGCGGCGGTGTACGGCCTCGGACACTCGGAAGAGGTCGTCGGCCGTGCCATTGCGGGCCGGCGGGACAAGGTCCTCGTCGCCACGAAGTGCGGACGCAAGCGGATCCGGACGGCTCGATCGTGAGCGGGCTCGATGCCGCGAGCGTGCGCGACGAGCTGGAGGCAAGTCTCCGCAGGCTGAAGACGGACTGGATCGATCTGTACCAGATCCACTGGCCCGATCCCGATCCCGACATCGAGGAAGGCTGGGAGGAGATCGCGAAGGCCGTGAAGGAGGGAAAGGTCCGCTATGCCGGGGTCTCCAACTTCAACCCTGAGCAGATGCGGCGCATCCAGAGGATCCACCCCATCACTTCCCTCCAGCCCCCGTACAGCATGCTGCGCAGAGACGTGGAGAAAGAGTTGCTTCCCTTCTGCGCGGCAAACGGCATCGGCGTGATCTGCTACAGCCCGATGCAGATGGGGCTCTTGACGGGCGCGTTCACCAGAGAGAGGGCGGCGTCGCTTCCCCGGGACGACGTGCGCGCGCGCAATGCGCTTTTCATCGAGCCGGCGCTCAGCCGCAACCTCGCCCTCGTGGAGGAGCTGCGTCCCCTGGCGAAGAAAAACGGCAGGAGCCTGGCGGAGCTGGCCGTGGCATGGGTGCTGCGCAGGCCCGAGGTGACGGCCGCCATAGTGGGGGGGCGCAAACCCGGGCAGGTAGCGGAAATAGCTGCCGCTGCAGACTGGGAATTGTCCGCCACGGACACGGCGGAGGTCGAGGCCCTGCTCGCCCGGCATTGATTTGCAGGGGGAACCTTTGAAGGGATTTGCGCGCTCTTTTCTCCCCTTCCTCTGCATTCCTCTCGCGGCGTGCTTCATTTCCTGCGTGGCGGGGCCGCGCGCGGTCTTCCAGGAACCCGGGATATGGTCCGGATCTCCTCTGGTGACCACGCGCTTCGGCGCGGTGGGGGCAAGGGAGGATGCCGAGCAGACGTGGGTCTGGAAAGCAATCCCTTTTGCGAGGCCGCCCGTCGGTGACCTGCGCTGGCGCGCGCCGCGGGAGCCGCAGCCATGGACGGGCGTGCGCAATCCGGCCTCGTTCAGCACCGCCTGCACGCAATACAGCTCCGTTCTGCCCGGCATCATTTTCGGCACGGAGGACTGCCTCTATCTGAACGTCTGGAGACCGAAAGGCCTCGACACCGGACTTCCGGTATATGTCTGGATCCATGGCGGAGGAAACTCCATCGGGTCCGCTACGACCACGTCCGAGTACTATGGAAGCAGCATCGCCTCCAGGTCGCACATGGTGTTCGTGTCGATCAATTATCGCCTGGGCCCGTTCGGGTGGTTTTCAAGCCCCGCGCTGCGTGAAGGCGCCTCAGCCGAGGACGCTTCGGGCAACTACGGCACCCTTGACATCATACAGTCCTTGAAGTGGGTACGGCAGAATATCGAGGCATTCGGCGGCGATCCGGGGAATGTCACCATTGCGGGTGAATCGGCCGGCGGTTTCAACGTGCTTTCTCTCCTGATCTCACCGCAGGCGAAAGACCTCTTTCAACGCGGGATATCGGAAAGCGGCGCGGCGATTACCCACGGCATGGACGAAGCGGACGCAAAGTCCAGAGAGCTCCTCGCGCAGCTCCTTGCCCGTGACAGGAAGGTGCGGACGCACCCCAACGGTGAAGTCCTTGCCGCGGCCATGAGCCGGGAGGCTATCCGCGCGTATCTCAGGTCGAAAGACGACAGAGAGATCCTGCTCTGCTACACGACATGGGCCTTTGGAATGATCGACAATCCAGCGATCCTGCGGGACGGCTTCGTGATCCCGGAGGCGGGCTTCGACGTCCTCGCCACCGGGGACTACCCCAGCAAGGTTCCCCTGATCATCGGGTCCAACAAGGAAGAGGTGAAGCTCTTCCTGCTTTTTTCAGGCGCAATTCCCTGGCGAAGCGAATTGTATGCAGCGGCGGCAAAGTACGGCAGCGATCTGTGGAAAGCTGCCGGCGTGGACGAGGTGGCGCGCAGGCTTTCCGCGCATGCGGATCAGCCCCCTGTGTATGCCTACCGGTTCGACTGGGGGGCTGTCGACGCACAGGGAAATGGCCCGTTGCCCGGCAACTGGGGCCGCAAGCTCGGAGCATTCCATTCTCTTGACGTCCCTTTTTTTCTCGGGCGTGACACATTGAACGGCGTCATGCACCTGGTCCTCTTCACGGGGCAGAACGCACCCGGCCGGAAGGCTCTCTCAGGGGCCATGATGAAGTACGTGGCACAGTTTGCGCGCACCGGCAACCCCAACGCGCAGGGAACGGGGCCCGGCACGGGGCGGGCGGAATGGATGCCGTGGATGAACGGGCCCGGTGCGCCGAAGTGCATCCTCTTCAATGCGCGGGGGGATTCTCCGGAAATCGCCATGTCGGATACCGAGCTCACCGACGACGCGGTAATGGCCGAGGTGAAGGCGGATCTTGCCGAGCCTCTGCGCAGACCGGACGCTGGATTTCCTCTCCCGCTCGATCCTTCCTTCACGGGTGCGTTGAATCTCACGTGCGGCTAGGCGCATCGGCTCGGTTCCGTTGACACCCTGCGGGGACATCTGTTTCAATAAAGCGGTGAAGGTTCATGGAGCAACGCCCCGGGATGCGCGCTATGCGCCCTTCACGGCCCGTGCAGTCGAGATCATACGCTCCATCCCGCGCGGAAAAGTTGCCACCTATGCACAGGTGGCGGCTGTCGCGGGAAGCCCTCTTGCGGCCCGGCAGGTGGTCCGCGTGCTCCACAGCCTTTCACGCGCCGAGCGACTGCCCTGGCAACGCGTCATCAACAGCCGCGGAACGATCTCCCTTCCGAGAGGTGCCGGGTTCGAGGAGCAGAAGGCCCTGCTGGAGGTGGAGGGCGTCGCGGTCAAGGAGGACGGCAGGATCGACATGAAGAAGCACCTCTGGGTGCCGCACATTTCCTTCAGATGAGCCTGAAACAGCAGGCTTCGGACCGGCTTGCGGAGCGTCTGCGCTACGAGGAAGGGCTCGCCTCCTGCTCCCGCAGACTGATCGCAGGGGGCCCGCGCTCAATCGACGACGCCCTGGAACATCTGCGCGCGGCGGCAGGGGCCAGCCGCGTCTACCTGTTCGAAAACTTCGAGGACCCGCGGGACGGCCTGTGCATGCGCCAGACCCACGAGGCGTGCGCTTCAGGCGTCGAGCCCCAGATCGACAATCCCCTTCTCCAGCGTCTCCGCTACGCCGTCGCGTACGAACCGGCTCGACGCGTGCTGTCCCAGGGGCAGCCCTTCTGGGGAATCGTCGAAGAGCTGGAGGAGAAGACCCGCGGGGTCCTTGCCCCTCAGGGCATCCTGTCCATCCTCAATATTCCGGTGTCCGTCACAGGGGCCTGGTACGGATTCATCGGATTCGACGATACGGAAAGCCTCCGCGCGTGGTCAGGGGAGGACGTGCGCCTCCTGCAAACCGCGGCCGAGATGGTCGGTGCGCATATAGGCCGGGAAAGGGCGGTTGAAGAGCTGGCGCGCCGGCAGGCCAAGATGGACGGCATCTTCCGCACCGCCCCGAGCGGCATCGGCACCGTGGTTGACCGCGTGCTGACGGAGGTGAACGAACGGCTGTGCCGGATCACCGGCTACGCGGCGGACGAGATGCTGGGACGCGGCACGCGTTTTCTCTATGCGGATCAGGAGGAGTACGATCGGGTCGGCCGGGAGCAGAGTGAAAACATCGCGCGGGAGGGAACCGGGACCATCGAGACCCACTGGGTGCGCAAGGACGGCGCCCGCATCGACATCTTCCTCAGCTCCTCGCCGATCGTGCGTGACAACCCGCAAGCCGGCATCATCTTTGCCGCGCTGGACATTACGGATCGCGTGCGCGCGGAACGCGAACGGCGGGCAATGGAGGGCCAGGTCCAGCACGTGCAGAAGCTCGAGAGCCTCGGCATCCTGGCGGGAGGCATTGCGCACGATTTCAACAACCTGCTCATGGTCGTGCTGGGCAACCTGGACCTTGTGCTCACCGACCGTTCCCTGCCTGCCTCATTGCGCGAAAGCCTGCAGAACATCGGGAAAGCGGCGCGCCAGGGGGCGGAGCTGACCCGCCAGCTGCTCGTCTACTCGGGCAGGGAGCCATTGCGGGTGACGAAGCTGGACCTGTCCACGGTCGTTCGCGATATGAGCCAGATCATCGAGGTCTCCCTGCGCGGAAAGGGGCGGCTGGTGTACGATCTCGTTGAAAACGCTCCCGCCGTGGACATGGACCCATCCCTGATCCGCCAGGTGATCATGAGCCTGCTCATCAATGCAGCCGAGTCACTGGGGGAGGAAGGGGGCGAGATCATTCTCCGTACGGGACGGGAGGAGCTCGACGCCGCGGCGCTGGAACGGAACATCCTGGGTCGGGGCCTTCCCCCGGGCCCGTACGCCTACCTTGAGGTCCAGGACACGGGCTGCGGCATGGACGGCGAAACCCGTGAGCGGATATTCGATCCTTTTTTCAGCACGAAGTTCACCGGACGCGGTCTCGGTCTGGCGGCGGTACATGGGATCGTCCTGGGTCATCATGGCTGCATAAGGGTCACCAGCGAAATCGGAAAGGGAACGGTATTCAGAGTCCTGTTTCCCGCGACCCTCAAAGCCTGATCCTGCCTCACCAGATGATCGACGTGATGGTCAACCCGCCGTTCTCCGGCAGCCGGGAGAAGAGATAAGCGGAGTCTGAAGGCCGATACCAGAAGTCCGCGCCCCAGAACGGGGCAAGAGCTCCCGCGGGGGAGAAATGGATCTTGAAGGTGTCGACCTGCGCGCCGGCGATTTCCAGGCGTTCCGAGCCTGCCCGCCGGGCGAGCATCTTGTGCGTTGCAAGGTCGTCGGGATTGAGAACCCAGAATTCCATCTGCCCGGTGTCGGAGGAGAGCAGATCCCCGATGCCGGGGCCCCAGATCTGGTACCAGGGCGCCGTGTCGATCTTAAGCTCTCGGGTGATCTCCCTGCCTTTCAGCCTGCCCGTCACCCGGACAATGTCCCCTGTCCGCTCGGCGCGGAGATCCGATCCCGCTGCGGGGTCAGTCAGCCGCCAGGAGATGATCCCCCTCCCGGGCACCCAGAGGGACTCTTCCGACCTCCCGCCTCCCTCCGACGCTACCTTGATCCCCTCCGCGCCCCGGGAGACCTCGAACTCCACGGTAGAGGAGCTCGCTCCATGCGCCCGGACGTAGCGCAGGATCCCTTCTTCGGCGGACAGAGGGGCGGCGGACAGCACGGCCACCAGGAGAGAAATGGGCACGATGCGCTGCATCAACTGGTCTCCCTGGCCTGGAGCGCGGAATGCTCGGCGGGAAGAAGGGCTGGCGGATAGCAGCGTTCGGTCTGTCGATCGGGCTGCAGCATGGTGGGTGCGCATTATGCTGGCGACTCGATGATCCGCTGTCAAGGAGGGACAAATTGGAAACTACGAAAATCACCTTTCTGGGCGCGGGGAGCACGGTCTTCGCGAAAAACGTGCTCGGAGACTGCATGCTCACCCCGTCGCTGGCCCGGGCAGAGTTCGCCCTCTTCGACATCGATCCGGCGCGCTTGAAGGATTCAGCGATGATGCTGGAGACTCTCAATCGCAACGTGAACGGGTCCCGGGCACGGGTGATCGCCTACGAGCCGCAAAGCACTTGCCGGCTCTTCCTACGTGGTGAACGCCATCCAGGTCGGAGGGTACGAGCCCTGCACCGTCAGGTGTGAAGACCGTGGGGCTCTGCCATTCCGTGCAGGTCTGCGTACCCCACCTTCTCAAGGGCCTGGGAATGGACCCTGCCGGCGCGCGCGGGAGGATCGCCGGCATCAATCACATGGCCTGGCTCCTGGAGGTGGAAAGGGGAGGAGTTGATCTCTACCCCGAAATCAAAAAGAGGGCGGCAGAGCGCGCAACTCCCCACAACGACATGGTGCGGTACGAGATCATGCGGCGGTTCGGATATTACGTGACGGAATCCAGCGAGCACAACGCGGAATACAATCCGTGGTTCATCAAGACCCGCTATCCCGAGCTCGTCGGGCGTTTCAACATCCCTCTGGACGAATACCCCCGGCGCTGCGTGAAGCAGATCGATGACTGGGCGGCCATGCGCGAGACCCTGACCCGGAATCACGATCTGGGCCATGCGCGGACTGAGGAGTACGCCTCGTACATCATTGATGCGATGGAAATCGATAGGCCGTTCAAGATCGCCGGGAATGTGCGGAATGCGCACCTGATCGACAACCTTCCCGACGAGGCGTGCGTCGAGGTGCCCTGCCTGGTGGACGGCGCCGGCGTGACTCCCTGCCGCGTGGGGGCGCTGCCGGTCCAGCTCGCGGCGCTCAACAGGACCAGCATCAATGTGCAGCTCCTTGCCGTGGAAGCCGCCGTGACGCGGCGGAGGGACACCGTGTACCAGGCGGCAATGCTCGATCCCCATACCGCCGCGGAGCTTTCCCTCGACGACATCGTCTCCCTGTGTGACGACCTCATCGAGGCGCACGGGAGCCGGCTGCCCGCCCTGACCTGATACGGGAGTACACGCGCGCAAAGCCCCGCGGGCCCGGGATCCTGTAGACTCTCAGAAGTAGACTTCGGCGAAGATCCGCGAGTGGGGAACGCCGCGTTTCCTCAGCAGCGCGTAGGCTTCATAGATCATGTCGCTGTTGCCGCAGAGGTAGCAGTACCTCGAGGTCTCCAACGGCTGCTCGGCCAGCCAGGAGGTGACGCGGCCGGCATAGGCATTGCGCGGGCCGCTGTACGGGGGTACCCGTTCGGAGAGTACTCCGTACGGGAGTGCGCGAGTACGCGCTCGGCCCGAAGGCCGTACCCGTTCGGCGAGTACGCCGTACCCCGCGGATTCGGCGCCGTGTCCCCTGCTGATGCAGGAGATGAATCGGTCGGGGGTGAAGCTGCCGCTGTCGTACAGCTCGGAGGCATCCCTGACCCCGTGCAGGAGGAGATAGTCCAGGTCGGGGTTGTCCCTCGCGAAACAGTGAAATGGCGAGACGCCGGTGCCGGTGGCAATGAAGAGGAACTGAGCGGAGGAGCGTGTGCCCTCGACCAGGCAGAAGGAGCCGTGGGGCCCGTCCACCTCCAGCGCATCACCCGGGCGGCAGCGGCGAAGGGCACGGGACACCGTTCCCTCGGGGATCTCCTTGACAAGGACCTCGAGGAACGAATCCCCGGGCGAGGAATACAGCGAATACTCGCGCTGGTCCCTGCTTCGCGGCAGCCCGAGATTCACCCACTGGCCGGCGCGGAAAGCGAGACCTTCCCTCGAGAAACGCAGCACAAAGGCGCTCGAGGAAACGTCGCGGACGTACAGGACGCGATGGATGCCTGCCGCTCTCGGGGCTGCGGAATCCGCCGGGTACGGCGGCGAAGTCTCGATCACGTGCGCGGGCCGAGCCCCCGCGTCGACGTACCCGGCGGATTCTGCTTCGCCGCGCGGAATCCGCCTCCGGCGGCGCGGATGCGCGCGAGGTGCTCGCGAAATCCCTCGTACTGCTCCCCGGCATGATAGGAGGACCGGACCAGCGGCCCTGCCTCGCAATAGAGGAAGCCCTTCTCCATGGCGATCTCCTTGAGCTCCGCGAACTCGTCGGGGTGCCAGTACCTGTCCACGGGGATGTTGTTGCGCGTGGGCTGGAGGTATTGGCCGATATTGACGATATCCACGCGCGCCGCGCGAAGATCCTCCAGGGTGGAGATCACCTCCTCGCGCGACTCGCCCAGCCCGAGCATGATGCTCGACTTGGTGACACCGTCCGGGTCGAGGTCTTTTGCGATGCGGAGGAACTCCAGCGACCTTTCGTAACGGGAGCGCGAGCGCACGAGGGGAGTGAGCCTGCGCACGGTTTCCACATTGTGGCTCACGACGTCCGCCGCGCTCTCCACGACGGCGCGTATGGCCTCCCGGGAACCCATGAAATCAGAGGTGAGAACCTCGATCGAGCAGGCCGGCACGCGCGCGCGGATCGCGCGGACCGTGGCAGCCATCATGGACGCGCCGCCGTCGGCCAGATCGTCCCTGTTGACCATTGTGACGTGCGCGTGCTTCAGCCCCATGCGCAAGACGGCCGCCGCCACGCGCAGGGGCTCCAGCCTGTCCACCTCGCCGGGCAGCCCGGTCCCCACGGCGCAGAAACGGCAGCGCCGCGTGCAGGTGTCTCCCAGGATCATGAAGCTGGCCGTGCGGTGCGTGCCCCAGCACTCGTGGAGATTGGGACAGCGGGCCTCCTTGCAGACGGTATGCAGCTCCTCCGCGCGCACGAGGTTCTTGACGGCCACGTAGCTCTCCGTCGTATTGAGCCGAATCTTGAGCCACTCCGGCTTTCGCTGAGAAGCCCGTGCGTCCGACATGCCTAGGCGCCCTTCTGTGAAGAATCGTGAACGGTCTCACCGCGTTTTTCCCGTTCCTTCGTCACGCGCCGCTTCATGAGATTGATCAGCTTTGTCACCTTGATCTCCCGCGGACAGACCCGCGTGCATTCGAAGTGATTCTCGCACCCCCAGATCCCGTCCGGGGTGTCCAGGGCGTCCAGACGCGGCGCCAGGCCCCAGTCGCGGCTGTCCTCCACGAACCGGGCGGCCTGCACGATGGCCGCGGGCCCGAGGAACCGGGGGTTCTTTTCCAGCACGGGACAGGCGGAGAAGCAGGCCGCGCAGTTGATGCATTTCGTGGCATCTTCGAACTGCTGCTGCTGCTGCGGCGCCTGGAGTATTTCCTTTTCCGCGGCGGTCGCCGCCGGCAGGAGAAACGGGGTGACCGTGAGGCTGCGGCGGAAGAACTCCGCCTGATCCACGATGAGGTCTCGAAGAACCGGCAAATGGCGCAGCGGCTCGATCTGCACGCGCACCGCCCCCTGTCCGTTTGCCTCATCCGTGCCCGCCACATCGCGCACCAGGGTCTTGCAGGCCAGACGTTCCTTGCCGTTGATGCGCATGGCGTCGGAGCCGCACACGCCGTGCGCGCAGCTGTAGCGGAATGAGAGGGAGGCATCCTGGAGGCTCTTGATGCGAAGGAGCACGTCGAGGAGCCTGTCCGTGGGCTCCGCTTCGACTTCGTATTGCTGCTCATAAGAGGGCGCCCCCGACCTGGGGTCGAAGCGCCTGACGTCGACGAGTAGTTTCATCGCCCCCTCCCGTTTTCCTGGAACTGGTGCACGCTGATCGCGGCGGCGACGCTGCGGGCAAGCTCACGGAAAGCGAGCTTCGATTCGAGGGGCTCCTCGGCGGTGACGGCGGGCCGGCCTTCGTCACCCAGCCGGGAGACCCGGGGATCCAGCGGAATGCGGCCAAGAAATGGCACGCCCATCTCGGCCGCGGCGCGCTCGCCGCCGCCCCTGCCGAAGACATCCCCGCTCATGTTCTCCACGATGCCAAGAACAGGGACCCCCAGCTTCCGGAACGCGGTGACCCCCCGACGGGCATCGCTCACGGAGAGGAGCTGCGGGGTGGTGACCACAATGCCGCCCGTGAGGGGCACAAGCTGAGCCACGCTGAGCTGCGCATCCCCGGTGCCCGGGGGCAGGTCCACCACGAGGTAGTCGAGCTCGCCCCACACCACTTCCGTGAGAAGCTGGCGGAGCGCGCTGTGGATCATCGGACCCCGCCAGACCAGGGCTTCTTCCGCCCCGACGAGAAACCCCATGCTCATGACCTGCACCCCATGGGCGAGAACCGGCACCATCTTTTCTCCCTGCGGCGGAGGAAGGTCCTGGACACCCATGAGGGTGGGAATATTGGGTCCATAGATGTCGGCGTCCAGCAATCCTACCTTCGCGCCCCACTGCGCGAGCCCCACCGCAAGGTTGACGCTGACGGTGGATTTGCCCACCCCGCCTTTCCCGCTTCCCACTGCGACGATGGTTTTGATCGGGAGATTGATCTTGTCCTGTATTCGCTTGTCGGCGCGGACCCTGGCGTTGAAGGTGATGTCGATCCGCTGCACACCGGGGACGAGCTCCCTGATGGCTTTCTCACTCTCATCCTTGATTTGATCCTTCAGCGGGCAGGCGGGGGTAGTGAGGGTCACTGAAAACGCGACGTCCGTGCCGTTGATGCGGATATCGCGAATGAAGTCCAGGGACACGAGGTCCCGATGCAGCTCCGGTTCCTGCACGGTGCGAAGAGCGTCCAGAACCTGCTTTTCCGAAACTGTGTGAGCTGGCATCGGGTAAATAGTACTAAAATAGTCGGACATGAGGAAACGACGCAGCCTGCAGGCGCACAGTCGACGGTCAACTGCGACGAACGCAGAGGGCGCTTCAGCCCCCGATCCGGGTGAGCTCCCTCAGCCGGGAGCCCACCTCCCGCTGAGCCAGTCCCCCGTGATAGCAGAGCACCGTGTCGATACGGTAGGGCTGGAGATTTTTCAGGGAGCTTACTGCCCTTCGCATGTCCGGCGTTGCCATGGGGCTCGGACCTATCAGGCTGCCTTCTTCCACGCGCAGCGCATCTCCCGCCATCAGCAGCATCTGCGTCTTGAGGTAGTAGCACACATGCCCCGGGGTGTGACCCGGCGTAGGGATGACGACGATCCCGCCGTGGAATGGCAGCTTCTCTCCGCCGTTCAGGACCCGATCCACCTTGACACTCGGCGGCGAAGAGAGGAGCGCGCGCACCCGGTCCTGCTGCTCTTTGGGGAGAGCAAGGAGCCGGGACTCGATCCTGCTCATGTCCAGCTTGAGGAGCGGCCTCTCTCCCTGGATGTAGGGCACGTCCGCATCGTGCGCATACACTTCGGCCCCTGTTGCGCGCGCGATGTCGCCGGCCGAGCCGATGTGGTCGATGTCCTGGTGTGTCAGGAGTATCCTTCGGATGTCGGTGAGCTTCAGCCCGAGGTCGCGGAGCTTTCCCTCGATATCGGCGAGCTGCCCGGGCATGCCTGTATCCACCAGGGTCGCCCCGTCCGTGTCATCCCAGAGGAGCGCGGGGTAAATGACTCCCCGGTTGCCGAGCAAGCTCATTGTGATTTCGAGGGCTTCCGTATTCTCACCGATTCTCATCCGGTAGAATGTATCGTCGCAACCGCGGTGCGGCAACGGATGGAGAGTGAGAATCTTGACTCCCTACGCACGTTTTTCGTACTCTATATATAGCGATTGCGACAATCACGAAGTATCCAGGGCACGATTGGCAAAAGAGAAATCGGCATAGCAGAGTGACGCCTTATGGAGGATTCTCCGTTTACATGAGCCGGAAAGCGTGCAATGATGGGGCCGAGCGACAGGAGCTAGTGTAGTGGGCCGCCAAATCCTCTCAATGCGGAAAATCGACAAGCGCTTCACCGGCGTGCATGCCCTGCGGCAGGTGGATTTCGACCTCGACGAGGCGGAGATTCACGCGCTGGTCGGGGAGAACGGCGCCGGCAAGTCGACGCTCATGAAGGTTCTCGTCGGCATCGACTCCGAAAGACTCCGGCGAAATCCACTATCTCGGCCACCAGTTCAACCCGCGGAACCCCAAGCATGCGCTGGAGATGGGCATCGGGATCATCCACCAGGAATTGAACATGATGTATCACCTCACGGTGGCCCAGAACATCTTCATTGGCCGGGAATCCACCCGGCTCAATGGCATGCTTTTGGACAAACGTGAGCAGACCCGACGTGCGGAAGAGCTGTTCCATCGGCTCAAGATGAACATCGATCCCAACGAACCCCTGGGACGGCTGTCCGTCGGCAAACAGCAGATGGTGGAAATCGCGAAGGCGGTGTCGCACCGCCTCCGAATCCTGATCCTGGACGAGCCGACGGCGGCGCTGACGGACGCCGAGATCGATGAGCTGTTCGCCATCATGCGCGATCTGGCGAGCCGGGGCGTGGGAATGATCCACATTTCTCACCGTCTCGACGAGATCCACCGCATCGCGGATCGGGTTACCGTGCTGCGCGACGGTGAGCGCGTTGACACGAAACCGACCTCGGAGGTGACCAAGCAGCAGATCATCAACATGATGGTCGGCCGCGTCATCTACGAGCAGCCGAAAACCAGGAGCAGCGTTGCCTCCGATGCGCCGGTCGTCCTCCGAGTGAACCGGCTCAACGCGGGGAGGCTGGTGAGGGATGTCAGCTTCGATCTGCGCGAAGGGAGAGATCCTCGGCATGGCCGGGCTGATGGGATCCGGCAGGACCGAGACGGCCCGGGCGATCTTCGGCGCGGACGAGGTCCAGAGCGGGACGATCGAGATTCGCGGACGCCGGGTTTCCATCCGTTCGCCGCAGGATGCCGTCGCGAACGGCATCGGGTACCTGTCGGAGGACCGCAAGCGCTTCGGCCTGGCGGTCAACCTGAGCGTGCGGGACAACCTGGCGATGGCCACCTACAACCGCTTCCAGCGCGGTCTGTTCATCAGTGCAAAAAAGGTGCGGCAGGCGACGGAAGACTACGTTCACCGGCTGAACATCAGGACGCCTTCCCTGGAACAGCTGCTGCGAAACCTCTCGGGAGGCAACCAGCAGAAGGTCGTCATCGCGAAATGGCTGATCCGCAACTGCGACATCCTGATTTTTGACGAGCCCACCCGCGGAATCGACGTGGGGGCCAAGAGCGAAATCTACACGTTGATGAACGAGCTGACGCGGGAGGGGAAGTCGATCATCATGATCTCGTCGGAGCTTCCCGAGATCCTTCGCATGAGCGATCGCATCCTCGTGATGTCCGAGGGAAGGCTCACGGGAGAGCTCCCCATCGAAGAGGCGAGCCAGGAAGCCAGTCATGGAGTACGCAACCATCGGGCACCAGGCAGTCCTCAGCAGGAGCTGACAAGCATGGCGGATATGACACTTGAGATCAGTCGAATGCAGCGCTTCCGGGAGCGAGGGCTGAAGTGGGCGCTTGCCCCTGGAGCCCTGGTCATTCTCTACGTTTTTTTCGGCATATTCGGGCGCAACTACTTCTCCTACCCCACCCTGGTGAACATCATCGACGCCGCCTTCTATATCGGGTTCATCTCGATGGGCGTGACCTTCGTCATCATCAGCGGCGGAATCGACCTTTCCGTCGGGACGGTCATGATGTGCGCCGCCATCATCGGCGGCACGGCGCTCAAAAGGGGATTGCCGATGGTCCCCTCCCTTCTCCTGATCATCGCCGTGGGCCTCGCCTTCGGCTTCCTCAACGGGCTCCTGGTCTCCCGGCTGAAGATGCCGCCGTTCATCGTCACGCTCGGCACAATGATGATCTCGATGGGCGTCGGCTCCATTGTCTCCAACGTGGCGAGCGCCACGTTCCCCATCCGCGGCACGCCGGGCGGATGGTTCAAGAGCATCTTCCTCTACATCAATCCGGACGGAGCAGCGATACCCACCGGTGCATTCCTGCTCGCCGCAGTAGCCGTGATCTGCCACCTCATGCTGTCCAACACGAAGCTGGGCCGCTACACGTATGCCATCGGCAGCAACCTGGAGGCCGCCCGTCTTTCCGGCGTCGACGTGAAGAAGTGGCAGATGCTGGTCTACGTCATCGCAGGCGGGACGGCGGGCATCGGAGGGATCTCCTATGCCGCGATCTACACGACGGTTCTCCCCGCCCAGGGGCAGGGGTTCGAGCTGTATGCCATCGCTGCAGCAGTCATCGGGGGTACGTCGCTTGCGGGAGGCATCGGCACGATCTGGGGAACCATCATCGGCGTGTTCATCATGTCGGTGCTGGCCACCGGCCTGCCGTCCCTGAACCTCGAGGCCCACTGGCAGACATTCTTTACCGGCGTCATTGTCATTGGGGCGGTGCTTCTGGACATGTACCGCAACAAGAAGGCAGCGGAAGTGCGGATCGAGACGCCGGCGGACCTCTACAAGGCGTCGATGGCGGAGAAGATCGCCGGCATGAGGCGGGAATTGATCTCGACAAGGGCGGCCGGCGATGGCAAGCAGGCCGCGGCGATCAGGGAGCAGATCAGCGCGGCCCGCGTCGAGCTGAAGACCACCTTCGCCAGGATGAAAGCGGAAGAGAAGGCGGAGCAGGCCCGCATCCGCGCGGAAGAGAAGGCGGCCGATCACGAGTTCGCGGAAATGCTCAGGCACAGGGAGCTTTCGCAGCAGGAGAAAACGGAGCGGCAGCCCTAGCGCGGTATTCCGCGCGTGGGCCGCAGGACTCCTGGTCGTAGTGATCTGCCCGGAACGCATGTTCAGGGCACGAAAAACAAGAGGAGGTATCTATGAGATTTTTCAGACGATTCGGCGTCCTGCTCGTGGCAGCGGGGCTTCTCGTCGCCCTGGTGTCATTGCGCGCCAGGGAAGATCTACATTCCCGTCATCTCGAAGGGGTTCCAGCACCAGTTCTGGCAGACGGTCAAGATGGGTGCAGAGGCATGCGGCAAAGCAGTACAACGTCGAGATCACCTTCGAAGGGCCGCCCACTGAAGCCGACATTCAGCCCCAGGTGCAGATGCTGGTGAACGCCATGGCGAAGAATCCCTCGGCCATCTGCCTTGCAGCGCTCGACACGAACTCCGTCATGGATCAGCTGAACCAGGCTATCCAGAAACACATTCCCATCATCGGGTTTGACTCCGGAGTTCCGAATGCGCCCAAAGGCGCGATTTACGCGACCGCGGCCACCAACAGCTATGCAGCAGCGGGACTGGCAGCGGACAAGATGTTCCCCGCGATCAAGGACAAGATCGCGGCGGCCACCAACGCGCACCCGGTCACGATCGTTGACTTCAACCAGGACGCGACAAGCACATCAGTGACGTCTCGCGGAAAGGGGTTCCGGGACAAGATGATCAAGCTCATCACCACCCAGACCAGCCACACCAAGGCCGACATCAAGGTGACGGGAAACCCGGCCTACATCGCCCCTGACAGCCCGACCAGCGGGAAGGCCATCATCATCAACGTGCTGGTTCCGGCTTCGCCGAAAGACATCGACGCCACCAATGCCGCCGCGGCCATGCTGAACCGTGTCAAGTCGGACAACATCCTCGGCATTTTCTGCTCGAACGAAGGGACAGCAAGGGCGGTTCTTGCCTCCACCAACGACGGCAGCGCGCTGCCCACCCAGTATCCCGGCCTGGTGGTCATCGGGTTCGATGCCGGCAAGGCCCAGAAGGCAGCCATCCGGAACAAGTACTTCTTCGGTTGCGATCACGCAGGATCCGGTCCAGATCGGGTTCAAGGCCGTCGAGCTTGCCTACAAGGCCATCAAGAAACAGCCCGTCGCGGACGTGGACACGGGCGCCAAGTTCTACGACTCCACCAACATGGATCAGCCCGAGTTCGGGCCGCTGCTCTACGATTGAAGAAGCGCTGAACAATCTTCCAGATGTCAAGGCAAGGGCCCGCCGTTACGGCGGGCCCTTTTTGGCTGTGTCTATTTCATGCGGCAAGTATCTCGATTCCGATGTTCCACGGGTCCCGCACGCTCACGCGTCCGTTTTCGAGGACACCCGCTACTCCCGCCGCCTTGAGCCGTTCCGCGATTCGTCCCTGCTCATTTTTTGACGGCACCCGGATACTGAACGATTCAAGGCCTGCGGCGTCGGGCGGGGCGGGCGGCGCTCCACGTGAGCTCCAGCTGTTCAGCCCGAGATGGTGGTGATAGCCGCCCGCGCTGAGGAATGCGGCTCCCTGGAACGCTGCGGTGATGTCGAATCCGAGGATGCCGTGATAGAATTGCACCGCCTGCTGCACGTCCGACACCTGCAGGTGAATGTGCCCGATGGTGGTGCCCGCAGGCGCCGCGCCGGATCCGCCGGGCGCCGCGTCCCGCAACAGGCTGTCAAGATCCAGCGGGTCAACGGCCATCTCGACTTTCCCGCCCCGCCACGTCCACTCCGCGCGCGGCCGATCCCGATAAATCTCCATGCCGTTGCCGTCCGGGTCCGAAAGGTACAGGGCTTCGCTCACCAGGTGATCCGCCTGGCCAATGCGGACATCAGAGTCGATCAGCCGCTGCAGGGCACTGCCAAGATCGGCCCGGGTGGGCAGCAGAATCGCGAAGTGATAGAGCCCGGAGTTCCTCGGCAGGTGTCGCGCGCCGGGCGTCTCCTGCAGCAGAATCAGGGGTGGCTCATCCTCAACGCCCAAGGGTACATCCCCTCCCCCCGGCGAGCGGACGTGAGGCCGATCACCTTTTCATAGAACCGGAGGGAACGTTCGAGATCGGCGACCCGTATCGTGATCGGCCCGAGCTGGGTCGCGGGGTGCAGAGCAGGCACATCTGTTTTGAACGGCTTTGGATCCATCGACAAACCTCCGCTTGAATATACTCAGGAAAAGACCCCGCGAGCGGGTGGACCCTTCGCGCGAGCAGGGGCACCTCCGCGGGTGTTGACCGGCGGGAAAAGCGAGAGTACTTTTTGACAAGTCAGAAAGGCGCCATGCGCATCCAATTCGAGACGCTCGGCGGGTTCGCCTACTTTCCCGGCCTTCACAGACCGCTCCGTATTGATACGGAGCAGCTCACCACGCTTCAGGCCGGCGAAATCGAGTCCATGGTGCGTGCCTCGCATTTCTTCGATCAATCAGATTCGATCCGCCCCGTCGGGGCGGCTGACTACCGCTCCTACCGCATTACGGTCGAAGATGGAGAAAAATCTCACACCGTGAAGGTGGTGGAGTCCGCCGCGGACCGCTCTCTCCTGGCTCTGCTCGCTTACCTTCGCGCGCTCGGGGCGGAGGGTCCGACACAATAGGAGACACTCATGAGTCCCGAACAGCATCATCGCCACTCGATTTTTTGTATTCTGCCTCCTCACCTCCTGGAGGCGATAATGAAGAACGGATCGGATGCCCAGCGCGCGATGGCCGAGCAGACGCTGCGGCGCGCCGCGGCCATGCGCACAGCGCGCGCCGCCGTGCAGGCGGAGCAGAGGGCAGCGCCTCCCGCGGCCGCGATGGGCGCACCGCACAAGCAGCGCGCTGTTTTTGATGCCTCTCACACGGAGAACATACCCGGGGCCAGGGTACGCGCGGAGGGACAGGGGCCGACAGGGGATGCCGCCGTTGACGAGGCATACGACGGACTGGGCGCGACTTTTGACCTCTACTGGGACACCTGCCGGCGGAACTCCGTGGACGGAGCAGGGATGGAGCTGGACGCGACGGTGCACTACGGCACTGACTATGACAACGCCTACTGGAACGGTGAGCGGATGATCTTCGGCGACGGCGATGGGCGGCTCTTCAATCGATTCACCATCGCCGTTGACGTGATTGGCCACGAGCTGACGCACGGAGTGACGGGGCATACGGCAAATCTCGACTATAATGGGCAGTCGGGTGCGTTGAACGAGTCCGTCTCAGACGTGTTCGGCTCCATGGTCAAGCAATACGCGGCGACGCCCCGCCAGGATGCCGTGCACGCGGACTGGCTCATCGGGGCAGGCCTGCTCAGGCCAG
Organism: uncultured Spirochaetota bacterium; assembly: GCA_963820435.1. Taxonomy (GTDB): domain Bacteria; phylum Spirochaetota; class Spirochaetia; order SZUA-6; family Fen-1364; genus Fen-1364. The sequence continues at coordinate 266,241 of CAWGAC010000006.1, read as the reverse complement.
GTGTCAAAGGAGTGGCCCTGAGATCCATGAAAGCGCCGGGCACTGCCTATGACGATCCTGTCCTGGGCAAGGATCCGCAGCCCGCGCACATGAAGGATTACGTGACGACGACATCGGACGATGGCGGGGTGCACATCAATTCCGGTATTCCCAACAAGGCGTTCACCAACCTTGCCATTTCACTCGGCGGATACTCCTGGGAGAAGGCCGGGCAGATATGGTACCGGACGCTGACTGATACGCGCCTTGCCGCGGCTTCACAGTTCATGGATTTTGCGCGCGTGACGGTCCTGAATGCGCTTCAACTTTACGGCAACGAAGGGAAGCGGTCCGTTACGGAGGCCTGGAGCCAGGTGGGGATAAACGTTCCCTGAACCGCAATCGGACCAACAGGACAAGCTCGGAAAGGGACGCGAGCAGACACGCCGACAAAGCCACGTATGCAATGTAGCCGCCGTACCACAGCTCATAAAGGAACGTGCGGACATACAGGACATACAATGACCCGGCGAAAAGGAGAGCCTGCGTTGCCCGCAGCCAGATAAAGGAGGCGGGACGACCGGAGATCAGCTCGTACAGCACAAGCGCGACCGGCCACGCGAAAATCAGCAGCACCAGCCAGCTTCCACGATGCGCCTGTCAGAAATGTCGAGCCCGGAGAATCCGCGAGCCCGCAGTCTGCGTATGTAGGTGTGAACGACGCGAATCCGCCTAACTGCACGGGGTACCGCGGTCACGGTACCCCGTGACATTTGTGCAAGGTACGGCGGCGCAGGTTGTTCACACGGGCGCAAAGACGCCCGAGGAGGTTTATACACATGAGAAGGATCGTGGTTTTTCTCTTTTCCCTTTTCCTGGCAGGCACTGTTTTTGCCTCGGGATCCGGCGGCAGTGGGGGAGGGGGCAGTATGGGGAACGGCGGCTCCGGGTCAAAACCCAGCCCCTCCAGCGCGCAGGACTACTACAATGTAGGGTATGCCGCGTCACAGTCGGGGAACTATACGGAAGCCATCACAGATTTTCAGAAGGCTATCTCTCTGAAGAGCGACTACGCGGAAGCGTACAACATGCTCGGCTTCAGCACGCGAAAAATGGGTGATGTCGCCAAGGCGTTCACCTACTATGAAACAGCCCTGAAGCTCAAGCCGAATTTCCCGGAGGCCCGCGAGTACTACGGCGAGGCCTACCTGCAGCAGGGCAATCTCGCGAAAGCAGTCCAGCAGTACATCATCCTGGAAAAGGCCGGCAGCAAGAACGCGCGCGAGCTCCTGGAAAAGATCGACGAGTACGTAAGCCAGAAATCCTGAGCGCCGGGCGCCCAGGATCGGATTTCAGCACCCCGCCGCCACAGCCGGCGGGGTTTTAGGAGAGCAAATGCAAGCGCGCAAGATTTTTGCCCTGGTCCTCATGACCGCCACAATCGCATCGTGCAGTATGGGTATGGGCTATGGTGCGGGCTCGGGCATGGGCTATTCGGGAGGGTCGAGCGGCGGCCCGAGCATTTCGGGGTTCGCGTTTCATCCCGCCACGATCACCGCCTCGAGCGGTGCCACGCTGACATGGACCAACTATGACACCACCGCGCATACGGTGACGGAGACAGCGGTCACGCCGGCCTTTGACAGCGGAAGCATCGCTCCCGGGGCAACGTACAGTCTGGTGCTCAAGGTTCCCGGCACCTATGCATACCATTGCTCGATCCACGCGAGCATGACGGGGACCATCGTGGTTCAGTGAACGGCTGCGGAGTACCGCGCGGAGCTAGCGGAGTACCGCAGCCCGGCTATGCCCCCGCAATGGTATCTTGATTCAGGATCCCCTCCGCCGCCCGGATGCCGCTGGCCCAGGCGGCGGTGATTCCCCTGCTCGTTCCGGCTCCATCGCCGATCATCCAGATGCCCGGGCGCGCCTGAAAGCTCTCGTCGATGAAGCGCGGCTTGTTCCCGTAGAGCTTGATCTCGGGGTAGTACATGACCGTGGAAGGGTGCAGGACGCCGGGAATGATCGTGTCCAGAAGCTTCATCGATCTCCAGATCGCGCGCAGGATCTTTGCCGGCATGGCAAGGGCGATGTCCCCGGGGGTGCAGGAGGGAAGCGTGGGGGCGAAGTCGTACAGGTCACCGGTGAAGCTCTCCGCCTTGGAGCGCTTGCCCAGCCGGAAGTCCCCGACCCTCTGCATGAGAGGCTGGCCGCCGCCCATGAGCATGGCCTGCTGACCGAGCATGGCGGCGAACTCCTGTCCGCTCGCCAGGGGCTCCGTGAACCGGACCGTCTTCAGAAGGGCGAAGTTCACCAGGCCGCTGGCTTTTCCCCGCTGGGAGAAGGCGTGGCCATTGACGCTGAAATAGCCCCGGTTCTCGCGGCCCTCGTACTTCTCCTTTACCACGTACGCTTTTCCGCTGTTGGTGCAGAAGGTGCGCACCTTCTGGGGGAAGAGGAACTTGGGATCGTAGTAGTCCTGGACGATGGGATAGTTCTGGGCCCGCATCTCCAGGCGCAGGCCGATGTCCACTACGTTGTCGACATAGGGCACCCCCAGCCTGTCCATGAGCTGCTGCAGGAACGAGAATCCCCTTCTGCCGGGGGCCACGATGAGGCTTCCATATTCGATCTCCCGCCGGTCGGTGACCACCACGCGGTCATTTTCCCTGACGTCGCGCACCGTCTCACCCAGTGAGAACGCCACCCCGCGGGCGGCCAGATCCCTCACGAGCTCCCGTACGAGATTCACGCCGCCGTCCGTGCCCAGGTGGGACTGGCGGACTTCCAGCACCTGCACGCCCAGCTTCTCCGCCCTCCGGCTGTAGACCCCGATGTTCTTCTTTTCGAGGATGGCAGGTCTCAGTCGAGCGGTCACGCCCGCGAGGAAGCGCTCCGCTGTCGGAAGGGTCCAGTACTCAAGCGGAAAGCCTATGGGAAAAGTGAAGTTCATCTTGCAGTCATTGCACAGCCCACCGGTGCTGAGGGAGGAGGCGTCGATCATCAGCACGGAAGCGCCGGGCCGCGCCTCCGAGAAAGCAAATCCGGCACCCAGGCCGGCAGGGCCCGTGCCCACGATCACGAGGTCATACTTCTCAGGCGCCGAAACCGGCGGGTGATTCCGGTCAAGGGGCATTCTTTGCTTCCTTCCTTCTTTTTTTCTCCGCATACAGGACCTCATCTGCCCGGCCCAGGAGCTCCTCGAGGCTCACGGGGGCGCGCGTGTCGAACTCGACGGCGCCGATGCTCATGGAAATACGGTATCCCTTCCCTGCATCGCTGTTGTAAACGGCGAGATTCTCGTTCACTCTTTTCCTCAAAGTGTCGAAGAAGCCGGGCGTCGTATTGATTGCAAGAACGGCGAACTCGTCGCCGCCGAGCCGGGCAATGATGTCCATCCGCCGGAAAGTTGCCGTGAGGGTCTTCGCTGCCTGCTGGATGACCAGGTCACCCTCCTGGTGCCCGTACGTATCGTTGATCAGCTTCAAATCGTCCAGATCGACGAAGAAGAGGCTCCCCTCCTTGCCCATGCGGCGCGCAATGGCGAGGCTTTGCTTTCCAAAGTTCAGGAACCCCCGCCTGTTGTACAGACCGGTCAGCTCATCCGTCTGGGAAAGACCGGAGAGCTCCTGATTGTATTGCTCGAGATCCGCCAGGACCTCCCGAAGCCGCTCCTCCACTTTTTGCCGGGCAGTGAACAGGAGCGAGCCCTTGAGGATGTTGCTCAACTGCACGGAAAATGCCTCGTAGACCGAGTTGTCGCGGTCGCCGGGCTCGAACACAAGGTAGCCGATCTGGTCCTCCCGGAAATACATCGAAGTGGCGATGAGCGTGTACCGTCGGCTTTCCGGGAGGAAGCCCGCCGGCACAAAGCATTCCGCCGGCGCGAAGAAACGCTCCGTCTCCCGCAGGACGCGCCGCTTCCCGTCGACGCACGCGAGCATCACTGCCGCGCGTGCGGGGATTACCCACGTGTCGGTGCGCCCATGTCGAATCTCAGCGGAGTATCCGGCGATGAAGCAGGTGGTGATATCGACGCGCGGCAGCTCGTCGGCGAGATCGCCCATCAGCTCGTCGATGGATGCGACCGAGATGAGCCGTTCCATGATGGAGCGCAGCGAGTGCAGATGGTTCTGGAGATCGGTCAAGCCTTTTCCCTGTTCGAGCCGGAGCATCTCCGCGAGGAGCATCCGCGCTTTCTGGAAACCCGCCCCGAGGCGTGTGACCTCCCCGCCCGAGTCCGCAAGGGAGACGAGCTCCTCCTGCAGGGCGTTCAAGAGGACCTGCCAGTGGGAGGTGTCCTCCTTGCGCGCGATCTCCTCTATCAGCACGTCCTGCAGGGCGCGGAGGAAGTCGTCCGTGCCGGCGCGCTCGATGAGGGGAATCAGCGCGTTCCGGGAAACCCGCTCCGCAAAGCCTTTGTCCGCCAGCCGGGCGCAGCACCGATCGCTGATGGCACGGGCGTCCGAGGAGGCTCCGGACCGCCGGGGCCGACGGAAAGAGCGCCAAGCTCCACGACCGAGCGCGGCAGACAGCCGCACGAGGTGCGGAGAACCAGCCGCGTGGGAAGGATGACTTCAGGGGGAACCTCCTCCGCCCGAAGGAGCCGCATTGCGCAATCCACGGCGGAGCGCCCCTGCTCGTAGAGAGACTGATCCACGGTCGTGACGGGTGGGAGGGCAAACTGGGAGGTGAGGATGTTGTCGAAACCGACGATTGCCACGTCCCGCGGGACGGCGTATCCCCGTTCACCGAGAAGCTGCGCCGCCGCCATGGCCATTTCGTCATTGGCGGCCACGAGCGCCTGGAACTCGGGTGCGTGATGCCTGCTCAGATAGGCATCCAGCGCAAGCCGGGCCCCCGCGGTATTGAAATCTCCCGTCATGCAAAACGCGGGATCATCGGCGAGGCTCCACGCGTGCACCGCCTCGCGATATGCGGCAAACCGCGCGTCCGCTTCCGGATTATGCGCAGGGCCTTTCAGGAAAGCAATGCGGCGGAAGCCATGCTCCTCGACAAGATGCGCCATGGCTCCGAGGATGCCGATCCGATTGTCGATGAGGATGCTTGGCACGCCTTCGATCCGGATGCCGATGCTGACGAGGGGTATGGCCCCGAAACGCCGCGTATAGTCGCGGAACTCGGCGGTGGACTGGTACGCGCACTGCGTTCCCGTGGCCATGACAAGGGCATCGATCGTGCCCGGCCTGATGTAGTCATATATGACCGTGTTCTGATATTGGTGTCCGAGGGGAGAGCGGAGAATCCTCCCGGAGAAAACGATCAGGTTGACGTCATGGTCGGTGCACCGCGCGGCAACCCCCGCGAGGAGAAGGCGCGCGTACCCTGAAACGAGCTGGTCGATCTGCATCCCGAGGGTGATTCGTTTTTTCATTCGGGCAGGCCTCTGCCGCCCTTCCGCTTATTCGCCAAACTGCTTCATGAATTGGACCCGCTCATAGGAGGCCGGATCCTCGCTCTCTGCCTGGCTCATCTTTCCCCGGAAATCGGCGATTGCCTTGTAGCCATGCCGGTCCATCCAGTTTCCCAGTTCCTCGAGCATCTTTGCCGCATGGCCCGGGCCATTGCGATAGAAAGCCGACACCGACTGTACTGCCTTTGCGCCGGCCAGGAGCTGCTTGATCAGGCCGGCCCCGTCGTGTATGCCCGTAGATGCGGCAAGATCGCACCCCACGCGCCGGGACATGAGCGCCACCCAGCGCAGGGGCGCGGCCAGCTCGGCGTCGGTGCTCAGCGTGTGGGAGGCGGTGACGGCCATCTTCTCGATGTCGAAGTCGATCGAGTAGAAGCGGTTGAAGAGGACAAGCGCCGCGACGCCCGTGCGCGACAGCCTGTTGATCATCTGCGCCAGGGTGGAAAAATAGGGGCTGATCTTCAGGGCGACCGGGATGCGCACTTCCTTGAGCACCCGCTCGATGATGAGGAAGTAGTCTTTTTCCCTCTCCTCGCTGGAGCGTTTCAGGTCGGAGGGAAGGAAGAACATGTTCAGCTCCAAGCCGTCCGCGCCTGCGGCCTCGAGGTCTCGGGCAAATGACACCCATTCGTGTGAATAGGTGCAGTTGACGCTGGCGATAACGGGAATGGAAAGAACCTTTTTGGCCTGCCTGACCAGCTCCACGTACGACGTGACCCGTTCGCCGCGGATCTGGTAGTCGTAGTAGTCATAAGACTCCAGGCTCATGCCCTTCTGCCTGGCTTTCTTGAGAGCCTCGGCGTATTCGGCCGCAATCTCCTCTTCGAAGATCGACTTGAGAACCACGGCGGCCACACCGCCCTCCTGGAGGGCCTTCAGGCTTTCCGATGTACCGGTGAGTCCCGAGCTGCCGGCAATGAGCGGATTTTTCAGGCGCAATCCCATGTAGGTGGAGGAGAGATCAGGCATCATCTGGTGATAGCAGGTTTGACGACGGTGCGCAAGGGATCACGGTGAGAAAGAGGGCCTCACCCGGCTCCCGATTCGCTTGTGCGCTCAAAGATACCCTGTTCCTTGTTCTTTCGCACGTCGTCCCAGGGAAAGACGCGGCCGTTCATAGCGATGTAGACACCACGCGGCAGGATCTGAACGGCGGTGACCGCGCAGCCGAGGTTGAACACGGCGTCGGAGTTGTTGAATACGTACGGCACCATGGCGCCGGTAAGGACGATGGTCTTCTCCAACCCCGCCGCGCCCAGCACCCCGGCTGTTTCCACCATCGTGTCCGTGCCGTGGGTGATGACGATGCGCTCTTCCGGTGCCCTCCGGCAGGACTCGAGCACCTGCTGACGGTTGGCGTTGTGCATGTCGAGGCTGTCGATGAGCTGGTTGAGCTCCACCTCAATCGGGACGGAGCAGCGCGCTATTTTGAGGATCTCGGGGAGGTGGGTGCCCTTGAAGGTCAGGTTGCCCCGGATCTCATCGTAGTGCTTGTCGAAGGTGCCGCCGGTGATGATGATCCGGATGGTCACGGGCTCACATTGTGATCGATCGGGGGCGTTCTTTCAAGACGCGAGGCAGCAAGCGCGCAGTAGCGCTCCTCGATCTCGATGCCGATGATAAGGTCCGCTCCTACGCTCTGCTGGCCGTCAGTGTTCTTGCCCAAGGGGGATGTCCAGGCCGAGCCTGCCGTCCTCTCGGAGCCGGGAAAGCACCAGGCCAGCATCTGGAGCTGAAAAGTATAGCAATACGATGCATGACATGGCCCCCAAACGGGCTATCCTTAGAGCATCGCGCCGCATGCATTGCGGAAGCTTTGTAAAGTCGCTACAATGCATTCCTCAATGGGACGACCAACACACTTCCTCAATTTTCCTATCGGTTCCACTGAAGGTGATTGGTGGAAGGACCAAATAATTTGTGGTGACTCACTAAAGATTTTGCACGAGATGCCAAGTGAATGCATCCATTTAGCGATCACTTCGCCGCCCTATAATGTCGGCCTCGAGTACGATTCGCATAATGACAAGATGCCATACGAAGAGTATTTGGAATGGCTAAAGGGATTTTGGATCGAACTCTATCGGGTCCTTGTTCCCGGTGGACGATTCGCTCTCAACGTCGCACCAACCAGTATCAAGGACTTCCGCCCAGTTCACTATCATATGGCTCGTGATTTGATGCAACTTGGTTTTATCATGCGCACGGAGATCCTTTGGTACAAACAAACCATGCGTCGCCGAACCGCCTGGGGCTCCTGGAAAAGCCCGCGCAATCCTCACATGGTGCCAAGTTGGGAATATGTACTTGTGTTCTGCAAAGGGTCGTGGGCGCTAGAAGGTAACAAAGCCGATGCCGATATTACTGGCGAAGAATTCATTAAGTATTCTGATGCGTTCTGGTCAATTCAACCCGAGACACGCGGCCGTCAGCCTTTCTTGAATAGCCTTTACCCACCACGAAATGGACGAAAGCCACCCGAACAAAAGAATGGTGGCCATCCGGCTCCGTTTCCCGAGGAATTGATCAAGCGGCTCATAAAGTTCTATTGCTACAAGGGGAACGTTGTACTTGATCCATTCGGTGGAACAGGCACAGTCGCCGTAGTTGCCAAGCGATACGATCGACATTTTGTTCACATGGATCTTTCAAAGAAGTATTGCTCAATCTCAGCGGAACGTATTGCTGCAGAGATTAAACAGCCTGTTCTTGACAGCAGTCCAGCTTTCGCCCCGATTGCAGAGGGTCGGCCGAAGCACAAGCTTCAAAAAGTCACGCGGAAGTGAACGCCGATAGCTACTACAAAATCGTAAAGGGAGATCTTGCAGGTTTTGGCGAAAATGCTGTAGCAGATGTAGGGAGAATCATGACTCTTGTTCAAAGCATGAAAGTTCCAGAAAGAGAGATCATGAACATAGTTCAATACGTCTACATTACTCACTATCAAGCTGTTAAGAACGAGGATGCAAACAAGGCACGCCAAAGTTGGGTTGCCGCAAGTGGGAACAACTTTGAGGATTTCATGCGTCACTTTATTAATGACAACCTCAACGCTGAGGGCATTCTCGCAGTGAAGGGCGATCGGCTGAGGCATACCTTCGCAAGAAAGCAGAAGCTTTCCTTGATCGCGTGTACTCTACCAATCCAGCGACGACAGAATGTTCTCAAGTTCGGAGATTGGATTTCCAGACCCCAAACGGCGCAGACGCTTTGCTATCCGACCTTCGACGGTGGCGTCAGGATGTAGTGCCTGACTTTGCATCGACTGCTTTGGAGGAAAGGCTTCTTTCTCGAGCCTAGGATCAGAAAAATGACTTGGATGAGATCCCATGAAGCTACTTCACCTAAGGTTTGCGTTGAGATTCCCAGAAACTGAGCAGCCAGTTGACTTCGCAATAGGGCTCCTGAATTGGCGATTGACTAGCAAAAAGAATGGCGTTGTCAGTAGGGCCGCGCGCTCATTGGCGGCTTGCCATCTTCCCGTCGGGCGCGGCAACGGAGACGACCGGGCCGTCGATGCACATCAGGCGCCCGCCGTGCTCGCAGGCGCCGCACATGCCGATGCCGCAGCGCATGTACGCCTCGTAGGACAGCTCAGCAGGCACGCCGGCCGCGCGGCAGAGCGCGGCAAGGCTTTCCAGCATGCCCTCGGGACCGCAGGCGCACAGCCGCGCAAACCTTCCCGACTCCAGGAGGGGCGCCACGACATCCGTGACGCGCCCCCGGGTGCCCGCGGAGCCGTCTTCGGTTGCCAGGTGAACCTCCGCGCCGAGGGCCTGAAATCGCTCCACGAACAGGAGGTCAGCCGAGCTCCTGGCCCCCAGCGCGGCCTCGATTCCGGCGGCGCCTGTTGAAAGGATCGAGCGCCCCAGGAAGTGCAGCGGCGCTGCCCCGTAGCCTCCGCCTGCAAGGAGCGTGCGGCCGTTTCCTGCGGTGTATCCCCGGCCGAAGGGGCCGCGCACCCAGAGCGTGTCGCCGACCACCAGTGCATGCAGGACGTCACTGAAGGGTCCGACCCGGGCGACCGTGAACTGGAGCGGGTCTTCGCCGGAGATGCTGAATGGCTTCTCATCCACTCCGGGAATCCAGAGCATGGCAAATTGGCCGGGGGCTGCCCGCATCGAGACATCCAGGACCAGGGAAATGGTTTTCGCGTTCTCAACGATCCTTTCGGTGACACGCGCGGGCCGGTGAAGACTACCCGGCATCGTCCACCTCCCATCCGGGCACGGGCGGCGGGTTGCTCACAGTTTTTATGTCCAGTGCCCGATGGGTCCTGCCGCGAATCTCTTCCAGGCCCGTGCAGCCGTGGTCCCGGAGCCACTGGATGAGCTCGTCCCGGATGAGTGAGAACGCGTTCTCCCCGCGATAGAAGACAGCGGAGCCCACTCCCACGCAGACCGCGCCCGCGGATACCATCTCCACCGCATCCTGGCCCGAGAGCACGCCGCCAGTCCCTATGAGAGGAACATTCACCGCCGCGGTGATCTCGTGCACGCATCGAAGCGCGATGGGTTTGAGAGCCGGCCCCGAAATGCCGCCGCTGCCGTTGGCCAGGATCGGCGTGCCGGTCTCCGCATCCACCAGCATGCCCGGCATTGTGTTGATGGCGGTGATGGCATCCGCGCCCGCGGCTGCGACCGCCCGGGCGATGGCCCCGATGTCGGGCACGTTCGGGGAGAGCTTGATGATGCAGGGAATTGAGGTGGCGGCTTTTACGCTGCGGGTGACCTGCGCGGCAGCCTCCGCCGAGGCGGCGAACATCTCGTGCTGTTCCGACTGCAGGTTGGGGCAGGAGATGTTCACCTCGATGAGGGCGGGGCCGGCGCGTGAGACGATCTCCGCCGACCGCCCGAAGCTCTCCGCCGTGTCCGCGGAAATGCTTGCGATGACCGGTACTCCGAGGGGGGCCAGCCTGCGGACGGCCTCTTCAAGGAGCCTGACCTCCTCCTCAACACCCGGATTGGGCAGCCCCATGGCGTTGATCAGTCCATAGCCCCAGTCGATTGCAGTCGGGTTCCTGTGGCCCCTGCGCGGGACGGGAGTGCAGGTCTTTGCGGTGACGGCGCCGGCGCCTGTGCGCGCGGCCCGTTCCAGCAGGGAGGGAGAGGTACCCCAGATACCTGAGGCCAGGACGAGGGGATTCGAAAAGCGAACCCCCGCGATCCGGCAGGAAAGGTCAACCGATCCCGAGGCGAGCGCGCACATCCCTGCGCACCGTTTCACTGATCCTGCTGCCGCGCACCAGGGAGTCCAGAAGCTCGCTTATCGTGAGCACGGCGTGGAGAGCCAGCCCATGCGCGGCGAGCTCCTCTCTTCCGCCCTGTTCCCTGTCCACCAGGACGACCACGTCCTTTACCTTCAGTCCGGCATCCGTGAGCGGCGCCATGGCGTCCAGCTTGCTCCCGCCGGTCGTGATCAGGTCATCCAGCACGACGACCGCTTCTCCGGCCGCGAACGCGCCTTCGATCAGGTTTTTTGTCCCGTGTTCCTTGGCCTCCTTGCGCGGATAGATGAGCGGTCTGCCGCACGCCATTGCCACAGCCTGTCCGATGGGGAGCCCGCCGTAGGGAATGGCGGCGATGCGGTCGAACGGGAGATCTTCCAGAAGCCGCGCAAGCGCGCGTGCCACGAGCGCCATGAGCTTCGGGTCGCTCACCAGGAGACGAAGATCGATGTAGAGCGGAGAAAGCAGTCCGGACTTGAGCGTGAACTCGCCGAAACGAATGGCGCCCAGTGCGTGCAGCCCCAGGGCGATCTGGTCGGCAAGAGCGCGGGACGCAGCCCGGCGGCGGGGCATCCTTGCCCGCGCGCCGTGCATGCTTCTCCCGGGCGGAGTTCATCCGGTCCCTGTACCCGAGCGCTGCGGCGCGCGGGTCGGCGGCGTCTGAGATTGCGCGGGAAACATTCACGATCACCCCGCTGCCCGCCGCACTGAGCGCGGCACCAAGACTCGCGTCGAGGTCACCGCCCTGGGCGCCGATGCCCGGAAGGAGAAGCCACATGTCCGGTACGATCATGCGCACCCGCCTGAGAACTTCGGGGAACGTGGCTCCCACCACGAGACCCACGTTGCCGCCCGTGTTCCATCCGCCGGCAAGCCGGGCGATATGCTCATAGAGGGGCATTCCTCCGACATCGAGCTCCTGGAGCTCCTTTGCGCCGGGGTTGGAGGTGTGACACAGAACAAATACGCCGCGATCCCGGTACGCGGTGAACGGCTCCACACCGTCCCCGCCGAGGAGCGGGTTGACGGTCAGGGCGTCAGCCCCCCATTGGGCAAAAGCCGCCTGCGCATATGCGGCTGCCGTGGAGGAGATATCACCCCTTTTGGCATCGAGGAGCACGGGGAAGCCGGCCCCGTGAATGTAGTCGATCAGCTCTCGCAGCTTTTCCAGACCCTTAATGCCGCGCGCCTCATAGAAGGCGATGTTCGGCTTGTACAGGCATGCGGCTTCGTGTGTCGCATCAACGATCCTTCGGCCGAATGCGAAGAGCTCTTCAGTCTGGACAGCCTCCAGGGGCGGATCGATTCCCACGCAGAGGAGCGAGCTCTCCGTGCGTCTGGCGAGCTGCCTGAAAAACCCGCCCTCAACGTGCGCGGGTGCCTGCGGTGAGTGGTGTCCCTGCGGTGAGGTCATTGTACGGGGCGAGGATACAACGGTGAGCGGATCAGTTGCTACCCCCGGCGGGGGATATACACTACGCATGGTTCATCTCCGCATGACGCGCGCGAGGTTGCAGCCGAGGAGGAGAAGATGAGCAGGCTCGATCCAAAGACAATGAAGGATTGGGAAATAGCGGAAGCCGCGGAAGCGAACATGAAGCCGGTGAAGCAGCTTGCCCGGGAGCTGGGACTCGAGGAGAAGGAGCTCCTGCCCTACGGCCACTACGTGGCGAAGCTCGACTACATGAGCATATTGTCGAGGCTGGCGAACAGGCCCGACGGCAAATACATCGAGGTCACGGCCATCACTCCCACTCCCCTGGGGGAGGGCAAGTCCACCACGACCATGGGACTCGTGGAGGGACTGGGAAAGATCGGCAAGAAAGTCATCGGCGCCATCCGCCAGCCTTCGGGAGGGCCGACGTTCAATATCAAGGGATCGGCGGCAGGCGGAGGCCTCGCGCAGTGCATCCCCTTATCCGACTTCTCCCTCGGGCTTACCGGCGACATCGATGCCATCACCAACGCGCACAATCTCTCCATGGTGGCACTCACCGCGCGGATGCAGCATGAGTTCAACTACGGCGATGCGGGGCTCAGGAAGCGCGGCCTCGCGCGACTCGACATCGACCCCCGCAACATCGCGCAGGGCTGGTGCATCGATTTCTGCGCGCAGGCGCTGCGGGAGATCATCATCGGCCTGGGATCCGACATGGACGGGTTCATGATGAAGAGCGGCTTCCAGATCACCGTCTCGTCGGAGATCATGGCCATTCTGGCCGTTGCCTCCGACCTGCGGGACATGCGCGAGCGCATAGGCAGGATCGTCGTCGCCTCCAGCAAGTCGGGCACGCCCGTCACCACGCATGACCTGGGCTGCGACGGCGCCATGACGGCCATCATGGCCAAGGCGATCAATCCCAATCTCCTCCAGACCATCGAGGGCCAGCCCGTGCTCGTGCACGCCGGGCCGTTCGCCAATATCGCCATTGGCCAGTCATCGATCATCGCGGACCGCGTTGCATTGAAGCTGGCTGACTACCACGTCACGGAGAGCGGGTTCGCCGCGGACATCGGGTTCGAGAAGTTCTGGAACCTGAAATGCCGGTTCAGCGGGCTCACCCCCCACTGCTCGGTCCTTGTCTGCACCGTGCGCGCGCTGAAGATGCACGGCGGCGGGCCGAAGGTGTCCCCGGGCAAGGCGCTGGACAAGGCCTACACGGAAAAGAATGTCGCGCTGGTGGAGAAAGGGCTGGAGAATCTCCTTGCGCATATCGAGACCATCAAGCTTTCCGGTATTCAGCCCGTGGTATGCATCAACCACTTTTACACGGACACTGATGAGGAGATCGCTCTCATCAGGAAGGCGGCCGCATCCGGCGGGCGCCCGTGTGGCGCTGTCACGGCACTGGGAGAAAGGCGGCGAAGGCGCGCGGGAGCTGGCGGAGACAGTGGCGGAGGTCTGCGCCACTCCGTCGAAGTTCAAGTTCCTCTACGAGCTTTCCACCCCCCTGTCGGAGAGGATCCGGCTCATTGCCACCCGGGTCTATGGGGCGGACGGGGTCTCCTACACGCCGCTCGCGCAGGAGAAGCTGAAGGCCATAGAGGCGGACGGCGAGCTCGCGAAGCTGGGCACCTGCATGGTGAAGACGCACCTCTCCCTGTCGCATGACCCGAGCATCAAGGGGCGGCCCCGGGGCTGGACGCTCCCCATCCGCGACATCCTCCAGTACCGGGGGGCGGGGTTCATCGTTCCAGTGGCGGGAGACATCAAGCTGATGCCGGGGACCGCCTCGGAGCCGGCATTCCGCAACATCGACGTGGATGTGGCGACCGGCAGGGTGAAGGGGCTGTTCTAAGCTCTGCCAACTCCGCGGAGTACGGCGTACTCGCCGAACGGGTACTCCCGTACCGCGGAAGGTCTACGCCTCGCCGCGCGGATCCACTTCCGCGCTGTAGTCGATCCCGCGCACGCCGAAGCCGTGATAGTTGAGGTATTCGCTGCGGAACCCCTCCACGTCCGCCAGCTCCTGGATGGTGTCCGTGGCGGCCTGCTCCCAGCGTCTTGCCACCTCGCGCTGCACGTCTTCCCTCATCTCCAGGTCATCCAGACGCACACGGCCCTCGCCGTCCACGGGCAGGGGGCGGTCCGTGTACAGGTAATCGCGGAAAGCCGGTCCATCTGCTGGATGCAGGCTTCGTGCAGTCCTCTTTCCTTCATGACCCGGTAAAGAATGGCGATGTAGAGCGGCACGGCGGGTATGACGGCGCTGGCACGTGTGACCAGGGCTTTGTTCACGGACACCAGCGCGCGGCCGCCGCGACCGGAGAGCCTGCCGTGAAGCTGCCGGGCCGTTGCCTCCAGGTGCTCCTTGGCCCGGCCGATGGTGCCGTCCCGGTAGATGGGGGCGGTGAAGGACGGCCCGATGTAGGAGAATGCCACCGTGGTGGCACGGTCAGCCAGCAATCCCTCCTGCTGAAGCGCCTCCACCCAAAGCTTCCAGTCCTCACCGCCCATGACCTTCACCGTGTCGTCGATTTCCTGCTGGGAGACTGCCGGTTCGGCGCGCGTTTCTGAAACGACACCGGTCAGAAAATCGAGGCTGCGGGAGACGTACGGCTTTCCGATCGGCTTGATCACCGATGAGTGGAGGGTACCTGTGGCAGGATCCAATCGCCGCGGAGAGGCGATGCTGTAGATCAGCAGGTCTACCGGCCCGAGGTTGCGCCGGATCAGCTCGATGGCCTGGTCTTTCACTTCCTGGGAGAAGGCGTCTCCGTTCAGGCTCCACGCCCCCCGCCTGTCGGCGGCGGCCCGTTTCAGGAAGGCCTGGTCATTGTACCAGCCGGCTGTGCCGATCTTGTCCCGTCCCTGGTCGTTGGAGCCTGGCCGCTCGAAGGCCACGCCGACCGTGGCTGCGCCGCAGCCATACGCGGCCATAATGCGGGAAGCCAGCCCGTAGCCATTGGAGGAGCCGACGATCAGGGCCCGGGCCGGGAGTCCCGCGGCAGATTTCATCGCGCCGCGCTTTCGCACGTATTCGATCTGGTCCACCACCTGTCGGGCGCATCCCGAGGGGTGGGCCGTCAGGCAGACATTATTCCTGATTTTCGGTTCGATGATCACCGAAGCCTCCTTGGCGGCGCTCCGGCTCTCCTCCGACAGTACCGCGGAGCAGGCGCGCCACGTATAACTTAACGAGCGGCTCCTTTGGGGACAACAAACATAGACGGGCTAAGGGGCACAGCCGAGCGCGTTCGCGATGAAACGCATGCTTCCTTTGATCACGGTCCTGTGGGTCGGACAGAGCGAGACCGCCTGCGAACAAGGTGAGTCTCTCCCGGTAATAGCCGCAGCCGAAGGAGTACTGGAGCATGAGAAGCAGGTTGTCCAGACAAAAGGCGGCGACGGATGTGTCCAGGGCAGGATCAATCTCTCCACGCGCTTGAGCTTCTTTGAGGAGGCGCCGGTATGCATCGGCGGCGAGGCTCTCGATACTGCGCGACAATCGGGCCGCCAGCGGCGCAAGCCCCTGGGTCGTGCAGTCGATGTAGATCTTCACGAAGTCCGGATCCTGTTCGGAATAGCTGACCGCGGCGTGGAGGAGACGCTCAATCTTTGCCGGCAGCGGATCGGTGCCGCCGACAATTCCTTCGAGGACGGTCTGCAAAAGGTCGTGGCCCTGGCCGATGATGGTCAGGAAGAGGTCTTCCTTGGAGCGAAAGTATTTGTAGAGTGTGCCGATGCTGATGCCCGCGGCAGCCGCAATTGCATTGACGCTCGTCGCGGCAAAACCCCCTTTCGCAAAGGCCCGCTTGGCAATCGTGAGGAGGCGCTCTTGTTTCTCAAGCGGGAGCCGGCCGAATGTGGTCGTAAAGTACTGCTCATCCATAGAATGAATCCCCTTGCACGACAGCTCTTGCATTTTTGTCTAGACCTGATAAATTAAGACAATTCTCAGAGAGTGAGCGCTCACTCGCCACGAAGACTGAGTCTATCATGCATACATTAGAATTCAAGAGGAGCGACGATGGGGTACGGAATCAGCAACTACCATGACGTGACGGCGATCTATGCGCAACTATCGGCACTCATGCGGCGCCCGGCCATTCCCATCCGCCGCGAGGCCATGGAACGCTACCTTCGATGCTTCGATGAGAAGTGCGGCAAATCGAAAGTAATCATCACGGACGCCAGACAGTACATCCCGGGCGGCGTGCAGCATAACCTCGCCTTCAATTATCCTTTCCCCCTTGTGATCGACCGGGCCGAGGGACCCTACCTGTACGACATCGACGGGAACCGGTACATCGATTTCCTCCAGGCCGGTGGCCCGACCATACTCGGCAGCAACCCCCCCGCAGTTCGCGACCAGGTCATCCGTCTCCTCACTCGCTGCGGCCCTTCGACAGGACTCTTTCACGAGTTCGAGCTCACCCTGGCCAAGGAAATCCGCCGTCACATGCCGGCCGTTGAAATGTTTCGCATGCTCGGCAGCGGCACCGAAGCGGTGATGGCCGCTCTGCGCGTTGCCCGGCTGGCCACCGGCAAGGCGAAAATCGTGAAGATCGGCGGGGCATATCACGGGTGGTCGGATCAGATGGTCTACAGCCTGAAGATCCCCGGCACGCGAAGATTCGAGGCGCACGGCATTCCCCGGGCCAGCACACGGCACACAACGGAGGCGAAGCCGAATGATCTTGCTTCGCTGGAAAGGGTCCTGGCGGTGAACCGGCTGCGCGGGGGCACTGCCGCGGTCATCCTCGAGCCGATCGGTCCCGAGAGCGGGACGCGTCCCGTGGCTGCGGACTACAACCGCGAGGCCCGGCGCCTCTGCGACAAGTATGGAGCGCTCCTGATCTTCGACGAGGTGGTGAGCGGTTTTCGCGTCGGCCTTGGCGGGGCCCAGGGGTATTTCAACGTGCGACCCGACCTCACGATTTTCGGCAAGATCGTGGCGGGAGGCTTTCCGGGTGCCGGTGGGCTCGGCGGGCGCAGCGATCTTCTCAAGCTGCTCGCGGCGGGCATAGAGAGCGGAAAAAAGCGCGCCTACTGCGGCGGCACCATGGCCGCCACCCCGCTGAGCGCGGCAGCGGGATTCTTCACGATTCAGGAGATCGAGAGGACAGGCGCGTGCGAGACCGCGGGACGGGCGGGGGACCGGCTCACCGAGGGGTTGAAGGGGCACATTGCGCGGCGCGGGCTGCCCTACGTGGCATACAACCAGGGCTCGATCTGCCATCTGGAAACAGCGGCCGGCATGTTCGTGGAGCTGAAGCTCCTGCGCATCCTCAAGGTACTGAAGGAGATCAAGCAGAGAAAGCAGATGATGGAGGAGTTCGGTGCCGCATTCACCGCGGAGGGTATCGTCACGCTGGCAGGAAGCAGGCTTTACACGAGCGCCGCGGATACCGACGAAGTGATCGACGACGCGCTGGGGCGCTTCGACCGGGTCTTCGCAAATGTCGAGGCCCCTTTGCGGAAAGGGGGGGCGACGTGATGGACATGTCCCTCGCGAAAGAGCAGCTCTGCGCCATGGGGCGGAAGCTGCTCGAAACCGGTCTTGTTGCAGGGACCTGGGGGAACATCAGCATGCGCCTGGATGCTTTCCGCATGGCGATCACGCCGACGGCGGACGACTACAGGACCCTTCAGCCCTCGGACATCCCGGTGGTCACGCTCGCGGACGGGAGCTTCACGGGGAAGAAGCCGTCGAGCGAATGGCGTCTGCACGCGGCGATCTACGCCGAGAGACGCGATGCGCAGGCGGTCATCCATACGCATTCGATGAACGCTTCCACCGTTGCCGCAGCCCGACGCGATGTCCCCCCGATCCTGGACGACCTGGCCCAGATCATCGGGCCCGGCGTGCGCTGCGCGGCGTATGCTTTGCCCAGCACGCGGAAGATCGTGCGCGTCACGCTGAAGGCCCTGCGCGGCCGCAACGCGGCCCTGCTGGCCAATCACGGAGCAATCTGCGTGGGACGCGATCTCGAAGAGGCATTCACCTGCTGCCAGATACTGGAGAAGGGCTGCAAGGCGTTCATCGAGGCCGAGTTTCTCGGCGGCGCACGGCCCATCAACAAGCTGGAAGCCGCTTTCATGCACCAGTACTACCTGCGCAAGTATGCGAGGAAGGAGCCGGCTGCCCATGATGACTGACCCGCTCCACGTCCTCGCCTACGACATCGGAACGACAAGCGCAAAAACCTGCCTCTTCGCCCTCGGCAGCACCCTCCAGCTGCTCGGCAGCGCTTCGCAGCGGTATCCCCTGCGCATTCTCCCCTTCGGCGGCGCGGAGCAGGACCCCGACGACTGGTGGAACGCGATGAGGGCCACGACCTCCGACGTGCTGAGCCGGACCGGAGTTTCCTCCGAGTCGGTCGGCGCGCTCTCCTTCTGCTGCCAGATGCAGGGGCTGGTGCTCGTGGACGCGGAGGGCCGCGCTCTCCGTCCTGCCATGAGCTACATGGACCAGCGCGCGGTTGCGCAATGGAGCAGGGGCATCGGGACCGGGCTTCGCGTCGCGGGACTGAACGCGCGCAAGCTCCTTCTTTCTCTCCTCGTCACCGGCGGGGCCTCGGCCAGCGTCAAGGACCCCGTGTGGAAGTACGCATGGGTGAAGGAGAACGAGCCGGAGGTATTTCGCCGGATCCACGCATGGCTCGACGTGAAGGAGTATCTCCTCCTGCGCTGCACGGGCAACGCGCTGATGACGGAAGACAGCGCGCACGTCACTTTTCTCTATGACACGCGGCCGGGCCGCAGGGGATGGAGCAGGCGCCTGCTGCGCAGCTTCGACGTGGAGCCGGACCACATGCCCCGGGTCGTTCCCTCCACGGCATCTGTCGGCTCCCTCACTCCGCTTGCGGCGCAGCAACTGGGCCTCAAGGCGGGGACACCCGTCATCGGCGGGGGCGGGGACGTGACCATGATGGCCGTCGGGTGCGGCTGTGTGGCCCCCGGAGACACCCACGTCTACGTGGGCACTTCTGGTTGGGTCTCACAGGTCGTGCAGCGGCGCGTCGTCGATCTGGACCACTTCATCGGCTCCGTCCTTGCGGCCCGGTCGGGCTTTTACAATTACGTCGGCGAACAGGAAACCTCGGGGAAATGTCTCGAGTGGGTTCGGGATCATCTGGCCCTGGATGAGATCGGCGTTTACCTGGAAGGACGACAGGCCTATGACCGGCCCGACAGCGGATACGCGACCCTCCTGGAATACCTCGATCACGTGATTCAGGAAACCAAGGCAGGCAGCGGGGGGATCATTTTCACGCCCTGGCTCCACGGCAACAGGTCCCCTTTCGAGGACCCGAACGCCCGGGGAATGTTCTTCAATATCGGGCTGGAGACGGGCAAACGGAATCTGATCCGCGCAGTGGTGGAGGGGATCGCCTATCATAAGCGCTGGATACTGGAGTGCATGGAAGAGAAAACCTTCCCCGTGGAGAAGCTTCGATTCGCGGGCGGCGGCGCAATCTCCGACAGCACCAGTCAGATCCTCGCCGACGTAACGGGAAAGCGCGTGGAGGCGGTCGAGAGCCCGCAGAACGCGGGTGCAGCAGGTGCGGCCTTGTTGTGCGGTATTGCGCGGGGCCGCATCTCCAGCTTCGAGGCCGCTGCGGCCCTTGTTTCGATCAGGAAGACCTTTGAGCCGGATGCCGGGCGTGCCGGCGTGTACGCGCGCGGCTTCGAAGTATTCAAGAGGCTGTACCGGAGCAACAAGGAGAGCTTCGCCCTGCTCAACGCACCCGAGGGTTCCCCGGCAGACCAGCCGCGGGCATGACAGCCGCCGGCCGCTCGGAATCCGCGGAGTACCGCGGCGCACGGAATCCGCGGGGTGCCGCGCGCACTATGTGAGCTCGACCGAAGCGCTACCTCTCGAAAAGGACCCGGTAGCGACTGCCTTCCACCTGGGTGACTTCAAGGACCTTGTATCCCTGCTCGGCGGCCGATCGGGGCACGCTCTGCAAAGGCTCGCCTTCGCTCAGAAAGACCTCCAACTGTTCTCCTGCAGCCAGCTTTTCCAGCTCCAGCTTCGCCTTCACGAATGTCATGGGGCAGTGCTCCTGCGTGATGTCCAGCGTTCGCTTTATCATGCTCATATGAACAGGGTTTCCGCGCCCTCTGACAGCTTCAGGAAGGTCGGCACACCGATCACTTCCTTTATTTCAGGGATAAAACCGGCTGCTTCATCCCCAGAATATTCATTGACATTTCGCAGGCATAAAGTCCCACACGCAGATCCTTGGCCGCCTGCACGAGCTGCTCCAGCGTGGCGACATTCCGCTTTTTCATCATGCGCGACATCAGGCCAGGGCTGGCGCCCATGAAATTCAACCTGCTCATTGGCAGATTGCCGGACCCGCCGGCAAGGAAATTGAAGACCCTGGCAAGAGGGCCGCGTCCGACAAGGCGGCGCCGCCTGCCTGACTTCACGATGTTCAGACCCCAGAAGGTGAAGAACAGGTTCACCTCGTAGTTCACGGCAGCGGCCCCGGTTGCCAGGGTGAAGGCTGCGACGCTCTTGTCGAAATCCCCGCTGAAACAAATCAGGGAGAGCTTCTTCTCCGTCATATTGCCACCTCCTGTGGCGATGGGGAGGAAATATTCTCAAGTGAGATAGTCAAGTATTAAGCTGCCAAGGGCAGTGCACGATTTGTGCTCTCTCAGTTTATGCTCCATCAGATGGAATAGTTGACCAGGCTGTCGGCTTTCTGCATTTCCAGGATCAGATCTTCAATGCTCAAGGTGAGGATTTCCCGAATTCGATGGTCGAGCGAGCTCCAGAAGAAGGCCAGGACACCATCCCGCTTTCGTACAGGAACGACTTCCAGCTCCCCTTCGACGCTCTCCAGAACCTCAAGCACCCTGATCTGCGCAGGACTTCTGGCCAGGCTGTAGCCTCCCTGCGCGCCGCGGTGACTCTTTACCAGCCTGGCCTTTTTCAGCGTCACAAGGATCTGCTCCAGATAGTGCTGGGGGATGTTGTGGGCTTCCGCGATGTCCCTTATCTGCACGGTCCCCAGCCCGTGGCGCCGACCCAGCTCCACTACGGCAGTCAGGCCGTACACGCCTCTTGATGAGATTGTAAGCATGCACGAACAAGGTACCACGGAACCGCGGTGGTGTTAAGCGCGAGGCCGTTACCAGATCCCCCGGGCAGTAAGCGCTTCCTCCGCCTGTGCCGCCCAGTCGCGATTTGCGCGCGGGCTTGCCGGGCTGGGATGGAGGATGGAGGTGACTCGAACGGCCTGCGCCGTCATTGCGGCGGCGCCCAATCCGCCGAGTACGGCGGCGCCCAAATCCGCCGAGTACGGCGGCGCGGCGCGCGGCAAACGCTCCCACGCCTACAAGCCATTCGGGGCGCAGCGTACCGACCACGATTGCCAGGAACCTGTCGCATAGGGAATAGAGCGGCTCACGATCGTCCCTGTGAATCCTGTCGGGGGTAACATTCCTGCCCGCTGCGTCGAGGAACAGGAGAGGGCAGTAATTGGACACGAAAGCGTCCTCCGAGAATGCTTCGGCGCTTCCGTAATGCGCCCGCATCAGCCCCCAGAGCCGTCTGCCGCTTACTTCGCTGCGCGCGCATGCGAAGCCCTGCACGGCGAGCCTCGCGTGCGGTTGACGCGGCTGGCCCACCTCTCCGGTGATGCCCAGCCAGTCTCGAACAAGCGCCACCTCGCCGAAAGGCACGCCTGTCTGCGCCATGCCCCATGGGCCCGGGTTCATTCCAAGGAGGACCAGGCGCTTGCGGGAGGCTGCGTATCTTTTCAGGTATTTCTCATGGGGGTGCCGGGCGTACACCAGCGGATTGTAGACGTAGCGGACCGGCTCTTTGAAACGAAGCCTGTCGGCCTGCTGCGCAAGCGCCCGGGCGGCCGCGATGATCGCTGCGCTCATCAGGAGAGAGCGCCCTCTTCGGGGAAGAGAAACCCCTGCTTTCCTTCGAGGCGGCTCTGAACCGTCGTGATGATGGCGTGCAGATCCTGGGAATCCTTGACGAAGTCCAGGCGATCCGCAGGCACCACGAGCACGGGGGCGCGGTCGAAACCCGCGATCCAGTCCTCGTAGAGGGCATTCAGCTCTTCGAGATACGTGTCGGAGATTCCCGCCTCCATGCCGCGTCCGCGCTGCGCGATCCGCCGCCGAAGCGTGGGCACGGATGCGCGGAGATACACCACGAGGTCCGGCGGCGCGAGAAGCGCCGTGAGAATGCCGTAGAGCTCGAGGTAGGAGGCCCAGTCACGATCGCTCAAGGAGCCCCTCCGGTGCTGGGCGCGCGCAAACACTTCAGCATCCTCGTAGAAAGAGCGGTCCTGGACCACCGGGCGAGGGTAGTCGAGCAGCGCATGGTGCGACCGCGCCCGATGAGTCAGGAAAAAGACCTGCGAATGAAAGGCCCACCGATTCATGTCGCGGTAGAAATCCTCCAGGTAGGGATTCTCCGCCACGGGCTCGTAGTAGGGCTCCCAGCCCAGGCGATCGCACATCATCCGGACCAGCGTTGATTTCCCCGCCCCTATGTTTCCCGCAAGCACGACGTACGTTTTCACCCGTTCCCAGACTATCGTCCGCCCGATTGTTGCGCAAGCAATCGAGGTCCGCGTTTCCGCGAGGCGGCTTTCGTTGACCTCCGGGGCGTCTGGCTTGGTCAGCCGACGCGTGGTAGGATAGGTCCGTGTCGGCATGTATTTCTGAGGAGGCGCGGAGATGAGGATCGCTGACCGCATTTCACGCCTGGGATCCGAAACGGCGTTCGCCGTTTCCGCGGAAGCTGCTGCTTTCGCGGCACGAGGCAACACGGTCTATCCTTTTCACCTCGGAGACCTGAATGTCCCCACGCCCGAGGACGTGATGGATGCAGCCATCAAGGCAATGAGGAACGGAAAGACCGGCTACTGTCCCACCGCGGGCATCCCGCAGCTGCGCGAAGCGCTGGCGGCAAACGTGAGCGCGGCCCGGGGCGTGCCCTACACCATGGAGAATGTGGCCATCCAGCCGGGGGGCAAGCCGGTGATCAGCAAGTTCTTTCAGGCCCTCATGAACCCCGGCGACGAAGTTCTGTATCCCAATCCCGGTTACCCCATCTACGAATCCCAGATCGAGTTCCATGGCGGCAGGGCGATGCCCTACGGCTATCGGGAGGGGAGCGACAATTTCCGCCTCGACATGGACAGCATCAAGAGGCAGATCACCCCTCGGACGAGGCTGCTGGTGCTGAACGACCCCCAGAACCCCATGGGGGCGGAATGTTCTCCCGAGGAACGCGCCGAGCTCGCGCGCCTGGCGCTGAAGCACGACCTGTACGTGCTGTGCGACGAGGCGTACTTCGACATGCGCTATTCGGGGGATTCCCTTTCCCTCGCGTCTCTGCCGGGGATGGCGGAGCGCTGCGTGATCCTCTACACCTTCTCCAAGAAGTTCGCCATGTCCGGATGGCGGCTCGGGGCGGCCATCGGGCCGCGCGAGATCATCGACGTCATCGCGAAGCTCAATGTCAACGACGAATCCTGCTCCAATCATTTCATCCAGTACGGCGCGATTGCGGGGCTCGCGGGGGACCAGCAGGGCCCGAAGAGGATCCTGGAAATTTTCCGCGAAAGGCGGGACGTGGCGGTGGAAATCCTGAACTCCATCGAAGGGGTCCGCTGTTTCAAGCCGAATGCGACATTCTATCTCTTTCCCAACGTGACCGGTGCCATGAAGAGGACCGGATTGCTCGACTACAACAGCTTTCGCCAGACCGTTCTTCATGAGACCGGCGTATCATTCTGCACGCGGCTTCATTTCGGGCGTCCCCTCCCGGGCGAGAAGGAGATGTACGTCCGCTTTGCCTACGCGGGCATAGAAATTCCAATGATAAAGGAGGGTCTGGGCAGGCTGAAGGCGTTCATCGAGCGATAGGATGAGCGGGGCCGTCTGGAGGACCGCATTCCTGCTGATCGCCGTACTCCTGCCGGTTGCAGGACCACGCGCCGGGGGGAAGGCCGAGCCCATGCCGGCGGACGCGGCGAGCGCATCTCCGCCCGTTGTGCTGGTGCCCGGCCTCTGGGATACGTCCTCCCTGTTCAGTCGAATGGCGGCGCGGCTCGAGAAGGCAGGGTGGCGCGCACTTGCCGTTCCATTGAAGCCCAACGACGGTTCGGTCACGCTCGAACAGTCAGCCGAGGAGCTGCGACAGTTCATCGACGCGAGGCTCGGCCCCCGTCGATCACTGGACATAGTCGCGTTCAGCATGGGCGGCCTGGTCGCACGCTACTACGCGCAGCGCCTTGGCGGGCTTGCGCGCATTGCGCACTTCATTACAATTTCCACGCCGCATCACGGAACCGGCACCGCCTACCTGGAGCCGCTCCCGGGCGTACGGGAGATGCGGCCGGGCAGCCCGTTCCTGCAGGACCTCGACCGGGATTCTGCTCGTCTTGCGCAGGTCTCGGTCACTTCGATCTGGTCTCCGCTGGACATCGTCATTGCGCCCGCCGTGAGCTCCCGGCTTCCCTTCGGGAGTGAGGTGCAGATACCGGTCCTTCTCCATTTCCTGATGCCGGGCGACGAACGTGTCATCGAGGCGGTCATCCGCGGCCTGAAGAGCTAGGGAAAAGGAGCGAGAGATGTTCTCCCACTGGTCGATCGAATCCACGGATCCCCGGTTTGTCGTGCAGGTGCACGGCGGCGCGTGGAACATACCGGCGGACCTCAAGGGGCCGCACATCGAGGGGGTGCGTGAAGCGTACGGCGCCGCAATAGAGGCGTTGAGCGGGGGGGCGCGTCCGCTGGACGTTGTCGTGTCGACGCTCACGATTCTGGAAAACGATCCCACATTCGATGCGGGCACGGGGAGCTTCCTCAATGAAGACGGCAAGGTCGAGCTCGACGCGGCGGTCATGGAGGGAAAGAGCCTCAGGGCAGGGGCCGTGGCTTCCGTCGGCCGGTTCAGGAATCCATCCGAGATCGCCCTTGCCGTCATGGAACGCACGGAACACGTGCTCCTCATCGCGGAGGGCGCCGAACGCTTTGCGCTGTCGGCGGGATTCGCGCCGGTGGACCCCGCGAGCCTCGTCAACGCCCGCGAGCGCGAAGGCTTCCAGGCGTGGGTGGCCGCGGGCAGACCCGACGCGCGCACTTTTTTCGACGAAGAGGGCCGGGTGAATCAGGGCAGCGCCCAGGCCCCTCATGAGAGCCGGGGAACCGTCGGCGTGGTGATCGGGGTGCGTCGGGCATCAGGGCCGGGGTATGCGGTATTCGCCGGCGCCAGCACCGGAGGCACGCGGGGAAAGATGGCCGGCCGGGTGGGCGACGTGCCCCTGGTGGGCTGCGGCATCTACGCCGATGACGAGGGCGCGGCTGTCTGCTGCACGGGATGGGGAGAGGCCTTCATCCGCATGGCGGCCGCGAAGTCCGTCTCGGACCGCGCGGCGCGCGGCGAGCACCCGCAGGAGGCGGTGGAGGCTGTGCTGCGGTCCATTCACAGGCGCACCGGTGGACGCGGCGGCATCATTGCCGTGGACTCTCGCGGCCGTCAGGGCGCCGCATTCACCACGCCCGACATGGGTTATGCCGGACCGGTGTGCAGGCAGCTCGTGGTGTGAACCCTGTCAGACGCATGCCCGGCTGATGGGGCAGGGAAAAGACCCGGCCCCGCCCAGTCAAGCGGGGTGCGGCGGGGCGGGACCGAGCGAATCGCTACTTTGGCGCCTGAAACAACGTGGGCACCCACTTGGAGAAGTTCGCCAGGTGCGCCCAGTATGCAAGATAGCCGAGAAAGGCCCAGATGGCGGTTGCGCCCACCAGGCCCAGAGAGGCGAGGATGCGTACGACAAGGCTCTTGCGCAGCAGGTACACCGGCAACGCGAGAACGGCAAGGAGGCCGGTAAGGACGTAGCCCGCCATGGCCACCAGCGGCTCGCTTGTCATCTTGAGGGAATACATCCTGATGCCCAGGACAATAGAGGCGGCCCCGGCAAACACCGCGTACACTCCCAGCGTGAGAAGGTCCCAGTCCCTCAGAATCGCGATCCCCGTGGCGAGGAAGAGAACTCCGAAGAAGACCGACATCTCGCCGAAGGGGATATTGTAGCTGCTGACGATAGGCCAGGTGAATATCTCGTGCAGCCCCGTGACGAGTCCGACGAACCCGCTCACCAGGAGTCCCGGCGCCACCTTTTTCCGGTCCCCGTTCAGGAACCAGAATACGAACACCGCCATGATGAAGAGACCCGCGGCAAGATTGATGAGCATGAGGGTCAGGTAGTCTATGAACATTTCTGCCTCCTTCCGGCAACCGACCGAAGTGACTTTCCCTGAAGACGACTGTCTCAAACAAAAAATACTTCCGCGGGGGCATCGAGGCAAGGAACATCGGAGAACTCGGCAGCGGGGAAGATGTCCTCCCCCCGGCCGAATCGCGGCTTTGCGAAACCGGCCCAAAGGAGTAGGTTCATCCTGGATGAAATGGAGGCTCGTGCTTCTCGTCCTCGCCGTCTCTCTGTGCGTACCCGCCTTGAT
Source organism: uncultured Spirochaetota bacterium (assembly GCA_963820435.1). Lineage (GTDB taxonomy): Bacteria > Spirochaetota > Spirochaetia > SZUA-6 > Fen-1364 > Fen-1364. The sequence continues at coordinate 239,646 of CAWGAC010000006.1, read as the reverse complement.
CAAGTCTGAAGCGATCCATTCCCCCGGGCTCGGCATTCTGTGGCGGTATGCGACCGGAGGGCAGATCCGCAGCAGGCCCGCCGTGGCGGCGGACGGGACGATCTACGCGGTTTCGGAGGACGGCTTCCTCTATGCATGGGACCCGGCGGAGGGCTCCAGTGGAAGTGCGATCTCGGGTGGCTTCCGTGGGATTGCCTGGCGCTTGGCGGGGACGGGACCATCTACGCGGGATTGAAGAACAATGATTTCGTTGCAATCAATGCCTCCGGGTATCCGCTCTGGCGCTTTCATCTCGACGGGCTTCCTGCCGGCGACCCCGCGGTCGCCGCTGATGGAACGGTGTATGTCGGCACCGCAGCGGGAACGCTCGCCGCGCTGTCCCACCTGGGACGCCCGCAATGGAGTATTACCCTGCCGGGGGCGATCACCCACTCACCGGCGATGGACGGAGCGGGAACGATCTATATCGTTGCGGCCGACCGCAGACTTTACGCGCTCACCCCTTGGGGCGACTTCAAGTGGTCGCTGCCGCTTCCCGCCGCGCCGACGGCGCTCGCAGTTGCCGCGGGAGGCAGGGTGCTTGTGGGAACGGCCGAGGGTTCCGTGATCGCCGTCAATCCAAGCGGGGATATCGCGTGGCAGTATTCCGCCGGTACGCGCATTGCGGGAGTGTCGGCGGGGGCAGGCCGGATTGTTGCCGCTGCTTCGAGCGGTCAGGTAGTCGGGCTTTCGGATAAAGGCGCGCAGCTTTGGAAGATCCTCACCGGAAAGCGCATCGAGGCAGCCCCCCTGCTGGGAAGCTCTCCGCAATGGGAGTTTACGACCGACGGCACTCTTCTCCTGATCGATCCCGCCCGTCCGGGGACCGACTCATTTGCCGTCGGGACTTTCGGTTCAATAGTGCTGAGCCGCGACGGCACTTTCTATGTGGGCGGACGCGACTGGATCGTCTATGCAATCGGCGTTCCCCGTCCTGCCGGCACGTCGGCCGAGGGGACGGATTCCTCACGGACGCGCGATTCCGCGGCCGCCGGTGGCGCCAAATCCGCCGAGTACGGCGGCGCCAAATCCGCCGGGTACGGCGGCGCCCAATCCACCGAATACGGTGGCGCGGGAGGAAGGCCTCCCGGCGCCTGGCCGCAGGAGGGACACGATGAAGCGCACTCGGGGAGGACGGATGCGGGGCCGCCCGGCGGAAACGAGGCCCTGCTCAACACCATTCCCGACTATCTTTACCTTCAAAGCCTGGCGGCTGTTGATAATCGGGACATCCTGCTCCTGCTCCTTGCGAGAATTCGGGAGCGCATCGACGACCATTCCATAGGCAAGAGCACATGGTATGTCGTGCGACTGCTGGAGCAGTTCAGCGGTGAGGGTCTTCTGAATCGCGTCTATCGAAACATGCGGGTGATGAACGATTTTCCCGATGTGCGCACCGAGGCGGCGCGACTCCTCGGCCTGGTCGGATCCACGCGCTCACGGCAGGCGCTGATCCAGGTCATCGGCAATGAGTACGATCCCATCGCCCTTTCCGCGGAAATCGGAGCGCTGGGCTTCCTTGCAAGCGATTCCGACGGCTCGTCCTCCCGCGCCATCGCGGCGGCCCTTTCCCGTGCGGGGATGTCCCCGCCGGATGACCGGATCGCCGCCGCGGCGCTCGATGCATTCGAGCGCATCGGCGCATACGAGGGGGGCACGGGCGAGCCGGCTGCTGTTGCCGCCCTTCTTGCGGTTTTTCAGGGCGATTTCCCCCAGCAAATTCGGTCGCGGGCTTTGACCGTGCTGCGAAAGGATCACAACTAGGATATACTCGGAAAAGGGAGAGTGACCGATGAAAAAGGGATTCACCGCGCTCCTTTTGCTGCTGGCGGGAATGCTGGCGTACGGGCTCCAGGTCGACAGGGACGAGCTCAATAAAGGCCAGGGCTCCAACATCATCTTCACCAACTATGTGGGGCCGCACAGCAAAATCGACACATTGGATGAGATTTTCGGGATCGGCCGGTCACTCGGACGAAGTGTCGGGGACAAGACGGCTGAGTTCACCTATGCCGGCAAGTACAGGCTCATCCATGCCATCGGGCCTGCCGAGGGCGTCAAGCTGGATGCGGACATCTTTGTCATCGAAGCAGGCGCCGAGGTCGATGATGTGATCAACATCATGCGCGCGGTAGGCGGATACCTGCAGGCCGCCTATGCGTATTCACAGCCGGACGCGATGGTCCTCGCCCGATTTGTCGTTTATTACAACGCCGTGTTCCGCGGGGACATGAAGTACCTCGGCTCGGTCTACAAGGGCCTGGTCATGGGGTATCTTTCTCCCGACAACGCGGGAATCGGCACGAAGTACACCGACTGGCCCGGCAAGACCCGCATGGTCATTCCTCTGTCCAGCGGCGCGCAGAAAGGCAACCTGAGCGCCGTCGGGGCGGGGCAGCTCGCCGCGCCAAAGGTGATCGAAAACCTCCAGTCGCAGCCCGGCAAGGCCCTGCCGGAGAGAAAGGACCTCACCGAGCTCCAGCAGAAAGGCATCGAGCAGGGCCAGCAGCAGGTGGCCGGTCAGCAGGAGAAGATCCAGCAGGAAAAACAGCAGCTTCAAGCTCAGACCCAGGCCCTCGAGCAGAGCAAGCAGGCCGCGGCGCAGGCCCAGGCAGCGGCTTCCGCCCCGGGAGCGACTTCCGAGCAGAAACAGGCTGCCGCGACCGCGCAGGCGGAGGTTCAAAAACAGGAACAGGCGGTGGCCGGTCAGCAGCAGAAGATACAGCAGCAGGAGCAGGCCGCTGCCGCGCAGCAGCAGCAGCTTGACGCGAGCCAGAAGGCGGTGCAGCAGCAGCGGGCAAAGATCGCGGCGGACGAGCAGGCCCTGATCCAGCAGAAGCAGCAGGAAGCCGCCGCACAGCCTGCGGCGCCGGTGCAGCCCGCCGCGCCGGGGCAGGTGCTGTTCATCTATGCCGTTGCGGAATCCCCCGAGCACTTCGGCAAGCTCGTTCTGATCGACCGCGTTTCCGGCAAGCTCCTCACGCAATCGGACCTGAACTCGGTGCGCGGCCGGTTGTACGTCACCGTCGGGGGCTCACTCGTCGTAGCCGCCGGGCGCCCGGACCGCAACGGTGCCGTCAGGCTGGTCACGCTCGACCCGACGACGCTCGCCGTCCGCCAGGAAGGCAAGGACAATCTCGTTCCGACCACTTATCTGGCCGCATCGGATCCCTCGGTGTACGCGGTCATTGACTCGGGGCAGGGCGCATACCTCGGAAGGTTTGATGCAACCGCCGCGCTCCAGGCGCAGTCGGAGCGAAAGGTGGATGCGTCCACCTATATAGTCGTGTCGGGTACCGAGGTGTACGTGCAGGATGACTCGGGGAACATCCTCATCCTGAACAAGGACGACCTCAAGGAGAAGAAAAGAACAGGCTGAGCGGAGCGCTACCGCCCCGCGTTCATGTTCTTGAAGATCTGGTCGAAATTGGCGCGTGATCCCGCCACAAGGTTGGCCGCCGTTCCCACCGGGATTTCGAATTGATCCTCGGTCAGGCCTTTCATGACGGCGTCCGCCACCTCCTGTGCGGGTATTCCCCGGTCTGTCTGTCCCCGCTTCGCCCGTGCTCCCCTGTCAAGCTCGGTATCGACGGTGGGCGGTATGACCTCGAAGACCTTGATGCCTTTGCCCGCAAGCTGATGGCGCAGGGACACGGTGAATGAGTGGAGGGCCGCCTTTGTGGCGCAATAGACGGGCATGCGGGCGATGGGGACGAACCCCAATCCGGAAGAAATGTTGATGATTGCCGCATTCTGCCGGCTCTGCAGGTGAGGCAGGAGAAGAGCGGTCAGAAACAGGGGACCCTCCAGGTTGCACCTGATCTCGTTGTCGCCCTCCGTAAGCGCCGGAAGCCCGCGCGTGAAATCCACCTCGCGCTGCATGCCCGCGTTGTTGATCAGAATATTCACGTTGTGAGAGATCGCCCAGTCACCCAGGGTCCGGCGATCCTCTTCCTTCGCAATATCGCTCACCCGTGTGTGCAGGGCCGGATGGCGCTTCTTGGCCTCCGCCAGCCTGGCCTCCCTGCGGCCGCACACGAGCACGATGCTGCCCTCTTTCAAAAAGGCCTCCGCCAGGACGAACCCGATACCGGTTGCTCCGCCGGTGATCAGGACGGTATTTCCCGCCAGTTTCATCATTCGCTCCTTTCAGAACCCGAGGATCCTCTTCTTCGCGTCCAGGTAATAAAGATAGTTCTCGAAGCTGACGTCCGGCGGGCAGCGGTGATCCACGTGGGGGATGAACCCCCCCTGCGCGACGAGCGGCGCCAGGCGCTCCATTTCCCTGTCGATTGCGTCTTTGCCGGCAATCAAGGCGCGTTTGTTCACTCCGCCGATCAGGAGCACGCGGTCGCCGAAGCGCGCGCGAAGTGCCAGGGGATCGGTGCCCGCCGCGACCTCGATAGGGAACTGGCAGGTGAAGCCGGCTTCGATCCAGATGTCGACAATCGGGGTGATATCACCGTCGCAGTCCGTAAAAATCACGTTGATGCCGTGGCCGCGCAGGAATGTGGCGATCCTCTTGTAGCCCGGCTGCAGGAACTGCCGGAACATCTTCGGCCCGATAATCGGCCCGTTTCTGAAGGCGATGTCCTCCCAGCCGTTGGCGTAGTCGAAATCGATGTCGCGTACAAGCTTTTCCAGAATGGCGAGGTTGAAATCGCACATATAATCGATCATTTCCGCCATGAGGTCAGGCATGTCATAGAATGCGATGGCGATGTTTTCGAATCCCATCAGGTCGCGGAGAAAGCCGAGGAGGCTGCCCGCGTGCACGCCGAGGGGATAGTCCCGGTTGTGGTAGCCCGCCTTCAGCTCCTCCCAGTTTCGAGGAAGCCTGTCCGGGTTGTCGGGGTCGAGCCTTTTCTTGATGCGGTTCCAGCTCTCCCTGTTTTTCAGGGGGTAGTCGAGCACGTGGGGAATCGACGAGGAACCGTCCTTGTTCACCACGCACGTCACGCCGTCCTTGTCGATGATCGTGCGGTGCCGTTCATCCTCCTCGATCACCTTCTCTTCGAACGCGGGGCAGAGCCAGTTCCAGTCGTTCACCGGACAGAGCTCGAAACGGTCGAACCCGAAGTAGCGGTTGGCCCTCTGCTCGGTGTCCACCTCGCGCGGCAGCCCCTGCTCATGCCAGGTCTTGTACGTCTCGTTCCAGTAGCCGAACTCGAAATGCGGCACCCGGTCCACGCTCTGAAACTGCATTGTCCGACGGAACCTGTTGCGGCCCGAGAGGGGCGCGCGGAAGAGCTCCCGCCTGATTATCCCGCCCACCATTGCTCCTTCAGCTCGCGACGGCGCGCTTCATGAGGAAAACGTCACGGAGTACCGCGGCCACCGTACCTTGCACGGTACCCCGTGCAGTTAGGTGGCATTCGTGACCGCGAAAAATGCCACGGAGTACCGCGGCCGTGATTCCCGGCTACTATAGACCTTTCGCCCTCGACCGTCGACGGTTCAACTCGGCTTCGCGGGCGCGTCCTCGGCGGCGCCCAAATCCGCCGAGCACGGCGATGCCCAAATCCGCCGAGCACGGCGATGCCCTCGATCAACCTGCTTGAAGTATTTCGTCCGGAATGGGGCTGATCAGCTTCACCAGCTCATCGAAGCGAAAATCGATATCCATGACCGCATACATGCGACCCTCGGCATCGAGGATGGGCATGGCGGCGGTCATGATGAGCTTTCCCGTGTACTTCGAAAAGAAAAGGTCGGAGTAGTAGGGCTCGGCGGACTTGAGCACCGCAACGAACCAGTCGCGCTTCCTGAAATCCTTGTTCATCAGATTGCGGAACAGGCTCTTCTCCCCGCGCTGCGTGTGGGCCTGGGAGATCCGCCTGCCTTCCTGGTTGGTGACGGCCAGGAGCTGAATGGACGCTTCACGGCTTACGACCTCGTGCAGAGCCTAAATTGTCAGTTCTGTGACCGGTGTTTTGCGCAGAACGACTTACGCGACTATGCCTGGTGCGGTCCCGGCCTATTGCTTGTGGCGCGAGTAGGAATCGAACCCCACCACGGTCAGGATGATCACTCCCTTTATGAGGTACTGGATGTAGACCTGGATCCCGAGCAGGTTGAACATGTTGTTGACGATATTCAGCAGCAGCACGCCGATCAGGATTCCCACGATGCTCCCTTCACCGCCTGAAACGCTCGTGCCGCCGATGACGCAGGAGGCAATCGCGTCAAGCTCGTAGCCCTGCCCTGCAAGGGGGGTGGCGGCGTTCAGGCGCGCCGCATAGATGATGCCCGACATGGCAGCCATGATCCCGCCGATGACGAAGGTCATGATGTGGTAGAAGTCCACGGGAACGCCTGAGAGACGGGTCGCCTCCTTGTTGCCGCCCACCGCGCAGGAATATCTGCCGAGGGTGGTCTTCTTGAGGATGAACTGCCAGAGGATCACCATGGCGAGGAAAATGATGATCGGGAAGGGGATAGGCCCGACGTACCCCGAGCCGATGAACTGGAACTCCGTGGAGGATCCGGTGATGGGGTAGCCGCCCGTGTACAGGTAGGTGAGGCCGCGCAGGATCGTCATGGTCCCGAGGGTCGTGATGATGGCCACGATGTGGACCTTGGCGGTCAGCACCCCGTTCAGCAGCCCCGCCAGGCCGCCGACGGCGAGCACCACGACGATGGCGATGTACCACGGCATGGACTGCTGGAGCTTGAGGCTCATCGCGGCGGCAAGGGCCAGAAGTGAGCCGACTGAGATATCGAATCCGCCGCCGATGATGACAAAGGCGGTGCCGATTGCCATGACGCCCACGATCGAGCTCTGACGCAATATGTTCAGGAGGTTGGTGGGGGTGAGGAAACTGGGGGTGATGATCGAAATGACTATCCCCATGAAGATGAATCCGATCATCAGGCCGTACTTCTTCATGGAGAACCCGCCGCGCCGCGCTGCCACCCACTGTCGGAGACCCGCCATCTCTTTCATTGACCGTTTCCTTTCAACATCATATGGACCACCTGCTCCTGGGTGGCCCCCCGCTCCAGCTCGGCGACAATCCCGCCTCCCTGCATGACGAGAATCCTGTCCGACACCCGCACGATCTCGGGGACCTCCGCGGAGATGAAGATGATGCATGCTCCCGCATCGGCCAGAGCTCGCATGATGCGGTGGATCTCGATTTTGGAGCCCACGTCGATTCCTCGGGTGGGTTCGTCCATGATCAGCACCTTCTTGTCAGCCACGAGCCATTTTGCGATCACCACCTTCTGCTGGTTGCCCCCGCTCAGGTATTTGACGGCCTGCGCGGGACCCCGGATCCGGATGGAAAGCCTTTTCACCACCCGGTCAACGGCCTCCCGCTCCTCCGATTTGCTTATGAATATCCCTCGGGAAAACTTCGCCAGGGAGGCGATGGTGATGTTCTTGTATACCTCGTGGCCCAGGACAAGACCGAGGCGCTTCCTGTCCTCGGGCACCATCCCAATGCCGTGTGCTGCCGCCTCCGAAGGTGAGCCGATTCTCCGTAAGTGCCCGTCGACGTAGATTGCTCCGGCATCGGGCCTGTCGGCGCCGAAGAGCAGCCGGGCAAGCTCCGTCTTTCCCGAGCCCAGCACGCCGGCGATGCCCAATATCTCTCCCTGGTAGGCGGAGAAGGAGATGCCGTTCACCACGCGCCCACGGACGAGCTTTTCCGCGCGGAGAGCCTCTGACCCGCGCACTGCACGCGGCCGGAACTCTCCTCCCTCCTCGATCTCCTGGCCGATCATCATTCTGACGATGGCGTTCCTGTCAAGCTCCGCTGTGCTTCGTGTGCCCACCTTCCTGCCGTCACGCAACACGGTGATCCGATCCGCGACGCTGAACACCTCGTCCAGGTAGTGCGTGATGTAGAGCACGGTGACCCCGTCTCTCTTCAAGTCCTGCATGATGCGGAAGAGGTGTTCGATCTCGGCATCCGAAAGGGCGTCGGTGGGCTCGTCCATGATGAGAAAGGACGCGTTACGGAGCATCGCCTTCAGGATCTCCGTCATCTTCTGCTCGGCCACGGTCAATTCGCGGGCCAGTCGCGTCGGGGGCAGCTTGAATGAGAGCCTTTCACAGGCAGCCAGGTATTCGCGGCGCGTGCGCCGATCGTCGATCACATTGAGAAACGATCTGCGCTCGATGCCGAGGAACACGTTCTGCATCACCGTCAGCGTGGGGATGAGGCTCGTCTCCTGATGGATCATGGCGATGCCGGCCGCGGAGGCCTCACCGGGGGATGCGAAATGCCGCTCCCGACCGTCGAAAACCAGCGTTCCTCCGTCACTGGGATGGACCCCTGCGATCACCTTGACCAGGGTCGACTTCCCCGCGCCGTTCTCCCCGAGAAGGGCGTGCACCTCACCTCTGCCGATCTCGAGGTCGATGCCGTCCAGCGCCTGCACACCGGGAAAAATCTTGCTGATGCCGGAAAGACGAAGGAGTGCTTCCATGACCGTGCTCACACCTTCAGCGCACCGATGAGCCTGAGGTTCTCTTCCGGGATATGCAGCAGGTTCCAGGAGGCGACAATCCCGTCGGCGGGCGCTTGTAGCTGGCGCAGGCTGCGCGCCAGCATGGCGGGAGTGACATCGATCCCGAACTCGGGCATTCTCACCGCCTCGATGCCGGCGTAGACTCTCGTCCGGGAGGCAAGGCTCATTCGCCGGATCATCTCCAGCTCGGAGGAGATGACCTCTGCGGGAAGACCGCTCCGGAGCAGCTCCTCCACCGCGCCGGGCAGCTGCCAGGAAAAGACATCACTCAGGAGGTCCCCTGTTGCGCGTGCATCGGCCACGGAATGCAGGGTGGAAAGAGCCTTCCACAGGCTTGCGATCTCCAGGGGCAAACCCGCCGGACCTACGGCGCGGCAATAAATCATCGGCTTGATCCAGTCGCAGAGGCTGCTCAGGACCTCGTAGTCCTGACCGACAAGCGGCGCAAGCGACGGGCTGAAAAGATCAAGCCCGACGCCCAGGCCGCGTGCGTGCGCGAGGGAGCTGAAGCGCCTGACCGCTGATGTGACCGACCGCGCGCGGAATGCGGCCAGCTTTTCCAGTCCGGCCGCCTTCCACAACGCGCCGGGTGCCGTCCAGGCGGCCCGCAGCTCCGACGGGCCCTGTTCCCGAATTCGGGTCGTGAAGTCCCTGGCGCGTTGACGCATCAAATCGAGGGAGAGACCGGCAAACGCATGAAAACCGGCGCGGCAGGATTCGCAGAAGCAGCAGAAGAGGGATTCCCAACCGTTGGCGGGTGACGGGAAAACGGATCCTGTCCAGCATGACCCCATCTACGTCCAAGGAGGACAGGAGTGATTCATAGGTCTGGAAAGCGGAATCCAGGGTTTCCGTGGCGTTGGGGCAGGAGAAGAGGAAGTTCTCTTCACCGCCGGCCAGACCCTCCCATGCGCCGATTGAACCGTTCCCTCTTGAACCGTCACAGCTCAGGGTGAGGGAATCAGGGGGCACGGGAACGCCCGGCACGTCCGCGAGGATGGGAAACCAGAGAAAGGGCGAGATGCCGCTATTCCGCGAGGCACGCACCAGCTCCTCGGTGAGCCCGGGCACGGCTGAGGGCCAGATCATGACCGCGTCTATGCGTGCGAGTTCCTGCGCCCGGGCAATGGCATCCCCGATCCGCGCGCGGGTGACGGCTGACATTCCGTTCTTTCCAACGAACAGTTGCGTGGCGATCCAGGGTCCCATCATGTCCCTCATTGTTGGAAAATGCGGTCCCCGCCCGTGCGGGCGGGGACCGCTCCCCGAGTGCGTGCTGCCAAATTGACGGCCTACATCTCCGGTACGACCGAGTCCACGTTTTCCTTTGAGACAATGTAGGGCACCACCTCGATGAATGAGGAGATCTTTTCGCCCTTCAGATACTTTGCCGCTGCCTGGACCGCCTTGTACCCCGTATCCTCGATGGAGTAGTTGGCAGTCATGTCCACCGTTCCGTCCTTGATGAACGGGGCAAGCTCCTTGGAAAACTCATAGCCGGAAATGGCAACCTTGTTCTGGCTGTACCCTTTTTCCTTCAGTGCCTGAGCGGCCGCGGTGGCGCCGTAGTACCATTGGCAGGCAACCAGGTCGACCCTCTGCCCGGACTGCAGGAAAGCCTCCATTGCAGCCAGTGCGCCTTCCTTGGTCCAACCCGTGATGGCCTGCGAGTACACGATCTTCCAGTTGGGGTGCTTGTCCACGATTTCCTTGAATCCCTGGGTCCGCATCCTCTGCGGGGGGGTTCCCGGGGTCCCCTCAATGAGGACGATGTTTGCCGGGTTTCCGTCCAGGGCTTTTTCCGCCATCTGGCCAATGAGGTGTCCGATAGTCACCTCGTTGGTGCCGATGTACGAGAGGACTCCGTCAAGCGTCCCATCCGGGTTCGGCCCGACCACGTTGGTGAAGGTAATGAGGGGAATCTTGGCATCCTTGCACACTTTCACCGCCGGCAGGAGCGCCTGATTGTCGGCTGCGCACAAGAGGATCAGGTCGACCTTCTTCGCTGCGAAATTTTCCACCTGGGAAAGCTGCTTGCCCGCGTCCCACTCGGCGTCAGAGTAGGTGAGCTTGATGCCGAACTCCGCAGCGGCCTTGTCCATCCCTTTGCGCTCGACGCTGAAGAACTCGACGGAGCCGGGAAGCGATACGGCCACCTCGAAGGTCTTGGGCTCCTTGCCGCCTCCGGCAAAGCCCAGCGCAAGCCCGAACATCAGCAGGGCGCATGCAATCAGAACCAGTCTTTTCATATGAACTCCTTTCACAATGGCCGTCATGCGGCCGGATGCCGGTACGAAGCAAGAAGCGTGCCGGGACAGCCACGAGTGCTTTTTCCAACTTACTGCGGGGAAAGAACCTGCATGACTACGATGTGTCATGCCCGCCGCCCCTGGATCCATGGGAAATCCCCGGTCCACCGGGCCTATTTCATGGGTAGCGATTTACACACGGGGCGAGCCGGAAACGATTCGAGGGAACCGAAGCAGAAAGCTCGTGGATCTGCCCGGCAGGCTGGTGCAGGTGATCATTCCGTTGTGCAGCTCCACAATCCTCTGACAGATGGAGAGCCCGAGTCCCGCGTTCTTCTTGCTTTTCTTTGTGCTGAAGAAAGGGTCGTAGATCCGACCGGCGATCTCCGCGGGAATCCCGCACCCGTTGTCCGTAATCGTGAACTCCACGGTCCCCCGCGCCTCTTCGACAGCCAGATCCACTTTTATCGCTCCGCCATCCGTCACGGCTTCGATGCTGTTGGCGAAGAGGTTGAGAAAGAGCTGCTTCAGCTTGTTCTCATCACCCAGGACAAGCGCAGAATCCGGCGCCTTCTTCCTGTCCACGGTGATGCCCTTTTCCGCGAATCGATGCGCGAGGAGAAGGATCACTTCATCGAGAACCTCCGCGACGTCGACCTCGTGAAAGCTCAGGTCGCTGAACTTGGAGAACGAAAGAAGGCTTCCGACTATCCTTTCGATCCGGTTCACTTCGTTTTCGATCTTCTCAAGCTTCACCCGGGAGTCGGCATCGAGATTCCGCAGCTTCAGCAACTCGACGTAGTTCTGCACGATCCCCAGGGGGTTGTTGATCTCGTGCGCCACTCCGGCCGCCAGCTCCGCGGTGGAGGCGAGCTTCTCCGTTCTGAGGAGGTATTCCTCGATGGAGCGCTCCCGGGATATGTCCTCCACCAGGATGATGGTGCCCAGGAAGTCGTAGTCCTCGTCTCGGAAAGGAAACACCGAGACCTTCAGAATCTTCTCTCCACGGTACGAAGTCTCTTTCAGGAAGAGCTCCTGCCGGGTCCCGATCATTTCCATGACAGCGGCCATGTCCGGAAAATCTTCCTGGCGCACCACGTCCGCGAACTGTCTGCCGACCACCCCCGCCTCGAGCCCCAGTATTTTCGTCGCTGCGTAGTTGATGAGGTAGATTCCCTGCTCCGCGTTGAGGATGATCACGCCGACGGGGATGTTCTTGATGATGTTCTCATTGTAGAGCTTCAGGCTGTAGAGCTCGAGGTTCTGCCGGCCGAGCTCCTCGCGGCTGAGCACGAACGAGTAGGTGAGCTTGATGAGCTTGACGCGATCCAGGTCCTCGATGCGCTCCGTGTCCATCCTGCGGCCGTCCTTGAGGATGGTCACGCGGTCGGCGAACTGGAAGATCTCATCCATGTTGTGCGAGATGTACACCACGCTCTTGCCGTCGGCCTTGAACTGCTGCAGCATCGGATAGATGCGCTCCATCTCCTCAGGGGTGAGCTTGTTGGACACCTCGTCCAGGATCAGGATACGCGGATTGAAGGAGAGCACCCGCGCCAGCTCCACCATGTGCTGCGCCGCCACGGTGAGCCGGTGCACCGGAATATCCACGTCCAGGGGGAAGGAGAGCCGGGCAAAGAGAGCGGCAGCCTCGTCGCGCATCCGGTGATGGTTGAGTCGGAGCATCCCGGCCTTCAGGAACCGTCCGGCGAAGATGTTCTCCGCGGCGCTCAGGGAGGGGATGACGTTGAGATGCTGGTAGACGATCCCGATGCCGCTCCTGATTGCCGTGCGCGGAGTGAATGATTCCATCCGCCGACCGTCGAAGATTATTTCACCTGCGTCCTTGCGCACCGCTCCGCTCAGAAGCTTCACCAATGAGGACTTGCCGGCCCGGTGGGCGCCCACCAGGGCGTGTATCTCGCCGCGGTAAAGGTCGAAGTCCGCGTCCCGCAGGGCGGGGATGTTCCCGTAGGAGACCCTGATGCCGCGCATCTGCAGGAGAGGCGTCGCGTCCGCGGTTTTCATTCCATCCCGAGCTTCTTCATTCTGTTGTACAGCGTCTTCCTGCTGATGTTGAGGAGTTTTGCCGCCTTCTGCTTCTCCCCGCTGCTCTTTGCGAGCGCCTCGGAGATCCTCTGCCGGGAGAGCTTCTCATAGATCGACTCCAGGCTGTCCGGAAAGCCCTGGTCTCTCAGCTTCATGTACTGGGCGGGCAGATGCTCCTCCCGGAGCTCGTGAGAATCGCAGAATATCACGGCGCGCTCGATGCAGTTGCGCAGCTCCCGGATGTTGCCCGGCCATTCGTGCCGGTAAAGGATGTCCCTCACCGATTCGGACACGGATGCGATGTCCCTCGAGTATTTCCTGTTGAAAACACCCAGGAAATGGGAGAGAAGCCTTTCGATGTCGTCCTTTCGCTCGCGCAAAGCGGGCAGGTGGATCGTGACCACCGAAAGCCTGTAGAAGAGGTCTTCACGGAACCCCTTCTTTCCCATGAGCTCCCCGACGTCGTTGTTGGTGGCGGCGATGATCCGCGCGCTGGATCGGAAGGTTTCCACCCCTCCCAGTCTCTGGAACTCCCCGTCCTGCAGGACGCGGAGCAGCTTGGGCTGGGTGGAAAGCGTCATGTCCCCGATCTCGTCGAGAAAGAGGGTGCCGCGATTGGCGAGCTCCAGTTTCCCTATATGCCGGCGGACCGCATCGGTGAACGCGCCCTGTTCGTGGCCGAACATCTCGCTCTCCAGCAGCGTGTCCGGTATGGAGGCGCAATTCACCTTGATGAATGGCCCGTCCCGCCGCGTGCTCCGGCGGTGGATGGCGCCCGCCACCAGCTCCTTTCCCGTGCCGCTTTCTCCGGTGATCAGGACCGGAGCGTCCGTGGGGGCCACGCGGTCGATCTCCGTCAGGATGCGGAGCATCCCCGGGTTCCCTGTCACCAGCGAGGCTTCTCCTTCATCGGCGCCTGCGCGCGCCCGCGAATCCCTGATCTGCTCGATCTCCTTCACCAGCTCGCGGATCTTGAGCGGCTTGACGAATACGTTATGCGCGCCGTAACGCATGGATTCCACCGCATTTTCGATTGAAGGGTAGCCGGTGATCATGATGATCGGCAGGGAGCGGTCGCGGCTCTTGATGAGCTTCAGCAGATCGATGCCGCTCTGCTGGGGCATGTGGATGTCCAGAAGGATGAGCCCCACCCGGTGCTTCTCGATGAGGGCGGGTACTCCAAGGGGATCGGTCGCGGTGACGGAGGAGAACCCGTGAGAGGAAAAGATCTCGGAAAGGGAGAGGCACATCTCCTTTTCGTCGTCGACAATCAGGACCGTGAAGGCCATCGACGGAATGATAGCGCGGGGATCGGCGTGACGGCAAGGGAACGCGGGGTCGGGGGCTTTTTCTCCTCTATCGTCGGCCTTTCCTGGTGGCCACGTCGAGATAGACGGCGAGGATGAGCACCAGGCCGCGGACGATGTACTGCCAGAACGGTGCGACGTTCATGACGCTCATGCCGTTGGCAAGGCTCGCGATGATGAGTGAGCCGAGCATGGCGCCGATGATCGTTCCGCTGCCCCCCAGCGGGGAGGTGCCGCCGAGGATACAGGAGGCAATGGCATCAAGCTCATAGTTGGTGCCTGCCCCGATTGTTCCTGCCGCCACGTAGCCGGTGAGGACGATGCCGGCCACGGCGCAAAGGGCGCCCATGAGCACGAATATGAGGAAGAGGTTCTTTTTAATGTTGACTCCGGAGAGTCGGGTGGCCTCGGGGTTGCCTCCGATGGCGTAGGAATATCTTCCGAACCGGGTGGAATTGGCCAGGTAAGACATGACGACCACGATGATTGCCAGCACGAGCACGGGGGTCTGCACGCCGCGGTAGATATTCATGATCACGACATAGGCAAAGAGGCCGAGGGAAGCAGCCAGGGCCTTTGCCAGGTCTTTCCAGAAGGGGGCAAGCGCGAACCCGAACTGCTGCTGCCGCGCCCTGGTGCTGAAGGTCATGACAAAGATGAAGATGGCGGCTGCCGCTGCAAAGATCAGGCCAAGCCAGTCGGAGAGGTATCCCTGCGCAATCAGGCGAAGGGAGTTCTCGATGGGCATGATCGATTCACCCCTGGTCACGCCAAGGACTCCGCCGCGGAACATCAGCATGCCGCCCAGTGTGACCATGAATGCCGGCACTCCAAGATAGGCGATGATGGAACCCTGGAACATACCGACCAGGATGCCCACGCTCATTGCGATGATGATCGTGAGGAGGGTCGAGACGACCCCGACCCAGGGGGTGCCTGCCAGGGCCGGAAACAGGTGCGGCAGCAGGTCGGGGAAGGTCCGGGCCTGGAGGACGGCAACGATGGCGGAGATGAACCCCGTCACCGATCCCACCGAGAGGTCGATTCTTCCCGTGACGATCACGAATACCATGCCGCATGCAAGGAAGGAGATGATCGTCATCTGGCGGAACAGGTTGGAGAGGTTCCGGGGCGAAAGGAAGGTGAAGTTGGTGAGAAATCCGAACAGGAGCCAGATGATCACCAGGGCCGTGATCATCGTGACGGTCTGGGTGCTTGACGCGAAGAGACTTTTTCGCTGTGCGGGCAGGCTGACTGAGCTCATGATTTACCTCGTTCCATTTGTGGTGATGCCTGTGGCGAGCGTCATGACACGCTCCTGTGTGGCTTCGCTCCGCGTGAGCACTCCGTTCGACCGGCCTTCGCACATGACGACGACCCTGTCGCTCATGCCGATCACCTCCTCCAGCTCGGAGGAGATCATGATGATGGCCATGCCCTGAGCCGCGAGCTCGTTCATGAGCTTGTAGATCTCGAATTTTGCCCCCACGTCTATGCCGCGGGTAGGGTCATCCAGGATGAGAACCTTGGGTGCCGACATGAGCCACTTTGCAATGACGACCTTCTGCTGGTTGCCGCCGCTGAGGTTGTCCACGGCGACGCTCAGGGAAGGGGCCTTGATGGCAAGGCTCTTGGCGTATTTTTCCGTCTCGTGCAGCTCGGCCTGCTTGTCGATGCGCATGAACGCCGAGAACTTGTTCAGGTTCGGGAGGGCAACGTTCTTGAGCACGGACTGGATGAGCACCAGCCCGAGCTGCTTGCGGTCTTCCGGCACCAGGCTGATGCCTTGATCCATTGCGTCCCGGGCCGAGCCGATATGCACCTCTTTCCCCTCGAAGACAATGCTGCCCGCGGTGATCGTTGCGTATTCGCCGAAGATCGTCGTGACAAGCTCGGTCCTGCCCGGAGCCCATGAGCCCGGCGATGCCGAGGATCTCTCCCCTGCGAAGATCGAAGTCCACGCCCTTCAGGATTTCCCTGCCGGGAATTGAGGGGTCTTCCGCGTGAAGCCCGCGCACGGAGAGGATCACCTCTGTCGGCGTGCGCTGACTCGGGGGAACCGGTCCGTCATCTCCCTTCCGACCATCAGCTTGACGAGCTTCTCCGTGCTCGCGTCCTTTGTTTCCATGGTGGAGATGAGCTTTCCGTCCCGCAGCACGGTGACCCGGTCCGTGATGCCGAAAAACTCTTCCAGCTTGTGGGAAATATAGATGCAGGTGACACCGTGCGCCTTCAGGCCCTGCAGGATCTCCATGAGCTTGAGGACTTCTGTTTGCGTGAGGGCAGAAGTCGGCTCGTCCAGGATGAGGAGCTTCGCGTCTTCCGAAAGAGCCTTGGCGATCTCCGCCATCTGCTGCTTGCCCACGCCGAGGTCCATGACCCTGGCCTGCGGGAGGATGTCCAGCCCGTACTTGGCCAGGATGTCCCTGCTCTGCGCATACAGGCGTCGAGCGGTTGATCCGGCGGCCCTCCACGGGCTCCTTGCCCAGGAAAATGTTCTCCCCCACGGTCATTTTCGGGATGAGGGTGAGCTCCTGGTAGACGATTGCGATTCCCGCCTCGATAGCGGCCCGGATCGATTTCTGCTCGAAGCGCAGCTCTTCACCCTGGAAGGTGATGGAGCCCTCGTAGGTGCCGTGCGGGTACACGCCGGAGAGGATCTTCACCAGGGTGGACTTGCCCGCGCCGTTCTCCCCGCACAGCCCGTGGATCTCGCCGCGGCGGACCTGGAGGGACACGTCGCTTAGTGCCGTGACGCCCGGAAAGGTTTTTGTTACATGCGAAACATCCAGTATGACGTCGCTCTCCACCTTCTCCTCCTAAAAAAACGGGGAAGCGGCGCTTCCCCGTTTTCAACTCAGCGTCGTGCCGTTAAGGCTTCGGCGGGCGCTTGCTTTCGGGAATGTCCCGGTAGACGTCGTCGTACTTCTGGAATCCGCTCTTTATCACTACATCGTACACGTTGTTTTTGTCTACCTGGACGACCGGCAGCTGGTAAAACGGCACCTGTCCGGTGAGCTTGTTGTTCAGCGTGAGGTCAGCCAGGTTATACATCTTGAGCTGTCCCACGGGACCCGTCTTCACGCCGTTCACGAGGTCGATGGCAAGGTCGATGGCAAGAGGAGAGAGCTTGCGCACGTCCTTGAACACGGTCACGGTCAGCCCACCCTCAACGATGGACTTGCAGCCCGGTGCGGTGGCGTCCTGGCCCGAGATGGGTACCTTGCCGGCAAGACCCTGGGCCTGCATGGCCTGCAGAGCGCCGAGCGCCGTTCCGTCATTGGAGGCGACAACCGCGTCAACCTTGTTGTTGATTGCCGTGAGGATGTTCTCCATGGTCTTGGTGGCGTTGGACGGCTCCCAGTTCTCCACCCACTGATCGGCCACGATTTTGATCTGGCCCTTGTCGATGAGGGGCTTCAGGATCTCCATCTGGCCGTTTCTGAACAGGATGGCGTTGTTGTCCGTGGGGCTTCCGCCGAGGAGAACAAAGTTGCCGCTGTTCTTGACCTTCAGGACTCCCTGGGCCTGCTGGCGACCGACTTCCGTGTTGTCGAAGGAGATGTATGCGTCGATCTTCGGAGTCTTGATCAGGCGGTCATACGCGATGACTTTGACGCCTGCGTCGTGGGCTGCTGCAGCCGCGGTGGCCGCCGAATCGCCGTTCTCCGCCACGATGATCAGCGCGTTGACTCCCTGGAGAACCATGTTCTCGATCTGGTCGTTCTGCAGCTTCTCGTCGTGGTTGGCGACCTGAGAGATGACCTGGGCGCCCTTGTCGTAGCCGAGCTTTGTGAGCAGTGCCTGCTCAACTGGCCAGCGCTCGGTCGCGAAATCGGAGAATGACAGTCCGATCTTTATCTTGGCGCCCTTGGCCACGGGCTTGCCCCCCTCGGAACCGCCGCTCGCGAATGCAACGGCGCAGACCGACAGGGCCAGCACGAGGACGATGAGAGTGAGAAATGCTCTTTTCACCTTACACCTCCTTGGTGTAGCAAGGAATGTGCAATAAGAATGCCAAAACTGAATATTCATGCGAATGTCTCGATTGGTGGCGAAATGAGGGTAGTTTACAGGCTAAGCAATATGATTTAATATCAAAACGTAAGAAGCACCATGTTGCGCTAAACAAAATCAGCAAGACATCTTCTTCACAAATTATGAGGTGGTTCAAAACAACCGCCTTATGGTGAAATTCGACCACCATCAAGATCGTACTTCTGGATGCGGTAACGGATGGTGTTTCGTGTAATGCCGAGCTTTCGCGCCGCCTCAGACGCGTTCCATCCGCTTTTTTCAAGGGCTTCGACCAACAGCCGCCGTTCGAGGTTCGCAAGCTTGTTGCCATCCGCTTCAAAACCGGCATGGTATTCTTCCCGCAACTCCGCGGGAAGGTCTTTCTGCTCGATGGTGATGCCCGTACAGAGCACGACCGCGCGCTCGACGACGTTTTTCAGCTCGCGGACGTTCCCCGGCCATTTATAACGGCAGAGCTTCTCCATCGCCCCCTTCCCGAAGCCGCTGATGTTTTTGCCCAGCTCCTGGGAGAATCGCTCCAGAAACACCTCGGCCAGCGGAGGGATGTCCACCGCGCGCTCCCGCAGGGGGGGGAGGGCGATCGTAATCGTATTGATCCGGTAGAAGAGATCCTCGCGAAACTTGCTTTCGTAGACCAGTTTTTTCAATTCCTTGTTCGTCGCGCAGAGCACGCGGATATCGACTTTGCGCGGAGCGCCGGTGCCCAGCGGCTCATAGGTCTTGTTCTCCAGCAGCCTCAGGAGCTTGGGCTGAAGGCCCAGCGGAAGGTCCCCGATTTCGTCGAAAAGGAGCGTCCCGCCGTCGGCAATTCCCACCTTCCCCTTGTAGTCGCTCGTGGCTCCCGTGAATGCCCCTTTGCGGTAGCCGAAGAGCTCGCTTTCCAGGAGGGTCTCGGGCACGGCGGGGCAATTCACGGACACGAACGGCTTGCGGTCGAACTCCCCCGCGTAGCGTTCATGCAGCAGCCGGGCCACGATCTCCTTTCCCGTCCCGCTCTCCCCCGTGATCAGCACCGGCGTCAGAACAGGTCCCACCTTGTCGATCACCGAGAGGATCTCCCGCATGGCCTCCGAGTCGTACATGAAAGAGTCCAGCCGCAGCGCCTCCTTCAGCAGCTTGTTCTCCTCCTTGAGCGATTCGATGCGGCAGATACGGGAAATCAGCGCCAGGAGCACCTCCTTGTTGAAGGGCTTGGTGACGACGTCGACGGCGCCCAGCTTCATGGCCTCCACCGCATTCTCGATCGTCCCGTACGCCGTGATCAGGACGAACGGCGTGGCGATGGCCTCCTCATGGAGCGCACGGAGCAGCTCGGTGCCGTCCATGTCGGGCATCCGCATGTCGGAGAGGATGACGTCGAAGCGCTCGCCCTGCCGAACCATCTCGAGGGCTTGGCGGCCGTGCTTGGCCGTTCTCGTCTCGTAGCCCTCGCCCTGGAAGAGCATCTCCATCGCGGTCACCATGTTCTGCTCATCATCCACAATGAGAATCCGCTTCATTGAGCCCGCTCCTCCTGCAGGAACACGCGGAAAGTCGTCCCCCTGCCCGGCGTGGATTCCATCTCGATCTTCCCGCCGTGGCTCTCCACGATCCGGTGCACGATGGACAGCCCCAGGCCGGTCCCGTCGCTCTTGGTGGTGAAAAACGGGTTGAAGATCCGTCTCTGTGTCGCCTCGTCCATCCCGTTGCCGGAATCGCGTATCTCCACCGCGACCCGCCCGTCATCTTTCCACGCGCTCACGCACACCGGCTGTCCGGCCGGGGAGGCCTCCAGCGCGTTGATCAGGAGGTTGCGGAAGGCCTGCGCGATGAGGCTCCTGTCCAGCGGCACCCGGGGCAGGTCCGGGGCGAAGCGGCACGTCACCGCCGTGCCCGGGAAGCTTGCCAGGGGGAGCACGTCCATGACGCGGCGCAGGATCTCGTCCACGCAGGACGGTTCCTTCCTGACCGCGTGCGGCCGGGCGAAGTCGAGGAAGTTGGCCACCACCGCCCCAAGGGTGTCCGCTTCATTTACGATCATGGAGGCCAGACGGTGGGGCTGGGTGCCGCCTGAGGAGGCTTCGATGTGATCGCGCAGGAGCTCGGCGGAAACCTTCATGATGGCAAGCGGATTGCGTATCTGGTGGGCAACGCCCGCCACCATCTCGCCCATTGCCGCCATGCGGGAGGAGAGCTCGAGCTTCTTCTCCAGCTCCTTCTCATGGGTGACATCCGCGATGATCACGATGATGCCGAGCTTGGTATTGTGCTGCGAAAGGAACGGCGAGGTGGAGACGGACAGCACGCGTGCCGAGCCGCCGATCTCGGACTTGATCTCCCGCACGGCGACCGGGGAATCTGCATGAAGGCTTTCGTCGATGAGGCGCGTCAGCTCCCGCGGAATTGACATGTCCTTCAGGGCCCGTCCCGTTCCGCTGTCCGATTCGTCGAGACCCAGCAGCGCGCACGCGGCGGGATTGATGGCAGTGATGACGCCGTCGAAGGCGATCGTGAGAATCCCCGAGCTGACATTGGAAAGAACCGAGCGCATTGTACTTGCCCAGCTCGGCCAGCTCATTCTCTCTTGCCCGCAGGCTTTTCGTCATGTCCTCGAAGGACCGGGCCAGGTCGCCGAACTCGTCCTCACCCATTTTTGCGATCGGGTAGCCGAGGTCTCCCGCGGAAATGCTGCGGATGGCGTCGTTGAAGAGCCGGAACGGAGTGAGGAACGTGAACCGGTACAGAAGCAGGGAGGTCAGGAAACCGAGCACGATGACCACGAAGAGAAATCCGAGGGAGAATGTGCGGTAGCTGGCCAGCAGCCTGCTCGAGTCCCCTGTATCCAGGAAGCAATGCACGAGGAGCCCCCTGAGGCTCGGCGCCACCGAGGTGGAAACGACGTAGCGCCCTCCCGCCCGTTGCGCGGTAGCCTGCTCCCCCGGGTCCGTTACCCGGGCTATCTTCACGAACCCTTCGAAGAACGTCTCGGGAAGCGTACCGCTGACGAATATTTTCCTCTGCCAGGAAAGGAGGATCGCCGTGTTGTTGATCGACTCGATCCTGTTGATGAAATTGGAATCCATGTTGAGCCCGACCCCGAGCACGCCGATGACCTTCTTCGCCTGGACGATGGGGCTGAGCGCCCAGAGGTGGATCTGCTCCTGGTAAGGGGAGATGAACAGCGGATTCCCTTCCCACCAGTTTGTCGCAAGCGATTGGCCGATGAACGACTCGAGAAGGGTCGGCTCTCCGATTGCGGCAACAGGCTCCCTGTTGGCGTCCACGATGCACAACGCGTCCACCTTGAGGGGCAGGCGCATGATGGAGAGCTCCTGCTGGAGGAGATTGCGCAGGTCATAATCCGTGTAGTCGATGATGTTCTGCTGCCCCGCCAGCAGGTTGGCCTTGACGCCGAGATCGCTCTTGGTGGAGTCAATGAATGATTCCACGGAATGCGCCGTGCGTTCCAGCTGCGCGTGAAACGTGGCCAGGTTGGTCTGGGTGATGAGGACGCTCACCCCGACCATGGAAAGGATGCCCTGGAAGAGCACGATGATGATCGACGCCGCGCTGACCTTTGCCGAAATCTTGAGCCTGCCGAGACGACGCAGGAGGGTTCTTCCCCGTTTCATTCCAGGGCCTCGATCCGCTTCTGTGCATCCCTGAGCGCGTGCGCAGGAGAGTCCTTTCTGGTCAATGCGCCGTAGAGGGCGTCCTGCAGGATGAGGCTGATCATACGGTACCGGGGGTGGCCGATCCTGTCATGTACCCCCTCGAGCTGTGTCATCTTGAGGCCTATTTCGGGGTCGATCTGCCGGGTGCGCGGCTCGTTCCAGACCGCCGTCCAGACGGACATCTCCGAAAGGTGCTGCCTCTGGAACTCGGGAGAGGCGAGGAAGTCGACGAACCGCCATGCCTCGCCCTTCATGCCGGAGTTTCTCATCACGGCAAGCCCCTGATATCCCGAGACCGTCGACGTGCGGATCCGGGGCCTCACCGAGCGCGACACCGGAATGAGGGCAGCGGTCAGGTCGGTGCTCTTCCCGTACAGGTTGTCCTGCATCCTGCCGGTCACGAATGTCCAGTTTGTTTCAAAGAGAACGTCCCCCATCAGGAAGGCCTCTGCCGCGAACACCTCGTCGCTCCTCAGGGAGTAGGGGCTCGCGAGTCCCGTCTCCAGCAGGGAGGCCATGAATTGCAGGGCCTGCGCGCACGGCGGGGAATCGACCCGGGGAAGACCATTTTCATCCACGAGGTTTCCCCCGAACGCACCGACGAGGAGCGTGAAATCGCAGATGAGCGCTTCCGCTTTGTCCCACGACGCGAAAATCGGGTACTTGATGATGCCGGACCGTTTTGCCGCTCGCGCCATTGCCACCATCTCCTCGAGGGTGGAGGGCGGACGCGAGAAACCGGCCCTTCTGAGCAGGGCGGTGTCGACATAGAAGAGCTTGTGATTGGCCAGGAAAGGGAAAGCCCAGAATTTCCCGTCTTTCTCGAACGGCCGGTAGATTGCGCTGACGATTCCTTCGGCTATCTTGGCGCTCAATTTCTCGGGCACCTGTTCCAGTATTCCCCGGGACAGGTAGTCGTCCATCCAGATGAGGTCCGCAAGAACCACGTCGAAGTCCGCCGTTGCGCTCTTCGACGAGGCACCGATGAGCCCGTAGACTTCCTCGTATTGCGCGAAAGTGAGCTTGATCTCTTTCCCGTATACGCGCCTGTACTCTTCGGCCCTGGCCTGGATATCCCGCGGCTGATAGCCGGCTTGGACGATGTAAAGCATGCGCAGGTTGGCACAAGAAGCGTCCCTGGAAAGAACTGCAAGGAAGACGGCAATGATTGCTGCGGCTTTCACGGGAGCGAGATTATAGCACAGCCCCGGTGCTTTTCCACCAGAGGCGGGAGGGCCGGAGGGCCGGTAGGGCCGCCTAGCTGTTTTTGACCATGGTCTGGACCCGGGCCAGCAGCTCGGCCGGCTGGAAGGGTTTTCCCAGGAATGGCAGTCTCCCGGAAGCGGTTTTGCCGTGGATCCGCGCGTCGTCCGTGTAGCCGGACATGTACAGCACGGGAAGCGTCGGACGCGTGCGGGACAACCGTTCCCCCATCTCCACCCCGCTCATCCCGCCGGGCATGACCACGTCCGTCACCACGATGTCGATGACCGCCGAGCCCTCCGCGATGAGCAGCGCTTCCCGTGCCGAGGCAACCGGTATCACATCGTAGCCGCCCTTTTCCAGGACGCGACGCGCGAGCTCACGCACATCGGACTCGTCTTCAACGAGCAGGACCGTGCCGCTTCCGCTCCGCGGAGAAGGCGGGGGCTCATCCGCCGCGGCGTGCTCGTCAGCCGCGGGGACCCGGGGGATGCAGACGGTGAACGTCGTACCCCTGCCCAGCGCAGTTTCCACCCGGACCCGGCCGCCGGACTGGGTGATGATGCCATACACGGTTGAGAGCCCGAGTCCGGAGCCTTTGCCTTCATCCTTCGTGGTGAAGAATGGCTCGAAGATGCGCTCCCGGGTCTCCTCCGACATGCCCACACCGTTGTCCTGCACCCTGAGCAGGACATATGGCCCCTCAGCCAATCCGGCGGGCAGGATCGCATGGAACTCGGCCTCGGATCCCTGGAACGAGGCTCTGCTGTCCGCCTCCACATCGAGGCCGGCGGTCTCCAGCAGGAGCTTTCCTCCGCCGGGCATTGCATCGCGCGCGTTCACCGCGAGATTCATGAGGATCTGCTCCATCTGGTAATGGTCGGCGCGTACGCACAGGGAGACAGGGGCAAGCCGTACGACGAGCTCGATGTCCTCACCGATCAGGGGGCGCAGAAGCGTCACGGAATTGGCCACCACCTTGTTCATGTCCAGGACGGCGGGCTGGAGGATCTGCTTGCGGCTGAAGGCAAGAAGCCTGCTGGTAAGGGCGGAGGCCCTCTTGATCGTGTTCCTGATCTGGCCCAGGTCGGAGAGCGCCGGGGCATTGCCTTCCATGGTGTCCATCAGGAGGCTCGTATAGCCGGATATCACGGTGAGGATGTTGTTGAAATCGTGCGCAATGCCGCCGGCCAGCCGTCCGATGGCTTCCATCTTCTGAGCGTGCAGGAGCTGGTCCTGGGTCTGGCGGAGCTGCTGGAGGCTCCCCTCGAGGTCCCGCATGAGCCTGGTCTTGCGCCACGCCGCTGCGGCCTGGTGGGCGAACGCCGTGAACACCTGCACGTCATCGGAACCCAGGTCTTCTCTCGAGACGATCAGGAGCCCGAATATGTCTTCCCCCACGCTGAGGGGAGCAAGTATCGCGACGCGCGGTCCCGCGGGACGGCCCGGCCACAAAGGCTGCGCGTCCCCGGCGCTGAGCCTGCCCAGCGCCTCGGGGCCGAGCGCGGTGAAGACGGCCCTGCGCCCGTCCATGGCTTCCGCCACGGCCGCCACCTCGTCCACGCCCAATACGAGCCGGGCAGGATCAGTGGACCGGCTCACGTGCACCTCGCCGCTTGTCCCGCTGCCCCAGCAATGGGGCAGGAGCCGGCGCGGCGCGTCACCGTCCGTGAGAAACACGGCGCTATCGAGGTCCAGGGTGGAGAGCACGCGGACCGCCACGGGGAAGATCTCCGCCGGCGTGAGCGCCTGCTCCATGGCAAGCGCGGCCGCGTTCATCGATTGCAGGAGCTGCTCGGTACGCTTGCGCGCGGTGATGTCGGTGACGATGCCCAGGATGGCCGGCACGCCGTCGTAACTCATGAGCTTGGTGGTGAGGATCGCGTCGATCCTCCTGCCTCCGCGGGCGAGCAGCGAGTACTCGTAGGGTTCGACCTCTTCTCCCACGGTGTGTCGTCGGAAGTTCTCCTCTATCATCAATTGGTAGCCGGGGGCCATCAGGGTCCTGAAATCGAACCCCGGCGCGTAGAACTCTTCACGGGCGTACCCCGTGGAGAGCTCGCACTGGCGATTGGCGTACATGACCCTGCCCTTTCCAAAGATGAAGATCATGTTGGGAGACTGCTCGGCCAGGTTGCGGAACTTCTCTTCCGACTCCTTCAGTCCCTTCTGGGTACGCTCCCGCTCGTCGAGCTCCAGCCGCACCTCCTCGTACAGCCGCGCGTTCTCCAGGGCCACGGCGACACGGTCCGCGATGGTGGCGGCAAGCTGGAGGTCCTCTTCATCATAGGGGTGGGCGCGGTACGTGTGCACGCTCAGCACGCCGATGATGCGCTCGGCCAGCAGCATCGGGACGCCGATCCATGAGGCGGGGGTTTTGCCGCTGCCCCATGCCCGGGATCCCTGTGCCTCCTCGCGTGTCACGTGGTTGAGAAGAAGCGGTTTTCTCTCGACCACCACGCGCGAGGCGAGGCCGACTCCCAGGGGATGGCGTTCCTGCGGTTCGCGCACGCCCTCATCCACCTGGATGCGGTAGTCCAGCGCATTCGCCCGCGAGTCGTACAGGGCGATGAAAAACGCGTCCGCCTCGAATATGGGGGTCACTTCGCGGTAGACGGTTTCCAGCAGATCTCCGAGATCCAGGACCGAGCCGGCTGCCGTTGAAATGCGGTTCACCAGCGCGAGCCTCTCCGCCCGGCGGCGCGTTTCTTCGTAGAGCCGCGCATTCTCGATGGCGCTGGAGAGCTGATCGGCGATCGTCTGCTGCGTGACCAGGTCCTTCTCCGTGAACGCGTCCCGCTGGGCGCTCTGCATGTCGAGCACCCCGATCACCCTGTCTCCGCGACGGATCGGCACCGCCAGCTCCGAGCGCGTGCGGGCATCCTTGACCAGCTCCACGTAGCGCGGCTCACGGCTGACGTCGCCCACGAGGAGGGGCTTGCCCGCGGCCGCGACCCAGCCGCAGATGCCCTCCGCTCCCACCTTCAGCCGGAACAGCTTCGAGTACGCATGCACGGAAGCGAGAGTCGAAGCGCGCAGAACGAGCTCGTCACCGTCGATCAAAAGGATCCCGACGGTGAAGTAGTCGAATGCCTCCTGGATCAGCGTGACGGCCTGCACGAGCAGCTCGTCCAGCTCCAGGAGAGTGGCCGTTCTCCGGCTGATCTGCGAGATGAGCTCCTGGCGATGCGCGCGCTCGCGCAGATCCGCGGCGAGCTCGCGCAGCGGGTTGAAGAGCTGTCGGCGTACGACTCCCCAGCCCAGGATGGCCACGCTTGCCGTGTTCGTGATCGACATGATCGGCACGTGCACCTGCAGAAGGCCTCCCACGAGAAAGCCGGTGAGCAGGAACACGATGCTCACGACGATGAAGGGCTCGCTCACATGACGGCGGCGGACCCAGAACAGAACCAGGGAGAAAAGAATGCAGAGCACAGGGACCAGGCTTGCCGCGATGCCCCACTGGCTGATGCCGTAGAACACGACGCCGGCGGGGTCGAGCTGGGGATCGGCAACCAGTCTGCCCTGGAGCAGCGGGACGGCATGCACAAGGATTGCCGAAAGAACGGCGATGATCGTCCACGCCGTCCACCTTCCGCGAATCCCCATGTAGCGGAAGGAGAACATCAGGAGAAAGAGTCCCATGAAGGCGAAACAGACCGTGGCGAGCGCCAGCATTCCCGTCGGGTTTCCCAATCGAAACCACAGGGCCAGCCGCAGCAGGAGCGAGCCCGCCGCCCAGCCGGTCTGCATGAAAGCGAAGAGCACGAAGTCCCGGTTGAGCCGTCTGCGAAGACCGGCGCCGATGACAATCATCACGAGCGCGGTGGATATCGTGAGAGAGAGAGCAAGGCCGGCGATGTCGAGGACAAGCATCACGGGCATACTGTGAGATTCTTCCCTAGTAACTCATCGGCGGAACCGTGGCAAATCTTACGGTGTACCCGCCGAACGGGTACTCCCGTATTGCGAGGGGGCAGGGCCTCGGGCGGGCCGTACAGGAGTACCTGTTCGGCGAGTACGCCGTACGGGAGTACCCGTTCAGCGAGTACGCCGTCCCAGCCGCCTGCCGCGGAGGGATTCGATGGTGATGGCGATGACGCAGGTGCGGGAGAGAGAGTTGGCCCTGTACGCGAGTACGCGTTCGGCGGGTACGCCGTACGGGAGTGCGCGAGTACGCGCTCGGCCTGAAGGCCGTACCCGTTCGGCGGGTACGCCGTAGACGGGAGCCCCCGCGCCGTCCCCTTCAGAGTAGTGGCGCATGATGAGATCAAGACCGCGTATGCGCTCTTTGCCGTCCACAAGTATGCGCGCACGGCCCGTCCCCGCGACGCTCAGCGCCTGCAGGCTGAAATCGCAGGCGGTCTCGCCCGGTGTGAGAATCATGTCCGTGCACGCCGAGAATCCCACGGCAGGGTCGGCGCGGATGAGGTCGATCTTGGTCCCCGAAAGGGCGCTGTGCACGTACAGGGTATCCGTTTCGTAGCCGAAGCAGACGGGAACGACGTACGGCGCCTGAGCGTCCCTCAGCGAGAGGAAGAGTACTTTTGCATTCCGGAGGATCTCGTCGAGTTGCGCGCGCGCGGTGATTTCGCTTTCGGCGCGGCGCATTGCGCGCGGGGGTTCAGGATGGCCCATGCGGATTGGGAGCGCCTTGATGAGGCAAAGGCCTGCTCGTCCTCCGGGAGGTCTTCGCACAGCAGGCTGTCCAGCCTGCGGCTCGTGGAAAAGAAGTCGAGTTGCGCCGCGGAGTTGATGACATCCGAGACGATTGTATCCGTTTCAATGAAAATTTCACCTTGCCGAGCCGGTCGATTTGTCAACTGCTTGGGCATGGACGGCGTTCGCGCCGAACGGGTATTCCCGTATGCGCAGGACGGCAGGCGGCTGCGCAGCAGACGCCGAGAGCCCAGATTCAAGAAGCGCATTGTGATATCTTCCCCGGATGAGCCATTTTCCATCAACCGATCGCTATGCACGCATGCGCTACGTTCGTTGCGGCAGAAGCGGTCTGAAGCTCCCCGCAGTTTCCCTCGGTCTCTGGCACAACTTCGGCGGTGAAACGCCGCTCGAGAACGGCCGCGCAATGATTGCCCGCGCTTTCGATCTCGGCATCACCCACTTCGACCTGGCCAACAACTACGGACCGCCGCCGGGATCCGCCGAGGAAAGCTTCGGCCGGATACTGAAGAGCGACTTCCGCGCGCACCGCGACGAGATGATCATCTCCACCAAGGCGGGCTATCTCATGTGGCCGGGCCCCTATGGCGAGTGGGGATCGAAGAAGTACCTCGTGGCGAGCCTCGACCAGAGTCTTGCCAGAATGGGCCTCCCGTACGTGGACATCTTCTACTCGCACAGGCCGGACCCGCAGACGCCGCTCGAGGAAACCATGGCGGCACTGGACCAGGTGGTCCGACAGGGCAAAGCCCTCTATGCGGGCATATCCAACTACAAGGTGCCTGAGGCAAGGCAGGCAATCGCGATTCTGCGCCGGCTCGGCACGCCGTGCCTGATCCACCAGCCCTCCTATTCGATGTTCAACCGTTGGGTGGAGGGCGGTCTCCTGGACCTGCTGGAAGCCGAGGGCGTGGGCAGCATCGCCTTTTCTCCTCTTGCGCGCGGCCTGCTCACCGACAGGTACCTGGAAGGAATACCCGCCGATTCCCGGGCGGCCGGACCGAGCACGTTTCTCACGCCGGAGGAGATCACGGAGCCGGTGCGGAATAAAATCAGGCGCCTGAACGATATCGCCGCTGCCCGGGGACAAAGCCTGGCGCAGATGGCTCTGGCTTGGGTGCTGCGCGGGGGCCGCGTGACCTCCGTCGTGATAGGAGCAAGCAAGCCGGGCCAGATCGACGACTGCGTCGGCGCGCTCAAAAGCCCGGAGTTCTCCCCGGAGGATCTCTCGCGAATCGACGCGGTTCTGGGCGGGTGACCGAGGCTTCATGAGAATATCGGTCATCTGCGGCGTGAAGGATTCGGGAAAAACCAGGGCCGCGCGGACGGTTGCCGCGCGCCTTCAGGCCCGTGGGCTTCGCGTAGGCGGCGTCCTTTCCGAGGGGAAGCTGTCTGAAGGGATAAAGACCAGCTACACGTTCAGGGATCTCTCGACGGGCAGGCAAAGCCTCTATGCCCGGCGCAGGCGGGGAGCGATTCCGCAGGGGGAGTTGGCCTACGAGTTCCTTGCGGAGGGCGTGCTGTTCGGATGCAACGCGCTGCGCCGCGCGGCGGCGGAAGGTGTCGACGTGCTGTTCATCGATGAGATAGGCCCCCTCGAGGCGGGCGGAGCCGGGCTCTGGCCCGCCTGCCGGGAAATCCTTGCCGCCTTTCCGGGGCGGATCGTGCTCACCGTGCGCCCCGCACTGCTGGAATGGCTGCGGGGACAATCGGGCATTGGTCGTGAGGAGGTGGCGGTGCTCTCGCCGGCCGAGGCTGAGTCCATTTCCGTGTTCCCGGGCCCGAAAGGCAGCCCTACGCCTTTACCTTGACCGGTCTTTTCTCCTGGTCGGAAACAACGCTCGCATCCAGATAAGCCTGCACCCGGGCGCCGTTGGCGAAGTCGCAATTGTCGCTCTTTCCGCTGCGGATGGCGCGGATGAATCGCTCATACTGGCTCGGCGTGGCCTTGCCGCGCGCTTCTTTCCACTGTGCCTTGCGGATGCTTCCTGCGCCCCTGCAGTAGCGGTAGTGCTCCGGGGAGCGGTCGAGGTCCACCTCCACGGCGCCCTCGTCCCCGTACACGCGCACCCGCAGGCTGTTCAAATGGCCCGTCGCCCAGCGCGTGGCGTGTATCGTGCCGATTCCCCCGCCGGCAAAAGTCACGCTCGAAATGAAGCTGTCGTTGGCGTCCAGGAGGTACGGACCAAGCCGGTTGCCCTTCACGCCCTTGTCGAAGGTCTTCAGGGTGCAGGATATCTCCGAAATGTCGCCGCAGAGGAGCGCCGTCAGGTCGTAGATATGACAGCCGACGTCCCCCAGAACGCCCGCGCTGCCGTGCGCGCGGGACAACCGCCACGTGAAGCTTGGGTTGGTGCGCCAGTCTCCCCAGGCGTCATGGACAAGCCAGCTCTGGAGGTAGCTCGCCTCCACGTGCAGGACGCGGCCGATGCCGCCCCCCTGGATGAGCCCTGCCGCCGCCTGCGCGCCGCGGGAGTTGCGGTAGGAGAAGTTGACGTGCGTGACCACCCCGCGCCGGGCGGCGGCGTCTCTCATCCGGCGGGCATCCGCCAAAGTGGTGGCCAGAGGTTTCTCACAGAGCACCGCCAGCCCTCTGGCGACCGCCGCCAGCGAGATGGGCGCGTGCATGATATCCACCGTGACGTTGGACACCGCGTCGAGCTTCTCCGACCCGAGCATGTCGTCGTAGTCCACGTACCAGCGGGGGATATTCCACGTGCGTGCGAACTCACGCGCCTTTTTCTCGTCCACGTCGCAGCAGGCGCTGAGGACAACACCCTTCATGGGAGCAAAGCTCCGGGCATGCGTGCCTGCCATGCCCCCGGTGCCGATAATCGCGAGGCGTATCATGCGGGATACTGTACAGGACCTCGCTCAGACCTGCCAGTCCAGCACGAACTTGCCGTTGATATCGGTGAAGCCGCCCACGATGATCATGATGAAATCGATCAGGACCCAGATGCCCAGGCCGCCGGCGGTGAATATCATGGCCACGCCGGTCCCGATCTTGCCCACGTAGAACCTGTGCACGCCGAACACACCGAGGAAGAAGCACAGCAGAAGCGCCGCCAGCCGGGATCTGGGACTGACCGTCTTGTCAGTGCGAAATCCCGGCGCCATGCCGGGGGTGCGCTGGGGATGACCGCAGTGCGGACAGAACGAGGCCTGGTCGGACAGCTCTTTACCGCAATTCTGGCAGAACATTTCATTCACCTCTCGCACAATTTTTCCGCTTTGCTCTCTTCAACACCCACGCGGCGCGGGCCGGTCCCTGCCCCGCGCCTCAGTAGCTGTATTTCTTCACGATGGCGTTCAGAAGTTCTCCCATTTTCAAAAAAATGCCCACGAGCTCCGGGTCGAATTTCTTCCCCGCTTGATAGCGAATGTAGCGGAGTGCGTGCTCCTGCCGCCAGCCCTTCTTATAGGCGCGCTGCGAGATGAGGGCGTCGTACACATCGCAGATGGAGACGACCCGGGCCGACAGGGGGATCTCGGTGCCCTGCTTGCCCCTCCCCATGTAGATAGGCTCGGCATGGATGTCGTCGATCTTGCCCGGGTAGCCGCTGCCGTCCCAGTTCTCATGGTGATTGAGCGCGACCAGCCAAGACATGTTGTCCCAGAAGGAGGTGAGTCTCGTGAAGAGCCTTGCCCCATGGATCGTGTGCTTGCGCATTGCCATTTTCTCGTCATAGCTGAGCTGGCCGGGCTTCTTGAGGATCGTGTCGCTGATCGCGACCTTGCCCACGTCGTGAAGCATCGCCGCAGTGCGCAGCGCGTCACGCACCTTCTTGATCTCCCGGATGGAGACGCTGCGCCGGGTGGCCCATTTCTCATAGAGCTCGACGGCGTAGGCTCCCACCCGCTTGGCATGCTGGCTGGTTTCATACGGATCGCGCAGCTCGGCAAGCTCCACCATGCGCAGGACCATTTCCCGGGACAGCCGCGCCCTTTCAATGGCGTCCGCGGCGTTCATGGCGAACTGGGAGATGAACAGCTTGTCCTGCATGGAGAAGGCCACCACTTCTCCTGCTTCGTTCTTCGCGTTGATGAGCTGCAGCACGCCGACGATTTCGTCATCCCGGGTCTTCAGGGGAACGCCGAGGATGGAGGTCGTGCGGTAGTTGGTTTTCTGGTCAAAGGCGGGGTTGAACGCAATGGAGAGATCATTCTGGATGTGATAGACATCATCGATGAGGATCGTCTCTCCCGTCTTGGCCACGTAGCCCGCAAGCGAGGTCTTGTCCACGGGGATAAAGGCGTCGCTGGGGATGTACTTGTCCTTTGTTTCCCCTCGGAAGAGGGTGTCATTCTGTACGAAGCTGAAATACAGGAAGCCGCGGGCCGCCTGGTAGATGGTCCCGGCATCCGCGTTTAAAAAACGGCGCGCCTCGGTGAGGACATTCTCCAAGAGGGAGTCCAGATCCTTGATATTGGCAAGAGTTTCGTTGGTACGGAGCAACTTCAATGTATCGCGCTTCATGGCTTCATGGATCGTAAATAAGTATAGCCAGATTCCGAGCGGTCCTCAAGGCGACGTGCCGTCCAGGAGAAGTGAGCGCAGGTCCTCCACCCGTCTGCAATACGCCACGCTGTGCGCGCGCATGTACGTCTCGATTTCGGCGACCCTGTGGCTCCAGCCCGCCGCGGCAAAGGGGACACCCGTGGCATGGGACATCAGGACGCCCGGCTTCAAATCATCCACGATGAGAGAATCGGCGGGGGAGCAGCCAAACTCACGAAGCGCTTCCCGGACCGGCCAGGGGCTGGGCTTGCGCTTTTCCTCTTCGTGCTCCCAGCCGAAGATGAGGTCGGGCAGAAAGGGCGGGTCCTGCGCCGCGCGGTAGTGCCGTTCGATGATGTCTCTCTCCGAGTGCGATATCACCGCCACAAGACCGCCATTCCTGCGGAAGTCGGCCAGCAGTTCGAGGAAGCCGGGAAAAAACGGCGGCACCCGGCTGGTGGTCCAGCTTCGCCAGATCTCGAACTCGGTCCGGAGCTCCGCTTCAGTCAGGTGGAGCTCACCCACGAGGTATTCCATGATGCCGTGGAAGTTCCTCACCAGCCACTGCTCGATGGAAGGGGGAGCGTACCGGGGGCGAAGCGTACGAAGCGCCTCCAGGTGAGCGGGGTAGTGGATGACCGCGGTACTGTCGACCGCCGTGTCGTCGTGATCGATGAGGATGCAGCGGTAGCGCACTGGCATGACCAGCCTGAATCTATGGACGTTCGCCACCCCGAGTCAACCCCGGCCCGGCCGAGAGGGGGCCGGCAGAGCATAGGCAGACGTGCCCGCATCCGTATACTATCCTCGTGAGGATGTAAATGATGTTTCGGCATCTTCTTCCCCCTGGTGTCTTCGCCGCCGTGCTCCTTCTGTGCTCCTGCTCGATCAACCAGCTGGCGGTTCGGGCTGTTGCCGGATTCCTTTCCGGAAGCGGGGAAAGCACGACTTTTTCAGAGGACGACGATCCCGAGCTCGTACGGGACGCGCTTCCCTTTGCCCTGAAGACGTACGAGGCGCTCCTGGACGCTGATCCACGCAATGCGGCACTGGCGCTGGCCACCGGGCGGAGCTTCGTCAGTTACTCGTTCGCGTTCGTCCAGGCGCCGGCGGATCAGATGCCCGCCGAAAACGTGGACGAGCAAAAGGCGATGCGCCTCCGGGCGAAAAAGCTTTATCTCCGCGCGCGCGAATACGTCCTGCGCGGGCTGGAGCTCCGGCGTCCGGGCTTTCGCGCCGCCCTGGAGAACTCCGGGCCGGCCGCCGCGCTGCGTCTCACACGCCGGGAGGACGCGGACTACCTGTATTGGGCGAGTGCCGCCTGGATGGCCGCATTCAGCGCCGATCCCTTCGATTTTGCCCAGATCGTGACCCTGCCGCGCGCCATTGCGCTGCTGCAGCAGGTGCAGGACTGGGACGACGCGTACGGCGCGGGCGCCGTGCACGAGATCTTCATCAGCTACTATGGATCGGCCCCCGCCGACCTTGGCGGCAGCGAGCTCAAGGCCCGCGAGCATTTTGCGCGCGCGGTATCATTGTCCAGGGGCCTGCGTGTCGGACCCTACCTCGCGCTGGCCTCTTCGGTGTCAGTGAAGAATCAGAATGTCGACGAGTATCGGGACCTTCTGGGTAAAGCGCTCGCCGTGGACGTGAACGCCGATCTGCCGGACCGGCTCGTCAACATCATCAACCAGCGCAGGGCTCGCTGGATGCTCGATCATATCGACGACTATTTTATCGAAGGGGCCGGCACATGAGACGACGAAACATCCGCATCGTGACTCTCCTCCTGACGGTCTTTGTCGCGGGCGCCCTCCCCGGGCTCACGATCAAGCTCGGCAGCCTGGCGCCCGTGGCTTCGCCCTGGGATGTGGGTCTCAGGCGCATGGCGGGAGAGTGGGAAAAGCTTTCCGACGGCAGGATCACGGTGAAGATCTACTCGGGAGGCATCGCCGGTGACGAATCCGACATGGTGCGCAAGATTCGGATCGGCGCGCTCAACGCGGCGGCGATCACCGTGAGCGGCTTGCAGGGCATCTTCAAGGGCGCCAAGACCCTCTCGTACCCGCTGCTCCTCCGCAATGACGACGAGCTTGCCTATGTGCTGGACAGGATGGAGCCATTCTTCGATACCGAGCTGCAAAAACGAGGGTTCAAACCAGTCGGGTGGTCCCTGGGCGGCTGGGTATACATCTTCTCTCGGTATCCGATTCTGCGCCCCGATGATCTGCGCAAACAGAAGCTCTGGGTGTGGAGCGGGGACCCGGATGAAATCCAGGCCTATCAGAGCGCCGGCTTTCAGACTGTGACGATCGCCGCCACGGACCTGATGACCTCGCTGCAGGGAGGGATGGTGGACGCCTTTGCCACGAGCCCGCTCGTGGCCGCCTCCAGCCAATGGTTCGGGATCGCTTCGAACATGTACACGCTCAAGCTCGGACCCCTGTGGGGCGCGACCATCGTCAGCACGAAAACCTGGGCGGAGATTCCCGAGGACCTGAAGCCGAAATTGATGGACGCGGCCCAGAAGATATTCGACTCTCTCGCGCCGGACCTCGTGAAGGCGGACAGCCAGGCGATAGACGTCATGAAGAAGTACGGGCTGAAAATCAACCAGGTCACGCCGCAGGCGGAAATCGAATGGGACGATCTTCTGAACAAGACCTTCGCCGGCCTGGTAGGAAAGATGTACGACAGGAACTCATTCGACCTGGTCTCGAAGTACCTCGGCCAGTACCTTGTCGATCATCCCCGCCGCTGAGCCCCTAGGCTGAACCGCGGATCAGCGGGCCTGCGCTCCCCGCGGGAAAGCAGGGCGTCGATCCGGTCAGGAGACAGCGGCTCGGTGGCTCCCCTCTGCCCCGTCACCAGGGCACCGAGAGCGTTCCCGAGCCTGCATGCATCGGACAGGGGCCGGTCGGCGAGCAGCGCGTGGATGAAACCTGCGGTGAAGGCGTCCCCTGATCCGATGGTGTCCACCGGCGTGACGACGTACGCCGGCTCGTAGACCACCTCCCCGTCCCGGGACACGGCGAAGGCGCCGCCCTCGCCCAGCGTGACCACCGTGCAGCGCAGGTTGGTCATCTTCGCAAGAGCCAGCGCCTTTTCCGCGATCGTGCCGCCCGACAGGCTGAAGATCCGATCGACGGTCAGGAGCTCCTGGTCGTTCAGCTTGAGCACGTCGGCGCTTGCAATGGAAGAGATCACCTCCGCGTCGGTCCAGCAGTCCTTGCGAAGATTGAGATCAAGGAGGGCGAGTCTTCCCTCGAAGGCCTCCAGAAGCATGTCCAGCGCGGCCCGGGAGGTCGGGCTCCGACGGGCAAGGGTGCCGAAGCAGAGACAATCGGCGCGCGCCCCGAGCTGAAGCAGCTCCTCCGATGCCGCGATGTGATCGTAGGCCACGTCGGCAATGATCGTGAAATCGTGGTTTCCCTGCTCGTCGAAACGGACGCTCACCGTGCCCGTGGGGGCGGTGTCGTCCCACTGGATCCACCCCGTATCCATCCCGAGCGCGGCGATGCGCGCAAACGCCTCGCGCCCCCTGTCGTCCCTGCCCAGTCTGCTGGCGATGACGGCGCGGTGGCCGAGAGTGCATGCCCGAAACGCGAAATTGAACGGCGCTCCGCCGAGGAGCGGGCCGGTGGGCAGCAGGTCCCAGAGGACCTCTCCGAAGCTGACGATGGTCGCTGCCTGGCTCTGCGTGCGGGGGTTGCCCGAGGGCATGGGCTACATCATGTCGATGCCGGAGCGCCGCGGGTTTTGCGGATCCGGCCTGTTGTTCAGATAGTAGAAGGCGGACCGGATCTTTGTCCCGTTTGCCGGCGTTATGTGACCCTCCTTCAGCCAGACCGTGACCGTGCGTGCATTCCTCTGAAACATACGCGCCAGCGCAGAGGGGGACATGTCATAGGTCTTGCCGATCCATTTCAACATCGACTGCGGGCTCTTTTCGCTCATGCGTGCTCCTCCGAAGCTGCTGTCTTTCCCTAGAGTATCGGAGGGAATACGGGGCGGCATGACGCTCCAGGCGCAATCGCACACCTGCACTGGATGCGGGAGATGGTTCAAGGTATAATCGGCGAAAGGTCCACGAATCCCATGAAGTGCCGTCCCCGCCTTATCGCTCTCTTCCTTGCCGCGCTGTCGCTCCTGGCGGATTCTGCGACCGCCTTCACGCAGAATCGGGTCGTGACGGTCCTTACCCTTTCAGGCCCCATTGATCCGATTTCGGCCCGCTACGTGCAGCGGGGGCTGGACCGGGCGCGGCAGGAAGGGGCGCAGCTTGCCGTGATCGAGCTGGACACCCCCGGTGGTCTCGGTGTTTCCATGGACCAGATCGTGGACAGGATCCTCTCCTCTCCCGTTCCGGTGGCGGTGTACGTGTGGCCGCAAGGGGCGCGCGCAGCTTCGGCGGGCGTATTCATCGCCATGGCTGCGCACGTGGCGGCAATGGCGCCGGGGACGCACATCGGGGCCGCCCACCCGGTGGATGCCGGCGGCGGAGATATC
Source organism: uncultured Spirochaetota bacterium (assembly GCA_963820435.1). Lineage (GTDB taxonomy): Bacteria > Spirochaetota > Spirochaetia > SZUA-6 > Fen-1364 > Fen-1364. The sequence continues at coordinate 202,940 of CAWGAC010000006.1, read as the reverse complement.
AGCGGCGCCATGGGGGAGAAGGTTCTCAATGATGCCGCGGCAAAGCTCAAGGCGCTCGCCGAGCTCCGGGGCAGGGACCGGGCGTGGGCGGACCAGGCGGTGCGCCGCAGTATTTCCCTCACGGAGACGCAGGCCGTGTCGCAGCACGTGGTGGATCTCTCCGCGCGTGACCTGGGAGACCTGCTTTCCGCGGTGGAGGGCCGCACCGTGACGACACAGGCGGGGCCGCTCGTCATTCATAGCGCCGCCGCGGAGGTCAGACGCTTTCGCACGAACATCATAGACCGGTTTCTCGGCTTTCTCGTCAATCCCGACATCGCCTACATTCTTCTCGTGCTGGGCATCTTCGGGGTCATCTTCGAGATCTCTTCCCCCGGCGCAATAGCGCCCGGCGTCGCGGGGGCCATCGCGCTTGTCATGGCTTTCATCTCCTTCGGCAACCTTCCGACCAACATAGGGGGGATCGTTTTCATCCTCCTGTCGATCGTGCTCTTCATCGTGGATCTCAAGACCCCGACGCACGGGCTTCTCACCGCGGGGGGCGTCGTGGCGTTCGTGCTCGGCTCGTTCCTGCTGTTCCCGCCGGGACGGGCCCAGGCCCGGGCTCCGGCTGTGACGGGAATGCCGCCGCTGGCCGGCGTGCATGTCTCGGTCGTGACAATCGTGGTCATGACCGTTCTCGTGGTGGCGTTCTTCGTATTTGTCCTGGGCAAGGGAATCCTCGCCCAGTCACGGCGGATCAGTTTCGGCGTCGAGTCCCTTGTGGGCAGCGGGGGGGTGGCGGTCACCGACATCGCGCCGGAGGGGCTGGTCCAGTCTTCGGGAGAAAGATGGAGCGCGCGGTCCGACGAGGGCCCGATACGCGCCGGAGAAAGAGTGGAAATCGTCGGCCGCGAGGGGCTGTGCCTGCTCGTCCGCCGCGCAAAAGAGGGAGGTATCTCATGAGCTATATCTGGATCGCGGTCATTGTCGTCATGGTGATCATCATCCTGTCGGCGTCCATCAAGGTGGTAAGGGAATACCAGCGCCTGGTCGTGTTCCGCCTGGGCCGCTCCGTCGGCGCCAAGGGACCCGGGCTCGTTTTCCTGATTCCCATCGTTGACAAGCCGGTGTGGACGGACCTCCGTGAGCTCTATCTGGAGATCCCCAGCCAGACCTGCATCACCAAGGATAACGCGCCCATCGACATCGACTTCCTCATCTACTGGCGCGTCATGGACCCCGCCTTGTCGGTGATCCAGGTCGCGAACTACGCGGGCGCCAGCCAGAAAATCGCCACCACCACGCTGCGCGCCGTGATCGGCGACATCCCGCTGGACGACGTTCTGGCCAAACGGGAGGACATCAACCGGGTCCTGCGCACCAAGCTGGACGAGGTGACCGAGCGCTGGGGCGTCAAAGTGACCAGCGTGGAGATCAGGGAGATCGTGCCCCCCAAGGACATCCAGGACGCCATGAACCGGCAGATGTCCGCGGAGAGGAACCGCCGGGCCATGGTCATAGAAAGCGAGGGCAAGCGCGCTTCGGCCATCCTGGTGGCCGAGGGGGAGAAGCAGTCGGCCATCCTTAAAGCGGAAGGCGACCGGCAGGCAGCCGTCCTGCGCGCGGAGGGATTTGCCCTTGCGCTGGAAAAGATCTTCGGCACGGCGAAGACGATCGATGCAAAGACCATGATGCTCCAGTACTTCGAGACTTTAAAGCAGATGGGCACGGGGCCGGCCACCAAGTTCATCTTCCCGATGGAGTTCATGGGCATGATCAAGCCCCTTGTGAGTCTCGCAGAAGAAGCGGTGAAGAAGGCAGGGGCCTAGGGCTGCCTTTCGGGCGTCGTGCCCTCGGCAGCCCTCGGCGTACGGGAGTGCGCGAGTACGCGCTCGGCCCGAAGGCCGTACCCGTTCGGCGCGAACGCCGTCCAACTCCGCGGGGTACCGCGGAAGGCCTGCGCGGCGGGAGAGAATCTCCCGAGGGAGGATGTATGGCTGAGCTCATGAGATGCAAGTCATGCGGCTACGTCACGGAGGCGGGCAAGGTGGGAGAGGTGTGTCCCGCGTGCGGGGTGCCGCGCAAGATGATGGAGCCGTGGAAGGATCCCGTTTCCGAGAAGCGCCGGCTTCTCCTGTCCTTCGACATCCACCCCATCGTCGTCCACTTTTCCATTTCCTTTGTGGCGTCCGCGTTCGTGCTCGCCCTGTTCGTGCTGGTGTTCCCCGGGCTCTTTCGTGAAACCGTGACGGGGATCCTGCGCGCGCTGGAGGGGGTGCTCCCCCTGGCAGTCATCGCCTCATTCCTCACCGGTCTTTTCGACGGCACAATCAGGTTCCGCCGGACGACCACTCCCCTGTTGAAAAATAAGCAGCTTTTCGGCCTGGCCTTCTTCGTGACCACGGCGGCAGCGGCCATTCTTACATTTGTCGTGGGACCTTATGAAACGTGGGTGAGGATCGTGGATGCCGTGCTCCTTGCCGGCGGCGTCGGGTGCGCCGTGGGGCTCGGCAGGATCGGCAGCCGGCTCCTTCCGGCCCTGTTCCCCGGCTAGAAACCGGGCACGTCTGACCGGAAGCGCGCACGGGCGCGTGACGGGCGACAATGCAAAAAAGGCCTCCCTACTGGGAGGCCTTTTCTTCCTCGCGGGGCAAAGGCTACTTCTTTCTGGCCGCCGCGGCCTGCACCGCATCCGAAACGGCTTTTTCCCCGTCATTCAGCTGGTTCTGCACCGCGATGGCTTTCTGGAGCGCCGCGGCATAGTTGCCCGCGGCAAAATCCTTGTCCGCGTCCGCCACGGTCGCCTTGGCATCCGCGAGCTGCTTTGCCAGGGCACCGAAGTCGAGCTTGATTCCTCTCACATTCCTCGCCGCCGCTGCTTTCTTCTCTGCCGTGGGAAGGGCCTTTTTCAGGGCATCGATGAGAGTGCGGGCGTCCGCTTGCGCCTTTTCCTTGTTCCTGGCCGCGTCATTCACCGCGGCTTCGGCAGTGGCCTTGGCATCAAGGGCGAGAGTCTTCACCTTGTCGTAGTGCTTTGCGCCGAGCTCGGTGTCCATCTGGGCCAGCTTGTCCTGGGCGGACTTCAGCGTATCCGGGGCATACGCCACAATGTCCGGGTTCTTCGCCGCGGACGCCACCGCTGCCCGGGCAGCGTCTATATCTGCCTGGGGCGGCTTCGCGCACGCGAACAGCGCAAGCACCAGCAGCACGGGAACCATCAGTTTCAGTGAGCGCATGTGGATAGAGCCTCCTCGGATCTAGTGTAGCACAAAGTACGGGCTCACGCACTCACTCGCATCGGGAACCGCCGCGGCGGCTCCGCATTCCTCCGCGTGCCGCGCCGTGCTATCCTCACCCTCATGGCAGCAGTCATATTGGACGGGAAAGCGCTTGCCCGGCAGATCGAGGCGGAGCTTGCCGTCAGAGTGCGGAAGCTCACCGAGAGGTCAGGAGGCAAAGCTCCCATTCTTGCGACCATCCTGGTGGGCGACGATCCCGCATCCGCAACCTATGTGAAAATGAAGGGAAACGCCTGCCGGCGCGTCGGCATGGAGTCCCTCAAGGTCGTGCTCCCGCAGACCACCACGACGAACGAGCTGCTTGCCCGGATCGACGAGCTGAATGCGAACCCCGGGGTGAGGGGGATCCTCCTTCAGCATCCCGTGCCGTCCCCTATCGATGAGAGAAGCTGCTTCGAGCGGATAGATATCGCGAAGGATGTCGACGGTGTGACCCTGCTCGGCTTCGGCAGGATGGCGATGAACGAACCCGCCTACGGCTCCGCCACCCCGGCAGGGATCATGCGGCTGCTGGCGCACTACCGGATCCCGCTGGAAGGGAAGCACGCGGTGGTTGTCGGGCGAAGCCCGATACTCGGGAAGCCGGTGGCCATGATGCTCCTCAACGCGAACGCGACCGTGACGATCTGCCATTCACGGACGCAGGGCCTGGCGGACATCGTGGGAAGCGCGGATCTCGTGGTCGGGGCGGTCGGCAAGCCCGAGTTCATCAAGGCCGCGTGGATACGGGACGGCGCGGTGGTCGTGGATGCGGGCTATCATCCGGGGAACGTGGGCGATATCGAGCTGTCCGCCGTGATCGGGCGGTGCGCCGCCTACACGCCGGTTCCCGGCGGGGTCGGACCGATGACAATCGTCACCCTCATTGCCCAGACAGTGGCCGCGGCGGAGAGCTCTGCACGCTGAGCGGCCGGCCCGCATGGCCCCCACAACGCGCGCGGCCCGCACAAGGCGTGCGAGCTCTGCGACATGCGCGGCTTCAGGTCTTTGCCCGCAGGTACTGGCGAGGCCAGGGCGTCTCGGCCCGAAGCTCTGCCGCGGCATGAAGCGGCCAGTAGGGATCGCGGAGGAGCTGGCGCGCAAGGACCACGAGGTCCGCCTGGCCGTTTCGCAGGATGTGATCCGCCTGCTGCGCGGATGTGATGAACCCGACCGTGCTGGTGGAGATGCCCGCCTCCCGGCGGATCCTGTCCGCATAGGGTGTGAGGTAGCCGGGCCCTGTGGCGGCCGTTGCGCCGTGGATGTTGCCGCCCGCGGAGCAGTCCACAAGGTCGACGCCGTCCGATTTCAGAACGCGCGCCAGCTCCACCGATTGCTCGATATCCCATCCGGCTTCCGCCCAGTCTGTGCAGGAAATACGGGCGAACAGGGGCAGGCGCTCGGGCCACACCGCCCGGACCGCCTGCGCGATCTCCCGCGCAATGCGCGTTCGATTGTCGAACGAGCCTCCGTACGTTGTCCGTGCGCCTGTTGGAAAGCGGGGAGAGGAACTCGTGCACGAGGTATCCGTGCGCGAAGTGAAGCTCGACGACCTTGAAGCCCGCTGAGAGGGCACGCCGCGCGGAGGCTGCAAACGAGGCGACCACCTCGGCAATCCCTTGCGCGGAAAGCGGTTCAGGAACCGGGGAGCCGGCGGCAAAAGGGAGCGCGCTCGGCCCCACCGGTGTCCAGCCCCCGTCAGCTTCCGCGACGGGATGGCCGCCCTCCCACGGGACGGACACAGACGCTTTGCGCCCCGCATGGGCGATCTGGATGCCGGGCGCAGCGCCCTGCAGGCCGATGAAGCGCGCCACGCGCTCGAGCGCGCTTACGTGCTCGTCCTTCCAGATGCCGAGGTCGTGCGGGCTGATCCTTCCGCGCGGCTGAACCGCGGTTGCTTCCGCAATGACAAGACCCGCTCCTCCGACGGCGCGGCTGCCCAGGTGGACCAGGTGCCAGTCGGTGGCAAAGCCGTCCTCGCAGGAGTATTGGCACATGGGTGATACGACGATGCGGTTGCGAAGCACAGTGTCGCGAAGGGTCAGGGGAGTGAAGAGCATCCGTTCCTCCGCGCTGATGATAGCAGGGGACGCGTGTCCCGGGAAGGTTCGGTATTTCGAAGGCGCCCCGACAGACATATTAATTTTGTCAGCCGGGCGACGGATATTGGGGTCCCTCACCGGGAAGAGTTTGAGCTGGGCCATTGTTCATGGTATAACCCCCACTGTGAACTCTGATTGTGTCGAGCTTCTGGCCGGCCTCGTTTCCATTGACTCGATCAATCCCGACCTCGTGCCGGGCGCGAAGGGAGAAGGGGAGATCGCCGCCTACGTGGCTGACTGGCTGCGCAGGCGGGGACTCGAGGTGCACATCGAGGACTCCGGCCGAAAGGATCGGCCGAACGTGGTCGCGGTTGCCCGGGGCACGGGCGGCGGCAGATCGTTGATGCTGAACGCCCACATGGATACGGTCGGGGTCGCCGGGATGCAGAGCCCATTCCAGCCCGGGATTCGAGACGGGCGGCTCTTCGGCAGGGGCGCGATGGATACCAAGGCCGCCCTTGCCGCGTTCATGGTTGCCCTTGTCGAAGCAAAGGAGCTGCCGCTTCGCGGCGATGTGATCCTCACCGCCGTGGTGGACGAGGAGTACGCCAGCGCCGGGACCGAAGCGGTCGTGAAGAAGTGGAAAGCGGACGCCGCCGTTGTGGGCGAGCCGACAGGGCTTCAAATCGTGACCGCGCACAAGGGGTTCGTGTGGTTCGAGATCGAAACGCACGGTGCGGCGGCGCACGGCTCCCGACCCGACATCGGCGTGGACGCGATTGCGAAAATGGGGAAGGTCCTCGTGGCAATCGGCGAGTTGGCGAACAGGCTCCCGAAATCCCGATCCCATTCGATGCTGGGCCCCGGCTCGATCCACGCCTCGCTGATCCAGGGCGGCCAGGAATTGTCCAGCTATCCCGCCTCGTGCCGTCTGGGCATCGAGCGCAGGACGATTCCGGATGAAAGCATCGACGGCATTGAGAATGATCTCCGTCTGAGGCTCGACCGGATCGGGCGGGAAGATCCCGGCTTCAAGGCGACACTGCGCAGGCTGTTTGCGAGGGAGCCATTTGAAGCGCGAAGGAATGAGCCCATAGTGGAACTGGCCAAACGCCATGTCGAGGCTGTCACGAAAGAGGCACCGGTGCTTTCGGGCATGAGCGCCTGGATGGATTCAGCCTTGATTGCCGCGGCGGGAATCCCCGCGGTGATACTGGGCCCGCACGGAATGGGCCTGCATGGCGTCACCGAATGGGTGGACCTGGAGTCCGTGCGGGCGTGCAGCGCGGTCGCCCAGGGCATGATCGAAGATTTCTGCCGCTGAGCCGGACGGCTTTTTCGGCCGCGCGCTATTTCTTTTCCGGTCGCTGCCGCCGTCGCGGCTATTTGCCGCCCCCGAGTTCGCGGCTATTTGCCGCCCCCGAGTTCGCGGCTATTTGCCGCCCCCGAGTTCGCGGCTATTTGCCGCCCCCGAGTTCGCGGCTATTTGCCGCCCCCGAGTTCGCGGCTATTTGCCGCCCCCGAGTTCGCGGCTATTTGCCGCCCTTCTTCTCGTCATCGAATACGATCATGGCCCCGCCCACGTCAAGCACATCGCCGGGCTCCAGCGTGCGCGTCTTCACCGGCTGGTTGTTGACCAGGATGTCCCCTGTGCCGACCACCGTGTAGCTCTTGTCCTTCGGGTCGAAGATGATGGTCGCGTGCTGCTCCCTGATCTGCGGGGCGCCCACGATCGTCATGTCCGCCTTCGGGCTGCCGCCGATCACGGTCTTTGCCGTTGTGAGCGGCACCACCCGCGTGACGGGATGGCCCACCTGGGTCTGAAGCACCTCCAACCGGGCGGGCCCTGCCTTTCTTTCCAGCCGAAGGAGCGTCAGGCCCCAGAGAAGGAGGCACGCCATGACGAAGGGGATCACCAGGAGCAGCGAGAGCCTGCTCATGGGGAGCCCGAAGACAGTGCTGGCAAAGTAGAACCGGGTGACGGTGGCCTCTCCCCCGGGTGCGGCGATGCTCGCGCGCACGTACTTTTTCTCTGCCGGGGTGAGGGTGGCCCGGTAGGTGAGGAGATACTCCCCCGCCACCTGCCGGTGGATCGTGTCATAGACGCCCGCCAGCTCGTCCCTGTTCTTCGCGTCAAAGATCTTGCCGCCTGTCTGAAGGGCGATGTCCCTCAGGTTTCTGTCAGGAGCGCTCCCTGTGCCGAAATTGACGGCATAGATCGTGTTGCCCTCTTCCTGGTTTGCGGTAATGGGCTCCTTGTAGGTGAAGACGCGGCTGCCGAAAACCGGGTGCGGCTTGCCCGCGTGCAGGGCATAGGGATAGTTCTCTCCATCCGAGAGGACGATGATCGCCTTGCGGCCCTGGATGCCGGCGAACTCCTGCGCGGCCTGGGTCAGGCTGGCATACAATTCGGTGTACGCCTGGTCAGGAGTCGGCCGCTGGATTCCGTCCAGCAGGCTTGCGATCCTGTTCCTGTCGGTAGTGGGCCGCGACAGAAGATGATACGAGGTGTTGAAATACCCCAGGCCCACCTTGTCATCTGGATTGGTCATTCCGTCGAGCAGGGTGCGCACGGCATCCTTGGCATGAGTAATGCGCATGAGCCGGGGGTCGGTAGTGGCCCTGCCGTCAAGCGTGTCGTACATGCTGCCCGAATCATCGATCAGCAGCAGGAACGTCATACCGGTGACCGCGCCCGCGTTCGGCGTGAAGGCGGAAATCCGCGGGATCTGCTGAAAGCTCACCCCGTCGGCGGACTCGGCGATGCTGAAGGCGCCGCTCTCGAGTCCTTCAACGGGCAGACCCTGGTCATTGGTCACGCTGACGTACACCTGGACGTTCTGTGTGACAAGCAGCCGGGACGCGTCGATTTGCGCGAGGCTGATATTGAGAGAAAAGGCGATGCCAGGGAAAAACAGCAGAAATGCCGTGAGATTTGTGCGCGGATGTTTCAGGGTCATGGAAAGCCCCCTTATTCGTATTTGTAGAAGATCCGGGCCGAGCCCATCCGGATCACGTCACCGAGCTTGAGCCGCTTTTCCACTATCTTCTGCTCGTTGACCAGGATCGGAAGCCGCGGCTCGAGGTTGACCAGCACCACCTCCCCTTTTCGAATGCGGACCTGGGCCTGGCGATCCGCGAGGTCTTCATAGGAGGGAAGGGCGATCTCGTTGCGGGGCGAGCGGCCAAGGCGCATCCGCCGCTGGTTGAGGAGAAACTCCTTGCCCTTCAGGCCGCCGGTCAGTATGCGGAATATTCCGAAGGACATTCCCCGCTCGATCAGTCCGTAGAACCCGCCAATGGCGAGTCCGAGCATCGCGAAGCCGAACAGCCGGGAAAAGCCCACGTGCGGAAGGAGCAGCCGACCGTATTCCAGAATAAAACCCCCCAGAAGCCCGCCGGTCAGGCCGCCGAGGATCCCGATTCCGATTTTCTTCCAGGAGCCGGCGCGTACGCCTTCTCCGGCGCCGACGAACACGCCGAGCACGGCCCAGCCGATTGCATGCGACAGCGGAAGGACCACGCGCTGGAAATTGGCGTAGGATTGCATGACGAGGGTGCCGATCAGCCAGAGGGCGGCCTGCCCTGCCAGGAGACCGACGCCTCCTCCGACGCATCCCACGAGCGCCCCCAGCAGGGCGCCTTCGGGGATCCGGGATTTGACACGCGAGGTGATGCCCTCGGCGGTACCGAAGAATGCGCCCATCAGGGCACCGGTGACCGCGCCCAGGAGGGCCGAAAAAACCAGGTAGGAGGGGAATCCAGCCTGCAGAAAGAGAATCAGCTCCGCCATCGGCCATGCGCAGATGCCTGCCAGGAATCCAAGGGCAAGGAGAATGAGCCTGCGAGCGAGTGCTGTCATGCGTACCCCCTATTTGTTCATTTCGATGTTCAGGGCTCCCTGCTGCGCGTCGAATCCGACGTTCAGGGAGACCGTCCCCTTGGGACCCAGCTGGAAGCTCACGCTTTTCTCCTGCGCGGGCGGCCGGCGGACCGTCAGGCGGTAGTCGCCCGGGCTGAGCTGTATCTGCCGATTGCCTGTATCCAGAGGCTCGAGCTTTTCGAACTTCCCGTCTTTGCCGCCTCTCAGGTAGTATTCCGAGCCGTTCAGGAGCAGCACCGCCCCGGGGGCGCGGGAGATCACGGTGAGCGTTCCCGGTTGCGGCACCAGCCGCACCTCAAGGCTCAGCACCGTCTGGTAGGGCTTCACGACCAGGCTGTAGACCTGGGGATAGTAGCCTTCCTTTTCGAACCTGAACCGGTAGCTCCCTCCCGAGGTGAAGTCCTGGGGCCGGGTGGCGCTCCACGGCATCCAGCGGTTGTAGAGGAATACGGACAGCACGGCGGAGCTGGTCAGGTCCTCTCCCGTTGCCGAATCAGTCACCGTCGTGCTCACCTCCAGGAAACGTTGTCCGTTCCCCTGCCGGACGGCAATCTGCATTCCGTCCGCTGTGGATGTGAGCCGCTTCTGCACCACCCGGGGCGCAAGGATGAAGGAGCTCCAGAAGAGCTCTCCTTCCAGGCTGACCTTCATCCGGTACCTGCCGGCGGGCAGATACATCTTCCTCGACGCAAGGGTAAAGCTGTCCGCCGATTTGCGGGAGGCATCCGGATGGAGCCCGAAGTCGATTCCCGTGATGCGGGTGAGCTGGTTGTCCTCCTCCCGATAGAGCACCGGCTGGAAGAAGATCTCGTCGGGTTCCTTATACGACGCGTCTACGACGGCGGAGACGACAAGCAGCCCGTAGCGGCCGGGCTCGAATGTCTCGAACCACCAGCCCTGCTGGTACGCGTACCAGCCTCCGGCGGCAAGCAGGCAGGCCAGGACGGCAAAGGGCAGGAACCAGGCGAGCCAGGTGCGCTTTCTCCTGAACAGGCTGCTGATCTCCTTGCCTTCGACCACGTTCTTCACCGCGTGCTGGAGTGAGGCGGGGTCGCGCCTCCTGATGCGTTTTTCCAGCAGCCGGATGATCTCCTTCAAATCCTGGTAGCGCCGCCGTGGCTTCACCCTCATGCACGTACGCGTTATGCGGCGCAGCAGGCGTGTCGTGCCGGGATTGAGCTTGTGCGGAGGGGTGTACTTTCCCTTGTGAATCAGGTGGATCGTCTCTGCCGTGAAAGCGCCGGGGTACGGCGTCCTTCCCGTGAGCATTTCGTAGACCACGACCCCCAGCGAATAGATGTCCGCGCGTCGGTCGACGTTCTTTGCATCGTCGATCTGTTCCGGGGGGATGTAGGAGGGCGTTCCCAGCACCATGCCGTCCCGGGTGAGCCCGTCCTCGGTGTCTTCCAGGGAGGTGGCAATGCCGAAATCCACCAGCTTCACCTCGCCCTGCCGTGAGAGCAGGATGTTGCCCGGCTTGATGTCCCGATGGATGACCTGCTTGTCGTGCGCGTACTTCAGCGCCTTGCACACCTCGTAGAGGATCAGGATCGCCGCTTCGTTGGAGAGGTAGCGCTCCCTGCGGATCAGCGCGTCCAGCGAGATGCCGTCCACGTACTCCTCGACGATGTAGTAGTGATGGCCTTCCTTGAAGTGATCGTGCACCTGCACGATGTGGTCGTTTTTGAAGTCCATCATCATGCGGGCCTCGCGCTTGAACCTCTCTATGAACTGGCTCCCGCCGCGCAGGGTGAGTTTTTTCAAAAGCACGGTGCGATCCAGGGTGGGATGTCGCGCCTTGTAGAGGGACCCCATCCCGCCCTCCGCGACCTTTGAGATGATCTCGTACTTCCCTATCCTGTGTACCGGGGTTTTTTCCATGTCACATCACCTCGTCCGCCAGATAATCGATTTCGCGGACGTTCCTTTCCGGCTCGATCTCCGAGAAAGCAGGAAGATGGGCGATCATGAATCTTTCGGGGTCATGGATCTGGACGAGCCTGCCACCGGCCCTCAGCCGGTAGCGCCCCGAGACGGGGCGATGCCCGGTGAAATACCAGCCGCGGGATCCTTCTTCCTCTCCGAGATAGTGGGTCAGCATGCGCTGGACGCTCCCCCCTCGGCCTCGTCATTGTCCGTCCAGGTGAGCCCGCTCACCACCTCGGGATGCCGCCTGTATGCGATGAGGCTTTCCCGGTCGTAGAACGTGCCCGGCTCCGCATGGGAAATGAGGAAGCCCCGCCCGGCCGCGAGGAGAGGCAGCTCCTTTTCAAAAAGGGCATATGCCTTCACCAGCTCCTCCCCGTAAAAGCGCTCCATGTAGTCCAGCGTCATGATGCCTTCAAGGGCGAACTTGCGGAACGGAAGATTGCCGTTGCCCATCTCATTGGTGATGTTTTCGTGGTTTCCCTTCAGGAAATGGAAACGCCCGGGAAAGCTGCGTTTCACCTCCATGACCATGCCCATCACCCCGAGGCTTTCCCGCATCTCCTCGTCCATGCTGGCATGGACCTGATACTCCTCCTGGAACTCCTCCATTGCCGTCCGCCAGCGCCTGGCCGCGCGGCCTTCGGAATGCACGCCGTCCCCGACGCACACGATCTGGAGTCGATCCTCAGCCAGCAAGTCTATCGTCTTCCTGCCCTCTTCCGCCTCGTAGGCCAGCACGCTGAGGAAAAAATCCATCCGGGCGTGCAGATCAGGCACCACGATCGTCGGCAGTCCCCGGTCCAGAAGCACGAGCCCGCCCGGCCTCCAGTCCGGATCCGCGGGCCGGACGGCCTCGGGCTCCGTGCCCAGGACTTCCCGCACCGCCGAGAGAGTCTCCAGGTATGCCTCGCGATCAGGAGGCTCCCTGCGGCGGTAAATCTCTCGGAGCTTCTCGGCAAGCGCCGGCATCAACGGAAGCCTACTCCGTTTCCAGCTCCTTGTTCACCTCCACGAACTGCTTCGTGAGTATCTGCGTCGCCTTCGAGATCTGCTGCTCCTGCTCTTCCAGGTCCATATCTTCGCTGGTCACGGCGATCTTGAGAACGGGGGACGAGCTCTTGATGGGTCCCTTCGTGAATGTGACCGGCGTGCCTTCCACCACTTCGGCCCCGAGCTCCGAGCCAATCTGAGTGGCGATCTCCGGCACGTCCTGCCGCAGGCCGATGCTCGCGTACTGGACGGTTCTCCCTCCCTCGCGCAGGGGGCCGATGTTGATGAGGGAGCCGGAGTAGGTCATGGCCAGGCAGCCGCGCGGGTCGGTCTTCTCGAGGAGGTCGACCTCTTCCATGCTCATGCGGGCCAGGAGCTTCTCGAAGCGTTCCTTCTTCTCCAGCCATCCCTGGGCGATCATGTCCACCGACTCCTCCGTGTCGGGAAGGCCGGAGGTCTTGGTGATCTGGCGGATATGGCTCTGGATCTCGACGGGGATCAGGTCAAGGTGTTCGCTCATGCATTCCTCCTGTGCCCAGTATAGCCCATTTCCGGCCTGCTTACCGACCGGGGCCGCCGGCTTGAGATTACGGACAAAGCATACTACCTTTTTCATGAGGGGGTTGCCATGACGGAAAACGCTCGCGGTTTGAATACGGCAATCAGGGCGCATCTTCAAGGGCTCATCAGGAGCTCCGGCCTCCCGGAGACGGAGGAGTCGCTGGACGAGATGGCCCGGGTGTGGTTTGAAAAGAAGGACATGTTCGAAGGGCAGATCAAGGCGCTGGACATGCGCGAGCTGGACAGGTTTTCCGCCGATGATCCCCGGGGCGCCCTGCTTCTGACCTGGTCGGGCTCCCTGCTCAGCCTGGGCGCATCAGGGGGTGACCGGGCGGGGCGGAGGACCGAGTACGCGAGCATCGAGCTTCGCACCGATGTCCCGCACCTTGCAATGTCCGAGCAGGGTGAGCTCGAATCCGACCTGACCCTTGGAGAGGCGGCCAAGCTGCGTGCAGGACCTGTTGCAAGCACCTCCGCGCTGCTCAAGATTGCCGCCTGTGACCCGGCGGTCCCGGCTGAAGAGCAGGAGAAGAGAATACGGGAGGCGACGATATTCCTCACCAATGGCTTTGTGAGGATCAATCGCACGGTGACCAGGCCCGGCCGTGATTTCCCGGATCAGCTTACGATGAAATCCATCGTCACCTACCTGGCGCGCAAGAATGAGCTGAGCCAGAAGCAGACCCGACAACTCATTGATGACTACCTCATGATGCTCGAATCGGGCCTTCTCCTCGGTCTGCGGGTGCCGCTGGGAAAGATGGGCCGGCTGTCCCTGAGGAAGAGACCGGCGCGGAAAGCGCGGGTCGGGATCAACCCCGCCACGGGTGAGAAGATCACGCTCAAGGCCAGGCCGGAAGAGCAGGCGCCGAGGATGGCCTTCAGCCGTTTGTTGAAAGACCGTGTACGACAGACCTCTGTCACCGGCAGCAGCGGGGAACCTTGAGCTGCGGGTTCGCAACGGGCGGGGGATCAAGGGCTATTTTTTCTCGGACCGTACCGGCTTTTCCTTGCCCGGCAGGAGCTGAACGCTTTCCACTGGTTTGGGAGAGAGCTTCAGACCTCGCGCGGCGAGGCCGCAGGCAGGGATCTTGCCCAGGTCAATGCTCACCGCTTTCACCTTCTGCCGCTTGAAAGGCACCATGTTCAGCTGGAGCACGCCCGGATTCCTCTTTTCCGACAAAAAGTCGATGCCCACCGACCCTTCCTTGACCAGTGAATAGGTCTTGTTCGTTATGAACCGCTCGATGTGCACCCGCTTGCCCCACGCCACTTTCGCCGCGTCCCGATAGACAAGGACGAAGTGCTCGCCTTTCCCCGGGTCCCAGACTACTGCGTAGAGAAGGGCCCCGGGCATCCAAGCCTTGTCCGGGGGGGCCATGATGCGATAGGTGCCGTCCGACGTGACGGTAAGGACACGGTCGTATTCCGTGACGTTCATGACGAACTCCGAGCCGCGCATTGAGGAACCGAAGTAGCCGGCCTCCCGGTCGTAGCTCAGCCGGATGTTCGCCTTGGCCACCGCCACCTTGTCCACGGTGTGAAAGGTCTCGACGACCGTCCGCCGCGGGAAAAGGTCCTTGTATTTCTCCACAAGCCCCGACAGCCAGCCGATGGTGGTCTTGGTGAGGTTCTTCAGCCGGGCGTTGCATTGCCTGATGGCTGCCACGATGTCCGTGATCTCACCGCGATTCTTTTTGATGTCATATGCCGAGATCCGGCGGATCCTCAGGTCGAGCAGACGCGCCACGTCGTCCTCAGTCATGGGTCTGACAAAGAGCTTCCTGAACGGCTTCATGCCCTCAAAGACCTGTTTTTTCACCGCCTCCTCAGTCACGGCTTTTTCTATCGCCTTGTAAACCCGGTTTTCTATGAATATCTGCTCCAGCGTGAGCCAGTGCCGGCGGTTCTCGAGGTTCTCCAGCTCGTGCTCGAGCTCGGCCTTGATCTGCTTCTTGAGTATGCCGGTGAACTCTTTCAGGTATTCGGAGACGGTGACCTCGACGGGACGGTCGTTCCGGATGACGACCATGTTCGAGCTGATGGACACCTCGCAGTCGGTGTGCGCGTAGAGCTGGTCCATGACCGCTTCCGCCGAAGCGCCGCGGGAGAGGTGCAGCTCGATTTCCACCTTGTCCGTGGTGAAGTCGCTGATGGTGCTGACGCTTACCTTTCCCTTCTGCACGGCAGCCTCGATGGAAGCGATCAGGCTGGTCGTCGTGGTGGACCAGGCCACGTCGCGAATGACAAGCTTCTGGGCGCTGGATATTTTCTCGATCCTCGCCCGCACGCGGATCTTGCCCCGGCCGTCGTCGTACTCGCTGACATCGATAAGGCCGCCCTGGATGAAGTCCGGGGCCAGAGTGTAGTCGTTCCCGCGAAGGATGCTGATCTGCGCTTCCAGCAGCTCGATGAAATTGTGCGGAAGAATCGTGGTGGACATTCCCACCGCGATCCCCTCCGCGCCCAGCATGAGGAGCACCGGCACCTTTGCAGGAAGCTCGCGCGGCTCCTGGCGCCTGCCGTCATAGCTGGGGATGTTCTCCGTGAGGGCCTTGTTGAACAGGGTCTCCACCGCCAGAGGCGTCAGGCGGCATTCCGTGTAGCGGGGGGCCGCGGCGGCGTGACCGGTGAGGACATTGCCGAAATTGCCCTGCTTCTCGATGAAGTAGTCCTTGTTGGCCAGGACCACGAGGGCATCCCCGATGGAGGCATCCCCGTGGGGGTGCAGCTTCATGCACTCCCCGATGACGTTGGCCACCTTGTGGAACTTCCCGTCGTGCATTTCGAAAAGGGTATGGAGGATCCGGCGCTGGACCGGCTTGCAGCCGTCCCGCAGGTCGGGAATGGCACGGTCCATGATCACGTAGCTGGCGTATTCGAGGAAGTTCTTCTCCATCAGGGGCTTGAGCAGGCTCACGGTGTCTTCCTTTCTATGCCGCCCTGCAGCACGTCGGCCACGAGGTTGTTGACGATGAACTTCTTCCTCTCCGGCGTGTTCTTGCCCATGAGGAACTCCAGGGTCTTGTGCACGCCGCCCATGGACTGGATCTGCACCTCCAGTGAGGCGCATGTCGGCCCCGATGAACTGCTTGAACTCCCCGGGGCTTATCTCTCCCAGGCCCTTGAAACGGGTGACCTCGTTTCCCTTCAAGCGCTTCATGGCGGCATCCCGCTCCTCTTCGCTGTAGCAATAGACGGTCTCGTTCTTCGTCCGCACCCGGAAAAGCGGCGTCTCCAGGATGTAGACATGGCCCTTCAGGACCAGCTCCTCGAAGTAGTGCAGGAAGTAGGTCAGGAGAAGGTTCCTGATGTGCATGCCGTCCACGTCCGCGTCCGTGGCGATGATGACCTTGTTGTAGCGCAGGCCCTCCAGGTCTTCCTCGATCCCCAGGGCGCGCATGATGTTGTACAGCTCCTCGTTCTTGTAGACAGTGTCCCGCTTCAGGCCGTACACGTTGAGCGGCTTGCCCCTCAGCGAGAAGATGGCCTGCGTGTACACGTCTCGGGACTGGATCATCGGACCGCCGGCCGAGTCCCCTTCCGTGAGGAAGATGCTTGTCTCCTCCCGCCTCTTGTCCTTCAGGTCGTCGTAGTGCACCTTGCAGTCGGTCAGCTTGGGGATGTGGATCTCCACCTTGCGGGCCATCTCCCGCGCCTGCTTCTTGATCGTGGAGAGCTCTTTTCTGATGCGTTCGTTCGCCTTGATCTTCTCGACGAGCTTTTTCGCCTCTCCTTCGTTCTTGTGCAGCCAGGTGAGGGTCTGCTGCTTGACCTCCTCCGCCACCCAGCCGCGGATCTCGTTGTTGCCCAGCTTGTGCTTTGTCTGGCTCTCGAAGACGGGGTCCTTGAGCTTGATTGCCACCGCGCCGATCATTCCCTCCCGCACGTCCTCTGCCGCGAAGTTGATCCCCGCGTAGTCGTCGATGGCCTTCAGCACCCCCAGGCGGAAGGCGGTCTGGTGAGTGCCGCCGTCGATGGTGAACTGTCCGTTCACGAAGCTGAAGTAGTTCTCTCCATAGTTGGCAGTGTGGGTAAAGGCGAACTCGAGGTGGGGGCCCTTGAAGTGGGCGATCTCGTAGTGCATGGACTCGTCGCCTATCTCTTCCACGAGAAGGTCCTGCAGCCCTCCCTGGCTCAGGACCGTTTCACCGTTGTACAGGAAGCGCAGGCCCCTGTTCAGGTACGCGTAGTAGCGCAGCCTCTTGAGGATGAATTCGTCGTTCCACGCATATGAGCCGAAGATCTTCGGGTCCGGGGTGAACCGGACAAGCGTGCCCGTTCTGGCCTTCGGCTCTTTGCCCTCTTTCTGGCTGACGAGCTTGCCGGCTCTGAAGAGCCCCTGCAGGAACTTCCCTTCACGAAAGCTGGCGACCTCGAAATCCGCGGACAGGGCATTGACCGCCTTTGTGCCGATGCCGTTCAGGCCCACGGAGAACTGGAACACATCGTCGTTGAACTTGCCGCCCGTGTTGACCTTGCTCACACAGTCGATCACCTTGCCCAGCGGGATGCCGCGGCCGAAGTCACGGACGGCCATCGACTCCTTTCTTCGGACAATCTCGATGACCTTTCCTTCCCCCATGATGAACTCGTCCACGCTGTTGTCGATTATCTCCTTTAGAAGAATGTAGATACCGTCCGTGGGGTTGGAGCCATCACCCAGCCTTCCGATATACATCCCCGTGCGCAGGCGGATGTGCTCCAGGGAATCGAGGGTCTGAATCGCTTTCTCGTCGTATTTGACGGCAGTTTTCGGCATATGCGTCCTTACATGAATGAACGGGGAATGGGTCCCACCGCTTTCACTCGCGGGCGGGCATGTTCCGTATTTCTTTCCATAGTAAGGAGAATGGGCTGCATACGTCAAGTGCGGCCCTCGATCCAATTCGCCGCCGGGCCAAGGAAGATTCCTGAGCCGCTCAGCTCTTAAGGAATTTTTTTCACACTAAATTCATGGATTATTAACGGTCCTCTAACAGAGCCACGCGAACCTCAGGCCGACGGCAATTCAGATGAAAGGAGCATCATGACATGAAAGCTTTTCGAATCGTTGTACTGGCAGGACTACTGTCTTTCGCCGCCGCATCTCTCGTCGAAGCGGCGGGCTTCACCCTCGAAGTCGGCGCGATCGCCTATGACTTTAATGCCCTCGGATCACTGCAGACGCCCGCGCCCGCCACGGTGAACACCAGCAAAGCGGATTTTTCCCCGGACCCATACTTCAATGGCTCATACACCATGGCATTCAACGACAGCACCAAGCTGAAGCTCGGCCTGATGGCGGAAGACATGATGGGAACGATCTCCCCCTCGTTTGTGATGATCGTGCGGGCGGAACCGTATGTCGACGTCTCCATGGGAGCCTTTTCCGCGCGGGTGAGCTTCCCCCTGTACTATCTCGGGTATGACACGACGAACGATCCGGCGTACAAGGAGATCGGCTACATCCTGGACAAGAACTACAAGGGCATCAACCTGAGCACGAAGTACGAGGATGATGCATTGAAAAACAACAATTTCCTCTTCACCAACTTCGAGAGCGTTGCCTATCGGCTCAGTTTCGACAAAGGGACCGCACTTGTCTTCTCCGCGTCCACCGAAATAGGTTTTGTCCCTGCTTTCTGGGTGTACGACGTGAAGCCGCAGGTCACCTTCATCTGGGGCCCCCTGCAGCTCGACCTCAGGGAAAGCATATATTTTGCTGACCAGGCCAAGGCCGCCGGCGACATAACACCTTCCACCCGCGATGCCAATTACGCCGCCCGGTTCTTCACGGATCCCAAGCTCGCTTTCAATTTCGGCAGCATTGGCCTCGCGGGATTGAAGGCCTATATTGCCGCCTCCCTGTATACCGCAAACTCATCGACGTCAGGAGTGAACTGGTATGGAGCCGGCTCCACCTCGACTGACGCAGCGCTTGGATCCAGCATTACCCCCGGCGTGAGCTACGCCATGGGGCCGTTCTACGTTGAGATGGCGTTCAAGTATTCCAACTACGACGACAAGGTGACCGACGGGATCACCAAAAAGGACCCGACCTTTGACCCGAGCCTGAAGGTTTCCTATACCCTCTCGTTCTAGATTCCCTCCCCTCGCGCGCGCGCCCTCGAATGCCACCGAGGGCGCTTTGGCTTTTGGTCCGACGCGGCCGGGCCGCAGGGCCAGGCCCCTGGCGTACTACTTGCTCACGACATGCAGCGCCTTTTCGAACTTGGAGGCTGTCGCGGGACGGAGCCCGAAAGTTGTCCGCAGCCAGCCCTCAATTCACGGTGCAAGCACGCGGGGCGGAAGCAGCCACACCAGGACGCCCGTAAGGGAGTTCGGGTCATCGATGTCCACGCGGATAAGGCTCCCTTTCTTGCACTCGACGCTCCCCCCGCCAATGCAGGCGGAAATGACCCTGCTGAAGTCCGGCTCATGTCCCACCAGCAGAAGCCCCCGGGATGCGCGGCGCTCTTTCAGGATCCGCTTAAGCTGCGCTGCCCCGAACCCGGGCGCCAGGCGTTCCTCCACGACCAGCGCCGCCGCGAGGCGCAGCTTTTTTGCCACGATCACTGCTGTCTGTCGGGCACGCACCAGCGGGCTCGTGAGGATCGCGTCCAGCGCCGGACCCAGTCGCGCGATGGCCGCGGCCTCCTTTTCCATCCCGGCCGTCCCCTCTTTGCTCAGAGGACGCTCGGCGTCGCTGCCCTTCCAGCCTTCAGCCGCGCCTGCATCCCCATGTCGAAGAAAGTAGATCTCCATGTTTACTTAGCCTCCTCCCCCTGGTGGTGCTTGATCACGCGGCCCTCGGTCATGTAGATCACGTCTTCGCCGATGTTCGTCGACAGGTCGGCGATCCGCTCGAGGTTGCCCGCGATCTTCAGAAGGGCGAGGTTCTCCGGCACGGTGGAAGGCGCGCGCGTCATCGATGCGCTCAATCCCTCCAGGATGCGCGTGGCCAGCTCATCCACGGTGTTGTCCGACTCGCAGACCTTCTGGCCCAGGGCCGCGTCCTCGTCGATGAAGGCGCGGATTGCCCCGTCCACCATGTGGATTGTTTCCTCGAACATTTGCAGGACCGCATCATCGGGCCGCAGCAGGGTGCCGTTGATGTGATCTCCCACGGCCTCCGCGATGTTCACGGAGTGGTCGGCCATGCGCTCGAGGTCATTCGTGATTCCCCAGCACCATGAGGATGGTGCGGAGGTCTTTCGCCATGGGCTGGTGCCGCGCGATAAGGGACGTGCATTCGGCCTCCAGGTCGATCTCCGTCTGGTTCGCCCGGGGCTCGTCCGTTTCGATGATCTCGCGCGGGAGCTCGGGCTGACGAGCGATGAGCGCCCTGCGGCTCTTCTCGATCATTTCCTGGACGAATTGCCCGTAGGCAACCAGCCGCGCCTTCAGCTCGTCCATCTGGGGTATGGGCATGGGCCCCTCCTATCCGAATTTCCCCGAGAGGTACTCCTCCGTCCTCTTGTCCCGGGGCACCGTGAAAAGCGTCTTGGTCGGGCCGAACTCGACCAGCTCGCCGAGATGGATGAACGCGGTGTAGTCGGAGATGCGCGCGGCCTGCGGGATATTGTGGGTGACCTGCACGATGGTGACCACGCCCTTCAGGGAGACGATGAGCTCCTCGATGGCGGCCGTGGCCTTCGGATCCAGCGCGGAGGTCGGCTCATCCAGGAGAACGATCTCAGGCTTCATGGCGAGGGCGCGGGCGATGCAGAGCCTCTGCTGCTGGCCGCCGGAGAGGAAAGTGCCGCGCCGGTACAGGGAATCCTTCACCTCGTCCCAGAGGGTCACGCGGCGCAGGGTCTCCTCCACGATGCGGTCCCGGTCCACGCGCGCCAGGCGCGCGCCGTTCAGGTTGTACCCGGCCACGACATTGTCGTAGATGCTCATGGTCGGGAAGGGGTTCGGCCTCTGGAACACCATGCCGATGCGCCGGCGCAGGAGGATGGGGTTGAGCTTGTACACGTCCTCCCCGTCCAGGAGGACCTGCCCGGTCACCTGCGCGTTTGCCACCAGCTCGTGCATCCGGTTGATGCACCGCATGAAGGTCGTTTTTCCGCAGCCCGACGGCCCCATGATCGCCGTGATCTTTCCGGCGGGAACGGCGAGGGAGATATCCTTCACCACGTCCTTCCCGTCGAAACCGGCCACGAGGTGCCGCGTCTCCAGGATTGTCGTCTCGGCGCTCAGAATTGGATCTTCCATCTCGATGTTACCAGCTTTGTCACGATGTTCAGCGTGAGAACGATGACCAGGAGGACGAATGAGGCGCCCCACGCGAGGCTCTGCCACTCCGGATAGGGGCTGGTCGCGTAGTTGAAGATCGTCTGCGGCAGTGACGCCATCGGCTTGAAGATGTTCACCGCCATGAACGGGTTGCCGAACGCGGTGAACAGAAGCGGCGCAGTCTCCCCGGCGCCGCGGGCCACCGCGAGGAGAACCCCGGTGACGATGCCGCTCATGCCCGCGGG
The DNA here is from genome assembly GCA_963820435.1 of uncultured Spirochaetota bacterium. Taxonomy (GTDB): domain Bacteria; phylum Spirochaetota; class Spirochaetia; order SZUA-6; family Fen-1364; genus Fen-1364. The sequence continues at coordinate 181,807 of CAWGAC010000006.1, read as the reverse complement.
GAGGATGACCCGCATGATCGTCCGGGGATAGGAAACCCCGAGGGCAAGGGCTGCTTCCCGAAGGCGTCACGGGGATCAGGAGGAGCGTCTCCTCGGTGGAGAGGGTGATCACGGGGAGCATGATCATGGCGAGTGACGAGCCCGCCGGACAAAGCGGAGAAGTGGCCCATGGGCCGCACGATCCATACATAGGCGACGATGCCCAGGACGATCGACGGAATACCCATCAGGGTCTCCACGGAGAGGCGCGCGACACTGCCCAGCCTGCTCTTCCCCCGCTCGGAGAGAAATATTCCCGCAATGACGCCCAGGGGGACGGAGACAACCGTGGCAATGACGACGAGGATGAGCGTTCCGACGATCGCGTTGGAGATCCCTCCGCCCGGCTCGCCCATCGGCTTCGGAAGCTCCGTGAGAAACTGCCAGTTGATGGAGGATGCTCCGCGCACGATGATGAACGCGAGGATCAGGAGCAGCGGGAACGGTCGCCATGAGGGACAAGGCCAGCACCAGCCCGCGAAAGGCGAAGTCGCCGCGCACGCGCGCCGCGACGCCGGAGTCGAATGCGGGCGCGGGGATGCGCCGCTTCGTTCGTCATGTCAGCACCGCCGCCATCCTGTTCACGACGATCTTCCCCGCGATGTTGATCAGGGTGCTGATGACGAAAAGGAGCAGGGCGATCTCGATGAGGCTTGCCAGGTACACGTTGCTGGACGCCTCTGAGAACTCGTTGGCGATCACGCTCGCCATCGTGTTGCCCGGGCCGAGAATGTCGAAGGTGAGGGAATTCGCGTTGCCGATGACCATGGTCACGGCCATCGTTTCCCCGAGCGCCCGTCCCAGGGAGAGCAGGACGCCGCCCATGATTCCCGGACCGCGCGTACGGCAGCGTGACCTTCCAGATCGTCTCGGAAGGAGTTGCGCCCAGAGAAAGCGCCGCCTCCTTGAGATCCGCGGGCACGAGGCTGATCATCTCCCGGCCGATCGATGCCGAGTAAGGCAGGATCATGAACGCCAGCAGCAGCGCGGAGGTGAAAATACCGACGCCGTAGGGCGGCGCACCGATCGCCGTCTGGATCACCCGCACCGCGGGAACGAAGAAGAAGAGCCCGATGAACCCATAGACGACGGAAGGGATGCCCGCGAGAAGCTCCACCGCCGTGCGCATGATCGCCGGCAAAAGGCCCCGTACGGAAATACTCCCCCATGAGCACCGCCAGCGCGAGGGAGAGCACCGTGGCAATGACCAGCGCGACGAGGGACGTGAGCAGGGTCCCGACCACGAAGGGCAGGGACTGGAAGGTGTCGGTGACCGGGTCCCAGTCGCGTCCGGTGAGGAACCGGAAGCCGTTGGCAACGAGAGCGGGTCGGGAGGACAGCAGGAGAGAAAAGAAGATCGCGATGAGCAGGACGCTCACCGCGATCCCTCCAAGCACGAGCAAAGTCCGAAAAGCGGAATCGGATGACCGCTCGCTCTTCACTGCCGCCGTTCCGCGGCAGGCTCTATTTCAGAACCGGCGCGCCGCCGTAGGTCACCGACTCGGAGGATGGCCTCCGCCTTGTCCACGACCGCTGTGGGAAGCTTCGCATACGAGAGTGCCTCGGCATACTGCTGTCCCTCGTGCGTCATCCACCAGATCATCTTCATCATCGCCTCGACCTTTGCCTGCGGACGATTGTCGTAGTTCTGCTCCTTGTACACAAGGATCCAGGTGAAGGTGGCGATCGGGTACCCGTCCGCCGCGTCGGTGTCGGTGAGGCTCACCTTGGTACGTCGTCAGGGATGGTGACATTTGCCGCCGCGCTGGTCGAGGCGAGGGACGGCTTGATGAAAGTCGCCGCTCTTGTTCTTCAGCAGGCGCATAGGGCATGTTGTTCTGCAGGGCGTAGATCAGCTCGACGTACCCGACGCCGCCCGGGAGCTGCTTCACCAGTCCCGCGACGCCCGCGATTGCCCTTGCCGCCCACGCCCACAGGCCAGTTCAGCGACTGTCCCACGCCCGACCTTTGTCTTCCACTCGTCGGACACCTTGGCGAGGTAGTCGGTGAAGACCGCGGTCGTGCCGCTCCCGTCCGAGCGATGCACGACAGTCATGGCCGTGTTCGGAAGCTTGACCGAGGGGTTCAGCGCGACGATCCGTCGCGTCGTTCCACTTCTTGATCTTGCCGAGGAATATGTCGGCCACGATGTCGGGAGTGAGCTTCAGCTCGGGGCTGCCGGGAAGGTTGTACGTGATGACCACCGATCCCGCGACCATGGGGATCGAAAGGAAGGGCATGGGGAAGGACTTGGCGTTCTCATCCGTGACGACGACGTCGCTTGCGCCGAAATCCACGGTCTTGTTCTTCAGCTGCGCCTGCCCGCCGCCGGAGCCGATGGCCTGGTAGTTGACCTTGACGCCGAACTGCTTGTTGTACTCGTCGAAGAGCTTCGTGTAGAAGGGAGCGGGAAAGGTGGCTCCCGCGCCGACGAGCTCGATGGACTGGCCGAAGCCCAGCGCGGCGGCCGCGCAGAGCACCAGGGCCACGACCGCGATCCGGGAGAGTTTCATGGTTTCCTCCTTTGTATGGTGTGCATACCTAAGTTCGTGGGGACATGGTTAGACCGCCGTGAAGGTTGTGTTAGTTTTGTGTTAATTGCCGGGATCCGCGCGGTACTCCGCGAAAGTCCAGCGGGAGCCGGACGATGAAGCGCGTTCCCTTTCCCACGGTGCTCTCCACCTCGATCGTCCCTGCGTGGCTCTGCACGATGTGCTTCACGATTGCCAGCCCCAGCCCCGTCCCCCCCAGCTTTCGCGAGCGCGACTTGTCCACGACGTAGAACCGCTCGAATATCCGGGGGAGGCTCTCTTCGGGGATGCCGATCCCCGTGTCGGAAACTTCGATGCGGACCTTGTCCGGCGCCTTCCGGCGCGCAGAGCACCCGCACCTCGCCCTTCTTCGGTGTATTTCAGGGCATTGTCGATCAGGTTCACCAGGACCTGCTCCAGCAGGTACGCGTCCGCGTTGATCTGCGGCAGCGCGTCCGGGATGCTCGAGCACGAGCGCGATCCCCTGCGCATCGGCGCGATGGGCGAACATGCCCGTCACGTCCCGGATCAGGCGCTCCAGGTCCACCTGGTCCGCGGACGGCTCGGCCCCGCGCGCCTCCAGACCCGAGAGCATGAGGAGATCCTGCACGATTGCGGTCATGCGCTCCGCATTGCGTCGGATCGCCTCCACCCAGCGGGCCGATTCTCCTCGGAGCGCCCCTTCCAGCATCTCCAGGGAGCCCACGATGGAGGTGAGCGGCGTGCGCAGCTCGTGGGACGCGTTGACCACGAAGTCGCGCTTCACCGCCTCCAGGCGGCGCAGGTCGCTCGTGTCATTGAGCACCACGATGAGCTCTTCACGCTCTCCCATCCGCTCCACGGTGCAAAGGACGTATCTGCTCGCCGATCTCCACCTCCTCGGACTGCCGATGCCCCGTCACGCGCGCCTGCTGGACGAGCTCGGTGAGTCGCGGCGCGCGGACGACTTCCCAGAGGGTTCTTCCCTCCACGGGCAGCGACGGCGGCCAGCTTCTCGAACCCCTTGTTGCTGCGCACGATCCTCCCGTCGCGGTCCAGCACGAGGATCCCCTGCTGCACGGAGGAGAAGATGCCGTCCAGCTCCTGCATCCGCTGCGCCCTCTCCTCGAAGAGCGACTGCACGCGCTCGCCCATTGCGTTGAAGCTGTCGGCAAGCGCCTTCACCTCGTCGCGCCGACGCAGGTGAAGCCGGGCCCCGAAATCGCCGGCCGCGAACCGGCCGACCACCTGGGCGAGATCCCTGAGCGGCGAGGAGATGGTCCGTGAGAGGAGGAGGGCGGACAGGAGACACGCGGCAAGAAGCAGTGACGGCGAAGAGGGCGAGGCTTCCCCGCTCCTGGCGTGACAATGCTTCCAGCTCCTCCGCGTACGTGGAGGCGCGGACGACCCCCCGGAGCCGGCCTTCCTGATCTTTCGCGGGAACGGCGACGTAGATCATCCATCGCCGGATGGTGCCGCTGAAGCGAGACGACATTCCCACCTGCCCGTTGAAAGCGGCAGCGACCTCGGGTCGATTGGAGTGATTCTCCATGGTGTCGGGATCCTGCTGTGAATCGGCGAGCACGACTCCCCGCGGATCGATGACCGTGAGCCGTACGCGGCCTTCCTTGCCGACCGCCGCCGCGAGCGCGTCCAGGGCGGCGCTCCGTCCCTGGCCCATGAGCGGCAGAACCGAGACCAAAGCCGTGCGCGCCGCGCTTTCCAGGCCTCGAGTGAGTGAATCGTAGGATATCCCGCGTGCGACCCGCAGGAAGTAGATGGCAAAGACCAGCACGGCGAGGATGCTCACCACGACATAGCCGGCAAATACCCGCATGAAAATGCGTTTCTTCATTTCCGTCCCGTCGCGCGCTGCCCCGTTCCCGGAGCGGCAAGCTTGTATCCCACCCCCCGTACGTTCACGATCATCTTCCCCGCGGGACCGAGCTTGTCGCGCAGGTGCTTCACGTGCACGTCCACCGACCGGTCCGTCACGTTCTTCTCATCGCCCCACAGGTGATCGAGGATCTTTTCCCGGGAGAAGACCCAGCCGATGCGCGTTGCCAGGAGATGGAGAATGCGGAATTCGGCCTGCGTGAGCTCCAGTTTCTCGCCGCGCAAAGAGGCTTCCAGGGTGTCGGTGTCGATGAGAAGGCCGTCAGCCACCTCGATGCGGGACCTGCCAGTCTCAGGGGATGCGCGGCGAAGCACCGCCTTCACCCGGGCGGCCAGCTCTTTCGGGGAGAAAGGCTTCACGACGTAGTCATCCGCGCCGAGCTCCAGGCCCAAAACCCGGTCCGCTTCCTCCGCCCGGGCAGTGAGCATGATCACGGGTATGGCGGCGAGCGATCTGTCGGCGCGCATGCCGCGGCAGATCGCAAAACCGTCCGTGTCGGGGAGCATCACGTCCAGGACGACAAGGTCGGGCTTTTCCGAGCGCAGCGAGGAGAGGAAGCCCTTGCCGTCCGCGTACTCCCGCACGCGGAAGCGCTCCTTCTTCAACCCGGCGGAGACCAGGGCGCGAATATCGTCTTCATCCTCCACGATCGTGATCAGCTCGTTCATGCCAACGGTAATGTACCCCGACAGCCGCGGGGTTTAAAGAGACACAATGCGAATTCGGGCCTTCCGCGCATCGAATTAACCGAATACTAACAGTGCACGCGTGCCTTTCACGTGATGCCAAAGGTGGACGGCCCGGCGGTCATCAGGTAGGATTTGCAGAGAAGGAGATCACCGTGAAGAAACTTCTGGCGCTCATCATTCTTGCGGCCGTTGCCCTTTCGGGTTGTGCGACCTCCGGGTTCCTCGGCTTCCTCGCCACCACGCAATATGTGGACCTCAAGGCCAAGGCGATCCAGGACCAGCAGGCGGCCGAGATCGCGGCCCTGAAGGCACAACTCGCCGACTACCAGTCCATCAAGGACCAGGCAAAGGCCGCGGTCGATCAGGTCAACGAATCGCGCAAGACCATCGAGGACCTGCAGGCGCTGGCCAGAAGGGCGGAGGCGCGCATCGGCTCGATTCCCAAGGAGGTAATCAGGCAGATCGCTGATATCCTCCAGGGCTCACTGAGTCAGTAGGAAGCCGCATCGCGGTATACCGCGGATTCCGGCGCCGCGGTACGGGAGTACCCGTTCGGCGAGTACGCCGTACACCGCGGATTCCGGCGCCGCGGGATCCGGCCCGGGCTCGGGGCCGCTCGCTATGCCGTGGGCCGGCTCTGTCTCATGAGCAGAGCCATCTCCCTGAAGCTGAGCAGCAGCTTCCGCTTCTCGTCCCACAGCTTGAGCCGCACGGATCTCAGGCTTTTCCTGAGTGTGAGCGGATTCTGCAGCTGCAGCTCGGGGATTTCGCTCAGGCAGCGCTGCAGGTTGTAGTTGGGAATCCGCGGCCGCAGGTGGTGGACGTGGTGCAGGCCGATGCTGGCGGAGATCCATTGAAAAACCTTGGGCAGCTTGTAGTAGGAGGAGCCCCGCATGGCGGACTCCATGGATTCCCAATCCTCGTTCCGCTCCCAATAGGAGGGATCGAACTGGTGCTGCACGTAGAACAACCAGACACCTGCCGCGCCGCCGAAGAGCAGGATCGGGAGCTGGATCATCAGGTAGGCCCTGATGCCGATGGTCAGGCCGGCTGCCACGACGATGGCCGCGATTGCGAGGTCGGTGAGGAGAACGCTCAAGACCTGGTTCGGTTTTGGATGCCGGGAGGGAAATCGATGCATGATCAGAAAGGTGCAGATGGGTCCCAGCCCGAACATGATGAACGGGTTGCGGAAGAGCCGGTAGCGCAACCGCCTGAATCGCGTGCTGGCCGCGTATTCCTCCGCGGTCATCGTCCATATGTCGCCCACTCCGCGCCGGTCCAGGTTGCCCGCCGTGGTGTGATGCACGCCGTGCGAGTGGCGCCAGTTCGCGTAGGGGGTAAAGACGATGACGCCCAGAATGTTGCCGATGATCCTCATGCCGAGCGGGGAGGCAAGATACGATCCGTGGCAGCAATCGTGGAAGAAGATGAACAACCGCAGCATCAAGGCGCCCGCCGGCACGGCGACGAGGAGCGTGGCCCAGTAGGGCAGACCCCATGTCATGGTCAGGTACATGAGCGCGCACAGGGCCGCATAGGGGATGAGCGTATCGATAAGCTGCAGAGTGACTTTCATTGCATCTGGCTTTTCAAATTGCTTGAGCGACGAAACCCAGGCGGGCTTTTCCGCCCGAGGTTTCGTGGGGGGGACGGACGGCACAAAGGGCTCAGCCTGAGCCGCATTCGGGTCGGATAAGGACATGGAGGGGACCTCCTGGGAAGCGCAGGGCGCCTAGATGAATAGAAGGTACCGCCGCGGCCGCACCGGAAGTGAAAATATCTGAGGGCGTACATAGGGGGGACGGAGTCACGGTCCCCCCCGCGGCATCTTTCCACGGGGCCCGCGTCCCTGCGCCCGCTTGACATTTCGTATAACGAATGTTATGATAACATTAGTTATTAAGAGGTACAGATGACGCAGAGGATTTCCTTCACGCAGAAGATGATCGTCGAGGCGGCGTTCGCGCTCACACGGGAAGAGGGCTGGGGCGGGGTAACGGCCCGGAGCATCGCGAGGAAGCTGGGCTCATCCACCATGCCCATCTACTCCAGCCTCAAGTCCATGCGGGAGATCGAGGCAGCGGTGAGGGTGAGGGCCGAATCGCTCATGCGCGAATTCCAGGGGCGCGTCTACACGAATGAGCAGCCTCTGGACATTGCGCTGGGCTACGTGAGCTTTGCCCGGGACGAGCGAAATCTCTTCCGCTTCCTGTACGTGGACAGGCCGCTGCCGGACGCGCGCAAAGTCCCCCGGCAAGGGGCGGTACAGCCGCTGGGGAGGGTGAGATCCGGGGGAACCGTGGTGCCCATTACCGATCAGGTCCCCGTGGCAAAGCAGGATCCCGGCATTTTGAAAAGCTGGATCTTCACCCACGGTCTCGCCTCGATGATCTCGAGCGGCGTGCTTGACCTTCCGGACAGGAGGATACGAAGTCTCCTCAGGGAGGCAGGAGGCGCTTTTTTTGCGGCGGGAAGCAAGAAGAAGGAGAAGAAGAATGAGTGAAACAGTGGTTGCGGTCCGGGGATTCGTCAAGCGCTACGCGGACATGATCGCGGTCAGGGGGATCAGCTTCGAGGTGAACAGGGGGGAGATATTCGCCCTTCTGGGGCCAAACGGATCCGGCAAGACCAGCACGCTGGAAAGCCTGGAGGGCCTCCGTCGTCCCGATGGCGGCAGCCTTTCGGTTGCGGGAATCGATCCCCACAGGCAGCCGCGCAAGCTCCGCAACATCATTGGCGTTCAGCTTCAGACCTCCGCGCTTCCCGCGGCGATGACCGTGGATGAGGCGATGAGCTTCTTCTCGAGCTATCACGGCGTATCCGTCAGGCAGGATCTGGTCGAACGGCTCGGTCTCGCGGAGAAGCGGCGCGCCCAGTACGCGAAGCTTTCCGTGGGTCAGCAGCGGCGGCTCGCCCTGGCCATCGCGATTGCCCACGATCCCGCGGTGCTCTTTCTTGATGAGCCTACGGCCGGCCTGGACGTGCAGTCCCGTGCCGATCTGCATGCTCTCATCGGCGAGCTTCGGGCCGCGGGCACGACGGTGATTCTTGCCACGCACGACATGGCGGAGGCGGAAAAGCTCGCCGACCGCGCGGCCATCCTGCTGCGGGGTGACATCGCGGCCATGGGCAGCCCTCGGCAGCTCACTGCCGCGGGGAACCGCACAACACGGATTTCGGTCTCCACGGAACGCCACTGTCTCCAGTCGGGGCGTGTCGACTTTCCCGATGCCGTCTACAAGGGTCAGAACGACGAGTACACGCTGTATGTTTCCGGGAACCCGGGCAGGGCGGTGAGCGCGATCATCACGTGGCTGGAACAGGCGGGCGACCCCCTGGTTGACCTGCGGGTGGAACGCCCGAGCCTTGAAGAACGGTTCCTCGAGATCACCTCGACGCAGGGCATGAAAGGAGCAACACGATGAAGGCATTCCTCCATCACCTGGCCTACGATTTCAAGACCGGCGTCAGGGACAGGTCGAAGCTGCTGATGTTCTACCTCTTCCCTCTGGTGTTCTTTGCTCTTGTCGGCGGGTTGATGGCATCCGTCAACCCCGGCTTCAAGCAGACGATGATACCCGCGATGGTGCTCTTCGCCTTCATGTGCGCGGCGCTCTTGAGCCTGCCCAGCCTGCTGGTGAACGCGCGGGAGGCCGGCGTATTCAGGAGCTACCGGATCAACGGAGTGCCTTCCGCGTCGATCCTCACAATTCCCGTGATCGGAACGGCGGTCCACATGGCGGTGATCGCCCTCCTGATCACGCTTGCCGGCGCGCGCATCTACGGCGGTGTCCTCCCCACGGCCCTCCCCGGCTTCATTGCGGCGGCGGTCCTTTCCTACGCGGCATATGCGGGCATCGGTGTGCTCATCGGCGTGGCCGCGGGCAATGCCACCGTCTCGATCCTGGCCGGCCAGCTCGTCTATATTCCCTCGATCATCCTCGGCGGCCTCATGGTACCCTCCGCGCTTCTGCCTCCGGCTCTGCAGCGGATCTCGCTCCTTCTGCCTGCGACCCATGGCATGAGGGTGTTCACCGCCCTGGGAATGGGAGATGCCGCTCAGCCGGTTCCCGTGCTCTCGATCTGTGTTCTGGCCGTGAGCGCCCTGCTCAGCTTCGCGCTGGCTGCTTTCCTGTTCGAGTGGGATTCCCGGGCCAGCCAGCCCAGCCGCAGGGCCATTGCGGCGATTCTCGGGGTTGCCCCTTACGCGGCTGCGGCCCTGATAGGATTTTGACCACTCGATGCGCCCGGATTGACGGCCGCGCCTCTACTGAACATGGACGAATGAAAGGATAGAGGTGGAGCGGGCCGCGCTGTCCTCACCCTTTCGGCATCGTGAGGAGCGTCTTTTTCACCATTTCGTACAGCCTTCGGACGTCAGCGTCCGTGGTGGCGTATCCGGTGCCCGACGTCTTCTGGCGCACCACGATGTACCCGTAGTCCTTGTCGCCTCCCGGCTCGTGCACATAGTCGCCGAAGCGCGCGGCAGAGAGCATCTGGTAGGTTGTGCTCTTTCCCTTGCAGAGGAACACTGAGTACATGTAAGGCACGTTGCCATTCGGGCCCTTGTTCACCGCAACCTGGAGCTGAACGCCCAGGAAGTCGGCGGGCTTCCGACGCGGCTCCACCATCAGACGGATGTCTTCAGGGATCTGTTGTCCCTGGCTGTTCTTGTCCAGTTTCAGATAGGGGGTGATGATGATCTCGCCGCCCTCCGCGGGCTCCGCGGAGAGGATGGGTTCGAAGACGCGCATCCGGAATGCGAGCTCCTGCGGAGTCCACAGCGAGACGTTGCCGGTGAACAGGAAGGGGATGAGGAGAACCAGGGCATCGGCGCACACCAGGGCGCCGAGCCGGAATCCCCCGCTCCACAGGACAAGCGCGGCCACGACGAGCACCACGGCGATGAACCAGCCGAATCCGGTGCGGTAGATCAGCGAGTAGCGCTTCTCCCGGGTGAGCTGGAGGTTGCTCTTGATCCTGTCGAACTCGCGCACGGAAGCGGGCTGCCAGTCCTCCTGCCCGACATCCATCGGTTTATTCCTGAAATTCCTGGCTCCCATAAAGATCAGCCCGGGGATCATGAGCAGCACGCCGGGGAGGAAGCCGAACCCGCCGGGAATCAGGACCTGCAGGGCGAGCCCGCCTGCGGCAAAGCCGGCAAACACCAACATGCGGGCGGGAAGCGCGAGCTTCGGGACAATGAACCTCATTTCCATACGCCATTCTCCTGCGCAATCGACGCCCGATTGCGAATCTCCGCTGTGCCCGCGTAGCGCCAGTACAGGGGGCACGCTGCCTGGCAGGCCGTGAAGCTTGGGCACCCCTCGCATTCGGCAGGCGCGTAGTGCTTGTTCTTGAAGTACCCTGCCCGGGGAGAGAACCAGATTTCGCGAAATTCCTGCGAGAGAAGATTGCCCATGGATTCAGGGAAGGAGGAACAGGGAAGAACGTCTCCTGTCGGGGACACGGACAAGAGGCCATCCATTGCGGCGCAGGACTTGTTACCGAGGCCGCGGGCAATCGTATTGTAGTGGCAGTGCGGAATGGGGGAGTACCAGTAAAAGGTCATCTTCTCGGCCCGCGCGGCTATGCGCACGCTCTCGATAACCGCTCCGGCACGCGTATACGGAACGAACAGCGCCTCGACGCGAGGATCGCCCGGCTCCACGCGCCCTGCGTTCGCCGCGCACATCGGCAGGTAGAGGTTCATTGCAAACCTGCGCACTCCCAGGCCTTTCAGGAATCCCGGCATTCGCGGGGCGTCAGGGGAGTTCACCGCGGTCATCGTTGTATTTGTCTGCACGGAGATGCCCGCCGCCTGCAGACAGCGTATGCCCTCCAGCGTCTTCTGAAAGGAGCCGGGCCGTCCCGTGAGGAGGTCATGGGTTTCCGCATCAAGGCTTTCCACGCTCACCTGCGCCGTGCGAAGTCCCGCCCTGAAAAGACTGCGCGCCCTGCGGCGGTCCGCGAGGGTGCCGTTCGTGATGAGATTCACCTGCAACCCGTGCCGGCGCGCGAGCCGGATCATCTCCTCGAGGTCCTCGCGCAGGAGCGGCTCTCCGCCGGTGAATGAGAAGAAGGGTATCCTCGCTTCGTTCTTGAAGACGAGGATGACCTTTGCAATCTCGGCGAGGCTCATTTCCCGCGCGTCGCCGCCGGAGACCGCTCGAACCGTGCCGGCGCACCCGACGCCGCAGCCCGTATTCTGCGTCCCGCATCCCGTATTCTGCGTTCCGCATCCCGCGTAGCAGAAGACGCAGGCATTGTTGCACCGATAGGTCACGGCGATCTCGCCGAGGATCGGGAGTGTCGTGTACTGGAAAGTGTAAGGCACGTCTTCATACGGCGCTCGGCCGCCCTGCGCAGGCTGGCCGAGGTAGAGCGCGCGAATGTCGGAAACGAATGCAGCCACCTGCCGCGCGCGGTCGGCCTGCGCTATTCCCGGGATCGATGCCGCTTTCCTCCCGGCGCACATGTGCGTGACAATTGCGATTCCGGTGGAGTTCGCCTTGTACACCTGGTTGGGAGGCAGAATGACGACCCCATCCTCCTCTCGGGCGAAAATATGATCCTTTGCTTTCCGGAAAAACTCGTCGATCCACCCCAACGAGCGCACCGGGATATCGTCGGCGGCGCCCGGGCCCGGCGGCTGGATCGGTCCTCCCGATCTTCTCAATGGGCGCCCCCTGACACGCACGCTGAGTGGCATGCCGAGTGGCACGCGGAATGGCAGGCGGAGTGGCAGGCCTGGTGACAGGCGGAATGGCAGGCGTTATGACACGCGGAGTAGCAGGCGTTGACGCCGCCGGTCGTGGCCTGTGCCGGGGCGAAACATCCCTTGAAGCAGGACGCGGAGGCCATGAAGGTCTGGTAGCCCGCAGAGAAATCCGGCGGCAGGTGCACGTGCGAGTAGACCGCCGTGTTCCAGAAAATCCATCGGTACGAAGACCAGTACCAGTAGTAGGGCTGGACCCGGTCCTGCTCGGTCTCCACCCTCTGCTCGAGCTTCTTTCTATAATATTCCTTCGTGGCGTCGCTGTCGCAGTCCCAGATCTTCTCCTGGAGCTTCGCAAGCACCTTTTCGAAGAAGTCGGCAAGAACGCCCGAGAGCACCAGACCCTGCGTGTCGAATGACTGGAGGAACAGCTCCTCGTACTCGCTCTCCGCCTTTCGCACGGTGAGTATCTTTATCTGGAGCGGATCTTCCTTCACCACTTCGATGATGCCCTGGCGCTTGAGGCCTTCCAGCATGATGGCCACCACCTTCTGCAACGGCATTTCCAGAAGTAGCGCGACCTCCACCGGGTGCAGGTCTTCCGCGATCTTGCCCTTGACCTGATAGGTGCCCGCGAAGAGCTTGGGCGGGATCCAGTTGTCCCCGGCCCAGCGGATGCCCTCCACTTTCTCCAGTGTGCGGCCGTATCCTTTCGCTTTGAGCCAGTACAACAGAATGACGAGAGCGAGGAGCACGCCGAGCGTCACGGCAGTGGCAAGGGGACCTGCCTGTATCCGCGGGGTTGCGCGAGCGGGCTCGCGCACGGGCTGTTCCGCCGGAGCCTGTGTCCCGGTTGCCGGGCCTGTGACTCCCGACGAGGTGCTTTCCGAAAGGATTCCCTCCTGCATGGGGATTGCTGCCCGTTTGAGATAAAACTGCAGCCTCTGCGCCTGCTCCGTTGCGACGTTCTTCTGGTTGAATCTCAGGGTGAGGTAGTACCTGCCGTCCGCGCCCTTTGAGCCAAATGCGTCAATGCTGTTCTGCTGATTGACGTACGGTTCGGTCCGGAATCCCGCCTGCGTGAGCACGTCCTGTCCGACGCTCTGACCGCTCACCGCGATCGGGAGCTCGATTCTGATCGTGCGGTGATCCAGGGGCTGGTCCCACTGCTCGGGCGCCCAGTCGAAATAGAAAAGCTCCCCGTAGTCCGCTGATTTCGTCCAGCCGATGCGCCTGGGCCCGGCCAGGTCCCCGCCATAGGCGAGAAAGTACATTGCGGAACCCGTGAACCCGCGGCCGCCGGCCAGAACCACGTCATATTTGCCGCTGCCCATGTCCCGGATATCCAGGCCGACGCGCACATTGCCGGCAAGGTCGGCGTAGCACTGATCGAGGTTGAACACGGGCCGCACGGCAGCGCCCTCGAAGTAGAACCCGTGCATCTGTCCGCCCGTGGCCTGCCATGACAGGCTTTCAAAGAAGTCAGCCTTGCCGTCCGGCCGGAGCACCACGTCCGTCTCCACGCTCTCCAGCACGGCGCTGAGGCCGAATGCCGCCCAGGAGGCCGCGCAGAAGATGAGAACACCTGCCAGGAGTTTTCTTTTCATTTGTTGTTTTCCAGTTCCTTCATGATTGCGAGGCGTGCTTCTCCGCTCAGCCCGAGCAGGTCCTCCGTTGTGCGCTCTTTGATGACCCTGGCGCAGTCCGTGATGTCGCGCGCAAACTGTTCTCCGGGATCTGCTGCAGGGCCCTCTGGCTCGGCGGCTACGCCGTACGGGGAAGTACCCCGTTCGACGCGAACGTCGTATCTCTTGGCGGTTGCAGCCTCATCACGCTCTCCCAGGAAAACCTGGCAGATTTCCAGCACGCGCTCGATTCGTTCGTTGGCAAGAGGCGAGTAGCGGGAGAGCTCACGGCACTTTTCCAGATAGGAACCCGACTCCTGGAGGAAATACTCGATCGCTTTGGCCATGCGATCATCTCCGATCCTGAGGACCGCTATGCGTTCCCTGGTTGCTGCGGAAGAGTCGATCTTGTGCGCAATTTTCTTCAGCCTGTCTTCTTCACTCTCGGCAACAACCTCCCGCGCCCCTCTGCGGGAAAAGAAGAGGGCGCCGGTGAGAGCAGCGTACGCCAGAAGGATCACGGCTATGGGAACGAGCGCATAGGGCCTGAGGAACAAAAGAGACAGCACGACCAGGGATGCGGCCGAGATCGAGAGGACGGAGTTCAACCGCGAGCGCATGTAGAGGAGGAACGGATTTTTAACGGGCATCAGACCCCTTTTTATACCATGGAAAAGATTTGTCAACCTTTATTGGATTCAGGGCACGGCAAAGTGATGGGCAAACGGGAAGGTCAAACGGGCGCGTCGTCGAATGTCTATTGTTCGACGCCTCGGAAGACTGGACCGACAGGCTGGGCAAGGAGCGAAATGGTGCTTCCCGGGCCAAGAGTGAGCGGTTGATCCTGGGCCCCCTGCAGCACCGCTGTTCCCGCTTTCACGCTGAGCACGCCATCCGTCAAGACGACATTGCCCTGCTCGATCCGCGCCGTCAGCCCGCGGAACTCTATCTCGCAGGCCGGCGAAGACGATTCAACCGTGACTGTTCCTGCCTGCAGAGACAGCCGCACGAGATCTTTCCCCACGGAGAGAATCCGCAGGTGGCTGAGCGGCCCGAGCGTGACCACGCTCCCTCCAAAGGTGAACCGGGCGCTGGCATCCAGCCAGGATGTCACCACCGCGTCTGGGGGCAGTTGACGCCCGAGGACCGCCTGGCGCCAGCCGAGGTCAGGAAGAAGCACCTCGACGAATCCGCTGGACTGCTGCACCTCGAGGGCCTGGCTCTCAAGAAGCGAGGAAGCGCCGGCAAAGAATACGACTGCCAGCATCCAACCCAGATGCCGCGCGCTGAACCGTGTGCTCATAGCGTCACCCTGCCTTCCAGGCGCAGGGATGTAAGCATGCCCGAGAGGGTGATCAGCGTGCCTGCACGGGCGTCAAAGCGCAGTCCCTCGATCGGCTCGTACCGGGCTGAGAGTCCCAGCTCCGTGCCCACAAAAGGGCCTGCCGTCTTGAACGAGAAGCCCGACGGAAGCTGACCGCTTGGCTTCAGGATAAGCTGGCTCGTGAACGCCAGGAGCAGCGGCGTGACGGCCGGAGGAATTGCCAGGGTGGCGTCAATTCCCAACTCGAGGCGAACGATGTCGCTCAGAGGAACGGCAAAGCCGAGACTCACCGGTGGGCCGGCAAGCTGGGGGAAATCGGCAAGACCCCCCCCTCCGCTGCTCGCCCAGAGCAGGGAGAACCAGGCCTCATGGAGGATATTTCCCGGCAACCGGTAGGCCAGCTCGGAGGCCAGAAGAAGCCCCGCACCGGGCGAGCCTGGAGAAGGCACCGCTACGGCCACGACCATGCTCGTGCTGTGCCGGAAACCGAGGGCTATCGGCCCGCTCATCACCGCCCCCGCGTACCAGCTGTCGAATGTCGGGGGAGCTTCGCGAAAGTCTTTCTGGCCGATCCCGAACAGCCCGAAACGCTGACCCGCGAATAGATCTTCAGCCTCGAGCCGGAGCACGGCAAGACCCCGGGGCGGCGCGAAATAGTGGGTTGTGTCGGCGAGCTCGATGTCGTCCTGCGGGGTGAATCGGACCCGGTTCACCCGCCTGTCGAGAAGGCCCAGATATCCGGCGCCGAGCGACCCGTAGAAACCGTGGAAACGGAACTCAACGAGGAGGCCGTCCACGAGCTGGTTCTCATACACGGCGGTCGGGTCCTCGAGAAGCAGTCCCGTGGGCTCCTCCAACCCCAGGCGCCCGAGGGCGGCGCGAAACCACAGGCCGAGGAGACTGGGCGGCGGGAGCTCGTAGCTCAATCCTGTTTCCAGGGGATAGCCCGTGAGGGCGGAAAGAGGCGGCGCGCCGGCAGCTATCCTCTGGGGCGCATACTGGATCTGGCCGCCCAGCCGGTAACTCATGATGCCGCGGCCAAGCCCGTGCTCCAGCTTAAAGCCCACGGAGGCCGAATCCAGCATGTCCACCTCCGGCCCGGGGCCGAAATCGCTCAGCGTGTTTACCGTCGCCAGGTCCGCCCCCCAACTGAAGGTCACCGGGACCTGCGCGTGCGCGTCGCTCAACGGGAACAGGAGAATCATGAGGATGAGGAAGCTCGGATGCGACCGCAGGACCTGCCGGAGCGCCACTACCGGGATCCTCCACGGAGCTGAATGAATCGGCGGAGCACCAGCAGGGCATCCGGACCGTTTATTGTGCCGCCGGGCCTGGCAGATGCCGGCAGCAGCCTCCGGGTCAGGAGCTCATTGAAAGCGGACCGGGGTCCCGGGAACAGCCCATACGTCACGCCGCCCCGAAGGTCGAAAAGCTGGCAGAGCAGAAAGGCGAAATTGCCGAAAGTGATGGGACTGTCGTCGGGGTCCCGGGGAATCCTGATGCCGAGCCGCGTGAGGGTTGCCCGGGCCTCCTCCGCACCAATTTCCGGCCGCAGGCTGCCGGCGGCAACGCCGAGCAGGCGGATCGATGCTCCCACGCTCAGAGGGTTCTCGCTCACCGCGGAATGGAGCACGAGACCGTATTGGCCCTGGAGGTTCGCGGCGCCAAGACAAAGCAATGCAATGAGAGCTGGCCAGACGCGCCTCATGTCAGGCCAGAGTCTACCCTTTCCCGCCATGTTTCACAACCGCGCATTGTCGATTTGACTCTCCGGGCGGATTGGAGTACAAAGTGGACAAGGGAGAAGGGACGCGGGATGGCCGAAAACGGACAAGATTTTCCGACCCTGGAAAACGAAGCGGGCATCAGCGCCCCCGAGCGGGAAGAGATCCGATCGCACATCGAGAAGGTGGCCACGGAGAACCGGATCCCGGTGGAGGCGGCGCAATTCTCTCTCCAGGCCGCGCGCCGGGGCGTGCTTCTTCCCTCGATCGTCAACGCCGCCGCCCTGGTGGCCGTTGTGGCCGCCATCCTCGTGTTGAGCATCGTCTTTCGAAGGGACGAGCGCCGCGTGCAGAACCAGGTCACCCAGTACGCGAGCATCGAAGGAAAGCTCATTCGCGAGCTCCGCCAGGAATCCCGGCAGCTTCTCACCTCCAAGGACAAGGAGATCGAGGAGATCAAGAACAAGGTCCGCGAGCTCGAGGGGGAGCAGAGGACCCTTGAAGAGAATTTCACGCGGAAGCTCAAACAGCGGGAAGAAGAGCTGCGCCAGCAGCTGAAGCAGGATGTCGACGTCGAGCGGGCCCGCCTCACCTCCGAGGGGATTCGGAAGGACGACATCGAAGCGCGTATGGCCCGATTCGAGGCCGAGCGCAAAGCCTACTACGAGCGCCAGCTCGCCCAATACCGCAAGCAGCTTGAAGCGGAGCGCGCGCAGCTCCAGGCGGATATTACCCGGCTGCGCACGGAATACGGAGCCCGGCTGCAACAGCTCGAGCAGGAGCGGAAGCAGATCGTTTCAGACTACCAGAAACGCGAGGTGACGCTTCAGGTCCAGCTCCAGCAGAAGACGCAGGTGCTCGACCGTCTGCGCGCGCAGACCTCGGTCAACCTCGAGGCGGCGCAGCGCGAGCTGGCAGGGCTGACCGGCAAGCAGGAGCAGGTACAGGCCGTTGAGAACCAGATCGAAGGCCAGGTCGCGCGCATCCGTGACGCATTGGGCACGGCGGACCTGGAAGCGGCCCTCTCGCAGGTCCGTTCACTCCAGACCTATCTCCAGCAGGGCAGCGTCCGCGCGGTGCCTCAGCTCGCCGACCGGGTGCGCACCGAGGTATTCCTGCTCAACCAGCTTGGTACGATGCTTGAAGATCGTCTGAAGGCACAGGCTGCTGCCGGTGAACAATCGCTCACCGCGGACCTGGAGCTTCTCAGCAGGGTGAGAAGCCTGTCCCAGCAGGCATCCGCAGGCCCGGCGGGCCCGGCGCGGCTCGACCTGTATCGTCAGCTCATTGCCGCCATGCCGGAGGCGCAGACCGCGTCCATCGCGCTGGTCGACGCCGCGCTGGCAGATCTCCAGAAGCAGCTCCGCGATCGAACCGAGGAAAACTCGAAGGCAGCAGTTGCCTTGATGAAGACAGGAGACTACGCGGGCGCTCTTGCGCGCTACAAGGCGGCCCTGAATGTTTCCCCTTCGATCCAGCCGTATACGGCACGGCTGCTTTCCGACCTGCTCGTCCTCGGTTACAGCATGTCGGAGTACACGCGGACGGGACGGAAGAGCGCCGGGACAGACGCGCTGGCTGCGCAGGCGGGAATAGACCTCGCCGCGGAGCGCCAGGCGTTCCTGCGGGGTGCCGCCGGCCCCGCGGCCGACCAGCAGATGACGGACGCCATCACGAGCCAGGGAGACGCGTTGAAGAAACAGCTTTCCGACGCCGAGGCGCAGATCACCCAGCTCCAGGCGGAAAAGGCCCAAGCCGACACGCAGCGCGTGGCCGAGCTGGACGCGGTGGCGGCCCGGGTGAACACGACACGCCAGGACCTCAACAAGCGCCTCGATGCGCTCCTCGTCTTCGAGGGGCAGGTCAACGAGGCGCACGCCACCTACGCCAAATACGTGGAGCAGGAGAAGGCGGCCCGGCAATCGAACCCCCAGGATCCCACCACCGCTTCCCGGCAGGAGCTGAACAAGTTCCTGCGGGACGACTCGGTGAAGCGGCTCTTCTCCGACGTCGCCGAGCGGGTCAATGCTCTCTATGCCGCGACACAGACGGCGGGTTCTTCCGCCGCCCTCGCCGATGCGCAGCAGATCCTGGAGAGCGTGGCAAAGCAACCCTCGGTAAAGGCGGCCCGGCAGCTTCTGCAATTCGAGATGGGAAACGCGGCGGGGAACGAGCGCCTCAAGGCGATCCTGTCGGCAATCGATGGCGTACTTGCCCGGTCGGAAACCCCCGCACAGTAAGCGCCCGCGGGCGGGAGCCCCGGGCGACCCTAGAAATCGAACCGCATGCCGATGTAGAAGTTCCGCAAGTCGAACAGACCCCAGGGAAGTATGACGTAGCCGGGCACATGGCCGCTGGGAAAGCTGTTCGCGACAAATGTCAGATTGATGAACTGCTGCGGATTCGAGGCAAGGATGAATGCCGGCTCGTATTCAAACACGAACCGCAGCCGTCTGGACGGAGAGTATTCCCCGCCAAGGCTCAGAGTGATCGCTCCCGGGGCGGCATCGCTGTCGATGTGGAAGCCTGGCGCAGGAGGGTGGGAGAATCGGAGGTAGCCCCCCGCGCCCACGAAAAACCTCAGGAAATTTTCCGCCGGGGATATGAACAGACCGGCGTCCAGCTCGAGAAAGCTGAGGGGGGCGCCGACGACCAGGACATTCGTCGCATTGTCGATGGGGTAGAGACCGAAGAGCTGCGTGGTGACGCCGAGCCGGATGAACACTTCGGCGGGGAGCACGAAGAGCCAGAACCGGACCCCGGGGAACTGGAAGCTGCTCAGCCGCACCTCCGCGCCGAACCGGGGCTTTGCCACCTGGCCCAGGTCCACTTCAAGAGGATCGATCCCGAGGGAGAGAGGCCGCTGGACGTCGTAGTAACCGGGAACCCGCGCGCGCATCTGAAACGACGACGGGTAGGGTATCTTCTGCACCAGGGTGCCTGTGCTGTCGATATGGTACGGGCCGCCGGGGACACCGGCAAGCTCGGAGCCGGGCCTGCCGTGCACCGTGAGCGTGGAAAGGTCCACGACGCGGCTGTACGAGGTGCGGATGGCGGTGACGATCCCGTCCCAGAATCCGTGCGAGATTGTGCGGAAATCCACGATGAACCCGGGACGGATGACCTCCTGGCCGAAGGTCTCCTGGCGAAGGATGTCGAATGTTTCGGCCTGTATCGTGAGGTTGCCGTAGCCGCCGCTTGCCACGACGGACAGCCAGCTGTCTGCATTCACACGCTGCGCCAGCTCCTCTTTGCCCTCCTTTGTCCGCGGGACGTTCTGATCGGGGGACTCGAGGATGACCACGTCCGGGTTCGCTTCGGCTGCCGCGGCAAGAATCGAGTTGTACAGGACGAACCTCTCTTCCGCCGAAAGGGTGTCCTGCTCCCCCTCGAACAGATAGATCATGAATCGGGGCCGGCCAAATGAACCTGTCGCCTGCGCGGGGGGCTGCACGGCCTCCTGGGCAGGGGCGGGGGTCTGCGTCGTCTCAGGCGCAGGGGCGGGCTGTGTGGTTTCCTGGGCAGGGGCAGGCTGCGCCGTTTCCTGCGCGCCGACGGCCGCAGCGACAAGTATGAGCAGAGCGAGGCGTCAGGATCCGCCGCGCGGCACGCACTACCACCACCTCCGGTATCGGGTAAGGACCCGCGAGCTGGGATCGAACCGGTACATGTAAGGAGGTCCGCCCGCCTGCGGCACCAGGAAGGCGTACCGCCTGCTTAAGGACTTGTCGCCGACGATTCTGACCGGGTCGCCGACCAGGGCGAGGGGAGTGCCCGCGGCGTTCCACGTGTAGCGTTCCATCCAGCCGTCGCGCCGCACCAGGAAAAAGCCGTCCACGTCCGCGAAGAGGGCAGGCCTGTCTACATCCACTTCTACCGGCCACGCGCTCGCCGCGACCGGCCAGCTTGTTGCCGAGGGCAAGAGCACGCCCGAGCCGCTTGTCGCGGCGGCGCGGCCAATTCGCGCTGCCACGATACGGCCTTGAGCGGGCTCCGACAGAACAAACGTGAGTTCGTCGGTGACGCTGTTATACCCCAGCCCTACGAGCTGGTAGCCGAGATTGGCATAGTTCGGGTCTGACGTCGAAGGCAGGGCAGCGGGAGGGACTATGGGCAGCGTGCCGGCAGGGAGGACGATACCCCAGCCTGCGCCAACAGTGTTGTAGCCGATATAGGAGATATTGAACGACGCGTATTGACCCGACGGCGTTGCAAAAATGTCGGTTTCCGTTGTCCCGAAGGCGAGAGCGAAGCCTTCCAGGCCAGGGGCCGGGTCGAGCGTCCCGATTGACGTGGTTCCCCCATCCTTGGTGAGGACCGTGTACCCTGCCAGCACATTGTCGTCATGCGCATACGCGTAGGGCTTGCTGAAGTAGTCAAGAGAGGAACCGGTGCCCACACGGTTCAACACGTTCAGGTTGCTGTCCATGAAAATGAGCTGGCCCTTGTAGTTGAAGCCCAGGGTCGGGTCGCTCGACGGCGGCTCCACGAGCAGGAGCACCCGTGGCGGTTGCGTGGGGCTGTCCACCACGGTGAGCTGGTATGAGATATTGGTCTCACCTCTGACAATTGCGTTGATCTCGTGGGTCAGATCCATGGATATGTCGGTCTTGTCCACGAAATCGGGAAAGGGCGTGACGCTGAATATCTCACATCCGGTGAGACAGAGCCCGGCAAGGAGAGCCAGGGTCCGGTAGAAAGGCTTCATCACCATGAGTAGCGGACTCCCAGAGTCAGCGGCGGCAATCCATAGGGTGTGCGGATCCAGGCCCTCCCGAGCAGATTGTAGCCCATTCCCAGCGCGTAATGGAGATCCGGCCTGACAAAAATCTTCACCGGGCCCAGGGCAAGCTCCGCCGTTGGATCGCCGGCAAGAATATAGTAGTCCGTGTAGTCCCTGCCCGGGACCCCCGCCACGTCCGTGACAATGAGCCCGGCCCCCACCGCAAGATGGATACGGAAGATCGATGTATAGGGGAAAATAATGTATTCCCCCACCTGAATGTTGGTGTCGTAATGGCGGACCGCGGTGTCCCCCGTGAATGTGCCCGGCGCTAATGTCCGGTAGTGCTCGAATCCGAGGAACAGGGAATCCGGCACCAGGTGGACTCTTCCGCCGAAACCGAAGCCCGTTGCCAGGCCGAAGCTCCAGACCAGCTGTGCGTCAAATCGCGTCTCACGACGCAGCCCGGGGAGCCGCAAATCCACCTGGGGGGAGGTAAGCGGGTAGGATCCCTCAAAGGTGTGATAGCCCTCTTTCTGGACCCTCACCGGTATCGTGGTCCCGACCGTGAACTGCGTGTACGGCACTACCAGGTTTCCGCCGGCAACGGTTCCCACCTCGCGGTCCACGAAGGTGACACGGCTGCCTTCAGGCGGTCCGGAGACCGTAATCCGCTCCACGATTCCGCTCGGCGGTTCCACGCGATACCCGCCTTCGACATAGCGCTTGATTGCCGGGCCAAAGTCTCCGACAGCGGCGGTGACGCTGGCAAAGAGTGTGAGCCCTTTGCGCGCCCGTGTCAGGACGCCGCCGAGCATCGTGTGGACGGCAGGGTCGTACAGGGCGAACTGGATGATCAGCTCCTCCCCCTGGGCCAGATAGAATGCCGCAACGATCACGTCGGTACCTGTGGCGTCGACGCCACGCAGAAGATAGGAGATGCGCTCCTCCTGGGGCAGCCGCGGCTGATCGGCGCCCTGGGGGACCGTGAGCCGCCGGGGCGCAACGGTGAGCCCGGCGTTCTGCAGCACCGTGGTGAGCTCGGAGGCGAGGATGTCCTCCACAAGGGGATCCCGGGCTTCGACGTTCAGGGGAGCCATGAGAAGTGCGGCCTTTCGGCCGGGTTCCGCCGCAAAGAGCAGCGTGGGAAGAAAGATGAGCAGGAGGAGCAACAGTCGGTGCCGCATCATCCCGCCCCTACTTGGTCTCCATGATCTCCACGCCGTCCCAGTCCGGACGCGGGGGGCTCGCCGCCATGCGCTCGCAGCGCTCGATCATCATCCGTGAAAGGAAATCCTCAGGGAGCAGGCCCTCGACCTCGCGGAATCCGCTTGCCGCCTCCGCGAACTCCCGCGCGTAGTAGCGTTCCATGGATTCATTGTGCAGCCTGAATGCGCGTTCCTCCGGCCCGGACAGCTCCTTCCGCGCCGTGTAGATGCGGATGCCGCCGTGGCGTCCCTTGACCGCAACGGAGTCCACGATGCGCGTGGCGACCGCCGTGTCCACTTTCTCGCGGAGCATTTCGGAGATGATGAGCGGTTGATGATAGCGCTTCGTCAGCCCCTCAAGACGTGATGCCACGTTGACCATGTCTCCGATCACCGTGTAATCCATCTTGCGCTCCGTTCCGATATTCCCGACCGTCACGGTCCCGTAATTGATGCCGACCCCGATGTGGAATTCCGGCTCGCTCCTCTCCCTCTGTCCCTGGTTGAACGTATCGAGGGCCGCCATCATGTCGATGCCGGTCAGCACCGATTGCAACGCATCATCCTCGTGGGGGACGGGGGCCCCGAAGAAGGCCATGATGGCGTCCCCGATGTACTTGTCGATGATGCCGCCGCGGTTCATGATGATATCGACCATCACCGAAAAGTACCGGTTGAGCCCTGCCACGAGGTTTTCAGGCGCCATGCCCTCCGAGATGGTCGTGAAGCTCCTGATATCCGAGAAGAGGACGGAGAGAACGCGGTTTTCCCCCACGAGCATCGACTCCGGGTTCGCGAACAGCTTGTCGATGAGCTCTTGGGGAACGTATTTCTGGAATATGTGCCTTATTTTCTTTTCTTTTTTCTGGGACACGACCGCCTGGAACGCGTACCGCTTGATCCGTTCGTAGGCCTTCTCCAGCTCGCCGATCATCACGTTGAATGTCTGCGACATTTCGCCGATCTCGTCCCGGTAGTCCACGAGAACGCGCGCCGTCAGATCGTTTGAGGAGATTATCTTCTTCATCGCACCCGCCGTGCGGGAGAGGGGTCCGGTCAAATGCCGTACGAAGAAGAAGAGGAGCACGACCGCGACCAGACACGCGCCGACGATCAGGAAAAGGGTCTGGTAGGTGATGCGGGCCACGTCGCTGTAAAAAACCGAGCGGGACTCCGTCGTGAAAACGGTCCAACCGAAGGGCTCGAACACAAACCTGCTCGCGACTCTCTGTACGCCTTCGATGGCAACCGTGACGAGGGTCCTGTCACCCGGCAGCGCGGTGGCCATGAGCGCCCTCTTCTCCTCTTCCGATGGTGATACCTTTCCCGTGGCCATGACCACGTTTCCTTTGGCGTCGAGCGCGAAAACAAGCTCTGTATCGCTCAAAAGAAGACTGCGCGCGTAGGCTTCCACGCCCGCCTGCGCTGCCTGCACCATGTCCTGACGTGAGGTCATCTCGTTCTCCACGAGAATCCTCCACTGGCTGTCCATGTACTGCGCAAGCTGGTCCGTCTTGAAATTCATGAACCTGACGATGACGCGCGTGATGGAGTTTCGAGCCAGAGAGGACGCCGAGATGCCTCCGATGACGAGGCCGGCGACAAGGAGCGGGAGAACGATGGCGACGATTTTTGTGCGGATTCTCACCCGTTTACTCCTCTGCACACAGTACCACATACCGGTCGGTTCTGTCATTGGGCACCATGAGCGGATTGCATCGGGGAGCGCGTGAGAGGCGGCGCCCGGGCGGGCACTCACGTTACGGGGGAATCCCGGGCCGGTTGAAAGGAGGTGTTCGACGAGATAGACTCGATGGCAGGAGAATGTGAATGGAAAAAAAGCAGCGGGCTGCGAGGCAGTCTGCGGGAGAGCGGCATCAGCATGCGCGGCGCCTGCTGATGGCAGGGCTCGTTGTAGCTCTTGCGGCCGGCTGTCCGCTGCCTTACCAGTATTCGAAGGAAGGATGGGCGGGCAACGCGAGCGCGGTCGATCCTTCCAGCCCCGGCATCACGGCAGGCCCCACCCTCTCGTACTCTGCTTCCGCTGAAGGCGGCACGATCTCCAACACTGAAACGGCGACGACGAGCTCCGACACGACAATTACTCTTCAAACTGCTACCCCGGGCTCCGTGATCTACTACACGATCGATGGGACCACTCCGGATCCACGCGCCTCCCAGACAAGCCGCTATGTCCCCCGAACGCCGCTCACATTGGCGATTACGACCCCGACCGTGGATGATTCTTCGCGCTCTTTGACGGTGAAGGCCAGCGCCATAGGGCCGAACATGAAGCCGAGCCTCGTGATGAGCGCAACGGTGAACCTGCAGTACCCCCAGGCTGCCATGCCGATCTTCTCGATTCCTGGTGACACTTACACGGCGGATCAGAGCCTGGGTCTTTCCACGACGACTGAAGGTGCAACGATCTATTACACGATGATGAGCGGACAGGGACCTGCGCCGCGGCCCGTGCCGGGCCAGGCGGGCACCCTTCCCTACTCGGGATCGATCCTGGTGAGCGGGCCGTCGAACACCTGGACCATCACGGCCATCGCGGTGAAGACCCAGATGATCGACAGCAAGACCCAAACCGTCTCCTACACGGTGAAGTACGACGGGCTTGCGGACCCTACATTCAACCCTCCGCCCACCACATTCGCCAACCCTGCGACGGTGAGAATCGACAGTGGATCTGGCTCGACGATCTGGTACACCACGGATGGCACAGCGCCCGCAGCGGGCACGTCGCCCTCCATACCTTCCGGAGGGACCGTTCCCCTTTCAGGCGGGGCGTCCGGCACAGGGGCTTTGACTCTGAGAGCAGTCGCCACGCAGACCGGGATGAACCCGTCCGCGGAGAAGTCCGCGTCCTACATCTTCCAGGCAGCAAAGCCGACACGTTCGGTCCCCGGCGGGACATACAATAACGACCAGGCAGTCGCTCTTTCCACAGCCACCGGCGGGGCGGTGATCCATTACACCCTTGACGGAACACCGGCCACATTCAGCTCGCCCGCCTATAGTGCGCCGATTTCGGTTAGTACAAGCCCCAGGACCATTCGGTCCATCGCGGTCAAGAACGGCTACGCTGACTCCGCGGAGCAGGCTGACACCTACATTCTCAAGGTGGCGCCGCCCAACTTCTCACTTGCCGGTGGGAACTATCCCGGCTCGGTGCAGGTCGCGCTGAGTGACGCGACGAGCGGCCCCGTCACGATCTATTACACAACGGACGGCTCGCCGCCCACTGTCGCTTCTGCCATATACAGCTCCGCCCTCTCCATGCCGAACGGAGCTTCAACGCAGATACGGGCCTTTGCCATGAAGACGGGCTACACTGATAGCCAGGAAGTGACCGCAACCTACGTGATTCCGGCGCTTCCCACTGGTCTTGTCGTCAAGAGCGCCTGGACTGACTCCATCTTCGTGTCCTGGGACAGCGTCCCCAGTGCTCTCTCCTATGTTGTGCTCCGTGACATCTCTTCGTCGTTCCCTGCGCCCATCACGCGGTACTCCGGCACCTCGAGGAGCTTCATCGATTCCGGCCTTTCACAAGCCGTGACCTATTATTACAAAGTCAGGGCGGTCTACAGCAGCGGCGCGGGCGATCCATCCGCCTCCTCCTCCGCAACGGCCCTTTACCCTGATCAGGCGCCTGTTGTACAAACCGTCACGACTACAGGCTTTGCCGCTCCTCCCGTGCCGCCAACAGCACCCACTCCCGACCATTGGATTGGCACGAAACAACCAGGCTGGATCGGCGGTCTCTACACGTACGTTGTGTGGGATCCTGACTATCAGAACTCGAGCTCCTTCGCCATAGCTGCATACTCCAGCAGCACCCTCGTGGGTTATTGGATAATCGCGGGCAACCGCTACATCACATCGATAACGCTGGACAGCGCAACGGGGAACCTCACTATCGTTGGGCAATACGGCACGACCCTGGTTCCGTGGTACACGATAATGCCATGGTGACAACGCTCCCCGGCGAATTTGATGGCCGGCTTCCTTTGCGGTAGATTTGATGGTACGGAAACTCAAATGGGAAACTTGAATGGGAAGGCCGGTACGCGCAGATCGAAGACGGGGACGTGGGCAGGGTCCCTCGTGGTGCTCGCCGCAATACTGACCGGATGTCCTCTTCCTTTTCAGTTCTCCCGGCAGGGGTGGTCGGGCAATGCGAGCGCCGTCGACCCGTCCACGCCGGACGTCACGGCAGGTCCGACACTTACATACACGCAGAGCGCCGGCGGCAGCGGCGGGCTCACAACCGGCCAGACGGTCACAACGAGCTCGGATACCATGATTGAGCTCGTGACTGAAACCCCGGGGGCCGTGATCTATTACAGCACGGACGGCAGCACCCCCGACCCGCGCTCCGCGCAGACCAGTCAGTTCAGCTCCGGCACGCCTATCACGCTGTCGATTCCTAGCCCGTCCGTTTCCAATTCCTCGAAATCACTCACGATCAAAGCCACCGCCATCGGTCCGAACATGAAGCCGAGCCTTGTCACGAGCGCCACGGTAACCTTGCAGTACCCTCAGGCTGCGGCCCCGGTCTTTTCCGTGCCCGGCGGATTCTATTCCGGCGATCAAAGCGTGACGCTCTCAAGCTCGACATCCGGTGCGACTATTTACTACACACAGGTGAGCGGACCGGGTCCTGCTCCGCGACCCGTTCCCGGCCAGCCGGGAACGCTGACATACACGGGCCCGCTCGTGCTTCCGGGGCCTCTGAGCACCACGGCGGGCATCACCGCCATCGCCGTAAAAGCCCAATTGATCGAGAGCGCGAGCGCGAGCGCGTCCTACAGCACGATCGCATTGAGCCAGATCATTGCCGCTGACCCCACCATGACGAGCACTGCCATCAATAACAGCGATGGCAGCGTCCTGCCCGTTGGAGAGGTCATCCTCTACAATACCAGCAGCGGCCACTACGGCGCCATGGTGATTACGAACAACAACTCGGACGGCAATCACGGAATCCTTTTCAATTTCACCACTTATGACACAGCCGGGAACGTGCTGGCAACAGGCACAAATGTGCAGTGTCGGGGCACATATCTGTTCGATCTGGATGCTCAGCCGAACGGTCTGGAAGGTACCGGAGCGGGAATGGACTTCTGGATGGAGAATGTCACTGGCACAAATAGAGCTTTCCAGCCGACGAATGGCGCGCGCTTCGTGCTGAACGGACTGGCTCCTTAGCTGCGGGCGGCTCCAAGGGCGGAGCCGCGGCCCCCTCAGCGGCCGGATCCGTCTCCCGCATTGACAGCAGGATTTACGAGCGAGCTGTCCGCCACCGCTCTTCTTTGAGCGCGCTCGCGCACGAGCGACCTGTACATGATGAGAGGCTCGACCAGTGCGAGGAGCAATATCGCGAAAAGCACGATTCTTCGGATCGGCCGGCGCCTTCGCGCGCCGCCCCTGATTCCCGCAGCGGTGTGCATTGCAGTGCCCTTTCTCGATCACAAATCATACAGAGAGAACGCACATCCTTATGGCGGCTTTGTTGCTTTATCGGCTTCGAATTGTTGCGGAATTGTTGCAGACCACTCCATCCGATATTGCCTGAATTCGGTTCTCACATGAGCCTGCGGCGTGGTAAACTTGCTTTGTGATCGCTGCCCTTCCGCCGCTCGTCGCAATCGTTGACGACGAGGAGCATCTTCGGCAAACCGTCTCCCGCGCGCTGAACAAGGACGGCTACAGAACCGTCGCCTACTCGGATGGCGCGGAAGCGTGGCAATCTTTCGAAGCATCGCTTCCTGACCTGGTGATCCTGGACATCATCATGCCGCGCATGGATGGATTGGAGCTCTGCCGCCGGATCCGCGGAGTCTCCCAAAAGGTCCCGGTCATGTTTCTCACCTCGCGCGATGAAGAGTTCGACAGGGTGCTCGGTCTGGAGCTGGGCGCCGACGACTACCTGTGCAAACCCTTCTCGCTGCGCGAGCTCACCGCTCGTGTAAAAGTGCTCTTTCGCCGCAGCGGCGTGAGAGAGGCCGCGACGGAGCGCGCGCCGGAGGGCGGCGACAATGTTGCGGCAGGATCCCTGAACCTCGATACGGAAAGATTCACCGCCTCATGGAAGGGGTCGCCCGTACGGCTCACGGTGACCGAGTTCCGCATCCTGTACGCGCTGGCCCGACAGCCGGGCTTCGTGCGTACCCGAGAGCAGCTCCTGGCCGAAGCATTTCCGCAGGATTCCTATATGAGCGACAGAACGATCGATTGCCACATCAGGCGCATCCGCGGCAAGCTCGAGGAGCTGGACGACACATACGACGGCATAGAGACGCTCTACGGCCTGGGCTATCGGTTGCGCAAAGAATAATGCGCGGCAGGGCATCTTCCTTCCTTTCCCGAATCTCAATGCGCGTGCTGGCCTTCAACGTGCTCATCGTGTTCCTGCCCATCGCCGGGGTGCTTTCGCTTGGCACGTACGAAAGGCAGCTTTTGAGATCTCTGGAGCGCTCATTGGTGCAGCAGGGACGGGTTCTGGCTGCCGGGCTGGAGGACGCGGGCCCCGGTCTGCCGCAGAACGCGGTGCGTCTCCTGCAGCGCCTTCGACAGAGACATGATGCGCGGCTTCGTGTTCTGGACGCCCGTGGTGTGCTTCTGGCGGATTCCAGTCACTTGCCTCCTGAGGGAAGCAGCCCGGCGATACTTGCCGCCTCGGGCGCCGCACCGTCATCCGCCTCCGGCGATCAACCAACCGCGCGTGCGGCGCAGGAGACGTTCCTCTATCGCGTGGCGTCGTTTCCCATTCGGCTCTGGAGGCGCTACCTGCGGCCTCCGCAGCCGCCTCTTGACTCGGATGAATACTACTCAGGCGCGCGTATACTTGCGGGACCGGAAATCGTGGATGCCCTGGCCGGGAGCTACGGCGCCCAGACTCGCATCACCGCGGGGCAGCAATCCGTTACGCTCTACAGCGCGATACCCGTTTTGAGCAGGGGAACGGTCGTCGGTGCCGTCCTGGTCTCCCAGTCCACATACCGTATCCTCAGCGATTTGTACGTGCTGCGCCTGGACATTTTTCGGCTCTTTCTGTGGTCGGTCGCCACCGCGGTGATCCTCAGCCTCCTGGTATCCGCGACCATCACCGTACCGGTGCGCAGGCTCCGCGATCGCGCGCAGGCAATCCTTGATCCGCGCGGGAGACTCCTGGGCGGGTTCTCACCTTCCCGGGCCAAGGACGAAGTGGGCGAGCTTTCCCGCAGTCTCGGAGAGCTGACGGTCCGTCTCGAACGGCACGTGCGCTTGCTGGAGTCATTCGCCGCGGACGTGTCTCACGAGTTCAGAAATCCGCTGGCAGCAATCCGGTCCGCGGCGGAGCTCGCCCTCTCAAGCCCGGAACCCGGCGAGCGCCGCGCCATGCTCTCCATGGTGATGCAGGACGTAAGCCGCATGGAGAAGCTTCTTGCCGGCGTGCGGGAGATCTCCCGCATCGACAGCGGGGCGGTCGAAGAGGGACCCCAGGGCGCCGCAGATGTACGGGAGATCGCCGGCAGGGTGGTCGACTCGGCGCGCATGCGCGCAAATGGAAAGGCTTTGACCTGGTCAGTGGAAGGCGGCTCCGTTGCTGTCCTGGTCCCCCCGGGACGGCTGCAGCAGGTGCTGGAGAATCTTCTGGACAATGCCGCTGGATTCTCCCCCGACGGGGGAAGCGTCCGGGTGACCCTGGGGCGGGAGGAAGATTCCGCCGTCATACGCGTGTGCGACGATGGCCCGGGAATCCCGGAGGAGCACCTGGAAAAGATTTTCGACCGTTTCTTCAGCTTCCGTCCCGGGGAGGAGAAGGGAATGCATTCAGGTCTGGGGCTTTCGATCGTAAAAGCCATTGCGGAAAGTTATGGAGGCTGCGTGCGCGTATCGAATCTGCCCCAGCGGGGTGCCTGTTTCGAGGTCCGGCTGCCCCCCGTCAATCAATGATCTGTTTCGAATGGAATGGCGCCGCTCGTGAACCGGGCCAGGCCTGCGCCCCTATTGCAGCAGGTATGCCATTCCCAACGCGCGGTAGAGCTGTCCGGAGAGCCAGTCAGGTGGATGCGGTTTTCCCGCCACCGCCAGGCGCATGGGGGAGTTGATGACGCGCACGTGGCCGTTCTCGACGCTTTTCCACGTGCCAGGCTTGCGTAAATTCATATAGTCGATCGTGATGCCGTTGCGGATGTGGTCGTGCACGTATGAGATCGTGCCGTCCTTATCCACCCTCACTACCATGCCGACGTGTGAGAGAGGATCGTCCCAGCGGCTGTCCTCGTTCTCGTCGTAGGTGTTGTCCCAGAAGATGATGTCGCCGGGGAGAGGGTAGTCGTTGGAATAGAGCAGGTTGTCCCGTTCGAGTGTCTTGTATATCCGCGTGACCCCGTTGCCGTTGAACTTGTTGAAGTCCCTCGCAAGGTCGATTCCCGCGTACCAGTAAATGGCGAGCACCACGCCGGTGCAATCCATGTTGAAGCGTCTCCCCCGGACGAAAAGCTGTTTCTTCCCCAGGATTGAGCGGGCACCCTCCACGAGCTTTGCACGGAGGGCAACGGTAGCGGGATCCATGGTCGCCCGTGCGGGCGCCGGCTCAGAGGTGATGTGCCGGGGCACCGTGGCGCACGCGTCGAGGAACGCAAACAGGAGCAATGGGAGAAGCCGCAGGGAAAGCCTGGTCACCTACCTGCTCCCGGCGAAATATTCCTTCATCGGCTTGAAATAGAAGTCGATCCAGCCCTTCTTGTATTCGGGACCGTGACCGGCAGGGACGCGCGAGTGATTCAGCGTGACGCGCGTGCCGCCTTTTGCCTTGACAAGAAGGACCTCGAGCAGGGAATCCGGCTCCTCCTCGGTGAAATCTGTCGTCCGCCAGGACTGCAGGATGCGGGAATACGGCTTCAGCTCCAGCGTCTTGCCCGAAATATACCCGTCCCAGGCGCTGAACTTCGACCCGATGCGCGCCGTCACCTTGGCTGAGCTGCCCGTCATCTCACCGTGGCCCTTGCTGCTCATCCACGCCGAATATACCTCCCGTGGCTCTGCCGGGATGGTCGCCGAAACCTTGATCGAATCGGTCTTCTTGCTTTTCATCGAATCTGCTCCTCGCACCCTCAACAATACCGCGTGTGTGACCACGGTTCTACAGGTTTTATCGGCAATCGTCCGCCAAAAAACACCGGACCGGGCTCGTTGACAACCCTCCGGGCCGCTTCCATAATCGACCGTTGCTCTGGTCGAGGTCCTGCCGGAAAAAGGGGGTATGACGTGGAAGGCAAGCCGTTGAGCCTCGGGACGAAGCTGGGCTTCGGGATATGCGACCTTGGCGGGAACCTGTTCTTCACCATCATGGGTTTCTACCTGCTGAACTTCATGACCGATGTCGCGAAGCTCGGCGCAGGGCTGGCGGGAATCGCAATGATGATCGGGAAGGTATGTGACGCCATCACCGACCCCACCGTGGGATACCTTTCCGACCGGACGAAAAGCCGCTGGGGCAGGCGCCGTCCCTGGATGTTCTGGGGAGCGATTTTTCTTTTCTTCACGATGATTCTGCAATACACGAACCCCCGCATCGAGAGCCAGCTCTGGCTCTTCATCTGGATGGCGGTTGCCTACTGCCTGCTCACCACCGCATTCACGATGGTGAATATCCCCTATGGAGCGCTTACGCCCGAGCTCACGCACGAGTTCGACGAGCGGACCACGTTGAACGCCTTCCGCATGAGCTTCGCCGTGGTAGGCACATTCATAGGAGCGCTGCTCGTGCGGCAGATCGTCGGTCTTTTCCCGGCGCAGAACGCCGGATGGACGGGTATGGCCGGAATCATGGGCGCAGTGATGCTTGTCACGGCCCTGATCACAGTCTTCACAGTGCAAGAGCCGAAGCGCACGGTGGAAGAGGCACGTGATCAGCAGGGGTTCATCAAGACCTATACGGCGGCATTCGGGAACAAACCGTTCATCATGGCGCTTGCCTCGTATGCCCTGCACATCTGCGGGACCGTTATCGTGCAGGGCGCCCTGATCTACTACTTCAAGTACATTTATGCCGGGGCCGCCTCACTCGAGCTGGCCCTTGCCCTGCTCCTCCTGCCGGTCCTGCCCTCCATCTGGATCTGGACCGTTCTTTCCAAGAGGATTGGAAAGAAGTGGGCGTACAACCTCGGCATGGGTCTGGTGGCCGTTGCGGTCCTTGTCATCTTCGTTTTCGCCCGCCAGGCGGGACCGACATTCTTCTACGTCATGATGGCGATTGCCGGCCTCGGCTTCTCCACCAACTACGTGATGCCCTTCGCGATCATTCCCGACACGGTGGAGCTGGACTACGCTCAAAACGGCGTGCGTCGGGAAGGCGCTTTCTACGGCGTGTGGAACTTCATGAACAAGGTGGGCGTCGCCGTCGGCAATCTCATCAATGGGCTCGTTCTTGCGGCCTTCGGGTACGTGGCCAACGTTGACCAGACAGAGACCTCGAAGCTCGGCATCCAGCTTCTCGTCGGACCCATCGGTGCCCTGTTCTTCATTGCGGGCGTCGTCGTGCTTTCCTTCTATCCGATCAGCCGTTCGTACTATGATACGATGATAATGCCCAGGGTCGAGGAGTGGAACAGGAAGAAGGGGTAGGCATTACCGGGCGGGAGTTCTGGACACTGAGACGACGGCCCCCCATACTCTGGAAAGATGGCAAAGAAAATCAGAGTCGGCGTGATGTTCGGCGGTCGGTCCGCCGAGCATGAAGTCTCCCTTCAGTCCGCGAAGAACGTGCTGGAGGCACTCGACAGGGAGAAATATGAGCCCGTCCTGATCGGCATTGACAGGGAGGGACGCTGGCACCTGGACGAGCAGACGCGCGTTCTCTTCGATTCCGCCCGACCCTTGCCGAACCTTGCCGCTGATTCACCTCGCGAGGTGGCCCTGGTGGCGCGCGGGGAGAAGAGTCGATTGATGGATATCTCGGGAAACCGCGATCTGGGCAGGCTGGACGTTGTCTTTCCCGTTCTCCATGGGCCTTACGGGGAGGACGGCTCAGTGCAGGGGCTCTGCCGGCTTGCAAACCTGCCCTGTGTCGGCGCGGGCATACTCGGCTCCGCGGTCGGTATGGACAAGGACGTGATGAAACGCCTCCTGCGGGACGCGGGTATCCCGATTGCGAAGTTCCTGGTTCTGGCGCGCGGAAAGGCGGTGCCGGATTTCGCCTCGGTGGCGGGTTCGCTGGGCACGCCCGTATTCGTGAAGCCCGCGAACCTCGGATCCTCGGTGGGCATTGTGAAAGCGGCAACCGCGGAAAAATATGAAAAGGCGGTGGAGGGGGCGTTCCAGTACGATACAAAGGTCCTCGTGGAGGAGTACATCAGCGGCCGGGAGATCGAGTGCTCCGTGCTGGGCAATGAGGAACCGCTCGCGTCCGTCCCCGGGGAGATCGTCACGGGGGGCGGCCACGACTTCTACGATTACGATGCCAAGTACCTCGACGAAAATGGCGCCACGCTCCATATCCCGGCGGCGCTCGAAGGGCGGATCACCGAGCGCGTGCAGGCGCTTGCCGTGCGGGCATTTACGGTGCTGTGCTGCAATGGAATGGCCCGGGTGGACATGTTCCTGCGGGACAACGCCGAGGTTCTCGTCAATGAAATCAACACGATTCCCGGCTTCACCCGGATCAGCATGTATCCCAAGCTCTGGGAGGCAAGCGGCGTCTCCTATCGGGAGCTGGTGGACAGGCTTATCGCGCTCGCCATGGAGCGTCATTCGGTCGAGCACGGCTTGAAGACGATCCCGTAAGTCGAGAGAAGTCGCCGCTAAAGTCGGGACAGCTTCTTCAACAGGAATTCGCGGTTTTTCGAGAAATATTGGCGGAACTCATCGAACATCTCGGCCGTTTCCGAGGCGGCGCCCGAGAGCACGAGCACATTGTTTCTCCACCGATACCACAGGCAATGCAGCGCATAGGGCTTGCACCCGCGCCTTTCCCTGCACGTCTGTTCCAGCCTGTCGGCGAGCTCGATGTGGTTTGCCTCCCCGGTAAGCCAGTACACCTCGTTCTCCGCGATGCCCAGGACCATCCTCTTGAATCCCTCCGCCATTGAATCGTCATGGCGAAAACCCTCGAGGGCAATGTCCTTCGAGCCCAGGCGCAGGTCATGACCCTGCTCACGCAGCAGGCGCCGGACAGCCACGATCTCGTCCCGCACCTGGTGGACAACGAGCGGGTCGTTCCGGGCGCGCGAAAGCCGCTCGCGCCAGGCCCTGAGCTCCGTCTCGTACTGTTCCAGCATCCCGATGCGGCTGAGAAAGTTGGTCGTGTCGGTCAGGAGCCTCCACGTGGAGCTGAAAGATTCAGCGAGGCGATTGAAGATCGTTCTCATGGGGGCTGTTTCAGAAAGTACCGGTCGCTGCGGCGCGGGTCAAGGCAATACCCCCGCGCGTTCCGCGCGTTTGGCGCGCTTGCCGCGGCGCACGCGCGGTGGTAGGGTGGCACAGGAGCGGTGAGCAATGGGCACAAAGGCAAGGGTGATGGCAGTGGACCTCGGGGCTTCCGGCGGAAAGTGCTTTGCCGGTCTCTTCGACGACAACGGGTTTGCCCTTCAGGAGATCCACCGGTTCAGTCATGAGCCCGCCGTGCTGCACGTGGCGGACCGCACGGGCCGGGTGGAGGAGCGCTCCGTCTGGAACGACCTTCTCATCTACGCGCACATCGTGGAAGGACTGCGCGCCTACCGGCGGGAGATCGGCAGCACCGTCGACTCCATCGGCATCGACACCTGGGGCGCCGACGGGGTGTTCGTCACCGAGGACGGAGTCACCCTGGGGCCCATGTACTGCTACCGCGATCATCGCCTGGACGGGATGATCGACCAGGTGAAGGCGCGCATGGACGCGCGGCGCCTCTACGAGATCACCGGCATCCACTTCCAGCCCTTCAACCTGTCCAACCAGCTTCTCTGGTTCATGAAGAACAGGCAGGGCCTGGTGCGCAAGGGTGTGCGATTCCTCCCCGCCCCGACGCTCTTCTCCTACTACCTGGGCGGTGTGACCGCGGTGGACTCCTCCTGGGCGAGCGTCACGCAGCTCATGGATGCCCGCAAGAAGAAAGTGGAGCCGGGAGGTCCTGCGCGCGCTCGGCATTCCCGCCCGGATCATGCCGCGGATCGTGGCGCCGGGCACGATTGTCGGAGAGCTGCGCGCCGGCCTTGCCGAATCGGTCGGACTGAACACCGCGAGGATCGTCGCGGTGGGATCGCACGACACGGCGAGCGCCTTTGCCGCCGCGCCCGTAGGCGCCGCCGCGCATGCGCTCATCATCAGCTCGGGCACCTGGTCGCTGGTCGGCAAGCTTCTGCGTCGGCCGATCACGGGCCCCGAGGCCATGGCGGCCAACATCAGCAACGAAGGCGGCATCGGGAACATGCGGTTCCTCAAGAACTGCATGGGCACCTGGCTGGTGCAGGAGCTGCGCAGGGCCTGGCGCGCGCGCGACGGCCGGGAGATGGAGTGGGAGGAGCTGAACCGGCTCACCGAGCAGGGCGCGCCTTTTGCCGCGTTCATCGATCCCGACGACCCGGGCTTCTTCAACCCGCACGAACATGGAAGAGGCGATCATCAGGGTTCTGCAGACGCACCGGGCAGCAGCCGCCCGCGGACAGGGGGACCATGCTGCGCACGATCTACGAGAGCCTGGCGCTGAAGTACCGCATGGTCGCGGAGCAGATCGCCGCGGTAAGCGGCAAGCCCAACACGGTCATCCACATCGTGGGCGGAGGGTCGCGAAACACTTTCCTCAACCAGTTGACGGCGAACGCGTGCGGTCTGAAGGTCGTTGCAGGGCCCGAGGAGGCCACGGCGGTCGGCAACGCGATGGTGCAGGCCATTGCCCTGGGTCTCATCGCGAAGCTGTCCGACGCCCAGGCAATGATCCGTTCCGCCTTCCGCATCAAAGAGTTCGCGCCGCGTGACCGGGAGACATGGGACAGGACCTACGAGAAGTACCGCGTGTTCGTGAGGTAAAAAAGGACCCCCGAGAAGGGGGGTCCACTGCCCCCGTATGGGGGGCCACAGAAGGAGGGAATCACTGTTTAGCACGCCGCGGTACCTTGCACGGTACTCCGTGCAGTTTCGCGGATTAGCTGGACTTTACTTCGATCGTCTTGGGCTTCGCGGCGGGAACCTTGGGGAAAGAAAGGTTCAGGATGCCGTTCTTGAACTCCGCGGCGATCTTTTCCCGGTCGACGCCCTCCGGGAGGACGAAGCTGCGGCTGAACTGGGACGTCTTGCGCTCCCGAATCACGTAGCCGTTCTTCTTCTCCTCTTTGGCTGCGCTCTTGCTGGAAGAAATCGTGAACAGACTGTTTTCCAGCTTGACTTCCACGTCCTTCTCGGTGAGACCCGGGAAGCTCCACCTCCATGAGATACTCCGAGTCGGTCTCCCTCACGTCCACCGCGGGAATGGCGGTTCGCCCGAACAGGGGCTCCGTGTAGAAGTCGTCGAACCACCTGGAAACATTGTCCAGCAGGTCCAGCGTGTGGGGTTGATAACGGATCAGGTTCATATCGTACCTCCTATTGGTTTCATGAATCACACCATACTACAAGCACAATGCGTGCCAAGGTAGGTGTTGCTAATTAAATGCTTATAGAGTATATAATTAATGTTACTACTATCTATTTCTAGCCGACTACCATTCGATAAGAAAGTGTAGTATTTTGACACACACTAAGAAATTATATCCCAATATGTGTCGTTTTAATACACTTTTCAATAGAAATGGTTCCTGCTACTTTTCAATCCGTGATAGTTCCCACATTCGATGAGTTCGCCCCGGGCAATCAGGAACCGGGGCAGCATCAGGGCCGTTCACACTGGCTGATTTTCCAGGGCGGCAGGATTCTCATCTCCGAGGGTGAAGGGCATACCCGGCTGCCGTTCCTCGAAGACCTCTCCAGCCTCGGCTTTGAAGTGCAGCGCGCGCACTACCTGGGTCTGGCCGACGGAACCCCCTGCAGGACCGTGGAGGTCCCCACTGATGTGCCCGCGCCCGAAGCCTGGACCTTCGAAGGTATTCGATCGCTCTTCGGCCGGATCTCGGACGGATTTTTCGCCGTGGCGGCGCGTGCGCTCGAGGTGCTGGAGTGGGACCGCACGCACCGTTTCTGCGGCTCGTGCGGGACGGCAACGACCTTCAAGGCCGGAGAGCGCGCGCGGGAATGCCCCTCATGCGGCCATCTGAGCTATCCACGGATCTCCCCCGCGGTGATCGTGGCGGTGGTGAAGGGCGACAAGCTGCTTCTGGCCAGGGCCCGCAGGTTCCCGCCAGGCTTCTACAGCGTGCTGGCCGGGTACGTGGAACCCGGGGAAACCCTCGAGGAGTGCGTGGCGCGCGAAGTGCGCGAAGAGACGGGTATCGAGGTGAAGAATCTCCGCTATTTTGCCAGCCAGCCCTGGCCGTTTCCCCATTCACTCATGGTCGCTTTCACCGCGGAGCACGCGGGCGGAGAAATCAAGATCGACGAATCAGAGCTCCTGGATGCCGGATGGTACGCCGCGGACGCGCTTCCCAGCCTGCCCGACCCGATCACCGTGGCGCGCCGGCTCATCAACTGGTTCACAGCGCGGACGAGGGAAGGGGCGCAGGGATGAAAAGGGAAAAGACGCGCTGCCCATGGGGCGGTGCCAACGAGCTCTCTGTCCCCTATCATGACGAGGAATGGGGGGCTCCCTGTCACGACGACGTGCGCCACTTCGAGTTCCTCGTCCTGGAGGCGGCGCAGGCGGGTCTGAGCTGGCTCACCGTGCTGAAGAAGAGGGAGGCCTATCAGAAGGCATACCGCGGGTTCGATCCCGTGCGCGTTGCCCGATTTTCCGCGCGCGACGTCCAACGGCTGCTCGGCGATCCCGGCATCGTACGCAACAAGTTGAAAATTTCGTCCTCTCTCAACAATGCAAGGCGGTTCCTCGACGTGCAGAGGGAGTTCGGCAGCTTCGACGCCTACCTCTGGGAATGGACGGGGGGAAAACCTGTCGTGAATCGCTGGAAGAAACAGTCACAGGTCCCTCCACGCACCGAGCTCTCCGACGCGATCTCCAAAGACCTGAAGGCGCGGGGCTTTTCCTTTGTCGGCTCGACCATCATCTACTCGCACCTCCAGGCGGTGGGAGTGGTGAACGATCATCTGGAGACCTGCTTCAGATGGAAGGAGGTCCAGTCCCGCGGCCGTGCCCGCACCAGTGCCCGCTCCCGCACCCGCGCAATCCCGAATTAACCCATTCTTAAATCGATCTTAACACCGCGCCGTTATGTTCACTGCGGAGGAAAGCGATGTCAACCAATATCGTTCCTGCGGGGGTGAGGAAGACGGTTGCGTGTGAGATCTGCGCGGAGGAAATTTCACACGACGTGGTTCGCGTGGACGAAGGCAGGGTCTATCACCTTCGATGCTTCCGACGGCACGTGCACGAAGAGGAGATTGGCCTCTACGAATGCCCCAAGTGCCGCACCCTCGGGTCCTCGTGGGACTGGAGGGGGCACGCGTGGCGCTCCTGTACGCTCTGCGGGGGCAGCGGCTACCTGACTGCTGCCGAGGAGGCGTGCGGGAATTGAGCCGCTCTTGCCTCCCGCGGTTGCAGGCGGTGCGGCTGTTGACACTCAGGGGGCACAGCCGTATTGCATTAGCATGCGGAGGTGGAGAAGGCCGCTCGTGCTCG
Source organism: uncultured Spirochaetota bacterium (assembly GCA_963820435.1). Lineage (GTDB taxonomy): Bacteria > Spirochaetota > Spirochaetia > SZUA-6 > Fen-1364 > Fen-1364. Next base: position 142,648 of record CAWGAC010000006.1, on the reverse strand, counting down.
GCCATCGGGGCTTCCGCGCCCTGTATCCCGAGAACACTCTGCTCGCTTTCCGCAAGGCTTTGGCCAGCGGGGCCGACGGGGTGGAGTGCGACATTCAGAAAACGGCTGACGGTCGCTATGTCGTCATCCATGACCCCACAACCGACCGTGTGGCAGGCGTCGGGGGAGAGGTCCGGCACATGCGCCTGGATGACTTGCGACGCCTTGATTTTGGAAGCGGCGAAAAAGTTCCTGAGCTTTCCGAGCTTCTGGAAGCCATCCCTTCCGGACGCTACCTCGACGTGGAGCTGAAAACGGAAACCCTTACCTCCAATGATTGCGGCCCGCTGGCGGATATTCTGGATGCGCGGATCAAGCGGCAGCATCTCATGGTGTCCTCATTCGATCCGCACTTGCTCCTCCCTTTCAGGCGGCGCGGGTTCACAGTGGGATTCCTTCTAGGCGAAGAAACAATTGACCGGGGCGTCGGTGCTGTCGTACGCGCTCTCTTTCGGCTGCGGCCGCAGTACCTCAACCTTCCCATTCAGCTTGTGGAAAGGCTCGGCGCCGGCCGTGCCTCTCTTCTCCTGGGTTTGATCCGGATGTTGGGTTTTTCACTTCTCTTCTGGACCGTCAACACCGATGAGCAGGCCGCCCGGGTGGCGAAAGCGGCGCGCATGATCGTGACCGACCAGGTGGACCGCCTGGTGCGATTCCGGGATCAATCGGAAAGCCGATGAAAGAGCGCGAGGTCAGGCGTACTTGCTGGTCACGATCCAGAGGCCCACGAGCACGATCAGGGCGACGCTCAGCCCGTTCAGCCAGACGATGAAGTTCGGCTCGAAAATTCCATTGAGAACATAGGTCCAGAGGATCTTTACGATCCAGATGATCACCATGACAAGACCCGAGATCCACGCTGCCCTGCCGGGAACCGGCACGAACAACGCAAAGCCTATGATTATTCCCGCGACCAGCTCTGCAACGGCGACGATGATGTTGACGGGGTTACTGGGTCGGCCGAAGAACCGGTCGATCGATCTGCCCCATTCGCCCAGCCGGGAGCTGTAATACATGATACCGACGATACCGAGTGAGATCAGGAAAAGCACAACGGCGATCTGCATGAGCAGAGTCGCATCGAATGACGATCTGGTTCTGACCATTCTGTAGCCTCCTCGGGATATGCCTTTTCTGAATTGTAGCAGGCGCGGCGGCGCATGGCAATGGCGCGCAGGGGGCTCGACGATTTAACCGAATCCTAACCGACCTTTGCTACCCATTGATCGAGATCTCATGCGGAGGAGGCAATATGAACAATGCTCGTATAACGGCGCGCGGCAGTGCGCCGAGACTCGCACACCACGAGGCGGTCCGCGGCGTGACGCTCGCGCTCGCCTTTGTTCTTTTGTTCGCTGCGGCCCAGGCGCGCGCGCAGGATGCCCTGGCGCAGCTGCGCGCCAAGGTGAAGCACATCGTTGTCGTCTACCAGGAGAATTGGAGCTTCGACTCGCTGTACGGCCGGTTCCCCGGGGCGAACGGGATTGCAAATGCTTCACCCGGACGCTCCGACAGGTGGACAAGAGCGGGGAGCCGCTCACTGCCGCGCCGCTCCCCCTCAAAGGCAGGGACGTGGATCCGAATTTCGCCGCCATTGCTCCGTCCCTGCCATTGAAACCCTACGACCTGGCGCGGCTCATCAGCCCGGGCACCCAGACCGGGGACATCGTCCATCGTTTCTATACGCAGCAGCTTCAGATCGATGGCGGAAAGATGGACAAGTTCATTGCCTGGAGCGACAACGGAGGCCTCGTGATGAGCTACTTCGACGCGACAAACCTTCCCGAAGGAAAGCTCGCCCAGGCATTCACCCTCTGTGACGATTTTTTCCAGGCCGCATTCGGAGGGTCGTTCCTGAACCATATGTGGCTGATTGCGGCAGCGACGCCGGTTTTTCCGAACGCTCCGGCAGACATGATTGCCACCCCTCCGGATGGACAGACAGTGGCCGACAAGGTGGTGACTCCTGACGGCTATGCGGTGAACACCGCATTCTCCGTCAATCAACCGGTTCCGCCTTCGGTGAAAGATCGCGCCACACTTGTGCCGAACCAGACTCTCCCCACAATCGGAGACAGGCTCTCGGAGAAAGGGATTTCATGGGCATGGTATTCCGGCGGATGGAACGACGCGATGGCCGGGAAGCCGGATCCGCTGTTTCAGTTTCACCACCAGCCCTTTATCTTTTTCAGCAACTACGCTGACGGCACCGATGCCAAGCGAATGCACTTGAAGGATGAAACGGATTTTTTTACGGCCGTCGACAATGGCACGCTGCCCGCGATCTCGTTCGTGAAACCGCTCGGGCCGGACAACGAGCATCCAGGGTATGCCAGTCTGCTCCGGGGGCAGCAGCACGTGGAGGAAATTGTCGCGCGAATCCGCGCCAGCGCTTTCTGGAACGACACGGTCATCATCATCACCTACGATGAGAACGGGGGTCGATGGGACCATGTGGCGCCGCCCGTGGTGGACAGATGGGGACCGGGGACGCGCGTGCCGACGATCGTCGTTTCGAGCTTCGCGCGGAAAGGCTATATCGATCATACGCAGTATGACACCACGGCGATCCTGAAATTGATCGAGCAGCGCTATGACCTGAAGCCTCTTGGCACGCGTGATGCCGCGGCAGCGTCCCTGCTGAATGCGCTCCAGCTTCAGTGAGCAACCGGGACGGCCGCGAGCTCGCCCTGGACGGAAAGGGCGGCGGCTGAAGTTATTGTGACGCTGACGAACCTTCCGATGAGCGTGCGATCCTCGGACGGAAAGCGCACCGTGATCCGGCCCTCGGTCTTTGCGGAGAGGTATCCTTGCTTGCGGTCCGGACCCTCCACGAGGACCCGATACGTGCCGCCGATCATGCGCCTGTTGTATGCAGAGGAGCTCTTTGCGAGCTCCTCGCTCAGCTCGTGCAGTCTCCTGTTCTTCTCCTCGTGGGGAATATCGTCGGGCCAGTGGTAGCTGGCCGCGCCGGGCCGCGGCGAATACATCGCCACATAGGCCATGTTGTACTGGAACTCCCGCATCGCCGCGCGGGTGTTTTCGAACTGTTTCTCTGTTTCTCCGCTGAAGCCGACGATGATGTCCGTGAAAAGCGTGGCCTCCGGCAGCAGGGCGCGGATCGTCTCGACCCTTTCACGATACTGGTCGACCATGTAGTTGCGGTTCATCCTGATGAGGACCTTGTCGTCACCCGACTGGAGGGGGAGATGGATCTGCTTGGCAAGGCAGGGGTAATCCGCTATGACCTGCACGACCTCCCGGCTCATGTCCCGGGGGTGTGGGGAGGTGAAGTACAGCCAGAAGTCGGCTCCGGAATCCCTTCCCAGCTCCCCGACTCCGCGAAGCAGCTCCGCGAAGGAGATCTCGGCGCCCGCGCGATCCTGGCCGTAGGAGTTCACGTTCTGGCCCAGGAGAGTGATGGACTTGTATCCGCGCTCCACCAGCCCGGCCACCTCATGCAGGATCTCCTGCGAGGGCCGGGAAACCTCCCGACCCCGGGTATAAGGAACGGCGCAAAAAGTGCAGTACTTGTCACAGCCATTCTGGATCGGCACGTACGCTTCAAAAGTTGACGTGTAGCGGGGTCGAATTCCCCAGTAGCCCATGGAGGGATCGAATAGGCTCTCCCGGGGGATTGCATCGATCGCCCCCAGGGGTGTCACCACGCCGTATTGCCTGATCAGGTCGGGGAGCTGAGGAAGCTCGGTGATGTCGAAGAGAAGGTCGAAAAGCCCGAGAAACGCCTCCTTGTCCGCGGGAAGGACGCAGCCCGTGACGAATGTGAGGAGGGTTCGCTTGTTCTTCCAGGAGTTCCACGTGCGAATTCGCGCGTACACCTTGTCGATGGCTTTCTGACGAACCGAGCACGCGACGATGCCCAGGAGGTCGGCTTGCTCTTCCGATTCCGTGCGCTCATACCCCAGCGCTTCGATGACGGTGCGGACGCGTTCCGCGTCGGACTGGTTCATCTGGCACCCCAGATGCAGCAGGCAGTATCTCATTGTCCAGCTATCCCCAGGAGAAATATACTTGGGAAGAGGGGGTCGTGGAAGCGGGGTGCCTGACAGGGACGGCAGCGGTCAAGCCGGAGACGCGCGCACGGCACATTCAGAAGCTCGTCGGCATACTGGAGAGGAACGAAAAGCTGCATCCATGAGCGGCCACAGCGAAGGAATGAGAACGTGCCTGACAGCGAACAAATGATTTCCTCCCGGACGCGCGCCCGCTCGATCCTCGAAGTATTTGCGGTCTCCCTCCGTCTCGGGCTCACCTCATTCGGCGGACCCATCGCGCACCTTGGCTACTTGCGCGATGCATATGTCGTGCGTCGCGCCTGGCTGAGTGAAGAAGGATTTGCCGACCTGGCCGCGCTCTGCCAGGTGCTTCCGGGGCCCGCGAGCAGCCAGGTGAACATGTCCGTCGGTTTCGCGCGCGCGGGAGCCTGGGGAGCCGCGGCGGCCTGGGCCGGGTTCACTCTTCCTTCGGCAGTCGCCCTTGTTGCGTTTGCATTTCTCGTGGGCGCCACGGATGTCCTGAGCTCCGGATGGCTGCATGGAATCATGGTCACGGCGGTCGCAGTGGTCGCCCAGGCCCTCTGGGGTATGGCCGGGCGATTGGCACCGGATCAGAAGCGCGCCACCGTGGCGGTGGTGGCCGCCGTTCTCAGCCTCCTGCTGCCCACGGCTCTCACGCAGGTGCTCCTCATTGCCGCAGGCGGTCTTATCGGCTGGCTGCTCCTTCCTGCGCGGAACGATCTCCCCGGGGACGACTTCCCTTTTCACATACCGAAGGGCGCCTCGGTATTCTGCCTCTCCCTTTTTTTCCTGCTTCTTGCGGGTCTCCCGATCCTGCGAGGGCTTTTCCCCGCGCACTGGCTGGCGCTCGTGGAGAGCTTCTACAGGACAGGGTCCCTGGTGTTCGGCGGCGGGCACGTGGTGCTGCCGCTCCTGCATCGCGAGGTCGTTCTCCCTTCCTGGATTACCGAGGCGCAGTTCATGGCCGGATATGGAGCAGCGCAGGCTGTGCCAGGGCCGTTGTTCACGTTTGCCGCCTACCTGGGCGCTCTCATGAGCCCCGCACCGAACGGGGTGATCGGCGCGCTTATCGCGCTTGCCGCCATTTTCTTTCCGTCTTTCCTGCTTCTCGTGGGAGTGCTTCCGTTCTGGGCAGCGTTGCGCGTGAAACCGGCCTTCCAGTCCGTGCTTGCGGGCATCAACGCGACGGTCGTGGGCCTGCTGGCCGCCGCGCTCTACACACCGGGCTGGACGGGCACGATTCGAAACGTGCCTGATTTCTGCATCGCGCTCTCGGCCTTCGTGCTCCTGGTAGTCTGGCGCGCCAGGCCGTGGATGGTTGTCGGGCTGGGCGCTGCGGCGGGAGCTGCGGTGCGGCTGCTGAGCTAGCGGAGTACCGCGCCTGAGCTGACTGGCAGCTCCCGACGAGCCCTCCCCGTCAGGACGATGTCACCTGGACGGTGAATGTCCTTCCATTAGAGACATAGCGGAGCGTTCCGTCCGCTTCCACGAGGAGGTAATGGGCAGCCGCGGCTGTCGTACCGCCAGCGTACCGAATCCCCACTCCCGGCTCTCCCTTCTGTCCCGCGGGCCCCTGCTCACCTCGAGGACCCGGCTCGCCCCTTGCCCCCGGCAGCCCCTGAGGTCCACCTGATCCCTGCGGCCCTGCCAAGCCCTGGTCGCCTTTTGGTCCTCTTTCCCCCTGCGGCCCGGACGCCCCCGGCTCGCCCTTTGGTCCCCGCGCTCCGATCTTCGCGATCGCGGCTTTGGCGGGCTTTTTCGCTTTGGCGGCTTTTTTCGCCTTCGGAGCCTTCTTTTTTGCCGGTTTGGCGGCTTGGGGGCTCTTCTTCTTGTTCTTCGGCATACCATCTTCCTCCTTACTACCGACTGCCGACCGCGTGCCGTATGCGCGGCACACATGGGCGCGCTAAGAGACTGTAATGATGTCCGCGGGTTGTTCCACCCACGCACGATTATAATGCACAATTCGGGCGGCTGCCACTTGCAAATTACCGCGTCCGGGGCCAGAGTCATCACCGCGTGCGGCGTTCCCCGCGAGGGTGAGGCGCTGCCGGCGGAGGAGGACCGACATGGCAGGCGAATGGAATCTTGCCGAGTTCAAGGTGGAGGACCTGTTGCAGATGGCGGTGCTTATGCAGCAGAAGGGCTACGATTTCTACTCCGCCGTTATCGAAAAAAGTCCCGAAAGGAGGGTCAAGAACGAGATCAGGTTCCTCAGGGAGGAGGAGGCCCGGCACAAGGTGCTCTTCCAGGAAATGCTGAAGAAGAAGGGCAAATCGGCCTCGGGGAGGCTGAGCGCGGCCCTGGATGCTCTTCTCCGCCGGGAGTTCACCAATCCCCTCGAAGAGCTGATCTTCTCCAAAAAGATCGAGTCAAGTGAGGAAGCGTTGAAGTTCGGGGTTGCGATGGAGCAGAAAGTCGTCGACTTCTATGCCGTGCTCAAAGACCTTCCGGGAGCCTCTCCCCTGGCAGCCGACCTGGCAACGGTAAGCGCGGAGGACCAGGCCCACGTGAGCAAACTCAACGCAATGCTGTCGTATTAACCGAAAAACATGCGTGCATCCTGCTGGGGCCGGAAGAGCAGTCAGGGACGTCCTGAGTTTCTCTCCGCGACGATCCGCAGCCCTTCCAGGGTCAGCCATTGCTCGTGTACCACGGGGCCTGCCAGAAGGGGCGCCATGATCTGCGATTGTCCCCCCGTCACCACGACCCCGGCCGCGCCGCCCAGCTCATCCCGCAATCGCCGGATGAGGCCCTCGACAAGGCCGATATAGCCGAACACGATGCCGGCCTGGATTGAATGAACCGAGTTCCTGCCGGCCGCAGCGGGCGGCGGCGCAAGGGGGACCCGGGGAAGCTGCGCCGTGTCGTGAGCCAGAGAGTTGACCGCCGAGCTGAGGCCGGGAGCGATTGCCACGCCCCGAAGCTCTCCGGGAGCGGCGACGGCGGTGAACGTGAGGGCAGTGCCGAAGTCAACGACGATGCAGTTCCCACGAAACCTGTCGTATGCCGCGACGGCATTCGCAACAAGATCCGCGCCCACCTCCGCCGGATTTTCCGTGGTGATCCGCAGGCCCAGATCGAGCGCGGGACCCAGAACGAGAGGCTGCCTGCCGGCGAGCTGGAGCACCGTCTCCACCATTGTGTTGGTAAGGGGAGGGACGACGCTGGAAAGGATTGCGCAACCGGTCCGCGCTGCCCCGATTCCTGCCGCATCGAAAAGCTCCCGCAAGAGGGCATGGTATTCATCGGAGGTCTTGGCGTGCACGGTCTGGATCCTCCAGCGATGGATCCAGCCCCCATTCTCGTGAACACCGAATGTGATGTGCGAATTGCCAACGGACACCGCGAGCAGCACGGGGTGGGCCTCCTTCCGCTTATCGAGCTGAGCACAGTGTAGGAGGGCCGACCGGGATGTCAAGGCTCCTGGGATCTCAGCGGGCAAGCTCTCCGACGGGGGCGTTCAGGACTTCTGCTTCCCGCTCGTAGAAACACCGCGCGGTCTGCTCCACGAGCTTGTCCAGCACCTCAGGGTCCGGATTGCCGAACATCTGCGGATACGGATCGCCGCCGGGACCCAGCGGCTCTGCCGAGCAGAAGCACGCGTCGTTGTTGTACCCCACGACGTACAGGCTCATGAGCACGAGATCAAGGTCGAGGGAACCCAGGCCGAGCGCCCGACGGTTGCTGTCCGCCATGTGGAGGTTTGTCATCATGTGCCCGTACTGGAGGATTGTGGAGGAGATGTGCTCTTCCTCGGTGAGCATGTGGTAGAGGTCGCCGGCAATATGCTGGACGCCCGGGTGGCCGACGGCGTCGATCAGTCTTTTCGCCTCTGAGAAAGTATGGCAGAAGCTCACCTCCGCCGCCCGGACAGGCTCAATGGCCGCGCGCACGCCCCGAGCCTGGAAATGCCCGGCGAGTATCCGGATGGCGTCCGCCGCCCGAAGGAACTCGTTCTCGTCGTACGGAGTGGGACGGCCGACAGCCCCGGGGGCAAAGAGGAGATAGGATCCTCCCAGCTCGGCGCACATGTCGATATTGCGGCGGAAATAGTCGATCGAGCGCTGGGTGACATGGGGCCTGTTGCTGGAAAGCTCGCACTCCGGACTCACCATCCCGCACACGCCGGACACTTTCACGCCATGGTCGCCAAGGATTCGCTTCACCTCCGCGGTCCGGTACCCCAGGTCGGGTCCATACCGGTTGCCATGCAGCTCCACGAAGCGCACCGCGCAGCGGGCGAGCCGGGCGATGGACCGTTCCAGCGGCTCCATGCCGAACCCCCAGTTGCTCCATGAAAGGTTCAGCTTGTGAGACGGCTTCCTGTTTTTCTCCCTGAACTGGATGAAACGCTGCGCGACCTCGCGGTCCCTGCGCTGAAACTCCTGAGGCTTCATATGGCTCCTCCCCTTCATTGCTTCCTGTGGCAGATCTCCAGTGTTTCGCCGTCCGGGCCGCGGAAGGTGTTATAGCAGACCCGTCCCTGGAAGATGAGCTGCGGCTCTTTGTGCTCGAAGACGACCCCCTTGCCGGAGAGCTCCCCCATGCTGGCTGCGACGTCATCCACTTCAAAGGCGAGGTGCGGGAAGTGAGCGAGCCTCCGGTCGGCGTATGATCGTGCCGCCCATCCCTTCCGGGTGCTGATCTCCAGCTCGAGCTCACCGAGCCTGAGGAAGGCCACGCGGGCGTCCAGCTCAGGCACTTCTTCCGTCGAGACGACCTTCATGCCGAGCATGCGGGTGTAGAAATCCACCGAACGCTCCAGGTTTCGCACGTCGAGGGCAATGTGGGAGACGCATCGAATCATCTTCACTTCCTTCTCAGAGCGCCATGGCCAGAAGCTCCACGATGTCGAGGGCTTTGACATCGCTGCCCTCGCCCGAGGACGCTGCCTGGAAAGCGGTCTTGCAATTCTGGCAGGCCGTTATCACGACCGTGGATTTAATCTCCCGCATTCTCTCGATTCTCTTCTCGGCAACGCGCCGCGTGAGGGAGGGGTCCGTCATGAACATGGTTGAGCCCGCGCCGCAGCATTCAGCCATTCTGCCGCTGTGGAAGAGCTCCAGGGGAGGCGAACCAAGGATTGTTTCGATCAGCCTGCGGGGCGCGTCGAACACGCCCATCTTCCGTCCGAGCTGGCAGGGATCGTGGTAGCTCGCCCGCGAGAAGCCTTCCACACGCCGCGGCTTCAGGAGACCTTGCGCAATCTGGGCTTCCAGGTATTGGGAAGCGTGCATGACGGACAGGCCTTCCGGCAGGGAAACACCCCATGCAGGATAGAGCTCCTTGAACGAGCGATAGCAGTGGGGGCAGCCGGTGAGAAGGATCCGGGGCATGAGATCATGCACGTTCTGCGCAAGCTTTTTCGCGGCTGCCTTTGCCTCGGCTGAATAGCCGAGATCCCACAGGGGGACCCCGCAACAGGGTTCTTCCCCCAGCACGGTCCAATCCGCGTGAAGAGCTCCCAGGAGCGAATCCATTGCCTGGAGAATTTCCGGATGCGAGTCCCGCGTTGCGCAGCCGGGCAGATAGAGCACGTCCGCGTTCTTCCTATCCGGTGAGCAGGAGACCGGGCTCCAGCTCACCTGCACCCTGCCGGAGGGGGCCCGGCCATTGATGAGGGAGGAAGCGATTGAACGGACCTTTTCAGGGGTCCGTTCCTGCGCAACGATTTCCTCACGGGCATTTCGCACTACCTCGTCTTCCGCCCAGTGGTAGGCGCAGTCCTCCCTGCAGAGACCGCACTGGCTGCACTGGTAGAATCTTTCTACGATCGAATCGGTCCAGCTCTGGAAGCCATGGTCGATTTCGGAGAGCAGGAGCGCGTATCCGCGCGGGGTATGAGAGTCCAGCTTGGTCGCAAGGAACGTGGGACAGGCATGCCGGCACATGAAGCAGTGCTTGCAGCTCTCCGTCGTCCCCCGGATCTCCTGGATTCCCATCCTATGCCCCCAGCCCGAGCTTTTCGGGGTTCAGGATGGCGTTCGGGTCCAGGGCTTTCTTGATTGCGCGGGCCAGCTCGTAGCCGTCGCCATACACCTCCCTCATGAACCGTGCGTTCTTGAGCCCGATGCCGTGATGCTCGTTCACGACGCCCCCATTCTCGAGGGAGGCCCGGATCGATGCGTCCAGTATCCGGTTGTACAGCCCGAGTGCTTCCTTTCTGTCTTCGGGGTACCGTTTGAGGAGGAATGTAGGATAGAAGGATGTGCCCCAGTCATACCAGTGTGAGAAGTGGGCCTGGAACGTCGCGTCCCATTCCTTGAATCCTTCTTCCACCGCCCGTTTCATCGCCCAGTAGATTGTTTCAATATCCTCATACGGCGCCACCGTGTCCGTGACGGCCGTCATCCATGGGTAGGCGATGTAGTCGTTGGGCGGGTAGTAGGATTTGTACCTTCCTTCCCACCAGACCAGGCCCGGCCGCTCCCCAAGGTCCTTCCCCTGCGCCGCCATGAGAATGTCCGAGGCAATCTCGTGCTGGACATCGACTATTTTCGCAAGTCCGTCGAACCCGATGAGCAGGACGCATCCCGCGAAGTCGAGGTTGAACTGCTCCTTCAAAATGACGCTCGAGTCCCTCTCGTCGTAGAGACGCAGGAGGCAGGGCTGGAGCCCCTGCACCATGATACGCCTTCCCGCCTCGATGCCTCCTTTCAGATCCGGCAGCAGGAAACCCCTGAAGGTCCGCTTCTCCGGCAGAGGGTGGATCTTGCAGAGGGCCTCAGTGATGATGCCCAGTGTGCCTTCTGCGCCGATAAAGAGGCGTGAGTAGTCGGGCCCTGTCGAATGCAGCCGCACGGGGAGGCTCCTGAACAGGCGGCCGTTCGGCAGCACGACTTCGAGCTGATGCACCATGTCGCTCAACTTCCCGTACTTGGACGAGAGAACGCCGGTGCCGTTCGTGCTGATGAACCCGCCCAGACACGAGGTGGTATATGAAGCGGGAAAGTGGTTCATCGTGTAGCCATGCCGGTTCAAGTGCTCTTCCAGGTGCTTCTGGATAATGCCCGGCTGCGCACGTACGGTGAGAGACCTTTCATTGATCTCCAGCACCCGGTCCATCTTCTTCAGGTCCACAACGATGCCCCCGGTGAGCGCAAGGCTTCCCCCGGCGTCACCCGCCCCTCCGGCGCGCGGAATAAGAGGCATCCTGTGGTCGTTGCAGTAGTTGACTATCCCGACTACCTCCGCCGTGTTCTCGGGAAAGACGATGGCGAACGGCCTCGGAAATCCGAGGTCGCTGAACTTCCAGAATCGCGTCACCCACCAGACGTCGAGAGACTGCGCATCGATCTCGGCCTCATCCGTGACCACGTTCTCCTTCCCGACGATTGTTTCCAATTCATGTCTCTGGATTTCCGTGAGGAACGTCCCGGTTTTTTCAGTCATTTCCTGGTCCATTTATCATGTCCACATTTTTAGACACGTGTAGCTACTCGTGTAGAATCAAATGTATCCGACTTGCGGTACGTTGTCAATCCTTTTTCTGCATGGCGTAAATTGGATCAAACGCCTTCTTCATTTCTCGATAGCGGAAGAAAAGTTCCGTGTATTGCCGATGCTTTTCTTTGTCGAAACAGACCGTTCGCTCCGCCCGCACGCAGCGCTCGATGGATTCCTCGAAGCCGGCAAACGTCCCTTCGCCAATGGCAGCGATCATGCATGCCCCCTTTGCCGCGTCGGCCTGCCGGGTAATTGTCGCATCGATGCCCAGGACATCCGCGATGATCGAAGTCCACACGGGATTCTTCGTCCCGCCGCCCACCATCAGGTATTCCGAGAACCCCTCTGAGAGATCGCCGAACGCGGATTGCGCATCGCGCAGGGCAAATGCGGTGCCTTCGTAGACGGCGCGGGCGAAGTGACCGCGCGTGTGCCCGGCTTGAAATCCGAAAAAGCTTCCCCGAAGCCCCGGATCCCAGTAGGGAGAATCCTCGCCCAGCAGGTAGGGATGGAAGAAAAGCCCATCCGAACCGGCGGAAATGCCTTGTGCCTCCTGCGCGATCATCGCGTATGCGGCGTCCGAGGAATCAAACTCCTTGAAGAATAAATTGCGAAACCACGTAGTGGCCTGCGCGCAGGATCGAGTGTTGTTGTCGAGCATCCAGGTGCCCGGGATCAGGTACGACCAGACGTAGTACTTCCCCTTCTGCACCACGGCGAGGTCTCTCACCACGGTGACCAGGGCGCCCGCGGTCCCCAGGCGTATCTTGCACTGGTGCGATCCGATGAGACCGATCGAAAGGGATTCGATGGTCGCATCGCTGCCGCCGGAAATCACGAGGGTGCCCGGCGTGAGGCCGGTCAACTCGGACGCCTCACTCGACACCGCGCCGGCAATTCCGGCGGAAGGGGAGATGTCAGGGAGCTTCTCCCGGGGGAAACTCAGGCGATGGAATACGTCCGTCGGCCACCAGTGCTGCTCCCCGGCGTTGTAGAAGCAGGCCCCCGATGCTTCCGTCACGTCGGTCTGGAGGGCGCCGGTCAGCTTGTACGTGATGAAATCCTTCGGGAAGATGATCTTGGAAGTTTCCTCCCAGTTGCGAGGCTCGTTTTTCTGCAGCCACGCTGCCTTGGCGAACACGCTTGTCGTGTTGAAGGGGTTCAGGGACAACTCTGCCAGCAGCGTTCCGCTGCGTCTCTTCAGCTCCTCCACCTCCGCGCGATTGCGAAGGTCATTCCAGAGAATCGACCTGCGGACAACCTGGCCCGAGCGGCCGATAAAGGTTGCACCCTTCATCTGGCCCGTGGCCGCTACCGCGCTGATCGTGCGCCTGTCGACTCCGGACTCGGAGGCAACAATGTCGAGGCATGCCACAAACGCCTGGAACCACTCGATTGGATCCTGCTCGAACCAGCCCGGTCGCACGCTCAACGGGGTGTATTCCCGAGCCGCGGAGGCAAGAACCTCTCCTGCCTCGTCCATCAGCGATACCTTGCAGCTTCCTGATCCCACATCGACGCCCAGGAAGTGTTTTTTCATTTCTCGCCCGACTGGAGGATCTGGATTGCCCCGTAGATGCTTTCAACCGAATAGGGAAGGCGGTGTTTTTTGTACCGCTCGTGGACCCCCCTGCAGATTTTGCCGACGGCCTCCCGGTCTTCGGGCGCAACACCGAGATCTCCGATCCGCCTCGGCAGTCCGATCTGCCTGTAGAACTTATCCAGCTTCCTGCGCTCCTCGTGGAGACCCTGCAGAGCCAGGAGGACAAGAAGGCCGAAGGCAACCAGCTCCCCGTGGAGGTTGCGCGCGGCAAAGCCCTGGTCGGTGAGCACGTTGGCAATGCTGTGCGCGCCCGCGAGCCCTCCGTTCTCCCACACGAGGGTGCTGAGCAGAACGCACGCGGTGATCACCCGCTCGACGGCTTCGGTGAGCTCCCCCTTTTCAACGCTCTGTTTCGCCTCCACCCCGTATTGGAGGAGGGTGTGTCGGAGCGTGTCCGCCATGCCGGAAATGAAGAACACGGGGCGTCCTCCGAATGCATTTCGCTCACCGAGCTGAACGGCAGTGTCCATCTCGTACTTCTTCGAGATTGCGTCACCGATGCCCGCGGTGAACAGCCGCACCGGGGCCGACGCGATGAGCCTGCTGTCCACGATCACCAGATCGGGATTCTTCTCGAGAGTCTCCGCCTCGATCCTGCCATTGGCATCCAGAAGCACCGCGGCATGGCTGGGGGCGGCGTCTGTTGCAGAGGAGGCGGCGCAGATCACGCAGCGGGAACCCAGCCTGCTGGCGAGGATCTTTGCCGTGTCGATTGTCTTGCCCCCGCCGACTCCCAGCACGACATCAGGCCTTGTCCCTTCCCCCACCTGCCGCGCAAGGCTTTGAACGCTTTGCCGGCGGGTGTCGCCGTCGAACTCGACTACGAATGAACCGACCCCGGCCGCCGCAAGTGATTGGCGGATTGGCTCGAGCAGTGACAGCAGGGTCCGGTCGATAAGGATGCACGTCCGAATGTCGGGGCCCCATCTGCCGAGGTACGTTCCGATGCTTCCCAGCACCCCGGGCCCCTGCACATAGCTCCGTATCCCCTGAAAAATCAGAGGGGAGTCGGCCATCTAGAACCTGCTCGGCGTGAAACGCCACTCGGTCGTGATTCCCGTCTGCCGCGCAATCTCGTAGAGGGCTTCAAGGTTCTTCACGCCGTCTTCGATGGAAGGGGAGGGCTGCTTCTTCTTCTGCACGCAGTCGACGAAATGGAGGATTTCTCCCACGTAGCCCATGAGCACCTGGCTCTGATTCGCCAGGTTCGGGTTCCAGTCAGGCCGCCACGTGCGGCACCAGGAACCATCGTAGAAGGTCACCGTCGAGGCATTCTCGACGATCACGCCCTTCCCCTTGTCACTGACGACCTCGATGCGCTCGCAGAACGGGCCGGGACCGCCGAACGTTCCCCACCCGACGGCTGCCACCGCGCGGCTGGCAAATGTAAGCAGGATCGCAACGGCTGCCTTGTTGCTGCCCATGACCCAGGACCGCGCGGTGATGTCCTTGATCTCCCCGCCAAAGGAACGGACCAGATCGATCCCATGAACCTGCCATTCCATGAGACAGGAAAAGTTCGTCGGAAATCGAGGCATGGCGTGCATTTTCGCCTCGATCTGCACGACACGACCGAACTCTCTCCGGTTCGACGTGATTTCCCGCGCCATGACATAGGCGGTGCCCTGGCGCTTCTGGTGAGCGATCATCACGGGGCATCCACTGGACTGGGATGCCTGCCACATCCGCCGCGCATCTTCCACGGTGAGCGCGGGCGGCTTTTCCACAAGGACCGGCACGCCCATCTCCGTGCAGGCGATGACTACCTGAGGATGGAGCCTGCCGTTCAGGCAGACGATGACCCCGTCAGGGTTCTCCTTGCGGATCATCTCCTTGAAGTCGGTGTACGACTTTCCCGCGCCGCTGAAGGAGGCCATGCGGCGGGCCCTGGCGTCATCCAGGTCGCAGACGGCGATGGTCTTCACCTTCGCAAGGAGATGATTCGCCAGGCTGGGATAGATGTTGGTTTCCGCATGGATTCCCGCTCCTATCACCGCGATGCGGAATTGCTTTGCCCCGTCCGATCTTCTGGCCATTTTACTTTTCTCCCCTGTGATTCAATGCGGCGTCACGTGGATTCCCTGACGATAAGCTCATCCTCGAGCACGATCGTCTTGGGAGGGCCTGCCTCTCTTTTTTCCAGCCGATCAAGGAGGAGATTCACGGCGATCTCTCCCATCTTGTACGTCGACTCCGAAATGACCGTCAGTGGGCAGCAGAGCAGGGATGCCCAGGGCGTGTCATCGAAGCCGACGACCGCCACGTCCTGCGGTATCCTGACAGCCCGTTCCTTGAGGACGTGCAGCGCGATGGACGTCTTGGTCTGGCTCACGCAGATCAGGCCGTCGAACTCCTTTCCAGAGTCGAGGAAGGCCTCGAAGGCGCTGCGGATGTCGGCCGGGTCATTCTGTTTGAGAGTGATAACGAGGGATTCGCCGATTCCGCCGCGGGCCAGCGCGGCATCGTATCCCGCTTTCTTGTCGATCAGGGCAAGGCTGCCGGGATCGTTGCCGAAGAACACGATCTTCTTCCGGCCTCTCTGGAGGAGGTGCTCAGTGGCGAGGGCCGCTGCCTTGAAGTTGTCCGAGATGACCACGTCGGAGTCCAGGCCCGGCAGGCGTCTGTTCACCTGGACGATGGGTGTCCCGTTCTGCTGGATTGTGCGCAGAAGATCCCGGTTGTGGGTCGCGCAGGGGACCAGGAGGATCCCGCTCATGCGTTTTGCCAGCAGAATCTGGAGGATTTCCCTCTCCCGCTCCGCGTCTTCTTCGCTTGACGAGAGAAGGAAGCCGTACTGCGACTGGTGGGCGACCTCGTTGACTGCAACCATCAGCGGAGTGAAGAAGCGGCTCAGCACGGGAATGACCAATCCCAGGGTCTTCGCATCCTGCTCCTTGAGGGCCCGCGCGTAGGGGTCAGGAACGTAGTTCAGGGCCCGGATGGCCTGTTCGATTTTTCCGCCAAGCTCGTCCGAGACGAACCGCCGCTTGTTCAGGTAGGCTGACACGGTTGCGCGCGATACGCCTGCCAGAGATGCAACGTCCTTGCTGGAAGGCCGTTTCATCCTTTCCCTTCTACTGTTTTGCATCGCTCCCTCCAACTCGTGTAGCTACTCGTGTAGGCATTTATACTGAATGTTCTCCGAAATGCTGTCAATAGCCTCTGCAATTTACCCTGTTAATTGATGCTTGACAAATATGGAATCTATGGCATTATCATAATAGACACGAGTAGCTTCACGTGTAAAATAGCAAATATGTCCCATGAGAAGGGAGGTGATGAAGAAGGGTTTCGGCGTATTCACGGGTTGCAGAAGAAACAAAAAGGAAGAGGAGAGTTCAGAATGAAGTTCATGAAAAGATTCATCGTTCTTGTGCTCGGATCGATCCTCATTGTCGGCGGTGCGGGCATTCTTTTCGCTAGCGGGGGAAACGAGTCGCCCGGCGCCAAGGGAACCGTGGCGGGCAACTGGGGAAACATCAACTGGCAGCAGTTCAAGGGAAAACAATTGAACGTGCTGGCAACGGCGATGCCTGTTTCGGAAACGTACAAAAAGCATCTGCCGGAGTTCGAGCAGCTGACGGGCATCAAGGTCAATTTCGAGCTTCTCAATGATGTGGACAGATACAAGAAGATGCTCGTCGACTTGTCATCCGGCAAAGGGGAGTACGATATCGGCAACATCGGGTTCACAAACCGCGAAGCCTTTGCCGGACCGGGCTACCTCGAGCCCCTCGAAAGCTACCTGGGAGACCAGAAGCTGACCGACAAGGCGTGGTACAACCTGGCTGACTACCCCAAGGACGTCATCGCTGCGGGCTACTCCAACGGAAAGCTCGTGTTCGTACCCTTCACGGCGGAGTACTTCCTGTTCTGGTACCGCAAGGACATATTCAAGGACCTCAACCTCACCGTGCCGAAAACATTCGAGGAGCTGACGGCAACGGCCCAGAAACTCGACGACGCCCGCAAGGCCGGGAAGATCAAGGAGTACGCGTGGGCGGAAAGAGAGCTGCCCGGCTTCAGCGAAGCAGGCTGGAACCTGTTCTGCACAGCCAGCCGGTTCAATTTCAGCTTTATCGACTACAATACGATGGTCTCCAACGTCAACACGGCCCGGGGCAAAGAGGTGCTGGATTACTACACGTCAATGATCCTGAAATACGCGCCCCCGGGGACCGGCAACTGGTCATGGGGGGAGATCGCGCAGGCCTTCAAGACGGAACAGGTTGCAATGGCCACGGGAGGAAACGCGAGCTACGCCACATTGGAGAACGCAGCCGAATCCAAGGTTGCCGGCAAGGTGGGATACGCACCCCCACCCATGGCGCCGGGCGGCAGCGACCCCCTGTGGGTCTGGGGCTGGGGCATCAACAAGGACTCCCACAACAAGGGAGCGGCCTGGCTGTTCGTCCAGTGGGCCACCTCGCCGACTCTCATGAAATCGATGGCGCCCGGCTACGGCTGCCCTGCGCGGCAGTCCAGCTACTCGGACCCCGACTACGTGAAGGCGATGCCCAGCCAGGAGTTCATCGACGCCCAGTTGTACATGCTCACGAAGGGCATCAACCCGAGCCCGCCGATGGTCAGCGGGAAGTACAACGAAAGCGCTGATATTGTATCAAAAGAGATGAGCAATATAATTGCCGGGATCAAGGATGTGAAGACAGCGGCGGCTGACGCCGATGCCGCCCTCATGAAGCTCGGATACAAGCCGGCTCAGTAAGGGCCTGGGGGGGAGGAGCAATCCTCCCCCCGAAAGATAAGGAGGAGGCGGTACAGCAGCCCGCCCTATGGATGGAAAGATCGGCATTTCGCTCACGCCAGGACAGGGCGTTTCCCTATGTCGCCATCCTTCCGGCCGTTGCGGTCATCATCCTGGTCGGATTGATACCTGCTATACACACCTTCGTCCTCTCACTCGAGAGCTACGAGTTGATTCATCCGCCGGCGAAGTTCATCGGGCTTTCGAACTACCTGGATCTCCTGTTCAATAACCCTCGCTACCTCCACGCGCTCTCGTTCACCGTCCTTTTCGCGCTGGCAGCCACCGGGCTCGAGTTGGTGGGAGGGTTCATCATTGCGTACCTGCTTGCCGACAGAGATGTTTCGCACGTCTACTCCTCCCTGATCCGCACGCTCCTCATGGTGCCCTTTGTCGTTGCGCCCATTGCCGTGTCGTATACTTTCAAGACGCTCATCTACGACCAGACCTTCGGCTACCTGTCCTATTTCCTGCGCCTGCTCGCCCTCCCTCCCTTCAATCTGTTCCACGGCACCGTCAATCCCACTGTGGGCATCCTCGTCATGGAGGTCATCCTTCGCGCCCCGTTCATCGCGATCGTTGTGTATGCCGGGCTTTCTTCCATCGACCCGGAGATATCGTACGCCGCCGACATCGATGGGGCATCGTCCCTGCAGAAGATAGTGAGAATTGTTCTGCCGATCATCCTCCCCATCCTGATCGTGGCCGCGGTTCTGCGGTTCATGGATGCCTTGAAAATGTTCGACGAGATCTACGTGCTGACCGCGGGGGGGCCCGGGTATACGACGGAGAATGTTTCCCTGTTTGCCGTTACCCAGGCCTTCTCCTACTTTCACATGGGGTATGCCGCGGCGGCCGCATTCGTCTTTCTTATCCTGGTGATCATCCTGGTTTCCTATTTCATGCGGGCATTCAGATGAAGAAACTGCGCATACTCCTCAAACATCTCGTCCTCGGCGCGGCCGCGTTCATCGGCCTCATTCCGTTCCTGCTCGTGTTCGTCACCTCGATCAAGCCGCCGCGGGACGCGATTGCCATGCCGCCGCGCTGGATCTTCATCCCCACGCTGGTGAATTACGCGGCCTTGCTCGGCAACACCGGTTTCATGAAAACGATCGCCAACAGCCTCATCATTGCCACGACAGCCACCGTCTTCTCGACCGTGATCGGGATACTGGCCGGCTACGCCTTCACACGATTCAGGTTCAGGGGGAGCGGGGTCATTTCCTATTTCATACTTTTCCTTCGGCTGGTGCCGCCCGTCGCGTTCATCATCCCGTATTTTCTCATCTGGAAGACGCTGGGGCTCTCCGACACCTACCTTTCAATGATCCTCATGTACATGAGCATCTGCCTCCCGCTCCTTGTATGGATGATGCGGAGCTTCTTCATGGAAGTCCCGGTGGAGATCGAGGAGGCGGCGCTCGTGGACGGCTGCTCGCGGTGGCGCACTCTTCGAATGATCCTCATTCCCGCGGTGCTGCCGGGAATTCTCGCCTCCTCGACCCTCGCGTTCATTTCCCTTTGGAACGAGTTCATGCTCGCCCTCATCAACACCGGCAGGAGAACCCGGACCCTTCCCATCGAAATCTACAACTCTATTGGCTACTACTCTCTCGATTGGGGAAAGCTTTCCAGCACCGCCGTGGTGGCGATCATCCCGGCGATTCTTTTCATCGCCCTCGCGCAGAAGTACATCGTTCGTGGACTGACGATGGGTGCAGTGAAGGGCTGAAAACAGTCTACTTCCCGAACGCCGTGTTGAGCTTCTCCGCCAGCCAGCATCGCGCTGCGGATGCGGTTGCCACAGCGTCTGCCACCGCTTCGTTCCACATCTCGACAACCAGAGGGCCGTGGTAGCCCATACTTTTCAGTGTGCGGAATGCCTCCTCGAAGTCGACCATCCCCTCGCCGAACGGCACCCTGCGAAACTCCCCGAGCCTCGTGTCCTTCAGGTGCAGCCCCACGATGTGCCGCCCGCCTGTCAGAAGCTCATGCGTCACGTCCTTCTCCATGGCGGACAGATTGCCGATGTCGGGATACATCTGGAACCACGGGGTGTCGGCGGCCTGCACGAAGCGCATGCCTTTCTCGATTGAGTCAACAGTGGGCCTGTCGACGTTCTCCAGTGCGAGCGTCACGCAGGACTGCCGAGCCCATTCGGCGGACTGCAGGATGCTCTGCATGTAGAGGGCGCGCGTCTGCTCGGTGGACTCCTCGTAGAACACGTCGTAACCGGCAACCTGCACGATTCGAACGCCGAACTCGGCCGCAAAGTCGATTGCCCGGCGCATGATCGCGAGCGCCTCCTGGCGCTGGGGCTTCGACTCGCTTCCCAGCGCGTACTTGCGGTGAGCACTCAGGCACATAGTGTCGATGGTGGCGGGGGCGGACGCAAGGGC
Source organism: uncultured Spirochaetota bacterium (assembly GCA_963820435.1). Taxonomy (GTDB): domain Bacteria; phylum Spirochaetota; class Spirochaetia; order SZUA-6; family Fen-1364; genus Fen-1364. Next base: position 122,353 of record CAWGAC010000006.1, on the reverse strand, counting down.
GCGGTGGAGGTCCCGTCGGGTCTCCGCCGGCCATGAGAGCCGCGCCAGCCTGTCTTCGCTCTCATCGATCGATATCTCGAGGAACTGGTAGCCCGCGCCGGCCGCGGCGGAAAGCCTCTCCGGCCACGAAAGCGTGAGGGGGAGCGCCTTCTCGTAGATGCCCCACCTGAAGGTCGAGGCAGGGGAGTTTCCGTTGTTGCCGGTGTCTTTCACGGCCTTTGCTTTTTCCCCTGGCCGTAGTGCTTGAACGACTCCACCGCCTCCGCGACCTGCTCGGGTGTGAGGAGGCGCGGCGTTCCCATCGCCATGGCTGCGCAATAGGAGCGTGATGCGTCCTCGAGGTACACTGCCGCGTACAGGGCATCCTTGAGGGTGGGTCCGAGCGTCACCACGCCGTGGTTCCTGAGGATCACGGCTCTCTTGTCCCCGATGTACTGCACGGTCCTCACCCCCATGTCGAGACTCGCCGCGGAGCTGTACGGGGCCACGGTCACCGCGCCCAAAGTCGCGTTCACGAGCGTCGTGCAGAACGCCGGCAGCTCATCCATGACAAGCCCGACGGCGGTCGCGTAGGGCTGGTGCGTGTGAATGATTGCGTTCACATCCGGCATGTTGTTGAAGATATGAAGGAGCGCCACGGTGTCCACCGAGGGGCGGCGCGCGCCTTCGATCACCTTCCCCTTGGGATCCATGACCACGACATCCGCCGGCACAAGTGTCTCATAGGACATGCCCGACGGGGTGACGAGGATGTGGCTTCCGATCCTCATGCTCACGTTTCCGCCGGAGAGGCTGATGAGCCGGTAGCGGTCGAGGCTGATCCCGACATCGATGATCTGCTGTCTTTCGCTTTCGTACACGACTGGTCTCCTTGCCGTGCGCGCTTCACTGCCGGGCCGCGCACCATTTTGCATTTTACTGGTGATTGAACCATACTAAATAACAAATGTCAATCCGATCAGTAAATACTCAGTATTGACGAATGTTATAACATATGTTAGAATGCTTTGCAAGCAGTGAAAGGAGACATGTGAATGGTGAGCACGCGCTCTCGAAAAGCGCCTCCCTGTCGAGGCCTCGCCTGAAATCCCAGTCGGACACACTGCGGCTCATCTATACCCGGATGGCGCAGACCCGATGTTTCGAGGAAGCTGCGGCGCGTCTGTTCACGGAAGGAAAGGTCCACGGCACGGCGCATTTCTGCATCGGCGAGGAGGCCACGGGCATTGCGGTCTGCGCGGCGCTCGAGCCAGAGGACCGGATCACTGCGACGCACAGGGGCCACGGCCAGAGCATCGGCAAGGGCATGCGGCTGGACCTCATGATGGCGGAGTTCCTCGGCAAGGAGACCGGCTACTGCAAGGGCCGGGGCGGGTGCATGCACATTGCCGACTTCGCCGTCGGGCAGCCTGGGAGCGAACGGGATCGTCGGCGGCGGCATCCCGATCGCGGTGGGCGCGGCGCTGAGCCAGCGCATGCAGAGGATCGCCCGACCATCACCGCCTGCTTCTTCGGGGACGGGGCCACCAGCACCGGCTCATTCCACGAGTCGGTCAATCTCGCGTCCGTCTGGAAGCTGCCCGTCCTGTTCGTGTGCGTGAACAACCTGTACGCCATGTCCACTCCCCTCCGCAAGCAGGCCAATATCCCCGACCTTGCTTTCCGCGGCCAGGCCTACGGGATCAGGAGCGTTTCCATGGACGGCAACGACGCTGTGGGCATCTATTGTGGCCACGCGGGACGCGCGCGAGTACGTCAGGGAGAACGGGCCCATGCTCCTCGTGCTCAACACCTACCGGCACATGGGGCATTCCAAGAGCGATGCGAACGTGTACCGCACGAAGCAGGAGATCGAGGAATGGAAGAAACGCTGCCCCATCAAGAGGATGCGCGAGCGGATGGTGTCCGAGGGAGTCTTCACGCGCGGAGCAGCTCGATGCCATTGATGCCCAGGCCGCTGGCCGACGTCGAGGAGGCAGTGCGCTTTGCCGAGTCCAGCCCTGAGCCCCCGCATCGAAGAGGCATCGCGGGACGTGTATGCGTAGGAGCGCCGATGAGAGAGATCACCTACGCGGAGGCGATCCGCGAGGCGCTGTGCGAGGAGATGCGTGCCGATCCGCGCGTGTTTCTCCTCGGCGAGGACATCGGCATCTACGGCGGCGCGTTCGGCGTGACAAAGGGCATGGTCCAGGAGTTCGGGGAAGAGAGGGTCCGGGATACGCCGCTCTCCGAGCATGCGATCACGGGCGCCGCTGCCGGGGCGGCGATGACCGGCATGCGTCCGGTCGTGGAGATCATGTTCAGCGACTTTCTCACCATCGCCCTCGAGCAGCTCGCCAACCAGGCGGCAAAGGCCCGCTACCAGTTCGGCGGCCAGGTCTCGGTTCCCATGGTGCTGCGCACTGCCGGGCGGCTCCGGGACAGGCGCCGCGGAGCAGCATTCGCAGAGCCTCGAGGCCCTGGTCTGCCACGTGCCGGGATTGAAGGTCGTCATCCCCTCGACTCCCTATGACGCCAAGGGCCTGCTGAAATCCGCCATCAGGGATCCCAACCCGGTGGTGTTCATCGAGCAGAAGCTCCTCTACCGGCAGAAAGGGCCCGTGCCCGATCCGGCTGAAGTGTACGACATCCCCCTCGGCGTTGCGGACGTGAAGCGGACGGGCAAGGACCTCACGATCGTCACCTACGGCCGCATGGTCGCCCGCTGCCTCGAGGCCGCGGAGAAGCTTGCCGCGGAAGGCATTGATGCGGAGGTCATCGACATCCGCACGCTCGTGCCCCTGGACAAGGCATGCATCATCCAATCAGTGAAGAAGACGGGGCGCGCCATGATCGTTCACGAGGCCTGCCAGACAGCGGGATACGGCGCGGAGATCGCGGCAGTGATCGCGGACAGCGAAGCCTTCTTCCATCTCGATGCACCGATCCGGCGGGTGGCAGGCCTCGATGTGCCGATTCCGTACAATCCCGTGCTCGAGGCGAACGTGGTCCCGACGGCTGCGAAGATCATCGCCGCCGCGCAGGATCTTCTGCGCTGAAGCCCCTAACTCCCGAGCTTCTCTGACACCGCGTGGCTCACCGGCTTCAGGGCCGGGTAGAGCGACTTGTAGAGGGAGAACCACTCGGCGTACTGCGCGGTGACCCGGAGATCGGGATCGTAGGTCCTGCCCGGTTTCCGCACATGCTCGTATGCGTCTTTTTCGTCGCGATAGATGCCGACCCCGATTCCGGCGAGCATCGCCGCGCCGAGAGGGCTCGCGTCCTCCACCTCGGGCATTTCGATGGGCTGGCCGACGATGTCCGCCTTGTTCTGCATCCAGAACTCGTTCCGCACCGCCCCCCCTGCCACGACGAGCGTGCGCATGTCGAACCCGAGGTTCTTCTTCATTTCCTGGATGATGTCCAGGAGCTGGTAGTCCAGCCCCTCGATCAGGGCGCGCAGCATGTCACCGCGCGTGGCCGTGGTGCCGAGCCCGGTGAACCCGCCCCGCGACCGGGAGTCCACCACCGGGCAGCCCGCGCCGCCCATGTGCGGCAGGAACATCACGCCATGGCTGCCCACCGGCGACGCGGCGGCCTCTTCCATCAATGTCTCCCAGTCCACGCAGCCGCGCGCGGCGGCTTTTGCCCTGGCCTCGGCGCCGAACTCACGGCGGTACCACTCGAGCATTTCCGCCGACACCGCCGCGCCCATGACCGAGTACTGGTCCCGGGCAACGTGACACTCCACCGTGGCCCCGATTCTCTGCAGCTCGGGGGTCAGCACCGGTCTCGGCCGTGGTGGCCTGCACCACTTCCCATGTTCCGCTCACGTCGAGGAAGACCCCCGGGGAGAGCGCCCCGACCGGCAGCGCGCCGCAGAGGTAGTCGTGCCCGCCCAGCACGACCGGCGTGCCCTCCCGAAGCCCCGTGGCCTCGGATGCCGCGCGGGTGACCTCCCCCAGGACAGTGCCGCTCGGGGCAGGATCGCACAGGAGGCTTCCGTCGATGCCGGACAATCGGAGCATCTCCTTCGACCAGCAGCGGGTGTTTTGATCGAAGAGCAGCGTGCAGGAGGCCATGCTGTAATCGGTGGCCTGCCGGCCGCAGAGCATGAAGTTGAGGAAGTCCTCGATGAGAAGCCACTTCCGGGTGCGGCGGAGAATCCCCGGCTCGTGCTCCGCCATCCACAGGAGGCGGAGCGCCGTGCTGAATGCCCAGAGGTTGTTCCCGCCGATCGAGAAAGTCTTCTCGGTCCCGATGGTCTTCTCCCACCACTGCCGCTGGGGCTCGGTCCGGGGGCAGAGCCAGCTGATGAACGGGTACAGCCATTTCCCGCTCTCATCCACAGGAACGCCGTCCATGCCCATGCCGGTCACCGCCACGGCGGCGATACCCGCGGGGTCCACCTTTGCGAGGGCCTCACGGATTGCGGCCGCGGTTCCGCCCCAGATCTGCGCCGGGTCCCACTCGGTCCACTGCGGATGCGCAGGGTGCGGATGGAACCTCTCCGTCGGCCTCGAGCCGCTCGCCAGGACATTGCCCGACAGGTCGTAGACGACGCATTTCAAGCTCGTGGAGCCCAGGTCGATACCGGCGAGGTATGCGCCCTTTCCCTGTGCGTGATGCATGCTTTTTGCTCCCTGCGCGCCCAGGCGCGCATTCTTCGTCTACGACTGGTCGAACAGCCGCGCGATGCTCCGTCCGATGCGGCCCGACTCGTCTTCACGGCGCGCCTCGAGCACCGCGGCCGCGGTCTTTTCGTCCGTCACGAGGATCGTGATGAGTCCGGTCTTCAGCGCGCCCAGCAGCGAGTAGGCCTTCTCCGGCCCCCCGACCACGCAGAGAATCTTCGGGATCCGCCGCAGGCTTTCCACCGGGATCCCAATGATCCGGCCGGAGAGCTCGTCTTCCACGAAGCGCCCCTTCACGTCGAAATAGCGCGCGCAGATGTCGCCGATGGGGAACGCCTCGGGCGCCGCGGACTTCTTCCGCGCCGCAAGGACGCGGGAGCCGTCGAACTCCCGGGACACCGGCGGAGCCCCTACCGAGACCACCGCGATATTGACTGCCCGCCACTTCTCCATGATCGCCTTCATGGACGAGCTTCCCATGTACAGCTCGAAGTCCTCACGTGAGGATGCCAGCGCGGGGGCATGAATGAAGGATGGGGTGGCTTGCAGCTTCTCGGCGAAAAGACGCACCATCTCGTTCAGCTGATAGCGCTCCAGGTTCCTGTTGCTGCCCCCGATCAGGGGGATGACCTGCATCCCCTGAAGGAAGCCGCGCGCCGCGTAGCGGGACATGAATGCGTGGCAGGTCCTGCCCCAGGCGATGCCCACCGTGTCACCGCTCTTTGCCTCTTCATCGAAAACCTCCGCGGCGCGGGAGGCGGTCAGGTCGATGAGGATGTCGCTCTCCCGGATGGAAGTCGGCACCACCATGCAGCGCGCAAGGCCGAACTGGGCGCACAGCGCGCGGGAAAGCTCCGCGTTGTCCTCCAGGGGATTTCGGATCGTGATCTCGACGATCCCGCTGCGGCGCGCTTCTGCAAGGATGAGCGAGATCGACGCGCGGGAGACTTTCAGCCGTATCGCGATCTCCTCCTGCTTCAGACCCTGCTGGTAGTACATGCGCGCGACGCTCACCATGAGCTGGAGGTCATCCATGACTCACCACGCGGTACGGAGCGCCTCGATGTGCCGCATGTAGCGTCCGTACTTGTCGCAGTAGACCTGCCTGTTTTCCTTTCGCGGCTCCACTGTGCGGGACACGCGCACCATCCGCTCCACCGCCTCTTCAAAGGAGCCGAACAAGCCGACTCCGACTCCCGCGCAGATTGCGGCCCCCATGGCCCCCAGCTCCTCGCAGGCTGTCAGCTCGATGGGAAACTGCAGGACGTCGGCGAACATCTGCACCCAGACATCGGACTTTGCCGCACCGCCGGCGATCCGGGCCGCCTGCGGTCTTCCGCGGTGGCAAAGGAGCCGGTCAACATGTGTCTTGTGGGAGAAGACCACGCCTTCGTACACGGCCCGCAGCATGTGCGCCCTTCCGTGCCACCCGTGCAGGCCGAGGAACCCTGCCGTTGCTTTCGGCCCGGCGCTGCTTCCGTAGAGAAAGGGGAGAAACAGCACATCGGAGTCTCCCGGGGGTATGCTCTCCACCATTGCATTGATCGTGTCGAACACGGAGCAGCCCTTTTCCTGGGCCTCCCTGCGGTCAGCCGGCATCAGCTCCGAAACCATCCATTCGAGGTTGCTCGCGGAGGTGGCGCTGGCCTCGGTGATGAGCCAGTAGCCGGGGATGCAGTAGGCCGAAGTCATGAACAGGTCTCGGTCCTGCACCGGGGCCGGGCTGATGTACTCGTTGATGCTCCAGGAACCCGCGATGAGGCACAGCCTGTCGGGGGTGGTAATGCCCGTGCCGATTGCGCACGCGGTGATGTCGAACAGCCCGCCTGCCACAGGGGTGCCTTCAAGGAGACCGGTTTCCGCCGCCGCGCTCCTGCTTACCCTGCCGCAGATCTCACCGGACTTTCGGATGGGCGGAAGCTTTTCCCTGATGCCGGCAATCCCGAATGCGGAAAGCACTTCGAGGTCGTAGCACAGGTCCCGCACGTTCATGAGATTGAGGCCCGAATAGTCGGTGACCTCGGCGCATGCCTCACCGGTGAGGCGATAGCGGATGTAGTCCTTGCACATGAAAATCCAGCGGGTCCGGGCCAGGGTTTCGGGCTCGTGGTCCATGAACCAGGCAAGGAGCGCTGCCGGCTGGGCTGCCCAGATCGATTGACAGGTGCGGGGAAGGATTTTCTCGTAGGTGCCGTCTTCGTACCATCGGGCCACACAGGCAGCGGCCCTGCTGTCGGCCGAGTTGATCCCGTCGTGCGCGGGTCTCCCGTCGGCTCCGACGAGGTACATGCCGTTTCCGTGCCCGGTCACAGCGAGACCGGCTATTTCCGCCGGCGCGACCCGCGCTTTCCTCATGACGTCAGAGATCACGCGCGCGTTGGCTGCCCAGAGGTCATCGATATTCTTTTCCGTGTGCCCGGGGTGCGGGAAGAGCATCTCCGTTTTCACGCTTGAAACGGCGATCTCCCTGCCTGCCGTGTCGTACAGCGCGGCTTTCGTCACCGTGCCCCCGTTGTCGATTCCCATCAACCAGGTGCGCGCGTTCATACTTCTCCCCACACTAGCATGTGCCATAACATCCGTCAAACTTCAGGCCGGGCGGAGGGCGGGAGTCGGGGGCGGCGGAGGCTCACTCTCCCATCATCGCCCGGGTCATTCGGACCCATCGCGACAGCCGGGACCGGTCGCCATCGATGGTGTAGATGTCGCGGAAGCAGAACTCGAGGCTGCAGTTTTTCGCCGCGGCGAGCGTGTCCCGCACGTCTTTTTCCAGGAGCTCCCAGTCGGGGTGCGCACCGCTGATGTGGGCGGGCGTCGGCTTGCGCGAGTACACGTACTTTCTGCCCAGCATCTCGCCCATGCAGGCAAGATTGCTCCATCCGGAGACCGAGACCGCGCGGAGGTTCGGGATAGCCTTTGCAATGCGGGGGAACCGGTCGTGCAGCCCCTCACAGCAGCCGTAGTAGGTGAGCCCGAACGGCCGGGTGACCTCGGCAATGGCGGGGAGAAAGAACTCCTCGAACATTGCCGGGGATATCGGCGCGCTCTCCTGGGATTCGGTCCAGCACCAGCAGTCCTGCAACCGCACCTTGCCGTTATGGTCCGGCTGCGGCAGGTCCGACACGAAGCCGTAGCTGCCGGGACAGGGCATCCACGTGTCCGTGTTCTGGTAGAGAAGCCCTTCCTTTTCCATGAACCGGAAGTGCGCTTTGCGATCCTCTCGGATCACCGTCATGATGGCGTGGAGCAGGGCGGGGTTGTCATAGACCCAGGTGAGCAGGTTGTCGTTGCCGATCAGCTTGAACAGGTCCATGGTAAGGCCGCCGTAGAGATTGCCCAGCCAGGGACGATAGCCCGGGTCGGGATCGAAATGATCGTAGCCGCCAAGACGCACGGGCAGGATGTCGCCGAAGATGTCCTCCAGGAGATCCTTTTGATGAAGACTTTCCCGCCGATCCACGCCGCGGGTGCGCACATGGAGCTTGCGCGCGTCATGTTCCGACTGCACGCCAAAGTTGAAGGAGTAGCCCAGATCGCTGCCGCTGGAGGTGACGGCATGGTGCGCCTCGATCGGCACACCGTAGTCGGAAATCTCCAGAACCCAGGGGATCCGGAAATACGGGTCCACGACGATGTCGTCCCCGATCTCGTCGGCGTGCCGTACGATTTCGTAGAGGGACTTTTCGATGTTGCGGACGTAGGGGTCCTCGCAGATCAGCTCATTCCTGCCGACGTAGTCCGCGAGCATGCAGGTTTCCACGAGGATCATGGGCCTTTCCGCTCTCAGGTCCTTCACCGCCTGCCACTGCCGACGCCTTTCGGCCATCACGGGATTGGAGGCGTGCTCCATCCAGCGGCTCGCGAGCCTCCGCAGCGATTGAACTTCCTTTTCCTGGATCATGACTATGCGGTCACCTTTTCCCGTACCAGCAGGTGATTGAGCACGACGGCGAAGAGCAGCACGCTGCCTTTCGCCACGGTCTGCCAGAAAGCGGGTATGACCGTCATCAGACCGGTCGTCACGCACATGATGATGAGAGCGCCGATGATTGTTTTCGCAACCGACCCCTCGCCCCCGGAAAAGGCAGTGCCCCCCAGGAGAACGGCGATGATGCAGTCGAGCTCCATGCCGTCTCCCGAAAGAGGATCCCCGAGGGACATGTAGCTGGCGCGCGCCACGCCGGCAAAAGCGGCGAAAAGCCCCACGACGACATAGAGCACCCAGACCCACTTCACCGCGTTGATACCGGACAGCTCCGCAGAGGTGCGGTTGCCGCCGATGGCGGCGGCATATTTGCCGACGATCGTCCTTTTCTGCACGATGACGAGCACGGCAATCACGGCAAGCGCGACGAAGAACGCCCATGGCAGGCCGAGAATCACGTCCTTGCGGCCGTAATCGTTGATCCACGCCGGCATGATTCTTTCCGCGCTCCCCTTTATGGCCGACAGGCCATCCGGGACGATCAACAGGGCGATGCCCTTGAAAATGCTCAGCGTCACGAGCGTTGCAATGACGGGCGTGATCCGCAGCTTCATGACGAGAAAGCCGTTGAGGTATCCCATCGCGATGCCCAGGATCACGGTGATCAGGAGGGCAGGGAGAAACGCGAACCCATTCAGGATCAACCAGGCGAACACCACCGCGCTCAGGCTCATCGCGCTGCCGACGGACAGGTCGATGTAGCCGGAGATCATCAACAGCGTGAATGCGCCGCTCAGGGTCATGATGGGCACTGCGCTGCGCAGCAGGTTGACGATGCTGTCCGGGCTGAGGAAGTGCCCTCGGCCGAACATCTCCACCTGGCCCAGCTTCACCACGCTGAAGACGACGACAATCAGGACCAGGATCACGTAGATATAGAGATTCTTTATATTCGCGCGCGCAGCGTCCGCTCGGTCGATCTGTGCGCGCAGGGATTCCTGCTTCCCGCTTTTCACGTTCATTGCCTTCAGCCTTTCCTTCTATCAAGGGCGAAACGCTGCGCGAGAATCGCGATGAATGTCACGACGCCTTTGAGGGTGAATTGCCAGTCAGGCGACAACAGAAGCCCGGTGGCCGCTGAAGTCACGACGGAGAGGATGACCGCGCCCACGAACATCCCGAGCACCGAGCCGAACCCGCCGGCAATGCTGACGCCTCCCAGGAGGGAGATGACCAGCGCGTCGAACTCGTATCCGCTTGCGCGGCTCGAGACCCCGGCTTTGAACTCGGAGGCCAGGAGGATTCCGGTGATACCCGCAAGCAGGGCACTGATCAGGTACAGCGACGTGAGGTGCCGTCCCACTTTTATTCCCGAAAGCCTCGCCGCGACAGGATTTGCGCCGATCAGGTACGTGCGTCGGCCGGATACGGTCATCTTCTCGAATATGAACGCAAGGACGACCAGGAGGATCATGATCAACACGGAAACCTTGATGGACGTGCCTTGAATGGACATGTTTCCCAGGACGCCAAAAACGTCGGGCAGGCTTGTGTTCCGCTGGGCACCGCGCGTGATGACCTGGGCGATGCCGCGCGCGAGCATCATGGTGCCGAGGGTGATGATGATGGAAGGAATCTTCAGCCGTGCGATGAAGAACGCATTGATCGCCCCGATGCCCATGGCGCACAGCAGGGCCAGCCCGACGGCGACGCCGTAGGGCAATCCCAGGCCGTTGGCCAGCGCGTTTTGCGAGACATTGGCGGCCTGGCAGAAATAGGCGGAGAGCACCCCCGTCAAGGCGATGGTGCCGCCGACCGACAAGTCGAAGTTGCCCGTGATCAACAGGAATGTGACCCCGATCCCCAGTATGATGACGAACCAGTTGTTCGTGATGAGGTTGATCATGTTCTTCGGCAGATAGAAGTTCGGCACGAATGCACAGGCAACGGCGAACAGAACCACGAGAACGCCGACCATGAAAATGCTGATGAACGACTCGTTGCTTATGCTCCTGCCGATCGTGTGTCTCTGTTTCGTTTCCACGGCTAATCTCCGCGGCCACGGTACTCCGTGGCATTCGGGCGGTCACCGGAGGTGACATCCCCACCTGTGACGATGTGGATGATCTTCTCGCTGTCGATATCGCAGCCGTTCCTCATGGTGGCTTTCAGGCTCCCGTCGTAGAGGAGATAGATGCTGTCGCAGATGTTCATGATCTCGGGCAGCTCGGAGGAAAAAATCATGATGGATTTTCCTTCAGCGGAGAGCCGGCGGATGATACCGTAAATTTCGCTCTTCGCGCCCACGTCGATTCCGCGGGTCGGCTCGTCCAGCATGAGCAACCCGGCATCCGCGAACAGGCACTTGGCGAACACCACCTTCTGCTGGTTGCCTCCGGAGAGTTTCGAGGCTTCCTTCTCCGTGCTGCTCGTGGCGATCCGAAGTGCATCGATATACTCGCGCGTCACTTTTCTCTCTTGTGACGAGTTAATGAATCCGTTGATCGAGATTTTCTTCATATTCATGACGGGCACGTTGCCCCGAATGGTCAATATGGTGAAAAGTCCCTGAGATCTCCTCTCCTCCGGTACCAGGGCAATGCCCGCCTCTATTGCCTTGTCTGGGGAAGGCGGGAGCCTCCTGCCTTTGAAGATGATCTCGCCCTCGTAGTCGTCGATTCCATAGATGGCGCGCGCAAGCTCGGTCTTTCCGGCGCCCACCAGGCCATAAAAACCCACAATCTCCCCTTCATGCACGTCGAAGGATATATCCTTGAGCTTGTGGTTGGAGAGGTTCTTCACCTGGAGGATCGCGTCCTTGCATGCGCCCTCTTTCGGCGTGTACTCCTCGAACACTGTCTTCCCGATCATCATCCTGATGAGCTCCGACCGGTCCTTTATGTCCGCGACGGGCTTGGTGTCGATGTGCCTGCCGTCGCGCATCACCGTCACGTAGTCTCCCAGCTCGAATATCTCGTCCAGCCTGTGGGATATGTAGATGACGGTGACGTTCTTGTCGCGCAGGCCCTTGACGATTTTGAAGAGTCGGGCAATTTCGCTTTCAGAGATCGCCGCCGTCGGTTCGTCCATGATGATGATGTCAGATTCCGTGGCCACCGCTTTCGCGATTTCCACGATCTGTTTTTTTGCCACGCTCAAGGTGGAGACCTTCTGCCGGGGGTTGATCGATGGCTCGAGACTGTTCATCACGCTGACCATCTTGTTGATCTTGTCCGTCTTCCTCAGGAAGCCGAACGTCGTATCCTCCATCCCCAGCGTGAGATTTTCTTCCACGGTAAGCTGGTCGACCACGTTGAGCTCCTGGAAAAGAGTGCTGATCCCCTTCTGTTTTGCCTCTTTGGGATTGTGCGCCCAATAGTCTTCCCCGTTCAGCAGCACTTTGCCGCCCGACCTCATGGATGCTCCGGTCAGGATCTTTATCAGGGTGGATTTTCCCGCGCCGTTTTCCCCCACGAGGCAGTGGACGGTGTTCCTCTTGATGTCGAAACTGACATTGTTGACAGCCCGTACACCGGGGAAATCCTTCACGAGGTCCCTGATCTCCAATACGTTGTCCGTCAGTTTCATTCATCCGCTCCATAATCGGGGGGAGGCCGAGGCCTCCCCCATCAGATAGTACGCTGTGGCGCGTACGCCTCGATCAGATGACTAGAGTTTGGTCCCGAACTGGGTGTTCAGCCACTTCACCGCGTCGGCCTTGGGCATTGTCCAGTAGGACACGTTGTACGTCTTGTAGAACTTCTCCACCGCGGGCTGAGAAGTCGGCTTCACCTTGCCGTTCTTCACATCCATGATGAGATCGATCCTGCCGCGGCCGGTCTCAATCGGCGGAAGCCCCATGGAGAGCTTCAGCGAGCTGTTGGGATCGTACACGCTCTTCATCTCCACTTCGTCGAAGTCGACGCTGCAGACGATTTCCGTGAGAGGCTTGCCGTTGGCGAAATTGCCCCTGCCGGCCTGCGTCAGAGCGGCCATCGTCCCGACGGTCAGGTTGGAGGCTTCGGAGTAGATCAGGTTGACTTCGGGGTGCTGGGTCACGAGGTCCAGGATGATCTGCTTGGTCACATCAGGCCCCTTGCTTGAATCCAGGCATCCGAGGTTCGTGGCCTTGGGATCCACGGAGAGCACGCCCTTCACCCACGGGTCGGTGCGCCCTGACTTCACCTCTGTGTGGTTCGGCCATCCCACTTCCACCATCACGATGGGCTTGTTGGGGAATGCCGCTTTCCACTGCTTTGCCATCTCCACGCCCATCGCGAAGGACGTTCCCATCTCGTCGCTGCGGGCCGTGGGGATGCCGGTGTCGGCCAGCGGGCTGAAGAACGACGTCATGATGATGCCCTTCTGGACCGCGGCGAGGACGCCGGGCTTCGCGGCTTCAAAGTCCCAGATATGCAGCGTGGCCGCGTCCATTCCCTGCGCCACGACCTGGTCGACGTTCTGCGTCATAGTGGCCGAATCGGACTTGCCATCAAACGCGAACACCTCTGCATTGTATTTTTCCTTGGCGTATCTCTTCGCCTCGGTGAACTGCGCCTGGTGGAACACGTTGGACAGATCCGACACGAAAAACGCGATCTTCATCGGCTTTTCGGTCCCCCCGCCGGCAAATGCCATCGGGGCCAGGATCGCGAGCGCGACCAGCAACAAAACTGCTTTCTTCATCTCTTCTCTCCCTTCCTCAGTATGTGTTGGAAAAACAAATCCTCGGACATTCTCCATTTCACTTCTTGAATTGGGCTTGTCCCTCTGCTCTTCACGCCCCCCTTCACTTCCTGGCTGATGGTCCCGATATTTTGCGGTACCCGACCTTATTTGTCAAGAAAAATATCATTTCAAATATCAAATCAGGTAATTTATTGCCAGGAAATAAATTATATGATTAATGGCGGTGCACCGCACCGTTTTCCATATGAAATGGCTGATTTTCCCTATCGTGCTCCCTCCCCCGAAATACCCAGGCGCTTGTCAGCAGGGAACGTGTAGACCTTGCAGTCATTCATGTACGTCCGCTCCGGCAGGGTGACCAGGCAGTTCACCACTTCCGTCTGAAAGGCGTAGGGCGCGTGATGCCAGACGCCGGGCCTCAGACAGCAGAGCGTCCCCCTGGGCACCAGGAACACTTCCGCCTGGTCAAAGGGAAACTCCTTCTCGGGGACTGCCGGCGCCACGTGCATCAGGACCTCTCCATCCAGGGGCAGGACGACCTCGCAGCAGGTATCGTGGTACTCCGACACGTCCATCACGAAGGGCCGCTTCAGAACGCGGCAGACTCCGAAGGAGGCCACCGGCACATTCCCCAGCTGGGACTGCACCATGTCGCGGAAGAACTCGATCGGCTCCGCCCCCAGCCGCGGCCCGACGGGGTTGATCATGTTCGCGTAGGTTCCGTATTTCGCGAATCCTTCAGGGGTGAGATTCTTGTACGTGATCTGTTTCATCTCAGAACCCGCTCACGTCCTGGGCAAGACCGTAGACGAGCATTTCCGACACGCAGCCGCCCCTCGAAAGCGCGCAGGTCTGGTAGACCATGTCGGCGAAGTGCTCGGGCCGAACCGCCAGCGACTCATCCCACTCGAACTTGTTTACGCCGTGCGCCGCCTTCTGGAAGCCGGTGTTCGAGCCGCCGGGGACCAGGAGGGTGACCGCGATGCCCAGGGGGCGAAGCTCGGTGTAGAGGCACTTGGTGAAGGCGTTGACACCGGCCTTGGCCGCAGAATACACCGACCATCCCGGCCACGAGCGGCGGTCGCAGGCGCTGGAGACATTGATGATCTTGCCGAAGCCCTGTTTCTTGAACTGGGGCGTAAAGGTGCGGCAGCTCATGATCGTGCTGGTGAGGTTCAGGTCGATGATCGTGCGGTTTATCGCATCGTCCATCTCCTCGATCGGGGCGACCTTTACGGCGCCACCCGCGTAATTGATGAGGAAATCGACGTGGCCGAAATTGTCCAGGCACTCTTTCAGCGCCCGGGTGAATGTCTCCGGCTTGGTCACGTCGCCCTTGAAAGCGACCACCTTTGAACCGGCTGCTTCGCACGCGGCGGCGGTTGCTTTCAGGCCTGCTTCATTGATGTCAAACATGACGAGGCTTACCTGGTCCTCACGGGCGAAAAGCTCCGCCGTGGCTTTCGCGAAGCCTGAGCCGACCCCTGAAATGACCGCGACTTTTCCTTTTAACGACTCGCTCATCGAAACACCTCCCTGACTCATCTCATGTGAATGCACGATTCACGGTACTTGACACTATTACATATCAAATGGTATTTGTCAAATAGAATTTTACAAAAAAAATTGAATTTTACAGGCTGCCCACAGACGGGGTAGAAGCTTGGAAGGAGGCGGATCCGTGAAGGCAGAACTATCGGGAAAAGAACGAATCCTGCGGGTGCTCGCGCGCGAGGAGCCGGACCGGGTGCCGCATTTCGAATGGAGCATCGACAGGAAGGTGCGCGCCGCGCTGGCGCCGGGGTGTGGATCCCTGAACGAGTTCGCCGCGAGGATGGGGCTCGATGCCGTGCTGGCGGACCCTGATTTCTCCCGGGCCCAAACGGCTCCCGGCCAGTGGCGAACAGAGTGGGGGTACACGATCCAGGAGTCCGAAGAGGAGCACGGGGTCGAAGTGGACTCCCCCATCCAGTCTATGGAAGAGTTCTCCCGCTATGCGCCTCCGGATCCACGTGCGCCGGGCCGCTACGCGACCATAGAGAAAACCCTGGCGGAATACGGAAAGACGCATGCCGTCATCGTCCATCTCAACGACGTCTTCTCCATTCCCCGCTACCTGATGGGCTACGAAAACCTCCTGATGGCCATCGCCGCGGAGCCTGAGCTGGTCATCGCCCTGGTCACGATGTCCGTTGAGGTGAACCTCGCAATGGCCCGGGAAGTCGCCGCCCGCGGGGTCCAGATCGTCTACACGGGTGATGACTTCGCAGGGGGCACAGGACCGTTGATGTCCCCCGCGCATTTCCGGCAGCTTTTCTATCCCGGCCTCTGCCGGGTCATGCAGGGGTACAAGGACCTCGGCCTCCGCGTGATCAAGCACACCGACGGCATGATCTGGCCCCTCATCGACATGATCGTGGACTCCGGCATCGACTGCCTGGACCCTATCGACCCGATTGCGGGCATGGACCTCGGCGAGGTAAAGGCGAAGTTCGGGACACGGATCGCGCTGAAAGGAAACGTGGACTGCTCCCACCTCATGACTCTCGGGACTCCCGAGCAGGTTGCGGCCGCGACCCGGGAAGCCCTGCGCGTTGGCGCGCCGGGCGGCGGCTTTATCCTTTCTTCGAGCAATTCCATTCATTCTTCGGTGAAGCCGGAAAACTACATGGCATTGCTGCGCACGCTGAAAGAGCACGGGGCATACCCGATCCGAGCCTGATAGTGGATGAGTCCCGGGGTACCGCGGCGCTATGATCCGCCGGCTACGGCGGCGCTACAATCCGCCGGCTACGGCGGCGCTACAATCCGCCGGTACGGCGGCGCGCCGGAGCTGATTGGTGATGGGATGGGCGAGCTTGTCCGCGAAGTAGTCTCCCGAGTATCCGATGTCCTTGGACACCCGGTAGGCGCACTCCAGGACGAGCTGCTCGAAGGTCGCCTGCCGATTGTTGCGGAAGGTGCTGACAAGGCCTGACACACCGAGGCCTGCCACGACTCTTCCTTCCACGTCGAAGACAGGAGAGCCGATGCAGCGGATTCCCTCGTTGTATTCCTCGTTGTCGTACCCCAGGCCGGTCTTCCTCACTTCCTCGAGCTGCTTCATCAACTCCGTCCGCAGCAGGATCGTGTGCGGCGTCAATGAGGGCAGGCGAGGGGGGATGATCCTCTTGATCTCCTCTTCGGAGAGGAAAGCGAGCATGACCTTTCCGTACGCATTGGGGTGATAGTAGACCAGCCCTCCCGGAACGACCCGAATGTAGTAGGAAACCTCGGGGCTTACGGTATCCAGAACCAGCACCATGTCGCCGCGCGGGATCTGCAGCTGGCAGGTCTCCTCCGTTTCACGGCTCAGCCATTCGAGGTGCGGCCGGGCGCGCTGGCGCAGCTCGAACCGGGTGTAGAGGCTCATTCCCAGCGAGAAGACCTTTGTGCTGAGCTGATAGCCGTCAGAGAGGGGATCCTGCGCCGTATATTCCCTGTCGGTGAGCCTTTTCAAAATACGGAACACGGAATTCATCGGGATGTTCAGGCACCGGGAAAGCTCGGTTGCCCCATAGGGTCGGGGATGGAGCGCCATGAACTCGAGGATATCGAGGGTCCTGTCCACGGCAGGGGCAGAATACGTGCGCACAGGGGTCTTGATGCGGGCGCGGTCTTTCATTGGCTCTTCCTATTATTAAGCAAATTACATTCTACTGGTAAAAATGTCAAGCATGTGGGGGATCAGCGCTAGTGCGCAGAGGAATCCTCATTCAGGTCAGACCAGCTCTCGCAGAGGATGAACTTCAGGCTGAGAGTCCCGTCCTCCTTGTAGCTCGCGCGGAGCCCGCCGCTGCCGAGCACGCCGGGAGTGCCGTCCAGCTCCGCGAGCAGCCTCCGCGCCTCCGCCGTGAGCTCGGCACGGGTCGGCACCCGGTCGAGGTTGGCCCAGGTCCACGAGAGGGATTCCATCACACGGTGGACGCGCTCGAAATCGAAGGTCTCGAGCACTTCCTCCACCTGCCGCTCGAACCGGGTTTTCTGCACTGCCATGGCCCGAAAATGTATGCGCATACCGCCGGGGAGTCAACCGTAGCCAGGGACGGCGTACTCGCCGAACGGGTACTCCCGCATGTGCGAAAGGAGGCCCGTAGCCCTGTCGCTCCTGGCGACGTTGGATGGCTACCGCGCCAAATGACGCGTCAGACTATCTGTATTCTGTAGCCGGTCGTGAATGCGGCACCCGGCTCGAGGCTGAGTATGCCTTCCTTGTCTACGAGGTTGCCGGAGGTGTCACTCATATCGGGAATCCCGTGCCAGGGCTCGACGCAGAGGAACGGGGCGCCCGGTTTTGACCAGATACCCAGATAGGGCACGCCGTCTGTTGCCACTGTGATGGCGTGGGAGTTTCGGCTGTTCGCGATGGTGAACTCACGTGAGACGGGGTGCTTGAAGATCATGATACCCTGGTCGAACATCGTGCGGGAGAGGCTGACGGCCCTGCTGTTCTCGAATACCTCTTCGGTCTTTCCGGCCGTTACCATGCCGTCCTTGAAAAACCACCGCTCGAGATTCTCTTCCCGTTCGAACAACACGTAATAGTTCTCCAGCACTCCGCCGGCAAAAGGCACGACGAAGGCAGGGTGCGAGCCTATGGAGAAATACATGCGGGCGCTGCCGGTGTTCGCCACATTGTAGCGGACCGCGATTCCCGCGCGCTCGAGCTGCAGGGAGACCGCGAGGAGGAAATCAAAGGGATATGCCTCGAGGGTCTTCGGGCTGGACATCAAGGTGAGCTCGGCAGAGTCCCCGCCCGTGCGGGTGACGGCGAACTCGCTGCCGCGGGCAAAGCCGTGGGAGGGGAGCTTGTACGATTTGCCTTCGTAGCTGTATTCCCCGGCCTTCAGTCCTCCGATGACAGGGAAGAGGACGGGGGCTGAGCCGTTCCACCAGGCCGGGTCTCCGTTCCATATGTATTCCTGCCCCGACGCGAGGTCCATCAGGCTTTTCAGCTCGGCGCCCATTTCCGCGACCCGCGCGCCCCAGAGCCCGTTGTTGAGGGTGATCATCGTGCGCCCGCGGACAGTATGCCGCGTTCCACCTCGCGCCGTAAGCGGGTGAAAGCGGCGGGATAATCCGTGGTGCCGAACAAGGCCGAGCCGATCACGAACGCGTCCACTCCGGCCGCGGCGAACTCCGCAATCGTCTGCTCGTTTATCCCGCCGTCGGACTCCACGATCGTGGAGAGACCCCGGCGCGCGAGCTCCACGCGGAGCGCCCGGATCTTGTTCAAGACAGCGGGCTGGAACTCCTGTCCGCCGAACCCGGGGTTCACGGCAAGAAGGAGCACGAAGTCCGCGTAGTCCAGGGACCACTCCAGGAGCGAGAGGGGCGCCGCGGGCCCCAGCGCGATGCCCGGGATGCGCGCCGCAGCTCCGCACGAGCTGAAGGGATCGGTTGAGATGGACCGCCGATTCGGCATGTACGCTGATATGGGTCGCACCGGCCGCGGCGAACTCTTCGATGAACCGGTCCGGGTTCTCGATCATGAGGTGGACGTCGATGGGGAGTGCCGTCACCCTGCGGACGGCCTGTACGGTCATCGGCCCCATGGTGAGATTGGGCACGAAGTGCCCGTCCATCACGTCGACGTGGATCCAGTCCGCCCCGGCGCTTTCCACGGCCCTGAGCTCGTCGCCCAGGCGGGTGAAGTCCGCCGAGAGTATCGATGGGACGATCATTTTCATCGGATCCCGTCCTCCGTTCAGTAGCTGCCCGTGCCTTCGGCCCCGGTGACGATTGCCACGCTGGACACGCACCCCAGCCTGTTGGCGCCGGCTCCGATGAAGGAGAGCGCATTCTTGTACGTGCGCACGCCGCCGCTCGCCTTCACTCCCATCTCCCGGCCCACGACGCGCCGCATCAGGCCGAGGTCCTCGACGCTGGCCCCCCCTCCGGAAAATCCGGTGCACGTCTTCACGAAGTCGGCCCCCGCCTTTTTGGACAGCTCGCAAGCCATGACCTTCTCGTCCTGTGTGAGGAGCGCGGTCTCGATGATCACCTTCAGCACGGTGTTCCCGCGGGTGGCACGGCGCACGGCGCGGATATCCTCTTCCACGCCGTGGAAGTCCCCGGACTTCAACAACCCCACGTTGATCACCATGTCGATCTCGGATGCTCCGTCCTCGATGGCTTCCCGGGTCTCGAAGGCTTTGGACCTGCTGGTCATGGCACCCAGCGGGAAGCCGACGACCGAGCACACCCTGATGCCGGTTCCCTGGAGCTTGCGCGCCACGTAGGCAATGCGGCACGAGTTCACGCACACCCCGAAGAATCGGTACTGCAGGGCCTCCTGGCAGAGCTTGTCGAAGGCCGCCGTAGGCGCCTCGGGCCGCAGCATCGTGTGGTCGATGTACTTCGCGATGTCCGTGGGCCCCAACGCGGGGACCGCAGACGCCTGAATGCCACCGAGTACGGTGGCCGCGCTGGATGTGCCGGGCTGCAGGCTGGCCTGCGCGCCGCTCGCCGGTCGGGCCGTTGCACCGCTCTGCGCGCTCATGCGCGCCACGACCTCGGCTACTATTTTCTCGATAAGCTGGTTTTGCTCCATTATTTTGTCAGGCCTTTCGCTCTACTTCTTCGCTGCCGCCGGCCTGCCGGCCAACGGCTGCCGCCCCAGGGGCAGCGCCGCGTCCACGCTCTCGTGCGGCCGCGGGATCACGTGGGTCGTCACGATCTCCCCCACCTTCTCCGCCGCCCGCGCCCCCGCGTCCACCGCTGCCCGGCAGGCCGCCACGTCGCCGCGCACAATCGCCGTCACGTAGCCCGCCGCCGATCTTCTCGTAGCCCACCAGGTCGACCTTCGCCGCCTTCACCATCGCGTCCGCCGCCTCCACCATCGCCGCGAATCCGCGGGTCTCGATCATCCCCAAAGCGTCAAAACCGTTCTCTGCCATGTCTCCTCCTACACTTGCTTTGCCCGCCTGGGGCGATTAACTCGGAGCAGCGTCACTAATGCATTTCGCGGCCGCCGGTGACGTTGAACGCCTGACCGGTGCAGTAGTCTCCGTCAACGGTCAGGAACTTCACGAACGACACCACGTCGTCAATCCGGCATAGTCTTCCCAGGGGCACCTTGGAGGTGAACTGCTTCACCACCTCGTCCTCTCCCATTTTCAGGTTTTCCACGTACCCCTTGCTCACCGAGCCCCATACGCCGGTTTTCTCCACGATGCCGGGACACAGGCAGTTCACCTTGATGTTGTCCTTCGCGAACTCGAACGCCATGGCGTGGGTGATGGAAATGATGGCGCCCTTTGCCCCTGAGTAGGCGGCCATGATCGAGGAACCCGTCTTTCCCGACTTGGAGGCGAAATTGATGATCCGCCCGTCTTTCAGCTTCCGCATGGTCTTCAGCGCCGCCTGCGCGCAGTACACCGAACCGTTGATGTTGATCCTGTTCATTTTGTCCAGCCGTTCAGGGGTGATTTCCTCGAATGCCTGCTGGTCCACGGCTCCGGCAACGTTGGCCAGCGAAAAGACGTCTCCCAGTGTCCTGGTGATGTCGTCGAAGCATGAAAACACCGCCTTCTGGTCGGTGATGTCCAGGATGTACCCCCGCACGGCGTGGCCGGCCTTTGCCAGGCGTTCCGACTGCTCCTTGACCTCGGGGTTGAGATCGATCATCGCCACCTTTGCTCCCAGGGCGGCATACATCTCCGCCACGCCGAGCCCGATGCTCCTGGCAGAGCCGGTCACGACACAGGTCTTTCCTTTCAAGTCGACGCCCATGATTTTTCTCCTCTCAAATCCGCCTAACTGCACGGGGTACCGTGCAAGGTGCGGCGGCGCCCTAGAATCCGCCGGATACGGCGATGCCCTAGATCAGCATTCCGCCGGTGATGTCTATCACCGTGCCCATGATGTTGAATGACTTCTCCGAAGCCAGGAACGCGACGGTGTAGCCGATCTCGACCGGCTGCGCGAACCGGCCGGAAGGGATCCGCGCCTCGTAGGTCTTCTTCAGCTCGGGATCGGTCCACTTGTCCTCGTTGATCGGGGTGCGCACCATCCCCGGGGCGATCGCGTTCGTGCGGATTCCGTGCGGGAGCAGCTCTCGGGCAAGGGTCTTGGTCATCATGTTGATCGCGGCCTTTGCCGAGGCGTAATGAGCGTGGCCCGCCGTGTTGTAGGTGATGCCGGACTTCGAAGAAAGGTTGATGATGCTGCCCCTGATGCCCGCGGAGACCATGTGCTGAGCCACACGCTTGCAGAGCATGAACGGACCGTTGAGGTTGATGCTGATGACCTTTTCCCAGTTGCGATCCGGCATGTCCAGGATGTTCTCAGTGGGCCAGATCCCGGCGTTGTTGACCAGAATGTCGATGTGACCATATGCGGCAATGACGTCCTTCACCATCGTGTCCAGGTCTTCCGCCTTGGAGACGTCGGCGTAAAAAGGCCGGCAGTCAGTTCCGTACTTCCTGGATAGATCAGCGGCGAAAGCTTCGACTTCGTCCTTTCCGACGATCCAGTTGACGCCGACATTCACCCCTTCCTGTGCCAGGGCTTCGCAGATCCCCGCGCCGATCCCTGTACCTCCGCCTGTCACTATGGCGGCTTTTCCTTTCAAACCTAGATCCATGATTTGTTCCCTCCACTCTATATAGCGCTATATATAGTACCTGATCGGTCTTGTCAACAGGGAAATTCTATTTTTTTTGCGGCAATTCCGGTCAGCCTTCGAAGACCGGTTCGATTCTCCCTCGTACTCCTGCATGCACAGCGAAAATGTCACCTGCATCCGGATATTTCTGGATTTGCTCGGGGCTGAGTCCCTTTTTCCCTGTGGTGATGTAGAGCTGGTCGAGTCCGGGACCGCCGAAGGCCATGCAGGTTGCCGTCGGAACCGGCACATCGATATGGCTCACTTTTTTGCCGTCTGGATCGTACCGCGTGACGCGAAAGCCCTGCCAGTGGCCGCTCCAGAGAAACCCCTCCTCGTCGACGATCAGCCCGTCCGGGTGGCCTTCCTCTTCGGGTACCGAAATAAGCGTCCGGCGATGCGAAACCGTGCCCCTCCTGGCGTCGAAATCAAAGGCTGTAATGCGATTCACCCACATCTCCGTCACGTACATCGTCTTTCCGTCGGGGCTGAACGAAATGCCGTTTGGAAGGACGAGCCCGGTTTCGATCGTCGAAATGCTGCCATCAGCGTCCACCCGGTGCAGGCAGCCATCAGAGGCGTCCAGCACGTCGACGTTGAATGACCCTGCATAGAACCTCCCGTCAGGACCGATCGCGCCGTCACTCATCATCATGTGCGCAATTCCCTCCACTGGATTTCCAAGGAACTTCCCGTTGGCCGGTCGGGCGTCCAGGAGAGCGAATCCGTCACGAATCACGGCGATCCATCCGCCGGACTTGCGCCGGCCGATTGCCTGCACGAGCCAGGGGGTCTGTGTTGTTTCGGTCCTGCCCGTCGCAGGCTCCAGCGCGATGAACACCGGATTTTCCGTGTCGATCCATGAGAGACGGCCGGCCGCAGGGTCCCAGATCGGGGATTCGCTGCACTGGCACTGGCAGCGGACGAGGTTCACGGGAGCTTTCATGGGGCCTCCTTGACGCTATATAGCGTATCATCAATGAGAAACAGAAATATCGCGGGTTGTCAACAAGGAAACTTACAGCGGATTACTTGACTCAATATATTCACTATAACTATTTTAATCATAATAAATTAAAGTTATCATCGCTTCCTCCACGGAACTGCGGCTCGAAGGCTTCGGACTGGAAATCCTGGCATAGCCTATTGACCAGCTTCTGCAAAATATATATAGCGATGGTGGAAAGATCGATGCAGAGACTTCGCCCTTCAGAAAAAAGTCGGAGACGGTTCGAGCAGCTTTCAGTGCTGCTGCCCGCATGGAGCGCTTCTTGAAACAACGAGCACAGCGCCCTACAGTGGCGCACGGCAGGCACATGTCACAGGAACCGGTCGACGTCAATCGCTACCTGTACGAACGGATCTACAGCGAATTGAAGGACGAGATACTTTCCGGCAAGTACCGGAAGGGGGACTGGTTTCCTCCTGAACGCGTGCTGAAGGACCGGTTCGACACCACGCATCTGACCGTCCGGAATGCCCTGGCCAAGCTCGTGCTTGAGGGCTATATCGAGCGCTACAGCGGGAAAGGGACGCTCGTCATCTATTCCCGGGAGCGCGCCTCACCGCCGCGGAGGTCGCTCAGGTTCCCCTACGCGCACCTCATGTTTTCCGGCCTCGACGAGGCAAACGCGCATATACTCGAAACCCTCGAGGAAGAGCTTCGGAAGGTACCGCTCGCGGTGCGTTTCTCCTGCCATCGCGGAGACGTGCTTCTCGAACAGAGTCTCTACCGCGAAGCGGAGCAGGCGGGTGCCCTCGTCATCATCGAGCCTGCCGGCTCGCCGGACTCCCTCGCGCACTCGGGCTCCCCCCTTCGCAACACCATCATCATCCGCAGCGCCGACTCGCATGCCCAATGCCCGCAGATCGTGGTGGACGACGCGGAAGGCGCCAGAAAGGCCGCGCGCTACCTGCTGGACCTCGGTCATCGGAGGATCGCGCTGCTGGCCCCCGCATTCTCCGCCGCAAGTCCCGGCATGCGGCAGGGCTTCGAGGAGGAGTTGGCCGCCCAGGGCGCGAGACCCGGAACCGGCACGGTGGAAAGCTGCGTGCCGGGCATCGAGGGCGGTGCGCTCGCGGTTCGGAAAATGCGCGACCGTGACCCGGAGTGCCGCGCATTTCTCTGCGCATCCGACGAGACGGCGGCGGGGGCCGCCCGCGGCCTGCGTGAGTCGGGCCTCCTCCCTGGCGCGGACTGCTCGGTGATCGGGTGCGGGAACACCCGTCTCGCCCAGGGGATGGGGTTGACCACGATTGATCCCTGTTTCGACAGGCTGGCCGAGCGCGTCATGACGACCGCCATGGAAGCGATGAGCCGCGGGTCCTTTGCAGACGATGTTTTCCGCATCAGCCCCGAGCTCCGCATCCGCGATTCCTGCGCGCGGATGAAGCCATCCGCGTAGAGGCCGCGTCTTTGCCGACTACGCCGGCAACGCCTTCCGCAGGGGCCTGTCCAGGAGAATGACCTTCTTTCCCTAGTCCGCGGGCCGGAGCGCGGGATACCTGCTTACCGAAGCGTCATAGCCGAACTGCTTGGAGACGCGAAGGGCATGTTCCCTGACCAGGGTGCCCACCTTGTCCAGGTCCATGTGGGAGACGCGGAACTCGGGACCTGAGAGCCAGATCGACGCGATAGGGTACTCCCGATAGTCGAAGACGGGGCTTGCCGCGCACCAGATCTCGCTCACTTCTTCTCCCTGGTCAAGAGCGTACCCGGTGCCCTGCACCTTCTCGATCTCCTGCATCATCGCCTTCATCGAGGGGATGGTCCGGTCGTTGAACCGCGTGAAGGCGATGTGGGCGAGCAGATCCTTCTGCTCCGCAGGGGGCAGGAAGGAGAGAATGACCTTGCCCGGCGCCGAGGCATGAATGGGAACCTTGTGCCCGATCTCGATGGTGAACTTCACCAGTTGGAACGAAGGCAGCTGCTCCAGGATGACGACGCGCCCCTCCGAGAGGGCGCCCACGAAGATCGTCTCGTTGATCTCGTCGCGGAGGCTTCGCATCTCGTCCAGGCATGCGCTGATGAGGTGGGTGCTCTGTACTGCGGCATAGCCCAGGGAGAGGATCTTCGGGCTGAGGCGGTAGGACTTGCCGTGCTCGTCCAGGTAGCCGTTGGCCGCAAGCGTCCGCACGATGCGGAAAACGCTGTTCTTGGGCAGTCCGAGCTCCTTGGAGATCTCCGTGATCGACGCGCCGGTCTCCTTCGCGCTCAAGAGCTCCAGGACGCGGAGGGCGCGGTTGAGGTTCGGGATGATGTAGGCGCTGCCGTGTCTGGCCGCGAGGGTGTCCGGGCTTTTCATGTGTGGCTCGTGCAGGGTATCATTCCTGACGGGCCGCTATCAAGCACGGCGACCGGTTCATGCGGTCACCGCCTGGGCGGAGCGCTTCCGCGCGGTGGCGAGGATCTTCTCGTTCAGGATGACCGCCGCCACCAGGATGGCTCCCTTCAGGATGCTCTGCCAGAAGGTGAGCACGTTCAGCATGTCCAGTCCGTTGCCGAGCATCGCAACCACCATGGCGCCCAGCAGCATGCCGATGACGGATCCTTTGCCGCCGCTCAGGCTTGTCCCGCCCAGAAGGATGGCGACGATCACGTCGAACTCGAACCCGTTCCCGCTCCGCGGATCTCCCGCCCCGAACCGGGAGGCCATCATGACGCCGGAGAACGCCGCGAGGGCCCCGACCATGACGAAGATCCAGAATATGACCGCCCCCGCATTGATCCCCGAGAAAAAGGCCGCGTTCTTGTTCCCGCCAATGGCCATGGCGTACTTTCCCAGGAGAGACCGCCTTTCCAGGAGCCAGAAGACCAGCACGAACAGCGCGATAAGGTAGACGGGGATCGGGATTCCCAGGAAGTCACCGCGCGCAAGGCTGCTGAAGCCCGGGGGGATATTTTCCCGGATGGAGCGGCCGTTGCACGCCACCAGCCCGAGCCCCCTGACAATGTACATCATGCCGAGTGTCGCGATGAACGGGGGAATCCCGACCCGGGCCACGAAGGTGCCGTTCACCACGCCCACGAGGACCCCGGCGAGCACCGCGAGGGCGGCCGCTGCGGCCATAGGGATACCCTGGGTGGCCATGAGGGTGTACAGGACGGCCGTGCATGCCACCGTGCTCCCCGTGGACAGGTCGAAGTTCCCCGTCATCATAAGGAGCGTGGCGGCGCTGCCCGTGATCGCGATCATGGCCATCTGCTTGAGCATGTTGTAGTAGTTGCTGAGCTCGAAGAAGTTCCGGGAGGTGAGCCCGAACAGGACATTGATGACCACGAGGATGATCAGGAGGAGAAACCTCTGGTCCCTCAGGAAGCCGAGCCCGTGAGCCTTCTGCCGCATGCCTATACCTTTCCGCCCGCGATGACCGCCATGATGTGGTTGCTGTCCACGTCCTCTCCGTTCTTCACGATCTCCCTTACCGATCCGTCGTGCATGAGCACGATGCGATCGCACAAGTGGAGGATTTCCGGGAGCTCGGAGGAGAAGACGATGATACCCTTCCCTTCGTTGGCCAGCCCTCTGATGATAACGTGGATCTCGTGCTTGGCCCCCACGTCCACCCCGCGGGTCGGCTCGTCCATGAGGAGGATGTCCCCTTCCCGGTTGAGGCACTTCGAGATGACCACCTTCTGCTGGTTCCCGCCGCTCAGGAAGGCCACCTTCTGGTCCCTGTCCCGCGCGGCCACCGACATCTTCGCGATGTACTGATCGGCCAGCCTCTTCTCCTTTATGTTGCTGATGAGCCCGCCCCGAAGGATGCTCGCCATCCGCATCATGGGAATATTGGCCCGGATGGACAATGCGGCGAAGATCCCGTCTGCGCGTCTTTCCTCCGGTACCATGGAGAACCCCGCCGCAAGGGCACCCCGTACGCTGCGCGCGCGCGCGGGCTTCCCATTGATAAGGATCTCCCCCTGGTACTCATCGAGGCCGTACAGCGCCCGCGCCACCTCGGTCTTCCCCGCACCGACCAGGCCATAGAACCCGAGGATCTCCCCCTTGAACAGGTCGAAGTGCACGTCGTGGAGCTTCTTGTTGGAGATCTTCCGGACCTCCAGCAATTTCCGGGAACGGTCCGTGCGGCTGGGAATGTAGCTCTCTACCACGACCTTCCCCAGCATCATCTTCACCAGCTCCAGGCACGCCTCGGGGACATCCCGGCACGCCCTGCTGATCTCACCCACGGCCCGGGTGCCCACCATCTGGCCGTCGCGGAACACGGTCACGTAGTCCCCGATCTCGAAGACCTCCGCGAGCTTGTGCGAGATGTAGATGATGGTCATCCCGTCGGCCTTGAGCTTGCGGATAACGGCAAAGAGCCTGCGCACCTCGTCCTCGCTGAGCGCGGCGGTGGGCTCGTCCATGATGAGGACGGGACTTTCCGTCGAGACGACCTTGGCGATCTCAATGACTTGTTTCTGCGCGACGCTCAGGTCCCCCACGCTCATGTTCAGGCGTATGGACGCATCCAGACCTTTGAGGATCTCCACCACCCGGCCCATGTCTTCGCTCTTTCGGATGAATCCGGCGCGGTGGTTCTCCTTGCCCAGGGTCAGGTTCTCTTCCACCGTGAGGTCGTTCACGACGTTGAGCTCCTGGTACAGGACGCTGATGCCGCGCGACATGGCCTCACGCACGGTACGGGGCCCGAAGGACTTTCCGTCCATGAGGACCTCTCCCGCGGTTTTTTCGAAGGCCCCGGTGAGGATCTTGATGAACGTGGACTTGCCTGCCCCGTTCTCCCCCACGATGCAGTGCACCGTGTTCCTCCTGATATCGAAGGACACGTCGTTCAGCGCGAGAACGCCCGGGAAGCTCTTCGTCAGGCCCCGGACCTCGATCACCGTTCCTTCCTGGCCGCTCATGCCCTGCCTCCCAGTTCGCTTCTCTGCCTGAGGAGCTGGTCCAGCAGGAGCGCGATGATAAGGAGCACACCCTTGGAGATCTCCTGGTAGAAATACGGCACTCCCAGGATGTTCAGCCCGTTCGCGGCCAGGCCGACGATAAGGGCGCCAAGGATCATGCCGAAGGTCGAGCCCTCTCCGCCGAGCATGCTCGTGCCGCCCAGGACTATTGCCACCACCACGTCGAACTCCAGGCCTTCCGCGATGTTGGGGAACGCGGAGCCGACCCGCGAGACCTGGAGGACCCCGCAGAACCCGGCCAGGAGGCCGACGATGATGTAGAGAACGGAGACGATCCCGACGACGTTGATTCCGGAGAGCGCCGCTGCGCTCCTGTTCCCTCCGATGGCGTACGTATAGCGTCCAAGGACGGTCTTCTTCTCGATGAACCAGAACACGGCGATGGCTACCACCATCAGGACGATCACGAGGGGCATGCCTCCCGGAAGAAGGAAGCGTCCGAAGCTCGTGAAATTGACAGGAAGCCCGGTGGAAATGTTGGCCCCCCCGTCCCAGCGGGCGATCAGGAAGGCGAAGCCCCGGGCGGCGTACATGGTGCCCATTGTCGCAATAACAGGGGTGATCCGCAGCACGCCGACCGTGAGGCTGTTGATGGCCCCCCAGACCACGGCCGCAGCGCAGGTGACTACTATGGAAAGCTCGACAGGCAGCCCGTGCTTGCTCAGGTAGGCGTGAAGGATCGCGCAGAATGCAAGGACGCTCCCCACGGACAGGTCGAAGTGACCGGTGATCATCAGGAGGTTCGCCGCCGAACAGATGATCACGATCACCGCCACCTGGAGGAACACGTTCGTGAAGTTCCTTACCTTCAGGAAGTTCGGTGACAGGAATGTAAGGACGACCACAATCGCCAGGATGATCCCGATGAGCACCATCTTCTGCCGGTCCAGCCGGTACAAGAGTGCTTGAGTTCTCACCACGCGCGCACCTCGTAAAGGAGAGGGCGGACACGGCCGCCCTCTCCCGATTCTCGATCTTTGCGGAATGCCGGACAGCCGGCTAGAGCTTGGAGGCGGCCTTCTTGGCCGCGTCGTCCTTCAGGCTGCCTTTGTACAGGAAGTTGTCCTCGAGGAACCGCTGGGCCTCGATGATGGGGGTGTTCCAGTAGTCCATCTCGACGCTGAGCACCTTCTGCTCCTGGTAGACGTCCATGGGGATCTGCTTCTTGATCATCGCGATCATCGTGTCCACTTCCTTGACCGCATTGTCGCGGACCGCGCCATGGGTCAGCTTAAAGGAGCTGTTCGGGTTGTAGATCTCGAGCATTGCGGCGATGCTTCCATCCAGGCCCGCAATGACCTCGGTCAGGGGCTTGCCATTGTCCATCTTGCCGCGGCCGAGCTGCTCGCAGGCCGCAAGGGCGCCGAGGCCCATCTCGTCATTCGCGCCGAAGATGATGTTCACCTTCGGGTTGCCCTGGAGGATGTCCAGGGTGACTTCCATGGACTTCACGGAGGAGCCGTAGCCGTTCAACTGGGCCACAAGCACCGCGCCCGGATCCACGGACTTCACGCCTTTGAAGAAGGGACCGGTCCGCATTTCCTCGATCTGCTCGAAGCCGCCGAAGTCGAGCATTGCCACATAGCAGTGGGTTCCGGGGTGGGCGGCCAGCCATTGTTGAGCGGCCACTTCACCCATGCGCTGGGAGCTCGGCGCTTCGAGGGGCTGGATATGGGGGGCCAGCTTTTCGGTGGGCCGGATAAGGGTGGTGACGATGGGGATGCCCGCCTTGTGAGCCAGCTTGATTGCCGTCGTCATGAGTCCGGCGTCTCCCGTATGGAGCGCGATCGCATCCACCTTCTGCTGGATCAGGGTCTCCACGGCGGCCAGGGTCTTCTCGTTGTTCGCCTGCCCGTCGATGGCGATGTACTTCGCGTTGTACATCTTTTCCGCGTACTCCTTCCCAATCGCCACGACGGCCTGGTGGTACGCATGCTCCAGGGTGTAGGGGACCTTGCCGAGGACATAGGTGTACTTCTTCGCCCCCGCTCCCTCGTTGCCGCCGCTCGCGAACGCGAACCCGGCGACCACGCTGAGAATCAGCGCAGCCAAGAGAATCCTTTTCAGCATCTTTTTCCTCCTCGTATTTGCTCACCGGCCTCACAGGCCGGGTGAAAACCTATTTTTGAAATTCGGCAAGCGCCGCAAACACGCCTCCCTTGTCCAGCCCCTCGTACGCCCTGCAGTACGCCTCGTAAAGTCTTGCGTAGATCTCGGCGTTGCGGGCGTCCGGCTCATAGCGCTCGCCGAGCCGTACCATCGCTTCGACGCCGGCGGGGATGGAAGGGAACACCCCCGCCCCCACGCCTCCCAGAATCGCGGCCCCGAGCACCGTGGCATCGGTGACCTTCAAGGTCGTCACCGGGACGCCGTACACGTCCGCCTGGATCTGGTTCCACACCCGGGACCGGGTGGGGCCGCCCAGCAGGCGCGCCTCGGAAATCACGACCCCCGAGCGCACCATGGAGTTCAGCATGTCCTTCATATCCAGGGTGATCCCTTCCATGAATGCCCGCGCGAGTGCAAAACGGTCATGGGAGAAGGTGAGTCCGAGGACCGTGCCGCGCGCAGACGGGTTGTAGCGCGGGGTGGCCGCGCTTGCGAAATACGGCAGCACGAGAAGGCCGCGGGAACCTGCGGGGACCGCCGCGACCTTCTCGTTCATCAGGGTGTAGAAATCCCCACCATTCCGCTCCGCCTCTTGACGCTCCAGCCCGCCGATCTGCTCCTTGTACCACCTGTACACGCTTGCCGCAGCGGCCTGGTACCCTTCCAGGAGCCACCGGCCGGCAATGGGATGGGCCGTCACCATGGTTTTGCCTGCGGGGTCGCGGAATGGCGCGTCCAGGAAGGCCGTCACGGCCCCCGCCGTCCCCATGGACACCGACACGCGCCCCTTTTGCACGATTCCCGCGCCGACCGCGCCCGCGCTCTGATCTCCGGCGCCGATGCTCACCGGCGTGCCTGCCGCAAGACCGATCCGTTTGGAAGCCGCGGCGGAGATCTTTCCGGCCAGGGTGCCGGATGCGCGGGGGATCGGCAGGACCGCGGCGGGGATGCCGAAGAGGCCCAGGATCTCGTTGTCCCATTTGCCGGCCGTGCTGTCGAAGAAGCCGAAGAAACCGGCGTCGTTGAAATCGACGAAATACTCCTC
This sequence comes from uncultured Spirochaetota bacterium, assembly GCA_963820435.1. Lineage (GTDB taxonomy): Bacteria > Spirochaetota > Spirochaetia > SZUA-6 > Fen-1364 > Fen-1364. The sequence goes on along the minus strand of CAWGAC010000006.1, from coordinate 91,393 downwards.
GATCCCGAGGGCCCTCACGAAATAGTCGTGCATCTGCACCACCCTGCGGGTCTTCTTCCAGACCTCCGGCTCGTTCCGTCGGACCCACAGGATCTTGGACAGGAGCCAGGTTGTGCTGTTGGGATAGCCGGTGTGCCGATAGTACTCGGCCTCGTCCATGCGCGAAGCGATCTCCGCAACCTCGACAGGGGTCCGGTTGTCCTGCCAGGAGATCATGGGCCGCACCTGCCGCTCGCGCTCATCCAGGAAGATGCCGCAGCAGCGTTGCGCAGACAAAGAGAGGGAGGCAATCTGGGCCGGCTGCACGCCGCTCTCCCGGACCGCCTGCGACATGGCTTCCATTGTGGCCGAGACGACGAGATCGGCATCCTGCTCGACCCATGCGGGGCGAGGGTAGGTGCACGGGTATTCCCGGGAGGCTGTGGCGAGGGGCTTGCCCTGGATGTCGAAGACCATCCCCTTTGCGCCGGAGGTGCCGATATCGATTCCCGCCAGGTAGGTTGCCACGCGACCCCTCTCCTACAGTGAATCCTTGTAGAGCTGCACGACATCCGCCCGGGAAAGGGTCTTGAGGCTGCAGTTCAGGCAGCCGCTCATGGTCTTGAAGGCGGAATCGGTCATGGCTTCGATCATGGATTCCTTGACCCCGAGATCCTTCATGCTCACGCGGCAGCCGAACTTCTCCAGGGTCCTGGAAAGCGCTTCCGGGGACTTGCGGGCAAGCTGCTCATCCGACATGCGCGGCCCGGCATACCCGAGAAGACGGGTCACTTCCGCATAGCGCGGGATGTCCGCGTCCCAGGTCTTGGCCATATAGGCGGGACCCACGGCTGCCATTGTGAGCCCATGGGGCGCGTCCGTCTGGCCGCCGATGCTGTGTCCGAGGGCGTGGATCCCCACCGTGGAGGACTTCCCCTCCCCGATGGAGATGCCGGCGATCGTGTTCGCCCACGCCATGCAGCTGCGCGCCTCCAGGTCCTTGCCGTTCTCCATGGCCTTTCCGAGGTTCTCCACGACCAGGCGGATTGCCTCCCGACCGAAGAGGTCGGTGAACGGGGTGGCCACGTTTGCTATGAAGGCTTCCATGGCATGGAAAAGTACGTCTATGCCGGTGTTCCGGGTGACCTCCCTGGGCAGGGAGACCATGAGCTCGGGATCGACGATCGCAACTCTGGCCATGGTGCTGTCGTTGCCGGTTCCCGGCTTTTCGTGGCACTTCGTGTTGGTGATCACCCACCACGGGGTGGTCTCCGAGCCGGTGCCGGCGGTCGTGGTGATGCACAGGATCGGGAAGGCGGGCTTTGTCCCGTCGAGGCTCGCGTGAGGGCCTCCGGCAAGGTAATCGAGGATCGTCCCCCCGCCCTGGGCAGCCAGGAAGGCTACTGCCTTGGCCGAGTCCATGGAGCTGCCGCCGCCGAGCCCGACAGTGAAATCGCATCCGTTTTTCAGGAACACCTGTGCCTGCCGGTCGATGTCCACGTCCTTCGGGTTGGCGTCGACGTCGTCTGAAACCACGACCTCCAGCCCGGCGTCCTTCAGAAGGCCGTGCACTTTGTCCAGTATTCCAGCCTGCTTCATGGTGACTTTGGCGGCAAGGAGCATTGCCTTCTTTCCGAGACCGGGAGCTACCTCTTTGACCTTTTTCACTTCTCCCGCCCCAAACAAAACGCGAGTTGGAATGCTGAAATCGAACACCTTCATTTCAATCTCCTAAAAGGTTCATATTTAGAACAGTTTATGTTATAATTTCACCTGTGTTCAATATTGACGCAGATTATTGCATTGAGTTTTCTATTTGTCAATAAAATTCTTTTTGTTTCTACTTTTCAATGATTCATGTGCGATACTCTATTGACATTTATTTTGACATATGACAATTCTTGAAAGATGGAATGCATTTTGTCAAGGAGAGATGTCTTGAAGATCCCTAAAGAGAAGCTGACAGAGATGTTCTATAAAATGGCATTGACCCGATCGTTCGAGGAAACCGCCGCCCGCTTGTTTACACTCGGGAAAGTGCACGGCACCGCACACTTCTGTATCGGCGAAGAGGCAACCGGCATCGGCGTGTGCGAGGCCCTCGAGCCGGAGGACCTCATCTACGCCACACACCGGGGTCATGGCCAGAGCATTGGCAAGGGCATGGACGTGAACAGAATGATGGCCGAGTTCATGGGAAAGGAAACCGGGGTCTGCAAGGGAAAGGGGGGTGCATGCACATTGCCGACGTCTCTGCCGGCAACCTCGGAGCCAACGGGATAGTGGGCGGCGGCATCCCGATCGCCGTCGGGGCCGCCCTGAGCACACACATGCGGAAAGAAGACCGGATCGTGGTCTGCTTCTTCGGGGACGGCGCAGCAAACCAGGGCACATTTCATGAATCGCTGAACCTCGCCTCTATCTGGAAGCTGCCCATCGTGTTCGCCTGCGTGAACAACCGCTATGGCATGTCCATGCCCGTGAACAAACATATGAACATCGCCGACATCGCCGTGCGCGCTTCCTCGTACGGCATCCCCGGAAAGTCCGTTGACGGGAACGACATCTTCGAGGTTTACAGGGAAACCCTCGAAGCCAGGAAAGTCGCCAGGAAAGAAGGGCCGATCCTCCTGGTCCTCAATACCTACCGCATCATGGGCCACTCCAAGAGCGACGCGGGCCTGTATCGGGCCAAAGAGGAAGTCGAGGAGTGGAAACGGAAAGATCCGATCAAGCGCATGAAGGGAAGGCTCCTCGCGGACAGGCTCTTCACTGAGAAGGAGCTGGCGGATCTGGAGGGAAAGGCTGAGAAGGCCGTCAGTGACGCCCTCGCGTTCGCGGAGGCGAGCCCCGAGCCCCGCGTGGAGAATGTCGAGCAGGACGTGTACGCGTGAAGGAGCAGGAGACGATGAGCGAGATTACGTACGCGCAGGCGATCAAGGATGCCATGTGCGAGGAGATGCGCCGGGACCCGAGCGTCTTCCTCCTCGGTGAGGACATCGGCAAATACGGCGGCGCCTTCGGGGTGACGCGCGGGATGATGGAGGAGTTCGGCGAAGAGCGGGTGCGGGACACGCCCATCTCGGAGGCGGCGATCACCGGGTGCGCAGTGGGCGCCGCGATGACCGGCATGCGGCCCATCGTGGAAATCATGTTCAGTGATTTCATCACCCTCGCCATGGACCAGCTGGTCAACCAGGCGGCAAAGGCGCACTACCAGTTCGGCGGACAGGCTTCGATCCCGATGGTCCTCCGAACCCCGGAGGGCTCGGGAACCGGCGCCGCGGCGCAGCATTCGCAGAGCGTGGAGGCGTGGATCCTGAACGTCCCGGGGCTCAAGGTGGTCGCCCCCTCCACCCCGGCGGATGCGAAGGGTCTCCTGAAATCGTGCATCCGCGATGACAATCCGGTGGTCTTTCTCGAGCAGAAGCTTCTCTACAGAAAGAAAGGTCCGGTGCCGGAGGGAGAATACCTGATCCCTCTCGGGAAGGCTGACGTAAGGCGCCCGGGAAAGGATTTGACGATCATCAGCTATGGCCGGATGGTGGAACTCTGCCTTGAAGCCGCTGCGGAGCTTGCCGGGGAAGGGATCGAGGGGGAGGTGATCGACCTGCGCTGCCTCCGGCCGCTGGACGTTGAAACCATCGTGGCCTCCGTGAAGCGGACCGGCCGGGTGTTGATCGTGCATGAGGCGTGCCGTTTCGGAGGATTCGGGGGCGAGATCGCGGCGACGATCACCGACAGCGAGGCGTTCTATCATCTGGATGCGCCCGTTCGCCGTCTGGCCGGGCGCGACGTGCCGATCCCGTACAACAAGCACCTGGAGGCCGGTGTCGTGCCGACGCGCGAGCTCATCGTCCGGACCGCGCGCGATCTCGCGGTATAGGAAGAGGAGACCATGGCGCACAGCATCATCATGCCCAAGACCGGGATGGCAATGGAGGAAGGGACCGTCGTCCGCTGGCTGAAGAAGGTCGGAGAGACGATCTCCAAGGGCGAGGCGATCGCCGTGATCGAGACGGACAAGGTCACAATGGACCTGGAGTCGGACTACGAGGGCACCCTTCTCTCGATCGTTCGTGGCGACGGCGAGGTGGTCACGGCAACGCACACAATCGCCTGGGTCGGCGTAAAGGGAGAGACGGTCCCGGCCGCCGCTGAGGCGGCGACGGGTTCGCCTCTCCCGGCTGCGGCGGCCTCCTCTCCCGTCTCTCCAACAGGTCATGTCGCGGACGGACCTGCCCCGTCCGGGTCTGCCGCACCTGCGGCGGACGGAAGAGTGCCTGCTACACCGGCCGCTCGCGCATACGCTGCCGCAGCGGATATTGCCCTGTCTTCCGTCGCGGGGTCAGGTCCCGGCGGAGCGGTTCGCCTCAAGGACTTCTCTCAGGCGAGGGCTCTGAAAGCCACGCCTCTTGCGCGGAAGGTGGCGGAAATCAACAGCGTCGATCTGGTCGGGGTAGAAGGCTCAGGAGCCGGCGGAAAGATCCGCAAGGCCGACGTGGTGGCGCGCGTGGGAACGCCCGCAGAAGCGCGGCACACGTTCGCTTCTCCGCCGGGTGCGTCGGTTGCACGGCCTGCCGGGGGCACCTCCATCCCCCTGACAGGCATGAGGCGCGTGATTGCAGACAAAATGATGCGCAGCCACCAGCAGGTGCCTGCCGTCACGCTGGTCACGCGGGCGGACGTCACCGACCTTGCGGCCCTTCGTGAGCGAATGAATGCGGGCGGCGCCCAATCCGCGGAGTACCGCGGCGCGGCTAAAGTCTCCTACACTGATTTCATCCTGCGGGCCGCCGCAGTGGCTCTGCGGGAGCATCCGCTCATCAACTCCATCATTGAAGGAGAGCGGATCGTCCTGCGCGCAGAGATCAACATCGGCATCGCGGTGGCCCTGGATGCAGGGCTCATCGTTCCCGTCGTCCGGAGCGCGGACGAGCTCGGCGTCCGGCAGATTGCCGCGGCCGTCCGGGACCTGGCGGACCGCGCACGGAAAGGCTTGCTCACTCCGGATGAATACGCGGGGGGCACGTTCACGCTCACCAATCTCGGCATGTACGGCATCACGGAGTTCACTCCTCTCATCAATGTTCCCGAAAGCGCCATTCTTGGCGTGGGGACGATTGAAGAGAGCTTCCGCACCGGGGCCGGCGGCGTGATCGAGTCACGGAAGGTCATGAGTCTCTGTCTGACGCACGACCACCGTCACATCGATGGAGCGCCGGCCGCCGCCTTCCTCGGCAGGATCAAGGCACTCCTCGAAGAGTGCTACTCCCTCGTCTGCTGAGCCGGGCCATGGCGAGAGTGCCGGATGAGACACGCAGGGATTTTCTCGTCGAGGTTGCCAAGCTCTATTATGAGCAGGATCTCTCGCAGGCCGAGATCGCTCGAAAGTTCGCCATCTCGCGGTCACTGGTATCCCACCTGCTGAAGCGGAGCCGGGAGCAGGGCATCGTCGAGATCCGTATCAATGATTCCCGTTCACGCGGCGTGCATCTGCAGCGGAGGCTGTGCGAGCGCTTCGGGCTGGCGGATGCGGTGGTCGTTCCCTCGAACCCCGACGTCGAGAAGACCAAGGCGCAGGTGGGAAGGATTGCCGCAGCGCTCCTCGAGCCTCTGCTGAAGGACAATATCCGCATCGGGATCAGCTGGGGGACCACTCTCCACCAGCTAGTCAGCCATGTGCGGCCCCTTTCGCTCAAGGGCGTGGAGATAGTCCAGCTCCATGGCGGGCTGGGGTCGGGCAATCCCGCGATCGACGGGTTCGGCCTGGCACAGCAGCTCGCGGAAAAGCTGTCCGGCAGCTACAGGATCATTCAGGCGCCGATCGTCGTGCAGAGCGACGAGCTTCGGGACATGTTGATGCGGGAGCCCCGCATCGTGGAGACGCTGAGGAGCGGCGCCGAGGCGGGAATCGCGCTTTTTGGGATCGGGTCCAACCTGCCGGCGATCAGCTCCCTGGTGAGGACCGGCGCCTTGACCGAAGAGGAATCGCTCGCGCTCGTCAAGGAAGGAGCTGTCGGCACGGTCTGCGGCCTGCACATCGATGCCGAGGGGCGGGTCTTCTCCGGATCGCTGAACCGGCGGCTCGTGGGCATCTCCTTTGAGACCCTTGCACGGATACCCGTCCGGCTCGGACTCGCCGCGGGAACCGACAAGGCGGTTGCCGTGCGCGGGGCCTTGCGGGGAGGGTTCGTCACCGCCCTTGTCGTGGATGAGGAAATCGCCGAGGCGATAGTTGGGGGAGACTGAGGCAGCGGGGTCGCGCAGATTCTGCTACTGCCTCATCGTCTGAGTCACTGGTATACCCTCACCCAGTCGATCGACATGATCTGAGGAAAAACGGTCGTCGCATCAGGATATCCAGGCCATGCACCACCGACGGCTAAATTGAAAAGTATGTAAAAGTCGCCGTCGTCAAATGGCCAGGTGCCGGGAACACTTGCTTTCTGCACCGTATGAAACTGGCGTCCATCGACATACCATTCTATTTTTCCGGTGCTCCATCTGATCTCAAAGACATGGTATGCATCGCAGAAGTTATTCCTCGAAAGGGTGCAGCTTCCCTGGATCCCCTTGGCGCCGGAGTACCCCGGCCCGTGGAGTGTCCCATACATTTTATTATCGCGGCCCGCACCGCCCCCGATCAGCTCCATGATGTCGATCTCGCCGGCATTGGGCCAGGTCCCCTTTTCGGGGAGCATCCAGAAAGCGGGCCAGATTCCCCGGCCGGAGGGGAGCTTTATCCGGGCGGCGATCACACCGTGTTTCCAATGCTCTTCCCCCTTTGTGACCATGCGGGCGGCGGTATACCCGCCATCGCCGCCATTTGTCTTTATGGCCTTGATGACAAGGTTGCCGTCTTCGATGAATGCATTGGGACCGCCGGTGTTGTTGTCCGTGTAGCGCTGCCACTCCTTGTTCCAGGAAGGGCTCCATCCTGTCTCGACTGTTTCGTATCCCCAGTCGGAGGTATTGATCGCTGCGCCATTGAACTCATCCTGCCAGACGAGTGTCATCCCTGCCGGTTCTTTCCAGTCAGTTGCAGCAGCAGAGTCCGCCAGAATCGTGTTTTGGGTCATACCTGCGCTCGCGCTCCCGGTCAGAATGATAGCAAAAAAGACCTGCCGCAAAAAGAACGGTTGTTTCATGCTGTGGATTCCTCCTGGAATCGAAGGTTTTCTTGAAACGGCTCTCGCCGTCACTATACTATCCGGTAGATGTTCGGCGCAACGAAATTGCTTCGCGCAATACCCGTCTTCCGCTATGACGGCACGGCAAAGGCCGTCTACAATGCGTTCCTCATCTTTGCCGCCCTTGCCGGCACGATCATCACCTCTTATCGCCTCACTTTTCGCCACCTGCAGCTCGACGCATTGTACTGGTTGATCACGGCCGTCTATCTTCTCGACATTCCGTATACGTTCAACCAGGCGGTCAAGAAAGGCCTCGTGGTGCATGCGGACAGGCGGAGCATCGCGCGAGAGTACCTGCGCGGCTGGTTCGCCGTCGACGTCATTGCGGCGATTCCCTTCACCGCGCTCTTCGCCCTGTTTTCCGGCGCCGTGACCACAGCGGCGGCGCCCGGCTTCGTCCTCCTGGACGTCATTGTGTTCACCAAGGTCTTGAAGATGGCCAAGATCAGCAAGGTGAGCGCCATCTTCCGCGACATCCGTGAGAGCCTGAGCGTGAATCCCGCACTCATGCGCCTGGTGACCTTCGCTTTCTGGTTCGTCACGGTCATCCATCTCATGGCCTGCGGCTGGGTTCTCATCGGGGCCAGCGAAAAAGCGAGACCCGCGTTCGACCAGTATCTGCGCAGTTTGTACTGGTGCGTCACGACCATCGCCACGATCGGCTACGGCGACTATACGCCCAGCCATGACAGCAACCCTCAGATCATCTACACGATCGTGGTAATGATCTTCGGCGTGGGCATGTACGGGTACATCATCGGTAACGTGGCGACCCTCATTGCCAACCTCGACGTCGCGCGCGCCAACTACCAGGAAAAGATGGAGGAGATCAACGATTTCCTGCGCACCAAGCGCGTGCCCGGCCCCCTTCAAAAGCGGGTGCGTGACTATTACGCTTACCTGTGGGAAACACGCAAGAGCATCTCCTCGGTTTCCATCACCGAGGAGCTTCCCCACACCCTCTCCATGGAAATCCTGCTCTTCATGAACCAGAAGATCCTCCAGAAGGTGTCGCTCTTCAAAAGCGCGAATGAGATCTTCATTCGGGAAATAGTGCAGCTCCTCCAGCCCATGGTGTTTCTGCCCGATGACTACATCATCCGCCAGGGGGAATTGGGCGACTGCATGTATTTCCTGAGCGAGGGGGACGTGGAGGTGCTCGTCGGCGGCGCCAAGGTCGCCCAGCTCGGCGCAGGTTCGCCTTTCGGTGAGACTGCCCTCATTAAGGAAGAGAACCGAAATGCGAGCATCCGCGCTCTCACGTACTGCGACGTGTACAAGCTGTCAAAGGCCGACTTCGATGCCCTGCGCGTGCGGCATGCGGATTTCAACGCGCAGGTGAAAAAGGTCGTCGAAGAGCGGCTCAAGGATACCGAAGAGAAAGCTCACCGATAGGGCCACCTGCAGCGGGCCGGGTTGGCCGCTGATCCCGCAAGCGGTTTTTCATTGACCGAGAAACCGGCGCATCAGTATTTTCATATATATGACAGATTCCATCCGATCGAACCCGGGTTCGTGGGTCCTTGTCTCGACTATTCTCGCCTCGAGCATGGCATTCATTGACGGCTCGGCCCTGAACGTGGCACTTCCCGCGCTGCAGACGGGACTGCGCGCGAACGGCGTACAGCTTCTCTGGGTCGTGAATGCCTACCTTCTCATGCTGGCTGCCCTGATCCCCATCGGAGGCTCCCTCGGCGACCTTCTGGGCAGGAAAAGGGTTTTTGCGATCGGCATTGGACTGTTCATGACCGCCTCCCTCGTGTGCGGGCTCGCGCCGAGCATAGAGTTTCTGATCGGCGCGAGGCTCCTGCAGGGACTCGGCAGCGCGCTCATGATACCGGGCAGTCTTGCCATCATCAGCGCATTTTTCGACCCCTCGAAGCGGGGACGGGCCATCGGCACATGGTCCGCGGTCACGACGATTGTGACCGTTGCCGGCCCTGTCCTCGGCGGCGTGCTTTCCGGCGCGGGGCTGTGGCGCGGCGTCTTCCTGATCAACCTTCCCATTGGCGTGGCCGCGCTCGCCGTGGTCCTGCTCAAAGTCCCGGAAAGCCGCGACGAGCGCTCGGAAGGGCGCATCGATTTCGTGGGCGCCGCATTGCTCGCCGTGGGCCTTGCCGGGCTCACCTATGCGTTCATCTCAGCGCCCGATCTCGGGTTCGGGAACACGCGCGTCCTGGCATCCCTCGTCGTGGGAATTATCGGGGTGACGGTCTTTGTCGTCGTGGAAGCGCGCAGCGCTCACCCGATGATCCCGCTGACGCTCTTCTCCTCGCGCACTTTCAGCGGAACGAACCTTCTCACCTTCGGTCTGTATGGCGCGTTGAGCGCAGGGCTGTTTTTTCTCTCCCTGGATCTCGTCCAGGCGCAGAGCTACAGCATGGCAGCGGCCGGCCTTGCGTTCACCCCTTTCGCATTGGTATTGACGGCGCTCTCGCGCTGGGCAGGGGGACTTGTTGACAAGGCAGGACCCCGGCTCCCACTCATTGTCGGCCCGGCGATCGCGGGCGTCGCGTTCCTCTTCATGGCTTTCAGCGGCCTTTCCGACGGCCCTTCTCACTACTGGGTGACATTCTTTCCCGGGGTAGTTCTTCTGGGTGTCGGCATGGGCATCACCGTCGCGCCGCTCAGCACGGCGGTCATGAGCTCAGTGGCCACGCATTTCGCGGGCACTGCGTCGGGCATCAACAATGCCGTCTCCCGCACCGCGGGAGTGCTTGCCATTGCGGTCGTGGGGGGCGCCGCCCTCTTTCTGTTTTCGAACTCCCTGAGGGCCCGCACGACGCCGCTCAACATCGCCGACACGGCCCGGGCGGCACTTTCCGCCGAGGCACCCCGTCTGGGCGCGGCCTCTGTGCCGGCAGAGGTCTCCCGCGATAAGGTGGGAGAAGTGCAAACGGCGATACGGCTTGCTTTTGTCGACACCTTCAAGGTGGTCATGCTGATCTGCGCGGCACTGGCATGGATCGGCGCCGCTCTTGCCGGAGTCTTCGTCGAACGAAGACTCGCCGCGGCAGGCTGAACCAGAGGTCCCGGCAATCCAGTCTTGACACTGATTGCCGACAGACGGTTCCATACTGGTCACCCGCTTTTGAAATCTGGAGGAACACAATGAAGCGCATGATGGCTTTTTCACTGATCCTGGCCGTCGTAATGACGGGCATCGCCTTCGGCCAGGTCAAGGCCGCCAACGGTGTCTATTTTGCCCAGGATACCGACTTCGCTCCACAGGCAGGCTGGAAGGAACAGATCGTGGTCACGGTGGCCGGTGGCAAAATCACCAAGGTCATCTGGAACGGCGTCTCCAACCTCGGAGTCGCTGACAGGAAGACAGTAGCCGCCGCAGGCGGGTACGGCATGAAGAAGGCTTCGAAGCTGGGGCTCGAATGGGACAAGCAGGCCGCCAATGTGGAAGCCTACCTTCTCAAGTCCCAGAACCCGGCATTCGACAAATTCAAGCAGGACGGAACGACGGACGCCATCTCGGGGGCGTCGCTTCATGTCAAGATCTTCTACGACCTGCTCAACAAGGCGCTGGCCGCGGGCCCTGTGGCAAAGGGCATCTACAAGAAGGACGGCTGGTACTTCAAGGAACAGGCTGACTACGACAAACAGACCGGCTGGAAGGACTCGGTTCTCATCACGGTCGTGAATGGCACCATTGTGGACGTGCTCTGGAACGGGACCAACAAGAGTCCCGCGCTGAAATCGAAGCTTGTCGAGGCGCGCGAGGGACGATATGGAATGGCGAAGGCCGCCAAGAAGGGCGAGTGGAACGTGCAGGCCGCTGCCGTGCAGGCCGCGATCCTGAAAGTCCAGGACCCCGCGAAAATCGCGGTGAAGGCGGACGGAACCACGGACGCCATCTCCGGCGCCTCTCTCCACGTGACCGCGATCAGCCTGGCGGCCGAGGCCCTGAAGGGAGCGCGCTAGAGCTGGCCTCTCGGCCATCCCTGGCCTCGGCCAGCCTCGCCGTCCCTGGCTGAGGTAGGCGCTCAAATGGATGGTGACCGGCGGATCCCCGTAGTAGCCGAATCGGCTGGTCAAGGTCCGGCCGGTGAGCTCACAGAGGCTCACGCTGCCGTGCACCTGCACCCCGCGCCAGTCCCGCGTGCCGCCCGGATTGTAGAACGCAGGAAATCTCCCGTTCGGCCTCAGGAAGTCGATGAGCTGCCAGGCAACCTGTTCGTCGATCCCGGAGGGGGCGGCATCGAGGGCATCGAGGATCTCGCGGTTGAGCTCGTCGTACCGCCATTGGGTTTCGTTCAGGCTCGCGCCGGCAAGGATGGCCGTCCACTCATTCATGCCGGCGAGCCTCATCTCGGGTGAGATGCAGTGGTTCGTGGCCACGAGCACGTCGGACCGGCTCTCGCGCTGCGGGGCAAAGTAAAAGGGTCCCGGGCAGTTGCTGTCCGTCCAGGTCTGGTTGATGTAGCCGCGCTCCGTGAAATATGACGGGGACCAGGCGACTCCCTTGTTGAGTTTTTCGATCTCTCCGCCCAGCATTCTCCAGAGGCTGCCGGTTTTCCTTTTGAAGGCATCCGCAATGCTTCCGATGAAATCGACCGCCGTGTCCGCAAACTTGAGAAGCATGCGCCGATCAAACGCGTGCCAAAGCTGCTCGTTCCAGTCCTCGATGTAGTCCTGTGGAAACCGGTAGTCACGGCTGCGCACGACGAGCCCTTTGTCCGGCAGGGGCGTGCCGTACTTTCCCCGCACCATTTCGATATACGAGCGCCGTGGGAGCCGTCTGCGATAGTAGCGGGGGATATACGTGGAGTACGGAAACTCTTCTCCCGGTGGCAGCCGGGGCCCGGCTTCGATGACGCAGGCCGCGCCGCCCTTGTCAGCCACCGGATACAGCCAGGGAACCCCGCGCGGCGCTTCGCTGACATGCTGCACCGCCTCCCCTGCCGAGCTGCAATTGTGCAGGCAATCCCGGACAAGGAGCAATGAATTGAAGCCCGGCCGGTCGGGATTGCAGAACCGGCTCGGAAGCATGTTCACGCCCATGGCGACGCCTTCCGCATTCAATCCCACCATTGAACCGACAATGCCGGGCGCGGTCTGGCTGACAAAGGACGAAAGGGGCCGCCCCGCCCGTTCGTCAGGCCGGTAGATGATCAGGCATGCCGTGTCCTGGAATACGTCCGCGGTGGGGAACATGAAATCACGGCCGAAAAAATGTCTGCCCCCTGCCGCGGCACCCGACAAGGAGAATGCGTTGCACCCCAGCGGAGTCTTCAGGAGTCTCGGATCGTATCCCCTGTCCGCAAAAAGCTTTCCCGAGTAGATATGGGCAAGCAGGCAGTCGAATCCGAGATTGAGCGCCAGGAGGCTCTCCCGACGCACCGACGTCCATGGGTTGGCTGACCTGCATCCTTCCACGATGCCGTCGATTTCTTCGACGTAGGCGGGCGGAATGTCGGGAAGCATCTCACGGGAAGCCTCGGCGATAAGGCGCACGATGAGCTCCTTCAACGGCGCGAGCACGCCGCCGAGGGAGGCAGCCGCGCTGTCGATGAACGCGAACGCCACGTTCTGCACGTATTCGTTCGCCATGCGCGAAACATCCTCCTCCGCGAGAGCACCGAGCAGCCAGCCCATCACGCGGGGGCTCCCCTCAAGGTAAAAAGCCTTCTTGGGCCTGCCTGTTCTGAAGTTCCGCGCTCCCGAGTGTTCGGCGGCAACGCCGATTCGCCCGTCCTTCAGCCTGTAGCCCACCCTCTCACCGGGTGCGTGTGCAGAGGCAGGCATAATGCCACGGGGTACCGTGGCCGCGGGTGTAATGCCACGGGGTACCGTGGCCGCGGGAAACTGTCTCACCGAGAAGCCGTCTTTCCCGAATGCGTTCTGGATGCGCGCAAATCTTTCAGCGATGGACCCTGTCAGCGGCATAGGGCGCTCTCCCTTTTCATTGGATGCGATCTTAAGGGGGCTGCCATATCGAAGGCAAGAACAAACCACGGGCCCGCGGGGTCCGCACGCGGGGCGGCCCGATCATTCGCGCTTTTCAGGGGCGCGCGCGGCCGTACAGAACGGAGAGGCTGCGCAGCCTGGCCGCTGATTTCTCGTCGAGGCCGTTTTCACCGATCCTCCAGGACCAGTTGTTTTTACTGCTCGTGCCCGGCGTGTTCATCCGGGCCTCGGTGCCCAGACCCCGCACGTCTTGAAGCGGGATCACGGCAAAGCGGCACACGGAAGCCAGGGCCATCCGGATGAGACGCCATTCCACTTCAGGCTCGCCCGGCGGCGCATACTCATCCAGGTATGCCCGCTCCTGCGGCGTCCTTGCCGCGTACCATCCGCATGTCGTGTCATTGTCATGGGTGCCCGTGTAGACCACGGAGTCCGGCATGTGGTTGTGGGGAAGGAACGGATTGCCCGCGTTCAGCACCCCCGCCTCCCGGCTGTCGAACGCGAACTGCAGGATGCGCATGCCGGGGAAACCGAATCTCTCCCGCAGCGCGCTCACCTCGGGGGTGATCAGGCCCAGATCCTCCGCGATGATCGGCAGGGCGCCCAGGTCCTGTTGCATGGCCTCGAAGACGCGCGCACCGGGCACCTTCACCCACCGGCCCTTCTCCGCCGTAGGCGCACCGGCCGGCACCGACCAGCAGGCATCGAATCCGCGGAAGTGATCGATGCGCACGAAATCGAACAGCCGCCGGGCGGCCCGGATCCGCTGGATCCAGAATCGAAAGCCCTGCCTCTCCAGTGCATCCCAGTTGTACAGCGGGTTTCCCCAAAGCTGACCCGTCACGGCGAAATAATCCGGTGGTACCCCGGACACGACTGTTGGTTTTCCGTCGGAATCCAGGAGAAAGAGCTCCCTGTTCGCCCACACGTCCGCGCTGTCCGGTGCCGCAAAGATCGGAAGGTCGCCGATGACCCGGATACCCTTGCGCGCCGCCGCCGCGTGCAGTGAATCCCACTGGGAAAAGAAGAAGAACTGAATGACCGCCTCGATCGTGATGGCGTCCGCGCGCTCATCTGCAATGCGGGCCAGGGCCGCGGGCACCCGCAGGGCGATCTGCCTTTCCCACGCGTGGTTCCATGCCCCTTCGTACACCTGCTTGACCGCCATGAAAACGCAATAGTCCTCCAGCCACCCGGCTTCTTCCTTCCGAAAGGCTTCGAACTTTTGCCGGCGCGGCCCCGCCGACTGGAGGAACCGCGATGCGGCCTGCCGCAGGAGCGGCATCTTCCAGTTGATTACGGCGCCGTAGTCCACGCGTGCATCGGAAAACCGGGGAATACGGCGAAGGTCCTCCGGCAGGAGGAGGCCCCACTCCCGAAGAACGTCGATGCTTACCAGCAGCGGATTGCCGGCAAATGAAGAAAAGCAGGCGTAGGGGGAATCACCGAACCCGGTCGGCCCCAGGGGAAGAACCTGCCAGAGTGATTGTCCGGCTGACGCGAGGGAATCGAGGAATCGGTAGGCCGCGGGACCAAGATCACCGATTCCGTACGGCCCCGGCAGGCACGTGGGATGCAGGAGAATCCCGCTTGCGCGGAGCGCTTCAGCGCTCACGGGCTTCTCGCTGCCCGGGACGGGCCCCTCGTTGCCCGGGACGGGCCATTCTTTCCCCGGTTCGAGCGGGCGGGCGCCGCGGTGGAGGTGCGGATGACCAGCTCGGGCTGCAGCACGACGCGTTCACCCGTGCGCACGCCGGTGCGAAGCTCTTCCAGCAGGAGGTTGGCCGTGTTGCGGGCAAGCTGGTCGTGGTGCTGCCACATCGTGGTAAGGGAGAGGAACTCCGCAAACGGAATGTTGTCGTATCCGACAACGGAAAGCTCCCGGGGAACCTTTACACCCAGGTCCCGGGCAGCCATCAGGACCCCCGCCGCCTGGACATCCGAGGTGGCGAAGATCGCGGTGGGCGGGGTCCTCCGGGTGAGGAGCTTCCTCGCGCTGGCGCTGGCATCGGCGCTCGTCCATTCCCCGCTCATGATGTACTCCTCCCGGACAGGGATGCCCGCGGCGGCGAGCGCCATGCGATATCCCTTGAGCCTCTCCTTCCCGATGGGGGAGTACAGCCGGGTCTCGGGCTTTCCCCCGATGATGGCGAGCTCACGATGGCCCAGCTCGATGAGGTGACTGACCGCCTTGAACGCGCCTATCTGGTGGTCGTAGTCAACCGAGCTGTAGGCGGGATGGCGCGCCTCCACCATGACCACCGGGACGCCGAGACTGGAAACGAGCATCTCCTCCTCGAGGAGGATCGGCGTGCTGGCCACGATCAGGGCGCAGAGCTTCTCCTCCGCCACGATCCTGTCGATGACCTCCCGCCGATGGGCGGGGGTCTGCGCGTTGTAGAGGATCAGGTCGAAGTCCTTGAGCTGACGGTGCAGGCTCTCGAAGATCTTCAGGAAGAAGTCCCCGATGAAGAAGGGGGAGAGAATGCCGATCTCCCGGGTGGTCTTTTTCCTGAGACCCGAGGCGGCGGGCGAGGGGAAGTAGCGCTCCTTCTGCATGACGGCGATCACCCGTTCCCGCGTCTCGCGCGAGATGCCGTGCTTGCCGTTGATGACCCGGGAAACGGTCGCGGTGGTCACCCCGGTCATTCGCGCGATGTCGTAGATGGTCACCCGTTTCCTGCGCTCCATGCCCCCTCCGGAAAATCGCGCTTGACAATCGGTTCGGAGTAGTTATACTTGTGCAACCGGTTGCATTATTTTACATTGAATTCGGGGAATGTGCAACAGGGCGGACGATTCCGGAATCCGCCGGGTACGGCGATGCGGGGAATAATCGTGCAGGCGGTGCCTGTTTGACCGCCCCGGAAGGCGGCGGTACCTTCTATCCGGCCGCCGGAGTTCTTTGGACTTTCTCTCAATCTTTCATGAGTGGAGGAGGTGTCGAATGAAGAAGCTTCTCTTCGTGTTTCTCATCCTCGCGTCCGTGGCCCCGCTGGTCATGGCGGAGGTCACGGCAAAGGACCTTGCCGCGGTAGGACCCACAAGCATCCTCTTCTGGACCAAGGAAGGGGAGGCTGACCAGGCGCTGCAGTTCGTGAAACTGGAGACCGACCTGTTCTCGAGATTGTACCCGAATATCACCTTCGAGGTGGCCAATAAGGACGTGGAAGTGCTCCGACAGGACTTCCAGACGGCGAGCCTCGCCGGCTCCGCCCCCGACCTCCTGTGGACCGTGAACGATCACACGGGCCCCTTTACGACCGCGGACATCATCCAGCCGGTCGACACGCTGTTCAACCTGAAAAAGTACGTCGATGCGGCCCTTGCGGCGGTGACTCTCAAGGGAAAGGTCTGGGGAATCCCCATTTCCAACGGCAATCACCTCATGCTCCTGTACAACAAGTCGCTCATCAAGAAGCCGCCTGCCACGACCACCGAGCTCCTCGCCCTGGCGGGGAAGATGCCGGCGGGAACCTATCCCCTGGTGTACAACCAGACCGAGCCTTTCTGGCTGGTGCCCTGGCTGGGCGGGTTCAAGGGCACCGTGTTCGCCAAAGACGGCATCACCCCCACGCTCAATACGAAGCCCATGGTGGATACCCTGAAGTTTCTGAAGAGCCTGAAGGACAGGAAGATCGTTCCCACTGAGAGTGACTACAACGGCGCGGATACCCTCTTCAAGGAGGGCAAGGCCGCGATGATCATCAACGGCGACTGGTCCCTCGGCGCCTACAAGGATGCCTTGAAAGACGACCTCGGCGTTGCCCGCATCCCGAAGGTGGCGGCCTCGGGCGCGTGGCCCGCTCCTTACACAAGCGGCGCCTTCTTCATGCTGCCCAAGGACCTGTCGGGTGACAAGCTCACCGCGGTTCGGGGCTTCATCCAGTTCGTCACCGGCAGAGAGATGCAGGTCGAGATGGTCGCCAAGCTTTCGCGCTTGCCCGGGCTCAAGGACGCGCTGAGTGACGAGCTCATCACCTCCGACCCGATCCTGAAGGGTTCCTCGGACCAGATGGTCGTCGGGACCCCTATGCCGACGGTCATTGAAATGCGGGCAAACTGGGACGCGATGAAACCCGAAATGGCTGCGGTGCTCTCCGGCACCGAAGACAGCAGAGGCAGCGGCAGCGGACATGCAGAAAGCCGCGGTTGCCGCCATCAAGTCGCTCCAGTAGCGCAACACGTACATTCGCGGGGACGGGGACCGCCGTAAGGGGCGCGCCCGTCCCCTTTCTCGTCCGCCGACATGAACGGAGGGACGCATGCAATCCCTGACATCGCAGATCATTACGAACAGCCTGGGCCAGGTGGGCTTGACGGTACTCGCCCTGGTCGGGGGCGTGGTCTTGATCGAACTGCTGGTGTACCTGGCCGCGGGAAAAATCTTCCACGCGAAGAATGCGCTCGTCTACATGCTCCTGGCGCCTGCCGTCATCGGACTTGCGCTCCTGATCGTGTATCCCATCGTGCTCGAGCTGCGCCTGGCCTTCAGCAACATGAGCCTGCGTCGGTTCAAGAATCCCGACTACGGGCTTGCGCAGGGATTCGACAACTTCAAGCTCATATTCACCGAGCCCGTGCTCAAGCAGGTCATGTTCTTCCCGGTCTTCCTGCGCACGATCCTGTGGACCGGCATCCAGGTCGTTTTCCATGTGACGCTCGGCCTGGGGCTCGCCCTGCTGCTGAATCGCAAGTTGCTGTTGAAGGGCCTCTACAAGGTGCTGCTGGTCATCCCGTGGGCAATCCCCCAGGTCATTGCATGCCTCACCTGGCGAGGTGAGTTCCACTTCGAGTATGGGTTCGTCAACATCATTGTTGAAGGCCGTCGGCATCCCCGGGGTGCAATGGAAGTCGGACCCCTTCTGGAACTTCGTCGCAATGAATATCACGAACATCTGGCTCGGCGTCCCCTTCATGATGGTGATCTGCCTCGGCGCGCTGCAAAGCATCGCCAAGGAGTACTACGAGGCGGCGAAAATCGACGGGGCGACCGGATGGCGGAAGCTGCGCTCCATCAGCCTGCCGCTGATGGCTCCCATCCTCACGCCTGCCGTCATTCTGGGAGTGATCTGGACGTTCAACAACTTCAACGTGCCCTACTTCATCAATGAGAACCATCTGGAGACGTCGGACATCCTGGTGACGGCCCTGTTCCGCGCCGCGTTCGAGTACAACCGCTACGGGTTCTCGGCGGCGTTCGCCATCGTCATTTTCCTGATCCTGTTCATCTTTTCAGCGTTCTACATCCGGTTCACGGGCGCGTTGAAGAGCGTGCGGGGCTGAGGAGGAGAGCATGGAAGACACACTCGTCGTCAGAAGGAAGAGAAGCCTCCCCGTGCGCCTCCTTACGGCGCGCATCGAGGGGGAGAGCATCTGGTTTCGACTGCTCGTCAACATCATTTTGATCGCCGCGTGCGTGATCGCCTTGTACCCCGCGCTGCGGATTCTGGCCGTTTCCCTCCGGCCGCATGACCGGCTGCTCTCCACCTCGCTCGCCATCATCCCGCCGGACGCGACCTTGGGCAATTACCATTCGGTCCTTTTCGAAAAGGATTTCCCTCTCTGGATCTGGAACAGTCTCCTGATCACCATCTCTACGTCAATCATGGGGCTCATTCTTTCGGCAACCTCCGCCTACGCCTTCTCACGGTGGAGATTCCATGGCCGCTCGGGGTTCCTCATTTTTCTCCTCACCACGCAAATGATACCGGCAGCCATGATGATGGTGCCTCTGTACATCATCGCGGCGCGGCTGGGCCTTATCAACACCTACACGGGTCTCGTGTTGAGCTATTCGGTGAGCTCGATCCCATTCAGCATCTGGATCATGAAGGGCTACTATGACACCATTCCCTCATCCCTCGAGGAAGCGGCCATGATCGACGGCGCGTCGAGGATGTACACGCTCTACCGGATCGTTCTCCCCCTGGCGGCCCCGGCCCTTGCGGTGGTGTTCCTCTTCAACTTCATGAATTCGTGGAACGACTTTCTCCTGGCCCGCATCATGCTCCAGCGTCCCGCGGTCCTCACGTGGCCCCTGGGCCTGCAAAGCCTGCAGCAGCAGTTCCAGACCCAGTGGGGAGCGTACGCGGCAGCGTCGATCCTGATCTCGATACCTGTCGGAGGACTGTTCCTCTTCACTTCGAAATGGCTCGTGTCCGGCCTCACCCTCGGATCGGTGAAGGGGGACTGAGGGGGGCCCTCATGGCGGCGCGTGGTCCGTCGATCTTTCTCGCCGCTTTGGCCCTGGCGGGACTGCTTCTCGCGGTTCCTCCCTCGATTCACGGGGAGGAGTCCGGAGAAGACGTGCTTTATCTCAGCCTGGTCTGGCACCAGCATCAGCCTCTCTACTATAAGAATGCCTCCGGGGTATACACGCGGCCATGGGTACGGGTGCATGCCACCAAGGATTACTACGACATGGCCGCCATGCTCGAGAAGTATCCTGACATCCATGTCACTTTCAACCTGACGCCCGTCCTGATCCGGCAGCTTGACGACCTTGGCGCGGGCGCCAGGGATGCCTACGAGGTGGCGGCCGAGATCCCCGCGGAGAAGCTTGCCGCCGCGGACAAGGTCTTCATTCTCCAGAGGTTCTTCGACGCGAACTGGGGCCGCGTGATTGCCCGTTTTCCGCGATACAAGGAGCTGCTGGACAAGAGGGGAGGAACGACGGAGGAGGCGATCCAATCGGCCCTCCGCTCGTTCTCGGTGCAGGATTTCCGGGACCTGCAGGTCTGGTTCAACCTCGCCTGGTTCGATCCGGACTTCCTGGCTCAGGAGCCGCTTGCGTCCCTTGTGCGCAAAGGCAGGGACTTCAACGAACAGGACAAGACCATCCTGTTCAAAACCGCGCGCGACATCATCAGAAAAATCATCCCCGAGCACAGGAAGCTTCAGGACGCGGGCCAGATCGAGGTCATCACCACCCCGTACGCCCATCCCATCCTTCCGCTCATCTACAACTCCGACCTGGCCGCCGGGAGCGATCCCACGGCCCAGATGCCCGCGCGATTCTCCTATCCACAGGATGCGATTGCGCAGCTTGCAAAGAGCGTCGAGGTCTACGAGAGCCACTACGGAAGGAAGCCCGTCGGCTTGTGGCCCGCGGAAGGCGCCGTTGCGCAGGACATCGTGAAGCTGGTTGCGGACGCCGGATATCGATGGATGGCATCCGGCGAGCAGGTGCTCGCGAAGTCACTGGGCAAGCCCGGCTTCACCCGGGACGCTCGCGACGTCGTGACCGAGGCCGACGACCTTTACCGGCCCTACTACGTGCAATTCCGGGCCGGACCTCGGGTTGCGGTCACGTTCCGCGACAATCGGATTTCTGACCTTGTGGCTTTCGAGTACTCCGGGACCCCCGGGGAGGAGGCCGCACAGAACTTCATGGACCGGCTGGAAGCCATCCGGGACAGGCTGCGCGCGCAGGGCGCGAAGGGCCCGCACCTGGTAAGCGTCATCCTTGATGGTGAAAACGCGTGGGAGAACTATCCAAATGACGGCAAGGACTTTCTCAATGCGTTGTATCAAAAGCTTTCCGCAAGCACGACGGTCCGCACCATCACGCCGTCCGGGTATCTGAAGCTGTTCCCCGACCAGCGCAGGCTCGCCTCCCTCTGGGCCGGCTGCTGGTTTTCCCCCGATTTCGCCGCCTGGATCGGAGAGCCCGAGAAAACGATGGCGTGGAACTATCTCGGCACGACACGCCTGGCCCTGGCCCAATACGATTTCTACAAAAAGAAGACGACGAGCCCGCAGCGGCTGGCCCGGGCGCTGGATGCGATGTATCTTGCCGAGGGATCGGACTGGTTCTGGTGGTTCGGCCATGACCATGACTCGGGCGACAACGAATACTTCGACGAAGCATTCCGCGCGCTCCTCGGCGAGGTTTACGCCGCGCTTGCCCTGCCCGCGCCCGATTTCCTGAAGGTGCCGATCATCGCGCGGAAGCCGGTACGCTCGGCAAAGGATTTTGAGGTCCTTTTCACGCCTTCGATCGACGGAGTGGCGGGCACGGGCGAATGGGATAATGCCGGCGCGGTCGTTGCCCCCGGCGGTACCATGGCGAAAGGGTCGGATGGGTTGAACGCTTTCTATTATGGCTTTGACCAGTCCCACGCATACTTTCGCGTCGACTTGCTGCAGGCCATGAGCGCAGTCGGTCCGAGGTCCTCATTGCAGGTGTATTTTTCACGGCCCGGGCAGAAATCTTCAAGCGCATTCACGCTCAGGAAAAGCGTGCTGGGATTCCGGGCAGGGTACGCCGTAGAGGTTGTGCAGGCAGAGGGGACGGCGTCTGCCCGGCTCCTTGCGCAGGGACCGCATGGCACGTGGGATCCACAGAGCGCCGGGGTGATAGCGGCCGTGAGCGGGCGAGTGGCTGAGATCGCGCTGCCTCTCTCATCCGTCGGGGACCTGTCGACAGGAGACCAGCTTGAGATGCAGGTCGTGCTCTCCAC
Organism: uncultured Spirochaetota bacterium; assembly: GCA_963820435.1. Taxonomy (GTDB): domain Bacteria; phylum Spirochaetota; class Spirochaetia; order SZUA-6; family Fen-1364; genus Fen-1364. The sequence goes on along the minus strand of CAWGAC010000006.1, from coordinate 69,834 downwards.
GGGAGAAAGAGATCTTGCCATTTTTCCCGCACGCGGACCCGCGCAGGTGGCGGTTCCCGACCTTGGCACCGGCGACGGTCGTGCTGGATGTACGTGATCCAACAGGGGACGACCACGGCCCGGGACCATACGTCTATCCGACTGATCCGGTGTTCGACAAGGGCGCATTCGACATTGAACGCTTCACCGTCTCTGCGAACGATGCGAACCTCGTCTTCACGTTCCGCATGGCCGGCCCGATCAACAACCCATGGGGCTCGGGCATCGGGCTCTCGCTGCAGACCTTCGACATTTACATCGACAGGGACCCGGGAGCGGGCACCGGGCCGCGCACGCTGCTGGAGGGGAGGAATGCTTCGCTGCCCGAAGGTTTCGGCTGGGAGTATGCCATCTGGGTGGAGGGGTGGAACCAGAAGCTCATCGTACCCGACGCTGCCGGCAAGCCTGCGGAGGTTCCCGGCAGCCCTGTGCGGGCTGTCGTGAACGCGCCGCGGCGGGAAGTGACGATCATCGTCCCCCGCGCGGCCCTGGGCGGCCTGGACCCCTCGACCTGCGCGTACGTCGGGCTCGTGCTGAGCCAGGATGGCTTTCCCGCGCCTGGCGTGCGTCGGGTGCGGGATGTGCTGCCGAAGGCCGAGCAATGGAGGATCGGCGGCGGGCCATCGGACACCAATCACACCCGCATAATGGACGTTGCCTGGCCTGAGGGGCGGAGCCCGAGCCAGGAGGAATTCCTGGGAGGGTACCCGGCTTCGCGGGAGAAAGACATGGATCTCCTGAAGCCCGAAGATTTCGCGCAGGTCCCGATGTTAATGGAACCCGCAAGCTCGCCGATGGGCCAGAAACCGCCCGATTGACCAGCAGGGCCACCCCTATTAGACTCTAGTTCGCGTTGCCCGTTTCAGGGAACACGGAATGCGGTGCAATTCCGCAGCGGTCCCGCCACTGTAACCGGGGATTTCTGCAGCACGGATGGAGACATCCAAGCCATTGCCTCTGAAGGGGCGAGAAGGCGCTGCGGGGAAAATGATCCGGAAGCCAGGAGACGATTCCTGAAACCCTTACCCTTCGTGGAGAGAGGATGCCTGGCGTGCTGTATTTCCAACCGTTGATCCCCCGCGCTTCAGTGCCTGGACCTCATCTCTTCATCCGCAAGCTCGCGGATGAAACCCGCAGGTGCGCAAGTTCGCGCACGAGCTCGCGGATGGGGATTGAAAAGGCCGCGGGGAGATTTCCGTGAACAGAAAAATCCTCTGCCTGAGCGCCGCTCTTGCCTGCAGCGTTCTTGCCCGCGCGCCTCTCTGGGCGCAAAACACCGCGGAGCTGAACGAGGTTGTCGTCACCGCGACCCGGGTCGATTCGACCATCCTGGAATCGCCGAGCGCGGTCAGCGTCATCAGCGCCGCGCAGATCGCCGAATCAGGCGCCACCGATGTCGCGCAGGTGATCAACGGCCAGCCGGGAGTCGTGGTGTACGACTACGGGGCCGAGGGCGCCACCAAGAGCGTGAGCATCCGGGGGTCCACCTCGAGCCAGGTCCTGGTGCTCCTGGACGGGATCCGTCTGAACTCCAGTCGGGACGGCGGAGTGGATCTTTCCTCGATCCCGATGGAGATAATCGATCACATCGAGATCGTCCGCGGGGGAGAAAGCTCTCTCTACGGTTCGAGCGCCATCGGTGGGGTGATCAACATCGTCACGAAAAAAGCCGAGAAGCCGACAATCTCGCTGAGCGTCACCAACGAGAGCTATATCCCGCATGCGGCAAACACTGTTTCCTCAATTCTCACTCCGACTCCAGTTGGCGCCAATCCTCTGGACCTCCTGGACGGTCAGAACGTGAACCTTTTGATTGAAGGAAAGCTCGGCGCCGTCGGTCTCAACGGGGGCGGCTCTTTCGCGCGCGCCGCCAATGCGTTCACGTGGAATGACACCGCGATCATCGACGACTGGCGGCGGCAGACCAACGCGGACACGCGTGCCGGCAGCGGCTTCGCGGGGGTCCGCGCGCCGCTTCTCGGAGGCGAGCTTTCCGCAAAAGCCATCTTCGAGACAGCCGATACAGGGGCACCGGGGACGCTGTTGTACCCGAGTGAAAGCGCGCGTCAGACCCATGCATCCGCGTCCGGAGCGGCGGCCTGGAAAACGGACCGCTTCCTCACGGATGCCCTCACCCTGGACCTCAAAGGCTTCTATCGTTACGACGAGCTTGGCTACACCGACCCAAGCTTCTCCACGGTAAGCCTCCACAAGACACAGACTGCCAGTCTCGATGCCACGCAGAAGCTCGACTTTTCCGAACAGGTTGCCGCAATCTACGGCGGAAGCGCATCCTACGATTCCGTGGACAGCACCAACTACTCAGCGCCGCACAGCCGGCTCAACCTCGCCGGATTTCTTTCGGTGCCGCTCACGCCGCTTGAAATCCTGACAATAACGCCCACCGCCCGCTATGACTACTATGCGGACTTCGCGGGCAGCCTCTCATACTCGCTGAGTGCAGTGGTGCACCTGGACGATGAGTCTTCCCTGCGCGCATCCTTTGGGAGCGCCTACCGGGTACCGACCCTGAATGACATGTACTGGGGGTATCAATTCAGCTCTGCCACCTTCGGCGGGGTGACATATGACTCCATAGTTGAAGCGAACCCCGGCCTCAAGCCTGAGACATCGTTCAACGGCGAGGTGGGATGGTCCCTCGCAACGAAGAAAGTGTCCCTCGATGCCACCGTGTTCGCGCGGCTCGTCTACAATAACATCATCTGGCTCACCACGGACAATTTCGACGCGATCACGTTGACGGACACTTCCACGACCACACCCGAAAACCTGTACGAGACGCTTTTCCCCGGTGCCGAGATCCACGGAAAGCTCATGATCACAGACGCGATCTCCCTCGAAGCGAGCTACACCTTTCTCTACAGTCTTCTGTTGAACGATGGCACGACTGCCCTGACCCTTTCCGACAACCGCCGCGTGCCCTATTCACCCATGCATTCAGCCAGCGCGCAGGCGCGGTACACCGGAAAGCTCATCGGGATCGGTGTCGAGCTGCGGTACCTGAGCGAACAGTTTATCGACACTACGAACACAGGGGCCAATGCGCTCCCCGGCTACTTTCTCGTCAACGCGGACTTCCGGTTCAACGCGAGTGACAATGTGGCACTTACCCTCGCGGCGAAAAACATCCTGAACGCCCTCTACTACACCGTCTCCGGGTACAATTCCCAGGGGTTCCCCTTCGATCCGGGCTATCCCATGCCTCCCTTCTCCCTGGTGACAGGGGTGAGCGTGAAGCTGTAGGCGGAGGCGATTGGCGGTGCTCATGTGAAGCCGCGGCAGAGTATCGCCCTTTCCCTCCTCGCCGCGCTCAGCCTGCACGCGGTCGTCCTCCTCACCGTGCGCATGGCAGGACAGGGAGACTCAGGAGCGCCGACAATCGAGCTTGCACTTGAATCGGCGCGGCCGGCCGGCGCGGGACCTCACACGGGGCCGGCGCCGGCAAGGCGGGCCGCGGCGGCGACGCGGGCCGCGGCCGCAGTCGTCTTGCCGACGCCGAGCCCCGCGCCCGCTCAGCTCCCTGCCCCTGCCGCGCCGAGCGAGAATAGCGATGCCTCGCCGCAGCCCGTGACAATGGAACCCGCTGCAGGATCCTCTGACGTGAATGACCAGGCGCCGGCCTCGGGCGCGGCAACGGGCGGGGCAGTCACGGCCGGAACGGACGGCCGGGATGAGGGTGCCGCCGCGGCGCCCGCGCTTACGCCTCCCCATCCGAAGGCGGAGATTCTTCCGACCTATCCGCGGAGCGCGCGCAGGGCAGGGCTCGAGGGAATCGTGCGGATCGCGGCGTTTGTCGATGAATCGGGCCACGTGGTCAGCGCCGAAGTTCTCTCCTCCTCGGGCCATGATGCGCTCGACCAGGCCGCGCTCCAGGCGGTTCAGCATGCTTTTTTCGAGCCGGCCCTGCAGGCAGGCAAGCCTGTCCCCTGCCGTCTCATCATACCCGTCCGTTTCAAGCTGAATTGACATTATGCGTCCGCTCATATATTCAGTGGTACACATGTCCGCGGCCGACAACTGTCTCCTGGTCGAAAATCTCAACGTGACGCGCGACGGGACGCGGATCCTCCGCGGGCTCTCGCTCCGAGTGGCGTGCGCGGAGAGGCTCATTATCGCGGGGCCCAACGGCGCGGGAAAGACAACGCTGCTGAAGGCCCTTCTGGGGCTGATACCGAAAACCGCCGGCCGGGTGCGCGTCCTTGGGGCCGAGGTGGGGTCCCGGGAATGGCTGCGCGGCAGGCGCCGCGTGGGCTACGTCAACCAGGAGTCGGTGCAGGTGGATTTCCCGATCTCGGGTCGCGAGGTGGTCGAGATAGGAACGTGCAGCCTGCCGCTGGGCAGGGCCGAGAAGGTGAGACTCATTGAGGAGGCCATGCGAACGGCCGGCTGCGCCCATCTGGAGTCCAAGATGTACGCGCGTCTGTCCGGCGGGGAGAAGCAGAAGCTGTCCCTGGCGCGATGTCTCTGCCAGGACCCCCAGCTCCTCCTGCTCGACGAACCCACTTCATCGCTCGATCCGCAATCCCGGGCAGAGCTTATGGGGCTTCTGAGAAGTCTCAATGAGACGCGCGGGCTCACCGTGCTCATGGTTTCTCACGATTCCCAGGCGCTGACCGAAAGCGGGTGGAGGATCGAGCGTCTCGAGGCGGGCGTGTTTGCCTGAGCTGCCGGCCTTGAGCTTTCTTCAGGCGCTTTCCTATGCTCCGATTCTCAGGGGGTTCCTTGCCCTGGTTCTGGCGGGCTGCTTTTTTCCCCTGGCCGGGGTATTCATTCTTCGCCTGAACCTCGTCACCCTGCGATTCACACTCATGCATGCCGCGCTGCTCGGCGCCGCCATCGGGCTGGCCCTCCACATCGATCCGCTCCTCGCCGGATTGGCCCTGGACCTCATCACGATCGCGGCGATCGGCCGTGTTGCCCGCGAGTCCGGCCTGGCCCTGGGGTACGTGGCGACTTTTTTCATGGTCCTGACGATAGGGCTCGCTTTTGCGGTGATCTATAAGGCGGGAGTGCCTGCCAAGGATGCATTCGGGGTTCTCTGGGGGAGCATTTACTCGTTGTCGCGCGCCGACCTTGCCTTCACCGCCCTCTACTCCCTTGTGATCGTTCTGTTCGTCACGCTGCTCTTCCCCCGGGTGAGCGCGGTTCTCTTCCACCGGGAGATCGCCTTCGCCTCGGGGGTGAACGACGCTGCGCTCACCACCGTCATCCTTCTGTTCGTCGGCGTCAGCGTGGCACTGCTGATGAAGCTCATCGGCGCCCTTCTCCTGGATTCCATCCTGCTCCTGCCGGCAATAATTGCCTCATTCACGGCGCGCAGCACACGCGGGTTCTTTTTCCAGGCATGCCTAATCGGCGCATTCTGCAGCATTGCCGGTTTCTTCTCCTCGCTCGCGCTCGACGTTCCCGCCAGCTCGGCGGTGACCGTCATCGCGGCATGTCTCCTGGGGGCCGGGCTCCTCTCCCGGAGACTTGTAAGGAGGATTTCATGAGCAACATTCTCCGGTGCGCCCTGGCGGGTGCGCTGGTTTTCCTGGGACTTGCAGGCCCCGCCGCGTCGCAGCAGAAGCCGCTGCGCGCCGTGGCCACGAATACCTGGACCGCGGCATTTGCGCGTGCGGCAGGGATCGAGGACGTCGTCACACTGGCTCCCGCGGACCTCCGGCACCCTGCGGAGTACGAGCTGAAGGCATCGGACGTGGCGGCTCTCACGGGCGCCGACATCATCATCTCCACGGGGTTCGAAGTGATGGCGAAACGGCTCTCGGAAGCGGCGGGCAGCCGGAACGTACGGATCCTTCAGATCGAAGCCGACTACACGCCGGCCATCATGCGGAGCTCGCTCCTGGCCATCGCCGAGGCGGCCGGTACGATGCCCCAGGCTCGGGCGAGCATTGCCGCCCTGGAAGCGTTCGAGGCTTCGTGGAAGAAGGAGCTCCGCGACAAGGGGCTCACGGGCGCCGCCATTCATGTGCATCTTTTTCAGAAGCCGCTCATGGAAGAGCTGGGGTTCACCGTGAAGGGAGTATTCGGCCCTGCGCCCCTTGAGGCGGCGCAGATCTCCCGTCTTTCGCGGGAGAAGGTATCCCTCATAGTGGATAACTGGCACAACGAGGTTGCCGCGCCCCTTCGCGAGACGATGCCGGACGCCCATTACGCGTCGCTGATCAATTTCCCCGGACCGGACGGGACCGTGACCCTGCTCGACGTGCTGGCGGACAATCGCAAAAGGCTGGCTGCCGCCGTACCGTAGCCGTTCGAGCTTAATCTCTTTTCCAGGGCATGCGCAGGCATTCCTCGGTGTCAAAGAGCCGGTAGTCCGCCTTCCCGTTCACCAGGAACGTCCGGACCGAGTTTCCGTTGAGGTACTGCCTTGCCCTGGCGAGCGTTCGCCCGGTCCTCGAGACGTCGTCCACGAGGAGAACTTTCTTCCCCGCGTAGGCTGTCGGGCTCTCTTCCAGAAGCTGCGCGTCATCGAATCGGGGCACGTTCTCGTTGTCCCTGTAGTTGATCCGGATGATGCTCAGTGGGATGCCCCACTCCTGCTGGAGAATCGCCGCCGGAATGACGCCTCCCTGCGCAATGGCCGCGATGGCGTCGAAACGCTCCGAGGCCATTTCCCGAAGCGCTCGGTCCAGCTCGGCGTAGAATGTCTTCCAGTCGATAGAGTGAGTGTATATCACCTGCGTACCCTGCTCTCTAATGTACCTGCCGGACCCGTGCCCGGCAAAGGCCGTGAAGGACTTTCGTGAGGGGATGCGGCGTGCTAAACTGTTCATGGGGTGCGTCATGCGGGGAAAAGTCCCGGAGCGGGTGCTTCTGATCATCGACGTGCAGAACGACTTCTGCCCGGGGGGCAGCCTCGCGGTAGAGGAAGGGGACGCCGTTGTGCCGGTCATCAACGCCATCATGCCCCTCTTTCACCGCGTGGTAGCCACCCAGGACTGGCATCCGCCGGATCACGTCTCCTTCGCCTCCAGTCACCCCGGCCACAAGCCCCTCGATCTTGTGGACGCGGGCGGCATCGAGCAGGTGCTCTGGCCCGATCATTGCGTGCAGGCAACGCGCGGGGCGGAGCTTCACCCGCGCCTGGAGTCGGGCAGGATCGAGCTCGTGCTCAGGAAAGGCCTTCGGAGGAACCTCGACTCGTATTCCGCATTTTTCGAAAACGATCGCAGGACCGACACCGGTCTGCGCTACTATCTGAAGGGCATGGGAACCCGGGAGATCTACCTCTGCGGTCTTGCCACCGATTACTGTGTCCTTGCCTCGGCCGTGGATGCCCGCAAGCTCGGCTTTCGCGTCACGCTGGTGCGCGATGCGTGCCGCGGCGTGGACCACCCGAAGGGGAGCGTGCAGGAGGCCCTGGCGACAATGGAAAAAGCGGGGGTGATCATGACGGAGTCCGCGGCAATACGCTGAGCGGGAGCTCACCGCTGCATGAGCGGCGCGCCGGGGGGACTGCATCCGCTCACGTGGCCTCCAGCGGGTCGATGTGGATGAAGGCGCGCGAGATCTCCTCCATGTCCTCGATTGCCCACTGCACTTTCTTGCCGATGCCGTGCGCGTCCTCGATGCTCAGGCGCTTGTCGACGTCGATGTGGACTTCGATTTCAACCGTGGTGCCCACGTAATGGGCGAACACGTCGTTCAGGCCGATGACCCCTTCCACGGCCTTCGCCTTCTCCCTGACCTTTTCCACCAGCGCGGGAGGCGGCGCCTCGCCCATGAGGTACTTGATGTTGTCTTTTCCTATGAGGAAGCCTGCCCGTATGATCCACAATCCGACGAGCATCGCCACGAGGGGATCGAACACGGGAAAGCCGAGGTTTGACGCGACCACCCCGGTGAGCACCGCCGCGGAGACGAGCACGTCGTTGCGGTGGTCGGTGGCCGAGGCCATGATGGCGGGGCTGCCCGTCTTTCTGGCCACCTGTCGGGCAAAGAGGTGCATGCCCAGCTTGATCGGCATGACGGCGATCACCAGGAGGATCGGCAGCAGTCCAATCCTGATCTGCTCACCGTTGATCAGGCGCCCGACCGACTGGGTGATGATCTCGAAACCGACGATGCCGCTGAATATTGCCACCACGAGCCCGGCGATGGGCTGGGCGCGTTTGTGGCCGAAGGGATGATCGGCGTCCGGCGCCTTGTACGAGCTTCTGACGCTGATGAGCACGATTGTGGAAGCCACGATATCCGTGAGCGAATTGAATGAATCGGAGATGATCGCGATGCTGTTGAATGAGAACCCCACGAGGAGCTTGCACGTGAGCAGGACAGCGTTCCCCACGATCCCCATGTTCATGGCGAGCTTCTCCGCCCTGCCGAGCGTGCCCTTGTTCATGGTTTCCACACTAGCCCGAGTCCCCGGAAAAAGGGAAGGGGGGTGCATGCCCCCCTTCTTTATTCATGCGCGGCGCTTATGCGCTGTGTTCAGGCCCCGGCGGTTCGCCGGGACGCTCAGACCCCGGCCGCTGGGCATCTTCCGCCCTTTTTCGCTCGAGATACTGGTCGAAAGCATGCCTGCCTTCCTCCTCCCAGAAATCCCGATAGTACCGCCAGTTGTCCCTGGCACTGCCGTGCGATCCGGCCGAGTGGTTGCCCCCCACGGGTTGCCCTTCCACGGGCCGTGCCGCGGGCCGCCGTGCCTGCCGCCCCCCGCCGCGCCGAATATCAGCTTGGCCAGGATTACTACCCCGAAGGCCTGCCAGTAGGTGATCAGCCCGAGGTGGAAGATGGCGGGCATGAGCCAGTTCCACAGGATCATTACCAGCCAGCCGAACACCAGGGCGAAGAACGCCGCCCCGACCACCCCCATGACGACCAGTCCCGCGACGCGCAGCGCCCTCACCCCAGGGTGAACACCGTGCCACATGTCGCGCATTCTCTTTCCCATCATTCGATACCTCCCGAGAGCGTCTCTTTCAGCGCGCGGATTGCGCGGTGCTTTCTTGCCAGGAGAGTTCCGATCGGCGTCTCCCACTCCTCGGCAAGCTCCTTGAAGCTTCTCCCCTCCAGCTCCGTGGCAACCAGGACCTCCCGCTGCGCCTGCGGAAGTTCGTCGATTGCCTCGAAGAGTGCCTCGCGCGCCTCCTCCCGATCCATCTCCTCCGACGCCTCGAAGCGCACATCGGAGAGATCCTCGGGGAGCTCGGCTGCGCGCTTCGGCTTCCTGTAGAGATCGATGACCTTGTTCCTCAGCGAGCGGTACAGGTACGCGGAGAGGTCCGCGACCGGCTCGGTCACGTCCGCCCTTTCGAACAGCCTCTCGATCACGTCCTGGACCACGTCCTCCGCGTCGCGGTCCGCGGTGTCGGCAATCCAGGCGCGCACGTAGCCCACCAGCCGGGTCCACTCGGTTGCGATAAAGCTTGCAATCCGCTTTTTCTGCGTTTCCGCGCTCACGGTATCAACGACGGGAAAGGGCCAAAGTTATTGCAGTTCCCGGGACGAATTCCTGCTTGTGCGCAAGAGGAACTCACCCAGGATTCTCTCGAGCGCGGCCGGCGCCGAAATATGCGGCCAATGGTCCGCGTCGGGTATTGTCTCGATCCGGACGCCCGGAAAGAAGCGCTGCATCAACCCACGGTCCTCCTCCTTGATGTACGCCGACCTTCCGCAGGCCACCAGGAGCGCTTCACCCTCGTATCGTCCCGCCGGCTCAGCGAGGTCGCTCGTGAGGGTACTCGCGGCAAGCGCCTCCACGTTCAGCCGCCATCGGAAGCCCTCCCCCTCCCGGACCGCATTCGTGAGGATGAACTGACGGTCGCGAAGGTCCGGAAGCAGCGGCGCCAGGAGCGCGTCCACTTCACCGCGTGACCTGCACCCGCGGATGTCGGTCCGGAGGGCGCGGAGCTCCTTTTCGTGGTCTCCGGGGTAAGGCCGCGGCGCGATGTCCACGACGGCAATCCCCGACACAAGATCGGGCCGGGCGAGAGCAAAGCCCATGGCGACCTGGCCGCCCATCGAATGGCCGACCAGTCGAACAGGCCCCCGCGCGTGGGCCGTCACCCACTCGTGGAGATCCCCCACGCAGTCGGAGAGCGAGTGGGTGGGAGCGTGCGGGGAATCCCCGTGATTGCGCAGGTCCAGGGCACATACCTTCCCGTGGGAGACCAGCCTGCGCCCCATGCCGGACCAGTTCTGCGAGGAGCCGAAAAGCCCGTGAAGTATGACGATCGGCGCTCCCTCGCCGCCCAGCGCCCGCCAGGAAAGGTCCATGCGCACACGGTAGCCCGGCGCCTCGCGCCGGGCAATACCGCCACGGGCCCCGCGGGCCTCCAGGGGCCTGCGCCATTGACTTTTTTCATTCCATGTATGTTTATACACGAAAGGGGAAAACATGGCGCTGCCGAAGATCGCGAGCGGACAGGGGACGCCCGAGACCGCGAAGCTCATTCTCGAGGGAAAGGAGTACGAGCTGCCCGATCGTGCGGGGGACCGAGGGAGAGAGGGCCGTCGATATCAGCGGCCTCCGCAAGGCCAGCGGCTATGTCACGCTGGACAAGGGCTACGAGAACACCGGGTCCTGCCGGAGCGCGATCACCTTCATTGACGGGGAGAAAGGCATCCTGCGTTACCGCGGGTACCCCATCGAGGAGCTTGCCGCGCATTCCACATTCACCGAAGTGGCATACCTTCTTCTCTACGGCGAGCTGCCCACCACGACGCAGCTTGAAGAGTTCTCCACTTTCCTGAACGAGTCTTCCCTCATTCACGAGGACATGCTGCACTTTTTCGTGGGCTTCCCGCGCGGCTCGCATCCCATGGGAATCCTTGCCACGACCGTTGCCTCGCTCTCCACTTTCTACCCGATCCCCGAGGTGATGGACGAGATGGCCGAGCGGCAGATCCTGGCCAATCTCATCTCCCAGGTGCGCACCATCGCCGCAATTTCGTACAAGAAGTCCATCGGGGAGCCCATCGTCTACCCGTCCTATCAGCTCCGCTACGTGCCCAACTTTCTGAGCATGATGTTCTCCTCCCCGGTGAAGGAGACAAAGCTGGACGATGACATCGTGCGGGCGATCGATCTGTTCCTCATCCTGCACGCCGACCACGAGCAGAACTGCAGCACCTCCACCGTGCGGATGACGGGCTCGAGCCTGGCCAACGTATACGCGGTCATCTCCGCCGGCATATCCGCTCTCTGGGGCCCGCGTCATGGCGGGGCCAACCAGGAAGTCATCACCATGCTGGAGAGGATCCGGGACGAGCACGGGGACGGCACGGAGTATGTCAAGCGCGCCAAGGACAGGAACACGCCCGACAGGCTCATGGGATTCGGCCACCGCGTCTACAAGAGCACCGACCCGCGCGCCAACATCCTCAAGGCGGCGTGCCACACCCTGTTGAAGAAACCGGGGATGAACGATCCACTGTTCGACATCGCGCTGCGCCTGGAGGAAATCGCCCTCAAGGACGAGTACTTCCTCTCCCGCAATCTCTACCCGAACGTCGACTTCTACTCCGGCCTCATCCTGCGCGCGGCGGGCATCCCCTATGACATGTTCACCGTCCTGTTCGCCATCGGCCGCACTCCCGGCTGGCTGGCCCATTGGCGCGAGATGTACCATGGAGAGGACTTCCGGATCATGCGCCCGCGCCAGATCTACGTGGGCAGCACCTGCCGGCATTACGTGGAACGGTCGGCGCGGCAGTAGTGTCTGTGAACAACTCCCATCCCACGCGCGGGGGCATGCCGGTCATGGCCGCATCCAGCGTGCTGTTCTCCGCCATGTCCCTCCTGATCCCCCTGACCCGGTCGGTCAACACCTCCCTCGTGGCCTCGGCGCGGTTTGTCACCGGGATCGTGGTGATCGTCGGGTTTGCCCTGGCGGGCGTCACGCGTTTGAAGCCGGTCAACCGCTGGTGGCTGATCGTGCGCGGCCTGATCGGCGCCACCTCGGTCTACTTCTTCTTCCGCGGCATCACGATGCTGGGGTTGGGAAAAGGCACGGTCCTCAACTACACCTACCCCGTCTTTGCCGCCCTGCTTGCTCCCCTGATGCTGAAAGAGAAGCTGTCGTGGGACGTCGTCGCGGCGGTGCTCGTGTCGTTTCTGGGAATCGCGCTCGTGGTGAACCCGGGCCGGATCAATGCGATCGGGGTCGAGGAGCTGCTGGCCCTGCTGGGTGGTGTCCTCTCCGGCATCGCAGTGGTCGCGATCAAGAAGCTGCGCGAGACAGACACTCCGTACGTCATCTATCTCGCGCAGTGCATCTTCGGCCTGCTCGTGGTCGGGTGGCCCACGATGACCAGTTCCTTTGCATTCGGCGGCCGGATATGGCTGATCCTTCTGGGCGTGGGCGCCCTTGCCACCGCGGCGCAGCTTGCCATGACCTGGGCGTACAAACACGTGCCGGCCACGGAGGGAAGTCTCCTCGGCTTCCTCGTGCCCGTGCTCAACGTGCTGCTCGGGGTGGTCGTGTTCGGAGAAAAGATGCGTGTCGCGACCCTGGCAGGCTCCGCGCTGGTGCTCATCTGCTGCGGCTACGTGGCATTCCGGGAGAGAATCCTGCGCCTGGTGGGCTGAGAGCTCCCGGCCCGGTGCGCGGCCCGGCCGACGCCCGGTCCCGGCCTCAGGCCTTGAGAATCCCCGTCAGGACGAGCACGCCGACCAGGAGCGCGACGGCGATCCTGTACCAGCCGAAGATCGCGAGGCTGCGCGTGCGCAGGTACTCCACCATCCACCTCACCGCGATAAAAGCGGCCGCCGCCGCCACCACCAGACCGGTCACGGGAGAGACCCAGCCGAACGTGCGCACGATCTCGGGACCGAGCCTGAGCCCCTCGTAGATCGTGGCCGCCCCCAGGGTGAGCAGGCCCAGCAGGAAGCTGAACTCCACCGCTGCGGACAGCGTGAGGCCGACGAACAGACCGGCGGCGATCGTGGCAAGGCTCCTGCTGACTCCCGGCCAGAGGGCGATGACCTGGGCAAGCCCCACGAGAAGCGCCGCCCGCCAGGTGAGCCCCTCCAGGTTTGTGCCCTCCCGGGTGCCCCTGCGGGCGAGCACGGCCAGGATGAAGATACCCCCCACGAGCCACGCGGCGGCCACCGGCCAGATCCCGTACAGGTAATGCTTGATGCGCGCCTCGAGGAAAAGACCGAAAAAGGCCGCGGGAATGAAGGCGAGGACCAGCGCGCCGAGCAGCCGAAGGCCGTCCGGGTCCCTGCCGATGATGCCGCGCACCATCCCTTTTATCCTCTGCCTGTAGATCAGGAGCACCGCGAGGATGGCGCCCGCCTGGATGCAGATTGCGTAGGCATCAGAGGCGCTCTTTTCCTCCGGGGTGGCCCAGAGCCCCAGAAGATCCTGCACAATGGTAAGGTGTCCCGTGGAGCTGACAGGAAGGTATTCGGTGACCCCTTCGACCACGCCGAGAATCGCCGCCTGCGGCACGCTCATGGCGCGGGGTTCCACGGGAACAAGATCGCTGCCGCCGGCATTGAAGGTCGGCCCGGGGGCGGTCTCCGCGGCCGCCTGGGCGAATACGGGGGCCGCGAGAAGCGCGGCGAGCAGGGCAAGCCTGGCAGGCGCTCCTGCCCTGGTTCTGGTAAGGCTCATCTGCTCAACCTCCGGAAAACGCTCTCAAAGCCGGCAAAGGCGCGCTCGATCACGGGGGTGTCCACGCAATAGGCGATGCGGAAATAACCGGGCAGGCTGAAGCCGCGTCCCGGTACGACCAGAATGAGCTCCTTCTGCAGCTCCTGGACGAACGCAAGATCGTCCCCTCCCGGCGCGCGCGGGAAGATATAGAAAGCGCCTTCGGGCACGGTGAGCTGGTAGCCCATGGAAGAAAGGGCCGCGCAGAAGAGGTCGCGCTTGCGGCGATAGATCTCCACGTCCACTGACACGCCCTGGATCCGGGAGACAACCCGCTGCATCAGGCCGGGCGCGTTCACGTAGCCCAGGATCCGCGTGCACAGGATCACCCCGTCCACCAGCCTCTTCGCATCGTCGGCAGCCGGGTTCACCGCGGCGAAGCCGATGCGCTCACCGGGCAGCGACAGGTCCTTTGAGTAGGAGGTAACGACTATGGAGTGGGGGTAGAGTCCCATGACGGGCGGAACGGCGGCTCCCCCATACACGATCTTGCGATACGGCTCGTCGGAGAGAAGATAGATTGTCCGGCCCGTGCTTTTTCCCGCCCGCAGGAGCATGTCGGCGAGACGCCGCAGCGTGCCTTCGGGGTAGATCCTGCCGGTGGGGTTGTTCGGTGAGTTGATGATGAGCGCCGCGGTGCGCGCGCTGATCAGGGCTTCGATGGCTTCGACGTCGAGGTCGAAGTCGGGACGGCTGGGAGCCAGAATCAGCCTTCCCCCGTGGTTGTCGACGTACGAGGCGTACTCCATGAAACACGGGACGCTCGCGATCACCTCGTCGCCGGGATCCAGGATGGTCTTGAGCGCGCAGTTCAGCGCGCCGCTTGCCCCGCACGACATGACCACCTGATCCGCCGTGACGGCAACACCCTGCTCCCGCGCCACCTGCTCCGCCACACGCGCGCGTGACTCGGGATAGCCGGCGTTGGGCATGTAGCCGTGTTTGCGTATGAGGGAAGCGGAGACGACCTCCTCCAGCGCGCGCTGGAACGCGGCCGGAGGCTCGACATCCGGGTTTCCCAGGCTGAAGTCGCACACCTTGTCCGCCCCGTGCGCGGCGCGCAGCACGTTGCCCGTCTCGAACATCATCCGTATCCAGGAGGAGCTCTCGATGCTGCCGCGGATCCTGCTACTGACCGCCACTGGTTTCCTCCTTCATGGCACGGGCAAGGGAATCCATTTCCGCGTCCGTGCCGATGCTGATGCGAAGCCCGTCCGCAACGGCAGGCGCGCGCAGGTGGCGCACGAGGAAGCCGCGCGCGAGAAGCTTCTCGAACAGCGACTCTGCCGCCACACCTGCCGGGGGAACGGCGAAAACGAAGTTGGCCGCCGAGGGAAGCACGGTGAAGCCGATGCCGGCGAGGAGGCGCGAAAACCGCGCGCGCGTGGCCAGGATCATGTCGCGCGTTTTCCCGAAATACTGCTGGTCCGCCAGGGCTTCACACGCGGCGACCTGGGCGAGCCTGCTGACGTTGTAGCTGTCCTTCACCTTCATCACTTCCTTTATCAGCAGCGCGTGCGCGAAGGCGAGACCCGACCCGCATGCCCGCCAGGGAGTAGGCTTTGGAAAGGGTCCGCACGATCACCAGACGCGGGTTGTCGGAAAGGAGCGGCAGGCTGGATTGGTCTGCAAAATCCACGTAGGCTTCGTCCGCCACGACGATGCCCGGAAAACCGCCGAGCAGGCGTCCGATCCACGCGGTGGGAAATACCACCCCATAGGGGGAGTTCGGGGTGGTGAGGAAAAACACCTTTGCCTTCACCGCGGGCACGGGGATCGCGGCCATCTCTTCCCCGCGCGTCACCCGCGGCAGGGGAATCTCCGCGGTGCGCGCCCCCGCGATGGAGGCGAGCACGGGATACAGGGAGTAGGAGGGTTGAAACCAGGCGATGGCGTCTCCGGCGTCCACGAACGCCCGCATGAGCATGGCGAGGATCTCGTCGGAGCCATTGCCGCAGAGGACCTGGTCGGGGTGCAGGCCGTACGTGGCCGCGGCGCGTTCTCGAAGGGGCGCGGCATCGGGGCTCGGATAGAGCCGCACGGTTTCATTCGATGCCTTCCGCATGGCCTCGAGCACCCGGAGGGAAGGGGGATAGGGATTTTCGTTCGTATTGAGCTTCACGATCCGCTCTGCCGGACCGGGCTGGAGCCCCGGCACGTAGCCGGCCATTCCGCGCACGGCCTGGCGGACGCAGCCGAGAGCCCCGTCCATGGCGTTCATGGCGCGGAGTGTAGCAGAACGGGCGGCCGCGGAACAAGGCGCGGGCGGCCGCGCGGCCCGGGCCGACCTTGACTTGAAAGCGTTTTATTCCTATATCTCTATATATGGCAATTTTGCTTTCGGACAAGGCCGCCGGCCAGCTCACCACGCTTCTCACCGAGCAGGGAAAAGAGGGAGCGACCCTGAGGGTATGGGTGGCGGGACTGGGGTGCTCAGGCTTCCGCTACGGCATGGGGATCGACGACAAGGAGCCCGAAGAGGGCGATCAGATATTCGAATCCAATGGCATCAGGGTCGTCATCGATCCGCAGAGCCTGTCGTACATGGACGGGTCCCTGGTCACCTGGGTCGACGAGCCGGAGAACAGCGGCTTCAGCATCGAAAACCCCAATCCCGCGCCGCAGACGGAGTGCGACTGCGGCGGCCAATGCGCCACCTCCGCCGAGCCGTGCGGCTGCGAAGGCGGGAGCTGCAACTGCGGAAAGAGCGAGAGCGCCCCTATCTGAGCGAGAACGGGGGGTAGACGTCCGTCACGAGCAGCAGGGCGTACGCGCTCACCCGAAGGCCCCAGCGGGCCACACCCACCACGAAATCGAAGAATGACCTGGGGAAGCGGCCGGTGAAAAGGATCGCGAACCAGGAGATGAACACGCAGAACCCCGCCGCGATGCCCAGGAAAAACAGGATGAAACAGTGGGGTATGGCGAGGAACCATTTCACCAGAGGCATGCCGCGACGCAGGTCCTTTTTCACGTCCGGGAACGGGATGGCGATGTGCACAGACTGCTCCCTCTCCGTGGAAGGGAACTCATCAGTCAGCAGTGCCGCGTAGGCCCCCACCCGCGCGGAAAACTTCGTGATGTTCACGTTCCAGTCGAACCACCATCGCGGATACTTGCGCCGGAAGAGAATCATGAGGAGGGTGGGCGCGAACAGGATCGCGCCGGAGGCGAAGAACAATCTCCACAAGCTGTCACCCCATGCCCCCGGACCCGTGAGCAGGGCAAGGATGACAACGGGCGGGATCAGCATGATGCACCTGAAAAAAGTAGTGAGCCGGTTCAGCTCCCTGTCAGGGTAGTCGATCTCCAGGGACACGGGAAACTTGGTCTCATTCATCGAGGTCCTCCCTTCAAAGTCACGCCTTGCGACGAGCCACGGCCCGTCCCCGGCTATCTCAAAGCCGCCGCGGCGCCCCCCACAATCGAGGAGACACCGAGCACGACAGAGTCCCACATCCGGCGAAGCAGCCCGGCCGCCTCGACATCAGTCGTGGCCAGGAGGGGAATCCGGCCCACCTCCTCGGTCCCCGAGGAATAGACCAGCGCGCCGATCTCCTGGCCCTTCACTATCGGAGCGACGACGGGCGCGGAAAGCACGACCCTGTACTCGAGGCTTTCCAGCTCGCTTTTCCGGGCCGTGATGCGCACGACTCCCGACGGCGCCATGGCCACCTCCCGGGAATCTCCCTTCCACACGCGCACGGGCGCCACGGGGGGCGCATCCAGCTCGACGGTGGTGAAGTTCTTGAACCCATAGGAAAGCAGGGCCATGCCGTCCGCGGAGCGGTTGCGTGCCCCCTCGTTCAGTGTGTGGCCCGGCACGCCGAGCAGGACAACGATGAGGCGCATGTCCCCCCGACGGGCCGTGATTGCCGCCGTGAAGTTTTCGTCGTCCAGGTGCCCGGTCTTCAGACCGTCCACGCCGAAATCGTCCCAGACAAGGTAGTTCCCATTGTACTGCTTCTTGGTGACGAGCGGTGTGCGCCGGCGGTCGGGCAGGTTCTGCGCAAGGGGATACTCGAACTCGCGCAGGGAGTGCAGCTCGGGCAGCGCCTCGGGATGCTGATCGATATAGCGCCGGCAGAAGTCGGCGAACTCGCGGGCGCTCACCCGATTGGCCTCCTGCACGCCGGCAGGGTCCGTGAACCGGGTGGTCGTATAGCCGAGGAATTTCGCCTCCTCGTTCATCAGCCGCACGAAGCTCGCCGTGCTCCCCGCCACATATTCGGCCAGCGCGGTGGCGGCGTCGTTTCCCGATGCCACCGCCATGCCTTTCATCAGCTCTTCCACCGTGACGATCTGGCCGGGACCCAGGTTCATCAGGGTGGAGCCCGGCGCCTGGTTGTCCGCCCAGGCGTGCGCCGTAAGGGACACCACGTCGCTCCGGCTGATCGAGCGGTCAGCCAGCTTCTCGTAGATGATGTGCAGCGACATGAGCTTGGCCAGGGAGGCGGGCACGAAGGGTTGGTCCGCATTGCGCTGGTAGAGCACGCGCCCGCTGGCCTGATCGATAAGGATCGCGGACCGGGCGACAAGGGTGAGGGGCTCCCCCTTCTTCTCACCCGAGGTCTCCGCGGGCACGGCGTGCAGCAGCGCAGCCGACAGGAGGGCGGCGATCACGAGTGTCAGGCGCGGGAGGCGGCAGCGCACTGTGTCGTGTTCCTCCTTCCATCGGTCGATTCGTTCAAGAGTTCTCGTGGAAGTATATACCGGCCCCGGGGAGGAGTGTAAAGCTCCAATCGAAGAATTACGCGGAGCCTTCCCCCGCGTCCGCACCGGTGCGGATGCGGATCCGGATTTCCTCTCCCGTTTCGGGCTGCTCGCGCGGAGGCACGACTACCCGCAGGAGCCCGTTGTGGAAGCTCGCCTGGGTCCCCGCCTGGTCGAACTTGTCCGCGGGCACGTAGTAGCGCTGCTCTTCGATGTCCTTGAGCTTGAGCCTGCGCTTGAAGTATTGAACCCCTTCGTCGCCTGCCTGCGTCTGCGGCGCTTTTGCGGAGAAGATGAGGTGATCCCCCCGGAACTGGACGCTCACGTCCTTTTCCTCGAATCCCGCCAGCGCGATCTCCAGCACGAGCTTTTTCTCCTTGGTGAGATAGATGGTGGAAGGCGGGTACATGTAGGCGGGATAATAGTCGGGGTTTCCGAACGGGCCCCTCCCGAAGTGCTCCGCGGCCTGGCGCATCTTTTCCGCGGCTTCGTGGTCGAATGCTTCCCCGAAGCTTTCCGCGAACTTGAACGCTTCATCCATGATGCGCCCGAGATCAAACGTCCACACCTTGTTGGTCATCACCGTGCCTCCTTCAGGCATCTGCGGCTTCCCGGTCGGGCAAGCCCATGGTCCCCCATACGGGGCGACCCTCGGAGGCGTCTGCACGCCTCCCGCCTTTCAATGTACTGTCGGAGAGGCGCGCGGGACAAGTGAGATAATACGGCTTCCCCTATTGCACGCGCACGGGCATGACGAGGAAGGGGATGCCGAGCTGATGGAGCCGCCTTTGCACGGCAAAAGTCGTGTGGTTGAAGAGCAGCCGGGAAAGGAACGAGTCCTCGGGGAACACGATCTGTCCGCCGAAGAACACGGCGCTCGGGTTTTTTTCGTAAATGGCCCGAGCGAGCTCGCAGATTTCATCGGATACATCCGTGCCCACGGCCGAGTAGCCCTGCGCGTACAGCCCCTCGGATTTGAGGAACTTCACGTAGCGCTCCAGACCGCTCTCCACGTGCGCGCGCAGTTTCTCCATGCCCTCCACGCCCTTGAACCTGTCCGCGTCGATGATGCCGGCCTGCATGAAATACCAGTTGCGGAAGGCTTCCCCGAATATTCTCTTTACGCTGAGGAGAGTGTGCAGGCCCGTCCCATTGAAACCGGAAACGAGGATGACCGCGGTCTTGCCCCGGGGGTCGAAACGCGGGGCGTTCTTCCGCTTCGGGTCCGGAGGCGCCTCGGTCTCCGCGGTGGCAACGGCGGTCATGAGGTGATCCAGCCGGGCAAGCCGCTTTCCGGTTCTGAAATAGAACCGTTTGATCGTGATGGCCACCGCCACGAGAGAGCCGGTGACCAGCAGCGTGATCCAGCCGCCCTCCTGGAATTTGAGCACGACCTGTGAGATGAGGATGAAGCCGGTGAGCAGAAGGCCGAAGCCGTTGATGAGAATCTTTCGTTCCAGGCGGAAACCGTCTTCCTCTCCTGCCACCAATGCCGGACCATGCCCGCCTGGGAAAGGCAGAATGTGATGAACACGTTGATGGCGTAGAGCACGATCAGGAACTTGACCGAGCCCCGGCTCACGAGCATCAATACGATTGCGCTCCCCCCATGAGGAGAATCCCGTTCTTGATCACCAGCCGCTCGCTGAGCAGGCTGAACTGGCTGGGCAGCCACCTGTCCAGGGACATGTTGGCCAGGACCCGCGGGCCGTCCAGGAATCCGGTCTGGGCCGCCACAAAAAGGAGGACGGCCTCCGAGATCAGGGTGACGAGCACGAACGCGTAGCCGCCCGCGCCCCAGCCGGACGCGATGCGTTCCATCAGGACGGCGTTCAGGGTCTTGCCCGTCACGTGACGCACGTCGAAGAGGAGGTACCCGATCATGAGACCCGCCGCCATGAAGGCGAGGGAAGCCGCCATGTAGCGCATTGTCTTCTTGGCGGTCTGTACCCGCGGCTCTCTCAATATGGGCAGCCCGTTGCTCACCGCCTCGATGCCCGTGTAGGTTCCCGCCCCCATGCTGTAGGCGCGCATCACGAGAATGAAAACGCCGAACGTTCCCAGCTGGGCCGTGGCGGCGCGCGCGTCCGCGGCCGTGCTGCGCACGACCTCGCCCACGGCGGACACGTGGGTCGCCAGATGCGATACACGATGGCGAAGGTGTGCGTGACGAGGAAGAGAAGGAAGATGGGGACCAGGGGCATCACGGATTCCTTCACGCCCCTAAGATTCATCACCATGAGCAAAAGCACGCCAATCAACGCGAACGCGAGCTTGAATGGCAGCCAACCGAACGGCAGAAAGCTGAAAATGGCGTCTGCCCCACTTGCCACGGAGAGCGTGATGGTGAGGACGTAGTCGATCAGCAGCGCGGACCCCGAGATCATGCCGAGGGTGGGAGAGAGCAGCTTGCTTGCCACGAGATAGCCGCCGCCGCCCGAGGGGAAGAGCTCCACGATCTGCGAGTAGCTGGCGGAGATGACGAAGATCGTGATGGCGGTGGCGAGGGCAACGAAGATCCCCAGGTGGCCGTGGACGCCGAGGGAAAGGAACGACTCCTCGGGACCATAGTTGGCGGAGGAAAGGCCGTCCGCCCCGAGACCCACCCAGGCGAAGAAAGCGACGAGCGTGAGCTTGTGGAAGATGTGGGGATCCCGGAAGTCCTTGGCGCCGCCGAGGACGAAACTTTTCAGCCGGGAGAGAATTTTTTCCTCTGAGGGAGTCGCTCATGGCGTGCAGGCGGGGAACTCTATCCTCTTTGGCGCGCCATGTGCAAGGCCGGGCGCCGATCGGCGGGTCCCTTCAGTACGCCACAGGGTCGTCGAGCTCCTCTCCCCGGCCCGTGATCGAAAACACGATCCGTTCGCAGATGTTGCCCACCCTGTCCGCCACGCGCTCCAGGTTGTGGGCCACCCAGGTCAGCCGCGTGGCCTGATCGATGGCCTTCGGGTCCGCCATGATGTGCGTGATGAGCTCCCTGTAGATCTGCTCGTACAGGGCGTCGACCGCCGCGTCTTCCTTGGGGATGGCGCGTGCCGCTTCCACGTCCTGCTTCAGGAAGGCTTCCAGGGCCCTGTGGAGCATGTCACACGCCTTGTCCGCCATGCGGGGTATATCGACCAGGGGCTTGATCAGCGTCTCGGTGCCGATCATCAACACGACATTCGCGATCCCCTTGGCGTAGTCCGCCATGCGCTCAAGCTCGGTGGCGATCTCCAGGATCGCCGCCAGGGTGCGCAGGTCACCGGCCATGGGCTGCTGCGTGGCGATCAGGGTGAGGGCCTCGTTCTCGATGGCGTAGCGCTTTTCATTGATGTGGCGGTCCCCCTCGATGAGGGCGCGCGCACGCGCGAAATCGTGCTGCTTCAGCGTGCGCACGGATTCGGCGACCGCGTTCTCCGCCATCGCTCCCAGGGCCAGTATCTCATCCTGCAGCCTGTGCAGGTCGTGTTCGAACTTTTCCCGTGCCATAGGTCCTCCTTGGGCGCGTCCGCCCCGCGTGGCGCTCCGCGCCCCCTATCCGAATCGCCCCGTAATGTAGTCTTCCGTTCGCTTGTCCCGCGGGCTGGTGAAGATCCGCTCCGTGGCTCCGAACTCCGCCAGTATTCCCGCCCTGTGCTCGTTCAGCCAGAAAAAGCCGGTCCAGTCGGATACCCGCGCGGCCTGGTGCATGTTGTGCGTCACGATGACGATCGTGTACCTCTCCGTCAGGGTGCGCATCAGCTCCTCGACGCGCAGCGTCGCGATGGGATCCAGCGCGGAGCAGGGCTCATCCATCAGGATGACTTCGGGCGCGACCGCCACGACCCGGGCGATGCACAGCCGCTGCTGCTGTCCCAGGGAGAGGGCAAGGGCGTCGTGATGCAGCGTGTCTTTCACCTCTGCCCACAGATCGGCTGCCCTGAGGCTCTTCTCCACTTCATCTTCGAGGGAGTTCCCCCGGTGGGTGCCCAGCACGCGCGGGCCGAACGCCACATTGTCGAAGATGCTCTGGGGGAAAGGGTTGGGCCGCTGGAAGACCATCCCCACCTTCTTCCGAAGCTCCACCACGTCGGTGGCGGGGGCATAGACGTCCATGCCGTCTATCTGCACGCTTCCCTTTGCCCGGGCTCCCGGGATCGTATCGTTCATCCGGTTCAGACACCTCAGGAATGTCGATTTGCCGCACCCCGAGGGGCCGATCAACGCGGTGATGCGCCTTTCCTCCACGTCGATGCTCACGTCCTGCAGGGCGATGCGCGCGCCGTAGCTGAAAGTGAGATCCCTGACGGCGATCTTTCCCTTCACTAGCCGAACCTCCCCGTCACGTAGTCCTCGGTCCTTTTTTCACGGGGCGCGGTGAATACCTGCGGGCCGTCGCCGCACTCCACCAGCTCGCCCGAGAGGAAGAAAGCGGCGAAATCCGCCACGCGCGCCGCCTGCTGCACGCTGTGCGGCACGATGACCACCGCGTATTGCTTCTTCAGCTCGAAGAGGGACTCCTCCACTTTGGCCGTGGAGATCGGGTCGAGGCCGGACGTCGGCTCGTCCAGGAGCAGCATCTCGGGCTCCAGCGCCAGGCTGCGGGCAATGCAGAGCCGCTGCTGCTGGCCGCCGGACAGGCTCAGCGCGGGTCCGTCCAGCCTGTCCTTCACCTCGCTCCACAGGGCGGCCTGGGTGAGGCTGCGCTCCACGATCTCCGAAAGCCTTCCCGCGTGCCGCTCCCCTGCGAGCCGGGGGCCATAGAGAACGTTTTCCCTGACCGTTCCCGGCAGCGGCAGCGGCAGCGCGAACACCATCCCCGCTCTCCTGCGCAGCCGGGTCACGTCGACACCGGGGGCGTAGATGTCTTCGCCGTCCAGGAGGATGCGGCCGGTCATCCGTGTGCCGTCCACAAGGTCGTTCAGCCTGTTCACCAGGCGCATCAGGGTGGTCTTCCCTCCCCCTGCCGGACCGAAGAGCACGGTCACCGCCCTGTCCGGCAAGTGAGGCTCACGTCGGAGAGCGACTGTCTGCCCGCGTACCAGTAGCTCACGGCCTCGACTCTCACCTTGGCGGCCTGACGATCCAGCGCGTTCGTGTGGATCTCTCCTACCATTGCCGCTTTCTCCGGAAATAGCCGCGGATCAGGGTGGCCACGATATTCAGGGACAGGACGAGCCCCAGGAGGACCAGGGCGGTCCCGTATTGCACGGACAGCGGCATGCCCGGCACCTGCGTGCTGATCACGTACAGATGGTAGGGCAGGGCCATGGTCTGGTCCAGCGGAGAGGACGGCAGCCGCGGGAGATAGAATGCCGCCACGGTGAAGAGGATCGGCGCGGTCTCACCGGCCGCGCGCAGGAGGCCGAGGATCACGCCCGTGATGATGCCCGGGCAGGGCCTGGGGGAGCACGATGTTTCGGATGCCCTGCCAGCGGGTGCCGCCGAGGCTCGAAGAGACGGTGCGGAACTCCTGGGGCACGGCGCGCAGCGCTTCTTCCGCCGTGCTGATGATGACCGGAAGGGTCATGATGGCCAGGGTGAGGGACCCGGCGAGGATCGAGGTGCCGAATCGGAAGAAGAGCACGAACATTCCCAATCCGAACAGGCCGTAGACGATGGAGGGGATGCCCGCGAGATTGACGATGGCCAGGCGGATGGCGCGGGTAAGGCGGGTGTCCCGGGCGTACTCAGAGAGGTACACGGCGCCGCCGATGCCGATGGGCACCGCCACGAGGGCCGTGCCGAGGGTCAGGAGCAGCGTGCCCACGATGGCGGGCAGGATGCCGCCTTCCTTCATGCCGCCGTGCGGCATCGTGGTGAGGAACTGCCAGTTGATGGCCACGATGCCCCGGGCCACGATGACGCCGATCACGACCAGGATGGGCACCACCACGAGGAGGGAGACGAGCCCGAGCAGGGCGAATCCCAGCTTCTGGGCGAGGGCGCGGTTCATCAGCGCAGCCCCCCCTTCCGCTTCTTCTGGAAGATCGCCTTGGCGGCCGCGAGGTTGATGAAGAATGTGAGCACGAAGAGGATGATCCCGATGCCGAAGAGGGCATGGTAGTGCGTGCTTCCCCGCGCCACCTCGCCCATCTCCGCGGCAATCGTGGCGGTCATGGTGCGCACCGGCCGGAAGAGCGACGCAAGGGAGGAAGGCATGACCGCGGCATTGCCCGTCACCATCATCACCGCCATCGTTTCGCCGATTGCCCTGCCCATGCCGAGCATGACCGCCGTGAGGATGCCGGATCTGGCGGCAGGCACCACGACGCGCCAGATGGTCTGCCAGCGGGTGGCGCCCATTGCCAGGCCCGCGTCGCGGTAGCTCTTGGGCACCGAGTCAAGGGCGTCCTCCGCGACGCTGATGAGGGTGGGCAGCGCCATGTAGGCCAGGATGATCGCCCCGGAGAATGCCGTGAGACCGGTGGGGGCCCCCAGCACGTCCCTGACCAGGGGCGCGACGAAGGTCATGCCGAAAAAGCCGAGGACAACAGAAGGAATGCCGGCGAGCACCTCGATGATCGGCTTCAGTATCTCACGGGCCCATCGCGGCGCGACCTCGCGCACGAACACGGCGGTTGCCACGCCGAGAGGCAGAGCGATGACGATGGCCAGAAGCGTGACGAGAATGGATCCGAGGATGAGAGGGAGGGCGCCGAAGATCGCGAAGGTGGGATACCAGCGTGAAGAGAAAAGCCCGCGCAAGGGAACCTCGAAGAAGACGGGCATTCCCTCACGCAGGAGGAAGAGGAAGATCAGGAGAACCAGGCCGATGGTGGAGAACCCGAGCACCCGAATAAGGGTCTCGATGGTGAACTCCGAAACCCGTGACAGGGGAATGCGCTCCCGCGCGCGGGGGGACGCCATCACTGGCCGCCCTTTCTGAGCGGCACAAAGCCCAGGTCAGTCACGAGGCCCTGTCCTTCACCCATGACCCAATCGAGGTATGCTTTTATCGCGCCTGACGGCTCGCCGGCCG
This sequence comes from uncultured Spirochaetota bacterium, assembly GCA_963820435.1. Lineage (GTDB taxonomy): Bacteria > Spirochaetota > Spirochaetia > SZUA-6 > Fen-1364 > Fen-1364. The sequence continues at coordinate 44,508 of CAWGAC010000006.1, read as the reverse complement.
TATACATGTAGAGGGGGCGGGAGACCGGATAGGTCTTGTCGAGCACCGTGGCCGCGGAGGGCAGGACATAGGGACCGTCCGCGGTACGCGCCACGGCAACCACCTTCTGGTCAGCGGTCACGTAGCCCAGCCCATCGTAGCCTATGGCGTTCACGTTTTGCCGCACTTCGGTGCTGATGCCCTCGGAGGAAGGCATGAGAAGGGTTTCGGGTGAGAACAGCGTCCTCGCCTTGCTGTCTCCCAGGCGCAGCACCTGTTCCAGGAAATAGACGTAGGTGCCCGAGTTGGACTCCCGTGAGAGAAGGACGATGGGACGGTCATCTCCGGCAACGGCCGACCAGCGGCCGATCTTCCCTGTGTACATGTCCGAGATCTGGCGCAGCGTGAGGCCCTTGACCGGGTTGCGCGGGTTCACGACCACGGCTATGGCGTCCAGAGCGACAGTGGACCTTACCGGTGTGATGCCGTTCTTCTTCGCTTCGGCGATCTCCTCCGCGGACATTTCACGGGAAGCGTTTGCGATCTGGATGGTGCCATTGATGAGAGAGGCGATGCCCGTGCCCGATCCTCCGCCGGTCACCGAGATGCGCACGTCGGGGTGCAAAGCCATGTATCGCTCGGCCCAGGCCAGGGCAAGGTTGACGAGGGTGTCCGAGCCGGTATTGAGAATCGACGATTCCCGCGCGGGCGCGCCCGCGCCCCTCGGAGGCGCGCCAGCGCCCTTTTCGGGCTGACGACCTGTGCAACCCGCGGCCAACGCAATCGCCAGGCACGCGATTGCCATCTTGTGAGTCGTTCCCGTGAGCGGCATTGGACCTGAGTGTTCTCGAATCCTGCCGTTCTGTCAAGGAAATACAGAGTTTCACAGCGTTCCCAGGTTTGGCTCGGGTGACGCCTTGCCATTTCAGACGTGACAAGCTGCTGATTTCACGCTACCTTGAACGGGGGAGGCAAGAGTGATGAGGATACTTCGCCTGTGTATTGCGGCGTGCCTGCTGCTCGCTGCGGGTGTTATTTTTGCCGCTGACCAGAAGCAGATGAGCGTGACCGTCAAAGAGACCCCGGTGAGGGCCACAGCGAGCTTTCTCGGCAAGATCCTGGGTACGCTCAAATACGCCGACCGGGTCACTGTCCTGGAGCAGCCTGCGGGCGCATCGTGGATGAAGGTGCGCGGCCCGGATGGGAAGCTGCAGGGCTGGGTGAGCCTCTCGGCCCTCCAGGAAAAGACGATCGTTCTCAGGTCCGGAAGCGAGAACGTGGCGCAGGGCGCCTCCACCGGCGAGGTCGCGCTGGCAGGCAAGGGTTTCAACGAATCGGTTGAGAACGAGTACAAGGCGGAAGGCAAGCTCGACTACACGTGGGTGGATCGCATGGGGCAGATCGTGGTCACCCCTGATCAGCTCGCCGCCTTCATCAACCAGGGCGGCCTCGCGTCACCGGAAGGAGGCGCGCAGTGAAGCCCATGACCCGTCCCCTCCCCGTCCTTTTCATCCTTCTTGGCGTGATCGGCTGCTCGAGCATGGGCGGATCGCTCCTCGGCACGGTCATGGATGTTGCCGGAGACCCCAACAAGCGGGCCGCGGTTCAGCAGACCGTGGAGGCCGTCCAGACCGCCTCCCAGGAGATCACCCCTGAACAGGAGTACTACATCGGCCGCGCGGTCGCGGCGAACATCCTTGCCACGCGCAAGGCGTACAGCGAACAGAAGGCAACCGATTACATCAATGTGCTGGGGCGGAGCCTCACGCTGTATTCGGACAGGCCCGAGACGTTCGGCGGGTATCATTTTCTCATCATGGACTCCGACGAGATCAACGCCTTCGCAGCGCCCGGCGGGCTCATCCTGATAAGCCGCGGCCTCCTGCGCTGCGCCGACACCGAAGAAACCGTGGCGGCAATCCTTGCGCATGAGATCAGCCACGTCGTGCTGAAGCATGGGCTCAAGGCCATCAGCAACGCGCGGTGGACCGCCGCGGTACAGGCCGGGGCGAACGCCACCGTGCAGGTGGCGGGTTCCCCCGAGCTGAAGCAGCTCACCGGCACGTTCAAAGACTCCATCAATGACATCACCAATACCCTCGTGAACTCGGGCTACTCGCGCGAGCAGGAGCTGCAGGCGGACCAGATGGCGCTCGTCATCATGCGGAAAGCGGGATACGATCCACAGGCTTTCGATGAGATGCTCACCGTGATGAAGAGCAAGCTGAAACCCGGCGGCACGGATTTTGCCAAGACCCATCCGGATCCAAAGGTCAGGATTGCCGCTGTGGAAAAAACGCTCCAGGGACAACCCGCCGTCACGCCGGCCTCTTCGGCGGAAGGCGCGCGACAGGCCCGCTACAGGGCCGCGCTGGGGGCCATCTAGGTCATGGCCGGCCACCGCGGGATCTCCGGCGGCCTGCGCAAGCTGATCCAGGGTGCTCTGATCGGGACGGCGGGTGCCGCCCTCGTGCTCGGTGTCTGGCTCCTCGGCGCGTTGAACGGTTTCGAGGCCCGCACATGGGACCTGCGGGCGCGCCTCCTCGCCCGGCCGGGAAAGGCAACCAGCCAGGTTGCGACGATCCTTCTGGACCAGAAAAGCCTCGAGTGGGGCAGGAAGGAGAACGCGCTTTCCTGGCCATGGCCGCGCGAGGTGTACACAGCGGTTGCCGACTTCTGCGCGCGGGGCGGGGCCAAGGCCCTCGTGCTGGACGTGTTCTTCACGGAGCCTTCCGTGTACGGCGTTTCCGACGATGAAGCAATGGGAAACGGCGTGGCGAAAAACGGGCGCGTGGTGATTGTCATGAACTTTGGCTCGACGCAGGCCACGGAGAAGACCTGGCCCGCGGACTATCCACGGCCGCCGCTCGTAGTCTCCGGCCTGGCGGACTGGGTCCGCAGGGCCGGCCCGAAGACGCTCGTCTACCCGATGGCCGAGTTCCCGATACCCGAGCTCTGGAAGAGCGCGAACCTGCTTGCCAATGCGTACATGGCCCCGGACCCGACGGACCGGGTCTATCGGAGGGGCGCCCTCTTCAGCGTGTTCGACGGCCGGGTCGTGCCTGCCGAGGCCCTTGCCGCTTACCTGACGGGGAACCCGGGTTCCCCCGCGATATCCATCAGCCCTGGGAAGCTCACCGTGGACGGCAGGGAAGTTCCCATCGATGCGGAAGGCCGGGCCATCCTGAGGTATCGGGGCCCCTCCGCAACGCATACGGCCCTTACCGCGGCTGCTGTCGTGCAGGCCGACCTCCAGATCCAGGAGGGCACGGAGCCCGCCCTGAAACCAGACGTGGTCAAGGACAAGTACGTCTTCTACGGCTATTCGGCGCCCGGACTCTTCGACCTGAAGCCGTCCCCCATGACGGGCGACTATCCCGGCGTGGAGATACACGCCACCATGCTGGACAATCTCCTCTCGGGCGATTTCATGAGGCCCGTCCCCGTCGCGGCGACGATCCTTCTCCTCCTCCTGCTCTGCATCGGCGCCGGGCTCTCCGGCACGGCGGTCTCAGGCGCGGGCCGGAGCGCGCTGGTCTACGTGGCGTTCCTTCCCCTCGCGCCCGCCCTCGGCATCGCCGCCTACGCGCTGGGATACTGGCTGCAGGTCGTGGCCCTGGAGCTGGGAGCCGTGATCTCACTGGTAGGCGGCAGTCTCGTCACCTATGCCACCGAGGGCCAGCAGAAGCGCTATATCAAGGGAGCCTTCAAGCAGTACCTGAGCCCGGCCGTCATCGAAGAGCTGATCGCGCACCCCGAGCGCCTGCGGCTCGGGGGGGAACGGCGCGAGCTCACCATCTTCTTCTCCGATGTGCAGGGCTTCACGGGCATCTCCGAGGCGCTCACTCCGGAGGACCTGACCGCGCTTCTCAATGAGTACCTCACCGCCATGGTGGACATCATCCAGGAGGAGGGAGGAACGATCGACAAGTTCGAGGGCGACGCGATCATCGCCTTCTGGAACGCGCCCCTGACGCTGGAGGACCATGCCGTGCGCGGGGTCAGGGCCGCCCTGCGCTGCCAGGCAAAGCTGGCGGAGATGCGGCCCGGCATCCGTGCGCGCATCGGCAAGGACATGCGGATGCGCATCGGCATGAACACGGGGCCCGCCGTTGTCGGGAACATGGGGTCGAAGACTCGATTCGACTACACCATGCTGGGCGACCAGGTGAATCTTTCGGCCCGGCTGGAGGGCATCAACAAGCAGTTCGGTACCTACACGATGATCTCCCGCGCCGTGGTGGAGAAAATGGCCGGCGCGTTTCCCGCGCGCGAGCTCTCGCGCGTCGCAGTGGTCGGCCGCAAGGAGCCTGTCGTCGTGTTCGAGCCGATGCTTCCGGCCGAGTTTGCCGCGCGCCGGGCAGGCCTCGAGGTGTTCGACAAGGGCCTGAAGGAGTACTATGCGGGGAGGTTCGCAGAGGCGGAAGGCATCTTTGCCGGTGTCGCGGCCGAGGACCCTGCCGCTGCCTCCTATGCCCGGAAGTGCCGGGAGCTCGCCGCTGCCCCGGCCGCGGAAAAATGGAGCGGCGTCTGGGTCATGACGGAGAAGTGAACGCCTGAAATAGGGGCTTCCCTTGACGCCCGGGGGCGGGAACGATAGATTGAAAAAGCAATGCCTGCAACGAACAAAGTGGAAAAAAAGATCAGGGAATACTCGGCACCGGCGGTGGATCGCGCCCTGGACATCCTGGAGTTCATGGCGAAGCACCCCCGGCCTTACGGGACCACAGAGCTCGCCCGCTGTCTGAAGCTTCCTGTCAACTCAGTTTTTCGCATCCTCAAGCGCCTGACCGAGCGCGAATACACCGTGCAGGACCCCGTCTCGAGCGGCTACCAGTTGAGCACGCGCGTGTTCTCCCTGGGCATGAGCCTGTACACCCGGTTCGAGCTGCGTCAGCGCGCGCGGCCGCACATGGAGTGGCTCTGCAGGGAGACCGAGGAAACCTGCCAGATCCAGATCCCTCATGGGGACCAGATGCTCGTGATTGACACGGTGAGCCCCGAGGTGCAGTTCTATCTGCGCGTCGTTCCCGGCAGTCTCGTCTATTACCACCCCAATGCGTACGGCAAGGCGGTGCTCGCGTTCATGGACGAGGACGAGGTGAAGCAGGTGATCCCGTCCCGGCTCGTGGGCCTGACTCCCAACACTATCGTGCTGCGCACCGAGCTGCTCCAGCAGCTCGAGCGCACGCGCCAGACAGGGCTCGCATACGACAACGAGGAGTATACGTCGGGAATAGTCTGCATTGGCGCGCCGGTTTTCGACGTGCAGGGCAAGGTGGTTGCCGGCCTCGGCGTCACGTGCCTTCTCAGCACGATCGATGCGGCCAACAAGTCCGCCTTCGAGCTTCTCGTGCTGGAGTGCGCCTGGAGAGTGTCAAAGGATATCGGCTACTCTGGAAACTTCTTCGTCGGCAAGGTCCGCGCCGCGCAGACGGCTCCGGCCCCCAGCGTTTCCGCTTAAAGCTCGCGACGTGATGCGGGTGGTGCTGAAGCCGTAAATTGGTCGAGATAGCCAAGAAGCGCCTTTTACTGAATTAACTAAGATATTAGACCCACACCGATAGGCCCGTCTGCTCTGGGATAGTGCATTTTCCTGCCTCATCAACTTTTTTTAAAATTGCAGTTGTACTGTTTGATTTTGCTCATGTACGGCGATATGATTCACCTATTAATAGGAGCAATTTGGTAAGCTATTTTTCAGGGTATCAAAGCAGTGAACTGGAAAGGCAGAGGGGTGCCTGGCCCGGAAAGCTTCGGTTTCCGGCAGGTACCTTGTCTTGCCCGTCTTGCGAGGCCCCCATCCGGGGCCTGAAAGAGGTGACACATGACGCGTAAACTCTTCCTGACTGCGATTCTTCTAGGGGTCGTCTCGCTTGTTGTTCTTGCGCAGGGCAAGTCTCCGGCTCCCGCTCCTGCGAGCAAGGCTCCGCTTTTAACTCCGGACCTGTTCTCGGTGTCGTTCACGCCGGGAGTCGCGATTCCGCTGCTCGCCGATTCGGCCCTCTACAACATGGGGGGGACCGGCAATCTGAGTGCCGAGCTCAGGATGCCCTTCTTCCCAATGCTGTACGCCGGGCCGGACATCGAGTACACGTACTCTCCTCTCCGCAGAAACGGCAGCGTCTCGATGATGTCGGGCGGGCTTGACGTCGGGATTTCATGGCAGATGATCCCCAACCTTCTGGAGCTCAAGGGTTTCGGCGGTTTTGGATACTTCTACGGCTTTATCAATAATGGAGGCGCCAGCGGCTCCAACCCCGTAGCCATGGGAGGCCTCGGCGTGTACTTCAGCCTCTCTCCTTCATTCAGCCTGGGAGTGACCGGCACCTACCGGAACTTCCTTGGCCTCTACAACGACGTCGCCGTTTCGATTGGCACCTCGTACCACTTTGGCGGTGGGTTCGGCGGATCGACGATCCAGAGGCAGGGAGGAAGCGGACGGCCGACGCCGCTCCAGGGCGGCATGAAGTCCGGGACCGGGCTGCAGTTCAGCAAGATCGCGATCTCCGACATCTATCCCGTGTTCTACAAGTTCTACGACGATCACCCCGTCGGCACGGCGGTTATCCACAATTACGAGCGCTCCACGATACAGAACGTCAAAGCGAGCGTATTCGTCAAAGAGTACATGACCGACCCGAAGGAGACAGACGGACCGGACAAGATCGAGCCGGGAGCGGACGCATCGATGGACCTCTACGGACTGTTCACCAAGGACATACTTGCAAACACAGAATCAACCAAGGTGTCGGTGCGCCTGACGCTGACGTATACGCTGAATGGCACACCGGTGTCACAGGACACAGTGCAGACCCTCCAGGTGCTTCGCAGGAACTCGCTGACCTGGGACGACGACAGGAAGGCGGCCGCCTTCGTGTCCGCAAACGATCCCACCGCGGTGAGTTTTGCGAAGAACGTGCAGTCAATGGTGCAGGGCAAGGCGAGCGCCTCCATCGAGCCCAACCTGCAGTTGGCCATGGCAATCCATGACGCGCTCACCCTCTACGGGCTCACGTACTCCACTGACCCCGTCGCGACGCTGAACTCGGACAACAAGACCGTCGACTACATCCAGTTCCCGCAGCAGACGCTGGACTACCGCGGAGGCAAGTGCAGCGACTTCTCTGTCCTTTACGCATCGATGTTCGAGGCAATCGGGGTAGAGTCCGCCTTCATCACGATCCCCGGGCACATTTTCATGGCTATCGCGCTGCAAATGAGCCAGGAGGACGTGCGCAAGACCTTCCAGAACTCGGACGATTTCATCTACCAGGACGGCAAGGCCTGGCTGCCCATCGAGATTACCCTGCGCGAGGGCGGGTTCCTCAAGGCATGGCAGCTGGGCGCGAAAGAGTGGAGGGAGAACAAGGCAAAAAACCAGGCGGCCTTCTATCCCCTGCATGAGGCCTGGAAGACATACCAGCCCGTTGGCTACTCCAGCACGGCGTCCAACATCGCCATCCCTGCACAGGATAAGCTGGTGAAGGTGTACACCGCCGAGGTGAACTCCTTTGTCACGAGCCAGATCGGGCGGCAGGAGGCGGCGCTGCTTGCGGCGGCCGACAAGGCTGCGAACAAGTCAAAGCCATTGAACAGCCTGGCGGTTCTCTATTCCCGCTACGGATTGTTTGACAAGGCCCAGAAGACCCTCATGGAGGTCCTGGCCAAGGACGAGTACGTGCCTGCATTGATCAACATGGGCAACATCTATTTCGTGCAGTCCCAGACGGACAAGGCCCTCGACTTCTACAACAGGGCCTATAAGAAGGATCCGAACAACCCGACGGTGCTGCTGTGCGTGGCCCGGGTGAATCATGCGCTGGAGAACTATGCGATTGCAAAGAAGGCGTACGCGGACCTGCAGGCCAAAGACCCCGAGCTCGCGCAGAGGTTCGCCTACCTCGACCTTAGGGGCGAAGAGGCAACGAGAGCCGCTGACGCGAACGGCGTGCGAAAGGTGGTAATATGGCAGGAAGGAAAATGAATCTCTTTCGCTTGCTCGGCGTGGCAAGCGTGGCGGTGGTGCTCGTCGGATGCCCTGAGATCGCGATGAAAGGCACCATCAGGGCTCTGGTGCAGCCCAAGAATGTCGCCGGCATGAAAGTAGTTTCAGCGGGGAACAAGCAGTTCAAAGTCACGTGGAATGATCCGACCGATTCGGACGTGGATCACATTGAGATTTCGCTCAGGGCTCCCATGACGGCGGACTCACCGCCCAATCCCGTGAATGTTGCCCTGGGTGTTCAATCGGCCATCGTCAACGTGCCTTTCAACAACGTGCAATACATCGTCGTTGTGAAGGCTGTGGACAAGGCAGGGAACAAGTCGCCGGGTTCGATATATACACCCTTGTCATTTGCCACGGCAATCAACGCCGCTGTGTCGCTCTCAGGGAATCTCCTCCTGCCGACCACGCAGGCGCCCCCGAAGATCAAACTGAGTTACTCCGCATTTCCGCTTTCAAGCGCTACAGCGGAGGCTGACTATGCGTATGTGAATGGGGCCATATCGACCGAGCATGACTACACGATGCCTGCACACACCCAGAACGCATATCATGCCTATACATACGACTTCCGTGGAAATCTGACACGGAAGGATGACTATGACCCCACAGGCGCTTATGTCCAGGACTACTATTCATATCAGTACGACTCCCAAGGCAATCAGACCGTCGCAGCGTACTATTCCGGCGGCACGAGCACAGTGTCTGCCACCCTTTCAAGCAGCGACAGCTTCCAGTACGACGCAAGCGGCAACCAGATCCAGGACAGCCAGTATAACGGCTCTGGTACCCTGACGCAGACCATCGCCTATGGGTATGATTCGAATGGCCGGCTCGTGAGCGGAACAGTCTACGATGGCGCCGGTACGCTTCAGTACACTTTTTCTGTTCAGTGGGACTCCACAACAGGCTTTCCATCAAACATGACCATTCAAACCGCAGCGGGGGCGACTTTCCTGTCGATTTCCTGGCAAGCGGGCACGGGAGTGCTGACGGCGAACGTCTACGTCAACCTTTTTGGACCGTATTCAGCCACTGTCACCTCTTCATTCGACTCGCACGGCTTGCTCCAGCAAATATCTTCTGTCAGTGGTACAAATACCCAGTCAGTGGTCTTTACTCATGACAGCGACGGAAACACAACTCAGGAGATCGACAATTTCAATACCGGAAGCACGTTCAGTGCGGGCTACACATGGAGCTATTGATTCAGCATAAGCCCTGACGAGGGGCATCACATTTAGATGATTTGTTAGAAGAAACCCGCGGGTCAGCGACCGCGGGTTTCTTTGTCAGGAGCAGCCTCTCACCAGCGCCGCCAGGTTTCTTCCCACCACAGCCCTGATCCCTGCCAGCCCGATACGGTCGAGCTTTTCCTGGATCGAAGCATTCAACTGAGGAGTCATGTCACCGCCGGCCAACAGCGCGGAGGTTTCCGCCTTGTCGAAAACGATCCCGCTGTCCCGGGTCTTCAAAAGTCCTTGATTGCGCGGGCAGACTTCCTGGCACGTCATGCAGCCGATGAGGCAGTTGTGCGCATCAGAGGGGAGCCAGGAGGGCAGCGGGCCGGGCACCTCATTCCAGCAGGTCAGGCAGCGTTCAGCCCTGAGGAGGAACCGGTCCTGAGGGATCGCGCCGGTGGGACAGATGTCACGGCAGCGGCCGCAGGATTCGCATTCGCTGAGCACCTCTGCGCGGTGCGGCGCCGGCCGGGGCCGTGGTCCAATCCTGGTCGAGCTGGCAAGAGCAACGATCAGAATGTAGCTCCCCAGGCTCGCCGAGTAGGTGATGTTGTTCAGACCGTATGCGGTCAGACCCAGTCGTACCGCCAGCGCCTTGCGCGCAGGCCCCACGAGCACAAGGTCTCCGTTCAGCTCCGGCAGAAGCTCCAGGAGCTCTTTCCTGATAAGCTCATTGTCCCGAGCATCCTCCACATAAGTCGGAGGGACCGTTGCCGTGAGCACACGATCGCCGTGCGTGAATCGAATGCGGGAGGCAGTGCAGGGAACAGCCACGGCGATCACAGTTTCCGGGGTTGGGGCATCCGCGCCGGGGTCCCTGACCCAGCCAAGCCACTTCTCGACAAAATCAGGGTCAAGCTCGCCCCGCGCGCCGCGGCCATGAATCTCCGCCTGCGCGTCGCGCAAGAGCGTTCCCGGCCCCCATGCGACATCGTAGCCCTTCCGCACGGCCCATGCTTTGAGAGTGTCTTCGATCATGCGTGAGCTCATTATACCATTGAATAAAAAAAGTTGCCCCTCAGGCATGGGGCTGAATACATTGATGCATAAGGACAGGAGGGCGAGATGCCTGTAGTCGTAAAATCGTACCAGTCCCCGACGCTGGTTCTGCTTGCGTTCGATTGGCCGGCCGGGACAGCAGACCGGATTTCCTGGGGTTCGCGATCCTGCGCACGCCCGGATTCGCCGGAGCGCCCCAAAGCTGGCTGCCCAACCGCATCGGTTTCAACGGACCGAAGCCGGATCAAGGCGATTTTTCGAGCAAGGAAGCTCCGATACAGAAGTTCTACTGGTGGGACGCCCGGATCGACACAAAGGATCGCGGATCGTCATTCACTTACCGGGTCACGCCGGCGGTCGGTCCTGCCGCCGCGCCAAAGCTCCTCGACACAGAATCCGCAATCATCAACGCGCGGATTCCCGAGGTTGAAGAGCAGGGGATCACCACGCATTTCAATCGCGCCGTTGTCAGCTCCCAGGCATTTGAAAAGCAGTTCCCCGACCTCTCGACCGCCGCACAGCAGAAGGCGGCGCGCGCGTGGCTGGCCAACGGCATGGAGCTGGCCGTGTCCGACTTCCTGGGCCGCGCGCCCGGCAAGGCCATGGGCGGCGCAATCTACCACCTGACCGACGAGACCTGGATCATTCCCGGCTTCAAGCAATACGGGGGCAGCCTGGCCCTCGCCTACAACCAGACGGCGAGCGACCATACCTCGGACGCCGCCATCAACGAGCTCGTGGCCGCGGGAAGACCGCGTACGGGCTTCATTGCCCGTACGCACGCCAACATCATGCACGACAAGTTCCTGGTTCGCGTCGGCGCGGCGAACAAGGCAGAAGCCGTCCTCACCGGTTCTGCCAATTTCACCAGTGAAGGCCTGTCCGCGCAGGCGAACGTGCTTCATGCATTCGAATCCCCCGAGCTGGCCCGGCTGTATCTGTCGAGGAAGGCATTGCTTGACGGAGACCCGAGCCTTGCAGAGACCCGCAAGAAGCAGAACGGATGGTCGAGCAAGATCAGCGTCGGCGACGCGAAAATCAGGGTCTTCTTTCCCCCTGAAGGCCAGGCAAGCCGCGACTCGCTCCAGACCATCGTGGATGCAGTGAAAAAAGCCGCGCACTCGGTCCTTCTATGCGCATATGATCCCACCGACAAGCCCCTGCTGGATGCTGTTTTCGGCGCGGCGGATGACGGAAAGATGATGCTCGCCCTGGTGAACCGGGTCTCGGAAACCGCGCCGAGCGGAGATCCCGGGCGTGCCGACGTGGCGGCAAAGATAGAAATCATGAACCGGTCCGCGAAGGACCATGACGTTGCCGGCTACAAGGCCTTCGACGCCAAAGATACCCCGACGGGATTCGTTCCCGAGCGCGTGCTGTGGCCGGGGGAAAATCCCAAGATCATGGTCCGCGTGCATCATAAGTTCGTCGTCATCGACGCGGAAGGGGACCAGCCGGTCATATTCACCGGGTCGGCCAATTTCAGCGCCAATTCCCTGCACAACAACGACGAGAACCTGCTGGAAATCACCGAATGCCCGCGTCTGGCAGGCATCTATTTCGCGGAGTTTCTCCGATTGTTCGAGCACTACAGGGCGCGCATGCAGTACGACCGGCGACAGGCGGGCAACCTCGACGTATTCAGGCTCACGTCGGACAATAGCTGGAGCACGAAATACTTTGTGAAGGGCTCGGCGGAGTACAAGGCCAGGATCGCCATGGTCGGGGGGACGCCCTAAGGGGCCTTGTCCAGGGGTGCCGGCTCCTTTGCCGGTTTTGGCGGCTGGCGGAATATGTCCTTGTCCCTGGTCACGGTGGGGACGGTGTAGCGGTTGTCCATCGACAGGCATTTCACCGGACAGACTTCGACGCACGCGTTGCAGGCGCAGCAGCGCAGCCGGTCGATGTTCCATTCCTTCTGCGGCTTGGTGACGATGATCGCGTCGGTGGGACAGCGTTTCGCGCAGGCGCCGCAGAAGATGCACACGTCGATGTCGATCTCGATGTGGCCCCGGCTCCGCGGAGCCCGGTGCGCCTCTTTCTCACGGCCGGGGTACAGACGGGTTGCGGGGCGGGAGAAGAGATTCCTGAGCACGGTGCGCGTCATGACGAAGACCGACATCTCTACCTCTCCGTGCAGCTTATGCAGGGGTCGATGGTGAGCACCAGCACGGGCACATCGGCGAGCTGGCAGCCCTGCAGCATCTTCAACAGAGCGGGGATGTTGGCGAATGTCGGGGTGCGCACCCGGTAGCGCTGGAGGTACCGCGTGCCGTCCCCTTTGACGTAGTGAACCACCTCCCCGCGCGGCTGTTCGCACCGGGAATGATATTCCCCGTTCGGATAGCCGCTCACTTTCACCGCCACCTCGCCGTCCGGGACCCGGGCGGCAACCTGGTTGATGAGATCCACCGATTGGAACAGCTCCCTGATCCGCACCACGCAGCGCGCGTAGGAGTCTCCCGCGGTTTCCACCACGGGCGCAAAGTCCAGGCCGCCATATGCCGCATATCCCCGCATGCGGGTGTCCCGCGCAATTCCGCTTGCGCGCATCACGGGGCCCACGCAGTCCAGCGCGGATGCCTGTTCCCGGGTGAGCACACCGACGCCGACCAGGCGATGCTTCACCGAGTCGTCCTGGATGAATACCTCGGCGGCCCGGCGCATGCTCTTTTCAAGCTCATTCACCCTGCCCACGATTGCCTTGAGCGTCTCACGGTCCACGTCACGGCGCACGCCGCCCACCTTGCAGACGCCGAGGATGATCCGCCCGCCGGTCATTTCTTCCAGCATGTCGACGATCTTCTCCCGCAGGCGGAAGCACTGCATGAAGAGGCTCTCGAAGCCGAATGCGTCGGCCATGAGCCCCATCCACAACAGGTGGCTGGAGAGCCGGGCGAGCTCGGACCAGAGCGTGCGCAGGTATGTGGCGCGCGGAGGTACCTCCACCCTCATCACCGTCTCCACGCCCTGGCAGTAGGCCATGCTGTGGATGAAGGCGCAGATCCCGCAGATGCGGTCCGCCACGTAGACCAGCTCGTTGAAGTCCATCTTCTCCACGAGCTTCTCGAATCCGCGATGGACGTAGCCGATTTTCGGGATCGCCTCCACCACCTTCTCGTCTTCCAGCACGAGGTCCAGGTGGAGGGGCTCGGGCAGCACCGGGTGCTGGGGCCCGAAAGGCATGACCGTTCTATTCGCCATGGTCGGGTTCCCTGGTCACATAAGGGGTGGGCGTCATGGTCGTATAGAAATGCCCGTGGAAGTCCACCGCCATGCCGTTTACCGTGATGCCGAAGAGGTCATGCATCTCGTTCTCGTAGAGGAACGCGCCCCAGTAGAACTGGGAGATGCTGGGCAGCACCGGGTCGTTCATCGGGAGGCGCACGCGCAGCGTGTGCAGCAGACCGTCCTTGTCGAAACTGTAGTTCACCTCCTGGTCGGCCACGAGCCGGGTGCAGCAGGCCTGGGCCAGCCGCCATCCCTCCGTGCGCATGCGCTGTACCCTCTCGAGAAGCGTGGTAATGGCGATCTCCTCGATGGTCTGGGGTTCCGCGACTTGCGCATTTCTTCGCTCATTCGCTGGCTTTCTCCTTTGCGAAATATACCCTGTCGCGCTGTTCGGAGACTTTTTCCTGCCGGATGGGGACATAGCCCAGCTTCTGGTAAGGCTCCATCGTATGCCTGCTTTTCTGTCCCATGAAGGTTTCGAACCTCCGCGCCTGGGGGAAGCAGCTCTCGATCTCGCGCACCAGCCTGGTGCCGATCCCGCGCTGCCAGAAATAGGGAAGCACGATGAGGCGCGTGATGTGCGCGGTGCCGGCAACGGGAGCTTGCGCATTTCCCTCGACGGGAGCTTGCGCCGAAGCGGCGTCCACCATGTAGCCGCGCACCGAGCCGACGATCTTCCCTCCCACCACGGCCTTGATGAACACCTTGGACTCGAAATCCACCCGCATCTCCGCCAGGGTCTGCTTGAGGGGCGTGAGGGTCCAATCCTCGTACATCTCCGCCTCGTTCTGATAGACGATCTTCTGGAGGGCAAGAATCTCCGGCGCGTCAAGCGGCGTGGCCCTCTCGATGACGATGGTCTCCATCCGGCCGTGCATGGCTTTCATGAACCGCCGCTTCTTCTCCAGCAGCTCCCCCGCCTGGATCACGCCGTCGATGATCGACTCCGGGCGCGCGGCGCAGCCGGGCACGTACAGGTCCACGGGCAGCACCGTGTCCACCCCGCCCATCACGTTGTAGCACTCGCGGAACACGCAGCCCGAGGTTGCGCAGATGCCCACCGCCACGACCACCCGCGGCTCGGGCATCTGCTCGTAGAGGGTGCGCAGCACCTTGAGGTTCTGCGCGTTCACCGAGCCGGTCACCAGGAAGATGTCGGCGTGCTTGGGGTTGCCGGTATTGATCACGCCGAGCCGCTCCACGTCGTACATCGGGGTCAGGCTGGCCACCACCTCGATGTCGCAGCCATTGCAGCTGGAGGCGTCGTAGTGGAGGACCCAGGGTGATCTCCTGAACGCGTGCATTCCCGCCATCCCGTTTATCTCAGGAAGTACACGACCATGATGTTGCCCACCCCGAGCGTGGCAGCCACGATCCACCCGCTGGCCAGCGCGAGCTGCCACTTCACGCGCGCGAAGACATTGTCCACAAGGATCATCGCAAAGAACACCGCCGCGGTGACCACGGCAGCCAGCCAGGGAATGGAGGCGAAGAACAGCGCCACCATGCCGAGCACGACGACCGTCTCGTACCAATGCGCGATCTCGATGAGGGCCAGCGTGCGGCCCGAAAACTCCGTGGTGACGCCTCGCACGATCTCCTGGTGGGCGTGGTGCGACATTGACAGATCAAAGGGGCTCTTGCGCGTCTTGAACACGAGAATGATGACAAACCCGGTGAAGAGTCCCGGCAGGTACTGCACGAGAAGCCGCGGATAGCGCGCGATGTCACCGACGATGAAGCTCCGGGTCACGAGGTACATGCCCACGGCTGCCAGGAGCACCATGGGCTCATAGGCCATCATCAGGATCAGCTCGCGCTCCGCCCCGATGAAGCTGTACGGAGAGCTTGCCTTATAGGCGCCCAGAACGAAGAAGATGCTGGCCAGCGTAAGGGCGAAGATCGTGAGGAGGAGGTCTCCGCCGGTGAAGAAGAGCGCCGCGGTGAAGACCATGAAGAACAGGAAGAAGTACACGTAGAAGTTCTGCGACCTGCGCACGACGATGTTTTCCTTCTGAAAGAGCTTCCGCACGTCGTAGAAGGGCTGAAGGACCGGTGGTCCCCAGCGCGACTGCATGCGCGCGGTGAGCTTCCTGTCCACGCCGGCCAGAAGACCCCCCAGAAGGGGCGCTGTCGCAACGGAGATGACCGCGACGATGAGCGTCTGGACGGCGCTCACAGCGACACCCCGAACATCACGAAGATCAACGCGGCGCACGAGATGACCCCGGCCAGGAACAGCCGCTTCTCCCCGAACACGCGGGCAAGGTAGTAGTTCTTCATCTCCATGCTCTTCACCTCGCCGCCGGCTCCCTGGAACAGGAGGCTCGAGTCCACGTTCCCGCCGCCGAGATAGGCTTCCACGACCCTGACCCGTCTTCCGTATACGAAGAACGTGGCGGGAAACAGGGCCACCATGCCCAGCATGATGGACATGATGACGATGTTGCCCTGGCTGATCGTCGACACCATGCCATAGATCCCGCGCACGTAGGGCTCGATGAGAAGGCTCGACACCAGGGGGTAGAACCCCACCAGGGCGATCGTGAGCGCCGCAAGGGCGCCCAGCGAGATCCACTGGCGCGCGGCGATCCCCTTCTCATTGTTCTGCTGGACGCTGGTCACCTCGAGGAGCTTTCCCATCCACTTCACCCAGAAGAAGAGCGTGGCCGAGCTGCCGAACACGACGAACACGACAAGGAGCGGGTTGTAGTCCACCAGCGCCTTCAGCACGGCCCATTTGCTCACCAGCATCCCGAAGGGGGCGAGGAACATGCCGGCGATGCCCACCTGGATCATGATGGACAGCCGGGGCATGGTCACGATCAGCCCGCTCATGCTCTCGATGTCGCGCGTGTTGGTCTTCTGCTCGAACGTGCCCACGCAGAGAAAGAGCAGCGCCTTTGTCACCGCGTGGAAAAGGATCAGGAGGATCCCGGCCCAGACCGCCTCGTAGGTCCCGATCCCGCCGCACAGTACGATGAGCCCGAGGTTGGCCACAGTGGAATAGGCCAGCACCCTCTTCGCATCGCTTTGGGAAATCGCGATCAGGGAGGCGAGCAGGAATGTGATTCCGCCGATCAACGCCACCATGGTGCCGGGAAGAGTGCCGCGGAGCAGGGGGGCCAGGCGAAGAACGAGATACACCCCTGCCTTCACCATGGTGCTCGAGTGGAGGAGCGCCGACACGGGGGTCGGTGCCACCATTGCGCCCAGGAGCCAGGAGGAAAAGGGCATCTGTGCCGACTTGGTCATGCCGGCGAATGCGAGAAGTGCGACAGGCAGGAGCGCGGCGGCCGGCAGCGCCGACCCGTGCGCCCCGGTGAGCAGCGTGTCCAGCTCCATGACGCTGCCGCCGGATGCAGGATGAGGATGGCGGCGGCAAAGGCCAGGCCGCCGAGCATGTTGAGGGTCAGCGCAAGGAAGGCCTTGCCGCGCGCTTCAGCGCTGCCGTTGTACCCGATGAGGAGGAAGGAGCAGAGCGTCGTCACCTCCCAGAACAGCAGGACCAGCGGCAGGCTGTTGGCAGAAGAACACGCCGAACATCGCGCCGAGGAAGACGAACTGTATGAAGAAGAAGAGCGGCCGCCTGTCGCGATATTCGCCGTGATGCGCGTGGTATGCCTTCATGTACCCGAGGCTGTAGACGGCGATGAGGCTGCCCACGACTCCGACAATCATGCCCATGATGAGGGAGAACTTGTCCGCCGACAGCGCGCGCTCGACAGAGACGCCTCCCCCGTAGAGGACTTCAGTTGCTATCGCAAGCCCTGCCTGGAGGAGGGCCAGGAGCGACACGAAGTGGCGCGTGCGGACGATGCCCAGCACAAAGATGAATCCCGCGATGCCGACTTCCAGGCCGAGCACGGCAAGGTTCAGGTACTCCGGGGGCAGCTCGACCATGAGTGCAGGCATCGGGAATCGCGCGAACACGAGCATCATCGAGCCCCCC
The DNA here is from genome assembly GCA_963820435.1 of uncultured Spirochaetota bacterium. Classification (GTDB taxonomy): domain Bacteria; phylum Spirochaetota; class Spirochaetia; order SZUA-6; family Fen-1364; genus Fen-1364. The sequence continues at coordinate 27,098 of CAWGAC010000006.1, read as the reverse complement.
GCGATCACGATCGAGGCGAGCACAACGATGATGCTCCGGGCTGTGTTTCCGCGTACAAGGAGGAGAATCAGGGCAGTCAGAAGAGGGAAACAGATGAGGAAAGGGAGCATTCCAGTCTGTTCTCCAGCGTGGAAATTATCCCAGAAAAAAGTTTGGATGTCCATATCGTGAACCTATTGACAATTCTCTTGGATTGTATTACTAATATTTTAGATTTCAGATTAGTTCGAAGACAATAAGGCCTGCCCAACTGCTATTGCAGCACTCGGCTTCATTCATCTGGGCAGGCTTTTCTATTTGGGTGACCCCCTGAAGCCCTGATGATCAGGTCCGCAAGAGCACGCCGCTGAACGGCGTCAGCAGCGTCGAGCACCGGGATATGTTGAGGTCCCCGCACACTTCCCTCGGGCGCCCCTGCCGCCACCACACCGGATATTGCAAGGACCGCTCCCGCACTGATCCCCCGAACCGCGAGTGTTTCGTCCAGATCAGCCATGCGGCGAAGGCAGAGCACGATGAGCTGGGACGCATCGCGATCCGCCATGCCCTCGCAGACAAGGAACGCGGTATCAGGGGGAAAGAGGCGGACGATATCGCGGAGCGACCGCGCCCCGCCGAAGCGTTCGAACCTGACCGTCTCCCCTGCAAGAAGCGCGACGACCACCTCCGCCCCCGCATCTGCATGCAGGCGCGTGTCGGTTCCCTCCTCACCCAGATAGAGAGCGGCATGCTCCATCTTCTTGATGCTGCTCACTCGATGCCCGCGGGAGCGGAGCTCTGCGAGCAGGCCGGTCACAACCGTGGTCTTTCCGCTTTTCTTGAGGCCCACGACGCTCACTATGCAGGGGAGAGGCGTCACCAGATCAGAGCCGGATTGCGTCATGGGCGTCGGGGAGTGTATCCTGTTTCTCCACGGAGGTGAACCATGCAGCACGATCTGCAGATAGTGTCCGCCGGGAAGAAGGTGCCCCTGAACGAGTTCGCCCGAAAGGTGGTCCTCAACACGCTGCTGGGTCTCCTCGGCTCGCTCAGCGACGTGGACGTGGGCGGGGAGATACTCATCACGGTGAAGCCGGTGAAATGAGCTACGAGATCTTCAGGGCCCTGGCCCACAGCCAGGGAGACGCGGCGCTCGTCACGGTGATCGACGTGCAGGGTTCGGTGCCACGGCACCCGGGTTCGAAAATGCTCGTGCGAAGCACCGGCGCCATCCTCGGCACCGTGGGGGGCGGCAAAGGAGAGGCATCCGCGATCGAATTGGCGGTGCAATGCATCGGGAGAAAACGCTCGGATGCCCTGACTGTGGAAATGCTGGGCACAGAGGCCGAGGGAGACGAGATGGTCTGCGGCGGGACCTGCCGGCTCCTGGTCGAATATGTTGCCGACACCGACCCTTACGCAGTGATTCTCCAGAGGTTGGAAAGGGGAGAGAAGGTCCTGCTCGTCAAGAAACTGGAGGGACCTGCCGAGGGGTCTCCCACGGCGGTCACTACCGCGGTCCATGATGAAGGAAGCGTGCTCCTGCAGGGGGCGGATGCTCACCCCGACGAAGGCACCGCCGCGCGTTGCCTGCAGACGGGAAAACCCGCGTTCTCCCGGGAAGCGGGTCTCTTCTATGATCCGATATTTCCCGAAGAGAAGCTCCTGATCCTGGGCGGGGGACACGTGGGGCGCTCGGTTGCCGCCATGGCAACAGAGCTCGACTTCAAGGTCACCATAGCCGATGACAGGAAGGCGCTCCTTGCTCCCGAAAGATTTCCACCGGGGGTGAAAACGATCTGCGGGAGCTACGCCGATGTGGCGCGGGAGTTCCCGCTGGATTCGGCCTCCTACGTCGTGATCGTCACCCGGGCAAAGGCGAGCGACCTGGAATGCATTCGCGCGATCCTCGGGCGCACCTATCGCTACGCGGGGTTCATCGGCAGCACGCGCAAGGCGAAGATCCTGCTCGATCAGCTGCGGGCGGACGGCTTTCCCAGGGAGAAAGTTGCGGCGGTTCACTCGCCCATCGGGCTGGACATCAAGGCCGAGACCCCGGCGGAAATCGCCGTTTCGATTCTTGCCGAGCTGGTCGCGGTCCGGAGAAACGCGGGCGGCACGAGCAGCCTCAGCGGGGCGGGGGGGCGCAGCGGCCGGCTTCACTGATGAGGGAGCCCGAAGAAGCGTACGCCGAATTCATTTCCCGGGACTTTCGGCCCGGGCAGGGTCTACACGCTGGTCGGCGCGGGAGGCAAATCCACCGGCATGCGGAAAATCGCGGATTTCATCTCCCGCCGCGGGATCCGCTGTCGTATGACCACGACAACGAGGATCGGGGTGGAGGAGTTCTCCGCCTATCCAGTGGCCACGGCCCGGGATGACGCGGAGGTGCTTCGCTGCATCATGGCGGATGAGCCGCGCATGGTCATCTCAGGCGGCATGAGCGATGACGGGGGAAAGCACGCCGGCCTCGATCCTGCCAGGATCGAGCGCCTTGCGATTCCCGCAGATCTTGTGCTCCTCGTCGAGGGTGACGGGTCCAGGAAAAAGCCGATAAAGGCTCCCACTGCCAGGGAACCCGTGATACCGGCCAACACGAGTGAAGTCTTTGCGCTCATGGGGGCCAGCGCATTCGACGAGAGCGTCGATGCCGGGCGCTGTTACAATCCCGAGGGAGTGATTGCCCTCCTGGGGCAGGCGCATGTTGTCTTCGATGCCCCGGCGCTCGTGTTGCTCGCCGCGGACGCGCGGGGGTGCAGGAAAGGGGTTTTACCGGGCATGAGTTTTCACCTCATTGTGAACCAGGGGGACCTCGAAGGGAAACAAGAAACGGCCCGGACCCTTCTCCGCGATCTCAGCCGCGTGCACGGAATCGCGGGCACGCTCCTCTCCTGGCGGGAGGAAAGAGTGTATGAAACCCGCGGGGATTGAATCCCTGAAGGCCCTGATCAGGGGGGCAGGAGACTGCGCAACCGGGGTCGCCCTGTCCTTGCACCACGCCGGATTCGCGATCGTCATGACCGAGCAGCCCGAGCCCACGGCGATCCGCCGCACTGTCTCCTTTGCGGAGGCGGTCTTCCAGGGGAGCCAGACAGTCGAAGGAGCGGTGGCGGAGCTTGCAAAAGGGGAAGGCGTCGAGGCAGTTCTTTCACAGGGACGGATCGCGGTCGTGGTGGACCCGGAATCGGAGATACGCAGAAGCTTCGCTCCGGACGTTCTCGTTGATGCGATCCTCGCCAAGAAAAACCTCGGAACAGCGAGGAGCTTTGCTCCGGTGGTGATCGGGCTGGGTCCCGGCTTCAGCGCAGGGGTCGATGTCGATGCGGTGATCGAAACCATGCGGGGCCACGAGCTGGGCCGGATACTCTATGAAGGCAGCGCACAGCCGGACACGGGGATCCCCGGGGAGATCGAGGGCAGGACGAGTGAGAGGATTCTCAAAGCGCCCGGAGCGGGCAGGGTGAGATTGTTGAAGCGGATCGGTGATCTCGTGCGTGAAGGTGAGACGGTCATGACCGTGGGCAGCGTGCCGGTAGCGGCGCCCCTGGACGGCTGTGTGCGCGGCCTGATCCACGAAGGCCTCAGCGTCACGGAAGGCTTGAAGATCGGCGACATCGATCCCCGGGGCCAGGATTCCTATGTCGCGACGATCTCGGACAAGGCGCGCACCCTTGGCAGGGCGGCACTCGAAGCCGCCATTGTTCTCGGCATGAACAGAGGAATTTTCTCGCTTGAAAGGAAGCCTATTCCTTCCCGACGATGACCTCCGTGGATTTGATTATGGCCACGGCATTGTCTCCGACCTTCAAGCCGAGGTCCTCGACGCTTTCTTTCCCGATAAAGGCAGTGACGGTGTTGCCGCCGCCGATGTCGAGCTTGACGCTGGACATCACCGCCCCGTTTTTCACTTCCACGACCCGTCCCTTGAGCTGATTGCGCGCGCTGAGCTTCATGTGCACCCCCGCATTGATAATACTGATAAAAAGACGCGAGGCATGCGCCGACGCAACAGCTCGTGCGCCTCCCGAAAATTGCGGCAAGCCAGCCACTGGTCCAGATAGCCAAGGAATTCCTGCATGGGCAGGGCGATGACCACGCGCGCAACGATGAACGCATGCGCGCCGCAGTGGATTAGGAACCCCCGATCGACTACTCCCTGCGTGACGTCTTGGCGCAGCGGCTCCCAATCCCGGTTGCGGAGAGCTGGGCGTTCCATGAACTTGAAACCGATTGACTCCTTTGAAGTTGATGCGACCAGGTCGATCCGCTTCACCCTTCCTGTCTCCCACTGGAAGTAGCGGACTGCAGAGGCGCCTGCATTAAAAGTCGTTGTGATTCGTTCCGTGAGGCAGGTCCGCATCACAGCGAGGTCACCTGCGCCAAGGGCCTGCAGGAGTCGGCAATCCCGCAGCAGCACATGCGGACGACGTCCGGTCAGGGAGGGCAGGAAACGGATCACGCCCGCTTTTTCCAGCGCCGCAATGCGATGCCGCACCGCATGGCAGGAGAGACCCAGCCGCCGGCCGATTGCCGACGCATTGAGTGACTGCCCGTTTCGGGCGGCTATTCCCCGGAGCAGGTCTTCCGCCTGGGGTATCTGCCACGCCGCCATTTTCCGGATCACACTCCTCTGACATTGGGAAAACGCCGAATTTTGCACCTACGCTTCAAAATTCGTCGAAAAGGCCCAGGTGCTTGCTCTGTTCCCGATCCAGAAAACGCACCCGCGTAGTGCTGCTCTTCTTGACGGTGCCCGTCTCAGCAGGTACCATCCCTGCATAGCAACTTCGCCGAGCAGAATCGCCTGAAGCCATGGCCGACTCGACGCCACGGATGGCGACCTGCCGACAGGGTGCGTCGGGAAACTGGCGCGCCTCCCACACTTGGAAAGGCGAGAGGTAAACGATGAAGAAACTGATGCTGGTCGCGCTCGTCCTGTGCGCGATCCTGCCGCCGCTCACCGCACAAACGGTGCGCCTGCGGCTTGCCACGACCACGAGCACACATGGACAGCGGGCTCCTGCCCCTCCTCAATCCTCCCTTTGAAAAGCTCACCGGCATCACCGTGGACGTGATCGCCGTGGGCACCGGCAAGGCGATCAAGCTGGGAGAGAACGGCGACGTGGACGTCGTCCTCGTGCATGACCGGAAGGCGGAAGACCGGTTCGTGGCGCAGGGATTCGGGGTGAATCGCAGGGACGTCATGCACAACGACTTCGTCGTCGTGGGTCCGACAGAGGACCCCGCAAAGGTCACCGGCGCAAAATCAACCGCGGACGCGTTTGCCCGCATCGCCGCGGCGGGTGCCCCCTTTGTGTCCCGCGGGGATGCCTCGGGCACCAACGCGAAAGAGCTGGACATATGGGCGGCTGCGTCCATAAAGCCCAGGGGCGGGTGGTACAAGGAAGTCGGCCAGGGCATGGGCGAAGTGCTCACCATGTCGAACAACCTCAAGGCATACACCCTGAGCGATCGCGGGACGTGGATCGCCATGAAGGACAAGCTGTCAGGGCTGAAGATCCTCTCCGAGGGAGACCCCGCACTGTTCAACCCGTACGGCGTGATCGCGGTCAACCCGCAGAAGCACCCTGAGGTGAACTACATGGCTGCCATGCAATACGTCGCGTGGGTCACCTCCGTGCAGGGCCAGAAGGTCATCCGCGATTATACCCTCGGGGGCGAGCAGCTCTTCACTGCTGACGCCGTGAAATAAGGGTACGGGGGCCGGCACGGGAGCTCTCGGAAAAGCGTTTCATCTGCTCATTTCCGGCGACCCCGAGGTCTGGTTCATCGCCTGGACCTCCCTCCGGTTTTCCCTCTCGTCGGCGGCCATCGCCTGCGTGCCGGGCATTCCCCTCGGCGTGCTCATCGCGCTGAAGCGCTTCCGGGGAAGGCGGGCCCTCCTTGCCGTGCTGAGCAGCCTCATGGCGCTGCCGACGGTGGTGGTCGGCCTGCTCGTGTACTCCCTCATCTCGCGCGCCGGGCCCCTGGGCCCCCTGGGCCTGCTCTTCACACCCCGCGCGGTGATCATCGGCCAGGCGATCCTCGCCTTCCCCATCGTGCTGTCCATGACGGCCAGCGCGCTGAGCAACCTCGACCCGCTTTTCCCCGAGGTCCTGACCACCCTGGGAGCCTCACGGCGCCGCATCCTCTGGATGAGCGTGCGTGAGGCGCGCGGGGCCGTGCTCTCCGCGTCCCTGGCCTCGTTCGGCAGGGTGGTGGGCGAGGTCGGGGCGGCCATGATGCTGGGCGGGAACATCCGCTGGTACACCCGGACCATCACCACGGCCATCGCCCTGGAGACGAGCAAGGGCGAGTTCGAGCTGGGACTGGCACTGGGCATCATCCTGATGGTGCTGGCCCTCGGAGTGAACGCGCTCCTGCACTGGGTAGTGAAACATGAGTGACACGCTCCGCGCTCCCCTTTTCTCGCTCACCGGGGTACGAGCCGTTTTCGACGACGCGACCGTGGTCTCAGTGGACGAGCTGGGCCTGGAGGAGAGGCAGGTCACCGTGCTTGTGGGGGAGAACGGGTCCGGCAAGACCACGCTCCTCCGTCTTCTGAACGGGCTGATATCCCCGGCAAGCGGAAGCATTGCGTACCGGGGACGGCAGATCGACGCGGACGTGATGCACACTATCCGCGCGGAATCGGTGATGCTGCACCAGTCGCCTCTCCTCTTCCGAGGCACCGTGCTGCAGAACGTGGCGTTCGGGCTCAAGACCAGGGGAGTGCCGCGCGATGAAAGACACCGCAGAAGCGCGGCCGCCCTCTCCGGGGTGGGCCTGGAGGGCATCGAGCGCCGGCGTGTCTCGACCCTCTCCGGCGGGGAGAAGCAGCGCGTTGCGCTGGCACGGGCTCTAGTCCTTGACGCCGCAGGTTCTCCTGCTGGACGAGCCGACGGCGAACGTGGATCCCGACTCGCGCATCTTTGTCGAAAAGATCATCCGGGAAGCCTCGGCATCCGGCACCACCGTGATCATGAGCACCCACAGCATGGAGCTGGCCTACAGGCTCTGCGACAGGCTCGTGCGGCTGGAGGCCGGGCAGATCAGCGCGTCCAACGAGAATATCCTCAAGGGAACGGTGGAGGGTACGGACGAGATGTTCACGTACTTCCGTACAGGAGGCGTTCTCCTTCGCTGCCCGGCGCGGAAGGGAAACTTCGTTGTCGCAGTTCTTTCCCTGGATGAGCTGATACTTTCCCGGGAGCCCCTCCACTCCAGCGCGCGCAACCAGCTTCCGGGGAAGGTGACGCGGATCGAGCCGGCCGACCAGCTCCTGCGCGTCAGCGTCGACTGCGGCGTCAAGCTGCAGGCGTTCGTCACCGCGGCCGCCGCAAAAGAGATCGGCGTGGAAACAGGGCGTGATTGCGTGGTAACCTTCAAGGCGTCCGCCGTGCGGCTTTTTTGAAAGGCGATCAGTGATAGAGCTCGATGAAGCGCTCGCAATTCTGCGCGACGTCCCCGTTGAATCCACAGTAGAAACGATACCCATCGACGACGCGCTGGGCAGGGTGCTCGCGGCCACGGTACGGTCACCCATCGACTCGCCGCCTTTCGACAAGTCCGCCATGGACGGCTTTGCCCTGGCAGCCGGCGACGTCGCGGCGCAGTACCGTATTGCGGAGACTATTGCGGCGGGCGCGGCCCCCGGGCGTGCCGTGGGCAGGGGTGAATGCGCGCGCATCATGACAGGCGCCATGCTTCCCCCGGGGGCGGACAGGGTCATCCGCAAGGAGTACGTGGAGGAAAAGCAGGGCATCATCCGGCCGCGCACGCCCGAGCCCGGCGACAACGTGATACGGAAAGGCTCCCACCTCCGTGCAGGAGACATAGTGCTTGGGCCCAAAGTGCTCGCGCCGCAGGACATCGGCACGCTTGCCGCTTCGGGAATCGCGGTGATTGCCGCGGCAGTGCCTCCAGTCACCCGCATCATCTGCACGGGCGGCGAGATATGCGCTCCTGGAAAGACGCTCGGCCCGGGCCAGATCTACAACAGCAACGGTCCCCAGCTCCGCGCCCAGCTTGCCGCCATGCGCTGTGCAAGCGGTCCCTATGAGATGGTGCAGGACGCCCCTGATGCTCTCTCCGCGGCACTGACAGCGGCGCTCGCCGCATGCGACGTAGTGCTTCTCACGGGAGGCGTGTCCGCGGGAGATTTCGACTACGTGCCCGGTTGTCTCGAGGGCCTGGGTGCGGAGATCCTTTTCCACGGCGTGGCCGTGAAGCCGGGCAAGCCCGTGCTGTTCGCGCGCCGCGGGAACGGCTTCATCTTCGGCCTGCCGGGCAATCCTGTCTCGACATTCGTCATCTTCGAGGTATTCGTGAAGCCCTTCCTCTACAGGCGCATGGGGATAGAGTGGGCACCGCCTGCCATTCGAGGCGTGGTGGCGGAAACGATCTCGCGCAGACTCACCGACCGGGCAGAGTTTCTTCCCGTGCGCCTGCGGCAGGGCATGGTGCGGCAGGTCAAGTTCCACGGCTCGTCGCATCAGAACGCCCTTGCCGAGGCGGACGGGCTCATCAGGGTGGAGAAGGGCGTGGCGGAGATTGCCAAAGGAACGGAGATCGATGTTCGACCGATTTGAACGACCCATCACCTATCTTCGGATCTCCGTCACGGACAAGTGCAACCTGCGCTGCCGGTACTGCATGCCTGCCGAGGGCGTGCCGGTACGAAGGCACGAGGACTTCCTGACCCTGGAGCAGATGACCGAGGCAGCGCGCGCGGCAGTAGGGCTGGGCGTGACAAAGATCCGCCTCACCGGCGGAGAGCCCCTGGTGAAACGCGGCATCGTGGATCTTGTCCGCATGCTCGCCGGAATCGAGGGGCTTGCGCACCTCGCCATGACTACGAACGGGACGTACCTCGGCAAGTATGCGCACCCTTTGAAGGAAGCGGGCCTGGACAGCCTGAACGTGTCCCTGGATACGCTGGACGCTGCCCGGTATCGGGAGCTGACCCGGGGAGGGGAGATCGGCGATGTGCTCGCGGGCATCCACGCGGCGATTGCAGAAGGGTTTCCTGTCAAGCTGAACATGGTGGTGCTGCCGGATATGGCCGCTGATGAGATCGCCCGGATGAGGGAGTTCTGCGCGGGAGTCGGCGCGCGCCTCCAGCTCATCAACCACTACGAGCTCTTCCGTGAGAAGCAGGACACGTATGCCTTCGACCGGCCTCCCTCCTGCGCGAGCTGCAACCGCATCCGGCTCATGGCGGACGGAATGCTCAAGCCCTGCCTCCATTCCGACACGGAGGTGCCGCTTGATTTCACCCGGCTGGAGGAGAGCCTGCGGGAGGCCATCCTCTCCAAGCCGCGCCGCGGCGGGGCCTGCATGAACCGGGCAATGCCCCAGATCGGAGGATGAGCATGGCTTTGAGTCATCTCGACGAGCAGGGCAAGGCGGTCATGGTGGACGTCTCCTCGAAACCGCGCGTGCACCGTGAGGCCCGGGCCGCGGGCCGGATCCTGATGCGCCCGGAAACGCTTCGCCTCCTCCGCGCGAACCTGTTGAAGAAGGGCGATGCATTGGCCGTTGCCCGGGTGGCGGGCATTGCGGCGGCCAAGCGTACCGCCGAGCTCATCCCGCTCTGCCACAACATCCGCATCGACCAGGTGAGCCTCGACTTCACGCTGGGCAGGGACTGCGTGGAGATAGAGGCGGGCGCCGTGTGCACGGAAAGCACGGGCATCGAGATGGAAGCGCTGACCGCGGTGGCGGTCGCTGCCCTGACCCTCTACGATATGTGCAAGGCGGCGGACAAGGGAATGCGCATCACCGACATCCGGCTGTTGTCCAAGACGAAAAGGAAGCCCCGGTGAGACGGGAGTTTTCGATACTCTCCATCAATATCTCGGACCGCACGGGGGTGCAGAAGACACCGGTGGCGCGCGCCGTGCTGCGCGAAGGCCACGGGATCGAGGGCGACGCCCATGCCGGAGACTGGCACAGGCAGGTGTCTCTCCTTGCGGATGAAGACATCCAGACCATGCGGGGCCGGGGCATCGAGCTGGGCTGCGGAGACTTTGCGGAGAATGTCACGACCCGGGGCATCGACCTCGGCGCGCTGCCGATAGGCACGCTTCTGAATCTGGGACCGGCGCTTCTGCAGATCACCCAGATCGGCAAGGAGTGTCACCACGGATGCGCAATCTTCCACGCGGTGGGTGACTGCGTCATGCCCCGCAAAGGGGTGTTTGCCCGGGTGCTGCGCGGAGGGGAGATCGACCATGAAAGTCGCTGTCATTACGATCTCTGACCGGGCGTCCCGCGGAGAATACGCCGACCTGTCGGGCCCCGAGATCGAGAAGGCAGTCCTCTCGCTGTACGCGGCAGCCGAGGTCTCCCGGCGGGTTGTCCCTGACGAAGAGCGGGAAATACGGGACGCCCTGGAAGCGGCGGCGGGCGCCGATTTCATCCTGACCACAGGCGGCACGGGCATCTCTCCCCGGGATGTCACGCCCGAGGTGACCATGAAGTTCTGCGACAAGGAGCTCCCCGGCATCGCGGAGGTGCTTCGCGCGCAGTCGTACCTCCAGACGCCCGCCGCCGTGCTCTCCCGCGGATATGCCGGGCTGCATGGAAGCTCCGTGGTCGTCAACTTCCCCGGTTCGGTGAACGCGGTGCGCCTCTGCATGAAGGTGCTGGGCCCGATCATGGAGCATGCCATGCGGATGCTCGGCGGCGCGGGACACTAAGTGTTCACTTGACGCGCGGGAAAGAATCGTTGAGAGTCAAACAGTGAGCACAGAATTTACAAAGTCAATCGACACGCGCAGCCTGGTGGATCGGGTCTACGAAAACCTCCTCGACCGGATCATCACCGGTGCAATCCGCTACGGGGACACGATCAGCATCAAGAAGGTCGCCGCCGAGCTCTCCGTGAGCAGCATGCCGGTCCGCGAGGCGGTGAAACGCCTCGAGTTCGAAGGCGTGGTGAGCATCAAACCCCGCAGCGCGTGCAGGGTCCGGGTCCCCTCCCGGAGGATGATCCTCGAAGTGTACGAGCTGCGCGAAGCGCTCGAGACGTTCGCCGTGCTGCGCTGCCGGGGGAACGTCGATCCTCCCGCGCTGGCCCGAATGCGGGGCATTGTCGAGCAGATGCGCGCGCTGGCCCGGGAGGGTGACGAGAACGTCCGGGAGCAGAAAGCGATCGAGCTCGACCGGCAGTTCCATGCCGAGATCATCGGGCTTGCCGGGCAATGAGCTCCTGAACAGGTTTTCCCGACAGCTCAGCCTGCACGTCAACATGACGCTCATGCATGAAAAAACATACCACACCCTCGAAAAGCTCTGGCCCGACATGCACGATGAGATCCTGCGCTGCCTCCAGAGCGACCCGCCCCGCGCCGTAGAGATGCTGCATGACCACTTTTCCCGCGCCACCGAGCTCTGGAAGGCGAACGGCGCGGCTTCATGATTGCCGATCGGGACCGGGAGAGGTTCCTCAGGCAGATCTCGATAGACGGGTTCGGTGAAAACGGACAGGCGCGCCTTTCACGTGCCCGGGTCCTCGTGGCCGGTGCCGGGGGTCTCGGGTGCGCCGTGTGCACGTACCTTGCCGCGGCAGGGATCGGGCTGCTCCGGGTCGTGGACAGGGGGGAAGTCGAGCTCAGCAATCTCAATCGGCAGGTTCTCTACTCCACGGACGATATCGGAAAGGCAAAGGCCTCGATGCTCGAGTCGACGGCTTTGCGATCTGAACCCTGCTGTTCGTTTCGAGCCGATCCAGGCGGTGATGGACGGGACGAGCTTGCCGGGAATGCTCGAGGCTATCGACCTTGCGGTGGACGCCCTGGACAATCTTCCGACCCGGCTCGCGCTGAACAAGGCGTGCATTGACCGGCGCATTCCCCTGGTGCACGGGGCAGTGAACGGATTTCAGGGCCAGGTGATGACCGTCCTGCCCGGACAGGGACCGTGCCTCATGTGCCTTTACGAGGGCAGGGAGTACAACGGAACGATCCCCGTGCTGGGAACCACGCCGGGAATCACGGGCTGCATCCAGGCAACGGAAGTCATCAAGATCCTGACAGGGCTGGGCGCGCCGCTCTCCGGCCGGCTCCTGCTCTTTGACGGAAGGGAAATGCGCTTCTCCGAGCTCCAGCCGGCCCGCAACCCGCGCTGCCCCCACTGCGGAGTGCCCGGCGGCGCGCCACCCAAGGGCGTCTAGAACTTGTACCCGAACTTCCTGAGCATCGACCTTCGGTCGGCCTTGTCGCTTTCCCCTTCCACTCCCTTTGGCGGGGAGCCGTCGATCACGCCGAGGATCCCGTTGCCCTGCTCGGTGGAGCCCACCAGGACCTGCACGGGATTCGCCGTGGCGCAGAAGATCCGGCAGACCTCCTGGCACGCCTTGATCTGGGGGAGCACGTTGATGGGGAAGGCGTTCTTCATCACGAGGAAGAAGGTGTGACCCGCTGCCACCGCCTGTGCGCAGCGCACCGCGTCCGCCACCAGCGAATCGTCGTTGCCCTCCGTGCGGATCAGGCAGGGCCCCGAGGCTTCGCAGAAGGCAAGCCCGAACTTTGCGCCGGGCACGGAACTGTTCATGATCTCCGCGAGGTCCTCCACGGTCTTGATGAAGTGCGACTGGCCGACGACGATGTTCGCGCCCGTCTGCCAGGAAAGGGGCACAACGCTGATCTTGGCGTCCATGTCTCACTCCCCCCTCATCAGGTCGAGGAACAGCTCCACGGCCGCGCACGGCATCTGGATGCCCCAGTTCTCCAGCACGCGCGGGTGGACCTCTCCCATGATACCGACCTTCCTTCCCTTCACCCTGATCTCCGCGGCGCGACCGGGGATGAACCGCGGGTCCTCGGCCGGGGAAAGCTGCGGCTCGAGGGACAGGTAATAGAAGAGCGCCAGCGCGTGGGCGTCCACCTCGTTGAAGCCCGGCCTCCCTGTCCGCGACGAGGAAGGCCGAGCGTGTTGTGCGTGCGCGAGCCGTAGTTCTCCGCCGGGTCCTTCACGCACGACCTTGCCGATCTCGAAGATCCGGTGCGGGTAGACCGCATGGGCGGATTCCGCCTCCGAGGCCAGGAGGTTGGGGATGATGGAGTTGCGCACGATGTCGAAGCTTTCCGTCATCGGGTTGGCGATCTCGATCACGGACTCCGCCGTCGATTCCCATCCGCTCGACGAAATCCCTTTTCGCGCCGAGGTAGCCGTAGATCATCTCCTGGTAGCCCAGGCCGATCATGGTCTCCCGCACCCTGCGGCCGTACTCCTCCGCCTGCGGAGATCCGGCCCACGGTGAAATCCCTCGGCATCACCGGCGTGAAGGTGTCCATGCCCCGGCCGATCATGATCTCCTCCACCAGCGTCCACGGGGTGCAGGAAATCGTTCCGGTACTCCGGCGGCGCCACGACAATGCGCGCGCCTTCCACGCGCGACCGTGCTTCCCATCTTGCGGATGTAGCCCGCCGCCTCCTCGGGCGTGAAAGACTCCCCGAGCCGCTTCTCCGCATCCGCCACCTCCAGCACGGTCTCCTTCTGGAAGTAGAAGGGCGTGACGATCTTGCGGCCGAACGGGCGTGTCCCACGGGTACTCCACGGTCACGGGCAGGATGCGGAAGCCCATGTCCGCGAAGTCGCAGGCCGCGATGGCGCACGCGGTGAGGATGATGTCCAGGTCAGGGCCTGTCAGGTCGATGAACAGGCGGCTGTCACCGGGCTTCACCCCGCCGATGAGCGCCGAGTTGATCACGGGCGGGAAGGTGAGCACCTCTCCCTTGCCGTCGGAGAGAAGGGGGAACTTCGCGAAACTGCGCCACGATGGGGCCGTATTCCTTGCCCTTGGGGTGCTCGGTGAGGATCTCCCGCATGCTGAAGCGGCCTGTCGAAATCCAGGGGCACGAACCGGGTCGTGTCAGGGTCCGCGGCGCCGTAGCTGCACCGGCCACGTGATCAGGTCCGCGCGGGACACGCCCATGGCGATGGTCTTGCGCTTGCTGCCGTAGTTGCCGCAGAGCTTCTCCTGGGACTGGATGATCTCCCTGCAGAAGGGCGTCCGTGACCTCCTTGCCCTCGGCGACGAAGGAGCCGATGAACGGCCGGATGTCCTTCAGGCCCTTGTCCACCACCACGCGCCGCTCGCCCGTGTCTTTCACGCTCCCGGCGCGGGAGAAGAAGGGATAGGCGGGAACCTTGCCCGCGAGATAGATCGAGAGCTGCCGGGCAAGGCCCATGGTGGACCAGAGGTCGGGCCTGTTCGTGTCGTTCAGCTCGATGCGCAGGATCCCTTCGCCCTGCGGCCAGTCGTCCAGCTCCGCCTTGGCCGCGGTGAGAAGCTCGGTCAGCTCCGCCTTCTCGAACTTCCGGCCCAGCGCCTTGAAGAAGAGCTCTTCGTTGACGTCGATCTTCGGCATGGCCTAACTGATCCTCCTGGAGCGCACGTCCTCGATGGAGTTGGTGAAAAGGTCGCGGATGTCGTGCAGCCCCATGGAGGTGAGGGCCATCCTGTCGATGCCCAGGCCCCAGGCGAGCACGGGCACCTTGATGCCCAGGGGCTCGGTCACCTCGGGCCGGAAGATCCCCGAGCCGCCCAGCTCGAACCAGCCCAGGGAGGGGTGCTTGATGTGCACTTCCACCGACGGCTCGGTGAAGGGGAAGAAGCCGGGCACGTACTTCACCTCCTTTGCCATGGCCACCTCTTCAGCGAACATCTTCAGCAGGCCGAGCAGGGTGCGGAGGTTGACCTCTTCACCCAGGACGATGCCCTCGGTCTGGTAGAAGTCGGCGAGGTGCGTGGCGTCCACCTTGTCGTAGCGGAAGCAGCGCACCACGCCGAAGTACTTGCCCGGCACCTTCGCGCGCGGGCAGGGTCTTGGCGGAGAGCACCGTGCCCTGGCTGCGCAGGATCAGCCGGCGGGTGAATTCCCGGTCGAACCCGTAGCCCCAGCCCCGGCTGCCGGTCTTCCAGCCGTTCTCGTGCGTGGCGGCCACCTGGTCCAGCCACGGCTGCTCGATCTCCTTTGCGTGAGTCGGGGCTTTTGATGTAGTAGACGTCGTGGATGTCCCGCGCGGAGTGGAACTGCGGCATGAAAAGCGCGTCGCCGTTCCAGAACTCGGTCTCCACCAGCGGCCCGTCGAACTCCTCGAACCCGAGGGAGGCAAGCTTGTCCTTCAGCCGGGCAAGGAACGCGCAGTAGGGATTGCCCCGTCCCAGCGGGACCCGGGTGGGGGGAACGTCGATGTTGTACCGGCGGAACTGCGCCGTCTTCCAGGAGCCTGTCTTCAGCATTTCCGGAGTGAGCGCGCCCGCTTCCTCTCCCGTGGCGCCGGCGCTCTTCAGTGCAGCGCCGCGTCTGTAGCGCCGGCGGGCGTGAGCGCGTAGGTGACTTCTTCCCGCTCCACCAGCCGGAAGAGGCTTCCCGCGGCTCCGCGCTTCTTTGCCTGCGACGAGGCGAGCTCTTTTCCCGGGCATCCAGCGTACCTTCGTCCAGGGGAGCAGAGAGCGCTTTCTTCAGCAGGGCCTGGACGCGACGCCTCCCGCTTCTGCAGAAGTGCCTCCCCGCCGGCTGCAAGCACTGCCCGCTTCTCCGCGTCCATCGCGAGCACCTTGTCCTTGTGACAGGCCGCCGAACGCGGAGCCGACATCCTTGGCTTCGATGCCCAGCCTTCTCGCGATCTCGGGAAGCGACAGGGGGCCCTCCGGCGCAAGCAGGCCCGACGATCCGCTGCTCGTAGGTTCCTTTCTCGATGCATTCCCGGCCGAAGTCCGTGATCTCGTAGAACACGCGCTGCGGCGCGGCGCGTTTCCGCGACGAAGCCCTTGGCGGCGAGCCAGCTCAGTGCCTGGTTGGCCTGGCCGAGGTTGTAGCCGAGATCCGCGACGAGCCGCGCGTGGCTGATCGGCGTCTCCCTGCGCCGTAGTGCAGGAGGACCTTGACCTCGAGGGGATGGAGCTCCCGCTGGCCTGATGATTCCATGAACGTGCTACCTCTGGAGTTTTTCCGCGAGCGATCTCAGGAACAGACCCGACGTCGGTGACGATGCCGATGGTCTGGCCGGAGCCTCTGTCGGAGAGTTTTGTCACGACGGCGGGGTTGATGTCAACGCAGATCGTCTTCGCCCACGCGGGGATCATGTTGCCCGTTGCAATGGAGTGCAGCATGCTGGAGAGCATGATCACCATGTCGGCGCCCTTGACCAGCGCGGCGTAGGCTCGCTGGGCCGCCAGCATGTCCATTTCGGTTTCCGGCAGGGGGCCGTCGTCGCGCAGCGAGCCGGCGAGCAGATAGGGCACCTTCGCCTTCACGCATTCGTACATGACGCCTGATTTCACCGCCCCTGCTTCAACCGCGGCCTTGATCGAGCCGTGCGCAAACACGGTGTTGATGGCCCGGATGTGGTTGCGGTGTCCCTCGAACACGGGCCTTCCCGTTTCCAGGGCGATGCCCAGCGAGGTGCCGAACAGGGCGCTTTCCACGTCGTGCACGGCCAGGGCGTTGCCCGGCAAGGAGGCCGGACACGTAGCCCGCCGCGCACGAGGGCTGCGAGCGCGGGGCCGCCCCCCGTGTGGATCACCACGGGCCCTGCCACCACGATCACCCTGCCCCGGTCGCGCTTCTGCCGGGCAAGCTCCTCCGCCACCCGGGAGATCGCCACATCGACGCTGCGCTCCGAGGAGACGTCGCTCGCCATGAAGCCGAACTCCTCGCTCTCCTGCTCCGAGAAGAGGGGAAAGACGCGCACGGAGCGGCTGGTGCACACGATCTTCTCCCCCGCCTTCACGTCCCGGATGAGCCGGCAGGCAAGGTCGGCGCCGCGTTTCCACGATGACGCCGTCCATGCGCATGTCCGCCACGTCGCGCCACTGCGCCGCCCCGGATAGACCTGCGTGCGCCGGTTGGTGGTGGCGTAGAAGTCGTCGGGCACGCAGGAGTCCTTGGGCGCGGGCCGCAGCAGCGCCTCCCCCACTTCCTTCTCGTAGCAGCCCTGGTTCACCAGCAGGCCGGTGAGGGAGGCGAGCTGCGCCTCTCGCGCCGCACTTCACCTCGATCTCCAGGCGCGACGTGTCGGTGCGGACCTTGCCCATGGAGAAGGCCGATGATCTCGTAGTCCGCGCCCGCGTCGACGATGAGGTTCAGCATCCGCGTGAGCAGGCCCGAGTCGATGAGGTGGCCTTCCGCGAGGAAGCGGCGGGTGAGTGCTGCCATGACGGCGCTTACAGGTGGAGCTCTCGGGAGAACTGCTCGATGGCCGCCCGGGTGAAGGCGATCTTGTCCCTGGCCAGCTCCCGGCTCTTGTCGAAGTGGAACTTCTCCGTGAAGGAGAGCTCGCGGGCGATGTACTGGAGGATCTCCTGCATGGTCTTCATGTTGTACCAGAGGAACGCGCCCACCGAGAGCCGCGCAAACCCCACGGCGCCGATGGAGTCCAGGAGGTTCGCATCGAAGAGCAGCTTCGCCTCCACCGAGGTGGGATTGCCGGTGGGCATGTGGTTGAGGATCGCGTCGATGACCGTGGGGATCTTTTCCGGCACGAATCCCGTCTCGTGCAGGATGGCCTCGGCCCTGTCCGCCGAGCTCTTCGGATGTCCCACGGACATCTCCATGTCGTGCAGGAAGCACGCCGCGTGCAGGATATCCTCGTCGTGCTCGATCCCTTCCCCGATCTCCCGCGCCAGGTGATAGACCCGGAACGAGTGCTCGTATCCCGATCCGAGCCTGCCGGAAGTCAGGTCCTTGGCATACTGCTGGATGAGTTTTCTCATGGAGGGAGTGTAACGGAGAGCGTGTGAGGTTGCAAGGCGAACGTTACGGGCTTGAACTCCTTCCCGGACCCGTCGAAATGCGCCTTTGCCGAAAAATATACGGCAATTTGGCCCTATCGCCAAAAAATATTTGACACTTGGCGATGTTTGTGTGTATATTCTGGTTATGATAGACGCAATTGACAGGAAGATTGTAGACCTGCTCCAGGGCAACGCGCGGCTGTCCAACGCCGAGATGGCGGAGGCGGTCGGCCTCACCGTTTCCTCGGTTCACGAGCGGGTCAAGAAGATGGAGAGGAAGGGAATCATCAAGGGATACGTGGCGATCACGGACCCCGAGAAGCTCGGGAAGCCCCTCCTTGCCTTTGTGCGGCTCACGGTGGACACGCACGATGGCGTCCGCAATGACATACAGAAGCTCTGCGAGTCGGAGCCTGACATCCTCGAATGCCACAACGTGGCCGGAGAGGACTGCTACGTGCTGAAGGTCCGGGCGGCGGGGCCGAAGCAGCTTGAGAAACTTCTTCTGGCAATCAAGAACACCGCGGAAGCCGGCAAGTCAGTAACCAACATCGTTCTCTCGACGTACAAGGAATCCTCACGGGTGGAGCCGACCCAACCCGAGGTGGACGACTGAACAGCGGGAAGGAGAAGAAATTATGAGCACCGCTGAGATGACTCTTCTATTTCAGGGAGTGGAGCGCGCGAGCGCGGCAACCGCCCCTTCTGCGCTTCGTCTGGTCCTGCTGCCGGGTGAGACCCTGCGGCTCCCCGGCACGCGCGCAAGCTTCCGCGCGCTTTCGGGCACAGCCTGGATCACGCGGGATGGAAAGGACATCCTCCTGGCCTCCGGCGAGCAGAAGGATCTTGCCGCTGCCCGGGACTGCACCGTGATCTCTGCCATCGGGACCGAGGCGCTGTTGTTCGAGGTCCGCTGAGGGATCCGCTACGCGTGCTTCACGGCTTGCTCGGGGGGGGTGTACCCGCTATGATGGGACTCCTCGTGAGGCAGCATGCGCGTCTATGAAGCCAGGACCTCCGCCGACATGCGGAGGTTCACCCTTTTTCCCCGTGACCTTTACAAGTCCGATCCCT
Organism: uncultured Spirochaetota bacterium; assembly: GCA_963820435.1. Lineage (GTDB taxonomy): Bacteria > Spirochaetota > Spirochaetia > SZUA-6 > Fen-1364 > Fen-1364. The sequence continues at coordinate 8,295 of CAWGAC010000006.1, read as the reverse complement.
CCTGGGCTCCCCCGCTGTGGATGGATGAACGCGGCGCCTACACGGCAAAGAAGAACGCAATACTCGCGCACTCCGACTACGCGCTTCTGCTTGCGGATGATGAAGGCCGGCTGAGTGGCCGCAGCCTCATCTACGTGGACCACAATTTCAACGACTATTACCACACGCGCACAGGTTTTTTCGGCGCTTTCGAGTGCGTGGACGATTTTTCCGCGGCCCGGGCGCTGGATGAAGCGGCAGTGGCGTGGCTGGCCGCGCGCGGCATGAACCGGGTGCGGGGCCCCATCCACCCCGTGGCGGAGAGCTGGGGGTTCCTCCTCGAGGGCTTCGGACAGCCGCCCGTGTTCATGGCCCCCTACAACCCTTCACGCTACAACGATTTCATGCGTCGGCTGGGATACGACAAGGCGAAGGACCTCCTCGCCTACGAAGGCAGCGCCGAGAGGAGCTACCGGCTGCCCGAGCGGTTCTCCCGGTTCAACGCGCGCATGCTGAAGCCCGGCACGGGGCTCAGCGTACGGCCCCTTTCGCTGAAGCACCTCGAGCGGGACGCGGATGCGATCTTTCGGATCTCGAACGAGTCCCTCAAGGACAATTGGGGATATGTGCCGCTCAACCGGGACGAGCTGCAGGACATGTTCCGCAAGCTCAAGCCGATTGCCGATCCCGCGGCAATCTGGTTCGTGGAGCACAACGGAACACCGGTGGGATTCGCCCTCGGCTTTCCGGACCTCAACGTGATTCTTCGCCGCACCGGCGGGAAGCTCTTTCCCTTCGGCTTCCTCCAGATTCTCTTCGGCGTGAAGAAGGTGGAAGACTATCGGCTGTTCGGCCTTGCCGTGCTTCCCGAGTACCATGGCAAAGGGCTCGACGTGCTCCTCTATACGCAGCTCTTCAATGCACTTTCCCCGCGCATTCGCAGGCTGGAGGCGAACTACATCCTCGAGGACAACGTGAGGATCCGCAATGCCCTGGTAAAGCTGGGACTGGACCTGGTCAAGAAATACCGCGTGTACGAGAAGGGGATTGTCGCGAAGGGGGGCGCCCCCAAAGGGATTGCCGAGAAGGGGGCCGCCGAGAAAGATGTTGCATCCCCGCCCCGGGCATGATAAGATAAGAATCGTTCCGATTATTATGAAGCAGAGCCGCGAAAAGCAGAAAAACGACACCCCGTATCGACGCAGCAAACAGCGGGAGAGGATCCTCGCGCTCCTGCGCTCCACCCAGAGCCACCCGACCGCCAATTGGATCTACTCAAAGCTGAGGAAGGAGTTCCCCGATCTCAGCATGGGCACCGTGTATCGGAACATCGGGATCCTCATTCAACAGGGTCTCATCAACAAGATCCCGTACGGCAGCACATTCGATCGCTTCGACGCGCACACCACCCCCCACTACCATTTCATCTGTGAAAAGTGCGATTCCATCATCGATCTCGATGTACCCGTGGACGACACCCTCAACTCGCGCGTGCCCGGGTCCACCCATCACCAGGTGAGGCGGCATGAAATCGAGTTCTTCGGCGTGTGCGCGCAATGCGTGGGAAAGACATGAGAGAGTTTTTTGGAGCGCTATCAGTAATCGATCCGAGTCTTATTTCAACGTTTTGAAGCGATGCGTTGCATCGTCGGCATTCATTTCAGAGGAGGCCGCATTATGGCCAGGGTCACGAGAGAAATGGTGGAAAAATCAGGCGTCAACGTCGATCAGCTCGTCGAGCTGCTCGTCAAGAACGCCTCTGCCGAGCTGACAACCTTCTATTATTACACGATTCTCCGGGTCAACCTGATCGGACTGGAAGGGGAGGGAATCAAGGAGATCGCGGAGGTTGCCAGGATCGAGGACAGGAATCACTTCGAGGCGCTTGTACCGAGGATCTACGAGCTGGGCGGAAAGCTCCCGGGGAACATGAAGGACTTCCACGATGTATCCGCATGCCCGCCTGCAGGGCTGCCCAAGGATCCGACAAGGTCGGTGGACATGCTCAAGGTGCTGGTCGAGGCCGAGCGCTGCGCGGTCCGGGGGTACACACACATCTGCAACTTGACCGCGGGCAAGGACCACCGGACGTACGATTTGTCCCTGGCCATCCTCAACGAGGAGATCGAGCACGAATCGTGGTTCTCCGAGTTCCTCGGCGAAGGTCCGTCCGGGCACTTCATGCGCAGGGGGGAAACCTCTCCGTTTGTCGGAAAGTTCCTGAGGTAGTCGGCGCAACGCGGAGGGGGGCGGCGCTTCCCTCCGCAGTTTCCATGAGAACATTCACAAAGGTAGAGCTGGGACATTACGACGGGCAGAATGGGTCACCCGCGTACATTGCATTCAAGGGAAAAGTGTACGATGTGACCGGCTGCTTCCTCTGGCAGCACGGAAAGCACCAGGCTCTCCACGAGGCGGGGATGGACTTGACCGATGCCCTTGCCGATGCCCCGCATGGAGAGGACCTGCTGCAAAGAGCGGTCCTGGTAGGGACGCTTTCGGGCTGACCTGGCTAGGGTGCGCCTCCCGTGCATCCCTGCACTCGGCGCACCTCGCCCTCCAACTCCGCGGCGTACCGCGGAAGGGCTACGCCCCTGCCCTCATTCTTCTGAGAATATCCCAGTAAGCGCCGCGCGCGCCTTGCGCCACCGCCCGCACCAGGAGATCGTTGCCATTGTAGTTGTAGTCCCTTTTTTCATCAGGGCCAAAGGGCAGCAGGAATCGCTCGTCGTTCCCGACGAGCTCCCGCATGTACGCCGTGATGCCCTCTCCCAGCCCCGAAGATATGTAGAACACGGGGCGCACGAACCGCTCATTGTCCAGCCGGGCGCCATAGAGGTCGGGGTTGCTCTCCGTGGGTCCTGCGGCGCGCACCTGATCGGCAAGGGCGGTGCCCTCATACACGCGCACGCCCATGGACACCCCGATGCAATCCGGCTGAACGCCCCGGATCAGCTCGAGAGATTCCCGAATCGTGTCGCGTGTTTCACCCGGCCCTCCCACCAGCAGGTCGTACATGAAGGGAATGCCGGCGTCCTTGCAACAGCGCGCCGTTTCCTTCAATTCCGCGGGGCCGAACTCCCTGCCCAACCTGCGCAGCATCTCCACGCTCCCGCTGTCCGCGCCGAAATCTATGCCGGCGCAGCCCGCGCGCCGCATGAGCTTCGCGGTCTCCTCGTCGAACGGGGCCACGGAGCAGTACGCGTACCATCGCAGCTTTTCGGCCAGGCCCGCATCGATGATTGCGCGGCACACGTCCTGGGCGTGGGACAGGGGAACGTTGAACTCGCAGTCGCAGGTATGCAGATGATCGATTCCCTGCCTAAGGAGGGCGCCTAGCTCTTCCACGACCATGCGCGGCGGGAGCAGCCGACTGCGCTTCCCCTTGGACACGGGGTCCGCGCAATACGTGCAATGCATGGGGCAGCCGCGCCGCGTCTCGAACCCTGCCTGTCCGCCTTCCCTGAAGTACCTCTGGTTGTCGATGAAGGATCTGGTCCGAGGGGGAAGCTGGTCGAGCCGCAGGTCAACGGAGCGATTGCGCTGCAGGCCGCTCTCGTCCCACCACAGCAGACCAGGCACCTGTTCGAGATCCACGCCCGTCCTGATTGACTCCAGAAATCGGAGGCACGAATCCTCGCCTTCGCCGGCGATGCCGAAATCAGCGCCGCAGTACTCCACTGCCGCTTCCGGCATGATGGAGAAGCCGACCCCGCCGAGAACGACCGGCGCATCGGAATACTGGCGCAGCGTATACACGATCTCGCGTATGCCGGGCAGGAAAAAAGTGCCGCTCGTGTAGAAGCAATCGTCCGTGTTGCGCACGCTGACCGCGAAGACGTCCGGCGTGAAGGAGGTTGCGGAGGCGGCGATCTCCTTCTCCAGGTTCTCCGCGAAGCACAAGTCCAGGAGCGAGAGCTCGTGGCCGGCTCTCCGCAGGCTGTCCGCCAGGTAGTCCAGCCCGATCGGAGCGACCGCGGGCTTCATGCGATTCGTATTGACCAGGAGAACCTTCATGCGATTGCTTGACATTTTTGCACGATTTTTACAGTCTGTTCAACCTGAGGGGATGGAGTCCCCCTCTGAAACCGCCTGGTCTCAAAGGGCTGATGACTCCTGCCAATTCACCCATTTCGAGCGGCAGGAGGCACGTGCCATGCAGACAGAGCTCTCGTCACTGGTCATCGGCGCAGTCATATTTCTGGCGAGCTTCATCTCGGTCGAGGTTTCCTCCACGTCCCTCCCCGGGGTGTAGATGGATTCTGATGCGCAAAAGAACAACCAGGCCCCAGCAGGACGAGCGCCGAGAAGAGTTGATGAGGCCGAGCCGATTCCTGGGCTATGACAGAGACTCGCTGGGCATGTATGCGCTTGGCAGGGAGATGTTTGGTGTCGCTGAGTCCCAGTTCCATCGCGCGGCGTACCTTAACCCCTATGAGCCTGCGTTCAAGCAGCATCTGGCATGGTGTTTGTACAAGCAGGGCAGGTACGCGGAAGCAAAGGAATGGATCGAAAAGGCTATTCGACAGAAACCCGACGATGCCGACAGCAGGCATATCCTGAGCAAGGTCGAGGAGAAGATGTGCAGGCATATTGAGGCGCCTGGCGATGTATCTGTTCCATGACGTCTGTTCCGAAGACCCCTGCTCTATCTCGCGCTGAACATTCTCGCCAAAATAAGACCTGCTATGCTCGAAAACGCGAAGAAGAAAATCAAAGTAGTCAAAACCTTCGACAAAAAGGACCGTTGTCACAGCGATTCTCATTTTGCACGATCCGGAATCTGCAGAAGCCAGTTTCACGATTCGGAGCGGCCTCGCTTCAATCGGGCAAAATGAGAAGCGCTTCGGTGTCAAGGGTCATGATATTCCCCACCCTGGGGTCACGAAGATTCCCCACCCCTTCAGCCAGGATTGGGTTCACGCTGCAGGGGGGGTATCCAAGCACCACCCCGTTGGAGAAAACGCGTCTACGGCAATCCTGCGAGGTCGGTTTGCTTGATTGAGAGCGTTCAACGGGTGGCGTCCCCACGGGATCGGTTTTCGGCCCCCATGACTTCGCGTCGGTAGGACCTGCCCTTGGTCGTAATGATTTTGGTGGCCGAGGAGACCAAGCGGTCGAGAATCGCTCCGCCGACCACCGGGTCAGGGAAGATGGCGTACCAGTCTTCGGGAGGGCGGTTGGAAGTGATGATGGTGGAAGCCCGCCCGAGCCTTTCCTCGGCTAACACGTAGAGCATCTCCGCTTCACGCTGGTCGAGCTTGCGGAAGGCGAAGTCGTCGTGGAAGGGATCAAGATGTCGGGGATCAACATGTAGCGGCCGGCAGCAGGTTTCTCTGGAAGACGAAGAAGATGACGATGGTAGGCAGGATGGTGAGACAGGCGGCCGCAAGGACCAGGTTCTACACGACCGTCCGCTCTCCGCGGAAGTTGGCGATGGCGATCTGGATCACCCACAGCTCGCGCTTCTGCGTGACGATCAGGGGCCAGAGGTAGCTGTTCCAGTTCGCGACGAAGAACGCGACAGCCAGCGTCACCGCATGGCCGTGGACAGGGGAGCGATGATGCAGAAAAAGATCCCGTAGTGCGACAGGCCGTCCATCATCGCCGACTCCTCCAGCTCCTGGGGGAAAGTACGGTCTAGATATCAATCAGACGCCGAAGGTTCATTACGGGAGGTTATCGATGCCTTTATCGAGCGTCTCGATCACCCAGAGTATCCAGCCGAAGGGGTAGTTGCCTCGGGTCGGCGTATGTTCGGTGGGGATATGTCCCGGCACGAACGATTTTCCCACATTGCCTAGTGTTAATCGGCGCAGCGCCACGCCAAACTCAAAGCGCCCATCGTTGGGTTCGATTTTTTCCCAAATGCAATTTACCTGCCATTGATTGTATCGCGTGGGCCGCTCTGGCAACGACATCCCTAAAAAGTGGATCGAGACTCGCGGGTCGGCATGGAAGTTTTCTGTCGTTCTTCCGGGCCAAATCTCCAAGCCGGCCATGCAGCGAAAATCTATTTTATCGGTATCTTCATAAAACTCCAGGATGGCTTCGATACGAGCGCGGGCAGATTCGGCTATTGCTTCGGAAGACGCCTCGCCCTTAATCACGGTTTGCTCATAGATGGTTCGAAACTTCTTGAGGTAGTACTCCAAGTATTCCTCTTTGACGACGAATCCAGTCCCTTTTGTTGCCGCGTTTACGGGGAAAAGCGCGCTCTTTTTTGCATTGTGGGTGATATACACCGGTAAGTGAGATCCAACTCCGCCTCCCCCCATTGCCGAGTGCTCTTTGCCTTCTAATGCCGCGCGCATCTTTTTCAGATTAACGATCCGCTGGCCCAGGTTCCACTCGACAAAATCCTTAGGCAATTCCTGCACCGGGAACTTCCTTGTCCGACCCTCTATTTTTAGAGTAAAGCCGTCTCCTGCTTTTGAACGTGCTGCCATTGTCATATTATATAATATTGTAAATTTTATTTAAATTCTCTCTTTTCAGGCTTTAGAAATCACAAGATCAAAAAGTGCCCGGATGAATGCAGGATGAGTATTGCGGGACTTCGTCCTGAAAAGAGTTCCCTCCTCCTTCAGTTGGTGTAATACCTGGCGTCACGTACCATCTGCGCGCCGACCGCCGAGAGCGGTAATTCCTGCTGGAAGGCCGGCCGCTGAGCGGCGGCTTCTAACATTCGCTTCAGCGTGGCCGGAAGCACCACCGAACGGCTCTTGGCACGCTGACAGATTTCGTCGAAGTAGGGTCGCCCGTAATGGGTTGCCATGACGTCCAGCATCCCGCGGGCCCTGCGGGCGTTCAGGTAGGCATGGGGCTGGAGCACCGAGGCGAGCAACTCCACAGCGGCCGACCCGTAGCCGCCGCCCCTTTTCCAATATCCAGCCCGGATAGCCGCCGTTCATCATCGTTCGCACCTCCGCGGGGAAGTCCTGCTCGACCCAATAGATGCGCTGGCGATCGTTGAGCACGTACTGACGGATGAGGTGCTCGTTGTCGTAGAGCTGTAACATCGGGGCCGCGTATCGAGCCCACACCCGCCGCCCCCGCCAGGCTGGCGGAAGTGAGAAGCGCCTCTTGTTGAAGGTGAGAAACTGGTCCCCAGCATGCACGCTGACCTGCTTCCACTCGGGGGCGTGAAACCGCTCGGCGGGCAGCGCCTTCAGCGTTGGACGCTCCACCTCGAAGGCCTCCATCGGAGCGACGCCGGTGGTTCCGTGCTCCCTGCGCCCGTAGTCCTCACGGCACCACTGCAGGGCACGGCGGTTGAGCTCGGCGAGGTCCGCGCTGGGGTGCAGGGCTTTCAGCATCCCAAACAGTTCCCGTGCCACAGGGACGAATCGCTCGACCTTCCCCTTGTCAGTACTCCGTCCCACGCGGCAGGGGTCAACGAAGAGCCCGTAGTGTTCCGCGGCCTCGGCCAGCGCCCGGTTGATCTGAGGATCCCAGAGGTCAGGCTTGACGACGCCCGACTTCAGATTGTCGGGCGAGATGAACTGCGTGGCCCCGCCGTAATACTCCAGCATCAGCACCACGCTGCCTACGAAACTCCCCTGATCCTGGCTGAAGACGAACTGCACATAGGGAAGCCGACTGTGGGTCAGCACCCCGCAGAACGCCCACACGATTCGAGCGGCTCCACGGGCCGCATCGCGGAGCGTTCCGACCTTTCCGTAATCCAACTGCGTCTCCAACCCCGGGGGCAACTCGATGCGGATCATCCGTCTCCGCTCGACCCGACTCAGCCCCTGCTGCCGGGCAAACCGCTTAAAGGTCGCGTAGCTCACCGACAGTTCATACTTCGTACGGACCACCAGAAACGCCGTCTTTGGCTTCAGCGCTTCCTTGGCTCGGTTGATCAGTTCCCGAAGCTCATCAACGTGAGGCAGGAGTTGGTCACTGCCAGGAGCTGGCCGCTCGTTTCGGGTGGGCAGCAGCTTCTGGACTACCTCGTAGAATTGTTGATCGTCCATGGAAGTCCCTGAGGGCCCCAGGCCAAGGCTTCCGAACCCTTCAAGGTAATACCGTACGGTTTTACGATCGCGCCGCTCGTTGGCGGCGATGTGCGAGAGCGACTGCCCGGCCTGCCATCTGCGGTAGATCTCCCATAGGTCGCGCTTCTTCATCCTTCGATAGCCCATCCTTGATGTCTCCCCTCTGGAGACACCCTACCGGCGATCGTCGGGGTGGGGAATTGTGATGACCCTGACGGAGCGAAACCTGGGGAATCTACGTGACCCTATTGACCCTGGGGGTGGGGAATTGACGTGACCCCAGCTCCCGCTCAGCTGGGGATTCTATGTGACC
>CAWGAC010000005.1:0-25425 GCA_963820435.1 uncultured Spirochaetota bacterium | reverse complement strand
ACATTGCGACGTTGCCCTGGTTGAAGAGCGCGATGCTCGGGGCCCAGTCCCCGTTGGCCATTACGTCATCCGGGAACATCTGGTTTTCCGCCATCTGCTGGCAGTACATGGCGGCTTTGACGAACGCCGGGTCCTTGAAATTGAGAAGCGTGGCCATGTTCTGAGTCCCGATGAGGCCGGACTTATACTGGCACACGAGGTCTCCGTACCAGAAATGCGACGGGTTTCCGCCCTTGGAACCGATGTTGGTCGGGATGACCCCGTTCTTCCTGAACGCCTTGCCGACCGCGAGGAACTCCGCCCAGGTCTTGGGATACTTCAGACCGTACTTCTGGAACAGCGCCCTGTTCGCCATGAACACGCCGAGGGCGATGTTGCGCGGGAGCGCTCGCGGGATCCCGTCGAAAGTGACCGTCTGCCACGCGCTTTCGGGGATATCCGCCTTCTTTACTTTCTTGCTCTTTCCCAGGTAGTCGTTCATATTGGCCAGGACGCCGGCTTTTACGTAATCCGCAAGCACGCCCCCGACCCAGAACTGCCACATGTCGGGTGCGTTGTTCGCCGCCACGTCAACGCGGATCTTGTTCCGCATTTCGTCGCCGACGACGACTTCGTTCACGAGCTCGAACTGCAGGTTTGCATCCGCGGCTTTCTGGAGGATCGCAAGCGTCATGTCGGCATCTTCGCTCGCGCCGGCCTGCCACATGTGGGCAAAGCGGATTTTCACGGGCGCAGCCGAAACGAACTGAATCCCGACTACAGCCAGGATAACCAGGACAAGAACAAGAGTCTTTGCGAAAGGCCGTTTCATTCTTCTACCCCCTTCATGAGCAGATAATTCTCCCTTGCGGGAAGTTTAAGCAGGATACCACAGGCGCCGGTGTTGTCAAGCCAAATTTCATATGTTAGTGTAAAACTTGAAAAGAACAGGGGCATATTCCGGCAAAGACATCGACGCGCCGGCAGGAATTGTTGCGGCACGCCCCGATTCTCAGACGGAGGTGGGACGAATGACTCCACGGCAACGATTCAGCGACATCTCGCGGTTCGACCGGGTGGACGATCCCTTTGTTTTTGGTGTCGGTCTCTGGAAGGAAACCTTCCGCCGCTGGATACAGGAGGGGATGCCTGTGCCATTCCTTGGCGAGAAGGCGAAGAACGATCACCTCCTCGGGCGGCAGGACCAGTTCGAGTTCATCTTGCCGAACGCCGGCAGCCTCGACATGAGCGACACGGGTGATCATACCTGGGGTCTGCCCCTTGTTCCCTGGTTCGAGGAAAAGGTGCTCTCTGTGGGTGAAGAGGCACTTATCAAGATCGCACGGGACGGGGCCACGATCCGGGTCAACAGGCAAAGTCCCGAGAGCATGCCCCAGTGGATCGATTACCCGGTCAAGACCCTGCAGGACTACAAACAGTACCGCACGAGGCTCGACCCGCACAGTGCGGGCCGTTCCCGCCCGGCTGGGATACGATCAACGAGGACACCGTCTCATGGCCCGTGCGGGAGAACGAGCGCGGGAAGCCTTTCAATGAGCGTGATTTCCCCCTGGGTATGATGTGTCTCACCTTGTACGGCGGACCACGGTATGCGATGGGGCTGGAAAACCTGAGCCTGGCCATCTACGACGACATCGCGCTGGTCGAAGAGATGATCGAATGGCAGACATATTTCTCAATGGAAATGATCCGCACAGTGTTCGCGCAAGGTGTGAAATTGGATTTCGCCTGGATGTTCGAAGACATGTGCTACAAGACCGCGCCCCTTGTTTCTCCCGCCTTCGTCAGGAAGCACATGGCGCCCTCCTATCGCAAAGTCGTAGACCTCCTGCATGCGTACGGGGTGCAGACGATCCTGCTGGACAGTGACGGGCAGATCGGAGAGCTGCTGCCCATCTGGATGGATTGCGGAATCAACGGCACGTATCCATGCGAGGTGGCCAGCGGGATGGACGGGATGGCACTGCGTGAAAAGTTCGGGAAGAACCTGATCATCGTCGGCAATATCGACAAGCGCTGCCTTGCGCACGGCACGCAGGAAATGGACGCAGAGCTGGCCCGGATTCGCGCCGTGTTGAAGACAGGCGGTTTTTTTCCAAGCGTTGATCACCACGTGCCTCCAGATGTTCCATATCGGAACTTCGTGTATTTTATGAACGAGCTTAGGAGCATGAACGATGATCCGGCACTGAGACGCCGGATTCCTCTACCGAAGGAGTGAGATGCTGTCCGGGGTTCAGGCCGGCTGGCCCTGTCGAGCCGGACGCGAGAACTCTCTCGATGCGATCCTCCTCGGCGGAAGTAAAGGTGACTCCCACGGCGCCGAGATGATCTGCCAGCTGCCGGACTGTTTTTTGCTCCGACCAGGGTGCAGGAAACGGCGGGCAGGCGGAGAGTCCAGGCAACGGCGAGCTGCACCAGGCTGATCCCCTTTTCCTTCGCGATCTCGCCGAGTCCGGCCGCTTTTGAAAGGTGGCGCGTAAAGAGGCTTCCCTGAAAATCGGGGAACCCCGATCGCTCGTCATCGGGCGCGAACGTCGATTCCGGCGTGTATCGTCCAGTGAGGAGGCCTTTGGCCAGAGGGCTGTGCACGATGATGCCGATCCCGTGCTTCGCGCAGAAATCAACGGTCCCGCCTTCGATCTCGCGAAAGAGCAGGCTGTAGCGGACCTGGTTGCTGTGGATCGGACTGACCTTCTTTGCCCGCTCCATGTGTTCAGGCAGGAAATTGGAGACCCCAAGGAACCGAGTCTTGCCCTGCTCCTTCAGCCGGCGCATTTCCCCCATGCTCTCTTCGATCGGGATTTTCGGGTCCCAGCCGTGGATCTGGTAGAGGTCCACACGATCCGTGTGAAGGGCGCGCAGGCTGTTCTCCAGCGCCTTTTGAATGCCCTTCGGCGTGAAGTCGAAGCTTGCCTTGGTGGCCAGAAAGCACTTCTCCCGGTACCCGCCCTGAAGCGCCTCCCCGATCACCGTTTCACTCGTCCTGTACCCCTCCGCCGTGTCCACCAGGGTCATGCCCGAGTCGATGGCCGCCCTGACCGTCCTGATCGCCTCGGCCGGATCGACCCTGCCGAGGCCGCCTCCGATCGGCCACGCCCCGAACCCGAGCACGGGCACCCTTGCGCCGCCATTGCCGAGCATTCTGTGTTCCATCTCTGCCATGGGGACAATATAATATGAAACGAGTTTCTTTTTCTTCAAATTGAAACGAAAATTTCCATTGCCATTGGGCTGTACTTAAGTATAATGGGGGCCTTCGACACAGTAACGAGGGGAGAGGGAGGATGGGGATGAGCATAGCCGATAAGTCTGTCTGCTTCGGAGTGATTGTGGGCACGAGAGGGTTTTTCAACCCCGCCCTCGCCGTGGAGGGAAGGAAAAGCCTGCTTTCAGTGCTGGAAAAGCTGGGGTACCAGTATGTGATCCCCGCGGAGAACGCGACACCCAACGGCGCCATAGAGACCGGCGCGGACGCCCGGAAGTGCGCTGCGCACTTCCAGGCCAATCGAGCCAAAATTGACGGGATCATCGTGAGCCTGCCAAACTTCGGCGATGAGCTGGGCATCGTCCAGACCCTGGAGCTGGCCGGGCTGGGGGTCCCTGTGCTCGTCCATGCCTTCGACGACGAGCTGGACAAGGTAAGCGTCGCGGGCAGACGCGACGCCTTCTGCGGGAAGGTTTCGGTGTGCAACAACCTCTACCAGTACGGTATTCCCTGGACAGACACCACGGAGCACACCTGTGCGGTGGACTCTGCCGAGCTCGCAAGGGACCTGGATCGGTTCGCCGCGGTCTGCCGCGTGGTGAAGGGCCTGCGGGGAACCCGTATCGGGCAGATCGGCACCCGGCCGGGGGCTTTCCAGACAGTGCGTTTCAGCGAAAAGCTCCTCCAGGCTTCGGGCATCACGGTTGTTCCCGTTGACCTCTCTGAGATCATAGCTGCCGCGGGGAAGATACGAGAAAACTCGAAGGAGCTCCAGGAAAAGCTCGGCGTCATCAAGGGCTACGGGCGTATCCCCGAGCGGGTGCCGCCGGAGGACGTAGTGAAACAGGGGAAGCTTTCGGTGGCGATTGATCGGTGGATGAGCGAGAACGGATGCGCCGCGTCCGCGATCCAGTGCTGGGAGTCGATCCAGAAGAACTACGGCTGCGCCACCTGCCTCTCGATGAGCCTCATGGGAGAAGAGGGCCGCCCGAGCGCCTGCGAGGTGGATATCACGGGAGCGGTGTCAATGCTTGCCCTGCGGCTGGCCTCGGGAAGTGCGCCCGGCTTCCTTGACTGGAACAACAACTATGGAAACGACCGCGAGAAATGCGTGAACACGCACTGCTCCAACTTCCCGAAGAGCTTCATCGGCCGGGAGATCGAAATCTCGGAGCTGGACATCATCGGGGCCTCCCTGGGCCGGGAGAATTGTTTCGGGGCGATCAAGGGAAAGGTGAAGGCCGGACCCATGACTTTCTTCCGCATGCACACCGACGATGAGCTGGGCGCCTGCCGCGCGTACGTGGGCGAGGGTGAGTTTACCGACGATCCGTTCGAGATGGACGGGGGGATCGCGGTCTGCCGGGTCGACAATCTGCGGCAGGTCCTCCGCCACGTCACCAGGGAAGGCTTCGAGCACCACGTGGCAATGGTGCGGGGAAATTGCGCCGCTGCCGTGCACGAGGCCACGGCGAACTACCTCGGCTGGGACGTGTATTGGCACAACGGGGAGAGGGACTGATTCCGGGGATCCGGGCATGGTGCGTTGAGCGGTATTCCGCACAACGAAGAGAGGGACTGACGGAGCGACACATGAATGACGTCCGTGTCCGTCGCGTTCAGCCAAGAACTTCGCGCAAGCGAGCTCCGGGCGTCTTCGGCAGACTTACCCTCAACGCTCAAATCGTCATCACAATTGTCCTCTTCGCGCTCTTCCCCACTATATTCCTGGGTCTTTTCTATTACGGGAAGGTCAACGAGCTTCTGCATGAACGACTCTTGCTGAGCGCTAATGACATGATGAGCCAGGCCGACGACACGATAGAGGCGATGCTGAAGCAGGTCGAAGTCGTGCGTACTCAAGTCATCCTGAAAGCGATTTCCAGCGAAGCTCTTCTGTCTCGCCCCATATACGCGTCCCCGCAGTTGGACGCCGCTGCCCTCGAGATGAGAGAATTCCTGCAAAACCTCAGGCTTTCGTTTCGGTTCCTCTCCAACATTTACATTATTGGCAGCAATGGTGTCGTGTTCTCCTCCGCCGCGATGTTTGATTCCGGAGTACTTCTTTCGAAGCCTTGGATCAAGGATCTGCGTGATTTCAACAAGCCTCGACAGCTATCCCATCTTCATCATCCCGACTACGTTGTTTCTCCGGATGTACGATATGTGTTTTCCATTGCCCAACGTATCGCTCGAGTCAGAAACCAGGAGGCCGTCGTCAGAATAGTGCTCGACATCAGCTCAGATGAATTGGCAATTGCCATGCGCTGGGTCAATCTCGGCAAGAATGGGGAGGTGCTCATCGCCGATCGCGACGGGGTTGTTCTTGCAAGCGGTCACCGAGATCACGTAGGAAAGCTCGTGCAGGACTTGTTCGGAGAGGGCACCTTCATCCCAAGTCCCAATACTGAAGGCGTGACGAGGACGTTCAACGGCAATCTTACAATCCAACGCTGGATCGTGCCTCTGGGATGGATGCTCAGCGTGGTGCCGCTTTCAGAATTCTACGGTCAATTCACTTCCATTCGAGACCTTTTTCTTTTTTGTCACGCTCGGATTCGTCGCTCTCACAATCTCTCTCTCTCTCACCCTGTCGCGAAGAATTACAGAACCGTTGCACTGGCTTTCTGGTGCGATGAACCGTATTCAGGATGGAGATTTTTCGGTCCGTTTGCAGGAAGGGGGAACCCGGGAAATCTCGACCTTGGCAAGAAGCTTCAACACGATGGGCGCCGAGATAACTGCTCTGATGCGGAAAATCTCACTACGAGAGCGGGAGACTCTTCGTGCCGAGCTTCTCGCCTTGAGACTGCAGATCAACCCGCACTTCTTGTACAACACTCTCGAGGTCATGCGCGGCATCGCTCTTTCCCGGGGGGCTCGGGACGCGGCAGAGATAGCACGGGGCCTTTCGGCTCTCTTGAGGTACAGCACGGCAAAAGGCAAAGAGACCACACTCGTGGCGGACGAAATAACTTCGCTTCGATACTATCTTGCCATACAGAAGCACAGGTTCGGCGGTCGATTTGCTACCCGCATCCGAATCGACCCCGATATTGTTCGACTTCAGATCCCACGCTTCATTCTCCAGCCTCTTGTAGAGAATGTGTTCAAGCATGCCGTGGAACGAAGCACAGAACGTGTCACCATCACAATACGAGTACACGTGGAAGGCAAGCTTTTGCTTCTGGAGGTGAATGATACTGGCCCTGGGATCAACGAACGGAAAGCCATGGCGATCAGAAGGAGTCTTGCCGCCGGGCAAGGAGTCGTCAAATCGGGGGATCGGTCTGCACAATGTCCATAACCGCATCCGCCTTGCTTACGGGGATGCGTACGGCTTATCCATCGGAAATAATGGAGATCGAGGCACAAGGGTCTGCTTGCGCCTTCCCCGGGAGGGACGGCCCGATGGTATTTAAGGTAGTCCTTGCGGACGATGAGAGTTGGATCAGGTCTCTCATACGCTCGATAGTTGCGTGGCGGAAGCTTGGCGCGGAAGTGGTCGGTGAAGCCGAGAGCGGGGGGAAGCACTTTCGCTGTGCAGGATCAAGGGTGCTCAGATCCTCCTGACGGACGTCAAGATGCCGGGAATGAACGGGTTGGAGTTGATTGCGCGTGTACGTTCAGAATTCCCCATTGTGCAGTGCATGATTGTAAGCGGCTATGACCAATTTGACTTTGTCCAAAAAGCCCTGCGCCTCGGAGTCCTCGACTACGTGCTGAAACCCATTGAGAAGGAGCAGGTCGAAGGGGTGCTCCGCCAGGGAATCGAGCGCCTGGAAGAAATCGAGCGGCAGACAAAAGAGCGTATGGATCTGAGGCAAAGGGTGAAAAGGCTTGAGATAATGCTGACGGGTAACGACAACGCCGGGCAAAGGCCCCAAGTAGGCGACTGGAGGATCGAACGGTCGCTCCGCTACCTCGAGACGAACCTTTCCTCGCACCCGAGCCTCCGGCAAGTCGCGGATGCCTGCTGTATGAGTCCAAGTTACTTTTCGGAAAAATTCAAGGAGACTCTTGGAATCGGCTTCAGTCAGTACCTGGCAGAGTTGCGCGTTCGCCATGCCGCTCTTCTCATCGACAGAAGGCAGCTGAAGATCCGAGAGATTGCCGAGATGCTCGGTTTCACCAGCCAGAACTATTTCAGTCGTTTCTTCAAGAAGGCCTTCGGCTGCTCACCTGAAGAGTTCCGTCACGAACGAGGGAATATCCCTTCTGAGAACGGGTCTTGGCCCCCGATTCCGAATAAAGTGCTATAGAACCGAAGCCTTCATCCTTCCGCTCCGGTCGGAGACGGACTACTCTTGTCGCACAGAGATCCAGAGAGACGTCGTCTCTCCATAACAGGGAAATCTTTCAAGGAGGTGTTTTCTTATGATGAGGAAGCTGTCTCTCATCCTGGCGGTTCTCATTATTCCGGCGATGGTCGCGTTTGCCGCCGGACAAACGGAACCCGGTCAGAAAGCAATCCTGAAGGTCTGGGATCAGTGGACGGAGGAAGGTGCGCAGACTGGCGCCGCCCAGGCAATCACAATGATCGAGAAGAGCTTCATGGAGAAGCATCCGAATGTGACGGTCGAGCGAACGCCGATGCAGGTTGAGGAGATGACCAATACTCTGAAGCCCGCGATCGCGGCAGGCAGGGGACCCGACGTCTTCTACAGCGAAGTGGGGATCGGATTTGTCGGTCCTATCATTCAAGCGGGTTATATCATGGATCTCACAAAGGTAGCGAAGGAGCGTGGATGGATTGAGAAGCTATATCCGATCTCGTTGGAGCTCCCGAGTATTAATGGAATGATCTACGGCGTCGGTCACGAGCTGGAGTTCGTTCCCGTGTACTACAACAAGAATATCTTCAAGGCCCTCGGCTTGCCCGCGCAGCCTAAGTCCATTGCAGAATTCGAAGATGTGTGCCAAAAGCTCAAAGCCGCAGGCTATATCCCGATGGCATGGGGAGGCAAGGATTGGTGGTACCAGTCGAATTTCACAACCGAGGTCCTCTGGTCGTTCGTGGACAAGAAGAAGATAGAAGATGGGATGTACAGGGATGGGAGTTGGAGTCTGCCCGAAGTCCGCAATGCCATTGAGACGGCCTTCGTGAAATGGGCGAAGAACGGTTTTTTTATCCCCAATCCGACCGCCATTGGCTCGAATGAAGTGAATATGGAGTTCATCCAACAGAAGGCGGCCATGCATATCACGGGAAGCTGGGATATAGACACCTACGTCAAGAACGTCAAGGACTTCGAGGTCGGAACCATGCTCTTCCCCCCGGCACGAGCGGGGAAGCCGTTCAATACGATCTCCTTCGTCGGATCGGGATACCTTATCAATGCAAAGACCAAGGTGCCAAAAGCTGCTGTTGACTATGTGGACTATGTGTGTGCCGATCCTGATACGGCACGGATTTGGGTCGAAGTAGGAAACAAAGTCCCGCCGTTCAAGAATCTTCCCGCGGGCACTAAAATGAACCCGATGCTCCAGGAGACTTTGAATACCCTTCTCATGGATGCCTCGGAGACGACGCCCGGTCTTGCAATGACTGTCCCCCCTGAGGTGATGAGCTTCCTGCAAAAGTCTGCCTCCATGGTGCTTACCGGCCAGATCACTTCTGACCAGTGGGTGGACGAGTTTCAGCAGTTATGGGACAAGAGCAAAGCGGAAGGGCTCACCCGGGGCTCCTTCAAGGTGTCGCAGTAAGGCTACGGGTCCTCATGTGACGCTATCGGAGGCCGGCGGTTCGCCGGCCTCTGGTTTCTTTTGACGAAGGGACATGAACCAGTGAAAACTGAAGCTGCACTGCGCGGGAGAAGCGCCCCGGTCGGATCCCCCTTTGTCGGGTTTGTTTTCGTTCTCCCGGCCTTCACGCTGTTCTGTGTTTTCGGAATCTGGCCGATCATCCGGTCATTCGTCCTCAGCCTTCATGAGTGGCCGGGCATCGGAGCGGAAACGTGGAAAGGGCTCACCAATTACGCGAAGGCGTTCACGGATCCGATTGTGAGATTGTCGTTCTTCAACAATGCCGTCTACTCAATCGGAATTATTCTTGTCGGCGTCGTGCCCGGTCTCATCCTTTCGATTCTCCTGGTCTCCACCATGAAAGGGAGGCTGATATTCCAGACGATTTTCTTCTTCCCACGGCTGGTCAGCCAGGTCATCGTGGCCGTGGTCTGGAGTTGGATTTATAACCCCCGGTTCGGTCTTGTTGACCGGTTTCTCCGGGCTGTCGGGCTGGAAAAATTCGCTATCGGGTGGCTTGGCGATCCTCAATGGGCCATGTGGGCGGTGATCGTGGCGGGAGGCTGGACCTACTTCGGGTTCTGCATGGTGATTTTCATGGCGGCTCTGCAGAATACCGATCCGTTTCTCTACGATGCGGCCCTCATCGATGGAGCGAACAGCTTCCAGATATTTGCGCACGTCACGATCCCCCAGATCCAACACGTGCTCACGATGGTTGTTGTGTTCACCTTGATCGATTCCTTCAAGGTGTTCGACATCATCTACCTGATGACGAGCGGGGGCCCTGGCGACAAAACACAGATCATGGCCACCTATATCTACCGCGAGGCATTCCGTCATAACCACTACGGCTACGGTGCTGCAGTGTCGATCCTCCTCACGGTTTTCATCCTCGCGGTGTCGGTGATCATCTTGAGGATTCGCGAAAGGAGCGCAGAGGCATGAGGACCGCGCGCACGCTCTGGGGCCGGATCATAATCTACCTCATCCTCTGTCTGGTCGCGGTCTACACCCTCGTTCCGGTTGTCACGATGATTTTGTCGGCTCTACGGTCTCCTCATGACTCACAGAGGGGGCCTTTCACGTGGCCACTCGAATTCTCAGTGCTTCACAACTTCAGGGACGCCTGGGTGTTCGGGCACTTCTCCAACTATATGATGAACAGCCTCATCCAGACTATTCCGGCCGTCGCGATCGTGGTGGTCTTCGCCACCCTCGCGGGATTCGGATTCGCAAAGACGCGCTTTCCGTTGAAAAACACGATGTTCTTCACGATGATCGGCGGTATGATGATTCCCTTCCAGTCGATCATGATACCGTTGTTCTTCCTCTTCAACAGCCTTGGTCTCATCGACACGCACGGGGCCGTTATTCTGGCTGTTGGCATCGGCGGGATTCCTTTTGGCACCTTCATGATGCGTTCGTTTTTCATCGGGTTGCCGAACCAACTCCTCGAGGCGGCGCGCCTGGACGGCTGCTCGGATTTGAGTGCGTTCCTGCGGGTCATGCTACCCCTTACGTATCCCGCGTGGGTCTCTCTCATAATCTTCCAAACCATGTGGTCGTGGAACAACTTTTTGGTACCTCTTGTGTTCATCTTTACTGACAAACTTCGACCTCTCCCCCTGGGACTGATGTTTTACTCCTCCCGCTACAACACAGAATATACGCTCGTCGCCGCCGGCGTTCTCATTACAATTCTTCCTCTCATCATCCTTTATATCGTGCTTCAAAGGAAGTTCATCAGCTCAATCACGATGGGTGCCTTGACAGGCTAGACTGCACATCGAAAACGCAGAAGGAGAATGAAGATCATGGCAACAAGACTCCTTGAGAAGGTGAGCGGGTGGCTATTTGGAGCTGCAATCGGAGATGCGATGGGTGCACCGACAGAAAACTTCCACTACAGGGACATTCCCGAAGTATTCGGCAGAGTGAAGGGCTTCGTGGACTATCGGGGCGGGTCCGTCGGCGGCAGGTCGCCTTATGAGGAGTATGCTTTTCAGTGGGGAGGGAGAAAGCGCTGGGAACGGGACGAGCCGCATCCCTGGGGTGCCTGGCGTCTGACGGCAGGCACATACACTGACGACATGCGGGTGCGGCTTTTGCCACTCCAAAGTTTCTTGAAGCGAAGGCGGCGTTTCAGCGGTTGGGAGTTCGCCAAGGACATCATCGAGTTCCGTATCGAAAGTCAGAAGTATCCTGCCGGTGACCTGCGTCATGAATGGGCAAAAGGCATGTGGAACCTCGACGAAATCGTCACCATATGCCTCAAGGGTCCTTTAGGCCACACGGTAGTCGTCGGAGGGATCTGGGGATCGCCGATGGGGATTGTCAACGCCTGCGATCCCCAGGCCGCTGTGGAGGACGGAGGGCTCGTTGGCGGGATCGTGTCCGAGGCGATGCAGCCGGAAGCAACAGTCGATAAGGTCATCGCTGCGGCTTTGCGGCACTCGCGGTGCTTCCCCAATACGGACTGGGAGCCTCTGCCCACCATGGGCGAGGCATTCAACCAGCGTCTCGAGAGGGCGCTGAAAGATGCCGACCGGAGCGCTGACGTGTATGAGCTCATCGCGCGGCTCTATGAGTGGATCTGCGTCGCAACACCCCCCTTCAGCGCCATGAATCAGCTCGAGGCGGTGCCCGCTGCCCTTGCGATGATCTACAAGGCAAAGGGCGATTTCCGGCAGGCGGTGCTTGGATCCGCGAACTTCGGCCGGGACTGCGACACGATTGCCTGCGTGGCAGGGGAAATCTGTGGGGCCCTGCATGGGATTGGGAGCATTCCTTCCGAATGGGTGGCCACCATCAACAGGGAGAACCCCGATCCGAATCTGGATGACATTGCCACGAAGGTGACTGAGATCATCATGGCCGAGGCCAGGCGTAAGCGGCAGATCGCTGATGCCTTGCTGGGGATGGGGTAGTGCAGGACGGGCGCCGGGCGGTGCCTCGCCCCACTCATCGAAGGAGGAAGAATTGGCAAAAGACATCCTGGACGCAGTCTATGGGTGCTTGATTGGGGGTGCGATCGGCGATGCGATGGGTGCGCCGACAGAGGGAATGCTCTACACCGAGATCCGCGAGAAGTACGGGAAAGTGAATAGCCTGCTGCCTCACACAGTGTCCTATACGAACGGAAAGCCAGGGAATTTCACGGACGATACCACCCTTCGTCACTATCTATGCTATGCAATAGCGCAGAAGGGAGGTCGAATTACTCCGGACGATTTCGCGAAGGTCTGGATCGAGAAGGTGAACACGGCTCGACTCTGGGCTAGTGAGTTGATCGTCCGGGAGCGAATCCGATGGGGCATCAATCCGTGGGAGGCCGGCCTTGGGGCAATCCCGGCGGGATGCGGCCCGATGTATATCGCGCCTGTCGGCATAATAAACGCGGCAGACCCTGCTCAGGCCTTCCAGGACGGGTTCAATATCGCGTCTGTGAACCAACTGGGTGAGAACCGCGACTTCGCCGCCGCTTTCGCTGCTTCCGTTGCCGCGGCTTTCTCTCCGGGCGCCACGGTCGAGCGCGTGATCGCTACCATGAGTGAGTATGGTCCCGACATTGTCCGCAGGGCAATGGAGCTCACCCTGGACCTCGCCATGTCATGCGGCGACATGGAGGAGTTCACACATAGGTTCTATGAAACGATGCTTGACTGGACCTGGAGTCTCCCCCCCGGGAAATGGAATAAGAACAAGTTTTTCAGCGGGAACAGCCGGGAGTTTGTTCCCGTGGTTTTCGCGATCCTGCACTTCCACGGCAGCGAGCCGAATCGGGCTATCATCGAAGGGGCCAATTTCGGAAGAGATTGCGACACCATTGCAAGTCTTGTGGGGAATATCGTGGGAGCCATTCATGGTGCTGATTCATTGAAGAGTGAATGGATCGATACCGTGGAAACGGCAAACACCGATTTCTACGCAGAGCTGGAGGGCGACCCTGCCGCAGATATTCGCTCGATGGCGGTCCGCATGGTGCATGCGCTCGAGCAGACGAAGACCGCCTATGAAAAGCGCGTGCATGCGCTCGCAGAGGTCCTCGGTTCCCACCTCGATGGTCAAAAGGAGAAGAGATAAGTGGCAGGGATACTGAGGGACGAACTCGAGGGCATCCTCGCCGAGCCGCTCCGCCGAGCGCTGGATGAGAGTCCGGGCTGGCAGATTGAGTCTGAGGGCAGGGCGCTTTCATGGAACGAGGCGGGCGCGATTCGAGAATCGACCAGCGAAACCAGGTGGACCGCAACCAGCGGGAATGGCCTGATAGCGGATGCCTTTCTCAGGTTGGATCGGGCCTATTGCGTGGCCACGCTGCAGGTGACGCTCCACAACGAGAGTGCCGCGGACTCTCTCTCCATCTCTTCCTTGAAGCCGGTCTGCCTTCGCTGGTCGGGGCTGCCTCGTGGCGACATCCGCGTTCGCACTCTGGGGGGTGGCACCTCCCAGTACTACTACCCACCCGACGCCTACCGCGAACATGTCGTGACATACCGGCCGGGAATTGATTCAAGCGGCTGCGGGGGCGATCGAATCAGGATCGAATCGGGACTCGACGGCAGGTCGTCGAACAAAGACCTCCCCTTCCTGCAGCTGATCGTTGGTGGCGCCATCAAGGCGGGACTGATCGTGGCGCTGGAATGGTCAGGCTTGTGGTACCAGGAGCTGGGATTCAACTGGGCATGGGATCCTCTGATATGGGAGGCCGGTATCCCGAGTCAATGGAATACGGCTGGCGCCCGGCGAATCCCTCCTCCTGCCCGCTGCCCACATGATCGCCTTCCTGGGAGACGCGGACGCGGGCAGCAATACCTGCCGGCGCTATCTCTACGGACGTATCTGCCCGCATAGCGCCGGCCGCAAGACGGTTCCCTGGGTCGGCTATGATCACTGGTTCGGCATCGAGAACGTATTCGACGAGAAGCTGCTGAAGAAACAGGTCGATCGTGCGGCGGAGCTCGGTTCGGAGGTCTTTACAATCGACAGCGGTTGGCATGCAGGCTGCGGCCCGGGGCGCGATCATTGGGCCATCACCCTCGGCATCGGCAACTGGGAGCGAGCCTGCCCGGTAAAATTTCCAAGCGGCATCGAGTCGTTCATCGATTATGTGCATATGAGGGGCATGAAGTTTGGCTTCTGGTTCGAGCCTGAACGCGCCCATCGTACTTCGGACTTGTACAAGGCCCATCCTGAGTGGTGCATCGCCCCTGGAAACAGCTTTCCTCACCTCAACTTTGCTCTTCGGGAAGTGCAGGAGTTCTTCATCGGGATATTCGAGCGCTGGATCGCGAGGGGACTGGATTGGGCGCGCTGGGACTACAACGTCGGACCCCGCCTCTATTTTGACGCCCTGGATCCGACGGGCAAGATTCAGTTCGCATACTTCGAAGGGTTGAACAGGGTGCTCGACACCGTGATGGCGCGCCATCCGAATTTCATTTTCGAAGGGTGCGCATCCGGTGGAAGGCGGCTCGACATGAACATTCTGCGGCGTTCGTGGACGTACTGGTTCTCTGACTACACGCATGACCCGCTGATATGCCGCTTCATGCAGTGCGGCTGCAACCGCTTTCTCCCTGGCCATATCGCAAACAGCGCTCTTGCGGTAATGACGGGGGCGGGCGACGAAGGCACGACAGACGCCGACCTGCTGAGCAGGATGTGCGGAACCCTCTTCTTCAGCGGCGACATCGCTTCATGGTCGGCCGCCTGGACAGAGCGTGTAAAGGCTCTCCTGGCCATTTATCGGGAGTTCCGTCACCTGCTGGTGGAGGATTTCTATCCACTCAATTCGCAGCCGACGCGGCTGGACCAGACTGAAGTCGTCGAGTTCGTCGATCGATCCGGAGGAGATGCAGTCGTGCTGGGATATGCGGGCCCGGGCTCTGGCCCTGGAGAAACGGTGCGGCTTCGCGGGCTCGATGCAGCCGCTACGTACAAAGTGATCGATCCCCTATCCGGAAAGCAATCACAGGAGCGCGGGCAGCGGTTGATGGCTCGGGGACTGCAGATTGATCTGAGGAGCGGAGCTGCGCTAAGGCGGCTGCAAGCCTTGCAACGAAAGGGATCGCAACTGTGCCCTATGTCTTCCCGCCCGTGAGCCGGTCTCCCACTGCGCCGTGGGGGTGGATGACCGCGAACTGCTCCCGGGTATAACCTGTGTGCTCCATCAGCGCGATGCAGACTGCGTCGAACACCGCAACGACTGCCATGGTGCTCGTGGTGGCCAGCATGTTGAAGGCGTCCGCCTCCTGCTCGATCTTCACCTTCAGCACGAGGTCGCTCGCCCTCGCGAGCGGCGAACTTTCATTCTCCGTCGCGGTGACCAGGAAGGCCTTTTTCTTCTTCAGCGATGGAACGAGGTCGACCAGCTCCCGCGTGCCGCCCCCTTTGGAAAAAAACACGACGACATCTCCCGTCTGCACGGCTCCCAGGGCGCCGTGCGGCGCGTCGGAAGGCGAGAGAAAAAAAGCCGGTCTCTCGATGCATGACAGGGAATGCGCCACCTTGCGCGCGGCCGCGGCAGACGTGCCGCATCCCATCGTGACAATACGGCCCTGGCACGAGGCGAATGCCTCGACGCAGCGGACGACAGCCTCCTTGTCGACCGAGCCGGCAAGCCGGGTAAGTTCGCGCGCCCCGGTCTCCCAAACCGCGAGGGCGCGCGTCCAGATCTCATCGTGCGTCATGCTGGCGAGGATATGCCCCGGATTCGGGACTGTCCAGCACGGGGCGTCAGGGACGGCGTCAGCCGAGGAGTGCCTCGCGCACCAGCCTCGTTGCTTTCATCGCATCCCCGGAGTCCAGGACTTTCTCGACCGCGTGCCCGTCCAGCCGGCCGGCGGCCTTGCGCAGGGCTTCCAGCCAGGCCAGTGATTCACGCGCGACAGCAACCTTGTCCCGCTCGTGATAAGCGAATACGTCGAGCGAGATCCAGCCGTCGTACCCCGTGCGGTCGAGCCAGTAGAAGAACTCCATCCATTCCAGCGTGTGAACCGACCCCGGGATCATGTCGTCGTCCCAGGACCGGTAGTTGTCGTTCACGTGCAGGTGGTAGAGCTTGTTCCCGAAACGCTTCAGCATGGCCACCGACTCCGCCATGTTCTCCATCCCCGCCAGCGCGTGCCCGACGTCGAGGTTGATCCCGACATTCGGCCGATTCACCTCCTGCACAAGGAGAAGGCATTTCGCGAGGTTGCTGACCAGGACGTGGGTCCGCGGCTCACGTTGTTTGTACTCCACGGCAATCCGCACCTGCGGGTCATGGTTGGCGCACTCGATGAGGCCTTCCACGAGCTGGTCCCATGCCCCGGCGTAGTCGAGCTGGAACACGTAATCGTATCCGTCGTGGCCGAACCACGGGCTCACCTGGTTGCAGCCGGTCTTGTGGGCCAGGTCCATGGCACTCTTCACCTTCCCGATGGCCCTGGCCCGCACCTGAGGATCGCGCGACGTGAAGCTCCCCCAGCCGAATACCGAGGTGGCCCAGATCTCGGGGATCAGCATGGAGATCTCCAGGCCGCTGTCCTGGATCTTCTTCACGACGCTGTCCTGGTTCTCCTCTTTGATCTGCCAGCCGCCGACGAGCTCGATCCCCTTCAAACCGTCGACCTTGGTCGCATCAGCGAGCATCTCGTCGAAGCTTCGCTCGGGCGTGTAGCCCTGCAGGACATACCGGTCGGCACACGCCCCGAAGATCACGGCCACAGCCGAGTAACGCCATTGTTTCATTTCCCCACCTCCATCGTGAAAATAACGAGTGGACGAGCGCGGGGCAACGCGACGGTGTGGGAAGTCTCAGCGTTCCTGGATTGGCATTTCGGGCGCGAACTTCCTGCGAAACTCCTGCGGCGTCAGGTGGGTCACTTCGTGGAAAATACGGTCGAAATAGCTATGGCTCTCGAAGCCGACCTCGTAGGCGATCCATGTGATCGATCTCTCGTCCTCGATGAGGAGGTCCTTGGCGCGGTCCACGCGATAACGCTTGATGTACTCGGTGATGGTCTGGCCCGTTATCTTTTTAAAGTAGCGGCACAGGTGGGATACGCTCATATTCGACGCTGCCGAGATCTCCTTGAGCGCCATCTTGCGGCCATACCGCTCATGGATGAAATCGAACACAGGTTTCAGCCTGCTGATGTCCCGCATCCTGAGGCGCGGCGGGTCAGCCGGGCTCCTTCCGATTCCCGCCGCCCGGTTCAGGATCAGCAGGATCTGGCAGAGGCAGTTCTTGACCGCAATGCGGTGGAAGCTCCTCTGCGCTTTCAGCTCATCCGCGATCTGGCCGAGGAGCTGGAACACACGCCTGCTGGTCGGCTGGTCGAGGGGGACCTTTGGGGGCGTACCCTTCTCCGAATGAGGGAACAGAAGGAGGTACTCGAGGTCTGTATCGCTGGAACCGTACCGGTAAAACAGCTCTGGGAGGAAATAAAGCGTCACCACTTTCAGATTTCCGGCGGCCCGCGCTTCCAGGAGATGGAACACGCCGCTGTTGATGAGGAAGACGTCTCCTTCCTCAGCCGAATATTCACTTCCCCTTATGGCAAACGTCCCGCTGCCCTTGTAGATGTATGCGATCTCCAGGTGATCATGATAGTTGGGGATGGCTGCGTGGGGATGAGCGAAGTCGTAGTAGTTCAGCCTGACGGGAAAGTCCGGAGTGAAATCGACGAGGTACTTTCCGGCGGGGGAAAACAGGAGTTTCTTCGATATCCGGTAGGAATTGAAATCCATCGCACGCCGCCGCCGTATCGTCGGCCGCCGGCATCCCTGCTGTCAAGCGGCAGGCGATCATAGGGGGCTGCAGAGTTTGTATTTTTTCAATTTTCAGTTCCAAATGTAGAAACGACTTCTCCGTTGACCCGAAATGTGCTAACCTCCGCAATCGTAAGCTGACGGGAGGTTGAGAATGAAAGTCCTGATCATCGGCGGAACCGGGCTGATCAGTACCGCAACGACGCGAACCCTACTCGCGGCGGGCCACGAGGTCACCCACTTCAATCGCGGTGTGAGCTCCGCTGAGTTCAAGGGAAAGGTCAAGGCGATCGTCGGCAACCGCACGGACCATGCCGCATTCGAGCGGTTGATGTCTGCCACGGGACAGTTCGACTGCGTGATCGACATGATCTGCTTCCTGGCGGAGGAGGCGAGAAGCGCGATTCGTGCTTTCGCCGGGAAGACGCCGCACTACGTCTTCTGCAGCACGACCGACGTGTACACGAAACCGCCAAAGCACTTTCCCGTCCGCGAGGACGAGGAACGCGTCCCCCTGAAGGAGTTTCCCTACGCGTGGGAAAAGGCCGAGTGCGAAAAGCTCCTCGAGCAGGCCCATCGAGATGGGAAGTTCGCCGTGACGCTCATCAGGCCGTCCGCCACCTACGGAGAGGGCAGGGGGGCCGTGGATCCCTTCCGTTCAGAGCCCTTCTATTTCGACCGTATCAGGAAAGGCAAGCTCCTGATCGTCCATGGAGACGGCAGCTCGCTCTGGACATCCTGCCACCGCGACGACGTCGGCAGGGCATTCGCAAATGCGGTGGGCAACCGCGCCGCATATGGCAAGGCGTACAACGCGAGCGGTGATGACTGCATGACCTGGAACCAGTACTGGCAGGGAGTGGCTGAAGCCCTGGGAAAGCCATGCCCCCGGCTGGTGCACATTCCCACGGACCTTCTCACAAAGGTGGCGCCCCACAAGGCGAGCTGGTGCGGAGTGAACTTCCAGCACAACAATATTTTCCATAACGATGCGGCAAAACGCGATCTCGGGTTGACCGTGACCGTCCACTGGGTAGACGGTATGCGGCGGTCTATCAAATGGCTCGACGACCACGGGAAGATGCCCGCCTGGGAAAGCGCGCCGTGGTACGACAGGATCATCGATGCCTGGGACCGGCATGGGGAAGCGATGTCTGATGCTCTCAAGGATTCACGGCTTTGAACCTCCAATAGGGATTATTAATTTTATTTTTCACTTGAAAAAATGAAAACAATGTCCTATTCTGCACGCGGAGGCGCGACTTGAAGGCTGCCGTCTTTGAAGACATCGAGAAGATCGTCGTCCGGGATGTGCCGGATCCGGTCTGCGATGAAGGAAGCATTGTCGTCAAAGTAGAGGCATGCGGCCTGTGCGGTTCCGATATCCGGAACTACCACATCGGCCTTCGATCCGGGACAAAAGGCCAGATAATGGGCCACGAGTTGTCAGGCTCTGTCGTCGAGGTAGGCCGTTTGGTCAACGGGTTCTCGGTAGGTGACGGTCTTGCGATCGCTCCGGACGTGAGCTGCGGGGTGTGTTACTACTGCAGGCACGGGTGGGTGAACCTGTGCCTGGACCACCGCATGATCGGGACTCATTGGCCGGGGGGATTTGCGCAGTACATTCACCTTCCTTCCGAGGTCCTCGCACGCGGCATGGTGCACCATATGCCGGCAGGCCTCTCGTGGGAACAAGGGGCACTCTCAGAGCCCGCGTCATCTGTCCTGGCGGCACAGGAGAATGCGCGAATCGGGCTTGGCGATACAGTGATGATCCTCGGTGACGGCCCCGTCGGCTGTCTGCACATCGAGGTGGCCCGCGCCCGTGGGGCAGCCCGGGTAATCATGGTGGGCCTCGGGAGGCTCGCCCAGGCCAGGGCCTTTGCGCCGGAGGTCCTCATCGATGCCGCGTCGCAGGATCCCGTGGCGGAGGTGAGAAAACTGACGGACGGTCTTGGCGCGGACGTGGTGATCGTCGCGACGCCCGTGGCGAAAACGCAGGCACAGGGAGTCGAAGCGGTCCGCAAGCGCGGTACGGTCATCCTCTTCGGGGGGCTCCCCAAGAACAACCCGACGTCGACGCTGAACACCAACCTCATCCACTATAACGAGATCCATGTCGTGGGGGCCTTCTCCTACCCCGCGTACATGCACGAGAAGGCCCTCACGGTCATCATGGAAGGCAAGATAGATGCGAAAAAGTACTTCACGCGGAGCGTCTCTCTGGACGGGATCGTCGATGGAATAAGGGCCGCGGAGGCTGGCGAAGCCCTCAAGGTTCTCGTGAAACCCTGGGGCGAGAAGGGAAGATAGGATGAACGCAATCGACCAGAAGTTGGAGGAGAGGGAGCTCTCGGGGAGGCCCGTGAAAGTTGCGCTCGTAGGAGCGGGCCAGATGGGCCAGGAGATCATTGCGCAGGTCGGCCACATGGTCGGCATGGAGATTTCGGTCGTTGTCGATCTCACGGCAGACCGGGCCAGCAAGGGATACTCGTACAGTCGCAAAAAGCAGGACATCGTCGAGGCGCGGACCGCCGCGGAGGCCGACAAGGCGGTCCGCGACGGGAAAGCGGTCGTGTCCACCGACGCGGGGATCGCCACGTCAGCGGCAGGCATCGACGCGGTAATCGATGCCACCGGCTCACCGGAAATGGGTGCGACCATCACCATGTCAGCCATCAACAACAGGAAACATGTCGTGATGATGAACGTGGAGTGTGACATCACGGTGGGTCCGATCCTCCACCAGATGGCGGTCAACGCTGGCGTAGTGTACTCCATGGCGTCCGGGGACGAGCCGGCCGCGATTATGGAGTTGTACCGGTTTGCGCGGGCCATAGGATTTACCGTCGTGGCCGCGGGGAAAGGCAAGAACAATCCCCTGGACATCTACGCCACCCCCGAGAGCCTGGCAGAAAAGGCACGGGCGCGGAACATGAGCGCGCGCATGTTGTGCGAGTTCGTCGATGGATCGAAAACCATGGTGGAGATGGCGGCCGTGGCAAACGCAACCGGTCTGCGCCCCGACACCCGAGGCATGCACGGGCCCCACTGCGACAGGAAGGAATTGTTGAAGACCTTCGTGCCGGCGAAGGACGGGGGAATCCTCGCTGCCGCGGGCGCCGTGGACTACGCTATCGGCGACGTGAATCCCAGCGTCTTTCTCATCTTCACCACGGACGACTCCCGGCTGCGGGAAGGGCTCGCGCAGCGGGACATGGGGAACGGTCCTTACTACCTGCTCCTTCGCCCTTACCATCTCTGCAGCTGCGAGGTCCCTCTCACCGTGGCGCGGGCGGTTTTCTACGGCGAGTCTTCGGGACATCCTCTGCACACGCCCGTGGCCGAGTGCTTCGCCCTGGCCAAGAGGGACCTGAAGGCCGGCCAGGTCCTGGATGCCATCGGGGAGCACTGCTATCGCGGCTCGGTGGATTGTGCGCAGACGGCCCGCCGTGAAAAGCTCGTGCCGCTCGGGCTCGTGAAAGGCATGGCACTGAAGCGCGATGTCCCGCGGGACATCGCCATTACCTGGGACATGGTGGAGATCCGCGACGAATCGGTCATCCTCCAGCTCCGCCGGATCCAGGACAGAACGCACTGGTGAGGGAAAGGATGCCCCGCCTCATCGGCATCGACGTGGGCACCACGGGATGCAAGGCCGTGGTGTTCGATCCGGAAGGCCGGATCCTCGGGTACGGGTTCCGCGAGTACGGGATCATCTGCGACCAGCCGGCAAAGGCGGAGCAGGATGCCGAGCTCGTGTGGCACCGGACCCTCGAGGCGCTGCGTGACGCAGCCGCGCAGGCGGGGGTCCGGGAGGCGGCCGCGATCGGCCTCTCCGTGCAGGGGGATGCGATCATTCCCGTCGGAACCGGATTCGCGCCGCTGGATCACGCGCTCATCGGCATGGACTATCGCCCCACGGCGCAGGCGGAGTGGTTCGGCAGGGCTATCGGCGCGCGCGCGCTGTTCGACCTCACGGGGATGCGGCCGCATCCCCTCAACAGCATTGTCAAGGCTCTCTGGCTGAAAGAGATGCGCCCACGTGTGTTCGACTCCGCATGGAAGATCGTGACCTACGGAGACTTCATCCTGGGCAGGCTCGGTGCGGAGGCGGTGATCGACTGGACAATGGCGTCGCGGACCATGGCGTTTGATCTGCGGCGACGGGTGTGGGCGGAGGACGTGCTCGCCCGAATCGGAACGAATTCGGGCCTGTTATCACGCCCTTCGCCTTCCGGTGAGGGTGTGGGAAGGCTGAGCGTTGCTGTGGCGGAGAAGGTGGGCCTTGCACCGGGCGCCCTCCTGGTGACCGGCGGACACGACCAGACCTGCGCGGCGCTCGGTGCGGGGGTGAACCGGCAGGGCATCGGCGTACTCTCCGCGGGGACCGCGGACGTGCTCTCCACCGCTTTTCCGGAGCCGAAGCTCAACGACGCAATGTTCGACGGATTCTACCCCTGCTACCTGCATACCAAGCGCGACATGTGCTTCACCTTTGCACTGAACCATATCGGCGGCATACTCCTGCGCTGGTACAGGGACACCCTCGGCGGCGAGGAAGTGCGTGCAGCAGGGACAGCCGGGCAGGGACCCTTACGAGGTCATCGTGGAAAGCATTCCCGAGGGGCCATCCCCCGTCATGGTCCTGCCGCACTTCAACGGGAGCGGAAATCCGACGTGCGACATGAGCTCACGCGGCGCGATTGTCGGGCTCACGCTGTCCACCACCCGGCCTGACATCGTCAAGGCGATCCTCGAGTGCCTTGCATTCGAAATGCGGATCAACCTCGATTACTGGTCAGGCGCCGGGATCGTGGTCGATGAGCTGCGCGCGGTGGGAGGCGGGGCGAGGTCGCCGCGCTGGCTGCAGATCCGCGCGGACATCCTTGGCAGGCCGGTGCGGACGCTGGAGGTGCGGGAAGCCGCCTGCCTCGGCGCCGCGATCCTCGCCGGCACCGCTGCCGGGGTCTACTCATCCGTCGACGAGGGAATTGCGCGCACGGTTCGGCTCGGGCAGACATATGAACCCGGCACGGCATCGGTGTCGCGCTACACCGAGAGGTTCGACATTTACCGGAGGCTCTTTCCCGCCCTGAGGGATGTGAACGGATCGCTTATATAGACCGGGGGGACGATTGTCGATGGCCGTGAGAGAAAGACATGCCAAGATAGTTCAAGAAAATGATAATCCCGTGGAAGCTTACGCGGGCGGTCCCGTGGTTCAATCAGAGCATATGAGCGGCGCATCACCTGCGGATTTCCGGGAGAAACTCACACGGGTCCGGACTTTCCTCGCTGAGACGGGACGCGGCGCGCTGATCATCGGCAGGCGCGACAACTTCGCATGGTTTACGAGCGGCGGAGACAACTCCGTGGTACGGAACAGCGAGCTCGGGTTTTCCCTCCTTGTCATTACCGAAACCTCCGTCATCCATGTCGCTCAGGTCATGGACGGCCCCCGGATTCTGGACGAGGAGCTTCAAGGCCTCGACGTGGAGCCTGTGTTCCTTCGCTGGTACGAGCACAGCCGCGAGCAGCGCGCCGCAGAGCTCGTGAAGGGGCTGAAGGCGGTTTCCGATATCCCCATCGACGGAGCCGCCTGCCTCCCGAAGGAAATCGGCCGGCTCCATTACCCTCTCACCGCCGCCGAGATCGAGAGATGCCGCACCATCGGCCGGAAGACGGAAGAAGTCATTGCCAAGGTTGCGGCGGCCGTAATTCCAGGCACGCGGGAGCGCGAGGTGGAGGGCATGTTTCTCGCAGAGTACGCCCGGGAGGGCATGTCCTGCGACGTCCTCCTGATCGGGAGCGACGAGAGGATCGGGAAATACCGACACCCTTCTGCGTCCGACAAGGCCATCGAGCGGCTCGTACTCCTGCACCCCGCCGTCCGCAAGTGGGGCCTGCACGCAAACGTCACGCGGATGATGTATTTCGGTGACCGGGTGCCCGTCGACGTTGCCGACCGCTATGACGCAGCCTGCCGCATCGAGGCCGCGGCCGTCTCGATGTGCGTTCCGGGCCGGAAGTTCAGCGAGATCCTCGAGGTCGAAAAGAGCATCTACAGAGAAACGGGCTTTCCCGAGGAGTGGAGAAACCATTACCAGGGGGGGATCACAGGCTACACGCTCGCGGACCCGACGCTCTGTATGGACCCCGACGCCGTCGTGCGGCCTGGCCAAGTGTTCGACTGGTTCATTACCCTCACGGGAGCGAAGGTCGAAGAGCTGTCGATCAGCGGGACGACGCCCGAGGTTCTCTCGGCATGCGGCGCATGGCCCCTCAAGAGGTACGAGCACAAAGGCGTGGAACTGCACCTGCCGGAGATTCTCAGGCGTTGACGGGAAAAGGAGGAGAGATGGCGATCACAAAATCCCTCGCGGAGGACATGTACCGAAAGATGTACGCAATCCGTGTGTTCGAGGAAAAGGTGGAGGAGCTGTTTGCCGCCGTGACCTTCCTGGTTCGTGCACCTGTACCTGGGCCAGGAGGCGTGCGCGGTCGGGGTCTGCGCCACCCTGACGCCGCAGGACTACATCACCAGCACCCACCGGGGGCACGGTCACTGCATCGCCAAGGGCGGGGCCCTGGACCGCATGATGGCGGAGCTGTTCGCGAAGAAGACCGGTGACAACAAGGGCAAGGGCGGGTCCATGCACCTCGCCTCCACTGACATCGGGACCTGGGTGCAAACGGGATCAACGCCGGGGGGATGCCCCTTGCGGTGGGCGCGGCCTTGTCCGCGAAGCTGCAGAAGAATGGCCGGGTCGCGGTGTCGTTCCTCGGCGACGGCGCATCGAGCCCAAGGGGATTGTCGGAGGAGACCAAGTTGATGTCGCTCCTGCCAAAGATCCCGTCAGGACCCGGATAGTGAACGTTCCACGCAAATTGTTCAGCCACCATCCTTACAAGTGTCGCGTCCTTTTCGTCCGGAATCTTATTTACTCTTGTTGCCCAGACAGGAAATGCAAATCCAACGAGCAGGACAACTTCCGTTAGGGCAACACCTACTTCGACGTACGACGAGAAATGACCCTTAACCCCATGATAGTCGGCATTTGGACTCCGCGATTGTCGAAACCGTATGAGAATGAAAATAAAGTAGGAGAGCCATCCGATGAACAGAACGAACATAAGCCAATGGACCATCACAAGCAAATTGTCAATGCCCGGGCCCTGGGCAGAAGCATCAATTGGCAAACCAAGAAACTGTCTCATTGTTGTGGTGAATTCCTTTCCCTCATTGTGATTCGTTCGAATCTGCCGTCGAAGAAAGCTTCAACCTCTTTCGCAAATAAATGATCAGAGACGCAAAGAACGACAGAACAGTACCCGTGACTATCAGCAGCGAGTATATCGCTGCGTTCACTGCACCTGCTGTATGCACATCTGTCTCGCCATAGCATACAGGGCAGCTCGAAGCGACGTTCAAGATCAAAACGACCAACGCAAGTGAAAGAAAAACGGTCTTCAGTCTCATCTCATTGATTCCCTCGATCTAAATGTAGCTGATATGTCGAAATCTCCGGAGGAAATATCGTCCATACACCACGAGAAGTGCTCCGACTGCGTATGAAAGAACTCCGAAACCGAACCGGATTGCCGCATCACCCGCCTCGACGGTAACAAACAGCCAAGTGCCGAAGAAAAAAGTTACGATGATGGCGAGTGAGATAAAGAAAATATGAAAAGTCTTGAGCGACATTAGATTG
>CAWGAC010000004.1:0-19713 GCA_963820435.1 uncultured Spirochaetota bacterium | reverse complement strand
GATTCACGCGGATCCATTGGCTCTCAATCTTGGACGGAGAACATCATACTCGGAGCAAGCAAATACTAGCGTGTACGTGATAACCGGGAGATCCATTTTCTCCGGTCACGGTGTCTCTCTCACCGTGCGCGAGGGACTGATCCAGGATGTGCAAGACTGCACTCTTCCTGACGGAGCTCCCTATCTTTCCCCGGGGTTTTTTGACATGCAGGTCAATGGGTATGCCGGTTACGACTATAGCAGTCCGGAGCTGTCCCAGGACCACATCGAGAAAATAGCGCACGTGCTCGCCTCCTCGGGGACGACGCGGCACATTCCCACGCTCGTCACGAATTCACAGGAGAATATGGTCCGGATCCTGCGCACAATTGCACGGGCGCTCGACAACTCTCCTGATCTCGCCGCCGCCATACCGGGCGTCCACCTTGAAGGTCCCTATATCTCCGCAGAAGAGGGCCCTCGCGGTGCCCACGACCCTCACTATGTTCGCGAACCGAGCCTGGAGGAAGTCTGCAGAGTGGCAGGAGGCATCAGGCGGACGAGTCAGGATGAGATTACCCTGGCCCCGGAGCGCAAGGCCGCCCTGGTGCCTCCTGCTGTTGTGAAAGCTATTGCGCGCGTCAGATCGACCGCCTTGTCATGGCAAGCGACGCGCCGTCATGGCAGGGATTGAGCCCCGACGTCTACAAGTGGGGAAACATCGAAGTAAGAGTATTCGACGAGGACATCTCGGACTGGGAGTACAGAAAACGATCCTGATGACCCGGATCCTGTTCGACAGCCGCACGATGAACGCGAGGATGATATGAACACCCACCCCCCCAAGTACTCGCTTGTTCCGCGGCACGTGCCGCGGATTGAGGCTCCCCATCGCAGAATCGTCACGCCCCTCCCGGTGCCCGAGTCCGTGCCGCTCTTCGAGCGGCTCGAGCGGTTCGAGCCCTCCTCCATGCAGGGCCAGCCGCCCGTGATCATCGACAGGGCCGAGGGCTGGCACGTGCACGACCGGTGGGGAAACATGTGGCTGGACTGGTCCTCCGGCGTGCTGATCTCCAACGTCGGCAACTCGCAATCCGGCAATCGTGGCCGCGCTGCGAGAGATGCTCGACAGGCCGCTGCTCAGCACGTACGTCTTCGCGCACGAGAAGCGGGCGGAGCTCGCCGAGCTGCTCGCCGGGCTTGCGCCCGCTCCGGGGTACAAGGCCTTCCTCCTCTCCACGGGCTCGGAGGCCACGGAGAACTGCATCAAGCTCGCCAAGACCTGGGGGCTGCAGAAGCACGGGCCCGAGCGCCGGTACTTCGTCACCTTCCAGAACGCGTTCCACGGCAGGACCATGGGCGCCCAGCTCGCCGGCGGCAATCCCGGGCAGAAGAAGTGGCTGGGCAGGCTGGATGACAGCTTCGTGCAGGTCCCCTTCCCCGACGGCTACAAGAATCCCGACACGCGCTTCGAGCTCTTCCTGGAGACGCTGGAGCGGAAGGGCATCAGCCCCGACCAGGTCTGCGGCGTCATGTCGGAGAGCTTCCAGGGCGTGGGCCCGGACTTCTTTCCCGCGGAGTACGCGAAAAGCCTCGACGGCTGGTGCAGGGAGAACGATGTCCTGCTCATCATGGACGAGGTGCAGGCCGGATTCGGCAGGACGGGAAAGTGGTTCGCATTCGAGCACTACGGCATCGTGCCGGACCTCATCGCCTGCGGCAAGGGCATCTCCAGCTCCCTGCCCCTGTCCGCGGTGATCGGCCGCGCCGATGTCATGGAGCTGTACCCCCCGGGCTCGATGACATCGACACATTCGGGCTCCCCGCTGCCCGTCGCCGCGGCGGTCGCCAACATCCGCGAGCTCCAGCAGGGCGGCTACCTCGAGAATGCGGCGGAGCTGGATCCCGTCCTCCGCGAAGGGCTCTGCGCTCTCCAGAAGCGCCATCCGCGCCAGGCAGGCTGCGTGCAGAGCAGGGGGCTTGTGGCCGGGATCCAGATCGTGAAGCCGGGCACTCGGGAACCCGACCCGGCAGCAGCGCTCGCTGTCAACGAGACATGCTTCCACAAGGGGCTGCTCATGTTCGCACCGGTCGGCGTGGCGGGGGAGTGCATCAAGATCGCGCCTGCCCTTGACATCTCACGTGAGGCGCTCGAGGAGGGAATCCAGACCCTGGGCGAAGCCATGGACGAAGTGCTTGCGGGGGACCGTGCCCCGAAGGCCTCGTCGTCCCGGAGAGATAGATGACCAGGGGCTTCCAGACGCTCGTCGTGGGCGGGGGCATGATCACGGCTGACTTGCTTCTCCCGTGCCTCTATCATCTCCAGCGGCTTCACGCGATCAGCGAGATCACCGTCTGCAGCCTGGGCACCGGACCGCTCCGCGCCCTCGCCGACAATCGCGAGATCCGGGAAGCCTTCCCCGACAGCTCATTCATTGCCCAGCCGCCGTTCTCTGAGCCGCCCGAATCGTCCCACCCGGATCTCTTTGACCGGCTCATCTCGGAAATGGAGCCGCGACAGCTCGTCGTGATCGCCGTGCCGGACCAGATGCATTATCCCATGGTCATGCGCGCCCTTCGAGGTGACCAGCACGTGCTGTGCGTGAAGCCGCTCGTTCTCGCACGCGCGCAGGCGATTGAAATCCAGAAAGAAGCGCGGGATCGTGGGCTGTTCGTCGGTGTGGAGTACCACAAGAGGTTCGACCGCAGGGCCCTCATGGCCCGCAGGGATTACCGGGCAGGACGCTTCGGCCGGTTCGTGTTTGGTGAGGCGCGGCTCATCGAGCCGTATCTCTATCGGAAGTCAAACTTTCAGAACTGGTTCACCACCGATATGACGGACCCTTTCACGTACGTCGGATGTCACTACGTCGATCTCGTGTACTTCATCACGGGGCTTCGACCCACCGAGGTTTCCCTTGCCGGCGTCCGCGGGAAGTTCCCCAACGGCAACGAGGGATTCCTCTGGTCGCACGGCCGGGTCCGCTGGGAGAACGGCGCCCTGCTGTCCATTGCCAACGGGCTCGGCTACCCTGACCTTGCCGCGGGAAGCAATGACCAGGGTCTGGTGCTTTATTGCGAAGGTGAAGGAAAGTCAGGGATGATCAGGCACGACGATCATGACCGGGGGGTGAGCTACGCGTACCTGGAGGGAATCGGTCCCGGCGGCTCTCATTTCAACTATGCCAGCCCGGACTTTTTCCGGCTTGTGCCGTGGGACGGGAAGGGGCTTCGGCCAGTCGGATACGGCTTCGACTCGATCGAGGCGATCGTGGGAACCGCTCGCCGCGTTGAGGCCGCGGCTGAAGGCCTCAGCACGGCCGAAGGTCTGGACGCCCGGAGACGCATTCTGCAGGAAGTGGATTCGATGGGGTTGATCGCCACGCCGGCCAACAGCAGCATCAACGAGCTTGTGGTGGAAGCGGCGCGGATGTCCATTCTCAAAGATGGGCTGCCGGTCAGCATCGCATATGAGGGCGAATCGGCATGGGTGAAGCCGCGCGGGGCATGGGGCACGCCGTCGGGTGTTTTCCCGTCCTGAAGGAGAGAGCAGGAATGAGAATCGCAAGCAAGATTGCCAGAGATTTCTGGGACTACACGACCCTGGATCCCGAGGTACTTTCCGACGCAGCGCGTCTTACGCCGGAGGACCTGGTGGAGCTTTCCCGCCCCGGCTTCACGGTGACCATATTCGATACGCGGGAATCGTTCTTCACCGCGGAAGCGCTGGAATACGTCTGGGCCTGGCGAAAGTCAACCACAGCCGCACCGGCCGGCATCTGCGGTCCCATCGGTCCCACCGAGCAGCTCCCTCTGGTGGCGCAGATCGTGAACGACCTGCAGATCGACGTGCGCAACGGCCATTTCTGGGCCATGGACGAGTGGTACATCAAGGGGCGTGAGGTGCCGATGACGCATCCCCTGAGCTTTGCGAAGGCCGACAGGGACCTGTGCTTCAACGCGATTGACGGGAAACTGCGAATGCCCGAGGAGAATATCCATTTTCTCCGGGCCGACAATGTGGCGGACTACACGGCTTCCTACGACACCGCGCGGTGTCTGATCATGCAGGGAGGCCAGGGAGAAGTGAAGCACTGGGCCTTCAATGACCCCGTGCGCCGCGAGGGACGCTTTCAGGATGCCCCGCCCACCCCCGCGGAATATCGGAAGCTCTCTGCGCGTGTTGTGGACCTGCATCCCATGACGATCATTCAGAATGCCCGAACCTCGGGGGGCGGCGTCGTCTCCTCAGTGCCCTCCCAGGCGCTGACAGTCGGTCCCGTGGAGACGTGGAAGAGCGACACGGTGTCCATCTGGCATCCCGGGTGGCATGACAACCCGTTTGGCATCCGCCTGACTGCACTCATGATCTCAAAGAGGATCCCTGACTCCTCGGTTCCAATGTCGCTGCTGGCCGATCATCCCGACGTGCATTTCAACTATCTTCGCGGCGGGATCGGGAGCTGCCAGGCTGAAATGCATTGAGGAGGACGCCGATGGCTCTCACTGTCTTTGCGATCCACGCTCATCCTGACGACATTGAAATTACTTCCGGGGGAACGCTGTTTCTGCTGAAAAATGCCGGCTGCACGCTTCACTACATGACCCTGGCGCGAGGTGATGCGGGAAGCCTTGATCTGGATCGCGAGACGACGGCGCGCGTCCGCGCCCAGGAGGCGAAACGTGCCGCCGAGTATCTCGGGGCGAGTTTTCACCCCAGCGTCGTGAATGATATGGAAGTGCTCTATACGAATGATCTCGTCTCTCGGGCTCTTGCGGTCATCCGGGAAGTGCGTCCCGATATCATGCTGCTGCCCTCTCCCGAAGACTACATGGAAGACCACGTCAATACGTCGCGTGTCGCCGTCACCGCCGCATTCTGCCGCGCCATGCCCAACATCATCTCGAATCCTCCGGTCTCTCCCGTCGACACCGATGTCGTCATCTATCACGCAATGCCGCACGGCCTGCGTGACGGTCTCCGCCATCGGCCTGTCCCGGATTTCTATGTCGATATCACGGGAACGATAGACAACAAGGAACGCATGCTCGCTTTTCATGTCAGCCAGAAGACGTGGCTGGACAAGACACAGGGGATGGATTCTTACCTGACTGCGATGCGCACCGTGTCAGCCGAGGCGGGCGGAATGTCCGGAAAATACCAATACGCGGAGGGCTGGCGTCGACATAATCATCTCGGGCTTTCCAGAAGAGAAACAGAGCCGCTGGAAGAGATACTGAAGGGTTCGGTCTACGTTCCGCGGCTCTGATACCCGGCATACACGGGGACGTGAATGCGGAGGCGTTTCAGGGGCCTATCCGCTGACGGGTTCCCCCTTCAGGAGAAGGTCGAGCTTCGCGCGCATGGCGTCCATCTGTCCCCTGGTCAGGGCAAACACGCTCTTGCCGTCCATGAAAATCGCATAGAAATCGCGGTCATAAGGAGCGTAGTCCAACGTCACTTTTTTCGACGGGCCTTTGTTCATCGTGAAAGTCACCGACACGTCGGGCACGTCGGGGACCTGCCGGCGCACCTCACCATCCGCCTGCAACCCGATAACGGACTGATAGAACTTCTTGAAGTACTCCTCAACCGCGGGCTTGCCGTCCATTGAATAGGCCGCCTCGACCTTGTCTTCCTCGCCCGCCTTCTCCGCTTTTTTCGTCGTGCGGCTGATGGCGAGGACGTGTTTTATTCCGGCCGCCGTGATGTCGATCCTGTCCACATCGTCAATGTTGGGGATGAAGATGAACTTGTCCACGACGTCGAACGGCTTCGTGTCCATGAATGAGAGGGTCGACGTAGTGACGCTGTACACGGTCGGCTGGCCCTTGATCATGAAGTACGTTTCCGTGTCGTTCTTTTGCGCGCCGAACAGGAAGGTGATGGC
This sequence comes from uncultured Spirochaetota bacterium, assembly GCA_963820435.1. Lineage (GTDB taxonomy): Bacteria > Spirochaetota > Spirochaetia > SZUA-6 > Fen-1364 > Fen-1364. Next base: position 13,843 of record CAWGAC010000004.1, on the reverse strand, counting down.
GTTGGCCTTGTCCCGCACGAGCGCCTCCCCCCATGGCCGCGCAAGCCCGTACCTGGCCAGGTCGCGGGGAGCATCGGCAACGAATGACTCGATAGCGATCGCCTGGGGCGCCTTCAGGAGCGGGTCCTGCTTCTCCGTGTCGACTCCTCGCGGGAAAGGATACGGCCTGGTAAGGATGTACTTTCCAAATCCGAGCTGGTAGCTCTTGACTTCATCCGTCGTCTTCTCTTTCGCTTCTATGACCGTCCCATCGCGCTCCACCAGCCTGAAGTAGCTGACCTCGTCGTAATTCAGGGCAGGGGTGATCGTCTTCGAGCGAAGGTCGTTCACCGTCCAATGGAAGTGCTCGGCATCGTACATCTGCACGGTGTACACCCGGGGATCACCCTTGACCTGCAGATAATACGTTCCGCTCCCGGGGGCCTTGTCCCCGAGGTACACCGTCTGCGCGGTTCCGTCGCTGAACGTGCCGGTCGCGGTTGCCTTCGGAGGTTTCAGGCCGTATTGAGACAGGTCAGTCGGGCTCTCCTCGATGACCCGCTCCGCGAACAGGTCCGAGATCCCGGTGAGAAGCCGATCGAGATTACTCGTATCAAACACGAGCCAGGCGGGCCCGGGAGGGACGAGCGTCCATGTGGCGCCCTTCTTGAGGAGGGTCAGATCCCCTTCTGCACGCCCCGCGAGCTGCACTTTTGCCAGTTTCTCCTTGTCTCCCTTGAGCAGCTGGATCCTGGCATTTGCCGCGGCGGGTGCCGGTTTGGGTCGGGTCAGCCAGAGTGTGCCGCCGATCAGCCCGCCGAGAACGACGAGCACGGCGAGCAGAGTCCATCCGCGCCTGCTCATAGATGACGCCTCCTCATCCAAATGAAGAATCCCGTGCCCAGAACGAGCAGAGGCATCACGATCACCACGAGTCCCGAGAACAGAAGCGCCTGGAGATTCGTGAGGGAGAGGCGCATCTGGAGCAGATTCTTGGGCCGGATCGAAATGCTTTGCTTCTGCTCCCTGAGCCAGTCGAGGCTGTTCATGAAGAAATCGCCGTTGCCGGGGACCTGCGCGGTGAGAGCCTGCGAGAGGAACTGGATGTTGCCCACGACGATGAGCTTCGTGTCCTTTTTCGACGGGTCGGGGGCCGGGTCGGTGATCGCCACCGCCAGTGTGAAGGGCCCCGACAGGTCGCCATTCTCCTTCGAGACGGTCTTTGCATTCGTGATGCTCGTCTTTCCCCAGGACCTGCTCGATGACGTGAGAAGGGCCTCGACCTTGAGGCTCCTCTTCTTCAGCTCCAGCGTCTGGATTGCCTGGGGCCCCGGCATGACGATGGCGTAATTGTTGGTCCGCAGCGGGGCGAGAATGTCGTGGTATTCGAGGTTGGGAATCACGTACAGCGGGTTCTGCGCCGCGATCTTGTTCAGGTCCCCCTCCACGACCACCGCGCTTCGCACCTCGACCCCGTAGCTCTGCAGCAGCCCCGCAAGATTGGGCAGGGCCTTGTCATGGGCCAGCAGGTCGACAAGGATGACCGCTCTGCCTCCCTGGTCCAGGAAGGCGCGTATCTTGTCCGCGTCCTGGCTGGTGAGATCGGTCTTGGGTGCCAGAACCAGAAGGATATCGGCGTCGGCCGGCACCGCTTTCTCCGTGAGGAGGGAGAGGCTCTTCACCGCGTAGTTTTCGTTGCCCACCGCGGTGGAAAGGCCGAGCGAATCAAGGGTCTGCTCGCCATGACCCTGCAGCACGGAGAGGGTGACGTTTTTCGCCGCGGTCACGAACTGAACGGCGGACGTCACTCGCTGTTCAACGGAGAGGGAGGTAAGCTGCGGCTGCCTGTTGGGATTCGAGGTGTCGTAGTTGTACATGTCGTACACACCGATGGTCTTGAACTTCTTGCCGGATGCCACGACGAGGGACCCCGGTCCGAGGCCCTGGTTGCTCGGGTCATACTGGCGCGCCCAGCCGGGGTTCCGCTCGGGATCGATCGTTTGCAGCGCGATGTGCCTGCTGCGCGCCGCGTACTTTGAAAGGATCTCCTTGACCGTGGGATCCTGGTTTTCCGCCTTGTTGACGGTGGTGATCGTCACATCCGAGCCGAGCCCGTCCAGCAGCTTGTACGTCTGATCGGAAAGCGAGAACAGCTTGTCCTGCGTCAGGTCCAGCTTCCCCGGAATCTGGCCGACGAGGACGTTGACCACGACGAGCGCGGCCAGCACGGCCACGATCATGAGGGTGGCATATCCGCCGAATCGGAACTTTCGGCTTTTCAAGGAATCAAAGAGTGAGATCTTTTTCACGGCTGTTTTCCTCTACACCCAGCGCCGTTTTTCGATCATGCGGATCGTGAGGAAGACGAACGCGCCGGAGAACGAGATGTAATACACTATGGGTCCCAGGCTGAGGATTCCCATGCTGAAGTCGTTGTAGCGCTTGAGCAGTGAGAACCAGGTGAGGACCTTCGCGGCGATCCCCTCGAAGAACGTCCTCGAGAATATGAACAGGAGCACCAGGACAGCCCCCGCGGCGACTATGGCGACGATCGTGGCCAGCGTGCTCCGGGTGCTGAAGAAGACGAGCAGCACGAGCCCCGCCGCGAGGACCGCCATGAAGGCGAGTCCCATGTTCGGGTCGGTGGGAAGGTTCTGTGCGATGATGTCCAGTATCCAGATAAGCAGGAGCGCGGCGAAGGTGATCATGGCGGCCACGAGCTGATTGTCCGTGAGGGACGAGAAGAAGAGCCCCACCGCGATGAAGGAGGAGCCCAGCAGGAAGAAGCCTATATACCCGCCGAGTATCTCCCACCCGGCCAGCCCCCCGATGGCGAAGAAGCTTATCAGGACCGGATACAGCACCGTAATGAGGAGCGTGATGAGGAATACCGCTACGGCGGCCAGATACTTGCCCATGACAAACCCCGTGATGCTCAGGGGGCTCGTGATCAGAAGCTGGTCGGTCTTCTGGCGCATCTCCTCCGAGATCAACCGCATGGTGAGGATGGGCACCAGGAAAAGGAATATGAAAGTGAGGCTGCTGAGCATTCCCGTGTAACCGGGGTTTCCCGACAGCAGGTTGGAGAGGGCGAAGAACACGCCCGTGATCAGGATGAAGAAACCCACGAATGTGAATCCTATGGGCGATGCGAAGTAGGCCTTGAGCTCCCGCCGAAATACCGCGAGCATGTCAGGATACCTCCCTTTCTTCCGTCACAAGATTGAGGAATATCTCCTCCAGGGTGAGATCCATGGATTTCATCAGGAGGATCGGCAGGTTGGCCCGGGCAAACGCGGTGAAGATCTCCCTTCGCACATCCTGGTCGCGTCGGGCTTCCACCACGACCTCCACCGTGCCGGGTTCCCTGCTCCCGACACTCTCGGCTTTGACCACGTTCGCGACCCCGCGCGCGACCGCGAGCACATCCTTCTCGGGTCCCGCCACCCTGAGGGAGAGACGGTTGTCCCCCGACAGGCCGCGGGACAGGTTCTCCGGGGTGTCGCTGGCGACGATCTTGCCTCTATTGATGATGAGGACCCGGCTGCAGACCGCCTGCACCTCGGGGAGGATGTGCGAGCTCAGGATGATCGTGTGCTCCTTCCCCAGGTCCCGGATGAGGTTCCTCGTCTCGATGATCTGCTGGGGATCGAGGCCGATGGTCGGCTCATCGAGGATGAGCACCGGCGGGGTTCCTATGAGGGCCTGCGCGATGCCGACGCGCTGCTTGTAGCCCTTGGAAAGGTTCTTGATGAGCCTTCCGCGCACGTCCGCGATCTTCAGCAGCTCCATGGAGCGGTCCATATTCTGCTTGCGGCGGGATTTCGCCACGCCCTTGATGTCGCATACGAAAGACAGGTAATCGCGGACGGTCATGTCCACGTAAAGCGGCGGGAGCTCCGGCATGTACCCCATCTGCTTCTTCACCGCCTGCGGCTCCTCGAGTATGTCGTGGCCGTCCAGCTTCACCGAGCCCTCGGTCGCGGAAAGATATCCGGTGATGATGTTCATTGTCGTGGACTTGCCTGCTCCGTTGGGACCGAGGAAACCGAGTATCTCGCCCCGATTGACCGTAAAGTTCAGACGGTCGACGGCAACGCGCTGGCCGTATTTTTTTGTGACGTTCTCGACCTGTATCAAGACGTTCTCCTTTCTCTCAGGCGAATCGGCGATAGCGATAAATTCATGTCCGTTGAATGCCACGGAATACCATGGCCGCTGTAATCGCAATATATCAAAATCGGCGCTCTTTGGACACACCCCGGTCACGAAATGTCACGGGTACCGTGACCGCTGTACTCAGTGGCATTTCTCCGGTCACAAATGCCACGGAGTACCGTGGCCGCGGTATTCCGTGGCATTTCTCCGGGGCGCAAATTTCAGTAGTTCTTTCAACGATCTTATGACGTACTCCGGAGCACCATTCGTGTCCGGCCAGGATGCCCCCGACGGAGCGTACCAGCAGGCGTCGATTCCGGCAGCCCGCGCGCCCATCACGTCGGCGGCCGGCGTGTCGCCTACGCACAGCAGGTCTGAAGGCGGCAAGCGCAGCGCATTGCAGGCCGCCTGGAAGAAGCGCGCGTCCGGTTTCGCCACTCCCAGCTCTTCGGAAATCAAGACGGCGGAGAAACAGCTCGCGATGCCTGAAAGAGAGAGTCTTCCCCGCTGCACCACTGAAATGCCGTTGGTGACGAGACAGAGATCAGCGCGCCGGGAGAGGGCGCGGACCACCGAGCGCGCGTGGGGCAGGAAATAGGCCTTTTGCGCCAATCGGGCAAGGTATTCGTCGGAAAGCTTCGAGGGATCGCCTTCCAGGCCCAGGTCTTTCAACAGGTCCGCGAAACGGCCGACCTTGAGAACGGCAAGGGTGACTGCGCCCTGCTCGAATCGTTTCCAGTAGCCGGCGTTGATGGTCCTGTATGCTGCCCGGGCCCTCTCTCGCGGCACGAGGGGCGCACCTTGTGCGAGAGTCTCATCCAGTGCTTCCGTCTCTGCCCGGTCGTAGTCGAACAGAGTATTGTCCGCATCGAGGAGAAAGCCGCGGTAGGTTTTCATCAGGTCAGCCATGATGCCCGGAAAGAGGCCTGGAAACAAGGGGGCTCCAAAAAACTGCGCGGAGTACCGCGGTCACAAATGTCACGGAGTACCCCGTGACATTCAGGCAAGGGGCTTGACTTTTTCTTCAATAAACGTAAATTTTCCAGGCTTCTCTATTCCTTCTTCAAGGAAAATTGCAGAGGCTCACGGACATACCCAGGAAAGGAGGTCGGACTCATATGGCTGAGGTTTTGAGCAAGAATGCAAGGGTAGGAATCGTCACGCAGAAGTTTTTCTGCACCTGCGGCGGCGAGGTGAAAATGAAGCTCGTCTTCACGAAAGGCAAGATGCGCAACACGGCCGAGTGCGAAAAGTGCCATCGCCAGGAGCGCAAGCCCAGCGATTTCAAGGCCTGACCGGCCGCGATATCACCCATCCGTTGCGGGTCAACGCCCCTGGATGGGTTTTTTTTGCCCAGCCGGCTCGGCGCTATCCACGGCGCAATGTGACGGCCTCTGCGTCCCTCCATACCTTCACCTGTGCCGCGATTTCTGCCTGAATCCTGACCAGGAGCTCGCTGATCTCCCTTTTCCCCCTCGGTATGGGGTAGAGGGTGAGAGGCTTGACCCGGTAGCGCGCGCCTCTCAGGTTCTTGAGCAGCCGCCTGAGAGTGGACAGGTGGTACCCGCCGTCAACGGCAACGGAAAGCACGGGTATAGGCGACTGCTCCAGGATGATTCTCACCGCCCCGGTGTAAAAGTCGTTCACGCGTCCCGTGCGGGAACGCGTGCCTTCGGGAAACACCACGGGGCAGATTCCCTGCTCAGTCAGCCCCGCGAACCTTCGCAGCTCTTTGTTGCCCGGCCCGGTAGTCGCCGGTCCTCGAGATGAGAGCATGCCGGCCCCATCGAAGGGAGGTGGACACGTAGGGAATACCGCGGCTCAGGGACTTCTTTGCCACGTAGCGCAGCGCGTGCCGGGGAAACGCCGCGGCCAGCGCGGGAATGTCCGCCAGGCTCTGATGGTTGGAAACGATCAGAAAGACCCGGGGAAGAGTGCCGTTGTACCTCCCGAATTCCGTGCGCAGCCCTGCGAAGAGGTTCATGAGAAAAAAAAGCTTCCTCGAGATCACCGGCTGGAAACGGTTGATCCACTGCATGACGGAATCGGGCCTGAATGCCGCCACCAGGCGGAGGACTGCTTCGCCGCGGATAAAAATCAGGGCCGCGCAGAGGATGAGCAGCGCCGCGCCCATGCCTACTTCCGCCGCGCCGGCGCGATTTTCGCGGCAAGGGCGCGGATGAAACACGGGTCCGTGCCGCAGCATCCGCCGATCACGTCCACCCCGGCTTCGAGAAGCGCGGGCGCATATGACGAATACTGCTCGGCCGTGAGCGGATAGGCGACCTTGCCCGCCACGATCTGCGGAATGCCCGCGTTTGCCTTGACCCAGATCGGGAGCGTCGTCAGTCCGCGGAGGATGGGAGCGAGGGGCACATAGTCCTCGATGCCTGAGCCGCAGTTGGCGCCGATGAGCGAAGCTCCGGCCTCCGTGGCTTTCCTGACGCATTCTTCGGGCGGATTGCCCATCATGGTCCGGTATCCCTTGGTCGTCCTGTTGTACGTCATGCTCGCCACAACGGGGAGGCCGGTCGTCTCCACGGCCGCGCGGACCGCAACGGCCATCTCGTCCACGTCGGTCATCGATTCCACGACGATCCAGTCCACGCCGGCTCTGCCGAGCGCTTCAGCCTGTTCCGCGAACACGCCGTAGAGCTCCTCCGCGGTCACCTCGCCCAGAGCGATGAACCGGGCGCTGGGGCCGATGTCCCCTGCCACGAGGGCCGCGCCGCCGACCACTTCCCGTGCCAGGGCGGCCGCGGCGGAATTGATTTCGCGCACGCGCGCGGAGAGACCGTGAGGCTCCAGGCGGAAGCGGTTGGCCCCGAAGGAGTTGGTGAGCACGATGTCCGCGCCCGCCTCGAGGTATTCACGGGTGATATCGCGAACGATCTCGGGATGATCGAGATTCCACTCGTCCGGAGGCGAACCCTGCATCAGCCCCCGTTTGAAGAACTCCGTTCCCCATGCCCCGTCGGCCAGGAGCACAGCGCCTTTTTCCCACGTTTTCCCAAGAATCTGCATGATGCGGGCGATAGTATCCTTTCCCCGCGCTTGTGAAAAGGATGAGATTCCATTAGGCTGGCCGTCGCATGGAAGCCTTCCTGCTCGTTTTTGCCGTCTTCAGCGCCATCATACTCGCGTTTCACCTCGCGCTCACGGTCGGCTTGCTCATGAATTTCCGCCGCGAGCAGCGCGTGCATGGAGAGACGGCTTCGCCCGACGCGCGTGTCATGCCTTTGCTCCCTCGCGCCGAAGTGGTGGTGGCCGTGCGGGACGAGGAAAGCACGCTCCCTCGACTCCTGGAGTCCCTGCAGGCGCAAACCCTTGAAGGCTGCTTCTTCCTGTTTGTGGACGACAGGTCCACGGATGGAACAGGCCGGCTCCTCGATGATTTCTGCGCCGCCGTGGGTGCCCGCGCGCGGGTCCTCCACAATCGGGCGGAGCCGGTTGGCCTGACCGGCAAGCAGGCTGCGCTCGATCTTGCCTTCACGCAGGTCAGGGGGGACGTGCTCCTTTTCACAGACGGGGATTGCCGGCTGCCTCCGGAGTGGGCGGAAGAGATGCTGCTCCATTTCCTCGATGACCGGGTCGGCGTGGTCCTGGGGAGAATCGAGCTTGCCGAGGGAGCTTCCTTCCTCGAACGGTTTCAGGCGTTCGAGCAGCCCCTGCTCAACCAGTACAACTTCGGTTCCGTGGGGATAGGCATCCCGACCGGATGCTTCGGCAACAACATGGGTGTGCGGGCAGCCGCCGTGAAAGAGGCGGGAGGGTTTCGGTCCCTCGGCTACTCGGTCACAGAGGATGCCATGCTTCTGGACGCCTTGTGCCGACGCAATGGGTGGGAAGTGAAGACCTGCACTTCGATCCGGAGCGCCGCAACCACGATCCCCAAGACGAGCTGGAAGGAGTACTTCAACCAGCACATCCGCTGGAATGCCGGCGCCCTTTTTTCATCAGACCTGGTGACGCGCGTGTCCTACATCTTCGTGGTGGTCATCTACCTGGTCGGAAGCCTCCTCGTGCTTCCCCTCGGATTCGCGGACTGGCGCGTGCCCGTCCTTTCCCTGAACTCGTTCCTGAGCATGGGTCTTCTGGCCCTGGCCGGGGGATTCTACGAGGGCAAGCGGAAGGTGCGCTATTTCCTGCGCTTTTTTCCCTACCTTTTCTTCTTCGGGTTTTTCTACAGCTTCATTACCCTGCGGACGCTCGCGCAGAGATCCTTTGTCTGGAAAGGGGTTTCTCTTCGCGCCATGATCAGCCCGAGGAGAACTCCTTCTCCACCAAAGCCAGGAAGCCTTCGGCGGTGATGAGCGGAGCGGCGAGCGGCGGCTCGAGCCACTCCTCCTGCACGTAGCCCCAGGTGGCCAGCAGCGCGCGGACGCGCGGGTTCTCATTTCCCCGAAGATGGTCGATCTGATCCTCCACCAGGATTGCGCCCGGGAAACCGCCCTGGGCACGCAGCCTCTCCGTCGCCGCGAGCTTCGGCTCCGCGTCGCTGAAAAGAATCAGCTCCCGCGGCAGCTCGATCTGGTTGGCGGTGAGAATCTCCGCGATGAATTGCGGCTTCTTCGTCGACAGGACGAATACCGGCGCGCCGTGCCCGAGCAGGCCAAGCGCCTTCCTCATGTGGGGGTAGACCCTGTTCAATGCGAGCCAGGAATCTCTGTCCCTCGCGAGCATCTCGGAGCGCTCCTGGTAGAACAGTTCCCGGAATATTGCCCGCTTCTCAGCCCCTGCCCGGCGCGACAGCTCGTCGAACTGCGCCTGGTCTTTCACCGAGGAGCCGGCGGCAAGCACCTCCTGGATGATGAGGAAGTCTTCACCCGACCTTATGAAAGGACGAAGGCGCGCGAAGCTTCTGCGTGACTCTGGTGTAGCGGCGGCCGTGTCCTTCCTGAAAAGCGCGTGGTACGCCACCCACGAAACGGCAAAGCATTCGTCGATGGAATCGCAGATCACTCCGTCGAAATCCAGGACGAGAAGGGTGGGAAAACCCATGTCGACGAGTGTACCTCAGGCGGACCTTTCGATATAGTTGGCCCGTGAAAAACCACCATTTCCCGCAATTCATCTCCCGGTTCGACGGCGAGGGAAATTTCGCCTGCGGCTGCGGCCACACTCATCACATCGGCACCCGCACGGTGCTCGCCGCGCCCGGAGCCCTCAAGGACTCCGCCGCCGTGCTCGCGGAAGAGCTCAGCGGCAGCGCCCGGTTGTGGGTTCTGAGCGACGAGAATACGGAAGCGGCTGCGGGTGAGAAGTGGAAGTCAGGCCTCGGGGCCGCGCGGATCTCGGCGCGTATTCTCTCCGGGCGTCCAAAGCCCGCGCCGACGGCCGAGCTCGTGTCGAACCTTGCCGAAGAGGTGCGCCGCATCTCCCCCGACCTTCTCGTGGCCGTGGGAAGCGGCGTGATAAGCGATCTTGTGAAGCGGGTCTCACTCGCCGTCGACATTCCGAACTGGTGCGTGGCAACCGCGGCCTCCGTGGACGCGTACAGCTCCGCCACTGCGGCCATCGAAATCAACGGCTTTCACAATGCGGTGCCCGCCCGGGTTTCGCGGACCATTGTCTGCGATCTGGACGTCATTGCCCGGGCTCCTCGGGAGATGTTTCTCGCCGGCCTGGGTGACCTGCTGGCGAAGTTTCTCGCGTTCCTCGACTGGAACCTGTCCCGCATCATGACGGGCGAGCACTACTGCCCGGTGGTCTCCGATACGGCGCGGGAATCCGCACGCAGCGCGTTGTCTGCTGCCCGAAAACTCCACGACGATCCAGGGGAAGCTGTGCGCACGCTCACCGATGCGGCGCTCAGCTCAGGATTCGCCATGCAGGCAATGGGGTCGTCGCGGTCCGCGGCCTCGGCCGAGCATACGATGGCGCATCTGTGGAAAACCGCGGACGCGGTGCGCAATGAGCGCCTGGATCTCCATGGGATACTCGTGGGGGCCGCGAGCAGGATCGTGCTGTACGGCTATCGCGCGCTGTACGCCCGGCTGGACGATTTCGAGCCCGATGTCGCGGCGCGACTCCGCGCCTACACGCAGGAGCCCCCCTGGCAGGAATCGTTGGAGGAAGGGCTTCGGCCATTCGTCGGAAAAGTCAGGGAGGAAATGGCAGGCAGGCCTTTCGACCGGGACACCCTGGCGCAGCGGCTCCGTGCGTTCAGCGCCGGCAGGGATGAGATCCTTGGACTGGCGCGCTCCACGCTGGATGAGCTTGCCGCGGCCGTCACGACACTGGAGGGAATCGGCTACCCATTCTCTCCCGCGGAGCTGGGAATCGATGCCGCGTACGTGTTGCTCCCGTTTCGCAACGCCCGTCTGCTGAGGAAAAGGTATACGAGCTTTGATCTCGCGTACGAGCTGGGACTGGAGGGCGCTCTGAACGACGCAGGTGAGGCCTGCGTGCGCGCCATGGGATGATCAGATCGAGAAGTCCTGACCTGACTTGAGCGCCGAAGCGAAGCGCTTTCCGTTTTTTTCCAGGATGTCCTTCAGGGTGACGTGGGAGAGGTAGTCTTCCATCGTCTTCTGCAGGCCTGTCCAGATGTCATGCGCGGGGCAGGGTACGGGCCGATCGCACAGCGTCTTGCGGCGCAGCGTGCATGGCGTGAGCCCTCGTGTCTCCCCGACAGCCTCGAGGATGTTCTGCACGGAAATCTCGCCCGGCTTCTTGTTGAGCAGGAACCCTCCGCCGGGGCCCCTGATGGACTTGATGAGCCCGGCTTTCTTGAGCTTGAAGAATATCTGCTCGAGGAACTCCGAAGAGACCTTTTCCTCGCTGGCAATGGAGCCGATGGAAATGGGTCTGTTGTGGCGCGCACCGGCAAGGTTGATCACGGCCCGCAAGCCGTATCTGCCCTTTGTGGTAATTCTCATCTCTTTGAAGCTCCGTTATGGATATATTATTATTATTGTAAGATATTATCAACATGTCGGTTCCGAAAACTTGAACAAATGACACAAATATCTGCTCGCGGAAGGATCTTCATAGCCTTACTTCTGCTCTTCATGCCGCTCAATGCGGCCGCGGCGCCGGTGCTCTCCGTGCGCAGTGGGCCGGTCGAGGCACGCGTTGTGGTCGAGCAGACCTCGATACTTCCCGGAAAGACCTTCACTGCAGGCGTGATCCTGCGAATGGATCCTGGATGGCATGTCTATTGGAAAAATCCGGGCGATTCAGGTTTGCCCACAAGAGTGGCATGGGACGCGCCTCCTGGTTTCGCCGCCGGACCGATTCAGTGGCCACTACCGGAGAGAATCGAGACACAGGGCCTGGTGACATACGGCTACTCGGGACAGGTCCTTCTGCTTTCCGCTATCACCCCACCGGCCGGCCTGCCTGCCGGCCGGGCAGTGACACTGGGCGCGAAGGTGGAGTGGCTCGCGTGCAGGGTGGAATGTACTCCCGGCAGCGCTGCGCTGGGTATCTCACTGCCGGTGATGGCTTCAGAGCCCCTCCCGGACCGGCAGTGGGCGGACTCGTTTCGCGCCACGCGGGCGCTCATTCCTGGATCCGCGGCCACGGCACGCATATCAGTGCAGGCTGACGCAGCCCGGGTCACCTTGCGCGCTCAGGGAATCGACGTCCCTGCCGGCGCCCGGGTTGGTTTCTATCCTGCCGCCGCCGGCGTCATCAATGATTCCGCGCCGCAATCCGTCGAACTGTCGGACACGGGGCTTGCACTTCGCATGAACCGGCCGCCTGATGCGCAGACCTTGTCGGCGCTTGAAGGCGTGCTTGCGATTTCTGGACAAGGCTCGGCCCGCGGCTATGAACTGAACGCGCCGGTGACTCCCCTGCAAAGCAGGGCAGGGGAATCGGCTGGTGCCATCGCGCGAATTGCCGGCTTTTTGCTGGCCCTTGGCCTGGCGTTCGTGGGGGGAATCCTTCTGAACCTCATGCCCTGCGTGCTTCCGGTCGTATCGTTGAAGGTGCTTTCGTTCGTCCGCCAGTCCGAGGACGGCAAGGGGAGCGGCCTGCGTCATGGGATCCTTTTCATGGCGGGAGTCCTCGCCTCTTTCTGGCTCATCGCGGCGATCCTGGTCGGGCTCCGCGCGGGAGGCAGGCTCCTTGGCTGGGGTTTCCAGTTCCAGGACCCGACCGTGCTCATCATCACCACCACCCTCTTCTTCCTCATCGGGCTCAATCTCTTCGGAGTGTTCGAGATCGGGTCCGGGTTCACGCGACTTGGTTCGCGGCTGGTCGGACGGCGCGGGGGCGCGGGCTCGTTTTTCAGCGGTCTCCTGGCCACTGCCGTCGCAACTCCCTGCACGGCGCCCTTCATGGGAAGCGCGCTCGGCTACGCGCTCACGCACCCTCTCCCGGCCGCGTTCGGGGTCTTCACCGCGCTGGCCCTCGGCATGTCCGCGCCCTATGTCCTGCTTTCCGCTTTTCCCGCCCTGATCGCACGACTCCCGAAGCCGGGAAAATGGATGGAGACCTTCAAACAGATCATGGGCTTCCCGATGATGGCAGCGGCGCTCTGGATGATATTCGTGTTCTCCGCGCTCGCAGGGTCGGCCGCCGTGATCCGGGTGCTGGCCGCGCTGCTCCTGTCGGGACTGGGCGCGTGGATCTGGGGACGCTGGGGAGGGGTTGCCCGGCCGGCAGCTTCCCGGATCGGCGCAGCGGTTCTTGCACTTGTCCTGGTGCTCGGAAGCGTCGCGTTCGCGATCGCCTTCGTCCCGGTCTCCCCTCGGTTCGCCGCGGCGGGCGCTTCTCCCGTCGTCCGAACGAGCACCCAGGCTGCTTCTTCCTGGGAGGCATGGAGCCCGGAGAAAGTTGCCCTGCTCCGCAGGCTGGGCACCCCGGTATTCATCGATTTCACGGCGAAGTGGTGTCTGAGCTGCCAGGTGAACGAACGCTTTACCCTGGATAACCCGCAGGTGGCGGGCAGGTTCGCGGAGCGGGGAGTTGCCGCTCTCCGTGCCGATTGGACGGACAGAAGCGATCTGATTGCGCGTGCTCTTGCGGGATACGGCCGCGCGAGCATTCCTTTGTATGTCTATTACAGACCGGGCGCAGAGGTACCCCTGCTCCTTCCCGAGATTCTGACCCCGGGGATCGTGCTCGCTGCGCTCGAGCAGGCGCGCTGAAGAAGCCTGATCCGCGGGAGTACCGCGGCCACCGTACTCGGTGGCATTCGTGACCGCGGCCACCGTACTCGGTGGCATTCGTGACCGCGGCCACCGTACTCGGTGGCATTCGTGACCGCGGCCTTCGTGTTGACCCCCACGGGGGGCGCCATTATAATCATCCAACACATTTTTTCAGGAGGCTCTCCGCGTGAGCGTTCGCGTGCGCTACGCACCGTCCCCGACGGGCTTCCAGCACATCGGGAGCGTGCGAACGGCGCTGTACAACTATCTTTTCGCCCGTTCCCAGGGGGGAGAGTTCATCCTGCGCATCGAGGACACGGACAGGGAGCGCTACGTGGAAGAGGCGCTCCAGGACATCTATGAGACGTTCGAATGGCTCGGGTTTCATTGGGACGAGGGTCCGGACGTGGGGGGTCCGAAGGGCCCTTACTTCCAGTCGGAGCGCGTGGAGATTTACAGGAAATACGCGGAGGAGCTCGTCGCAAAAGGCATGGCCTATCCGTGTTTCTGCACTCCGGAAAGAATAGATGCGCTGCGGAAGGAACAGGCTGCAGGCAGATCCGGCATGGGTTACGACAGGCACTGCCGCGAGCTTTCCGATG
>CAWGAC010000003.1:0-15055 GCA_963820435.1 uncultured Spirochaetota bacterium | reverse complement strand
CCCCAAGCAAGTACGCTAAACCAACTGCGCTACAGCCCGATTTTGTGTGTCGGAATCTATCATCGTCGTGCGCCCATGTCAAGGTGGCGAGGTCTTCGCAGGGCGGCGTGAACGCAGGGCTGGCGTGCAGCGAACGCCGCGAACATGCTTAAATGTAAATTTAAGCATGTTTGTGCTTCATGCTCCGGCCAAAATCCGGGCGCTTTGGCCCATCTTGCGCTGTCCGCTAGCTTGCGGCCGGCCCGCGGCCGCCATTCCCTGGGTCTTGAAAGTGCGCATGCTTGTCCACTACCTTGATCTTCATGACGATTGGGCGCAAAACGCGGCTCCGCCTCCTTCTCCTGGTGCTTCTGTCATCCGTGCTCTTCCCCCTGGCCCTCCCAAACGAGTTCTTCGGCGCGGCCATCCGGCTCCTCGGCCTGCAGCCTGACGAGAGCTTCTACTGGGGCAACGCAATCCTGGGCCTCATCTGCATCGCCCCTGTTTTCTACGCAGTTTCCCGCGCGCCCACTTTCGGTTTTGCGTCCCTGCTCGGGCTGATCTTCGGGGCGATTTCCACCGGCCTTTCCAACTACTGGCTGATATTCTTCCAGGGCTACTCGGTGTGGACATTCGGCGCTCCCCTCGTTGGGTACACCGCCGTCAACGCCCTCGTGTTTCCCTTTCTGCGCGGCTTTTCCCGCATCAGCGGCCGGTTCCGCCCCTTCCTTCTTGCCATCGCCTGGGCCGGATACGAGTATTTCAAGTCGGTGGGATTCTCCGGCTACCCGTGGGGTCTTATCGCTTACCCCATGGGGGGCTTCCTGCCGCTCATCCAGTTCGTGGATACGACCGGGATCTGGGGACTGTCTTTCCTTATGGCGCTCGTGAATGCACTGATTGCAGAGTACGCGCTTGCCGGCCACCGGATCCTCTACTTCCGTCAGGCGGCTTTCGGGCTGTTCCTGGTTGTATGCGTCCTTGGATATGGCACGTACCGTCTGGCCAGGCCGATCCCCCATGCTGCCACCGCGTCGCTCCTCCTTGTGCAGCAGAATACCGACCCTTGGGACGAGGGGAGCGCGAACAACGACAGCCTAAGGACCAATGTCGACCTGACACTCAGGGGCCTTCAAAGCTCTGACCCCGCCCCTGATCTTGCCGTATGGAGTGAAAGCTCCGTCACCAGCGTGTTCGTCGAGCACGGAACCAGTTCACCCCGGCCAGGAACCCGCTGGTGCCCGCAGTCCGGATGATGGGAGTGCCCGTGCTGTTCGGCGGGGTGGTGATACTGGATCGTCAAAAGCAGGAGGCGTGGAACGCATCGGTGCTCGTCTCCCCGGAGGGCAACATCGTCGACACCTATGGGAAAATCCATCCCGTGCCCATGGCAGAAAGCATCCCCTTCTACGAGCTCGAGCCTGTCAAACGGTTTTTCAGGAACGTGGTCGGCATCTGGAACCCGTGGGTGAGCGGCACCAGGTATACGGTATTCAGAGTTCCCCTGCGCGCGGGCGGGCAGCTTGCGTTCGGGACCCCGATCTGCTTCGAGGATGCCTTCTCGAATCTGTGCAGGACCTACATCGTGAAAGGGGCGGACATGCTGGTCAACATCACGAACGATTCGTGGTCGAAGACCTGGTCCGCGGAGATCCAGCATTTTGCAGTGGCGCGATTCAGGGCGGTGGAGAACCGCCGCGTGCTGGTGCGCTCCACCAATGGCGGAGTGTCGGCCGTCATCGGGCCCTGGGGGGAGATCCGCAGCCGCATGCCCTTCTTTGAGAAGGCATGGCGCACCGTCGACGTTCCTGTCTATCGCGAGGAGCGGCTCACACCGTACACGCGCTTTGGTGACTGGTTTCCGCGGCTGTCGATCGCTTTCCTCTTCCTGGTTCTCGTCGCTGCGCGCATTCCAAAAAAAGGGTAGTGTCCTTCGGACCCTACCAAGAAGGGGGGTAGCGTCCTTCTCCTTCGGACACTACAAATAAAAAGGGCGGGTCCTTCGGACACCGCTAAAAAAAGGGCTGTCGTGTCGCAGCTTGCGCCGCAACAGGACAGCCTTTCAGGCTCAGCGAGCTAAGGGCTCACTGGTCCTCGTACCCGTCCCTTCGGGGCTCCTTTGGCTTGGCAAAGTTCACCTTCAAGTTGCGTCCGTCCAGAGCGGTCTCATTCAGGGCCTTGATGGCCGCCTCTGCTTCAGGCTGGCTTGCCATCTCGATGAATCCGAAGCCCTTGGACCTCCCTGTCTGTCGATCCTTGATGACCTTGCTCGTCTCGACATTCCCGAAAGGGGCGAACAATTGACGCAGGGAATCCTCGTCAATCCGGTAGGGAAGGTTCCCTACGTACAGATTCACAGCCATAGACACTCCTTTTCCAAGAAATTGGGAACTTTGGGGACACGATAGGGAGCGACAAGTCGGAAAGCAGAAAACCTAGTGACCAAAGCAAAAGGATTTTAGCCGGTTTTTTTTCTGCGCGCAAGCTTTTTTTTCCGATTGAAATCACAGTTTTGCCGTAGCTCGAAAGAAATCCGGCAATTAGTGCTGAGAAAACCGATGCGGGCCATGACGAGCCCGCATCGGCTGGGAATACGTCGCTATTTCCTGGCCCGTACGAGCGCTGCGACCATCGCCGGCAGGCCGTATAGATTGATGAATCCTGTTGCATCCGCATGGTCATAGCTGGAAGCGCCAAAGGAAGCAAGATCTTTCAGGTAGAGCGAGTAGGGTGACTTGCGGCCCGCGATGACTATGTTTCCCTTGTACAGGACAATCCGCACCGTACCGGTCGTGAACTCGGAGACCTTCTGCATGAACGCCTCCAGGGCGTCGCGGAGGGGCGTGAACCACTTGCCGCCATAGACAAGCTCGGCGTAGGTCTGCGCCACGTTCTGCTTGAAGTGCAGGCAGTCCATGTCCAGGGTGAGCATTTCCAGCTCACGGAGAGCGGCGTACAGGATCGTGCCTCCCGGGGTTTCGTACACGCCGCGGCTCTTCATTCCCACCCTGCGGTTCTCCACCGCGTCCGTTCTGCCGATTCCGTTTTCCGCGCCGAGTGCATTGAGTGTCGTCAGGAGCGCGAAGGGAGCAAGCTTCTTCCCGTCCACCGCGACGGGGAAGCCCTTTTCGAAGTCGATGCTCAGCTCGGTCTCACGATCCGGGGCATCCTTGAGGGACTTCGTGAGCTGGAACAGCGGCTCCTGCGGCCTGTTCCACGGGTCCTCGAGGTCTCCCCCCTCGTGGCTCATGTGCCACGCGTTCATGTCGCGGGAGTAGATGTTCTTCTTCGAGATGTTCCCCAGGTCGATGCCGTGGTTTTTGGCGTAGTCGATTGCCTCCTCCCGTGAGCGGATGTTCCACCGCCGCCAGGGCGCAATGACGGCAAGCTGGGGCGCGAGCGCCTTGTAGGCCAGCTCGAAGCGCACCTGGTCGTTTCCCTTGCCCGTGCATCCGTGCGCCACGGCATCGGCGCCTTCCTTGACGGCAATCTCCACCTGCGCCTTTGCCTGAAGGGGGCGGGCGATGGAGGTGCCCAGCAGGTATTTGCCCTCGTAGATCGCACCCGAGCGCAGCATGGGAAAGAGGTAATCGCGCGCGAACTCCTCGCGCAGGTCGAGCAGGTAGAGCTTCGACGCGCCCGACGCTATTGCCTTTGCCTCCAGACCGCTCAGGTCCTCATTCTGTCCCACGTCGGTGCAGACCGCGACGACTTCCGCCCCCGGGTAGTTCTCCTTCAACCAGGGGATGATGATGGAGGTGTCCAGGCCTCCGGAGTAGGCCAGGACGATCTTCTTTATCTTCACCGCTGAACCTTCGCTCACTGCAATGCCTCCTCTATGATGTCGATGCCTTTCTGGATTTCATTCTTCGTGATGACGAGCGGCGGAGCGATCCGCAGCATGTTTGCGCCAGAGCGGAGCGCGAGCATTCCCTTCTGCTGCAGCCGGGCGAGCAGGTCCTTCACTTCCCCGCCGGTGTATTCGAATCCCCGCAGGAGCCCGCGGCCGCGAATCTCTCCCACGCTCGCGCGGCGTGATTTCAATTCTTCGAGGGCCCGGGACAGGAAATCGCCGGATTCCCTGACACGGGCAAGGAAGCCCGGCTGGCTCACCGTTTCCCATACCTTCAGCGCCACCGCGGTTGTCACCGGGCCGCCGCCGAACGTGGTGCCATGGTCGCTGTGGTGGATCAGCTCGTGGATCTTCTCCGGTATCAGCACAGCGGAAAGCGGAAGGCCCCCTGCCAGGGGCTTGGCCAGCGTGATGAGGTCCGGCTCCAGGCCCACGCCTTCGGACGCGTAGAAGGTGCCGGTGCGGGTGATGCCTGTCTGCACCTCGTCCACGATCAGCATGGTGTTCGTCTTCCTGCAGAGGTCGTTCAGGGCCTGAGCGAACTCCGGCGTCATGCAGGTGAGGCCTCCTTCACCCTGAATCACTTCCACGATCACGCCGGCAAACTCGCTGGTAAGGGTGCTGCGCAGCGCCTGAGGGTCGTTGTAGGGCGCCACGACAACGCCGGGGAGCAGGGGCAGGTAGGGATCCTGGTATTTCGGGGTGGGTGTGCAGGAGAGCGATCCGAGGGTCCTGCCATGAAACGCACCGGAGAAGCAGAGCAGCTTATGGTGTCCGGGGCCCTTGGTGCGATGCGCATACAAGCGCGCGTACTTGAGCGCGGCCTCGTTGGCTTCGGTCCCGCTGTTTCCGAAGAACACGGAGGAGAACTTCCATGGACCCTTGGCCAGCATGGCCCTGGCCAGTGCGAGCGAGGGCTCAGTGGTGAAGAGATTCGAGATGTGGTTGATCTTGCGCATCTGCCGGTAGGCGGCTTTTGCCAGATCGGCGCGGCCGTAGCCCAGGGCATTCACCGCGATCCCGCCGGCAAAGTCGAGGTACTTCTTGCCCGCAATGTCCTCCAGCCACACCCCGTGCCCCCTGCGCAGCACGAGGAGCTCGCTGCCATACTGCGGCGGGAAGGGGAGATTCGCCTCCACCCCCTGATGAACCTTCTTCATTTCCATAGTCGTGTCCCCTGTTTGCCTTCCAGGAGCCGGCCGAGGGAGCCGGCGCCTTCATATTGCCCGATGATCACCTTGTGCACGCCCCCGTTCATTGCCTCCAGTGAAGCGGTGACTTTCGGTATCATGCCCCCTTGTATCACGCCCTTTGCGATGAGCGCCCTGGCCTCGTCAGCCGAGAGGGCCTGGATAACGCTGCCTTCGGAAAGGATCCCCGGGATGTCGGAAAGGAACACCAGTGCCGAGGCCCCCAGGCGTGCTGCCAGGCCGAAGGCAGCCGCGTCCGCGTTGATGTTGAGGCCCCGACCTTCCGCGTCCATGGAGGTGGAGGAGAGCACGGGGAGGTAGCCGTTTGACAGGAGAAGGACCAGGAGCCGTTCGTCCGTGTCCGTGATTTCTCCCGTGCGGGTTTGCGCGGAAGCCTGTGGAGCGCTCACCGCGCGGCCGGTGAAGATCCCGCCGTCCGATCCGCTGAGGCCGACGGCATTCAAGCCCCGGGTGCGCAGCAGCCGCACGAGCTGCTTGTTGATCTTGCCCGCGAGCACCATGTCCACGATATCCATCTCTTCCGGAGAGGTCAGGCGCACGCCGTCATGAAAGGCCGCCTCGATGCCCAGTCTCCGGGAAACGGCCGTCACTTCCGCTCCTCCTCCATGAACGAGAATGATCCTGTGCTCCCTGGACAGGGAAAGCATCTCATCGCACAGCGCGGCGAGGTTTGCCGCCTGCTCCGCGGCCCTGCCGCCGATTTTTACCAGGATCGTTCCCACCTACAGCTCCGCACCCAGGGGAAGCCCGGCGGTCTCCGGAAGGCCGAACCGGATGTTCATGTCCTGCACGGCCATCCCGGAGGCGCCTTTCACGAGATTGTCGATGGCGGAAAAGAGCATGATGTGCTTTCCCTGCACCTTCCACCCGATGTCGCACCTGTTGGAGCCCCGAACGTGGCGGGTCTGCGGGATACTGCCGCCCAGCAGACTGATAAACGGCCTGCCGCCGTAGTATTTCTGAAACACTTCCGCAATGCTTCCCGGCCCGGAGTCTGGCGGCTCCCGGGAGAGCTCTGCGACGGTGGTCACGGCCATTCCCCTGCGCAGCGGCGCCATGTGCGGCGTGAAGAGGAGCGAAAGGGCTCCGTGAGCGGCCGTCAGCTCCTGAGATATCTCGGGCGCGTGGCGATGACTCGTGCCGGCGTTGTATGCGTTCACGTTCTCCGCCCGTTCGCAGAAGAGGAGGTCGAGTTTCTCCTTGCGGCCCGCCCCCGAGATACCGGAGATTGCGTTCACGATCACGGTGCCCTGCAGCAGCTTGTCCCGGGCCAGCGGCAGAAGGGGCAGCAGGGTCGCTGTTGGATAGCAGCCGGGAACCGCGATGATGCCCGCCATGCGAATGGGCTCCGTGTGCCATTCGGCCAGGCCGTAGACGGCCTTGTCACGCAGATCGGGCTTCGGCATGGGCGCTCCATAGGCGCTCTGGAACGCCGCGGGGTCATGCAGGCGGAAATCCGCGGAAAGGTCTATGACGACGGTCTTTCCGAACAGAGGAGCGCACACCTCCGCGGATTTCAGGTGGGGAAGAGCGGAGAACACCACGTCCAGCGTGTCGGACTCCGCGGCGCGCACCGCCTCAGCCATGCTCGCGAGCTTTCCCCCTGAAGAGCTCATCTTGTCCTCGATGCCGGGGGAAGCCCGGGGTCGAAATCGCGCACCTTCATCCCCGGCTGGGAGGAGGAGACGGCCATGATGTCCTGCACCTGCGGGTGCTGCCCAAGGAGCCGGAGGAGGACCATGCCCGTGTATCCTGTTGCGCCCAATACGGCTGCCTTCAATCGCTTCTCCTTTCAGAAACCGGGGCCTTGCGGCCAAAACCGGGGGCCTTGCGGCCAAAACCGGGGGCCGGGGCCAAAACCGGGAATGCGGGCGCTGACTGCCCGGGTCAGGCGGGCGGGTGCAACGCCGTTGCGGGCAACCACGAGCACCGTGTCGTCCCCCGCAATGGTCCCCAGAACTTCCCTGATGCGGAGGTTGTCCAGCGCGGAGGCCACGCTGCTCGCGTGGCCGGGAAGGGTCCGTATCAGACCCATGTTTCCCGAGAACTCGATGGACAGGAACCCCCGCATGAAGTCCTGGACATAGGTGGCGTCGGACCCCGGCTTGACCTCGCCCTCCGAGAGGATGTAGGTATAGCCTCCGTCGTTGCTGGGCGCCTTGCCGATGCCCAGCCGTTTCAGATCGCGGGAGAGGGTGGCCTGCGTCACCGCGTAGCCCTCCCGGCGCAGGAGCTCGGTGAGCCGCTCCTGGCTGTTCACGGAGGTCTCCGCCACGATCCTGCGGATGGCGGCAAGCCGCGGAGTCCGCGTCCGGGCGCGGGAGGCCCGCGGCCTCCCCCGCGTGGCAGCGCTTCCGGCCCGGGGGCCTTGATAGTATATTTATCCAACATGACTGTATATATATACAGTCGAGGTCCCGTCGTGTCAAGCGCCTTTTTTCTCACTTGTGCGCCCCCGGCGCCGCCGGTTATAGTGACGCAGGGGGCCGCGGGGGCGGCGCAAAGGGCCCAATCCGCGGAATACCGCGGCGCGGTCGGGGAAAGGCGGAGAGTCGTGAAAGTCTGCGTATTCTGTTCTTCCAGCGACGCGGTGGACGGGCCCTACCTTGCCGCGGCGGCGGAGATGGGCGCCCTCATCGGCGGCGGAGGGCATGCGCTGGTGTTCGGCGGGGGCAGGGTGGGGTTGATGGGCGCCACGGCGCGGGCGGTCCATGAAGCCGGCGGCCGTGTGATCGGCGTCATTCCGACTTTCATGAACCGGCCCGGTGTGCCCTATCTGGAGTGTGACGAGCTCACCTTCACGAAGGACATGCGGGAGCGAAAGGCCCTGATGATGGAAATGGCGGACGCATTCATCGCCCTTCCCGGAGGGTTCGGGACCCTGGAGGAGATCTCCGAGGTCATCACGCAGAAGCAGTTCGGATTCATCAAGGCGCCGCTGGCCGCGGTGAACACGGCGGGTTTTTTCGATCCTCTTTCCGCATTCTTCGAGAAGTTCTACAGCTTGAGCTTTGCCAAGCCGGCCTTCCGTGCCACCTGTCCTTTTGTGGACACGCCTGCGGAGGCCATGGCCTACATCAGGGACTACACGCCGCCGGCCGTCACCAGCAAGTGGTTCACATGAGCCCGCATTCTTCCAGGAGCCGCCTCATCTCCCGGGCGTTCTTCGCCGCGCTCCCCCTCCAGTGGTTGTTGAAAAACAGAAGGAGGACGGGCACGCGCGCGAGGATCTCCCTTATCCGATCCACCCACTCGCGGAGCTCCCCGACACTGTACAGGTAGTCGTAGCGGGAAGCGTTGTCTCCCGTCCACCAGTTGGCGGCATTCCGCCCGTGGAACCGGACGTATCCGAAGTCCCCCGTGATCTCGCTTGTGGGGCGGAGGAGACGGGGAAGATCAGGCTCGTCCACGCTCACCAGGCTGACGCCCCTCTCACGAAGTCCCTGGTAGACCTGCTCCTTCAGCCAATCACTCTTGCGGAACTCGACGGCAAGGGGCAGCCCCGCGAGCTTCTCACAGAGGGTCGCCAGCCGTGTGCGGGACTCCGCCGAGTAGGAGAAGCTGTAGGGAAACTGGAGGAGGACGGCGGCCAGCCGTTTGCAATCCACCAGGGGCTGTATTCCCGCGCGGAAGGCGGCAATGTCCTTCTCCCAGCTCTCTCCGATCTCGTGCGTCATGCTGCGGTGCGCCTTCAGCGCGAAGAGAAATCCATCCGGGGTGGAGGCCACCATCCTCTCCAGCGTGCGTGCGCTCGGCTGCGCGTAGTAGGAGAAGTTCAGCTCCACGGTCGGGAACTCCCGGGAGTAGAGGGAAAGGAACTCCTGCTTCGACGTGCCCGGCGGGTACACCGGGCCCACCCAATCCTCGTACGAGTATCCGCTGGTACCGATAAGCACTCTCGGCGTCATGGTTTCGGGAGCCCCTAATACCCTGCGTCCTTGTCCACGATGTTTTCAAGCGGTTCTCCGCGCACCCACCTGCCGAGATTCGCGAGGAAGACGTCGAACGCTTCTTCCTCGTAGCCGGGGTGCACTCCCCCGTAGTGAGGAGTGATCACGACGTTCGGCATGCTCCAGAGAGGATGGCTCTTCGGCAGCGGCTCGGGGTCCGTGACGTCAAGACCCGCCCCCCGGACATTCCCCGCGCGCAGTGCGTCGACGAGCGCCGCGGTGTCCACAGAGCTGCCCCTCCCCCCGTTCAGAAGGAACGCGCCCTGCATGGCGTCAAGCTCTTTCTTCCCCACGAACAGGCGCGTCTCCCGGGTGTCGGGAAGGAGGATCATGATTACCCTCGCAGCGGCGAACGCGTCACGCCGCTTCTCCGGCCCCACTACCTCGTCCGCCGCGGGGCTCGCCCCCGGGTGCCGCCGTATCCCGATCACGCGCATGCCGAGCGTACGGCCAATGGCGGCGCACTGTTCGCCGATGGCGCCCAGGCCGGCAATGCACAGGGTCCGCCCCGCCAGGGAAGAGAGGCCTTCGGAGAGCGGGGCGCTGTTCCAGACGCCCTTCTCCTGGGCGAGCACGGCGCGATGAAGATTGCGCGTCAGCATGAGCGTCATCCCCCAGAGGTGCTCCGCCACGCAATTCCCGTGGATGTGGACGTTCGTGATGACGGCCGGGTGCGCCGCGATCTCCGCCATTTTCAGGAGGGAATCGACTCCCGCGATGTTCGACTGCAGCCACTGAAGGCTCGTGGCGCCTGCCCATAGCTCCCGCGAAAGGCGCGGATAGCATACCTCGATCCGGGCAAGGAGACCCGGGTCCTCGGCAAGTCGGGCTTCCTCGACGATCCGCGCGGCAGGAACGGCGGATCTGAGCCGGGCTGCCTGGTCGTCCGTGAGGGCCTGGGTGAGAAGGATGAGCGGACTGGTTGATCGCTGCATTGCTCAGAAGTGACCGCTGAACGTGACGAATGTCAAGTCATTTCTCCCGCACCTCCCGCACCATTGACCCGCGCCGCGCACGGCGGAATAATCATCGCAATGGCCGTTGTTGAGGGCCCCCGGTTCATACGGGTGACTTCCGTTTGGACCCCCGCGGACCGTCGGGGGGCATTGCGCTGCCGTCTGGGAATGTTCCGTACTCCGCATCGTGTGGATCCGGGACTGTACGCCCTCGGAAGACCCGGCCCTGACTCTCCCGTCCTTGCCACGGCTAACTACAAGCTCAGCTTCGATTGCATCAGAATGGACCTGCAAGGCTGCGATTGCTGGATCCTTGTCCTCGATACGGACGGGATGAACGTTGCCTGCGGCGTTGAAACCGGCAGGTTCGGCACGGATGAGCTGATCACGAGGATGCAGAAGGCGCGCCTTCAGGAAGCGGTGCGCCACCGCACGCTGATACTGCCGCAGCTCGGGGCGCGGGGAATAAACGGTGAGGAAGTGCGGAGGCACACGGGATTCGACATACTCTCCGGCCCCGTGCGTTCGGCGGACATTCGCCACTACCTTGCACGGGGCAACAGCGCGACCCCGGAGATGTGCGCTGTCCGGTTTTCCGCAAGGGACAGGCTGAGCCTCAGCCTCATGGAAATGGGACGGTCGATGCTTCTCTTTCCCGTATTTGCGTTCGGGGCGCTGATCGTCGCGGGGCTGGGTCCCGGGGGGGTATCCCTGGAGAGAGCCTGGGCCGGTGTGTGGCCGCTTTTTGCCCTCGGTCTGGGCAGCGTGTGCGCCGGCTCTTTCCTCGTGCCGGTTGCTCTTCCGCTGATTCCATTCCCCGCGTATTCCGCAAAGGGGTGGCTGGTGGGCGCAGCGGTTACCGCCGCCCTTCTGTACGGCACCGGCCTTGCGCGCGGCATGGCCCCCTTGTTCATTGCCGCGTGCTACCTGTTCTTCCCTGCCGCGAGCGCTGCGCTTGCGCTGCGCTTTGCCGGTGCCACCCCCGGAGGATTCTTTCCCGGCGCACGAACCGAGATCCGGCGCGCATGGCCTTTCTTCGCGGCCGCCGCGTTGCTGGCAGGCGCAGCGCTCGCTCTGTCCAGGCTCGGTCCGTGGGCATGATGCCGGAAAAAGCGTCTTCCGCTTTCCGTGGCAAGGCCTTATTATGGGGCACAACGAGGATGCATCGGTGAAGAAGAGAGCTGTCATCGTCCTGGGCCTGCTGGCCGCGTCACAACTGGTGGCGCAGGATATCTTCGAGCTGGCGTCACGGGGCACACCGGGACAGATTCAGGCCGCACGGGATGCGGGGGCAAACACGAACGCGCAGGATGAAAAAGGAAGAACACCGCTCATGTATGCGGCCAGTGACAACCCGGACCCCGAGATGATCACGGCGCTTCTGAATGCAGGGGCGCGGATCACTGACAGGGACGGCAAGGGCATGTCCGCGGTCATGTGGGCGGCATCCAACAACGTGAATCCGAACGTGATCGCTGCTCTCCTGAAGGCGGGAGCGAAGCTTGATGACCGGGACAACTTCGGCCGTACCGCGCTGATGGCCGCGGCCACGGGGAACCAGAACCCTGAGGTGATCACGATGCTCGTGAATGCCGGGGCGAGCGTGAAGAACGGGAACGTCCTCGGGTGGACTCCGCTCATGCATGCCGTGATCTACAACAGGAACCTGGACGTGATCACCGCGCTCCTGAAGGCCGGGGCGGGGATCTCGGACAGGGACGAGCAAGGCATCACCCCTCTCATGTGGGCGGCGAGCAAGCGGGACCCCGGAGTGGTCGACCTTTTGATGAAGGAAGGGAGCAGGATCGAAGACCGGGACGAAAACGGGCTGAATGCGTTGATGCACGCCGCGCGGGACAACCCTTTGCCCGCCGTCATCACGTCACTGCTCGGCGCGGGGGCGGCTGTTGATGCGGCGGATGAGAGCGGACTGACCGCTCTCATGTGGGCCGTGCAGAGCAATCCCAACCCGGATTGCATTTCGGCGCTTCTGGACGCAGGGGCGAACGGAGCGCTGAAAGACACGACAGGCAAGACGGCTTTCGAATACGCAAAGGACAATCAGAAGTTGAAAGGGACAAAAGTGTATTGGCAGCTGAACGACGCGCGATTCTAGGCTACACTCACACCGTGGATCCCTTTTGCATACAGGTGTTCAGCGAGCAGGAGCTTGTGGAGCATCTGGCGCGCGGCGGCGCGCACTACAGCCATTGCATCTCCATCAGGAACCCGGATGAATCCATGCCGGGAATCATCAAGGACAATTTCCGCGCCATCCTCGAGCTCAGGTTTTATGACGTGGAAGAAGTCGAGCATCTCGGTCCGGCGCAGACAATCAAGCGGGTTCCCGAGCGCAGAGACGTCAAGGGCATCGTCGAGTTCTTCCGCATGACCGCCGCGGAAGCCACCGGTATACGGTTCACTGCTGGCAGGGCATCTCGAGGTCCCCCGCGGTTGCGCTGGGGCTCCTCTACCTCATGACGGGCTCGGAGGACGAGGCGGCATGGCATTTGAACCGGATCAGGCCCGACGCGAGGCCTCACCGGAAGCTCGTGAGGTTTTTCGACGATCAACTCGGATGCCGCCTGGCCGGCGTCAATGAAAAGCTCCGCGGCGAAACCCAGGCGCCGACGATCAAAGGGTTCGAGCCGCCTCCCGGAGGTCTCCTGACGCGCGCAAAGAGGATGAGGGCCCGATAAGGCAATGCGGATCATCGTGGGGCATACCAACATGGACCTGGACTGCCTCGGCTCCATTGCGATTGCCCGCGCGCTCTTCCCCGGCTCGCGCGCGCTGCGCAGCCGGCAGATCCACCCGGTGGCGCGCAGCCTCTACAATCTCTATGCGGATCACCTCGACCTGGGCTCCCCTGCCGAGCTTGCAGGAGAACCTGTCGAGTGCATTGTCGTAGTGGATACCCGCTCGCTGGCAAGGGTGAAGGAGTTCCTCCCCGCCGCGAACGAGCTTCCACCCATCGAAGTGTGGGACCACCATCCGGCCGATTCATCGAACATTCCCGGTGCGGTCATTCACGAGGCGCCCGTCGGAGCGAATACCACGCTCCTCGGAATGGAAGCAATGAAGCGCGGGATCCGACTCTGCCCGGAAGACGCCACCATCGCCCTTGCCGGCATTTACGCCGATACGGGCAACTTCACGCATGAGAATGTGAGCCTGGCGGACTTCGAGGTGGCGGGCTGGCTCAAGGGACAGGGCGCCTCGATCATTCTCGTCAAGAGCTTTCTGCAGACTCTCCAGGGAGAATCGCAGATCACGCTCTTCCATGAGCTTCTCAACAGGCTTACCTATCAGACCGTGCACGGCCACCTCGTGGTCACCACTTACATGGAAATGGAGAGGCAGGTCGGCGGGCTGGCCGCCGTGGTGGAGAAAGTGTTCGAGGTGGAGAACCCGGACGCGATTTTCTGCGTCTTCTTCTTCGGCCGGGAGAATGAAACCCTGATCATTGCGCGCAGCCAGCAGCGCAGCCTCGACGTGGCACGCGTGCTCGGCGTCTTCAACGGGGGAGGCCACCCGCAGGCGTCTTCGGCCCTGCTCAAGGGTGCGCCCGGGAGAAAAAGCTTTCATGCCCTCCAGGCGTGCCTGAAGACGATGCTGAGCGACGCGACGAACGCCGGCACGATCATGAGCAAGGACGTGGTGACCATCCTCGACAGCTGGACCTTGAAGGATGCGTCTCTCCTTCTGGAGAAGGCGGACCGAGGCGGGGCGCCGGTCGTCAATGCGGGCGGCGAGCTCTGCGGGTATCTGAGCCTGCGCGACATCGTGAAGGGCGGACGCGGGAGCCCCATGAGCGCACCGGTGCGCTCGCACATGGTCCGCAAGGTCGTTGCGGGAACTCCGCTGATGTCGCTGCGGGAGCTCGAAGGCCTCTTCTTCTCCCACACGATATTCGACCTGCCCATCGTGGAAGAAGGCCGGATCGTGGGCATCGTAACCCGTGAAGGGTACCTCAAGGCGAGGGCGGGGGAATAAGCGATCCGAATTTGGAGCGCCGATGTGCGCGCTATATATTCGGATCTGAGGTTTTGCATGATCAGGACCCATGCGCTCACCTTGTGCTGCGCTCTCCTCGCTGTGTCCTCATGGGGGATCGGGAGCGTCAGCATCGACTCCCCGCGCGTCGACGTTCCCTTCGACAGCGACATTGTCAGCCCGGGCCTGGTCGTCCATACGATCCGGGTCAGCACGCATGCCGCAATGACCTCGTTCTTCATCGACTATGAAAGCGATGTGACACGCGGGTTCCTGCTCTTCGATCCGCCTGACGGGAAAGCGGTCAGGATCGAGGGAGCGGAATCCCTGCCCCCGGGGCGGCACGAAGCGCGCATCGACGTCGAGACGGCCCGGCTTGCCCCGGTCGAGCGAATCTCCATCTGGATACTGGGCGGGGCGGCGGATTCGGTCTCCTTTGCGTTGACCGCGATGCCGCAAACCAGGAAGTGCCCGAAGGTCCACAAGGCAGGCTCCAGGCATCGGATGCGCGGGCGCTGGCAGCAAGCGGCGTGACACTGGGCACATTCACGTTCCAGCCGGCAGCGGGCGGTGAATTGACCACCCGCGAGTATGTACGAAACGGCGTTGTCGGCTCGGATAACGGGGTGGAGCAGGCGGTGGCCGGCGCGATCGATTCGCTCCATGCCCGCATGCCTTCCCTGAAGGACATCGTAAAGGAGTTCGGACCGCGGCTCGGGTCGTGGTGAGCGACGACGTGGGAACGCGATCCTACAGCGCGCACTACGGCAGGGTGCAGCTTTACTTCATCGATTCGCTCGAACACCTGGAAGAGATACGACTTCAATCTGCCGAGCCTGCCTATCGGCTGGCACAGAACATAGGAGTGGGCTCGTCCCTGGGCGAGGTGCTCGCCGCGCTCGGCCAACCCCTCGCGCGCTCAGCGGACACGAGGATGGACTTTCCCGGCGTGCGCTTCTTTTTCAACAACGGCGTCGTGACCGCGATGTATCTTGTTGGCAGCGGCCAGTCATCATCCGGGAGCGCCACGGGAGGAAAGCAGGATGCCCGTCAGGCGGTGAGCAGGAAGGCTCGGATTCCTGGGGCCCTGAAGACATCTTCACCATCCCG
>CAWGAC010000002.1:0-14205 GCA_963820435.1 uncultured Spirochaetota bacterium | reverse complement strand
GGCAGCACGACCGCAATCCGCGGCGTACCGCGGCGCAAAATCCGCAGCGTACGGCGTACTCGCCGAACGGGTACTCCCGTACCGCGGCGCAGTCAGTGATTCTATCGGCGCCTCCGGCCACTGTCAGCCGGAAAGCC
Source organism: uncultured Spirochaetota bacterium (assembly GCA_963820435.1). Classification (GTDB taxonomy): domain Bacteria; phylum Spirochaetota; class Spirochaetia; order SZUA-6; family Fen-1364; genus Fen-1364. Next base: position 14,068 of record CAWGAC010000002.1, on the reverse strand, counting down.
GCGGAGCGTCGGGCTCGATAAACTCGGGGAAACGGTACAGGGCGTGGGATCGGGGGATGTCGTAGTCGGGAATCGCGTTGCCAGCGCGCACGCACTCGTTAAGCCCCGCCTGGGCCTGGTCGAGCGGTACGGTGAGCTCCATCGCCACCTGTGCGACGGTAAGCATGCCTCCATGCTCACGGGCGAGCTTGAGGATGCGGACCGGCAGCAGCGGATCGATGGTGACGGGCTCTCTGCCTGGGCGCCACGTGGAGCGCCGGGAGGCGCCGTGACTCCCGGGCAACCGCCAGGCCCGCCGCGCCGTGTCCCGCAGCTCCGTTCCCGCGAGGATCCACGCCCCGGTAGCGAAAAACACGATGCCGACCGCATATGCTTCCCCATGGACGCCAAACAACGGAAGGGCGCCCACCAGGACGCTGATTGCGCCCAGGATGACTGCTCCGTATCCGATGATTCGCTGGGAGAGCTTCATTCTCGCATGTTTCCTGCTGCATCAATGATACAGAGCCAGACGATGCTTTGCAATGCGCGGCCATCTTTATATACTCAGCCCGCATGAAGCTCAGCGTGGTGATCCCGGCCTATAATGAGGAACACTGTATCGGGCCATGTCTGAAGGCCGTCAGCAGGGAGGCGGCACGCTCGGGGCACGACGTGGAAATCATTGTCGTCAACAATGCCAGCACTGATCGCACGGCCGAGGTCGCTGCCGGTTTCCCCGGAGTAAGAGTGGTCGACGAGCCATGCAAGGGGCTTTCCCGGGCCCGAACACCGGTTCCGGCACGCACACGGCGAGCTGATCATGAATGTGGACGCGGATTGCCTCATGCCTCGCGGCTATATTTCCCGGGTGCTGCCCCATTTCGAAAATCCGCGCCTTGCCCTTCTCTCGGGGCCGTTTTTTTACTACGACATGCCCCCCCACGCTCAGATCGGATCCATGTTCTTCTACCTGCTGCAGTTCTTTCCCAATGTCATCGGACAGCGCATCCTGGGCCTGGGCGCGATTGCGCAGGGCGGGAATTTCGTCGTGCGCAGGCGCATGCTCGAGAAGGCGGGAGGGTTCAACACCGCGATCACTTTCTACGGCGAGGATACCGATATCGCCATCCGGCTTTCCCGGGTCGGTCTCGTGCGCTTCAGTATGCGTCTGCTGATGAGGACCTCGGCGCGGCGCCTTCTCAAAGACGGAATTCTGAGCGCCGGCTACTTTGCCGGCATCAACATCATCTTTATGCTCTTCTTCGGGAAGCCGCTCACCCGGGAGCACACGGACGTCAGGGAGTGACGAAGGCAGTGGGAGAGCCCGCCGCCGTGTTGCGGGAGATCCGCGGGGTTTCCGTCTTTTCCTTCTTTACAAGGTAGCCCGAGAACCCGAGCCCCTCCAGTTTCTTCCGTGAGTCAGGGAGGTCGCGGCCGGCAATGGCCCGCGCGGACACGCGCGTGACCCCCAAGGTGTTTCTTTGCACCGTGACGACGAAACCCGCAGCCTCGAGCGTCGCCCGGGCCTTCTCCGCGTTTTTCTCCAGGGCGTAAGCTCCCACCTGGACGGCGTACAGGTCACTGTCCGTGACGAAATCCACGATATCAAGGGTCACACGCGCCACGCCCTGGCCGACCATGTCCAGCCGTTCCGCCGCCGCCCTCGACAGGTCGATGATCCTTCCCTCGATGAAAGGACCCCTGTCGTTGATCTTCACGAGCGCCGTCTTCCCGTTGTCCTGGTTGGTGACCTTCACGATGGTCCCGAAGGGGAGCGTCTTGTGGGCGGCGGTCATGTCGTTGGTATCGAATACTTCCCCGCTGGAGGTGAGGCGTCCGTGGAACTTCCCCCCATACCAGGAGGCGAACCCCTGGAGCTCGGTTCCAAATGTCACGGGGTACCGTGACGCGGTGTCCGCGAAAAGGGAGGAGGAAACTACTAAGAGGACGACCATGAGGAGAGTTTTCACTCCTCTGTGTATCGGCATTCTGCACATATAAAGTGCGCCACTATAATGAAAATCATGCGTGGTTGGCAAGGGCTCTGTGTTGTGTGACTTTCGGCCCTGTCACGGAATCGGCGCTACAATGATGGCGCTCACGTCATCCCCGAGCGGATGGAACGTGCTCCGGCGGCGTACTTCGGCCAGCAAGGCCTCCAGCGGGCTGTCTCCCGTGTAGCTCCTGAAGAACTCCTCCACGCCCTCCACTCCAAACTGTCTGCCGTTGGCGCACGGGGCCTCGAAAATCCCGTCTGACGAGATGAAAAGGAGATCCCCGGGTGCGAGCGCGAAGGAGATCCCGCCGTATCGAGTCTCCGCATTCATCCCCAGCATGAGGGACGGCAAGGCGAGACTTTCCCTCAGCGTGCGCCTCTCCCCTTCGCGGGAGAATATGAGCCCCCGCGGGTGGCCGGCGGCCGTGTAGCTCCCCGTGCGGGATTCCGTGTCGTAGCTCACCAGGCATGCGCCAATGTAGAACCCGTCCACCTCGGCGGTCTCCAGAAAATCGCGGTTGACGTCGGCCAGCACCTTTGCCGGATCACGGGAACGGCCGAAGGAGGAGTGCAGGAGAGTCTTGTAGACCATCGTGAAAAGAGAGGCGGATATTCCGTGCCCGGTCGCGTCAGCAACTGTCGCGATGAGAGTTTGCTCGTCGAGGAAAAAGGCCTCCAGGAAATCTCCGCCGATCTCGTCGACCGGCGCGTAGACCGTATCGACCCGTACTCCGTTCCTCGTAAAGCCCGTCTGAGTGATCATGTGTTTCTGGATTTCCACCGCGAGCTTCCGCTGCTGGTACTCCTCGCGCATGCTGCGAAAAAGCGCGATTGCCCCGATGCCCTCACCTTCCCGGCCGTGCAGCGGGCCGACGCTCAGGGAAATGGGGTGAGGCCGCCCGGAGGCTGTCTTGATGAGGATAAGCTGCGGCACCGTTCCCCCGACATCGGTGGTCATGCTGCGAAGGACGGGGCAGGTTTCGTCGGTGCACAGGCTTTCCCCGAGAATTGTCCGGTGGTCGAGCACTTTCGGGTCGAAACAGCTCCTGCCGACCATCTCGGCCGCGGTGAAGCCTGTCAGCTCCTCAGCCGCGTGGTTCCAGAACACGATCCGCCGCCTCGAATCGACGATATAGAGGCCGTCCTGCACCTGGTCCAGAAACTCGGCGAAGGAGACCTGCGAGAGAATGGAATCGGGCTCCACTGTACGCGCGCCTCTGTTCATAGTATACGTTGCTTCGGAATGTTTGCAAACGGAAGGTGAGCATGGGGGGCATGGCGGACATCAAGAAGACGCTCGGAACTCAGGCCGTGGATCGATTCGTTCGGGACGGCATGCGGCTGGGCCTGGGGACGGGCTCAACGGCCATCTGGGCCGCCCGACGGGTGGCTGCCCGCATCACGGAAGGGACCCTGCGGGACATCCGGGCAGTCGTCACGAGCCTCCAGACCGAGCTGGAAGCGCGGGAGCTGGGCATTCCGATCTTCACCCTCAATAACGCGGCAATTGACTGCACGCTCGATCTCACCATCGACGGCGCCGATGAGATAGATCCGGCACGGAACATGATCAAGGGCGGCGGCGGCGCCCTCCTCCGGGAGAAGATCGTCGCCTATGCGTCCCGCCGGCTCCTGATCATCGCGGAGGCCTCGAAGCTCAGCGCGCGGTTGTGCGACCATTTCGCCATTCCCCTGGAGATCGTGGCGGACGCGTTGGCGCCGGTGAGCCGCAGGATCCGGGAGATGGGCGGGGAGGCGGCCATTCGGATTGCGGTGCGGAAGGCGGGCCCCGTGGTGACGGACCTGGGCAACCTGCTTCTGGACGTGACTTTCAGTGATGCGTTCGACCCGCGTCGGATGGAAGACGAGCTGAAGTTGATCCCCGGCGTGCTTGAAAACGGGCTGTTTACGAAGAATACTCCCGAGCTGCTCATCGGGCACTCGGAAACAAACATCGAGTACAGAAAGCTGTAGCGGACCAACATCTTGTTTTGAATCGCCGTGTGGCGGTCTATTCCAGGGGGATTTTCTTCCCCGTACGCGCGTCGCGCACGGAGCACTCCTCGTTCTTGCTGACGTAGCTCTTCACGTACTCCAGGTCGTCGGTTTCGACCAGGATCTCACCGTCTTTGTAAACGAGATAGATCACAGCGCCCCCTCCCCTCCCTCTTCCTTTAATATCGGCATATTCTACCACGCGGAAAAGGCCATGGGGAAGCTGCCCTCCTGACAGGCCGCCGAACTGCATGGCGTACCGCGGCCACTGTACTCAGTGGCATTCGTGCAAGGAATGTCGCCTTGACAGGAGCCCTCCGGGCATTAGACTTTGAGGAGTCTGACGAATACCGGAGGTGAAAGAATGATTTTCCTGGTCTCGCAGTTCCTTTTCATCCTTTTCGTCCTCGTAGGGATCATGGTCTGGGCAGCTTCGGATACGCCGCTCGCATGGCGGGAGATCGCGATCAACACGCGCAAGAACATGGAGCAGGGCAGCTCGTACACTTTGCTGAAAGTCCTCTCCGCGTGCCTGAAGATCTTCGCCGTCCTGCTCTGGATACTCGGCGTGGCCACCATCGTCGGAATGAATTTCGCGGGGTCCGCGTTCAGCAGCCTTTTCCAGAGCGGGCCCAGTCTCTAAGAAAGGAATCTCGCGGCGAGGACAGAATGAAATACGCCCGTTTCGAGCTCGGGGGACGGATCGCCTTCGGTGTCCTGGAAGAGGGCACCCGGTACGTGCGGGAGATCTACGGCACGCCGTTCGGCGACCCCGGCCGTCCCGGCGCCGCACACCCATTGGACGCCGTCACGCTCCTCGCCCCCTGCCGGCCGTCGAAAATCTTCGGGCTGGCGAACAACTACCGCGACCATCTGCACGGCACCGAGCCTCCAGGCGAGCCCCAGGTTTTCCTCAAAGTCCCCAGCGCCGTGATCGATCCGGGGGAGACAATCGTGCTGCCCCGGGACCAGGGCAGGGTGGACGAGGAAGCCGAGCTCGTCGTGGTGATGGGAAAACGATGTCGGGGAGTGAGCCCCGACCAGGCAATGCGCTATGTCCTGGGCTATACCTGCGGCAACGACGTGAGCGCGCGCGCATGGCAGAAAAAGGACCTGAACTGGTGGCGGGCCAAATCATCCGACACATTCGCGCCCATCGGGCCGTGGATCGCCACGGATCTCGATCCGTCAACCGCCTCCATCACCGCCCGGATCAACGGGAACGAGGTGCAGCGCTGCAGCCCGCGTGATCTGATCTTCGGCATTCCCGCCCTCATTTCGTGGATCGCGCGCGCGGTCACACTGGAACCAGGGGACCTGATATTCACCGGCACCTCGGGAGAGCCTGCGGAGCTGCATGCCGGGGACGAAGTGGAAGTGGAGATCGAAGGAATCGGCACCCTGCGCAATAAGGTCGCGCAGGGCTGATCTGAAAAAAAAGATCGCTCGCTAAATAGAAGGGCTCGCTTCCGCGCTAACGCCGCGATATGGAAGGGCGCTGTCCGCGTTGAACCTGCGGCGGTCCTGAATCGGCTTCCTACTGTTTGCGTACCGAATAGAACGCCTCTTTCCCCGCGTACGTGCACACGCCCTCCATGAGGTCCTCGATACGCATGAGCTGGTTGTACTTGGCCAGCCTGTCGGACCGTGAGAGGGAGCCTGTCTTGATCTGCCCGGTCTCCAGCGCCACCACGAGGTCCGCAATGAAGCTGTCCTCCGTTTCCCCGCTCCTGTGCGATACGACGGCCGTGTAGCCGGCCTTCTTCGCCATCTCCACCGCCTCGTACGTCTCGGTGAGAGAGCCTATCTGGTTCAGCTTGATCAGGATCGAGTTCGCGATGCCCTTCTCGATGCCCTTCTGGAAGATCTTCGTATTTGTCACAAAGATATCGTCCCCGACAAGTTGGATTTTCCTGCCGAGCTTCTCGGTGAGAAGGCTCCAGCCGTCCCAATCCTCTTCCGACATGGCGTCTTCCATGGAGACGATCGGGTACTTGTTCGCCCAATTCACCCAGAAATCGACCATCTCCTTGGACGAGAGCTCTCTCTTGTCCGACTTCTTGAAGACGTATTTCTTTTTCTCTTTGTCGTAGAACTCGGACGCGGCCGGGTCGAGGGCGAGCATCACATTGTCCCCCGGCTTGTAGCCGGCCTTCTCGATGGCCTGCAGGATCACCTCGATGGCTTCGTCGTTGCTCTTCAGGCTGGGCGCGTAACCGCCCTCGTCTCCGACGCCGGTGTTGTACCCTTTCCCTTTCAGCACCCCTTTCAGGGTGTGGAATATTTCCGCCATCATGCGGACGGCCTCGCGGATGGAGGGGGCCCCCACGGGCATGATCATGAACTCCTGGAAGTCCACGGAGCTGTCCGCGTGCGCGCCGCCGTTGATGATGTTGGCCATGGGAACCGGCATGAGCGACGCATGGAAGCTTCCCAGGTACTTGAAGAGGGGCACGCCAAGGAAGTCCGCCGCCGCGCGCGCGGTAGCCATGGACACTCCCAGGATTGCATTGGCCCCGAGCTTGGATTTCGTCTCCGTGCCGTCCAGCTCGATCATCGTGTGATCGATGTCGACCTGCTCCAGAGCGTCCAGGCCTACGATCTCGGCCGCGATGATGTTGTTCACGTTCTGTACGGCTTTGAGCACGCCCTTGCCGAGGAACCTGGCCTTGTCCCCGTCCCGGAGCTCCAGCGCCTCGTGCTCCCCGGTGGACGCGCCCGAGGGCACTGCCGCCCTGCCCATGGACCCGTCTTCCAGCACAACGTCGACTTCAACGGTCGGATTTCCCCGCGAGTCGAGGATTTCCCGCGCCTCCACGTATTCGATGATACTCATGGCTCCTCCTCTGAATCGGGTGAGAGTATGCAGGCGCGGCCGCCCTGATGTCAAGGAATCGGGGTCGCGGGGTGCCGGCACGGAGGCGGCATTGCGGCGCACGTGAGGCATGATCTACACTTGGAGTCATGAACTTCGCACTCACGCCGCAGATGATCGATAAAATTGGCTTCGCGATGGAAGACCAGAAGGAGCAGTACGCGGCGGATGTGGACTCGGGAGAGCTCGTCCCTCTTTCCACTCTGGGCGAGCGACATTCCGACGAGAGGTACGCGCGGCTGCCTCGATGGGGCTCTGCCGAAGGCTTCCACCTGATGGAAAGCTTCGTCACCTCTCTGGACAACCCCGCCTACAGGGAACAACTCTCCCGCGCCCTGACCATGGGCAGGGGAGTGTTTCGCGCCTTCAAGGATTCCCTGAAAGAGAACAAGGAAATTGAGAGGCTGTGGTTTGCCTACAAGGAGCAGCGGCTTCGCGCGGTCATCGTGAGCTGGTACAACGCAAACCGCGAGGCGCGCGGCCTCGCGAGGCTCCCTGCCGAGCCCGAGGAAACCGAAGAGCTCGTGATGAGCGATTTCTCCTTCGCCTGGGGGGTGGGGGAGCACGGTGAGGAGGTGCTGCGGCAGGACCGGGACGCGTTCTTCGAGCTCTTTCCCTATGAGCGCCCCGAGCGGCTGGAAGAGAGATTCGCCGAGAAAAGGCGGGGCATCCCCCCCGCGGGGAGCGAGGGCGCCCCGATACTCGTTGCAGAAACACCGTCGGGTGAGCTTGCCGGTTTTTCCTGGGGCGTCATCGACGGCACCTCGGTGCACATCGTGCAGCTTGCCGTCACGCCGGCTCTGCGCGGCATCGGTCTGGGTGAGGCGCTGCTCAGGAAGTTTCTCATGGAGATGCGCTCCCGGGGCATGCGGCGCCTGACCGCCGAGCTCATGGGCAAGTCGCTCCGATCCTCCGATTTTTTCCAGTCCGTGGGTTTTACGCCCGTCACCCAGGTGATGGAGTGCAGCCTCGACGACCTGTCCTATTGAGGACGCGCCCTCTGCGAGAGTATGGCATCCGCTGCTTCCCGGAAGCCCTCAGCCGAATCCCTCTCCGTGAGGAACTCAGGTCTGTGGATGAGCCGCGGAAGAAACCGGCGAAGATTGCCCACCGCAATGCTGTGGGCAAAGCCGGCGAACAGCGGCTCGTCGTTGGGGGAATCGCCGATGAAAAGGGTTTGTTCGGCCAGGTCCTCGAGAGTCCCGACGGCCTCACCGGAGAGGAACAACCGGACTCCGGAGAGCTTGTCGAAGCTTCCGAGCCAGAAGTTCACGTGAATGCTGGAAACCTTGAAGTGCACCCCTTCCTCGGAGAGGATGCGGCAGATTTCGTCCACGCTCTGCGGCGAAAGGGGCGGCACGTCTTCGCAGTAATCGATGGCAAAATCGCTCACGCGGAACGCCTGGTCGGCCGCCATCGCCGTTCCCGGCACTTCCCGCAGAACCCGGGCAGCAGCGCGCTTCAGTTTCTCCCGACCGGATGATTCCCACCCAGGCTCTGCCGGGATCTGTCGGCGGGCCATGGTTCGCCTCTCCCGATCGTAGGCATAATAGAAGGCCCCGTTTTCCCCCACCACCCCGGCGACCGGCCACATGCGCGCGATATGGTCGCACCACCCCGCCGGTCTGCCCGTGACGGGCACGACGCGGATGCCGGCGCGCGCCAGGTCCCAGAGCGCCCCGTAGGAGGATTCGGGGAGCATGCCGTTCGTGGTGAGAGTGTCGTCGATGTCCGAAAAGAGAATGGAAAGATCGCGGCAGAGCTTCGGCGGCAGGGCACTGAGCGGCGCGGGGCGCGCGGAGCCCGATGCGTCCGGCCTAGCTGCCCCGCTCATGCTCCCTTTCCACCAAGAGGCGCTGCCGGGCCTTTTCCGTGCGCGCGTGAAGCGCGGCCAGTGCCGCCATCACGCTGTCCGCAACATGCTGCTTGGGGTCCTCATTGTGCTCCCGGCTCTTCAACGCCCGCCTGCGGAACTCGGAGCATTTCCGCACCTGGCTGACCGTATAGATCATCACGTCCTCCGTGGGGAAATCCTCGTCCATTGAGCCCTGCGGGGTTGGGAAGGAGCGTGTTCCCATTCACGGCCACAAGGACCATGCGGGAGTAGAACTTCAGGTATGTGTCGATCTCCTTGAGGCCGCGCGCCGTTGAAGGGTCCCAGGGACGGTAGCGGGTCCCGGAAGGGAAAAGGAGGATGATCTTGCCGTCCTTGCGCAGCCCCATGAGCCTCTTCATGGCCGCAATATTGATCCGCGCGCGCCGTTTCTCCGCCTCGTGGCGCTCTTTCTCATTGGCGATAGCCTCGATGCCCCGCGTGGGGTAGAGCACGACCCTCGTGAACACCTCCGTGAATGCGAGAACAAGCTTGCTCTCTTCGTTCAGCTTCACACCTGCCACTGAAACGATGGAGTCCGCCACGTCACGGTATTCGGCACCGCACCTGTCCAGCAGCTCGTAGATGCAGGGAATATCGAAATTGCTGTAATGTTCCATGAGGATGAGGCAGGGCTTTTTTCGCATTGCCAGGCGATGAAGCTCGAGCAGGTTTTCCCGCCCGATGATCCTGCTCCCCGGCAGCAGGAGGTCCCGCACGATCTCCCGCAACAGGGGCTTGTTGGCCGGTTTGCCCTCCTGGTAGACGTTTTTTTCAGTGACGAGCGGGGCGCCCGTGGAGTTCGCGATCATCCGATCAATGATGCCCGCGTATTTGCTCTTGTTCAGCACATCTTTCGGCATGGCGGACGTTCATTGTGGCCGATGAGCGGGGAGGTTGTCAATTGAACGACGGTAGATGCGGTGGATCTTGTATACTTTGCCCCCCAGCGTCTTCAGATCGGCGAGCATCAGCTCCGTGGTCTCCGCAATCTGCACTGCGTCCACGAAGAGAAACCGCCTGCGGGAGGCGATCTTTTCCAGCATGGAATACAAGAGAGCGTTTCCCCCCAGCCTCTGGTACCGGGGGAGGATGCCCGCCCCATTGACGATGAGCCAGCGCGTGCGCCCGTATTCGAGCAGGAGGTCCGCGATGCTCCACGGGGTGATCCTTCCCCGGGAACGCTGCAGCGCGGCCGACAGGTCGGGGAATCCGAAGAGGAATCCGGCGATTTGCCCTTTGCAGAGCAGGAGCTTGATCAGCGAAGGATCGGCCACCGTCACGAGGTCCGAGGTGATCTGTTGGATCTCCCGTTCGCTGAACGGACTGAACTCGTCCCCGTGGGACTGAAAGGATTCGTTGTAGACCCGGCCGATGTCCTGCGCCCGGCGCACCAGGTCCCGCTTGGACCGGAACTCCGGCACTTCGAAGCTTCCCCGTTTCATCGCGATTTCCGCGACGCGCCTGATTTTATCGGGCAGGCGGAACGCCTTTGCATCGATGAACATGGAGAGCTGGTCCCGATGCTTGGCAAACCCCTCTGCCTCAAGGGCCGGTCCATAGTAGGGACGGTTGTAGCCCATCATGGTCATGACCGCGCGGTGCTCGAATCCGTCCACCAGCGCCCCCATGCCCATGAAGCCGATCCCGAAGGGGCCCACGACCTCCTCCATCCCCCTGCCGCGCAGCCAGGCGAAAGCCGCCTCGAAAAGCGAGTGGGAGACCTCCTTGTCGTCGACGCAGTCGAAGAAGTGGAAGTGGCCCCTTTTCGATTTGTGAAACTCGTTGTAGGCGACGTTCTCGATGGCGCAGAGGGTGCCCACCGCGCGGTCTCCCTTCCGCGCCACGATGAATTGCGCCCGTCCGCGCTCGAAGAAGGGATGCCGGCGGTCGAGCATGACGCGGATGTCGTGGCGGAACTGCGGGACCCACTGGGCGCACCCGTGGTAAAGACGGTGTGGGAAGTCGATGAAATCGCGCGCCGCGCGACCCCTGGATGATTCGACCACCTCGATGGTCACCTTGTCCTGCATGTGGGTTGTCATCTCCCGCACATGGTGTAACGGAATGCCCCGTCTTGGTCAAACCCGCGCAAATCGCTATACTCCCCGCGCATGAAGAACCCTGGGGCGCAACCGTTTTCGATAAAGGAGAGAGCAGCGTGAAATCTGTTTTCGCCGAGACCCTGTACACCGGGGACGAGGTATGCAGGAACGTCCATCTTGTCTTCGAGGGAAAACTGGTGAAGGACGTCTGCAAGGAGGTCAAGGGCGAGTTCCTCGGGAAGTTCTCCGTGGTCACCCCCGCATTCATCGATGCGCATTGCCACATCGGCATGGAGCGCGCCGGGGAGCCGGGGAGCGAGGGAGAGGCGAACGAGCACATGGATTCGCTGCTGTTCCTGGCCGACGCGCTGGATTCCGTCCAGATGGACGACAGCGCATTTCGGGATTCGGTGGAGCTGGGCGTGCTGTATTCCTGCGTGATGCCGGGCAGCGGCAACATTGTCGGCGGCCGTTCCGCCATCATCCGCAATTACGGCCGCACGACCAGCGAGGCCCTGATTGCAAGGTCGGGAATCAAGGCAGCGTTCGGCTACAACCCCATGTCCACGCGCGACTGGAAAGGCACACGGCCGCACACCCGCATGGGCGCCCTCTCGATCCTCCGCGCCCGGCTTGCCCAGGTGAAGAGCAAGATGGAGAAGGCCCGCAAGGGGGGAAAGTCCGCGCTGGATTCCGCCCTGACCGCGGAGGAAGAGGTCGTCCGCTCCCTTCTCTTGAAGAAACAGGGCCTGCGCGTGCACGTGCACAAGATCGACGACATCGCCAGCCTCCTTCGGCTGCAGGAAGAGTTCGGCATCGGCGTCACCGTGGACCACGCCTGTGACGTGAACGACGGCCACATCTACGCGGCTCTGAAGGAGCGCGGCATTCCCGTGGTATTCGGACCGATGGACGCATTCGCCTACAAGGTGGAGCTGCGGCACGAAAACTGGCGCAACGTGCGACCCCTGCTGGAATCCGGCGTGGAGTTCGGCCTCATGACGGATCACCCCGTGGTGCCGCAGCGCAATCTTCTGCTCGGGCTGCGCTGGTTTCTGCGCTGCGGCCTGAACCGACAGGACGCCATCGAGATCGTGACCCGCAGGAACGCGCAGATCCTCGGCATGGATGCTTTCCTCGGGACGCTCGCCAGGGGCAAGTGGGCCTCGTTCTCCTGCTGGAACGGGGACCCGTTCGATATCACCCGTTATCCGGTCAAGGTCATCGGGGAGGGCGCGGTCCTCTTCGAGGAAGGATGAGGCGCGCGCCGGCCATGAGCAGGTTCACCGTCGTCATTGCCGACAACCGCTACGCGAGCTACCACGAGGAGGAGTCGGTCCTGCGCGAGGTGGACGCCGGCGTGGAGATCTTTGCTTCCTCTTCCGCCGCCCAGGCGCGCAAGGCCTTTGCGGCCGCGGACGCCATCCTTGTGAACCTTTTCCCGATGACCGCGGACATCATCGAGGGGCTGCAGAAGTGCAGAGTGATCTCGCGCTACGGAGTCGGGTACGACAACGTGGACGTGGAGACGGCCACGCGCAAGGGCATCTGGGTGGCGCGGGTGCCCGACTACTGCTTCGAGGACGTGGCCGATCATGCCCTTGCCCTCCTGCTCGCCTGCGTGCGAAAAATCCCCTACAAGGACAGGATGGTGCGCGAGGGCCGCTGGAACCTCCACAAGGACCAGCCCTGCTACCGGATGGCCGGGAGGACCCTGGGGATCATCGGCTATGGGAACGCGGGGCGCTGCCTGCATCGCAAGGTTTTCGGCTTCGGTTTTGCCCGGGTGCTGGTCTGTGATCCCAACGTGCGGGCCTCCGTGATCAGGGCCGCGGGCGCGGTGCCGGTCCCGCTCTCCACCCTGCTGACCGAGGCGGACTACATATCCCTGCACATCCCGCTCACTCCCGAGACGCGGCACCTCATCGGCGCCCGGGAGCTCGCGAAGATGAAGAGGGGCGTCATCCTCGTGAACACCTCCCGGGGACACGTGGTGGACGAGCCGGCGCTGGCCGAGTCGCTGCGTGACGGCCACCTGGCCGGCGCGGGCCTGGACGTGTTCGAGGAGGAGCCCGTTCCCCGGGGGAGCCTCCTGCGCACGCTCGACAATGTGATCTTCACCGACCACGCGGGATGGTACAGCGAGGAGTCGGTGGTGGAGCTGAAGACAAAGGCCGCGCAGAACGTGGCTGCCGTGCTGGCAGGCGGCGCGCCGGCGTATCCCGTCAACAGCATCTGAGACATTCGAAGGAGGGCAGCGATGGCACGGTATGTGACATTCGGTGAGATCATGCTCAGGCTGAAGCCGCCAGGGGTGGAGCGCTTTTTCCAGAGCCCCCTGCTGGAGGCCACCTTCGGCGGCGGCGAGGCCAACGTGGCCACCGCCCTGGCCCGGTTCGGCTGTGACAGCGCATTCGTGTCGGTCATACCGGCAAATGCCGTGGGCGATGCCTGCGCGGCGGAGCTGCGCCGGCACGGCATCGATACCCGCCTGCTGGTGCGCAAAGGCGGCAGGCTCGGAATCTACTTCCTGGAGCAGGGCGCCAACCAGAGACCGTCGGTGGTCATCTACGACAGAACGGGGTCCGCCATTGCCGAGGCCCGTCGCGGGGACATCGACTGGGACGCCGCGTTCGAGGGCGCATCGTGGTTCCACATCACGGGGATCACTCCCGCGATCTCGCAGAGCGCCGCCGAGCTTTCTCTCGAGGCGGTGCGCGCCGCGCAGGCAAAGGGCCTCACGGTATCCTGTGATCTCAACTATCGCAAGAATCTATGGAAGTACGGCAGGAATGCGCCCGAAGTGATGGGGGAGCTTATCAAGTCCGTGGACCTGGCAATTGCCAATGAAGAGGACTGCCAGAAGGCGCTCGGGATCAGCATTGCCATCGACGTGGAATCGGGGAAGCTCCGGCCCGAGCAATACAGGAAGCTCGCGGAGCAGGTCCTTGCGACGTATCCGATCCTGAAACAGATTGCCATCACCCTGCGGGAGAGCAATTCCGCGAATGACAATGGCTGGTCGGCCGTGCTGCACACGGGCAAGGATTTCCTGGTCTCCCGCAGGTATGCGATTGCGGATATCGTGGATCGGGTCGGCACCGGGACACGTTCGCCGCCGGGCTCATCTATGGGCTTACCAATCTTGCCTCGCCGCAGGAAGCGCTGGAGTTCGCCGTGGCCGCTCCTGTCTCAAGCACTCGATCCGCGGCGACCTCCCCCTGCTTTCCGTTGCGGAGGTGAAGGCGCTCATGGGCGGATCCGGTTCCGGCAGGGTGCAGCGATAGGGCGCTGCGGCACCC
>CAWGAC010000001.1:0-66418 GCA_963820435.1 uncultured Spirochaetota bacterium | reverse complement strand
TCCCCGGCCGCATCGCACCGCCGTACCCGGCGGTTTTCTCGCGCCGGATATACCTCGTATAGGCGCGGAAGTTGTCGTCCCCCATGATCTGCCTCAGTTGGACTCTCGCGGCAACCAGCGTCTTCTGCATGTCCACCCGGACCTGCCCCATCTGCGTGATGAGGGTATTGACGCCCTGCATGTCGACGGTTGAGGGCAGGAGGGCCTTGTCAAGCTGTGCCCTCAGGAGCCGGAGCTGAACCGCATCCGCGCGGACGCCGGTTCGGGTCTTGCCCTGGATGTCCATGACCTGGGAGACCTGGGCGTCGGTCAGCCCGAGCTGCTTGAGCATCTTCGTTTCCGGCCCCTGCGCGGACTGCGCAAACCCGGCCATCGGCAGAATCAGGGCGAAAAAGACAGGTAAAATTCGTTTCATGAGAGCACCTCCGCTTCTCTGTCACCATACTAAGTGCCCGTGCTCAGGGAATCCATAAACGGCGGATAAAGAGCGAAGAACTTTATGTTATTGAACGGCGAGGCATGGTATCCTGACGGGGAGGGCCGGGAATGTACACCGCGACAATGCTGTACCACTTCAAGGACGACTCTTTCGAGACCGCGTGCGAGATCTGGAAGAGCCAGGTCATGGAACACGCGAAGAGCCAGCCGGGCTTCATCAGAATGCAATTCCTCACCGCGCGGCCTCAGGCGCTCGCCATCGGCACGTGGGCGGCGAATGCCGATGCCCGACGATTCATGGAGACGGGAATCTTCAAACGGCTCATGACCCAGCTCCAGAATCACGTGACGGGCCAGCCCCAGCAGACGATCTGGGACCTGCGCTACTTCGCGGAGAAAGAGCAGAACTGAGACCCAAAATCAGCTTTCGTGCGGAAGGGGGACCGTTCTACTGTTTCAGCTCGGACAGGGGAATGGGCCGGGGGCTCGTATCCTCACCGCTCACGCTCGCGAGCTCCTTGAGAAGCTCCTTCGCCTTGGGCGTGATCTTGGTGGGAACCCGCACCACGATCTTGATGTACATGTCCCCGCGCCTGCCGGGATTGTGAAGCTCGGGAATGCCTTCCCCGCGCAGACGGAGGATGCGGCCGTTCTGCGTCCCGGGGGGAATGGTCACCCGGACCGTCTTCTCGTCGAGGGTGGGCACGACGATGTCCGCGCCCAGCGCGGCCTGCGTGATGGAGATGGGAATCGCGCAGTAGACGTCCTTTCCGTCCCGCTCGAAGGACTCGTGCGGCTGCACCCTGAGAAACACGTACAGGTCGCCGTCCTGGGAGCCGTTGGCGCCGGCATCTCCCTGGCCGGCAACGCTCAGCCGCTTGCCGTCCTCGATGCCCGCGGGAATGGTGATCGTGATGGTGCGTGTGCGTGCGGACGGTGCCTGCGCCGCGGCATTCCGCGCACGGCTTCTCGATGATCTCCCCTTCCCCGTTGCAGCTGGGGCAGGTGGAGGCGATGGAGAAGAAGCCCGAGTTCCTGCGCACCTGCCCCGAGCCGCCGCAGGTGGGGCAGAGCTTTCTCCCGCTGCCCTTGTCCGCGCCGGTGCCCTTGCAGGCTTCGCAGCGCTCGGCACGCGGGTAGGAGACCTCCTTCTTCGCGCCGAATGCGGCCTCGAGGAAGGTGATCTCCATGTCGTAGCGAAGGTCGGAGCCGCGCTGCCCGCCGCCGCGTCCCGAAGAGCGCCGCCGCGAGCTCCCGCCCCCGAAGAAGGAATCGAAGATCCCGCTCACGTCCCCGAAGATGTCCTCGAAGCCCTGGAAGATCGAGGAGAAGTCCTGGGCCGTCGGCTGACCCATGCCGCTCAGGCCGGCGAAACCGTACTGGTCGTACGCCTGGCGCTTGCGGTCATCCGCGAGGATTTCGTACGCCTCGGTGGCCTCCTTGAACTTCTCTTCGGCGTCCTTGTTCTCCGGGTTCCGGTCAGGATGGTGCTTGATGGCGAGCTGCCGGTAGGCTTTCTTTATCTCCTCCCGTGACGCATTTTTCTGCACGCCCAGGACCTCGTAAAAGTCGCGCTTGGCCATGTCTTATTTTTTCTTCTTCCCGTCGTCTACCACTTCATAGTCGACGTCTTCCGCGGATTTCTTCTGGTCGCGTTTTCCCTTGTGCGCGTCGGCGTCCCCGTTTCCCGAGGGCCCGGCTGCCCGCCTGAGACCGCGAAGATGCATCCTTGTAGACCTCTTCCGCAAGGCGGTACGCGGCCTTGGTGAGGGCGTCCGTCCTGCCCTTGATGAGGGCGATGTCTCCCGCGTCGAGGGCAACGCGCAGCTCGGCCGCCGCCGCCTCTATCGTCTTTCCTGTCCGCAGCGCTCACCTTGTCCCCGAGCTCCCGGAGGGACTTCTCCGTGGAGTACAGGAGGGTATCCGCCTCGTTGCGGGTCTCCGCGCGCTCACGCTCGATCCTGTCCTCCGCGGCATGGGATTCCGCTTCCTTCACCATCCTCTTGATCTCGTCCTCCGAAAGACCCGAGGAGCTCTCGATGCGGATCTTCTGTTCCTTGCCGGTGCCGAGGTCCTTGGCGGACACGTGCACGATGCCGTTCGCGTCGATGTCGAACGTGACCTCGATCTGCGGAATGCCGCGCGGAGCAGGTGGAATGCCCACGAGGTCGAACCTCCCGAGCGTCCTGTTCTGGCTTGCCATCTCCCGCTCCCCCTGGAGCACGTGGATGGAAACTGCGGTCTGGCTGTCGGAGGCCGTGGAGAAAGTCTGGCCCTTGCGCGCGGGAATCGTTGTGTTCCGGTCGATCAGCTTCGTGAACACCCCGCCGAGGGTCTCGATGCCCAGGGAGAGCGGGGTGACGTCGAGAAGGAGCACGTCCTTGACGTCCCCGCCGAGGATGCCCCCCTGGATGGAGGCGCCGATGGCCACCACCTCGTCGGGATTGACCCCCTTGCTGCCTTCCTTGCCGAAGATATCCTTCACGAGCGTCTGAACGGCGGGAATCCGGGTGGAGCCCCCCACGAGGATCACGTGGTCGATGTCCTGGGGCTTGAGCCCTGCGTCTCGCATTGCCTGCATGCAGGGCTCCGCGGGTCTTCTCGAAGAGCGTCGTCAAGAAGCTGCTCCAGCTTTGCGCGGGTGAGCGTGTAATTCAGGTGCCGGGGGCCTGTCTGGTCGGCGGTGATGAACGGGAGGTTGAGCGAGGTGCTCTGGGCGCTGGAGAGCTCGATCTTGGCCTTCTCCGCCGCCTCCTTGAGCCTCTGGAGCGCCATCCTGTCCCGGGACAGGTCGATGCCGTTCTCCTTCTTGAACTCAGCAACCACCCATTCGATGATGCGCTGGTCGAAGTCGTCTCCCCCGAGGTGGGTGTCACCGTTGGTGGACTTCACCTCGAACACTCCGTCGCCCAGCTCGAGGATGGAGATGTCGAATGTGCCGCCCCCGAGGTCGTATACGGCGATGGTCTCTTCGCGCCCTCCCTTGTCCAGCCCATAGGCCAGAGCCGCCGCCGTGGGCTCGTTGACGATCCGTCTTCACTTCCAGGCCTGCGATCCGGCCCGCATCCTTGGTTGCCTGCCGCTGGGCGTCGTTGAAGTACGCGGGCACCGTGATGACCGCCTCGGTGACCGACTCTCCAAGGAAGTCCTCCGCGGTCTTCTTCATCTTCTGCAGAATTGCGGCAGAGATCTCGGGCGGCGAATAGCGGGTGCCCGCGGATCTCGACGCGCACGTCATTGCCCGGCGTCGGAGACCTTGAACGGCACCCTGCGAATCTCCTCCCGCACCTCATCGAATCTGCGTCCCATGAAGCGCTTGATCGAGTACACGGTGTTCTCGGGATTGGTGATCATCTGGTTCTTGGCCGGCTGGCCCGACCAGTCGCTCACCCTTGTCGGTGAAGGCGACGATGGAGGGAGTGGTGCGCTGACCTTCCGAGTTCGGAATGACCACCGGCTGGCCGCCTTCCATGATGGCCACGCAGGAGTTCGTTGTGCCGAGGTCTATCCCTATGATCTTGCCCATGTCTCAGTTGCCCCTGCCGACCGGTCCATCCTGTCCTTCCTTCGGCCCGTCGCCGCCCTCGTCCGCTTTCGCGCCCGGCGAAGCTGTCACTCCTGGGGACGCTTTCCCTGCGGGCGGCATTTTCGGTCCCTGCGGAGCCTGCGCCGCCGGCTCGGAAGCAGGTACCATCACCTTCACCCGCGCCGGCCGCAGCACGCGCTCGTGGAGGTAGTAGCCCTTCTGGTAGTCCTCCACCACGGTGGGCTTGCCGTCCGCGGGTCCTTCCACGCGGAGCACGGCCTCGTGCCTGTTCGGATCGAAGCCCTCTCCCACCGAGGCGAAGCGCTTCAGTCCCCACCGGCTCTCCAGCATCTCCACGAGCTGCTTCTCGATCATGGTCACGCCCTGGAGGAAGGAGGCGAAGTCACGGGACTCCTCCGCAGAGCTTGATTGCCCGCTCGAAGTCGTCGATCAGCCCGATGACATCGGTCAGAAGGGAGGCGTTGGCATAGCGCGCGGCGTCCTCACGCTCGCGGATCATCCTTTTTCGGAAGTTCTCGAAATCCGCCTGCTTCCGCAGCAGCCTGTCCTTCAGGTCCGCGATTTCCTTCTCCAGTGCGGCGATCCGATCCTCCTCGCTCGCGCAGGGCGCCTCCGCGGACGCACCTGTCCCCGTCGGCCGCCTGCCGCAGCGGGCTCGCCTTTCTGGGGGCTTTCGCTCTTGTGTGCCGGGGCTCGGCAGCGTGGACATTCTGCGGCCCCTCGGAGACCTCTTCCTGGTCCTTCTTCTTCGACATCAGTACCGCCTGGAGAGAAATTGTTTATGGTAAAGGTAACAGCTCGCTTCGCGTCCGGTCAAGCATTTTCTCGGAACCGCGGAAATGCGCGGTCACGTGTATCCCGTGACATTATTACGGCGGTCACAGGGTACGGTGACCGCGCCGCGACACGAGGCCCTGACGCACCGCTAAACCTTCGGCGCAAGCTCCAGGATGAGCTCCACCTCTCCCCTGCTGAGCTGAGTGACGCGAGAGATCTCCTGCACCGACCAGCCCTGGTGGGAAAGCTTGACCACCGTCTCCCGCTTGTCCAGAGGAGGAGCGCCGCGCTCTCGCCTTCTCCTTCTTCGTTTCCGCCTTCATGATGCTCTCCAGCAGCCGCACCTGCTCCTGGGCCTGCCTGCCGATCTCCTCGAACCGGGTCTCCGTGCGCGCCATCCATTCGCGCGAGCTCTGCGCCTTCTCCAGGCGGCTCTCCAGCTCCTCGATGACCCCGCTGAGCTTGCCCGACGGTCTCCATGGCGGAGTCCGCGTCCTTCTTGTTGGCCGCCAGCATCTCGTACTCGCCGCGCAGGGCCGAGACCTTTGCCGCCAGCTCATCGGCGGCCCGGTCAGCCTCCTGCAGGGATTTCTCGATGCCCTCCAGGCGCTGGAAGTTCCTGTCCACGCCCTCCGAGGTGACCGTGAGGATTTCCTTCTTCTTCTCCAGCCTTTCGAACCCGCCCTCCACTGACTTGCCCATTTCCTCGAACTGCCGGATCTTGGCCTGGATCTGCTGGAGAGCGTCGTTGCTGGAAGACAGGGTGTCCAGCTTGAGATCCACGTCTTGCGAGAGCGCCATGATCTTCTTGAACTCTCCGTCCATTTCCTCGATGCGCCGCTTCTCGGAAAGGAACCGGGTGAGCTTGGTGGAGACCTCGTCGGCGACCTTCTTCGTCCTGGAAAGCTGGACCTCGATCTCCGCGAACTCCGCCCGGTCGGCGTTCAGCTTCGCCATTTCCTTCTTCATCTCGTCGATGCGTGCCTTCCAGGGCGGCCTTCAGGGTGTCCGCGCGCTCGAAGAGACGCGTCTGGGACAGTGAAGCTCTTCACCCGCTTGTCGATCTCCACGAGGTTCGCCGAGAGAAGCCGGTAGCTTTCCTCGATCTTCCCGAAGAGCTTTTCCTGCATGGCATCCGCTTTCTCCCTGGTATCCGCCAGGAGCTGCTTTTGCTCCTTGATTCTTCCCTCGACCTCCGCTCTGCACCTCGCGCACCCGCTTCTGGCTCTCGAGCTGGAATCCATCCATCTGGGTCCGCAGCGCCTCCATGGCGGCTTCGGTGGTTTTCTTCAGATCCGCTTCAAACGAGGAGATGGTCTCTCCCATCTGGGCGAGCTCCTTCCGCAGGCCGATGCGCTCTTCGTTCGTGGACACCAACAGGTCCTCCTTCTGTGCGGCGAACGCGTCCCTGATCGCGCTGACGGACGACGATGCCTCGGCGGAGAGGGAGGAAATCTTCTCCGCGATGGCGAGCTCGGCTTCCGCAAGCTGCTTCTTCGCCCCGCCCTCCCACGTCGCGATCTCGGTACGCGAGGCTTCGAAGAGCTCGGTCAGCTCCTTGCGTCCCGCGTTCAGCTCCACGGCCAGCTCCTTGAGCCGCGATTCGATCTCCCTGTGCATCTTCCGCGTTGCGGCCTCCATCACGTCTTTCACGCCGCCCAGATCCTTCTCGAAGGACAGCGAAGCGTCCTTCCGGGCCTTCTCGACGTCCGCGCGCAGCGCCTCCCGCAGGGTCTGCACCGCCTCGTCCGCGGCGGAAGTGCGCTCCTTGACGTCGGCCTCGAAGCTCGCCGCGCGCTTCTCCATTTCCACCTGCCACGCCTGGAATTTCTCCTGTGTCATGGTGGACCGCGCGCGCAGATCCGTGAAGAACTCCTCCTCGAACACGGAGAGCTTCTTCTCCGCGTCCTGGTAGGCGCGGGCCTTCAGCTCTTCCAGTCCTGCTTCCAGCTCCCCCATGCCCGCCTGAAGCTGCTCGCGTGCTATCGCCGCGCCGGCGATATCCGACTTCCATCCGGCAGCGAGCTCCTCCGCGAGGCCTTTCATCTCCGCGCGCACGCCCTCGGCCATCTTGTCCATTGTCTGGGTGAGGGACGTCCTCAGGGCATCCACGTCCCGGTGGGCATCCTCCAGGACCTTCACGCGGTAATCAACATCGCCCTGGTAGTCCGCAAGCCGCAGCTCGACTGTCTCGATGTTCTTCGCCAGCGCGGCCTCGTCCGACTGGATCCGGGAGGCAAGATTCGTGAGCCTGCCTGCGTTTTCCCGCTCGGCTTCGGCGAGCTGGGCCTTTGCCCCGTCTTCCCAGGCGGCGATCTCGGCGCGCGAGGATTCGAACAGGTCCGCCAGATCCTTGCGCCCCGCGCTGAGCTCCGCGGACAGCGCTTCGAGACGCGCCTCGATCTCGCGGTGCATTTTTCGTGATTCGGCCTCCATCGTGTCGCGCACGCCGCCCAGGTTCTTTTCGAACGACAGGGAGGCTTCATTCCGGGCCCGTTCGATGTCTCCGCTCAGCGCCTCGCGCAGCGCCTGGACCGATTCACCGGCCGCCGCGGCGCGCGTTTTCACGTCCGCCTCCAGGCTTTCCACGCGCGCGTTGACGTCCGCCTCGACGCTCGCCGCGCGCGCCTTGACGACCGCCTCCAGGCTCGCCGCGCGCTCCCTGACTCCTGCCTCGAAGCCCGCCGCGCGCTTCTCCATCTCCGCCTGCCATGACTGGAACTTTTCCTGCGTCAGGGTGGAGCGGGCGCGCAGGTCGGCAAAGAACTCCTCTTCGAACATCGAGAGCTTCTTCTCGGCGTCCTGGTAGGCGCGCTTCTTCAACACCTCCAGCTCCGCCTGGAGCTCTCCCATGCTTGCCTGGAGCTGCTGCCGGGTGGCCTCCGCGCCGGCAACCTCCGACTTCCAGCCGTTTGTCAACTCTGCGGCGAGCTGGTCCGTCAGCCCCTTCATCTCGGCGCGAACAGCCGCCCCCATCTTGTCCGCGGTCTGTGAAAGCGAGGCGCGCAGGGCATCGACGTCCCGGTTTGCCTCGTCCAGGACCTTCATTCTGTAGTCCACGTCACCCTGGTAGTCTGCCAGCCGCGATTCAACCGTCTCAATGCTCTTTGCAAGCGCGGCTTTGTCCGCCTCGATTCGGGAGGAGAGGGAGGAAAGCCTGCCCGCATTCCCCAGCTCCGCGTCGGCAAGCTGCTTCTTTGCGCCCTCTTCCCAGGCCGCAATCTCGGCGCGGGAAGATTCGAACAGCTCGGCCAGATCCCTGCGCCCCGTCTCGACTTCCCGGCTCATCTCCTCCAGACGCGCCTCGATCTGGGCGTGCATCTTCCGCGTTCCCGTCTCCATGAGCTCCCGTACGCCGCCCAGGTCCTTTTCGAACGACGTCGAGGCGTCCTTCCTTGCCTTCTCGATGTCCCCGCGCAGCGTCTCTCGAAGCGTCTGCACCGAATCTCCCGCTGCCGCGGTACGCTGCGTGATGTCGGCCTCGAACCCCGCTGTGCGCTTTTCCATCTCCGCCTGCCAGGCCTGGAACTTTGTCTGCGTCAGCGTGGAGCGCGCGCGCAGGTCCGTGAGAAGCTCCTCCTGGAATGCCGCGAGCTTCTTTTCCGCATCTGCGTGAGCGCGCGCCCTCAGGTCTTCCACGGCCGCCTGCAGCTCCGCCATTTCGACCCGCAGCCGCTCCCGCGCCGCCGACGCGCCTTCGACCTCGGACTTCCAGCCGGTGGTGAGCTTCTCCGCGAATCCGTTCATTTCCACGCGCATTCCCGCGGTCATCCTGTCCATCATCTGGCCGAGCGCGTTCTGCAGCGCCAGGACCGACTCCCGGGCAGCTTCGGTGCGCGCTGTGACGCCCGCCGCGAGACTCTCCACCCGCGCGTTGACGTCCGCCCCGACTTCGGCGGCGCGTGCTTCAAGCTCCGCTTCGAAGCTCGCGGCGTGCTCTCTGACTCCTGCCTCAAAGCCTGCCGCACGCTCCCTGACTCCCGCCTCGAAGCCGGCCGCACGTTCTCTCACTGCCGCCTCGAAGGTCTCCGCGCGCTTCTCTATTTCCGCCTGCCATGCCTGGAACTTCTGCTGGGTCAGCGTGGACCGGGCGCGCAGATCGCTGAAGAACTCCTCTTCGAACGCCGAGAGCTGCTTTTCCGCGTCCTGATAAGCGCGCGCTTTCAGCTCCTCCAGTTCCGCTGCGAGCTGGCCCATGCTCGCATGCAGCTTTTCACGGGTCGCTTCCGCGCCCGCAACCTCCGACTTCCAGCCGGCCATCAACTCGGCTGCCAGCTTTTCCGCGGTCCCCTTCATCTCGGTGCGCATGCTCCCCGCCATCTTGTCCATGGTCTGCACGAGGGAGGTACGCAGGGCGTCCACGTCGTGGTTCGCGTCTTCCAGAACCTTGACGCGGTAATCGACGTCCCCCTGGTAGTCGGCCAGCCGCAATTCAATGGTCTCTATGCTCGTGGCAAGCGTGTTTTCATTCGCCTGGATGCGCGAGGACAGGCGGGTGAACACCTCGTCCTCCAGGGTCTCTCCTTTGTGGGCAGCCGCGGAAAGCCTGCCGCGCAGGTCGGCCTCGAAGGCATCCAGCGCCTTCGCGAGCCCCGCGATCCGCTCCTTTTCCGTCTGCTCTTCCCGCGCTTCCAGCCGGGTGATGTAGGTTGAGAAATCCTTGACCTTCCTGTCCGACTCGACGAGGACGGCCGCCAACGCGCCGACCTTCTCTTCCACGGCGCCGATGACCTTGCCGCGCGCGGCCTCCAGGGATTCGCGCCCCTGGGCGGCGAATGCCTTCTCCATCTCCGGTATCAGCTTCTGCACCCTGTCAAGGCGTGTCGCCGTCTCTCCGATCTTCCGCCCGACCACATCGACGAACGCGGATTCATCCCGGAGCTTTCTCGAAATTCGTGTCGACGCGGGATGACATCGTGGTGAGATCCGTGAGAGCTTTCTCATAGTTCGAAAGGCGCTTCTGGATCGACTCGATCTCGGACGCCTTGCCCCGGAGCTGCTCATCCACGGTTCGGGCATGGACGATCATCTCCTTGCCCGTTTTCAGCTCCGCCTGGAGCTCGACGGACAGGTCCCTCAGCTGCACGGTCTTTCCCTCGACCAGGGCGGAGATGTTCTCCGTGATCTTGTCGCTGAATCGCTTGAGCTTTTCGAGAGATCTGTTGTTCCTGTCGATTGCGCGGAAGACGATGACTATGAGAAGGACGACGACGAGGGTGATGAGATCACCAATTGAGAATAACATTGTCCCCTCCCCAGGAGATTTGTGACAATATTATTCCTATCACCCCCGGATGTCAATGTGCGTTACCTGGACTTTACGACGTACGGAATAACCCCTGTCACGGGCCCGGCGCCCTTTGCCGCGGTGAATCTCCAGCGGCGGATCGCGTCCAGGAAGGCTGAATCGACATCGGCGTAGCCGGAGGACCGTGCCATGGACGCCCCGGAAACAACGCCATCCGGCATGAGGACGAATGCAACCGTGACCGAGAGCGTGAGGCCTTGCTTGCTCACCCAGGGAGGGAGCTTCGGGTCTATGCGGGACAGGAGGGCGCGTCCTTTGCTCGCATCGGGCTGGTCCCACACCACCCTGTAGTTCCCTCCTGCCCCGCCTGCGCCGCTTCCGCCTCCCGCGCTTCCGCCGCCGGCGCTGGCCCCGGCCTGCCCCTGCTGGCCTGCTGCAGCACCACCCTGGCCTGCCTTGCCGCCTGCCTGGCCGGCGCCCGTTCCCCCTGTCGCTGCCCCTGAGGCGGCACCGGCAGCGGCTGGCGCACCATTCCCTCTCCCCGCGATTGCCTGATCAAGCTTCCTGAGGTCCAGTGGGCCTGCCGTCCCATTGTCGGGACCAACAAGAACCCCTTCTCCACTTCGCTGGGCGTTTCCCGCGGCAGAGCCTGCCGCGGTGCCCGCGCCGGAGGCCCTGCCCTGCGGGCTGGCAGCCACGGCAGGCTGGGGAAGCTGATTCTGCACCGCCGGCAGGGTCCCCCCGGCGCCGGTCCTCCCGCCTGATTCGCGGAACGAGGCTCCTCCGCCGGCAGACGGCGCGGAATCGGGAACAGGCCCGCGGACCGTTGGTATGACAAAGCCCCCGCTCGCGGAGGTGCCCGGGCCCGGCAGTGCAGCCGCGGGAGCCTGCGCCGAGGAGGTCGCCGGCCCGGACCCTGAGCCCTGCGAATAAGTCTGTCCCATGGCCTCGCGCCCCAGGTCGAGCTGAACATCGATGGGAGTCGACAGCGCCGATGATGACGGGCCGCTCAATGTGACGGCAAGCGACACGACGATGAGCACCACTGCGTGAATGCCCAGGGCGGCCGCAAGGCTCGCGAGCGTGCGCTTTCTGTCGGCTTCCATGGGATGGATCGTATCGCTCATAGGCTGATGCTCAAAGAGCCGGTGACCCTGAAGCCGGGTGCGACATACGGCGCGATATCCAGGCGGGGATCGCCGGGCAGAAGCCCCAGAAGGTCATCCCCGACAAGTTGCAGCTTCACCGCGTCCGAGACTTTGGCGAAGGTCGAGACGCGCAGCACAGGCTGCTGGAGCACCCCCGTGAAGGTCGGCGCTACGGCAACCGAAACGGTGCCGCCGAATCTTCCGCTCGGCTCCAGCGCCACCAATTCGGCCTCCAGTGAATCGATGGGCGTGAAAAAGAGGCGGTCGAGGAATTCATGTGTCCACGATCCCGAGAGGGAGAAGGACTGGGTGATTCCCCACCGCATGCCGGCCTTGGTGGAGAGATGAGTCCCCCGCTTCTGCGTCACGGGGAAAAGCCCGTTTCCCGTCGTGCCGAAGTATTGATTCGAGTCCCCGACCGGCATGGCATCGCTCGCCATGAATGCGGCCACCATGGACGCCGAGAGCTCCCGGGCGAAGGTGAACTGCACTGACGCATCTCCGAACCAGCCGCTGTCGTCCGCAATGCTGTTCGGCAGCACGAGAGGGTGAATGCTCATCACGTCGTGCATGTCGTAGGGGGTGACTTTGTAGCCCCCGCCGACGGTGAAGGTGACAAACTCGAATGGTGTCGCCGTGACGGTCGCGGAGAAGGGAAAGCGGCTGAGGCCCGCGCTGTTCACGAACCATCCTGCGGAGGCGTCAAAGGTGAAAGCCGTGGAGAGGTCCGCACCGAAAGACGCCGTCGCCCGGAACCTGTGCAAGGAGCCTCCCGGGGCCTGGTCGGTCTCGGGATCGACGCGAAACGCGTACAGCGTCTCCAGCCCGATCTTCATTGCCCCGAACCGGGCCTCCGCGGATACGGAGGGCGCCACACGCGCGCCGGCGAGCTGTTGAGGCGGCGTTCCCGGAGGCGGTGCTCCCTGCAGCGTGAGCCAATCCGCGTCTCCTGACGCGCCGGCGCGGAGCGTGAGCCAGTCCAGGGGAACGGCGGAGAAAGCGGCCGTGCCATCCAGCGTGCGCCCGAGCCGGGCGGTAAACAAGGGCGATTGTCCCTGCAGTCCTGTCTCGTTGTCGGAAAATCTCCCGCCCAGCTCCGTGTCGACCCCGCCGAGCCTGAACTTGAGCGCGCCGTCAAGAACGTCGTTGCGAAGATTGAAGCCCGCGCCGGAGGGATTCCCCGCAAAGCCGTCAAGGGTCTCATGGTTGAAAAGAAGGGAGAAGCGAGGATCCTGGCCGAGGGTCTTCAAGGAAATGCTGCCCACGATCCTGTTCGGGCTCCCGGCGCCGAGATTGATATCCGCGCTGAGCAATCGGTCTCCCTGCTTGCCCACGGCGGGCTCGACTTCCGGCCCCGGGGCAGGAATCGACGGCTCGCCGATGGGCAGATCCCCCTCGCTCAGAAGGGGAATCTTCCTTTCCGGTGCAAGCAGGTCCTCTTCCGGGGGAAGCTGCGCCTCCACCTTTTCCACGCTCAGGTCTTCGATCTGCAAAATGACCTGCGGCATGATGATTTCCGGCTCGGTCGGCGCCACTGCGGGGTTCGGTCCCGACGGGGTCCGGGACTGGGCCGAAAGTCCAATGGCAGCCGCGAGACAGAGGAAAACAGAGAGCAACCTGTCCCGTGCTTTCATTGTGCGCCTCCTGTCAGGAGCCGCCCCTTTGCGGTCCACTCAGAATCCGGAAAACCCGCCTCGAGCCTCTTCACCAGCGCCTTCACCTCATCGGCCTTCCCTGCAAGCTTCATCATTTCCGCCGCGCGGTAAAGCGCGGAGGCCGCGGCCTTCGGATCCACCTTCGGTATCAGCGCGGCGGCGACGAACTGCCGCGCCGCTTCGTCGAGGTCGCCCTTTCTGTAGAAGTACTCCCCCGCGAGCGTCTGGGCCTGGGGCGCTCCCTGGGGATCGCCTTCCTTGATCACCGGGCAGAAGGAGACGGTAGCCGGCATCTGCCTTTTTGTCCCCGCTGAAAATGTAGAGCCGGGCGAGGTCGATGGTTGCCTGCCGCTTCTTGTCCCCCGTTTCCCGGGCGATGATCGCGGAGAGCTCCGCCTCCTTGTCCCCCTGCCCCTGGGCAAGGTAGCGGATCTGTTCTGCCCGAATATCCGCACGACCGGCCCTGGCCTCATCTGCATACTCCGCAATGAACCGGGAGTACAGCTCCAGCGCTTTCGAGTATTGCTGCACGTGCGCATAGGCTTCCGCCGTTTTCTGCAGGGCGGAGCCGCGGAACGGGCTGTCCGGATACATTGTCGAAAGCTTCTCCCAGAGGAGCGCGGCTGCCATGTCTTCCCCTACGGTTTGGGCTGCCTGCCCCCCCCAATACAACGCGGCATCTACCTGCCTGCCTCTCGGATAGCGCGTGCGGTACTCGTCGTACGCGGTGCGCGCGTCCGCCCACATCTTATGGGTAAAAAAGGTTTCTGCCCGCTGGTAGACCGCATCCTCGCGCAAAGGGCTGTCGGGGAACAGGTCCGCCAGTCTCTTGTACGCATCCGCCGCCTGCCGCGTCTGCCCCATGTCGGAAAGAACCCCGGCATAGTCGAAAAGGGCATCACCGGCCCATGGCGATGCGGGCGTGGTGGAAGCAATCCGCTGCAGTGCCTGCGCGGCTTCGTCGCGCTTTTTCAGATTGAGAAGGCTTTTCGCGTAGAGATACAGGCTTTTCTGCGCCAGCTCCCCTTGCCCACCCGCGCCCGTCAGCCGGGAAAACCAGCCGGCGGCGCGATCGAACTCTCCCGCGCTGAAATGAGACCATCCGGCAAGGTAGACGATCGAGGGGTACAGCTCGTGGGAAGGGTATGAAGCGGCACAATCATCGAAGACCTGGCCTGCCCTGCCGAAATCCGACTGCCTCAACCAGCTCCATCCGAGGTAGTAGCGCGCATAAGGCACGATCACGGCGAGCCCCGCCTTCTGCGCGACGCCGGGCTGGATAGAGGACAGGTCCGCGCTTGCCCCGGCATAATCCTTTACCGCAATCAGGGAGAGGCCCCTGAGATAGGAGACGACGATCGCCGCGTACGGGTCCAGGGTATCGATTGTCGGGAAAAGCCGCCTGACATTATCCGCCTCTTTCACAATGGCGGCGTTCTGCTTCAGCACGAAAAGTATCTTCAGATAGTCCAGCCAGGAACGAAGGTCCTGTGGATAGCGACTGACGTACTGCGCCAGGGCGTCCGCTGCCAGGGCCGTCTTCCCCGCTCCTTTCAACAGCACGATATGCAGCTTTTCCACCTGCTGGCGGATCGCCGGCTCCATGTCCTTGCCCAGCAGGCCGTCCACCATCTGCGACGCCTCGTCGGGCCTGCCCAGACGGAAGGAGCAATATGCCTGCAGGTATCCGGCCTCGGGGGCACGCTTTGATTCGGGAAAAGACGTGCGGAACCGCGCGTAGGAGCCCGCCGCAGTCTTGAAGTCGTCCCCCATGAGCGCAATATCCCCGAGCCTGATAATCGCCGCGCCGGTCCCTGGATTTCCCAGAGCGAGAAAATCGGTCAGGATCCCGCGCGCCCCTGCAGTGTCCTTGCGCCCGAGCATGATCTCCGCCAGGTACAGCGGCACGACCTCGTTCACCGGGACTTCCTTGCGCGCATCCCACGCGCGCCGCAGGAATGCCTCGGCCGAGTCCAGGGAGCCGCGGCGGAAGCTTTCCGCGCCCACCCGGGTCCAGAGCTCGGCCAGCAGATTCGTACGTTTTCCAAATCGGGCCTCGGCCGCCTGGCTCAGGTCCCGCATGCCCTGAAGGTCGTTCCTGCGCTGCGCGGCGTCGAAGAGCCTGCCGTAGGAGACCATCGCCACATCGTCGGAGGATCCCACGAGCTGCAGATACAGTGGCTGCGCGTCGGCCCAGCGCCCTGACTGGGAAAGCGCTTCGGCGCGAAGAAGGAGGAACTCGTTTTTCCAGGGATCGGGGAAACCTGATGGATCGGTCTTTTGCGTCAAATCGAGCAGCTCCGGGTACGACTGTCGCTTCTGCAGTATCGAGCCAAGAAGCACGGAGGCGTACGGGACAAGACGGGAGGTCGGGTAGCCGGAGGTGAGCTTCCGCAGGGACGCAATCGCTTCCTCATCGCTGGAAAGCGCAACCAGGTCCAGGGACTTGTGCAGAAGAGCCTGGGGAGTGAGCTCCGCATCTGCCGGCCCCGACAGGAAGGCATCGAGGCTCTCCACGCTCAGGGAGTAGCTGCCGAGGGCGTACAGGCACAGGCCTTTCCAAAGGGGAACGTAGGCAAAATAGCGGGTTGAGCGGTAGCGTCTTTCGATGTCGGAGATGAGCTGCAGGGAGTCACGATACCTGTTCAGCCTGTAGAAACAGGTCGCGCGCCTGTACTGCACGTCCGCAACGCGCTCGGAGAGCGGGTACGCGGCAAGAAAGGCATCATACTCTTCGAGGGCGGCGGTGTAGTTCTTGCCCAGGTACCTGCTTTCCGCCTCGGAGAAAAGGTCCCCCTCAGCGGGTGCAGCGGCAAGCGGCTGCGCGGCCCCCGCGAGCAGGAGAACACAGAGGATTACAGCGGTCATGACAAGTCAATGATACTCCGTGACGGTGGTTTATTCAATTTGGGGGAGGGAGAACTCCCCCGTGGAGTCGAGATGGACGAGATGGACGTATTCCTTCCCGTAGCGGCGCGTCAGGGACGCGAGGCTCGTTTCCGTGTTCCTTTCGAGCACCACGACCTGGAAATCGCCGTTCGCATCGAAGAAGGGGAGCAGCACGATCACGTGATGGTGCTGCCGGAGAGTGGGAGTTCCCTCCTGAGACGCCTCCTGCGAGGCCGCGTTCACCGACCCGAGGTAGATGGTGCCGGGGCGCTCGCGGGCAAGAAAATAGAGCAGGGCACGGAGACGGGGAACAGGGTATCCCGTGTCCCGGGTATAGGCCACGTGATCGGCGTCGCGCACGTCCAGGTCCTCGTCCGTGAGGACCGCGCCCGTACGCGCCTGGGCAATGCTCCGCGCAAGCCCGCGAGTCCAGTCCAGACCGAAGTACGGGTCCAGCTCCTCCTCGTAGCGGGCGCTCCACCGGTTGCCCCGCATTGCATCACGTGACTTCAGGGCCGCAATATCCGTGTTCTTTCCCACGAGCGGTGCGTAGAAACCGTCCACGACCCACTTGGCAAAGCCCGAGCAGTTGAAGCCCCCCGCGCCCGCGGGAGCGCCGCTCGCGATGTACACCATGCGCCCGATGCTGTCCATGGCGCCGTCATCCATGTCGCGGAGGCTCGAAAGGCGCGCGCGCACGGCGAGGGCCACCTGCGCCAGCCGGATGTCGCCGGCGCCGCGCGAGGGCGCCAGCAGAAGGGACCAGTCGATGGAATTGCCCGTGAGGTCCATGATGCGCGCGAGGGGCGCGGTGAGGAGACGCTCGAACGCAACCGGGCAGCGACGACCTGGCTCAGGAAGGGCTCGCCGGAGAGAAAGACGTCCATGACGGTCCTGTCGTTGCTCGGAAACAGGCGCAGAAAACAGCCGGGGTCATTCTGCACGAACACCTTGGCGTGCAGGAAGCTTCCATCCTTGAGACTTCTTTTGATGATGAAAGTACCCGCCCCTGCCACGGGAAAGCTCCGGCCTTCCTGATTGGCGAACACGAGGTAGAGCGCGCCTGACTGCGCGTCCGCACGGAATGAGACCTGCCCGCCGCCGTTGGATTGAGTCACGATGACGCGCGCGTGCCGGGCGGCATCGCCGACCGGAGCGAAAATCGTGTCACGCAGAAGGCTCCGCGCTTCCCAGTTCTCCGGGCAGCGCGGGAGACGTTTCCGCCGCGCGCATGCCGGTGCTGGCCAGGCCGGGAAAGCCGCACAGGGCAAAGAGAATGAACGCCGGTGCAACCCTATGCCAGGAGAGTGTCCTCATCTATTCGATCCTTCAGAATGCCCCTGCGCGCGCCAAGGACCTCGCGGGTCAAGCGCGAAGAGGGGGCTGATTTCGATTGCGTGCAGGGGCCTCCCTTCTTCATCCCGGGGGACCTCGACGCCGCACGCCGTCAGCCACCGCGCGGCTCTGCTCCACCTGGCCGCGCAGGCAGGTCTCGACGGAGTCCACCCCCTCGCGGTTCTTCAAAGGAGCGAACTCCTCCGCGCGCTCGGTCTCGAAGAACAGCGCGTTTCCCGCAGCGGGAATCGCATCGAACACGAACATCTCCATCTTGACGGCGTCCCTCTCCACAATTTCGGTTCCTTCGGCGGTGGGATTGAGCATCCTCGCCTTCTTGCGCGCGATGTGCCAGGGAAGCTTCAGCGCAGGGTTCGCCAGGAACGCAACCTCGAGAATGTGGATGGCGATCGAGCCCTGGCAGTAGAGAAGTCTTCCATCAGCGTCGCGCGCGCTGCATGAGAGCCTCATCCAGGTCCGAGTATTCGATCACGGCCTGCTTCCCGCCCGTGGTCACGATGACTCCGAGCTTCTCCTCCGGATAGGCCTTCTCGATCACCTTGGCGGAGATCCGCGCACCCTCGCGGCAGTGGAACCCCAGGAAAACAGGATCCGGCACGCGGACGAGCGGGATTGTCCACCTGGAAGTAGAAAAGCTGCTCCACACCCTGCTCCTGCATCGCCGCCAGGCCGCCGGAGCGCCGCAGGGCATCGATTACCCCGCCGTGGCCGTTCGGGATTGACCAGGAGCCCGCCATCGGGCCCCAGGAGCAGCCGTCCCTCGGGTGAGAGCGACGGGAGGGAGCCCTGCATGAACAGGCGCACGGTGTCGCGCCCGAGCCCGAACCATTCCTGCTTTTCAAAGTACTCCTCCGTGGCGCGATGATTCTGAGGCCCCGTCATGATCAGCCACGGGATCACCACGCCGTACCTGCGCCTGGCGGCAAGAAGCTTCTCGGCGAACCAGGCGAACAAGGTCAACCGGCGCAGGGGCGTGACGGGAAACATCCCCTTGGGACCATCGAATCCAAGCCTCGAGCCCTGTCCGCCTGCTACAGTGAGGAGTGCCGTGCGGCCCCGCCGGATGTGCTCCTCCCCCAGGTCTGCCGCCTCACGGTCGACGCTGCTCCGGCTGAGCGACACATAGGGGGCGGGGACAATGTCCGTGGAGGCCGACGGGGAGCCGGAACCTGCTTCGCTCCTGCGCTGAGCCTTGTCGCGAAGCTCCGGACAAGGCGAGAGGTCGAGCGACGGCGAGGTCTTCGAGCAGCCGTTTTCTCATCTGCTCGGGGCGCGCGGCCCAGTGGGCGAACAGGTGCTCCTGTCCCATCTCGCCGAGCTTTTCCCTGATGTCGCCGTCCCTCGGATTTCCATCGCACTTGCGGGTTTTTCCATCCGCGAACTTGCGGGTTTTTCCGGCATCTCTTCCCCTCACCTGGGGTGTTTCCGCCGTGCGCCCGCCGCACGGTCATCAGCGCATCGATCAGGTCCGCGCGCATCTCGGCGAAGCGCGCGGCCAGGTCCGGGTCCGCGGCGCCCCAGCTCCTCCCACATGCGTCCCCTTGGCGCCCTCGATCGTGAACTTCCTGTCGTACAGGAGGTGGCGGAATCGCAGAGGAGGCGGATCTCGTTCCAGAGTACTCGCGCCGGCCCGAGAGGCCCTTTCTTCGGGGAAAGCAGGGGCAGCTCGCTCTCCCAGTAGCGGATCACGTGCGGCTTCACCCCGAGCAACCGCGCCACCTCCCCGATGCTCCACGATCTCATCGCTCGCTGTTTCCTGCTCTGCCTGAACTCGACCGCCACGGGCACCAGCGGCGACACCCAGGTCCCTGCGGATGCAGTTCTCCAGGTACTGCCCGTAGCCGAGCGGGAAAGCCCGACATCCGGTTGACGAATGCGACGAACCGAACGGGGTTCGCGCTGACCTGCGTCATGAACCGGATCTTGTAGTTCTTCCCCCGCACGGGAAGGCGGTAGTGCGCGATCCAGCCTCCAGCGCCTGGTTCAGCCGCCCCGTCCCCACCCGGCGGTGCAGCTGGTCCCAGACCTCCAGGGCCGTGTCCAGAAGGGAACGCACGCCGTAACCCGGTCAGCGCGGACACCGGGACGATCGGCGCGAAGCCGAGCACGGGAAACTGGAACCGCACGTGCTCCCTCACCGTCTTCGCAGGAGCCGTGGCGGTGTCCTTCTGCAGATCCCATTTGCCAGGCACGATGACGACGCCCCTGTCCTTCCTTCACCGCCTGGGCCGCGATCTTCTTGTCCTGGTCCACGAGGCCCTCCGTGGCGTCGATCGTCAGGAACACCATGTCCGCCCGCCCGATGCTCTCGATGGCCCGGTTCACCGAGTAGTACTCCACGGGGTCGGTCACCCGGCTCTTGCGCCGGATGCCCGCCGTGTCGAGGACCTGGAAGGTCCGGCCGCGGTGGGTGAAAGTCCCCTCCACGACGTCGCGCGTCGTGCCCGGGACGGCGGAAACGATCGAGCGCTCCTCGCCGATCAGCCGATTGGCCAGGCTGGACTTCCCCGTGTTCGGCTTGCCCAGGATGGCGATGCGCACGATCTCATCTTCGGCCGCCCGGACGGGCCTCGGCCGCGTCGGCGAGCCCGACGATTGCCCCTCCGCGGAGAGCGGCTCCTCGAGCTGCGCTTCCAGCATGGCCGGCGACCGTCTCCTTCAGCCGGTCCATGCTCCCGCCATGAGCGGCGGAGACTCCGATGACATTGGGGAAGCCGTGCGCGTGGGCGTTCCAGACCGAGCAGGTCGCGGTCCGGCGTGTCGACCTTGTTCACCACCAGGAGGACCTTTTCCGAGAAGGGGCGCATGATGCGGATGAACTCCTCGTCCTGCGGCGTCGTCTCCACCGCGTCCAGCACCAGGAGGACGAGGTCGGCTTCCCGCGCGGTCTTCAGGCTCCGCGCCGCCACTACCCCGTCCAGCCCTTCCGCGCCGCTCGTGTAGCCGCCCGTGTCCACGAGCGCGCACGCGCGCGCCGCCGAGCCTGCACTCGACCTCGACGGGATCGCGCGTGACGCCCGGATCGGAATAGGTGATGGCCCGCCTTCGGCCCAGGAGCACATTGAAGAGCGTGGACTTGCCGACGTTGGGCCTGCCGAGGATTGCGACCCGGGGTAAATCGCGCCGAAGCGCTGGCGCGCCGGGGCTGATTACCAGGAGGAGAAGTCAAGCCGATCCTCCATCCACCCCCGCACGGCGCTGCTCGATCTCCGCCCCCGAGCCCATCGGCATGAGGCTGCGCACGAACGCCTCCGCCTCCATGATGCCCACCGAGCGGACGATCCTCTTGATGAGGGGTATGCCGATGGGACCCATGGAGAAGCTGTCCAGGCCGAGGCCGAGCAGCACCACGGTGGCCAGCGGGTCGCCGGCAAGCTCGCCGCACATGCCGACGGGAATTCCGTGCGCGTGGGCGTTCTCGATGGTCGTGCGGATCAGGCGCAGCACGCCCGGGTGGAAGGGCTCGTAGAGGTAGGCCACCTTTTCGTTTCCCCGGTCCACCGCGAGGGTGTACTGGATCAGGTCGTTCGTGCCGATCGAAAAGAACTCCGCGCGGGCCGCGAGGATGTCGGAGGTGACGGCCGCGGAGGGCACCTCGATCATGATGCCGACAGGCACGTCCTCCCGGAAGGGCAGCCCCTCCCGGGTCAGCTCGGCCTTCACCTCGGCCAGATCTCGCTGATCCGGTCCAGCTCTCCCGGCCCCGAGATCAGGGGGAACATG
Source organism: uncultured Spirochaetota bacterium (assembly GCA_963820435.1). Classification (GTDB taxonomy): domain Bacteria; phylum Spirochaetota; class Spirochaetia; order SZUA-6; family Fen-1364; genus Fen-1364. The sequence goes on along the minus strand of CAWGAC010000001.1, from coordinate 45,637 downwards.
ATGCGAAGGGAGCCGTGCACGGAGGCGCGCAGGAGCGCGCGCAGCTGGGTGCGGAAGAACCTCGGGCCGCGCGAGACAGAAGCGGATGGCCCGCCATCCCAGGAGCGGGTTGCTGTCCGCCGCGAGGTGGAAGCCGGGCATCACCTTGTCCCCGCCGAGATCGAGGGTGCGGATGGTGACGCTCCTGCCCCCCATGAGCGGCGAGCACGGTGGTGTACGCGGCCAGCTGCTCCTCTTCCGAAGGGAAGCGGTTGGGCTGGATGAAGAGGAACTCCGAGCGGAACAGCCCGATGCCGTCCGCCCCGTGCGCCAGCACGCCTTCCGCCTCCTCCGGGATCTCGATGTTCGCCTCGATGGAAAGGCGCTTCCCGTCGACGGTCTCGGCGGGCAGATCCCGCTGCTCCTTGAGGAGGATGTACTTGCTGCTCCCACTCGCGCCTGCGCTCGTCGTAGTGGGCCCGCGTGGCCTCGTCCGGGTCGACGATGACGGTGCCGCGGTTGCCGTCCACGATGATCTCGTCGCCGCTGTGCACACATGCGGCTGATGTCGGAGAGCCCGAGCACCGCGGGGATCTCGCTTGCCCGGGCAAGGATGGCCGTGTGGGAAGTCTTGCCGCCGGCGTCCGCCGCGATTCCGAGCACGAGCTTCCTGTCCAGGCCGAGAGTGTCGGACGGCATGAGGTTGCGCGTCACGAGGATGGCGGGCTCGCGCATGTCGGAGAGGCGCGCCCGCTCGTGGTACAGCAGGCGAGCGAGGATCCGGTTGCCCGCATCAGTGAGATCGACCGTGCGCTCGCGCAGGTACTGGCTGTCCGCTGCGGCGAGCTTGCCCGCCATCTCCTCCACGATCTGGAGGAGGACCCATTCCACGTTCCGCCGGTTCTCTTCAAGGGAGCAGCGGACCCTCTTCTTCAGCTCAGGGTCGTCGAACATGAGGAGCTGCGCCTCGAAGAGCGCCGCGTCGCGGCCGGATATCGAGGCCCTTCACCTCGGCGGAGGCCTTCTCCAGCGCGGCGAGGAACCTCCCGTACTCGAAGTCGACCTGCGAGGGGGCGATATCGTAGCGGGGAACGGAAACCTTGTCTTCCAGGAACAGGAACGCCTTCCCCCGCGCGATGCCGGGAGAAGCGCTGATTCCCGTGAACTCCATCATGCGGCCGTGAGTATAGCGGTATTCAATGGGGCTGTCAAATTGACCGATCATATGAGCGAGAGATGGCAAGAAAAAAAGGCTCGCGCGTCAAAGCCAAAGCTGCGCGTCACCGCGGCATCGGATTCCTCTTCTGGCTGTGCCTCGCCGCTATCCTCGTCGCGGTCGGGTTCGCGGCGCGGCCGTCCCTGCGCGCCGCCTTCGCGCGGCTTGCCGGCAGCGGCACCCCCCCCGCCACATCGCCCTCTCCGACTGCTCCCCAGGTGACGATCGGACCGCTGGAAAAGGACCGCCCGCAGGGAACAGAAATCCCGTCCACTGCCGGCGGAGCCCGCAACGGCGCGCGATGCGGCGGGCGCCGCTGAAAAGCCGTCGACGCCTCCCGTCCAGAAACCTTCCGCGCGCAAGGCCCGCCTGTTTTTCGTGTCGGTGGACCCGAGCGGCAAACTATCATCGAAGAGCGTGATCCGTTCCGTGCAGGCAAGCGATTCACCCCTGCGGGACACGCTGGAGACGCTCCTCAAGGGCCCCACGTCGCTGGAGCTCAACAGCGGATTGCTGACGATGATTCCCATGGAAGCCAGGCTCCTGGGCGTGACGGTCCGGGGCGACACGGCGTACATCGACTTCAGCGAGAGCTTCCGGTTCAATTCGCAGGGCACCGAGGCGCTTGACGCGCAGCTCAGGCAGGTGGTGTACGCGGCGACGGAGTTCCCGACCGTGAAGAAGGTTCAAATCCTGATCGAAGGGAAAAAGGTGCGCTACCTGGGAGCCGAGGGAATGCGGATCGACGAACCCCTTTCGCGCGCGTCATTCCAGTAGCAGCTTCCCCAGCAGGGCATCCCTGTCCGCCCCGCCCTGAGCTCTGCCGAGCCGGAGGAGAAAGAGAAACTCCCTGTTGCCCTTTCTGCCGCGGAGAGGGGACTCGATCCCGTCCTCCACCGCCACCCCCTCGTCCCCCAGCCCTGCAACAAGATCGGTGAGGATATCGCCCAGCGCATCCTGCCCTTGCACGACTCCCTTGAAGTCCCGGGGCGGGTGCAGCGAATTCGAACTGCGGCTTGACCAGAAATATCCCCCGCCTCTCCGTCGTGAGCCCCAATATGCGCGCGGCTGCCTGACGAAGGGAGCGGAAAGACAGGTCGGCCACGGCGCTGTCGGGAACAGGATCAAGCTCCTCCGCCCGCACGGCCATGACGTTTGTGGATTCCATCACGCGCACCCGCGGGTCGGCGCGCAGCCGCCAGTCCAGCTGGTTCTCTCCCACGTCGATCGCGTACACCAGCGACGCGCCGCGACGCAGCAGGCAATCGGTGAAGCCGCCGGTGGAGCAGCCGGCATCGATCCAGGTCTTTCCTTCGCACGCAATTCCCCAAAGATCAAGACCCGCCGCGAGCTTCTCCCCGCCGCGGGACACGTAGGGCGGCTTCTCCCGGATGCTGATCTCCGCATCGGCGCGGACGGGAGTCCCTGCCTTCACGACCTTCTCTCCGCCCACGAGGACTTCCCCGCGGAGGATCTCTGCGAAGAGCTCCTTCTCATCGCGCCGGGTAAAGGGTCTTGAGAAGGTCGATCAGGCGGACCCTTCGGCGCGGTACGGCGTACTCGCCGAACGGGTACTCCCGTACTCCGAGCTTTTTTTTGTTGCGCGGTCTCATGTCACACCGAGGACATCTGCCGCACCCTCTCGATGCGAATCGCCTTGCCGCTCGCGGCATCGATTTCGATCAGCACCCCCTGGATTTCCCCGATGGAGTTCTGCACTTCCATCTTGAGGGGCATCTGGGTGAGGCTTCGCGCGATGGCGGTTTCCTTCTTCATGCCGATGACGCTGTCGATGGGACCCGTCATCCCGATGTCGGTGATGTACGCCGTCCCGCCGGAGAGGATCCGCTCGTCGGCGGTCTGCACGTGCGTGTGGGTGCCGATGACGGCGGAGACCTCACCGTCAAGAAAGAGACCGAGCGCCTCCTTCTCATCCACCGATTCCGCGTGGAAATCGACGATGACGGCCTTTACCCGGCTGCGGAACTGCTTCAGCAGCGCCTTGCCGACCTGGAGGGGATCGCGCAGAGGAGAAAGGTTCACTCTTCCTTCGAGGTTGATCACGAGCACGGGAATGTCCCGCACGTTCACGATGCAGTGGCCCTTGCCGGGAATCGCCCCGGCACCCTGGATGATGGGATAATTCTCCGGTCGCAGCAGTGTGTCGTTCGTGGACAGGAGCGGCAGGATCTCACGCTTCTGCCAGATGTGGTTGCCCGATGTGATGACGTGCACGCCGGACTTGAGCATGCGCTCGGCGATGTCCGGTGTCAGGCCGAAGCCGTCCGCTGCGTTCTCCCCGTTGGCGATCACCAGATCCGCCGCCATGCGGCGCGCGAGGTCCGGCAGACCGATGAAAAGGGCCCTGCATCCCGGCTGTCCGACGACGTCTCCCAGGATGAGGGCCTTGAAGGTGCGCGTCACTTTGCGCGCGCCCTAGCGAGCGTACTCGACGACGCGCATTTCCCGGATGATCGTGACCTTGATCCTTCCCGGGTATTTCAGCTCGCTCTCGATGCGCTTTGCGATATTCTTTGCGAGCTCCTTGGCCGCATCGTCGCTGATCTTCTCATTGTTCACCAGGATGCGAAGCTCGCGCCCCGCCTGTATGGCATAGGCCTTGTCGACTCCTTCGAAGTCCTCCGCAATGGACTCGAGATTCTCGAGGCGCTTGAGATAGTTGTCCAGGGTCTCCTTGCGCGCGCCGGGTCGGGAAGCGGAAACGGCATCCGCTATCTGCACGATCACCGCTTCGACGCTCTCCGGCTCCACGTCTCCGTGGTGCGCCCCGATGGCGTTGAGGACCCGGGGGTCCTCACCAAGCCTGCGCGCGAGATCCATGCCGACCTCGATGTGATTCCCGTCCCCATTGGCTTCGACGCCCTTGCCGATATCATGCAGAAGCGCGGCGCGCTTGGCCAGATCCACATTGGCGCCCACTTCGGCGGCGATCATCCCCGCGATGAGGGCGACCTCCTTGGAATGGGCCAGCACGTTCTGTCCGTAGCTCGTGCGGAAATGGAGGCGCCCCAGCGTGCGGATGGCTTCCGCGCTCATCGTGTGGATTCCCACCTCGAAGAGGACCCGCTCTCCTTCCTCGTAGATGGTCTGGGTGATCTCCTTGGTGACCTTCTGGACGATCTCTTCGATCCGCGCGGGGTGTATCCGCCCGTCGGATATCAGCCGGCTGAGCGCCGTCTTGGCAATCTCCCGCCGTATGGGATCGAAACACGAAATGACGACCGCCTCCGGGGTGTCATCGATGATGATGTCGACTCCGGTCAGCGTCTCGAGGGTCCTGATGTTGCGTCCCTCGCGGCCGATGATGCGGCCTTTCATCTCATCGTTGGGCAGGCTCACCGTCGTCACGGTGACCTCGGAGGCGACGTCCGTTGCCAGTCTCTGGATCGTGGTGATGAGGATGTCGCGGGCCTTCTTGTCCGCCGCGAGCCGCGCTTCCTGTTCGATGAGATTGATCGTTACCTGCGCGTCGTGCCGCGCCTCATTCTCGAGGCTTTGCACGAGAAGCTTCTTCGCTTCCGCCCTGCTGAGACCGGAGACCCTCTCCAGTTCCGCGGCGACCCGCTCACCTTCAAGCTGTAGTGCCGCTTCCTTGTCCGCGGCTGACCTCTCCCGGTTGCTGACCGTTCTCTCTTGCTTCTCAAGAGACTCTACGCGCTTTTCTAGGTTTTCTTCCTTCTGAAGGAGGCGCCTTTCAATGCGCTGGAGCTCGATCCTGCGCTCCCGCGTCTCCTTTTCCAGCTGGTTGCGCTCCCGCAACAACTGGTCCTTGCTCTCAAGTATCGCCTCTTTCTTCTTAGCTTCCGCCTCTCTCAGCGCCTCGCCGACGATACGCGAGGCCTTTTGCTCGGACGATGAAAGCTGAAATCGTGCGTAAAACCATCGAATTAGCCAACCTAGAAATACACCGGCGAGAGGAAGAATGAAGTACAGAATTACCATTTCCTTCCTCCACCTGAACTGAATATCCATTTAAAGATTAAATGAGAATCCGCCCTTTGTCAAGGACGCCTTATCGTCCGTCCCTGGACTGGGCGTCCCTCGACATCCGAAGGGCGGCAGGCGCGCATGTGCGCCGGGAGCCCCTGTCTACGGGGTGACGGTTTGCCGCTTCTTTTACGGCCGCTTTTATAGCATTATGAGTATATCAATCAACGAACGACGAGTTTCACGAGAATTTGGCTTATCTCGATCTCAGTTTCGCCCGCAAACGAAAGCAAAACGTACGCCTCCTGACCTCGGAAGTTGGCCGGGAGAAACAGAACCCGCTTCATATATCTCAGGTCTTCGGGGTCGATTTTCCCCATCAGGAACGCGACATCCGCTGAGCTCTTGTTGACCGCAAAGGCTTTCCGCGGGGCGAGGAGCGATTTGTACACAGGCTCCCCGGCGCTGAAGGACAGGGTCCGCACCGTTTTTTCGCTCAACCCGACCGTCATGTCCGGTGCGTATACCTGGACTTTCTTTATGAAGAGACCCGCACTGACGGCCGAAACCCGCCGTGACAGTTCCACGAGGGTCTTCATCTGGGTAGAGTGGGTGAAGGAGCGGGGATACAAGGAGAGGAACTCGTCGTAATCAAGCCCGTTCTTCTTCAGCCGAATCGGGCTGGCTGTCTCCTGTTGCGAGGGCGGAGCCTGTTCCGCGGCCGCCTCCTGGCCCCGCAGGACGTCACTGGAGAGATCGAGCGTGTCCTCGGCGCTGATCAGGTCACCGATGCCGCTGAATCCCGATTCCGGCTCAGCGGGCTCACCGCCGGGGACGCCGTTCAACTCTCCTTCCATCTCGTGCTTGACGACCTCCTCCACGATCTGGCGGAGCTTATCCTCATCGCGATTCTCGCTGGCCTTGTTTCCCGCCGTGTAGACTTCTTCCTTGATGCGGAAGAGACCGTCCTCCATGACGATGGCCGACTTGCCCTCTTCCAGAAGACGCTGAAGCTCCTCTACCGTCCAGCTCTTGATCGCTCCTGAAGTCAGAAGATCGTCAAGGGCCTGCTGCGTATCGGCTTCCAAAGGTACGGCTGCTGTTTCCTCGACGTTCTCCAACGGTTCTTCGTCAACGCTCTCCAGCTCTTCGAAGTCCACGACATCCTCGAATGTCACCGCTGCCTGTTCGGCAGGCGCGGCTTTTCCGTGTTCGGGCTCCACCAGTGCCTTCGGCTGAATCAGCGGCTCAGGGGCCTCGATGCGGGCACGCTCCTCGTATTCCTCCGGCTCCACGATGCGCGATTCGAGCGCCTCGTTTTGACCCGATGCCGCCGTTCCGTAGCCATGCAAATCACCGTGCCTTTCTTCATCAACGGTGGGAAGCAGCTCGAGCCCTTCCTCTACGGGTTCCGGCGGAAGGGGACGGATTTCCGGCAGGGGTTCCAGCTCTTCCAGCAATTCGCCTGATGTGTCAATGGTCTCCGCTTCGAGCTCGAATGCAAGATTCGAGAACATGTCGGCCGTTTCGCCACCGGGGACGCGTATCTCAACGAAATCCGTAACAGCGCCGCCTCGCGTCTCAGCCTCGAGTTTCTGCCGAGCCGAAACCGCGGCGGACTCGCCCTCCGCTTCGTCCTCCATGGGCTCAAGCTCCGACGGCTCCTCCTCCAGCCCGACGGGCGCTCCTTGCGGCTGGGGTCGCCCGCCGTAAGTGCGCTGATGTGCTTCCCTGGCCACGGTCTCCGCTTCGGTTTCAGCGCCCGCTGGCGCAGGAACCGGTCCTGCCTGTTCGGCGCGTTCGAATGCTTCTGCAGTCTCGACTTCTTCGATTGTCTCGACTTCTTCGATTGTCTCATACTCTTCGACCGCGGCACCTTCTTCAACCGGCGCGGCCTCTTCTACCGCCTCGGCCTCTTCGACCGCCTCGGCTTCCTCGACTGACTCAGCCTCTTCTACCGTCTCGGCTTCCTCGACCGCCTCGGCTTCTTCGACTGACTCAGCCTCTTCGACTGACTCAGCCTCTTCAACTGACTCAGCCTCTTCGACTGACTCGGCCTCTTCTACCGCCTCGGCTTCCTCGACTGACTCAGCCTCTTCTACCGTCTCGGCTTCCTCGACCGCCTCGGCCTCTTCGACTGACTCAGCCTCTTCAACTGACTCAGCCTCTTCAACCGCCCCAGCTTCCTCAGCCGCCGAAGGCGCGGCGGCACGTCGCGCCCTGGGCTCCGCGCTTTCGCTGACTTCCTCCGCCCTGATCTCTTCAACCTGCAAGGCGCGTGCAGGGGACACCTTCTGCGCGGGCAGAATGAAGTTTGCGTTCTTGAGGGCTGCCTGGATCAGAGACTCGAGGCGCGAAATGTCGATGGCGCCCACCGCCGCCGGGGCGGGCGCTTCGGCGCGCCGTGATACCAGATCGAGGATCTCCGTCCAGCTCTTGGAGATATACTCATCGATGATCGGTTTCTGCTTCTTCGACACCCGGCCGATGCCGCGCTGGATCTGCCAGGTGATCTCGTCCTTGCGCGCCTCCATCTCTCCCCGCCATTTGTTCCAGTCCGCGCCCCCGGGGCTTTCCACGAGCTCGGTGATGAGCTGGATCTGGAAGCGCTTCACGCGCTGGCGCAGCACGTCGAGTGGATCCGTCTTGAGGTTGAAGATCAAATACAGGAAAAGGAAGACGGTGAGAAAAAACGTGGCGAGCAGCAGGCCCTTCATGAGGTCCGCCATCTCGAACAGAGCGCTCGGTTCGACAAGGCTGGCCATGCCGCCTGCCGCCAGGCGCTCGGAGAATACACGATAGGCCGCCTGGGCGCCGCCCTGGCTCGACAGGGTGAGCGGCGCGATGAATGAGGACGATCCAGGATTGCCTCTCCAGATCGCCAAGAGGGCATCCTCCACCGGCTTCGAGCCGGCGGGATCGAAATTGACGAGGATTCCGGCGTTTCCCACCAATGCAATCTTCTCCACCGGAATACCGGGGGAGATCGTCAATTCGCTGAGAAGCCTCTGGGGGGAGACGTAGAAGAGAAGCGTGCCGAGCTGCGGAGGGGCATTTGCTTTTGCCGGCGCGTTTGCCGGCAGCGCGTATACGAACCAGCCGTGCGGTCCGTCGATCAGGACCTTCGGCTTCCGATCCGGCGTGACCGGGAACTCAGTCGCGGGAATGGAAGTGTTGTCTTCATTGTAATTCCGGTATGAGACGCTTCCCGTAAGCTGCTGCTTGACGTCCATATCAAAGCTGCTGAAGATTATCCGCTTGGCGTCCGCGCCGAGCAGCCTGACACCGAAGAACCCGATCTGGCTCTTCGCGTCAGCCCACGCTTTGAGCGTGGCATCCGACAGGCGCAGGTCGAAAGAGGCGGCGACAAAGTCCTTCTTTGCGGCGTTGGCGAATACCTCGAGATTTGTCTGGTGAAACCGATCTATGCGCGAAACGAGCCGATCGAGATTGCTCTGGTAGACCTGCTCGATCCTCGGCAGGAAGAAGCTCGCCTGGAGCACGTCGAAAAGCCCTGAAAAGCCGAGCACGGCGAAGCCGGCGAAGAGGAGAAGCGACGCGAGGAGACTGATTGCAATCTTGAGGCTCTGTCGCATGAGAAAACGATATACCTTCTCTCCCAATATCGGCGTGAAAGGCCTTGCGCCCGAGGCTATTTCCCCCGGTGCTCACGGCAGCTTGCACAAATGTCACGGGGTACTCCGTGCAGTTCCGTGAGATTTCGACCTCATGGCTGCCAATACTGCGCTCGCTCCTCCCGGATACTGCGCGCGCCCCGCGCGCGTCAGCCTTCCTTGGCAGCTTCCTGGGCTTCCTTCTTCTTCCGCTTGCGCTCTCTTTCCTTCCTGTCGAGAAGCTCGAGAATGACGATTTCGGAGGCGTCCCCGAATCGTCTCCCCATCTTCAATATGCGGGTGTACCCGCCCGGTCTCTGCGCATACCGGGGGGCGATATCCGTGAAGAGCTTGTTGAGAATCCGGCCGTCGTCGATCGATTTCGCCGCAATGCGTCTATTGTGCACGGAATCGACCTTCGCGCGCGTAATGAGCTTCTCCGCCAGCCGGCGGGCGACCTTCGCCTTGGCAACGGTGGTGCGGATCCGCTCATATCTGAAGAGGGCTTTCGCCTGGGCTTTCAGAAGGGCCTTGCGATGAGCAGAGGTCCGGCCCAGCTTGTTGATGCTACTCCGATGATCCATTGCCTTCCTTCCCTTCGCCCTTCTCCGCGTGTCCGACCGCCACGCCCGCAATCGCTGCGGCGGAACCGATCTCTCCCGCGAGCTGCTTCTTGAGCTGCTTCTTCAAGGCGGAGTAGTCCTTCATGCCGAGGTCCAGCCCGCGCGCCTGGAGCTTGTCCCTGATCTCCTGAAGGCTTTTCTTGCCGAAATTCCGTGTCTTGGTGATCTCTTCCTCGGTCTTCTTGGTGAGGTCCCCGATGGTGCGGATATTCGCGTTCCGAAGACAGTTGCTGGAACGCACCGAGAGCTCCAACTCCTCCACCGGTGTATCGAGGAGGGCGCGAATGCGCTCTTCGTCCTCGTCCACCTCGTCATCTCCTCCCGCCTCCGCCTCATCGAAGTTGATGAAGATCGTGAAATGGTCCTTGGCGATCTTTGCCGCCTCCGCCAGGGCGTCATCCGGGGTGATCGTACCGTCGGTCCAGATCTCCAGAAGGAGCTTGTCGTAGTCGGTGCGCTGCCCCACGCGGGTATTCTCCACGCTGTACTTCACCTTCTGGATCGGGGAGAAGATCGCGTCGATGGGAATTGTCCCGATCACCTCGATGTACTTCTCATTGCGTTCCGCGGGCACGTATCCGCGGCCCAGGTTGATCTGGACCTCGAACTCGATATTGGCCTTGTCCATGAGCGTGGCGATGGGGAAGTCGCCGTTGATGACCTCCACGTCGTTGTCCACGGCGAGGTCCCGCGCGGTGAGGACCCTGCCTCCCTTGGCCTCGAGCACGATCGTTTTCTCCTCAAGGTCGCCCGAGAGGCGCAGCTGCACCTGCTTGAGGTTGTTGATGAAGTCGGGAGTGTCCTCCACGACCTCGGGGATCGGCTCATACTCGCTGGCAATGATATGCGGCGATCCGTCTTCCTTGTACGTCGTGATCTTGACCGCCGTCACGGCATACCCCTGGATCGAGGAGAGGAGGATCCGGCGCAGCGTATTGCCGATCGTGATGCCATATCCTCTTTCGAACGGATAGGCCACGAACCGCCCGTAATCGGCCTCCACCTCGCTGTGCTCGAAGGTGATGCCCTTGGGCTTCTTGAAGCCCTTTAGTAGGTTCTTGCGGACCATAAGGGACACCTCACTTTGAATACAGCTCGACGATCAGCTGCTCTTTGATGTCCGCGAGATCGCTGATCTCGCTTCTCCGCGGAATGGCGCGCACTTTGCCGATCATCCGGTCCGGGTCGATCTCCAGCCACGGTACGATCCCCGACTTCGAGTAGTCCTTCAGACTCTCCTTGATCGCGGTGAGCTTCGTGCTCTTCTCCCGCACGGAGATTTCGTCATTCTCCTTCACCATCTGCGAAGGGATGGAGGCGCCGCGGCCGTTGATCGCGATGTGTCCGTGCAGAACCAGCTGCCGGGCGGACTTGCGCGAAGGGGCCAGGTGCATGCGGTAGACGACATTGTCAAGCCGCCGCTCGAGCATCTGGATGAGATTCTCCCCCGTGATGCCCTTCCGGCGCACCGCCTTGCTGAAAAACAGGCGGAACTGGCCTTCGAACATCCCGTACATTCTCTTCAGCTTCTGCTTCTCGTGCAGCTGCACGCCGTAGTCCGAGATCTTCTTGGTGCGGCTGCGCGGGCCCTTCCCCGGCGCGCCCTTTTTCCGGGTGACGGGGCACTTGGGTCCCTTGCACCTGTCTCCCTTGAGAAAAAGCTTGTACCCATGGCTTCTGCAAAGCCTGCACTGGGGACCGATATTCCTTCCCACTGTCTGCCCTCCCTACACTCGCCGCTTTTTCGGAGGCCGGCACCCGTTGTGCGGGATCGGGGTGATGTCCTTGATGGAGCGCACCCTGATGCCCAGGACTCCGAAAGCACGGATGGCCGCTTCGCTGCCGACGCCGGGCCCCCGCACGAAAACCACCAGCTCATGCAGCCCCTGCTCCATGGCCTTGCTGGCTGCGGACTCCGCCGTGGTCTGGGCGGCAAACGGCGTCGATTTTTTGGCGCCCTTGAACCCGAGGGCTCCCGCTGAAGCCCAGGATATCGTGTTCCCCATGAGATCGGTGATGGTCACGATCGTATTGTTGAAGGTGGCCTGAATGAATGCCTTGCCTTCCGCTATGTTCTTCTTTTTATCTTTCTTGCCCTTGGTCTTTGCCAAAGCTTGGTCCTCCGTTTCGCTCGGCTCTCCCGAGCGCGTATACCGCGTCCTGCCTTCCTGCTTTTCCCGAGGAGGCGGGCGCGGCAATCCATGACGCGCGGTGCGTCCCGCGCGCTCTTGTTCTACTTCTTCCTCTTCCCTGCCACGGTCTTGCGCTTGCCTTTGCGGGTCCGCGCGTTCGTCTTGGTCCGCTGGCCGCGCACGGGCAGCCCCCTGCGGTGACGGATTCCACGGTAGCATCCGATGTCCATGAGCCGCTTGATGTTGAGCGAGATCTCCGTCCGAAGACGCCCTTCCACTCGAAAATCACTCTCGATCACCGTCCGCAGCTTGTTCACTTCATCAGCCGTAAGATCGTTGATGCGCTTTTCGGGGTCGACACCCGTGGTCGCGCAGATCTTCCGTGCCGACGCGCCCCCAATCCCGAAAATGTAAGTCAGGGCGATGTCCACATGTTTATTGGGAAGATCCACGCCCGCAATACGTGCCATTCCTGCCTCCTCCTGAATGCGCCTGGCAACGCCGCGCTCGCGCGGCAGGCCAGCCGCTGCCCTACCGCTGGCGCTGCTTGTGCTTGGGGTTCGTGCAGATGATACGCACCACGCCCCTGCGCCTGATCACTTTGCATTTGTCACAAATAGGCTTCACGCTCACGCGCACCTTCATACACTGGCCTCCACTGCCGGGCTCTCCCCACTCCCACCGCGTCTCATAGGTTCCGGGAGCGGATCTTGCCGCGCTTCACGATTCCATCGTGATGATGCATTCTCAAATAACCTTCGATCTGCGACATCGTGTCCAGGTCGACGCCCACCAGGATCAGCAGCGATGTACCTCCCATGAGGTAGGCCACCGCTGAAGGAAAGCTGAAAAAGCTCTGCACAAGGGAAGGAATGATCGCGATGAACGCGAGGAAAAGGGACCCCGGCAGGATGATTCGGTAGAGGATGCGGGAGAGATACTCCTCCATCTTCTCGCTCCGGATTCCCGGGAATCGACCCCCCGTTCTCGCGGATATTCTTGGAGATCTCCACGGGGTTCAGCGTGACCTGCGTGTAGAAGTACGCGAAGAAAATGATGAGCAGTGCGTAGGCGACCTCGTATGCAAATCCGTTGGGCCGCAGCCACGCGGCAAACCGGGAAAGCCACTCGATGCGGGAGCCGAGGCTCTGCGCGATCTGCACGGGAAAGAGCAGGACCGATGAGGCGAAGATGACCGGGATGACGCCCGAGGGATTCACCTTGAAGGGCAGGTACGTGTTCTGCGCTCCATACATCCGGCGGCCGATGACCCGCTTGGCGTAGTGAACGGGGATCTTGCGTTGTCCCTGCTGCTCCATGATGACAAGGCCGATGACGACCACCCAGAGCGCCGAGAACGATGATGACGAACACCGGGTTCAGCGTGCGCTGCTGGATCATCAGGATGAGCGTCCAGAACGCTCCCGGAATCCTCGCCACGATGCCGGCGAATATGATCATCGAGATGCCGTTGCCGATGCCGCGCCGCGTGATCTGATCTCCCAGCCACATGAGGAACATCGTGCCCGTGGTGATCGTCAGCATGGCGAGCAGGGCGAAGGGGAGCCGTCCGATCATGATGGCGTCCGGGATGCTGTTGGCGTAAACCGTGACCGTGTAGGACTGGATGAGGGCGACGAGCACGGTGCCATAGCGCGTCCAGCGGTTGATCTTCTTCTTTCCGCCTTCTTCTTCCTGGATCTTCTTCAGCCGGGGAAACACGATTGTGACGAGCTGCATGATGATCGACATCGAGATGTAGGGCATGATCGTGAGCATGAAGATGGAGAAGTTCTTGAACGCGCCCCCCGCGAAGAAGTCCAGGAAATCCTCGATTCCCAGCGCTCCCGCCGTGCCTTGCGCGGCAAAATGAAGCTTCAGCGCGGCAATGTTGATCCCGGGCACCGGGAGGATGGTCCCCATCCGGTAGATCACGAGGATACCGATCGTGAAGAGGATCCGATCCCTGAGCTCCTTGACCCTGAAAATGTCGACCAGCGGGTTTGCCATCACTTCTCCTCGGCTGCACCCTTGGCGTCGGCCCGGGCGGTCTCGCCACTGTCTTTCACCTCGCCGCCCATTGCGGCGATCTTCTCCCGTGCGGACGCCGACACGCTGCGCACCCTCCACCATGAGCTTCTTCGGTGAGCTCACCGCGAGCCGAGGATCTTCACCAGCAACGCCCTTCTTCCTGGCCAGCCCGTTGGCGGCAAGGCTCTCCGGCGTGACGGTGTCCCCGTCCGCAAACCGTTGAGATCGGACACGTTGACGACCTGGAATATCTTCTTGAAGGGGTAGTTGGAAAAGCCGCGGCGCGCGATGCGCCGGAAGAGGGGCATCTGCCCGCCCTCGAAGCCGAGACGGACGCCGCCGCCCGCGCGGGCCTTCTGACCCTTCGTACCTTTGCCCGGCGGTCTTCCCATGGCCGGAACCGACTCCCCGGCCGAGCCTCTTGTTCTTCTTCTGGCCTTTCGGCGCGCGGATATTGAAGCCTTCCATAATCAGCTGATCTCCTCCACCTCGAGCAGGTAGGAAACGGCGCGCACCATCCCGAGGATGGCCGGCGACGCGGCATGCTCGACGACGGCATTGAGTCTTCGAAGGCCCAGCGCCTTCACGGTTGCCCGGTGAGCGGGCACGCAGCTGATGGGGCTGCGCACGAGCTTGATTCTCAGTTTCTTTCCCGCCATTGCGCTATCCCCACATGTCCTTCAGGGTCCTGCCCCGGTTCGCGGCGATCTCCCGCGGGTCCATGAGCGAGTCCAGCCCCTGGAAGACCGCCTTCACCGTGTTGATCGCGTTGGATGAGCCGAGTGACTTGGACAGAACGTCATGGATTCCCGCCGCCTCCATGACGGCGCGCACGGGTCCGCCGGCAATGACACCGGTCCCGGCGCCGCCGGCTTCAGGAGCACCTGGGCGCTCTTGAACTTGCCGATGACCTGGTGCGGGAGCGTCGTCTTCTTGATGGGGACGCGCACCATGCTCCTCTTGGCCTTCTCGATGCTCTTGCGGATGGCGTCCGACACGTCGTTCGCCTTCCCGAACCCGTAGCCCACCCGGCCGGCCCGGTCGCCGACCACGGTCAGCGCGGAGAAGGAGAACCGCCGGCCGCCCTTGACGACCTTGGCGACCCTGTTGAGCTTGACGAGCTTCTCGAGAAACTCGCCCTGGTTCCTGTCTCTGTCCTGATCCATTGCCACTTGCGCTTTCTCCCCTGCGCGGTATTCCGCGCATTTCCCTGCAGCGCGGTACGGCGTACTCGCCGAACGGGTACTCCCGTACTCCGCGCGTCTGTGTTACAGGCTGATGCCGGCCTTGCGCGCGCCGTCCGCAATCGCCTTCACCTTGCCGTGGTAGCGGTAGCCGTTCCTGTCGAAGACGACCGCCGTGATGTTCTTCGCCTTGAGCCTCTCCCCGATGAGCAGCCCGAGCTTCTCCATCGCCGCGACCTTGTTGGCGATATCCCGCTGCGTCCTTCTCCAGGTTGGAGGCGGCGGCCAGCGTGGCCCCCGCGGCATCGTCGATGGCCTGCACGTAGGTGTAGCGGTTCGACTTGTACACCGTGAGCCGCGGGCGCTCGGGGGTGCCCGTGGATCTTCTTGCGGATGCTTGCCTTTCTCTTCAGACGCTTGCGCGTCTTGTCGATGATCTTCTTCATGGCCTTTCCTCGGCAGCGGAATACCGCTGCATGTGCTTACTTGATCCCCGATTTGCCGACCTTGCGGCGCACGTACTCGTTCTCGTACTTGATGCCCTTGCCCTTGTACGGCTCCACGGGGCGGAACGAGCGGATCTCGGAGCAGATCTGCCCCACCTGCTGCCTGTCCGAGCCCTTCACCGTCACCGGGTGTTCGCCTCCACTTCCATGGTGATGCCCGCAGGAATCGGGTATTCGATCGGCGTCGAGTAGCCCAGGCTCAGCACCAGGGACTTGCTCTTCATCTCCGCCTTGTACCCCACGCCGGTGATGAGGAGTATCTTCGAGAATCCGTCGGAAAGCCCGATGAGGGTGTTCTTCAGCAGGTTGCGGTACAGGCCGTGGAGGCTCTTCGCCTTTCGAGAATCGTCCGCGCGCGCAACGACCACTGAATCCCCTTCAACCTTCACCGCCACCTCGGGCGCGTACTCCTGGGTGACCTTGCCCTTGGAGCTCTCCAGGAGCACGTGGCCCTCCTGAACGGAGACCTTGACCCCTTTGGGTATCTTGACCGGTAAACGTCCGATTCGCGACACTCGCGTTCTCCTTGCCTACCAGATGGTGCAGAGCAGCTCGCCGCCGGCCTTCTTCTCCAGGGCCTTCTTGCCCGTGGTGACGCCGAGGGAGGTGGTGACGATGAGCGTCCCGAAGCCGTTGAGCACCCGGGGAAGGGTCTTGTAGCCCGCGTACATCCTGCGTCCCGGCGTGGAGATCCGTCTTCAGGCCGTGGATGACCGGCTCGTTCTGCCCGTCGTACTTCAGGAAGATCCTGATGAGGTTGCGGCCGTCCTGGGTCACCTTCTTGAAGGTCTTGACGTAGCCCTCGTTCTTCAGGATCTTCGTGATCTCGAGCTTCAGCTTCGAGGTGGGAATGTCGACGCTCTCGAATCGCGCGCTGCTCGCGTTCCTGATCTTTCGTCAGCATATCTGCAACGGGGTCTGACAGACTCATGTCGTGGCTCCCTCACCAGCTCGATTTCGTGACGCCAGGAAGCTTTCCCTCACTGGCCAGCTTGCGGAAACAGATACGGCAGAGCTTGAACTTCCGCATGTAGCCCCTCTGCCGCCCGCAGACCTTGCACCTGTTCGTCCGGCGCGACATGTACTTCTGCGTCGCGTTGGACTTCTCTATCGCCGCTTTTCTTGCCATTATCCTCTCCGCCTGCCTAAATGCGCTGCGTACATCGCCGCCCTATTTCCGGAACGGCATGCCCAGGCGGGCGAGAAGGCTCCGCGCCTCCTGGTCCGTCTTCGCCGTGGTGACGACCGCGATGTTCATGCCGCTCACCCTTTCGATCTTGTCGTAGTCGATCTCGGGAAAGATGATCTGCTCCGTCACCCCGAGGGAATAGTTCCCGTGCCCGTCGAAGGCGTTGGGGTTGGCGCCGCGGAAGTCCTTGATCCGCGGCATGGCCACGTTGACGAGCCGGTCGAGGAACTCGTACATCACGTTCCCGCGCAGCGTCACCATGGCGCCGATGTCCATGTCCTTGCGGACCTTGAAGTTCGCGATGGACTTCTTGGCCTTCGTGCGCACCGCCTTGCGCCCCGTGATCTGCGTCATCTCCTGCGTGGCGGAGTCGAGGAGCTTCTTGTTCACGATGGCCTCGCCGAGGCCCATGCTCACGATGATCTTCGACAGGCGCGGGATCTGCATGACGCTCTTGTAGCCGAACTCTTCCTTCAGGTCCTTCGCGACCATCTCCTGGTACAGCACCTTCAGCCGCGGCTTGTAGCCGGGAGGATCCGCCGACCGGTTTCGCTTTCGGCTTGCCCTCTCCGGCCGCCCTCCTGCCGGGGACCCTTCTGTCCCTTGGCCGACTTGTCGCCTTTGGGCGCTTTCTCCGCGCGGGGAGCCCCTTCCGCGGCACGCGCGGTCCCGTGGCCCTTCTCGCCCTTCGGCTGGCCGGCTTTCTGACCCTGCTCCTTGACGGGAGCCGCGTCCGCGCCGCCTTTGGCGTCCTGGGCGGCGCCCTCGGCGCCCGCCGGTTTTTCCTTGCTCACAGATCCCCTCCGCACTTGCGGCAGACCCGCTTCTTGCTCTTCCCCTCGACGACGTACCCGATCCGGGTGGGCCCGCATTTCTTGCACATGATCATCAGCTTGCCGACCGACAGGGGCGCTTCCACGGAGGTGATGCCGCCTTCTGGTTCTGCTTCTTCTGCTTGACGGCCTTCTTCACCATGTTGAGGCCTTCCACCACGGCGCGCATCTTTTCCCGGTCGATGCGGATGATGCGGCCGGTCTTGCCCTTTTCCCGGCCCGCGATCACCTTCACCGTGTCGTTCTTGCGCAGCTTGATCCTTGCCTTGGTCGTCCATATCCACCGTCCTCCTACAGCACTTCCGGGGCGAGGGACACGATCTTCATGAAGTCCTTCTCCCGCAGCTCCCGCGCCACCGGGCCGAAGATGCGCTTGCCCTTGGGGTTGTTGTTCGCGTCGATGACGACGCAGGCGTTGTCGTCGAAGCGGATGAAGGTGCCGTCGGGACGGTGGAACTCCTTGCGGGTGCGCACCACCACGGCCTTCTCGATCCCGCCCTTCTTGATGGCGGCATTCGGCAGCGCGTCCTTCACGGCGACGACGATGATGTCCCCGATGCGCGCGTACTTGCGCCGCGTCCCGCCGAGGACCTTGATGCACTGCACCTGCTTCGCGCCGCTGTTGTCCGCGACGTTCAGAAGCGTCTTCATCTGTATCATGACCGGCTCCTCGCCTACTTCGCCTTCTCGACGATCTCCACGAGCCGCCAGCGCTTCTCCCTGCTCGAGCGGCCGGGACTCCACCACGCGCACCGTGTCGCCGATCCCGCACTCGTTCTTCTCGTCGTGCGCCTTGATCTTCTTGGTCCGCGTCAGGTACTTCTTGTACAGCCGGTGGAGCTTGCGCTGGTGGATCTCGACGACGATCGTCTTCTGCATCTTGTTGCTCACCACGCGGCCCTGGAGGACCTTCTGAACCGGGCGTACGCGGTGCGCCCGGCGGGTGCTCCGCGCATTCATGCCCTTGTTGCTCACTTCTTCCACGTGCCGCTCTCCTAGCGCTTCCTGATTCCCAGCTCGAACTCGCGGATGATCGTGGTCACCCGGGCGAGCTTGCGCCGCGCGGTCCGCTTGGAGAGCGGGTTGTCCACGTGGCCGATGATCATGTTCGCGCAGATCGTCGTTGTACTGCTTGCTGCAGCTCCTCGCGCTTGGCGAGCAGCTCCGGGTACGTCAGCTCCTTGAACGAGTCCTTCATGTGCCTACTCCACGCTCGCGCGGACCAGGAACTTGGTCTTGATGGGCAGCTTGCTGCCGGCGCGCTTCATGGCCTCTTCCGCCATCTTGCGGTCCACGCCGCCCAGCTCGAACATCACCGTGCCCGGCTTCACGGGCGCCACCCAGTACTCCGGGGCGCCCTTGCCCTTTCCCATGCGGGTTTCGGCGGGCTTCTTCGTGAACGGCTTGTCCGGGAAGATCCGGATCCACACCTTGCCGCCGCGCTTCACGTGACGGGTGATGGCGATGCGGCACGCCTCGATCTGGCGGTTGGTGATCCACTCCCTCTCCAGGGCCACCAGGCCGAAGTCGCCGAAGGAGATCTCCGTGCAGCGGGTGGCCCGGCCCTTCATCCTCCCGCGCTGCTGCTTCCTGTATTTCGTTCTCTTGGGGCTCAGCATGATCGCCTACTCCTGGCCTCTGTCGCGGCCGCGGTCGCGACCGTCGCGGCTCTCGCTGCCGTCGCGATCGTCACGGGCGTCGCGGCCTTCGCGGCCCCGGCGCACCAGCAGGCCCGCGTCGTCCTTCTTCGCCTGGCCGTAGACCTCGCCGTTGAAGATCCAGACCTTGATGCCGACGCACCCGAAGGTCGTGATGGCGGTGGCCGTGCCGTAGTCGATGTCGGCGCGGAAGGTGTGCAGGGGGATGCGCCCTTCCTTGAACTCCTCCCGCCGGGCCATTTCCGCGCCCGAGAGGCGGCCGGCGATCTTCACCTTGATGCCCTGCACGCCCGTCTTCATGGCGTTCAGGATGGCCATCTTGCAGGCCCTGCGGTAGGAGGCGCGCGCCTTGATCTGGCGGGCGATGTTCTCCGCCACGAGCTTCGCGTTCGTCTCGGGCCGCTTGATCTCCTTGATGCGGAGCTGGATCTTCTTGCCGATGCTCTTCTGCAGCTTGCCGCCCAGCTTCTCGATGTTGGCGCCCTTGGCGCCGATGAGCACGCCGGGCCGCCCCGTGTGGATGATCACGGTGACCCTCTGCGGGTGGCGGATGATCTCCACCTCGGCGATGTCCGCGCCCTTGGTCTCCTCCGCGTCGAGGATGGTCTTGCGCAGGCGCAGGTCCTCGTGCAGCGTTGCCGCGTACAGCTTGGGATCCACGAACCAGCGCGACGACCAGGTCTTGTTGATCCCCAGCCGCAGCCCGATCGGGTTAACCTTCTGACCCATTCCCCACCTCTTTCGCACCGATCTCGTCGACGACCACGGAAATGTGGCAGGACCTCTTCAGCAGCCGGTCCGCGCGGCCGCGGCCGCGGGCCCACATCCTCTTCATGGTCGGCCCCACGTCGATCAGAAGCTCCTTCACGTACAGCATCTGCTCGTCGAGGTTCTTGTTCTGCGCCAGCGCGTTCGCCGCGGCGGACTGGATGAGCTTCCGCAGCAGGCGCGCGCCCTTGTGGGGGAGCACGTCCAGCAGCGCGATGGCCTCCACGTACGGCTTGCGCCGGACGTTGTCGGCGATCCGCCGCACCTTCGTGGCGGACACCCGCTGGAAGGGCACGCTGGCGCGGTAGCCCGTGGTGATCTTCCGCGGCGGCCGCTCCTTATGGACGGGCTTGCTGCCGGGCTCGCGGGCCGCTTTGAGCTTCTTCGGTGCGTCGCTCATTTCTTCACCACCTTCTTGTCCGAGCCCGAGTGCCCCCGGAAGATGCGCGTGGGGGCGAACTCGCCGAGCTTGTGGCCGACGAGGTTCTCCGTGACGTACACGGGAACCCAGGTCTTGCCGTTGTACACGGAGATCGTGTAGCCGACCATCTCGGGGATGATCGTGGAGGTGCGCGAGTAGGTCTTCACCATCCGCTTCTCGCCGCTCTTGTTCATGTCGACGACCTGCTTGTACAGGCTCTTCGCGATGAACGGTCCCTTCTTGATCGATCGTGACACGCCCGGTTCCCCCTATTTCCTTCGTCTTCACGATGAAGCGGCTCGTCGTGTTGCGCTTCTTGCGCGTCTTGTAGCCCTTGGTCGGCTGGCCCCAGGGGGTCACCGGGTGGCGTCCGCCCTTGGTCTTTCCCTCGCCGCCGCCGTGCGGGTGGTCGACGGGGTTCATCGCCGTGCCGCGCACCTTCGGCCGCTTGCCCAGCCACCGGCTGCGGCCCGCCTTGCCGAGGGACACGTTCATGTGGTCCTTGTTTCCCAGCTCGCCGATGGTGGCATAGCAGCGTCTCGTTGACCATCCGCATCTCGCCCGAAGGAAGCCGCAGGGTGACGTACTCCCCTTCCTTGGCCACCACAGTGGCGCTGGTCCCCGCGGAGCGGGCCATCTGCCCGCCCCTGCCGAGGTTGAGCTCGATGTTGTGGATCTGGATCCCCAGGGGGATCTTGCCCAGGGGCAGCGCGTTGCCGACCTCGAACGCCGCGTCAGGCCCGCTCACGACGGTCTTTCCGACCGTGAGGCCTTCGGGAGCGAGGATGTAGCGCTTCTCACCGTCCTTGTACACGATGAGGGCGATGAAGGCGCTGCGGTTCGGGTCGTACTCGATGGCGCTCACCTTGCCGGGAATGCCGATCTTGTCGCGGCGGAAATCGATCTGCCGGTAGGCGCTTCTTGTGGCCGCCGCCCTTGCGGCGGACGCTGATCCTCCCGCCCGCTCCGCGACCCGCGTGCTTCGACTTGCCCTTGGTCAGCGCCTTCTCGGGAGATTTCTTGGTGATCTCTTCGAAGGTGAGGCCCGTCTTGAACCGCAGTCCCGGGGTCGAGCGGCCGGTATTTCTTGATTGCCATGGATGCTCCCTGCCCTTTCCTTACACGCCCTCGAAGATGGCGATCTTTTCCTCAGGGGCGATCGTGATGATCGCCTTCTTCCACGACGCGGTGTAGCCCAGCCTGTAGCGCACCCTCTTGGGCTTGACCGCCGTCTTCAGCACGTTGCACTTCAGCGGGTGCACGTTGTAGAGCTTGCGCACGGCGTCCATGATCTGGTACTTGTTCGCCCGGCTGTCGACCTTGAAGACGTACTTGTGGCTCTCCCGCATGATGTTCGTCTTCTCGGTCACGACCGGCTCGATGATGATCCTTTCGATTGTCATGTATCCGCCCCCTTTGTCTTGGCGGTCTTCCGCGCGCGCGGAGCCTCTGCGGCGGCAGCGGGTTTCGCTTCGACCTTGGGGTTCCGCTCGGGAGCGCCTGCGCGGAACCTTCGGCTCCGTAGAACTCGTTGAGCTTGGTTGCCGCGGTTTCCAGGAGGAGCAGCTTCTGGCAGTAGAAGAGGTCGTGCGCCGTCAGCCTGTTGAAGCTGAGGAAGCTCGAGCCAGGGAACGTTTCGTCCCGCCCGGCGGATCATGGCATCGTCGTCCTTGAGGATGACCACGGTGCGCTCCTGCGCGGCGAGGTTCTTGAGCATGGTGACCAGGTCCTTCGTCTTTCCGCTCTCCACGGTGAAATCCGTCACCACGCGCAGCCTGTCTTCCTTTGCCTTCAGGGAAAGGATGGAGATGAGGGCGAGCCGCTTCACCTTGCGGGGAAGCTTGTAGCTGTAGTCCCGCGGCCGGGGCCCGAAGATCTTTCCGCCGCCCACCCAGACGGGGGAGCTTCTCTGCCCCGAGCGCGCGCGGCCCGTGCCCTTCTGCTTCCAGGGCTTCTTGTTGCTGCTGTGCACCTCGCCGCGGTCCTTGATCTTCGCGGTGCCGAGCCGCCTGTTGGCCAGCTCGTTCCTGATGGCGTGGTAGATGGAGCCCTCGCTCACATCGCGGCCGAACACCTCGTCGGAGAGCTCGATCTCGCGCAGCGCGTTCCCGTCCAATCCGTAGACCTGTGTCTTCATCGTTTCCGCCCTACTTCTTCCTGGCCTTGAGCACGACGACCATGCCGCCGCGCCTGCCGGGCACGGCGCCGTTGATCAGCAGCAGGCCCTTTTCCTTGTCCACGCGGAAGAGGCGCAGGTTCTGCACGGTGAGCTGCGCGTTGCCCATGCGCCCGGGCATCTTCGAGCCCTTGATGATCTTGCGGAACGCGCCGGTGCCGACCGAGCCCATCTCGCGGTGGAACTTCGAGCCGTGGGCCCCCGGGCCGCCCGGCGAACTTGTGCCGCTCGCACGACGCCCTGGAAGCCCTTGCCCTTGGTGGTGCCGCGCACGTCGACGTACCGCACGCCCTCGAAGATCTCCACGCCCACGCTTGTCCCCGACCTTGCACTCCTTCTCGAAGTCCTTGAACTCCAGGAGGAAGCGCGTCGGGTCCGTCCCTTCGGGGAACTGTCCCGCGTAGGGCTTGCGGACGCGCGTCTTCTTCAGCGGGTCGGCGCCGAGAACCATGGCGCTGTACCCGTTCTTTTCCGCCGTGCGTTCCCGCACGACCACGTTCGGCTCCACCTGGATCACGCTGAGCGGGATTCTCATCCCCTCCTCGTTGAACAGCTGGGTCATGCCGATCTTTTTGCCGATTAGCGCAAGCATTCGTGCAGCCTCATTCCGATGCGGTACGGCGTACTCGCCGAGCGGGTACTCCCGCATTCCGCGTCATTGCTTGATTTCGACGTCCACGCCGGCGGGAAGCTCCAGACGCATCAGGGCGTCCATGACCGCGGGGGTGGGCTCGAGGATGTCGATGAGCCTCTTGTGGGTCCGCATCTCGAACTGCTCACGCGACTTCTTGTGCACGTGCGGCGAGCGCAGGACCGTGAACTTGTTGATCCTCATCGGCAGCGGGATGGGGCCCGAGACCCGCGACCCCGCCTTCAGCACCGTCTGCACGATGGACTTCGCGCTCTGATCGATGAGCTCGATGTCGAAACCCCGCAGGCGCACTCGAATCCTTTCCCTGGCCATCCTCTTACTCCCGGTCACGGTATTCCGTGACATTCCTCGTCGTCACGGTATTCCGTGACATTGCGGTCACGGTACCTTGCACGGTATTCCCCGTGCAGTTTCGTGACATTCTCTCATCACGTGCCGGCAGCACGCCTGGCGTCAAATCCGCGTCTTCGCGCGATGCCTTACTCAACGATGTCCGTTACCTGTCCGGCGCCGACCGTCTTGCCGCCTTCCCGGATGGCGAACTGCAGCCCCTTGTCCATGGCGATGGGGTAGATCAGCTCGACGGCAAGATCGGTGATATGGTCGCCGGGCATGACCATCTGCTTCCCTTCGGGAAGCG
Organism: uncultured Spirochaetota bacterium; assembly: GCA_963820435.1. GTDB lineage: Bacteria > Spirochaetota > Spirochaetia > SZUA-6 > Fen-1364 > Fen-1364. Next base: position 22,067 of record CAWGAC010000001.1, on the reverse strand, counting down.
TGACGGACGCCGTGACGTCCGTGGTGCGGAAGTAGAACTGCGGCCGGTACCCCGTGAAGAACGGAGAATGCCGACCGCCCTCTTCCTTGGTCAGCGCCACGACGGTGCACTTGAACTTCTTGTGCGGCGTGATCGAGCCCGGCTTGGCAAGAACCTGCCCGCGCTCGACGTCGTCCTTTTCTATGCCGCGCAGAAGGGTGCCGATATTGTCGCCCGCCTGCCCCTCGTCCAGAAGCTTGTTGAACATTTCGACGCCGGTCACGACCGTCTTGCGCGTGTCCTTGATCCCGACGATTTCGCATTCGTCTCCGACATGCACCACGCCCGCTGCCACGCGTCCCGTGACTACGGTGCCGCGTCCGGAGATGGAGAACACGTCCTCGATGGGCATCAGGAACGGCTTGTCCACCGGCCGCGGCGGAATGGGGAAGTAGGAGTCCATCGTGGTGAGAAGCTCCTCGATGCACTTCGCATTCTCCGCGACCTCGGGATGCTCCATGGCCTTGAGAGCCGAGCCCTTGACGATGGGGATCGTGTCGCCGGGGAAGTTGTAGAACTTCAGGACGTCGCGGATCTCCACCTCGACCAGCTCGATGAGCTCCTTGTCGTCCACCATGTCGACCTTGTTCAGGAACACGACGATGGCGGGCACGCCGACCTGCCGGGCCAGGAGGATGTGCTCCCGGGTCTGCGGCATGACGGAGTCGGGGGCCGAGACGACGAGCACGGCGCCGTCCATCTGAGCGGCGCCGGTGATCATGTTCTTGATGTAGTCCGCGTGTCCCGGGCAGTCGATGTGGGCGTAGTGGCGCTTTTCCGACTGGTACTCCACGTGCCGGGTGTTGATCGTGATCCCCCGCGCCTTCTCTTCGGGGGCATTGTCGATGTCCTCGTACTTCATCAGCTTGTCGCCGTACTTCTTCGCGCAGTACATGGTGATCGCAGCCGTGAGCGTGGTCTTGCCATGGTCGATGTGACCGATGGTGCCCACGTTGATATGAGGCTTCGACCGGACAAATTTCTCCTTCGCCATAAAACTCCTCCTTGCAGTTTCCTGACGCGCTCAAATTCCCTGCGCGGTACTCCGCGCATTCGCCTTCCTGCGCGGGACGGCGTACTCGCCGAACGGGTACTCCCGTACTCCGCGCCTTTTTCACCGTGCGCGGTACCTTGCACGGTATTCCGTGCAGTTCCGCGCATTCGATCCTGCACGGCACAGCCGCCTGCCCCCTCCCTCGCGCATGCCGAGGGTGAGGGTGGCTGTCTGCTCCGCCCCTGCTCGCTCAAAACCCGCGGACGCTCATTCCAGCGGCCGTGGTCTTTAACCCCGGCGCGGCACTCCGCGCCTTGCGGCCATTATTTCTTCTGGCCGCGGGTCTTGTCACTAGCTCTTCCTGAATCGATCGAGGGGTGTCCTGGTAGTGGGAGAATTGCATGGTGTGTGACGCCCGTCCCTTTGTCATGGAGCGCAGCGTCGTCACGTACCCGAACATGGAACGCAAGGGTACGAGGGCTTTCACCACCTTACTCCCAGGCCGATCTTCGATTCCCTCTACGTGGCCCATGCGTGCGCCGAAGTCCGAGATGACGTCCCCGAGGTGCTCCTCGGGAGTCGCGCACTCCACGGCCATGATCGGTTCAAGGATAGTCGGTTTGGCTTTTGCACAGCCCGACTTGTATGCCATCGATGCCGCCACTTTGAAGGCCATTTCGCTGGAGTCCACGTCGTGATAGGACCCGTCCAGCAGGGATGCGCGGAAGTCCACCATGGGGTAGCCTCCGCGAGCACCCCGTTCTCCATGGCTTCCTTGATGCCCTTTTCCACCGCGGGGACATATTCCCGCGGCACGCGGCCGCCGATGACCTTGTTCTCGAAGACGAACCCCGTTCCCGCGGGAAGAGGCTCGAAGCTCATGATCACGTGCCCGTAGGCCCCGTGGCCGCCGGTCTGCTTGACGAACTTGCCCTCCGCCTCGGCGCTGGCCCTGGATCGTCTCGCGGTAGGCCACCTCGGGTGTTCCGACGTTTGCCGCCACGTTGAACTCGCGGAACATCCGTTCCACGAGGACCTCCAGGTGCAGCTCGCCCATTCCCCAGATGATCGTCTGGCCCGTTTCCTTGTCGAACCGCACCTTGAAGGTCGGGTCCTCCTCGGAGAGCTTGTGCAGGGCCGAGGAGAGCTTCTCCTCGTCCTCCCTGGTCTTCGGCTCGATGGAGACGGAAACAACCGGGTCGGGAAAGACCATGGATTCCAGGATGACCTGGTGCTCCTCGTCGCAGAGCGTGTCCCCCGTCGTGGTCTTCTTCAGACCCACGGCCGCGGCGATGTCACCCGGAGTAGACCGCCTTGATCTCCTCCCGTTCGTTCGCGTGCATCCTCAGTATCCGCGTCACCCGCTCCCGCCTGTCAGCAGTCGAGTTGTAGATGTACGACCCTGCACAGGAGCGTTCCCGAGTACACGCGGAAGAAGGTCAGCTTGCCCACGAACGGGTCGGTCATGATCTTGAAGGCAAGCGCCGCGAAGGGCTCGTCATCCTTGGGCAAACGCTGGATGTAGTCCCCGTGCTGGGCACCGTTCCCGTGGTCGGCAGGAACGTCCGCCGGCGAGGGAAGGTAGTCCACCACCGCGTCCAGAAGAGGCTGGATGCCCTTGTTCTTGAATGCGCGTTCCGCACACGACGGGGAAGATCTTGCCCTGCACCGTGGCCGTCCGCAGGGCGCCTTCTGATGGCATCTTCGCCGATCTCCTTGCCGTCGACGTAGGCCGCCATGATCGCGTCGTCCGTCTCGGCAAGCTTCTCCACCAGCGTGGCACGCGCCGCCTGGGCGGCCTTCATGACCTTGGCGGGGATCTCCACGTCGCGGAACTGCGCCCCCAGAACGTCCTCGTCCCAGATCAGCGCCTTGCATGCGGACCAGGTCCACCAGCCCGGCGAAGTCCGCCTCGGTGCCGATGGGAACCTGGATGGGCACCGCGTTCGCGCCGAGCTTGCGCGTGCATTTCCTGCACGACCTCCTCGAAACGCGCCCCGACCCTGTCCATCTTGTTGATGAACGCCACGCGGGGCACGTTGTAGCGGTTGGCCTGCTTCCAGACCGTCTCGCTCTGGGGCTCCACGCCTTCGACGGCGGAGAAAACCCCGATTGCTCCGTCCAATACTCTCAAAGAACGTTCCACTTCGACCGTAAAGTCGACGTGTCCCGGCGTGTCGATGATGTTGATCTGCACGCCGCGCCATTCGCAGAAGGTTGCGGCCGCCGTGATGGTGATGCCGCGCTCCTTCTCCAGATCCATCCAGTCCATCTTGGCTTCGCCATCATGGACCTCGCCGATCTTGTGTGTCCTGCCCGGTATAGTACAAGATCCGTTCTGTCGTCGTCGTCTTGCCGGCGTCAATATGGGCCATGATCCCGATATTGCGTATCGACGACAGGGGAAACCGCGATTCCATAAGATGGACGCGCTTGCCGCTTCTACCAGCGGTAGTGGGCAAAAGCCTTGTTCGCCTCCGCCATCTTATGGGTATCTTCCTTCTTCTTGATCGCGGAACCCGTGTTGTTGAAAGCGTCGATCAGCTCCGCCGCGAGCTTCTCCCCCATGGACCGCCCGTGCCGGCTGCGCGAGAACCCGATGATCCAGCGCATGGCCAGCGCGTCGCGGCGCTCCTCCCGGATCTCCACCGGGACCTGGAGGGTCGCCCCTCCCACCCTGCCGCGACTTCACTTCCACCACGGGCTTCACGTTTTCCAGCGCCTTCTGGAAGACCTCGACCGGGTCCTTGCCCGAAACCTTCTGTGCGATGATGTCCAGCGCCGTCGTAGATGCTCCCGTAGGAGATGCTCTTCTTGCCCTGCTCCATCATGCGGGCGACGAACTTCCCGATCACCGGGTTCTTGTACTTGGGATCGAGGAGGATCCTCTTTTTCCGAATCAACTGCCCTCTCGGCATTGCGCTTCCTTTTCCCTACGCCTTCGGTCTCTTGGTGCCGTACTTGGACCGGGCCTTCTTGCGGTCCTCAACGCCGAGGGTATCCTTGGCGCCGCGGATGATGTGGTAGCGGACGCCGGGGAGGTCCTTCACCCTTCCGCCGCGGATGAGCACCACGGAGTGCTCCTGGAGGTTGTGCCCGATGCCGGGGATGTACGCCGTGACGTCGATCCCGTTGGTCAGCCGCACGCGGGCAACCTTGCGGAGAGCCGAGTTCGGCTTCTTGGGGGTGACGGTCATGACGCGCGTGCACACTCCCCTCTTCTGAGGGCAGTTCTGGAGGGCCGGGGCCTTCGTCTTCTTGCGGACCGCTTTGCGTCCCATCCGCACCAGCTGGTTGATCGTCGGCATAAACCCTTCCTGCTACCTTTCCTCAAGCTTGAGCGTATCGTCTTCCTGGTTCTTAGACACGCGGATTTGAACGTTACTCTCCAGCAAAAAAAAAGTCAACCCCTTTTAGCCCGTATCCGGGGCTTTGAGATCGTTTCTGTTTCCCGTCATCCGTCCCTTTACGCCGAATGCTTCGTCCGGCGTTCCGAAGACCCCTGCACTGCCGGTGGTGACCGCGTGCTCGGCCGATCGGATCCCCTCCCAGAACGACCCTACTCTATCACCAACGGCACGTGCCGTGTCCATCACTCTAATCCGACAGCCAGCACGCTTTCCGCGGTGGGCAGCTGGGCTTTCTCGGCCTCCAGCAGCGCCTTCAGCTCCCGCTCCTTGCGCTTCTCTTCGATGATCCGGTTGATGGAGATGTCGAGGTCCTCCATGTTCTCGTCGTAGAGCTTGATCTCGCGGTACTTCTTCATGCCCGTTCCCGCGGGGATCAGGTGGCCGATGATGACGTTCTCCTTCAGGCCGCGCAGGTGATCGACGCTCCCCGAGATGGAGGCGTTGGTGAGCACGCGCGTGGTCTCCTGGAAGGAGGCGGCGGACAGCCACGAGTCGATGTTCAGCGACACGCGGGTGATGCCCAGCAGGATCGGCCGCGCGACGGCGGGCTGGCCGCCCTCGCGCAGGGTCTTCCTGTTCTCCTCGTGGAACTTGAACCGGTCCACCTGCTGGCCGAAGATGAACGGCGTGTCCCCCACGTCCACGATCTCCACCTTCTTCATCATCTGGCGGATGATGACGCCGATGTGCTTGTCGTTGATGCGCACGCCCTGCAGCCGGTAGACCTCCTGGATCTCGTTCAGGAGGTAGCTGTGCAGCTCGGTCTCCCCGAGGATCTGCAGGATGTCGTGCGGGTCCTTCGGTCCGTCGCAGAGCATGTCGCCCGCGTCCACCTCGTCGGCCTCGCGCACCAGGAGGTGCTTGCCCATGGGCACCAGGTGCTTGAACTCCCGGTCGAACGGGTCGGTGACCACGATGACGCGCTTGCCCTTCACGATGCCCTTGAAGGACACGCTGGCCGCTCGACCTTGGCGAGGACCGAGGGGTTCTTCGGCTTGCGCGCCTCGAACAGCTCCCCGACGCGCGGCAGACCGCCCGTGATGTCGCTGGTCTTCACGCTTTCCCGCAGCAGCTTGGCGATGATCCGGCCCGCCTTCACCTTCTCCCCCTCGTCCACGTTGAGGTAGGCGCTCCCGGGGAGGAAATAGGCGGCCAGCTCGTTGCCCTTGTCGTCCTCGATCGTGATCCGCGGCTGGAGGGTCTCCAGGGTGTACTCGGTGATCTTCTTCTCGATCTTCCCGGTGTCCTCGTTGACCTCCTCCTTCAGGGTGGTGCCCAGCACGATGTCGTGGAACTTCAGCGACGCCCGTCGGCCTCGGCGATGATGGGCTCGCTGAACGGATCGAAGAACGCGATGGTCTCCTCCGCGGGGACCACGTCGTTCTCCTTGGCGACGACCTCCGCGCCGTTCCTGATGTCGATGACCTGGGGCTGGGCGATCAGGAGCAGCCGGTCGGGCAGCAGCTTCACGTAGCAGATCTCCGAGGAGGTGATCGTCTCTCCCTTCCTCTGGATGACCGGCTCGGGCCCGTGCTTGAGCAGCCGCTGCCCGTCCTTGACCAGCACCTTGTCGCCCTTCTGCAGCTCGTAGCTCTGCAGGATGCGGCGCACCGTGATCGTGCCCTTGCGGGTGAAGAGCATGTTGCCGTTGTCGATCTTCACCATGCTGCCCTGGATCTTCTCCACGAACACGGGGTACTTCAGGAAGATCCTGTTTTCCTCGCTGATCTTGGTCGCCGCGCCGCCGATGTGGAACGTCCTCATCGTGAGCTGGGTGCCGGGCTGCCCGATGGACTGCGCGGCGATGATCCCGACCGCCTCGCCGATCTCGATGGGCTTGTAGGTGGCGAGGTTGCGGCCGTAGCAGCGCCCGCACACGCCGTACTTCGAGTCGCAGGTGAGCACGGAGCGGATGCGCACGCCCTCGATGCCCGCTTCCTCGATTGCCTGGGCGATCTCGTCGGTGATCTCCTCGTTCACGTCGACGATCAGCTCGCCGGTGATCGGGTGCTTCACCTTTTCCAGGGAGATAGCGGCCCGAGATGCGGTCATGCAGGTGCTCGACGATGTCCTCGCCGTCCTTGATGGCGCTGCCGCTCGATGCCGTTGATCGTGCCGCAGTCCTCTTCCGAGATGACCACGTCCTGCGCGATGTCCACGAGGCGCCGCGTGAGGTAGCCGGCGTCGGCGGTCTTGAGGGCCGTGTCGGCAAGACCCTTGCGCGCGCCGTTGGTGGAGATGAAGAACTCGATGACCGAGAGGCCTTCCTTGAAGTTCGACCGGATGGGCAGCTCGATGATGTCGCCCGAGGGCTTGGCCATGAGGCCGCGCATCCCGGCGAGCTGGCGGATCTGGCTTCTGCTTCCCCGCGCGCCCGAGTGGGCCATCATGTACACGGGGTTGAATCCGTCGTGGTCCTTCTTCAGCTCGTCCATCAGCTCGTTGGTGATCAGCTCGTTCGTGGAGCTCCACACCTCGATGACGCGGTTGTAGCGCTCCTCGTTGGTGATGTGGCCCTGGAGGTACTGGCGCTGGATCTCGTCGACCTTGGAGTTGGCTTCCTTGATCGAGGGCCTTCTTGGCGTCGGGGATGACGATGTCGTCCATGCCGATGGTGGCGCCGAAGCAGCGTGGCGTACTTGAAGCCGAGGTCCTTCACCGCGTCCAGCATCTTCACGGTGACGGCAGGGCCTTTCTCCTTGTAGCACCGGGCGATGAGGTTCAGCAGCTCCTTCTCACCCATGGGGTAGTTGAGGAAGCCGAGGTCCTGGGGAATGTTGTCGTTCAGGATGATGCGGCCCGGGGTGGTCTCCACCCACTCGCCGTTCATCTTCACCTTGACCTGCGCCTGGTAGTCCACGCCCTTGGCGTCCACCGACGAGGATGCACTCGTCCGGCGAGGAGAAGTGCTTGCCCTCGCCCTTGGCGCCGCTCGCGCTCCCGGGTGAGGTAGTTGATCCCGAGCACCATGTCCTGCGTGGGCACCGCGATGGGGTGGCCGCTTGCCGGGTTGAGGAGGTTCTTGGAGGACAGCAGCAGCGTCCAGCACTCCGTCTGGGCCTCGGGGGTCAGGGGGACGTGCACCGCCATCTGGTCGCCGTCGAAGTCGGCGTTGAACGCGTGGCAGACCAGCGGGTGCAGCTTGATGGCCTTGCCCTCGACGAGGATCGGCTCGAAGGCCTGGATGCCGAGCCGGTGCAGGGTCGGGGCGCGGTTGAGCATCACGGGTGCTCCTGCACGACCTCTTCGAGGACGGCCCAGACCTCGGGGCTTTCCTGCTCCACGAGCGTCTTGGCCTTCTTGATGTTGTAGACGACGTCCTTCTGCACGAGCTTGCGCATGATGAAGGGCTTGAAGAGCTCGAGGGCCATCTTGGAGGGCAGGCCGCACTGGTGCAGCTTCAGCTCGGGGCCGACGACGATGACCGACCGGCCCGAGTAGTCCACGCGCTTGCCCAGCAGGTTCTGGCGGAAGCGGCCCTGCTTTCCCTTGAGCATGTCGGAGAGGGACTTCAGCGGCCTGTTGGCCGCGCCCTTCACGACGCGCTTCTTCTTGGAGTTGTCGAACAGGGCGTCCACCGCCTCCTGGAGCATCCGCTTCTCGTTCCTGATGATGATGTCGGGCGCGTTCAGGGCCAGGAGCCTCTTGAGCCGGTTGTTGCGGTTGATGACCCGGCGGTAGAGGTCGTTGAGGTCGGAGGTGGCGAACCGCCCGCCGTCGAGCTGGACCATGGGCCGCAGCTCGGGGGGAATCACGGGGATGACCTCGAGGATCATCCACTCGGGCTTGTTCGTGGATGCCCGGAACTTCTCGATCAGCTCGATGCGCTTCAGCAGGCGCTTGTCCGCCTTGGCGCCCTTGTCGATCATCTTGCGGCGCAGCTCCTCGGCCAGCGTGTCGATGTCGACGGACTCCAGCAGGGTGCGGATGGCCTCGGCGCCCATGCCGGCGGTGAAGGACATGCCGTAGCGCTCGCGCGCCTCGAGGTACTCCTCCTCCGTGAGGATCTGCATCCGCTTCAGCTCGGTGTCGCCCGGGTCGATGACGATGTACTTCTCATAGAAGAGAATGGAGCGCAGCGCCGCGATCTGCAGGTCGAGGAACAGCCCGATGCGGGACGGCACGGAGCGGTAGTACCAGATGTGGGCCACGGGGGCGGCCAGCTCGATGTGGCCCATGCGCTCGCGGCGGACCTTGAAGTGGGTGACCTCGACGCCGCAGCGGTCGCAGATCACGCCCTTGTAGCGGATGGACTTGAACTTGCCGCAGTAGCACTCCCATTCCTTGGTGGTGCCGAAGATGCGCTCGCAGAACAGGCCGTCCTTCTCGGGCCGGAGGGTCCGGTAGTTGATGGTCTCGGGCTTCTTCACCTCGCCGTAGGACCATGCCCGGATCTGGTCCGGCGAGGCGAGCTTGATCTTTATGTGATCGAAATCCTGGAGATCTCTCATTCGTGCCTCCGTGCTCGGGACCTAGAACCTGCTCATCTGGCGGTCGATCAGCTCCTCGTCGCGCTCCGTGAGCGCGATCTGCTTGTTCTTCACGTCGAAGATGCTGACGTCCAGCGCCAGGCCGCGCATCTCCTGCACGAGCACGTTGAAGGATTCGGGGATGTCAGGGCGCGGTGGAGACCTCGCCCTTCACGATGCTCTCGTAGATCTTGGCCCGTCCCATCATGTCGTCGCTCTTGATGGTCAGAAGCTCCTGCAGCGTGTTCGAGGCGCCGTAGGCCTCCAGCGCCCAGACCTCCATCTCTCCGAGCCTCTGGCCGCCGAACTGGGCCTTGCCGCCGAGGGGCTGCTGGGTGACCAGGGAGTAGGGGCCCGTGGAGCGGGCGTGCATCTTGTCGTCCACGAGGTGGTGGAGCTTCAGGATGTAGATCGTCCCGACGGTGATCTGGTTCTCGAACGGCTCGCCGGTGTGGCCGTCGCAGCAGGGTGACCTTCGACGAGGTGGGGAGGTTGGCCTCCTTGAGCTTCGCCTCGATCATCTCGTTGGATGCGGACTGGAACACCGGCGTCGAGTACCATTCGTCGAGCGCGGTGGCCGCCCAGCCCAGCTCCGTCTCCATGATCTGGCCGAGGTTCATGCGCGAAGGAACGCCGAGCGGATTGAGCACGATGTCGATGGGCGTGCCGTCCTCCATGTAGGGCATCTCCTCCACCGGCAGCACGCGGGCGACGACGCCCTTGTTGCCGTGGCGGCCCGCCATCTTGTCGCCCTCCTGCAGCTTGCGCTTGGCGGCGATGAGGACCTTGACCACCTCCTCGACGCCGGGGTCCAGCTCGTCGCCGTTGGTCCGCTTCAGGCGCTGCACGTCGATGATCGTGCCCTCCACGCCGTGGGGAACGCGCAGCGAGGTGTCGCGCACCTCCTTGGCCTTCTCGCCGAAGATCGAGTTCAGCAGCTTGAACTCGGGCGTGGAATCGGTCTCGCTCTTGGGCGTGACCTTGCCGACGAGGATGGAGCCCGCCTTGACGCTGGCGCCGACCCGGATGATCCCCTCCTCGTCGAGCTGCTCGAAGGCGTGCTCGTTCGTGTTGGGGATGTCGCGGGTGATCTTCTCGGGTCCGAGCTTGGTCTCCCGCACCTCGACGGAGAACTCCTTGATGTGGATGGAGCTGAACGCGTCGTCCTGGACGACCTTCTCCGAGACGAGGATCGCGTCCTCGTAGTTGTAGCCGTTCCAGGGCATGAAGGCGCACAGGAGGTTCCGGCCCAGGGCGAGCTCGCCCTGGTAGGTGGCGGGGCCGTCGGCGATCACGTCGCCCGCCGCCACGCTGCTGCCCGAGCTGCACGATGGGCTTCTGCGTGTAGCAGGTGTCCTGGTTGGTGCGCTGGTACTTCAGCAGGGGGTAGACGTCCTCTTCCCGCTTCGCCTCGTCCGGCTTGATCCTGATTTCCAGCGAGGTGACGTAGGTCACCACGCCCGATCGGCGGGCGATCACCACGACGCCCGAGTCGTAGGCGGTCCTTCCCTCCATGCCGGTGCCCACGCGCGGGGGCTCGGGAGAGATGAGGGGCACCGCCTGGCGCTGCATGTTGGAGCCCATGAGCGCGCGGTTTGCGTCGTCGTGCTCGAGGAACGGGATGAGGGAGGCGGACACCGAGATGATCTGCTTCGGGGAGACGTCCATGTACTGGATGTCCTCGGGCGGCCGGGTGATGTAGTCCCCGCCCTTGCGCACCGAGATCTGCTTCTCCTGGAACTCGCCCTTGGGGGAGAGGGGCGCGTTGGCCTGCGCGATGTAGTAGCGCTCCTCGTCCATGGCGGAGAGGTATTCGATCTCGTTGGTGACCTTGCCGTTCTTCACCTTGCGGTAGGGGGTCTCCAGGAAGCCGTACTCGTTGACCCGCGTGTAGTTGGCCAGCGAGACGATGAGGCCGATGTTCGGACCTTCGGGGGTCTCGATCGGGCACATCCTGCCGTAGTGGGTGTAGTGGACGTCGCGCACCTCGAAGCCCGCCCGGTCGCGCGAAAGACCGCCGGGGCCCAGGGCGTTGAGCCGCCGCTTGTGCGTGAGCTCGGCCAGCGGGTTGACCTGGTCCATGAACTGGGAGAGCTGGCTGGAGCCGAAGAACTCCTTGATCGTGGCCACGATGGGCTTGATGGAGATCAGGTCCTGCGGCTTGATCGTGTCCGCTTCCTTCAGCGACATGCGCTCCTTGGCGATGCGCTCCATGCGGGTGAAGGCGACCTTCAGCTGGTTGGTGAGGAGCTCCCCGACCGAGCGCACGCGCCGGTTGCCCAGGTGGTCGATGTCGTCGACGTTCATCTCGCCGATGTACACCCGGATGAGCCAGGTCATCGTGTTGATGATGTCTTCCTTGATGAGGGTGTGGGTCTTCACCTGCTCCTTGTAGTCGAACTTCTTGTTCAGCTTGTAGCGGCCCACCCGGCCCAGGTCGTAGCGCCGGCTGGAGAAGAACATCGAGTGCAGGTCCTTCTCCGCGTTCTCGATCGTGATGGGCTCGCCCGGCTTGATGATCGAGTACACGCGCAGGATGGCGTCGTCCTTGGAGATCTCGTCCTGCTCGGCGGTTTCCTTGGTGAACTTCATCTCCTCCCGCTCGAAGCAGTTGAGGATGATCGGCGAGTGCAGCGAGCTCTCGTGCTCGAAGTCGATGAGGTAGATCTCCTTCACCCCCGCGTGCACGAGCTCCTCCACGTCGTGCGGGTGGACCTTGTCGCCCGCCCGGTAGAGCTTCTTCTCGGTCTGCCCGTCCTTCACGACGACGCCGCGCGCGAAGTTGCGCCCCACGAGGCGCTCCTTGTCCTCGCGCGTGTCGGTGACCTTCACCTTCTCCACGTGGTAGAACAGCTCGATGATCGATTCGCGCGTCTCGTAGCCGAGCGCGCGGAGGAAGATGGTGGCGAGGATCCGCTTCTTGCGGTCGATCTTGGCGTAGATCAGCTCCTTCTTCTGGTCGATCTCGAACTCCAGCCACGAGCCGCGGTAGGGGATGATGCGGGAGGAGAACACGCCCTTCTCGTGGGAGAAGATGACGCCGGGGGAGCGGTGGATCTGGCTGACCACGACGCGCTCGGCGCCGTTGACCACGAAGGTTCCCTTGTCCGTCATGATGGGGATGTCCCCCATGTAGATCTCCTTCTGACGGATCTCGCCCGTGTTCAGGAAGATGAGATTGATCTTCGCCTTGAGGGGAATGGCGTAGGTGAGCCCCTTCTGCTTGCACTCCTGCTCGCCGAACTTGATGTTCTGCTTCGTCCAGCGTGAATCCGCAGTACTCCAGCAGCATGTCGCCGTTGGGGCTTTCGATGGGGAACGTGGACTGGAAGACCTCCTCCAGCCCCTGCTTCAGCGGCGGCTCGCCCTTCAGCAGGGTCTTCCTCTGGAGGAATCTCTCGTAGGAGGAAAGCTGGATGTCGACGAGATTGGGGATCTCCATGACATCCTCGAAGCCCCTGCCAAAAAGAATCCGCTTGATCTTCCTGGTCTTGTCCAGAATCATTCAGTCCCCCTAAATGAACCGACCACCGGGGACACAGGTTCCCGGTGGTTCGGTCACGAGTCGGCAACTCCGCGGCCGCGCCGACGTACTCGGCGGATTGACAGGCCGCAAAAGTATAATGCGCGGGTGAACCCGCATTGCTCTCCCGCGCTTGAAGCGCCGCGCTTTCCGTGTGTCCGTGCGTTACTGAATCTCAACAACCCCGCCAGCCGCTTCGAGCTGCTGCTTGATCTTCGCGGCCTCCTCCTTGGAGATGTTCTCCTTGAGGGTCTTGTCGCCCGCTTCCACCAGGTCCTTGGCCTCCTTCAGGCCCAGCCCGGTGATGGCCCGGACTTCCTTGATGACGGGGATTTTCTTCGCCTCGTCGAAGCTCTTCAGAACGACGGTGAACTCCGTCTTCTCCTCGGCCGCAGGCGCCTGCCGCCGCGGCCGGGCCCGCCGCCATGGCCATGGGTGCGGCCGCGGTGACGCCGAACTTCTCCTCCATTGCCTTGACGAGCTCGGAGACCTCGAGGACCGTCATCGAGGCGATCGCATCGAGAATCTGCTCCTTGGTCAGTGCTGCCATTTATCTTCTCCTTCGTGTGGATTTTTCGAGCGAACCAGCTGGCTGAGCTTGAGAAGACTGGTGTCCGCTAATGTGCTTCCTTTTCCTTCTTGTCGGCAACCGCCGCCAGCGTGCGCACGAGCTTGGACGCCACGCCGTTCATCGCGTACATCATGTTGCGCAGGGGCGCGTTCATCGTGCCCATGAGCATGGCCAGGAGCTCCAGGCGTCCGGGCAGCCTGGAGAGCGCCTCGATGTCCTTGGAGCTGAAGAGCTTGCCGCTCGATCACGCCGCCCTTGATCGTGAGCGGCGCGGCCTTCGTGAAATCGATCATGACCTTGGCCGCGGGGCTGGGGTCCTTGCCGAGGAACGCGAGGGCGGTGGGCCCCTCCAGCCATGGCGAGGCGTCGGGAAGGCCCGCTTCCTTCATGGCGATCCGGGCGAATGTGTTGCGCACCACGCGGTAGGCGGTGCGCTTCTCCGTGAGCTTCGCGCGCAGGTCCGTCATCTGCGGGAACGTGAGCCCGCGGAAATCGGAGAAGATCAGGTCCGGAGCGGCGGCGAACTGTTCCTTCAGCTTCGTCACCGCATCCACCTTGTACTGCTGTACCTTCTTAGCCGTCTGTGCCATTCCGTGTGCGCTCCTTACGCGACGAACGCCTTGTCCTTGGGGGACAAGCGTATGCCGGGACCCATGGTGGAGGAGAGCACGATGGACTGCACGTAGTCCCCCTTGAGATCCGACGGCCTCTTGCGCACCACCTCCTGGATGAAAGCGGCCGCGTTTGCGGCGATCTGGTCCTTGCCCATGGAGAGCTTGGCCACGGCGAGGTGCACCACCCCGCCCTTGTCCGCCCGGTACTCCACGCGGCCCTTCTTCAGCTCATCCAGGGCTTCCTTGATGTTGAAGGTGACCGTCTGCGTCTTCGGGTTGGGCATGAGCCCGCGCCGGCCCAGGATCTGGCCGAGCTTGCCGACGTCCTTCATCATGTCCGGGGTGGCGACGGCGATGTCGAAGTCCAGCCAGCCGCCCTTGATCTTCTCGATCAGGTCCGCGTCACCGACGATATGCGGCCCCCGCCTTGCGCGCCTCCTCGGCCTTGTCGCCCTTGGCGAACACGAGGATCTGCTTGTCCTTGCCGAAGAGATGCGGCAGCGCCATGACGTCGCGGATGGTGTGCTTGCTCTTGATGTTGAGCTTCATCGAGACCTCCACGGTCTCGTCGAACTTCGCGTAGGCGAGCTCCTTCACCAGGTCGACCGCCTTCTCCAGCGGGTAGGTCTCGGCGCGGTCGTACTTCTCGGCTGATGCCCGGTATTTCTTTCCGTGCGCCATGGCCTAGCCCTCCACCGTCACGCCCATGCTGCGGGCGGTGCCGGCGATGATCTTCATTGCGGCCTCGATGTCCTTCGCGGTGAGGTCCGGCATCTTCTGCTCGGCGATCGCGCGCAGCTTGTCCCGGGTGAGCGACGCCGACCTTGGTCTTGTTCGGCTCTCCGCTGCCCTTCTCGAGGCCGAGCGCCTTCTTGATGAGGACCGCCGCGGGAGGAGTCTTGGTGATGAAGGTGAAGCTCTTGTCCGTGTAGATCGTGATGACCACCGGGATGAGCACGCCTTCTTCCTGCTTGCGGGTCCTCTCGTTGAACTGCTGGCAGAACTGTGCCGCCTGCACGCCGTGCGGCCCCAGCGCCGGTCCGACGGGGGGCGCCGGGGTGGCCTTGCCCGCGGGCACCTGCAGCTTGACGAGTGCCTTGACTGTCTTCTTCGCCATTTCGCCTTTACCTCCGTGGTCCTATCGCTCTCCTCATGAGAGAGCTCCCATTCGAGCATCGCCGCGCTTCACGCGCCGTGGCCGTGCCCCATGAGGGTTCGTATGTCAAATCTTCTCCACCTGGAGAAAATCCACCTCGACCGGTGTCGATCGGCCGAATATTCCCACCATGACGCGGAGCTTGCCCTTCTCCGTGTTCACCTCTTCGATGCTCCCCGTGAAGGAATCGAACGGACCATCGATGATCCGCACCATCTCCCCCACCGAGAAGCTCTGCCGCGGCTTGAGGACCCGGTCCGCCTTGATCTCGCCCGCCTTCTGCAGTATCCCGCGCGCCTCGTCCTGGGAGATGGGCTGGGGCTTCTGGTTGCGATTGGACCCCACGAAACCCGTCACGCCGGGGATCTTGCGGATCTCCTGGCAGACCTCTTTCCACCCGGGTCCGGGAGGTCCATCTCCACCATGATGTAGCCGGGAAGGAACTTCTTGGTGGACACCTTCTTGTGCCCGTCCTTGATCTCGACGACCTCTTCCGAGGGCACCTTCACGTCGAAAACGTGGTCCTTGAGCGTTCCCTTGTCCACGAGCATGCGCACGTGCTTCTGGACCTTGTTCTCATACCCTGAGTAGGTATGCACGACATACCACGCCTTTGCCATGCAGCCTCTTGCCTAAAAGATCCAGTCGACGAGCTTGAAGAGGATGAAGTCCACCGAGCCCGAGCATGGCGCGATGAGGATCGTGGAAACAAGCACCACCCTGGTAGACGCGAGGGCCTCGTCCCGGCTCGGCCAGGTCACCTTCTTGAGCTCCGCGAAGCTCTCCTGAAAGAACAGGATGATTCTTCTTCATGTCCTCCGTCCCTCGGATGTCCCTTTCCCCGTTCAGGCCAGGCAGGACTCGAACCCGCAACATCCGGTTTTGGAGACCGGCGCTCTACCATTAGAGCTACTGGCCTATGAGCTCGAACCCGCTACTTTACCTTCACTTCCTTGTGGAGGGTGTGCTTCCTGTCCCACCGGCAGTACTTGGAGAACTCCAGCTTGCCCTGGGTATTCTTGCGATTCTTCGTCGTGGTGTAGTTGCGCCTGTCGCACTCGGTGCACTGCAAGGCGACAAGCTCCTGGTTCTTCGCTTTACCTTTGGCCATCGGGATCTCCTGGAGTTAGTGCCGCCACGGCGCGCGCGGTACCCCGCGCGATTTCCCGTGGCATTAGTTGGAGCGCAAATTTATACAATTTGCCCCATTTGTGTCAAGTGGTTCGAGAAACAAGTAGTTGTCCAGTACTGCGCGATCCCTTCATGCGCGCAGGCCTGTGTCGAGCCCTCGACCGGATTTGAACCGGTGACCCCGTCCTTACCAAGGACGTGCTCTACCAACTGAGCTACAAGGGCGTAGCCATGGACGACGTACTCGTCGAACGGGTACTCCCGTACGGCGAGGTCGGCCGAGCCATGGACGGCGTAAGGCCGAACCCGGCACGGCCGAAGGCCGTGCGATAGGGGCCCCCTTCCACGGTACTCCGTGGAGTTGGGCGGCAGCCGTTGGAACGCCGAAACGGCACGGGATACCGTGCCAGGGCGAGAAACGGCGGGAGCCGTGGGGAGCGTGAAGTCATACCCCGATGGCTGGCATACTAACAAACCCCGCGCGCGAGCGTCAAGGCGGTCACGAATGCCACCGAACTGCTCAGAGTACGCGAGTACGCGTTCCGCGCGAACGCGGTACCGTGCAAGGTACGGTGGCCGCGGTACCCCGTGACATTTATCGCGGCTATTGTGGCCTCCCTTACTCCCCTTCACGCCTGAAGAAGAGCAGGAGGGACTGGCCGTATTCCCTCCGATCGCTGAGGACCATGCCCGGCCTCTCCGTGGAGAGCTTCTCTGCCCGGTGAAGGTGCATAACGACAAGGCCTCCCGGGGAGAGGTGGGGCGCGGCGCACGCCTGGTCCAGGACAGCCGCCTTGCCCTCTAAATCGAACGGCGGATCGAGGAATACGAGGTCCCAGGACCTCTGGTTTGTCTTCAGAAACCTCTCCACGGGAGCAACGACAAGATCGATGTGGCTTTGCACGAAGCTTATGTTTTTCAGGATCGTCGGCTTCTTCCTGGGGTCCTTCTCCACAAGGAGCACCGGATCGGCGCCGCGGGAAGCCGCCTCCACCCCGAGAATGCCGGTGCCGCTGAACAGGTCAAGAAACGAGATCCCTTCCAGGTCGCCCAGGATTGAGAACAGCGACTGCCTCATTCGATCCATGGACGGCCTGATCACCCCGGGCGGGCAGAGTATGGTGCGTCCCCGGTAGATGCCGCCGGTTATCCTCACCTCATCCCCCCTCGAGCACGCTCTCGAACCGAGTCATCCAGGGAGCAGGTACCGTGCCGCCCAGCACCCTGCCTATGATTGCGTTGGCGGGGAGCAGAAAGCCGGGATCCTCTGCCAGGAGGCGAATCGCATCGTCCCTCGCCTGCAGGAGCAATGGCCCGTGCACAAGGAGGTCCGCGACTTGAAAGTTCAGAAAACCGGTTTGACGGACTCCGAGAAGCTCACCTGGTCCGCGGAGCTGCATGTCCTTTTCCGCGATCCGGAATCCGTCCGTCGTCTCCTTCATGATTTTCAGCCTTTCGATCCCTTCATCAGTGAGCTTCGTGCCGTACACGAGGAACGCATAGGACTGGTCCGCGCCGCGTCCCACCCTGCCGCGGAGCTGGTGCAGCGTGGAGAGCCCGAAGCGCTCCGCGTGCTCCACGACCATGCACGTTGCGTTGGCCACGTCCACGCCCACCTCCACGACGCTCGTGGCGACGAGAACCTTCACCGCGCCTCCGGCAAATCCCGCCATTGCACGCTCTTTTTCCTCTTCGGCAACACGCGAGTGGATCAAGGCCAGGGGCAGGTCCGGGAAGACTTTTTCCTTCAAATCACGGTAGGCGGATTCCGCATCCTTCACCGCGAGCGCATTGGACTCCTCGATGAGCGGGTACACGAAATAGGCCTGCCTGCCCTTTTCGAGCTCCTCCCGCACTCTCCGGTACACTTTCTCCTCGTTGCCTTCGCGCGCAAGGTGGGTAACAACGGGTTTCCGTCCGGCCGGCATGGTCCTGATGGAGGAAACGTCAAGATCTCCGAAAGCGGTGAGAGCGAGGGTCCGAGGGATCGGGGTTGCCGTCATGAGCAGGAGGTCCGGTGCCTCTCCTTTCCTGAGAAGCGCCTGCCTTTGCAGGACACCGAACTTGTGCTGCTCGTCGACGATGACGAGACCCAGCGCGTGGAAGGCGACATCCTCGGAGAACAGCGCGTGCGTGCCGAAGAGCAGGTCCACCTCGCCGGCTCTCAACGCAGCCAGCAGGAGCGCACGCGGCGCGCCCGTCACGGACCCGGAGAGAAAAGCGATCCTGACCCCGAGCGGCTCCAGGAGCCGCGCCGCGTTCTCGGCATGCTGCCGGGCAAGCAGTTCCGTCGGCGCCAGGAATGCCGCCTGCTCGCCGCTTGCCGTCACCAGCAGCGAAGAGAGCAGCGCAACCAGGGTCTTGCCGCACCCCACGTCTCCCTGCAGCAGCCGGGCCATCGGGACCGCGGAAGCAAGGTCAGCCTCAATCTCCCTCGTGACGGCTGCCTGGTCACCGGTGAGGGTGAAGGGGAGCCGGCTGATAAGCGCGTCCCGCAGCCCGTGCGCGAGGGTTCGCTGCCGGGGCCTGTCGGCCGCGAGAGCCCGCTTTCGCCGCAGGACGCGCAATCTCGAAATAGAAAAGCTCCTCGTAGGCAAGCGCGCTGCGGTACTTTTCCGCCGCCGCGCGCGCTCGGAGGAAAGTGAACGCCGCCAAGGGCCTCGCGAGGACCGGGCAGCGCCCGGTCCCTGAGCAGAGCCTCGGGAAGACTCGACTCGATGGAGGGAAGCACGGACGCCAGGGCATGGCCGACTATCTTGCGCACGGCGGTCTGCGTGAGGCCCTCGGTAAGCGGATAGAGGGGAAGGATCCTGCCGAAACCCGCGGGATTTTCGCTCCACGGCTCCAGCTCGAAGTCGGAGCACTCCAGCTCTCCCCGTTTGAACCGGAAGCTCCCCCAGATGAAGAACCGCGCGCCCGGCTGGAGCACGCTGCGAAGGAAGGGCCTGCCAAAACACAAAAGGACAGCCTCGGCGGTGTCGTCGGAAACAATCGCCTTCGGCGTCCGGGTCCTTCCCCAGCCGATATCCGTGGTCGACATCACGGTCGCCACCACGCACGCCTTGTCCACACCGGCCGCGCTGCGCAAGGGGAACCATGCTCGAGCGGTCCTCGTAGGCGCGGGGCAGGAGGAGCAGAAGATCGCGAACAGTCGTGACGCCGAGCCGCTGCAGGCGCGCTGCGAAGCGCGGCCCCACGCCCCGCAGCGAGGAGATGTCCTGGGTCAGTTCGCCAAGGAACACGCGGGTGCTCCGTGCGGCTTCCGTCCCTCCCTCAGATGGGAATCCTCTGAAAAGCGGGAATTATGATGTAGGACACGAGCGTCTCACCGAGAAGCCAGGCGACGAACAGCAGCCCGATAGTGAGGAGCAGATGCTGGGTATAGCCCGAGCCCCGGCCGAGCCTGAACAGCTTCGTCACCCAGGCGACGACAGGCTGCATGAGGATGTCCACCACCTTCCAGACGGCTCGACGCCGGCGGATGTGCGCGGAAGGAGGGGGATGGTCCGCAGCAGTCCGACGATGAGAAACAGCAGGAGGAGGAACCGCGCGCCCGACCACGCGGCGGAGATAACGGAAGCAAGGAAGAAGCCGAGGGTGATCCGGCCGTAGTCAGTAGCTTGTTCACGAGATCGAGTGCCACGACGAGGGCG
This sequence comes from uncultured Spirochaetota bacterium, assembly GCA_963820435.1. Taxonomy (GTDB): domain Bacteria; phylum Spirochaetota; class Spirochaetia; order SZUA-6; family Fen-1364; genus Fen-1364. Next base: position 2,507 of record CAWGAC010000001.1, on the reverse strand, counting down.
AGGACCGCCGCGATGGGAGAGAAGTCGAAGAGACTGCCGCGCAGGAAACGGACGCGGCCGAAAAGAGCGAGGTAGGGGTCCGTGGCGCCGGCAAGGAGGTCCCAGGCCCTTCCCAGGGCCTGCGGGGCGAACCAGCCCAGCACGATCCGCAGGGAGAGAATGAACAGGTACGCGATGAGCACACCGTTGATGATGGTAAGCAGAATCAGCACGAGAAGCCTCCTCAATGATGGCGCCGCGGGCTCACGCCCGCTGGCGCGCTATGCAAAAAACGTGGATGGGACGAGCTTCTCCACCAGGGAGATCATCGTCTTGTTGATCCGCTCCAGCTCGTCGGCGGTGAGCCCGGATCCGAAAGCCACCTTCTCACGCCAGTTCGGCGTGAGGATGTCGGACGGGGAGTGGGCGTCGGAGTCGACGACCAGTGGAGGCCCCGGCCTCGCGGGCGAGGGCCACGACCCTGCCGTTTCCCAGGCCGTGGGAGAAGCGCGCGGACACCTCGAGGTGCACGCCGTTGGCGGCCGCCAGGCGCACCTCCTCCTCCGAGATGAGCCCGGGGTGGGCAAGGATGTCTACCCCCGCCTCGATGCCGGCCCGGTTGGTGCCCGAGCGCCACGGGCTCGCAGACCGTTTCCCCGTGCAGAACCACGAGGCGCGCCCCGAGCTGCCGCGCGCGGCGCACCAGGCCGCGATCTGGCCGGGCGGGACGTGCGTCAGCTCCACGCCGGGGATGATGCGGATCTTCACGAAGGGCTGCGTCTCCCGGGCGAACTGCACCAGTGCCGAGATGCAGGTCGTCCAGATTCGAGGCGTCGGCGTGGTCGGTGATGCCGATGGCCCGGTAGCCGGCATGCTCGGCGCGGCGGACCAGCTCGCGCCGGGGCCAAAGCTCCCCGTCGCTCAGAAACGTGTGCGTGTGCAGGTCGATCATTGCCCGCCCTCCCCCGGGCATCGCCAGGACCCGGAAGTAGCGCGACTCGGGATAGATCCCGTCCGAGGAGACGATCTTCGCCGAACGCCGCGCGCACCTGCGCCTCCTCGGCCTCGTCCACGAGCACGAACAGGTCCGAGGGCTTCGTCTTGTCCTCCCACTTCTGGTGCACGCTCTCGATGTTGATGCCGTTCTCCGCGCAGATGCCGGTGACCAGCGCCCAGATGCCGGGCCTGTTGGCGGTGACGAAATGGAAGTAGTACCGGCTGCGCATCCGCTCGGCGGGGAACGGCTGCACGCAGGCAAGCGCGGGCAGAGGGGCCCGGGGCACGTGCCGGGAGAGGATGGTCTTCAGCAGGTCCCCGAGGTCCGAGGCCAGGGAGGAGGCCGTGGGGTTGCCCGCCGGCTCCCCGCCCCTCGTAGACCGACGGGCCGAGGAAGTCGGAGTCCACGAGCACGCCGTTGAACTCGTCGCGGACGCCGGCCAGGGGATGGTCGAGCGGCACCAGCGCGGGGAACACGGTCACGAGCGGCGCGCCTTCGATCATGCGCGCCTGGGCGACCAGCTTGAACACGAACCCGCTGGCCGAGGCAGAACTCGATGTCCTTCTGGGTCGACCGCGGCGATCCCCTCGCAGAGGATGTCCGCGCGGCTCGATCCAGCAGCCGAACGCGAGGCTGGCGAGGAGGCCGATCTTCTGGGCCGCGTCGCCGCCGCTCACGTCCAGCGTCGGGTCCGCCTCCGCAAACCCCTTTTCCTGGGCCTGCGCCAGCGCCTCGGCGAAGGAGAGCTTCTCCTCGGTCATCCGCGTGAGGATGTAGTTGGTGGTTCCGTTGACGATGCCGACGATGCTCCTGACCCGGTTTCCCATGAGGCTCTCCCGCAGGACCTTGATGATCGGGATCCCGCCGCACACGGCGGCCTCGAACTTCAGCTCCACGCCGTTCGCGCCGGCCAGCGCGAAGAGCTCCCTGCCGTGCGCGGAGAGCAGCGCCTTGTTCGCCGTGATCACGTGCTTCTTCCGCGATCAGCGCCTCGCGGATCAGCGGGAGGGGCGCGTCCGCCCCGCCGGCCAGCTCCACGACGATCGGCACGGAAGGGTCATCCAGGATCTCGCGCCATCCGCTCACCACGCGTGGTGCCCGGTCCCACGCGCGCGCTTCCGGGAGGCGTCGCGGACGCCGACCCAGGGCACTTCGATCGCCACCCCCAGCCGCCGCGCGAACTCGGCCGCATTGCGCGTGAGCAGGTTGTAGAAGCTCTCCCCGACCGTGCCGAAGCCGACGAGACCGATTCTTACTCTGTCCATACGTCGGCCACCTGCGGGTACTCGCGCAGGCCGGCAAGAACCTCCTCGGCATACGCAACCCGGATCTGCGACGAGGCCTCCACGACGATCTCCTCCCGGCCGTTGCCGCTCCCCAGGTGGAAGAACAGCGCGCAGCCGCCCCGCCTGTCCAGCAGGTACTCCCGCATCTTGTGAAGGCTCTCCTCGGTGCCTACTTCTTCGTTGAGCCTGACGTGCACCGCCTGCGCCGGCTTCTGCGGCAGCGCTCCCGGCGCCATGATGTCCTC